>NZ_KB976986.1:1492772-2169544 GCF_000399665.1 Acinetobacter calcoaceticus ANC 3811
GAGCGGCTACCGCGATCGTCATCATCGTTGTCATCACGACTGCGACCTCGGCCACCTGAGCGGCTACCACGATCGTCATCATCATCGTCATCACGACTGCGACCTCGGCCTCGTCCGCTAGAACGGCTACCACGATCGTCATCATCATCGTCATCACGGCTACGACCTCGGCCACTTGAACGGCTACCGCGATCGTCATCATCATCGTCATCACGGCTGCGGCCACGACCTCGTCCGCCTGAGCGGCTACCGCGATCATCATCATCGTCGTCATCACGGCTGCGACCTCGGCCTCGTCCGCTAGAACGGCTACCGCGATCGTCATCATCATCGTCGTCACGGCTGCGACCACGGCCTCGATCACCTGAACGGCTACCGCGATCGTCATCCTCATCGTCATCACGGCTACGGCCACGACCACCTGAACGGCTACCGCGATCGTCATCATCATCGTCGTCACGACTACGACCGCGTCCACCATTTTTATGGCTTAAAGCACCCGCTTCACGCGCTTCCTCAGAGGTAAATTCATGTGCGTTACCACTTGCATGCGCTGCTCGGCCAGCTTCACGAGCTTCTTCGGAAGTAAATTCATGCGCATTACCACTCGCATGGGCTGCTCGCCCACCTTTACTCGCTATTTCTTTAACTCTTTCAGGATCCATACTTGCAAATCCACGATTTGAAGTACCTGTACTATTACTATTGTTATCATCATCTTCGTATCTAGTATTAGCCATAGTTATATCTTCCTATATTTAATTATAGTCACTACCGCTTTTAATTAACGGATTTAATAAAGATAGAAGATTTATAATATTTTCCCAACCAAGTGATGTATCAATCCTTTTAAATGTATATAAAACAAGATTGCAAATTATTTATAACTTTATTATTTATAAAATATTTTAAAATTTTAAATTATTATAATTTTTACCTTTTAAATAATCCACATACCCATTATTACTCAATCAAACATTACAATATATTTTTACAAAGGCATTTAAATAAACAACACTCACAACAAAAAATTTCAAAACGTACAGACTGATAAAAAACAAGAACACACTTACCGTTGAGCAAATATTTAACAAACAATTAATTTAATTATAAAACAATCACATATGCAATTACATTTTCAAAAAAAATTTACTTGCGAGATTAAAATGAATATTTAAAACTAATTTAAAATGATAGGAGTAATTAAACAATGCAATTAAAAAATCAATACTCAACTCTACAATATCTGCATATTTCTATACCTGAAATTTTATTAGGCCATATTAAGTCTAAGAATTCATGGCAGAGCTACGATCAAGAATGGAGCTATAGATTAGATCCTCCTCATGCTAGCCATCCATTTCAAAGAGATTTATACATTATTAAATCAAAGAATATTCAGCAAGAAGATATATACTCAAACTCAGACGACATATCTATTAAAAATTCAGAAGATATAGAAGCCGCTAAAAAAATAATTAAGCAAATATTAGACCTATCTAATAATCTACCGATAGAAAACTGGTTAGAGGATACAGAAAATCGATTTATTATTAAAAGTATGATTGATAAAAATAAAATCAAATTAATAAATATTATTTAACTTTTAAATATAAAATATTTATTTACATCCTTATATATAAAATAACAAAGACAACTTATTAAAAAATTCATTTTACTCATATTTACGTAGCAATAGATCATTATAGAAAAATTAGATATTAAAGCAGAGGTATTTGAAACATGGAAAACTCAACCAATCATTATCCAACATCCGCCCCCGCACAAGTTCAATCTCATCAACCAGGCGATCAGGAAAAAATGCATCCTGAACCAGAAATTATAAAAAGCTCCCATAAAGGAAGCGATAAGTTAAAAGATAAAGTTGCCGTTATTAGTGGTGGTGATAGCGGTATAGGTCGTTCTGTTGCAGTATTATTTGCCCGCGAAGGCGCTGATGTTGCAATCCTTTATCTTGAAGAAGATGAGGATGCCGAAATCACCAAAAAGCTCGTTGAAAGAGAAGGACAACATTGCCTTTTATTAAAAGGTGATATTTCTGACCCAGATGTTGCAAAACTAGATATTGATAAAGTTCTACAACATTATGGAAAAATTAATATTTTAGTGAATAATGCTGGCGTGCAATATCAGCAAAAAGAAATTGAAAGTATTAGTAATGAGCAATTAGAAAAAACATTTAAGACAAATATTTTTTCAATGTTTTATCTGACGAAAGAAGCAATTCCTTATATGGAAGAAGGCGACAGTATTATTAACACAACCAGTATTACCAGCTATCAAGGCCATGATGAGCTGATTGATTATGCCAGCACAAAAGGTGCGATTACGACTTTTACACGTAGCTTATCGAACAATTTAATGAAACAAAAAAAAGGAATTCGGGTAAATGGTGTTGCGCCGGGACCAATCTGGACGCCATTAATCCCGAGTAGTTTCGATGCAGAAACTGTCGAGAAGTTTGGTAAAGACACGCCAATGGGAAGAATGGGACAACCAAGTGAAGTTGCACCTGCCTACCTTTTCCTTGCCTCAGATGATGCAAGTTATATTACAGGTCAGGTGATTCATGTAAACGGTGGCCAAATCGTAAATGGTTAATCCGTAAGATATAAAAAAGCCCTGAAAGATAAATCTTTCAGGGCTTTTTTTGTTTATTAAGCTGGTACCTGAGCGGCTATTTGTTCTCGTGACCAAACACGATGAGCCATAATCAGTTTTTTGAATTTTTCAGCAATAGGCTGGAATTCATCTTCAACTAAAGTACCTTCATCAGCAACTAAACCTAGCGGTTCAAGCAAATCAGATTTATTACCTAAAAACGCAATTGGTTTTAAATGCTTATAAGCTTCGAGTACATAGTGGCGCGCTACACCATCTTGCAGCACAGCATTTAAGTTATCGCCATCAGGAATAATTACCGCATCATAAGCAATTGAAGGTTCAGCCATTTGCATACCATCAGCGGTAATAATGTTGTCTTTATGGTCTTTTACTGGAGCCAAGCTCGGCGCTAGTAAATGAACAACCGCACCTTCTTTAATCGCCCAATTTTTAATAGCTTCAAGTGTATCTGACTTCACAAGGTTATGAATAAGTACTGCAACTTTTCGGCCTTGAATATCTGCAGGAGGGAAAGCCAAGAAAGATAATTTAGCCGATTTTTCAACTGCGGTTTTCTTATAATCTAGCGTCAAATCAGGAACTTCAATTCCTAAATTAGCGCCTACTTGTCGAGCTAAGTCGAGATCAATGTTTGCCAAAATTTGTTGAACTTGGCGCTCACGAATGTGTTTTCTTTGCACTTTACTTAATTCAAAAGTATAGGCATCGACCACATGCTTTTGCTCGTGAGGGGCAAGGCTTTTGTAGTAAAGGCGCGGTTGTGAAAAATGATCGGAAAAGGTTTCACTTCTTTGACGAAGCTTGTGTCCGCTAATTTGTTCAGGATAGCTTTCAAAGCCACCATTTGAAGCAGCGGGTGGCGTTTCTGCTGGCCAATCATTATCAATTGAGTTTGGTTGATATGAAGCCTGCCCTTTATGAATCGTATGTTGGTGAATACCATCACGTTGATTGTTGTGGAATGGGCATACCGGTTTATTGATCGGAATTTGATGGAAGTTCGGTCCCCCCAAACGACTTAACTGTGTATCGGTGTACGAAAATAGGCGTGCTTGTAGAAGTGGGTCATTTGTAAAATCAATTCCTGGCACAATATGTCCCGGACAGAAAGCCACCTGCTCTGTTTCTGCAAAGAAATTATCTACATTTCTATTTAAAACAAATCGGCCGATTGGTGTTACTGGAACCAACTCTTCAGGAATAATTTTAGTTGGATCTAACAAATCGAAGTCAAAGTTCATTTCATCTTCTTCTTCGACAATTTGTACACCCAACTCCCATTCAGGATAAACCCCATTCTCAATTGCTTCGTAAAGATCTCGACGATGGAAATCTGGATCTTTACCTGCAAGCTTTTGAGCCTCATCCCACACTAAAGCACTTAAACCTTGTTTAGGGGTCCAGTGGAATTTCACAAAATGTGATTTACCTTGAGCATTAATAAGACGGAATGTATGAACACCAAAGCCTTGAATTGAGCGTAGATTACGTGGAATAGCACGGTCTGACATTGCCCAAATTACTGCATGAGCTGACTCAGGGACTAAAGATACAAAATCCCAGAAAGTATCGTGTGCAGTTGCTCCTGTTGGCATTTCTGTATCTGGTTCAGGTTTTACCGCATGAACAAAGTCTGGAAACTTAATACCGTCTTGCACAAAAAATACTGGCGCATTGTTGCCGACTAAATCGAAATTACCTTCTTGGGTATAAAATTTAATCGCAAAACCACGAATATCACGGACGGTGTCAGCAGAGCCACGTGATCCCTGCACTGTTGAGAAACGTACAAAAATTGGCGTTTGGATGCTTGGATCAGTTAAAAATCCTGCTTTTGTTAAACGTTCATTTCCTTCATACGCTTGAAAGTAACCGTGCGCGCCTACACCACGCGCATGCACGATACGTTCAGGAATACGTTCATGGTCAAAATGAGTAATTTTCTCTCTTAAAATAAAATCTTCTAGTAGCGTCGAACCACGAATACCCGCTCTTAAGCTATTCTCGTTATCCGCTATTTTAACACCTTGGTTTGTGGTTAATGCTTCATTGGTTGCATCGTCTCTGACTGAATCTAATTGTTCAGTTTTTTGGGTAGTATTGGCTTTATTTGCAGCATCAGCTCCAGCCATTTCACTTGTTTTATTTGTTGATTTAACATTATCAGTCATGTTCATTACCTATGTTTTAAAGTTAAACGTGGGGTGAATTAAAAACTTCAAGAGTTAGTTTTTGTTAAAGGAACTTAAATATGGAAAAAGAAGCTCGACATATTTACGCGTGCTCCAAAGTCCAATGCTTTTATGGTGTGAATCTGGGGCCAAAAACGGAGTCAGCTTGCATATTTTTATGGCGAGATCATGTGATTTCTGAACACGCTCTTGTAAGGCATCAAGTTCGCCATCAGAGATATAGCTAAACAAATAATCTTGAATACGTTGGCTATTATTTAATGCCCTGCTATATGCCAAGACATTAGAAGAATGATCATCGCCTGCAATCCAGTCATGAATAATTTGACGCTCTACAGGGTTAAACACCCCAAACATTTTTCCATTTTCTTCATTAATCATTCGCCAGAACACACTCAGTTCAGGGTCAGCCTTAAATTTGATCCACTTGTGTTCAATTAAATGTGATAACAGGCCGCTAACATCATCTGGATTTGATAACCATTGATTAATCGTTTTACATCCGAATTGTCGGCTTTCGTTATGAATTAACTGACCAACTAAAGCTTTTCTTTTCAAAATTTTAAGGACTAAATCTTCAAGATTTAAATTTTTAATAATTTTTGAAGATGAAACACCATGACCATTAAGAGCAAAACCGCGCTTCAATTTATTAAAGAAAAGTTCTTTATCTCTATATTTATCGTAAATATTTTCTATAACTTTAATTGCTTTATCTGCATGCCCGTTATCAATGTTATCGATAGTGATGTGCAAATTAAAATATTTAGAATCAATACCTAATTCTGCAAGCTCATAATTGCTGATGAGTAGATGAAGTGGTAATTGCTCATAGCCTAAATTAAAGCCCACAATCTCTGGAATGAACTCAGACGGAGCATAACCAAGCGCCAACTGAATTACGGCATTATGGTAATATTCATCTTCTAAAAGCACATCAAAACTATCGAGACCCAAACTACGTAGCAAGTCATCATAAATACAGACATGGTTTGCTTTCGGCTCACCTAGTCCCAGCTCTTCTAGATAAGTAATAATGAGGTCATGAAAAATCGGATCATTCCAGTAGTGAACTGAACTATAGAGCCATGCACCATCTACTTTTTTAGTTGGGGAAACCTTAATTAAAAATTCGAATGCCTGACCGACATTCTTAAAATACTCTCTCTCGCCCCCGTTTTGTCTACGGTTTAGGTAAGTCTGAAATAATTCACAGTTTTCTTTATTGTCATTCTCACACCATGCTTTAATCATATTTATATTTGAAGGAAAATCTATTTCCTTTTGATCTAGTTTATCTATTTCTTTAATCAGAAAATCTCTTGCTTTCTTTTCTTTTTCAAAACTAGAAATATCAGGATCAAGGAAAAAAACAAATAATTCGTAATAGTTCTGTTGATTATCTTGTAGTAGGTCTAATAATCTTTCTTTCACTACAACAGGCATTTCTATTCTCCTTTAGTGAGATATAAATTACCATACTTTAATCAAACCATAATCCCAGCACCCCTTTGTTATATTACGTTATTAAGAAACAATCATTTCCCACAAAAATCTTAAAATTCAATACCATGAAAATTAACACAACATTACATTCTCAACTTTAGAATAAATTAACCTTCTGTTTTTATAAAAAATATATAAATTTTAAACTTAAATTACATTTGAGTTACTTTGAAAAGTATAAATATTAAAAAATTAACAAAAAGAAATTAAAAATAATTTTATAACTAAATTAAAAAACATGTAAGGAGAAAACAAATGTTTAACTCATGTTGCAAATTATTAGCACAAGAAAAAATTAAAATTGCACTTTTTGAAAGTGCTTCTGCGGGCTATCTAGCTTACCGCTTTTCTTTAAGCCCCTATTCGGGCGATATTCTTATTGGAAGCTTGGTCAGTTATGACTTACGTGTCAAAGAAAATACACTTCATATCTCTTCGGAACTTATTGAAAAATATACACCTGAATCGATGCAAGTCACCATAGAGATGATCAAAAAAGGCAAAGAACTCTTACATGCCGATCTTTATATTGCATGCACAGGACTCTTAAAAAAGGGAGGTTCTGAAACTAAAGAAAAACCTGTAGGGACCTTCTTTTATTCTATTTATTATAAAAATCAGTTCTATAATTTTAGACGAATATTCAAAGGACCACCTTGCCTTAAAATAAGACAACTTATTTATTGCATTTCTAAAGATATAGAATACATAATATTAGATAATAAAAAATAGATATTCCTAAATATAAAATAACAAATACACATTTAGAAATGATCATAGTATTTCTTTAACACCAATGTACTTAAATGTAATTTAATCAACTTTCATATTAATTATGTTTATTTGATAAAAATTACATTTTATAGAAATCAATGTTTTATTTAATTTTAGAAGTTACAGTTAAATATTGGGTAACACCCTTAAGCTTCACATTATAAATTTTCATGCTTAAATAAACCTATCTGAAGCTCTCAGATAAAACACACATCATAAATGATATGAGGTAATTAAAGATGAGCACTACTAATAATCAAAGCAATCAACGTGATAATCAACAGCAACAACAACAGCAAAATGACAACCGCAATAACCAGCAACAGCCAAACGGCAACCAACAGCAAAATGATCAACAGCAACAAAACAATCAGCAACAACAGCAAAATGACAACCGCCGCCAACAACAAGGCTCTAATCAAAAAGATTCAGGCCAACAAAACTCAAATAACAACAATCAGCAACGCTAATCCATTGCTGACTTGAATGTCATTTGATGCGGTCATTCATTTTATTTAGGAAGGTGAACTCACCTTCCTAAATTTAACATAAGCATAAAATTAAATAATAGATGAGGAAAAACTGATGACAGATCAAAATAGCGATCACGCACGACTGCCAGCTGGCGACCATAATTATTCTGACACTTATTGGCGCGAAAGTTACCTTACTCGTCCTTATTATCAAGAAGCTCAGCTTACTACACCAGATCTAGATTTCGATCGAGATTTTTCAGCAGCCTATGAGTTAGGTCATCGCGCACGTACCGAATCACAGCAAGGTACTCAATTTGAAGATGTCGAAGGCGGCCTAGAACAAAAGTGGGAAGAACTCAAAGCTGAATCTCGCTTAAAATGGGAACATGCAAAACAAGCGATTAAAGATGCATGGAATGGAAGATAATTTCTTTTTTTAATATTTTCTATTAACCCAAAACTATGAGCTTATTTCCGATTGGCCCTCGGAAATAAGCTCTTTTTATATGTATCTATTTAACTTTCTTTTTTCTTAAAATATTCAATAATTTCTTCTCCGTTATTTACAGGCGTTTCTGAAGTAGAATAAGTTTCCTCATAAGCGTAGGTAGGTAAAGCAACCTTCGCTTGGATTGGTGGTAACTTTTCTTGTCCACCTGTTGTAATCCGTTCAATAAAACCTGCAAGCCATAATACAAATTCTTGAGTATTCCTACTCTTAGGAATAATACTTAAATCCAATTTAATTTTAGATTCTTGTAGAGGTTTAATCAGTAATTCAGCAAAATCAATATAATTGTATAAAAGCTTAAGCTTTGTCCCCTTAAGCTCATGTCTGAGTTCAATCATCAAATTGTTGAGATCTTCCATAGGCTCATCTGTAAAGCCTTTTTTTTCTTTAACATTTTGATATATTTTCTCAGCTATTCTTAAGTACTGGGGCATATCCTTACCTTTATAAAACTGTCATCACTAAAATGAATTTTGGATGAATATAAGTAATTTATTGTGTTTATTTTATTAATTTTTTGAAACGATAACTCATCCTAGCAACAATTTATTAACAACAAATTTATAGAAAGACTATAACTCACTAATTTATTGATTAATTTTATATTTTCATATAATTATTTTTTTTATTATGTTACATATTTTATAGAAAATAACGATAAGAAAACCCACCTAAAAGTGAGTTTTCTTAAATGAAATAATTATGAGTTTTTATTCATTTGCTGAGGAACGGTTGGATCATTAGAGCCATGTGTTCCATCATCATCTGTTGAGTTTCGATCTTGGCAAGCGCTCATACCCATAGCAATTGCAACGACCATACTCACTGCACAAAAAATTCTTACCATTGCGGTCACCCTGATTAATTTTAAGATGTAGGCTTATGAATAACATTATCTTCTGTTGGCCTACCGCTGCGGTTCTCTTAACTTTTGTAGATTATGCAAGCTTTTGTAAAAATCAAAATTAAATAAATGATTAAAAAATACCATTCTTGCAATTGATATTTTAATTAAATTTTGGCACTGGCTAATTATTTAAGATTGTTATATTCAGAAAAGTAAAATTGCTCACCCTTTCTAAGTTTGTGTCTTATTAAGTCAATGATTGCAAACAATATATAAATTAACAATTAATAAATATTTGATATATAAACATTTAAACTCAAACATTAAGATTAGGTATAATAATTAATCAATCGTCTAAATTCTAAATAATCGCTTATTTTATTAATCAAAATTTAAAAATATTAATATTTGTTTATATAAACCAATCTTTTATTTTTGCAATTGACCCGCTTTAATGCTCAGCTTATCATGCTCCGGCTGACCTATTTTGTCAGTCGGTTTTAGCAGATCGTCTACCTAAGTGCACTAAAAACACGTTTTTTGGTGTGGAGCCCCTCGTGCCTTTGACGGAGGAACGGGAGTGGGACACCTTCGGGTGTGCTGGTTTCTTAGGTATCAGTCTGCTAACCCTCTTTCGTTTCACCACCATAATTAATAGCAGTGATTGGGCGTAACTTCTTTTATCAAGGAGTCTCTAATGACTATTATTTTATATCATTTTATTTTTCTTAAACTTCATTATCTTATCGTTCAGCTTAAAACACTTTTAAAGAATTCCTCTCATCTTTTCACCTATCCCGACTTTTATCTTTACACGGAAAAAATCTCAAGATTTAACGCCAGCTAAAGATTAGCCCCTCTATAAGCATAACTTAACGATAACAACAACCAACGAAGAGCAATAATGATGTTTTTTTCATATCGTATTGTTTTAGTGTGCACCCTATTAATAAGTTCTATAAGTTTATTAGGTTGCAGATCTATTAGTAAAAACGAATTCAATACCCATTGTATGTGGTCAGGCCGTGCGCTCTCACAATGCAATTGTATTTATAACTCTTTAGAAGAACATTATTCGCCACAATTTGTACAAGACCTACCAAAAGTAAGCTTACAAAATATTGACGCGAACATGAACTTTGTGGAAACCATGAATGAAACAATTCACCAATGTCAGTTAAGTGCAAGAAAAGACCCAATTAACTGATATTTGCATGCTCTACCAAGAAATCTAAAAAGACCCGTACACGTTTAGGAACATATTTATCATGACCGATCCAGACAGCATGAAATTCTTCAGAAGCATGAATATTCCAGTCTTCAAGAATTTTAATTAACTGCTTTTGTTCTAGCGCTTTTCGAATTTGAAATTCATTTAGCTGTGCAATGCCAACATCGGCAAGCGCTAACTGCAAAATCGCTTCTCCATGATTTACTCTTAAAACCTGAGTAGGCAGGAGTGCGATTTCTTGATCTGCTTTTTTAAATAACCATGTTTTATTCTGGCGTTGATAACTTACGTCTAAAAGTTGGTGTTCGTAAAGTTCATCTGGATGCTGTGGACAACCGCACTGTGTAATATATGTTGGTGAACATACATAATGTTTATGCGTGCTCCCCAATGAACGCGCCACTAGATTTGAATTTTTTAATGGCCCTGTCCGAATGGCAACATCAATTCTTTGCTCAACTAAATTAATGACTTCATCACTTAAATGAGCCTCTAATTCAATTTGTGGATAGCGCTGATTAAATAAAGAAATACAAGGTAATAAAAAATGCGTCCAATATGAAAGACTGGTATGAATTCTTATTCGCCCTTTCGGTGTGTGTTTGGCAGTAACCGATTGTTCAAGCTCATCTAGCTCACTGAGTATTTGAAGACCCTGCTCATAAAACTGGCATCCTTCACTGGTGAGTTGAAACTGGCGTGTTGAACGGTTAAGTAACCTTACCCCAAGTCTTTTCTCTAAACGAGCAATTAATTTACTGACAGCAGACGGCGTCATGTCGCATGCTCTTGCTACAGCAGAAAAGCTTCCTAACTCGACCACACGAATAAAAATTGCCAGCTCGCCAGATCGATTAATATCAAAATATGACATAACGAAATCTATTTATGAATCTGTTTCACAAATCTTATTCCGCTTAGACCGCTATAACAAGCCAGCAATTTGTTTCAAGATAACTTTAATTCGTTTTAAAGAGTTCATGAGATGAAACTTTATAAATCCGCCCTATTCTCTCTGGTTTTAATTACGAGCTTTGCACAAGCAGAAGTACAAAAGAGCGAATGGATTACCACTTGGGCAGCTAGCCCCCAAAAAGTCTGGGATAAAGATTTTGTTTTCCCGACTCATATTCCTGAACAAATATCTAACCAAACGATCAGACAAGTGAGTCAAATTAGTTTGGGTGGTGTAAGTGTTCGACTTGTTTTTACCAATCAATATGGCAAAAAACCGCTTTATATTGATAAAACAACAATTGGCTTAGCGGACACAGCAAGTCTGAAATCTAAGAGCGCCTATCCTGTGTATTTTTCTGGGCAACTTAAAGCAAAAATTTTACCGGGCAAACAACTAGTGAGTGATCCAATCGAATTAGCTGTTCCCGATCATGCGCAGTTAATGGTAAATAGCTTTATTCAAAAGCCAACAACCTTTAAAACATTCCATTGGGATGCTAAACAAACCAGTTGGATTATTACTGGTAACCAGACAGCACACTTAAGTGTTCCTACGAATGCTCAAGCAACAACGGCGAGGTTATTATTGTCGGCAGTAGAAGTAAAACCGAAGCGTAAAGCTCATGTTGTTGCAGTTATTGGAGATTCCATTACCGACGGCGCAACTGCAACTCTAGATGCAAATTCTCGATGGACTGATTTTTTAGCTAAACGTTTATCAGCAGACCATGTGGCTGTCATTAATAGTGGAATTTCAGGAAATCGGTTACTTAACGACGGTATGGGTGACAGTGCTTTAAAACGTTTAAAAACTGAGGTGTTTCAATACTCAGGGGTTAAAACTTTAATTGTGCTGGTGGGTATCAATGATATTTCATGGCCCGGTACAGCTTTTGCACCTAAACAACAAATACCGTCTTTTGAAGCATTAACTGAGGGTTATAAACGTGTTGTAAAGGAAGCTCATGAGCAAGGTATTCAAGTGATTGGGGCGACGTTACTTCCCTTTTCAGGTGCTTTACCCAATACACCTTTAGATAATTATTACCAACCCAATAAAGATGAATTACGTCAGCGAATCAATCACTGGATGAGAACCAGTAAAACATTTGATGGGGTTCTGGATCTTGAGCAAGGCTTAAAAGATTCAAAACATCCTGAGCGATTGAATCCAATTTATGATTCTGGTGATCATTTACATCCAAATGATAAAGGTAATCAGCAAATGGCAAATCTGGTTCATTTAAACCAGTTACTTAACAAATAAAACTTCCAAATACAGGTAGGAATAATTTCCCTACCTGTATAAATATGTATTAGCCACCCTCTAGTTCAGTAGAGAGTTTTGGAGCAATATTTTTTTCTTCAACAGCATGTCGTCGCAGAACCATAACAGCGAAAAGCGCCAAAATTGCAGGGATTGCGATCATCACGAAATTCATCTTATGGGGCAATTCTAATACTAATAACATGCCTGTTAAGATTGGACCAACAATTGCCCCAATACGACCAACACCAGAAGCACAGCCAATCCCAGTAGAGCGCACACTCAATGGATAATATTGTGCAACGTAGCTATAAAGCAGAATTGAGGTACCAATCGTTGCAGCACCTGCAACAGTAACCAAACCATATAAAACATAGGCTGGTGACTTAAAGCCTAAACCTATTAATGCAAAAACACCCGCCAGCAACATTCCCATAATTACAGGTTTTAGATGGAATTTATCAGACAAAATACCACCGCCAATTGAACCGATCATTGCGCCAACATTTAGGGCAAGCAAGAATAAAATACTTTTGCCCAATGAATACCCTGCTGCAAGCATGAGTTTTGGTAACCAGCTGCTTAAGGCATACACCATGAGTAAGCACATAAAGAACACGAGCCAGAACATGAGCGTATTAAATGCACGACCTTGTTGAAATAATCCTTTTACAGAACTACCTGTGGGAACATTATCTTCATTAAGTACTAATTGCGTATTGATCGTTATGGTTTGCTCAGGTGAAATTTTTTGAATAATGCGCTGTGCCTGTTCAGTTTTCCCAGTCTTAACCAAGAAGGTTAAAGATTCAGGTAAAAACTTCCAAATAACAGGTAATAAAAATAGTGGAATACCGGCAATTAAAAACATAATTTGCCATCCCTGACTTTCAACCAAATAACTACCAATTAAGGCTGAAAGAATTCCCCCAATCGCATAACCACTAAACATACTCCCTACTAGAGTACTGCGTATGCGTTTAGGTGCGTATTCCGAGGTCAGAGCAACTAGATTTGGCATGACCCCACCAATGCCTAGCCCCGCCAAGAACCGAAGTACCCCAAACTCAAGTGGACTTGATGCAAAAGCGCCTAAAAAAGTGAACCCGCTAAAAAGAGTGATACAAATTAAAATCACATTTTTACGGCCTATTTTATCTGCCAAAGTTCCAAAGAACATTGCCCCAAACATCATTCCACATAGAGCCGTACTTGCTAACATTCCCGCCTGTACAGCGGTCAACGACCACTCTTGCATTAGCAAAGGCAGCACTACTCCATAAATAACCAGATCATACCCATCAAAAATAATAATTAATAAGCACCAAAGTAAAATACTCCAGTGATACGATCTAAACTTGGCCTGATCAATAATTTCATTTACATTTAATTTAGAAGTTGTCATTTACCCACCTCCTCTGTGAGATAAATTCATATTCAATTCTTTTAAAAAGAAAAAACAGATTATTCAAGGTTTTGTTGAGTAAATTAAAAGTCATAAGTCGCCATCATATTGAAGCGGTTATCAATCCCGTTACGTCCATCAAAAGTTTCTCGTTCGCCATACACATATTCGACACCCAACGTAATTGGCTTGTAAGGGTTATAAAGTGCATTTACCCAGCCCTGCCAAAGCTGTTTGTTTTGAGTGGTGCTATTACGTTGTAACTCGGCAAAACGGTTGTCATCTTTGGCTTTCATATAGCCATAAGCTAAGGTTGAACGGATTTTTGGCGTAAATTGATGAGTAATACCCAAAGAAACGGTGTCAAATTCATTGCTATGCATATTGTTTTGATCATCTATTGCATAGCCGCTATTACTCCATAGCAAGAAACGCCCATCTCCTTTGACATGGTAATAATCGGCTTTGAGTAAGGTATCGGGCGTAATTTGATATTTACCGCCGAAGCCCACGCCCCAAGCGACTTGCTCATCATTATTAGTTCTTTTTTCGGCAACTAAACTACGGGCAGATAACATCGAACCATTGGCAAATTTATGATTTAAGCGTCCTACCAAAGCTGGTAAGCGCATTTTATTGTCAGGGTCAGTTGTCGCAGTATATTTCGGGTCTTCAACAGATATTGCAAAACTCGTATTGGCAGTTAAGTTATCGCTATAGCGGACGAGAGGTGATCTTAATAATGCACTGCCTACAAATGTGCCTGCATCAATCGTTTCAGGATAATATTCAGGTGCGATAAATGTTGACCACGTTTGACCGATGAGCCATTTATCAAACGTTAAATAAGCATGGCGTATCCGAAACTGATCACGAGTTGCAGCCCCAAAGAAGTCCATTTCCAGTTTCCCGCCGACATCACCCGCAGCAGTTGGAGTTTTAAAATTCAACCCAAAACGTGTCACATTAACGGTACTGTGTAATTGGTCTTTTTGAGCAGATTCTTCTGGCGTATTTTCGAGTGGAACACCGCTAATATTGTTATACATGGTAGATGCGCCCTTCATTTGATATGAAGCATCTGCCCGTATATATCCATATAAGTTAAATTCAGCACCAGACTTAGTTAACACTTGTTTTGTAGGCTGAGCAGCTTGAGGAGTTGCAGAAGTTGCCAGCTCCACTCTTTGTTGCGATAAAGATTTTTGAGCTTGTATATTTGCTTGTAGCATAGCCCGTAGTTCTTTTACTTCTTGGCGAAGTTGTTCTATTTCAGGATCTGTTTGACCTGCAAAAGCAGAAGACACAAACAGGGTCACAGAAATAGCTAATAGGCTTTTTTGAACCGTTGTATTTAAAGCATTTATCATAAAACTTTCCTTTTTTGATCTTTAATTAGACTTAAAGATCTCTACGTCCTTTTTGTTATGTGCCTATCTAAAACAGGCCCTTAGAAATCTGACTTTCTTCCTCTAGAAAGTCTTTCATCATATTTTTTAGACAAAACCTCCCTTAAGCAGCATTGAGGCCACTTTTTAATGTGTTATAGGTAAAGCTAGTTCTTCTAATTTTTTTCGTTTTTTATATTCTCATCCTCTTTGAGAATATTTAGGTGTTAAGACAACATTCCCTTGTCTCTACTGACATTATTTTTTTGCAATAAAACCCTGATACGTCAAAATTTGCGTATATGGCTGTATGCTTTCAAAGCCAGTTTTTTCCAAAAGTTTTATATACCCTTCTGTAGTTAAGCTAAAAAAGTCTTGCGCCATACGCTCTAACATTTTCTGACATTGCTCTTCAGTTAAACCTTGAGCCAAACATAAATAACGTAGTGCTTGAAGCTGCTGTGGGTTTACACAAGTCATTAAATCGTAGGTAAGTAAAACTGCTTTTTCTTTTAAGCGATCATAAATATCTTTAAAAAAAATAGGTTTTATGTCGTCTGCAATAAAATGAGCCACGAGAATAGAAAGTGCAGCATCAAAGCAATTTTCCAGAGGCAAAGCCGAAGTTTCACCATGAACAAAGGTCACTTGAGAAGATTTACCTAAAAGTTCAACCTGTTCTTGGGCTTTGTGCAGCATGGTCAAAGAGGGATCAACTGCTGTAAATTTCCAGTCTGGATGCCGTTTAAGTAAATATTCAAGTTCATAACCCGTACCACAGCCCACAATTAAAATATGAGCATTAGGTTTCAACACCGATTGTAAAATGGCATCCACCTGTTGATGGATGACTTCATAACCTGGAATTAATTTACGAATATGTTCGTCATATCCTTCGACTACTTTTGGGCTATTAAAGTCTTTTGCCATTTTGTTTTATCCTCTATTTAAACTGCCTTTAATTTTATAGTTTGCTGCACTTTGAACGGGCTTTAGATTTCTTTAGTCAAAGACATTTCCAGTTAAGTTAAGTTCAGCTCGCATAATTTCCTGCAATTTAAACTTTTGTGCTTTGCCTGAAGCGGTCATTGGAAACTCATTAAAGAATCGGACATAGCGCGGCACTTTATTATGAGAAATGTGCTCTTTGCAGAATTGGCGAATGCGGTCTTCATCAATTTGATGATGCTCATGCAAAATAATACAGGCACAGAGTTCTTCACCATATCTTGCATCTGGCAAACCAATGACTTGGACATCGCTCACATCTGGATGGGTATATAAAAAGTCTTCAATTTCTTTTGGAAAGAGATTTTCCCCACCACGAATTACAACATCTTTAATGCGGCCTTTAATTTTAATAAAACCATCTTGATCCATTTCGGCAATATCACCTGTATGCATCCAATCAGCTGAATCAATGACCTCTTTGGTCTTTTCTTCTTCGCCCCAATAGCCAGCCATCACTGAATAACCACGAACGCATAGCTCACCCAAAGTCCCTTGCGGAACAATCTGTCCTTCTAAATCGACAATTTTAATTTCAACATGCGGATGAACATGTCCAACTGTACTCACACGTTTATCAATCGAATCATTTACCGAACTTTGTACACTTACTGGTGAGGTTTCAGTCATGCCATAACAAATCGTGATTTCAGACATATGCATACGGTCTATGACACGTTGCATAATTTCACGTGGGCAAGGACTACCTGCCATAATGCCTGTTCTTAAGCTCGATAAATCAAACTCATTAAATTGCTCATGTTCTAAGGTGGCAATAAACATGGTTGGCACGCCATAAGCTGCCGTACAACGTTCTTGATGAATCGCTTTTAAAGTTTCTAAAGGATTAAATACCGCCGATGGATAGACCATCGTTGCCCCATGCGTAACGCAGGCTAAATTTCCCATGACCATACCAAAACAATGAAACAAAGGCACTGAAATACAAACTTTATCTTGGGGGGTTAAGCGAATCCCTTCACCTACAAAATAACCATTATTTAAAATATTATGATGGGTCAACATGGTCCCTTTGGGATTCCCTGTTGTACCTGAGGTAAATTGAATATTAATGGTTTCATCAAATTGATGTTGCTTCGCTAATTGTTTTAATTGTTCTAGCTCATCAGAAGTTGGCGTAGTAACTAAATCACTAAAACGATGAATGCCCGTATGTTGTTGGTCATCAATTTTAATCACAAATTTTAAATGTGGTAGTCGCTCTGAACTAAGCACTTTATCCGGACTGTTGGTTAATTCAGGGGCTATTTTTGTGAGTAATTCTTGGTAATCAGTGGTTTTGAATTGAGAAGCAATAATCAATCCTTTGCATGAGACTTTATTCAACACATATTCAAGTTCATGGCTTTTATAAGCTGTATTCAGGTTGACTAAAATAATCCCTGCTTTAAAAGCTGCAAATTGGGTTACCGTCCATTCCACACAGTTAGGTGACCAGATGGCTAATCGATCTCCTTTTTTTAATCCCAATTTTAAAAGGCTACACGCAAAAGCATTTACTTCATCCTGTAAAGCTTTATAGGTTAGTCGTCTGTTTTGATGAAAACTAACGATTGCTTCCTTTTCAGCATATTGCCGACAAGCCTGATCGAATTGTTCACCAATGGTCATACCCAATAAGGGCTGTGTGCTTGGTCCCGAGGCGTAGCTTAACCGTTCTTGTTGCATTGAATCATTCTCCTTGATTCTTTTAATTCTCTTCATACCTGATCTAATTGTTGTTACTGCAACTACTTTTCCAAACCGCCTGCTTTGTAATGTTTATCCTTTATATGTCCTATTTCTTCTGCACAGCATCTACACAAAAGTCAGCAATCTGTTTTGAAAAATAGTCTTTGTGTGCATGATCAAACTTTGTATTTTGAGCTGGGTCTAGGGGTTCAACCACCACATAGGTCATGGCGCCGACAACACAAAGTGCTGCTGTATTTAAATCATCCAAGACAAACTCACCACTTGCATTTCCATCCGCAAGTATTTTTTTAATACTTTGTTTAATCAATTGTTTCACACGAAAACGCTCATGTTCAACCGTTGAATCGACGGGTTCAAACATGAGTGAATATGCAAGCTGAGGACTATTCAGTGCCCGTTTTACAAAGGTTGCCACCGCCTTGTGTAATTTCTGCTTTGCCGATAACTCACTTTCGGTAATCGAATCAATCACCAATAATTCTGTATTAATAGCCTCGGACAAAACCTCAATCAGCACTTGGCTTTTATTATCAAAGTAGCGATAAACCAGTCCACTAGATACACCCGCTTGCTCTGCAATGGTTTGTATTTGCGCGTCTTTAAATCCTCCCTCTGAAATTATTTTTCTGGCTGAATTCAAAATCGATTTACGATTTTGCTCCATCCGCTCTTGCATTAAAGATGATCGTTTATAGCTCATAATTTATTCTCTAACAAATAAAATGAATTGTAAATCATTTTATGAATCTGTATTCACTTTTTCAAAAAATCATTGTATGTTACTTATCAAATACCCACAAAATATTTTATGGACAACAAATATAACCAATAGGATGAAAATATCATGAACCTACGCAGCTTGAATTTCGGTCTAGATGAAACTTTAATTGCGCTTCAAGATTCGGTAGCCGCTTTTTGTGCAAAGGAAATTGCACCAATTGCCCAACAAGTTGATCAAGACAACAAATTCCCTGCACATCTCTGGAAAAAATTCGGAGATATGGGCCTTTTAGGCATGACAGTTTCTGAAGAATATGGCGGTGCCAATATGGGTTATTTAGCTCATATTATTGCTATGCAAGAAATTTCCCGTGCTTCGGCAGCCATTGGTTTGTCTTACGGTGCTCATTCTAATTTATGTGTAAACCAGATTAACCGTAACGGTAACGAACAACAAAAACAGAAATATTTACCAAAATTGATTTCTGGTGAATATGTAGGTGCCCTTGCGATGTCTGAACCGAATGCAGGTTCTGATGTGGTCAGCATGAAATTACGTGCTGAGCAAAAAGGTGATCACTTTGTTTTAAACGGTTCAAAAATGTGGATCACCAATGGCGGTGACGCCGATGTGTTGGTGGTTTATGCAAAAACTGACCCTAAAGCTGGCGCGAAAGGCATGACTGCTTTTCTAGTTGAAAAAAACATGAAAGGCTTCAGCCACGGTAATCATTTAGACAAGTTAGGCATGCGTGGCTCTAACACTTACCCACTGTTCTTTGACAATGTAGAAGTCCCTGCTGAAAATGTACTCGGCGGTGTTGGTAACGGCACAAAAGTACTGATGAGTGGTTTGGACTATGAACGTGCAGTTTTAAGTGCTGGACCTTTAGGCATTATGGATGCCTGTCTAGATGTGGTAATTCCTTATTTGCATCAGCGCGAACAGTTTGGCCAAGCTTTAGGTGAGTTCCAGCTTATGCAAGGCAAACTTGCCGATATGTATTCAACTTGGTTGGCATGTAAAGCACTTGTCTACGCTGTTGGTGCTGCCTGTGACAAAGCTGATCATGACCGCAGCCTACGTAAAGATGCTGCAAGTGCCATTTTATATTCTGCCGAAAAAGCAACTTGGATGGCTGGTGAAGCAATTCAAACTTTAGGCGGTAACGGTTATATCAATGAATTCCCTGCTGGCCGTTTATGGCGCGATGCAAAACTTTATGAAATTGGTGCAGGAACTTCTGAAATTCGCCGCATGCTGATCGGCCGCGAACTCTTCAATGAAACCAAATAATAATTATAAATAAGGATGCATCTTATGAACCAATTACAAAGCAAGATTAATGTTCGAAGTGAAGACTTCAAAACAAACCAGCAAGCCATGCAAACATTGGTCACAGATCTAAAACAAGTTGCCCAGCGTATTGCTTTAGGTGGCGGTGAAAATGCCCGTCAAAAACATTTGGCTCGAGGTAAACTTTTACCCCGTGAACGTATTGATCAACTGGTTGATGTCGGCACGGCATTTTTAGAAATTGGTCAATTGGCAGCGTACAACGTTTATGAAGATGATGTTCCTGCTGCGGGTGTGATTGCTGGTATTGGTCAGGTGAACGGCATCACTTGCATGATCGTTGCCAACGATGCAACGGTTAAAGGCGGAACGTATTATCCCCTTACGGTTAAAAAGCATTTACGCGCCCAAGAAATTGCCGAACAAAATCACTTGCCTTGTATTTATTTGGTAGATTCAGGCGGTGCCTATTTACCCATGCAAGATGAGGTTTTCCCAGACCGCGATCACTTCGGACGTATTTTCTATAATCAGGCACGCATGTCGAGCCTAGGTATTGCCCAAATTGCTGTAGTGATGGGTAGCTGTACCGCAGGTGGTGCTTATGTTCCTGCCATGTCTGATGAGACCATTATTGTACGTAATCAAGGTACGATTTTTTTAGGTGGCCCTCCTCTGGTAAAAGCTGCGACTGGCGAAGTGGTGAGCAGTGAAGATTTAGGCGGTGGCGATGTACACACACGTCTTTCGGGTGTGGCTGACCACTTAGCTGAAAATGATGAACATGCGATTGCGATTGCACGAAACATTGTCGCTAACTTAAATAAAAAACCAAATGAGTTAAACAAGCAAATTGATGAGCCACTATTTGATGCATCTGAACTCTACGGCGTAGTCCCAAGTGATGCACGTAAGCCTTTTGACATTCGCGAAGTGATTGCGCGTATTGTAGACGGCTCTCGTTTTGATGAGTTTAAAGCACGTTTTGGTTCAACACTGATTACTGGTTTCGCTTCCCTCTATGGTATGCCAGTCGGGATTATTGCCAATAACGGAATTTTATTTTCAGAGTCCGCACAAAAAGGTGCTCACTTTATTGAGCTATGCACACAGCGCAATATTCCATTGTTATTTCTACAAAACATTACGGGCTTTATGGTTGGTCGCCAGTATGAAAATGAAGGTATTGCAAAAAATGGCGCCAAACTAGTGATGGCAGTTGCAACCGCAAATGTACCAAAACTCACCCTAATTATTGGTGGTTCGTTTGGTGCGGGTAACTACGGTATGTGTGGCCGTGCTTATTCACCACGCTTTTTATGGACATGGCCAAACTCTCGTATTTCAGTCATGGGTGGCGAACAAGCAGCAAGCGTACTCTCAACTTTAAAACGTGATCAGATTGAGCAAAAAGGTGCCGAGTGGTCAGCTCAACAAGAAGATGAATTTAAGCAACCCATTCGTGAACAATACGAGCGCCAAGGTCATCCATATTATGCTTCTGCACGTCTTTGGGATGACGGTGTAATCGACCCAGCTCAAACTCGTCAGGTACTCGGTTTAAGCCTTGCTGCCGCTATGAATGCACCAATCCAGCCAACCAAATTTGGCGTGTTCCGCATGTAAGAGGTGTATATGAGCTATCAATTTTTACAACTCGAACAACAAGGTCAGGTTGCCTATGTTTGGCTGAACCGCCCTGAACTGCACAATGCTTTTAATACGACAGTTATTGAAGAGCTGCATGCTTGCTTTAAGCAAATCAATACACGAGATGATATCCGTGTTGTGGTTTTAGCGGGTCGTGGCAAAAGCTTTTCGGCAGGTGCCGACCTCAACTGGATGAAACAGGCAGGTCAGGCATCTTCAGCAGAAAATGAAGCAGATGCATTAAAACTTGCGCAAATGTTAGATGCACTTGCAACACTTAAGCAACCGACGATTGCTCGTGTGCATGGTATTGCCTTTGGCGGCGGTATGGGTTTAGCATCGGCATGCGATATTTGCATTGCCAGCACTGATGCCAAGTTTGCAACATCCGAGGTTCGTTTAGGACTTGCTCCATCTACCATTAGCCCCTATGTAATTCGTGCAATTGGTGCAAGACAAGCTTCTCGTTACTTCTTAACTGCCGAGCGAATTTCAGCACGTGATGCCAAACACATTGGTTTGGCACACGAAGTAGCAGATGCCGAAGACTTAGATAAAAAAGTTCAAGAAATTATTGATGCACTATTACTCGGTGGCCCGCATGCTCAAGCGGCATCAAAACAACTCATTCAAATGGTGAGCAACCAGACCATGAGTAATGACTTGCTGCAACAGACAGCACATCATATTGCTCAAGTTCGTCAAGGTAGCGAGGCAAAAGAAGGCCTGAGTGCCTTTTTAAATAAACAGCAGCCTGCTTGGGTTTCTAGCTCGAATAACAACAATTAAGGACGATCATCATGTTTGAAAAGATTTTAATTGCGAACCGTGGCGAAATTGCCTGCCGTGTGATTCGTACAGCTAAAAAATTAGGTATTGCAACGGTTGCCGTTTACTCAGATGCAGACGCAAATGCACAACATGTCAAACTTGCAGATGAAGCGGTTTATATTGGTCAGTCCCCTGCAACGCAAAGTTATTTACAAGCCGACCGCATTATTCAAGCAGCAATTGATACGGGCAGCCAAGCGGTTCACCCAGGCTACGGTTTCCTTTCTGAAAATGACCAGTTTGCACTCGCTTGCCAACAACACAACATTTGCTTTATTGGCCCACCAGTGGATGCCATTTTAGCGATGGGTTTAAAAGCGACCTCGAAAGCTTTAATGGAAAAAGCAGGCGTTCCTTTAACACCGGGTTATCACGGAACCAACCAAGATGCTGACTTTTTAAAACAACAGGCAGACCAAATTGGCTATCCTGTTTTAATTAAAGCCAGTGCGGGCGGCGGTGGTAAAGGCATGAGTCTGGTTGAGCGAAGTGAAGATTTTCTGCATGCCTTAGCCTCTTGTAAACGTGAAGCCAAATCGAGCTTTGGTAATGATGACGTCTTAATTGAGCGTTATGTGATTCAACCTCGCCATATTGAAGTTCAAGTGTTTGGCGACACACATGGCAACTACGTACATTTATTTGAACGTGACTGCTCTGTACAACGCCGACACCAAAAAGTGCTAGAAGAAGCCCCTGCTCCACAAATGCCAAGCGAGAAACTCGATGCAATGCGCCAAGCTGCAATCGATGCTGCACGCGCGGTAAATTATGTTGGTGCCGGTACGGTTGAGTTTATTGTAGAACAAGACGGTACAGCGTATTTCATGGAAATGAATACGCGCTTACAAGTCGAACACCCTGTCACTGAAATGATTACAGGTGAAGACTTGGTTGAATGGCAACTTCGTGTGGCTTATGGCGAACCTTTACCTAAACTACAAAACGAATTGCAGATTCACGGACATGCGCTCGAAGCACGTATCTATGCTGAAGAACCAGAAAAAGGCTTTTTACCTGCCATTGGTAAAATTGACTATCTACACTACCCAACTCAAAACCAATATGTGCGTGTAGATAGCGGTATCGTTGAAGGCGATGAAATCACGACGTATTACGACCCAATGATTGCGAAACTCATCGTATGGGGTAAAAACCGTGAAGCTGCGCTCATTCAAATGCAACACGCTTTAAGCCAATTCCATGTAGATGGCTTAGGCAACAACATTGCTTTTCTTGAAAAAATTGTTCGTAGCGAATCGTTTAAACAAGCCAAACTTGATACCAACCTGATTCAACGTGAACAACACTTCTTGTTTAGCCCTGAAGAGATCAAACCAGAACTTGTGGTGGCTGCGGCATTTATTGAGTTTTTAAGCAAACTTAATAACAACAGTTCAAGCCAAAAACAGCTTTGGCAAGCTCAGCCGCTTTGGCGCTTAAATATTGCCTATCAGCACAGTATTAAACTGAATTATTTAAACCAAAATATCCAAATCAAATTTGCCTCAAATGAACAGGGCTTCACCGCGGAATATAACGGTCAAAGCTACCCGATTTCTGGTCAATTGATTGATGCACATACGGCCTCTGTTCAAATTGGCGGATCTAAGCAAAAGCTATCTTTTAACCAAAGTCAGCAAGGCATTATCTTGTTCCAAAATGGACAAAGTTATAAGTTTGCTTATATTCTCCAAGACTTTAACCAAGCAGATAGCCAAGCCGATGAAGGCCACCTAAAAGCACCAATGCCAGGTGTGGTCACACAAGTTTTGGTGAGCGCAAATCATAGCGTTAAAAAAGACGATATTTTAATGACGCTTGAAGCCATGAAAATGGAATATACCATTCGTGCCCCTAAAGACGGCCTAATTGTAGATTCCTATTTCCAAGTCGGTGATCAGGTCAAAGCTGGTGACGAGCTTGTGGAATTTCAGCCTGCTCAGGAGGAAGTTGCATGAGTGAGTTTGTCAAAATCGTGGAGGTCGGCCCCAGAGATGGCCTCCAAAACGAAAAGCAGGCTTTAACCGTCGAACAACGCTTAAACTTCATTAATGACCTGATTCATGCAGGTCTGAAATCGATTGAAGTCGGTTCATGCGTTTCGGCAAAATGGGTACCGCAAATGGCTCAAAGTGACGAGCTATTTAAGCAACTCCCCCAAACACCCGATGTGCAATTTAGCCTACTCACCCCTAATATCAAAGGTTTTGAAACTGCTCAAGCGGTAGGATGCAAAGAGGTAGCGGTGTTTACCGCAGCTTCTGAAAGTTTTACCCGTAAAAATATCAACTGCTCAATCGATGAGAGCTTTGAAAAATTTAGCGATGTCATGAGCGCGGCAAAAGCACATAACATCCGTGTGCGCGGTTATGTCTCTTGTATTGTCGATTGTCCATATGAAGGCGCAATTGCCCCTGAACAAGTAGTGAAAGTTGTTAAACGGCTCTATGACATGGGCTGCTATGAAGTATCTTTAGGTGAAACCATTGGCACGGCTACACCAGATCGAGTTCAAAAGGTTTGGCAAGCCTGTCTGGCTGAACTCGACAGCAAGGTTTTAGCTGGACATTTCCACAACACCTACGGCATGGCGATTGCCAATATTTATCAGTCTTTACAGCAAGGCATTCGTGTTTTTGATTCTTCCCTTGCTGGACTTGGTGGTTGCCCTTATGCCAAAGGTGCCTCTGGCAATGTATCGACCGAAGATCTGTTTTATTTGCTGTCACACATGGGGTTTGAAACGGGCATTGACTTAGAAAAACTGATGCAAGCCAGTCAAAATATTAGCCATGTATTAAACCGAAAAAGCTTGTCGAACTATGCAAATGCTTATTGGCAAACCAAGTGTGCGTAGTCATAAATTAAAATAGCTCAGCATCTGGTATAAGGCTTAATATTAGGCCGAGTACCAGATTATCCTATCTCACCTTTATCTCATTTCGTTTAGGAATTGGGCCTAAATCCCTCATGCAATTTATTTAAAATCTATTATTCATCTCTGTATTAAATGCCCCTCTCAACAGAAGCATTCTCTACCCTATTTTTATTCTAAATCCGTATTATTCTTCATCCTTTTTCAATTGTAGTCCTTAAAAAATTTATCTCATTATTTATAAAAATAAGATGCATCCATTTCAATTCTTGGCGAAATATATTCTTCCACCCAGTCTAACCATGCACGTGTTTTGGCATCAATAAAATGGCGTGAAGGCAATAGCGTATAAACTCCAATATCGGGCGAACGCCACTCTGGCAAGATATGGCATAATCTTCCATTCTGAACTGCATCTAAAGCCGAAAACATCGGCAATAACGCCACGCCCATATCTTGTTGCACCACATCTAACAATAATTCTGGGTTATCTGCAATTAACTGCCCGCCAATATCAATTTTGTAAGACTCCCCCTGTGCATTCAACAAGTGCCAATCTGGCGTAATAGACGGGTTTACTAAGCGTAAACAGGCATGATTTTTTAAGTCTTCTGGAGATGTTGGTACCCCATGTTTTTCGAGATAAGCAGGTGAAGCACATAAAACAGAAAAAATAGTGCCAATTCTGCGTGCAACAAAACGGGAGTCTGTTAATGATTCGGTCAGATAAAGACTGACATCCACCCCTTTTGCCAACAAGTCTGGAACGTACTGTGAGGTCGTATATTCCACCGTTAACTCTGGGTAATTTTTACAAAACTCGGCCATTACTGGAAAAACATAGTGATGCCCAAAGCTTCCCATGCTTAATACACGTAAACGTCCTTTCGGTTTTGAAACGGTTCCAGCAACTTCTGATTCAGCTTCATCCACCATTGAAATAACTTGCCGACAACGCTCCGCATAAGCTGCTCCAATATCGGTCAGTGCCTGCTGGCGCGTTGAGCGTTGTATGAGTTTTGTACCTAAGCGTGTTTCTAGCTCGCTGATAAGACGTGAAACCTGTGCTGTGGTCAGATCCATCTGCTCAGCTGCTGCTGTGAAACTCCCGCTATCAATCACTTTCAGGAATGCATGCATTGCATGCAATAGTCCACCATCGAGATTTTTGCGCATAACGTAAATATGTTTTCCTAAATTACGGATTGTTGCACCAGTTTAGTTCAACCACAATGACTAAATGTACATACATTGGCACTAATTCTTTTTAAGAAGAGGAACCGATCTTTTTTTATTTCGTATGTCACTTGCTCCAAATATTCAACTGGATGTTGAAAAAAGAAAGTAGTCCGAGCTACTAAAAATTCTAAGGAGATATAAATGAACATAGCTACAAAAGTCACTCCAAATATTATTGCAACAAAGGATGTGTCACTTGAAGATAAATATATAAGTGATAACGGTACAGCATATATGACTGGCATTCAGGCACTTGTTCGATTGCCTCTTGCCCAAACTCGCCGTGACGCGATTAATGGTTATCATACTGCTGGTTTTATTTCTGGTTATCGCGGTTCTCCTGTTGGTAACTATGATAGTTTCCTTTGGCAAGTTCAAGGATTACTTAAATCCCATAATGTTGTATTTCAACCTGGTGTAAACGAAGACTTGGCTGCTACCGCAATTTGGGGTACCCAACAAGTTAATCTTTCCGGCCAAGGCAAATATGATGGAGTGTCTTCATGGTGGTATGGTAAAGGCCCGGGTGTTGACCGTTCAGGCGATGTACTCCGCCATGCTAACTTAGCTGGTACCTCTGAACGTGGTGGTGTCGTTGCTTTATTTGGTGATGACCACTCATGTAAATCTTCTACCATCCCGCATCAGTCTGAACATGTTATGATTGGTTGCGGTATTCCTATTTTCTACCCAACATCCGTTCAACAAATTTTAGACTTTGGTGTTCACGCCATTGCTGTTTCACGTTTTTCTGGCCTTTGGTCTTCAATGAAGCTCGTCAGTGAAATTGTTGAAACTTCTGCTTCTGTTCATGTCGACCTAGACCGTGTTACTCCGGTTATACCAGAAGATGTCAATTTCCCAGCCGACGGCGTTAATATTCGTTGGCCAGATCATGGTATTCAGCAAGAAGAACGTCTTTATAAATACCGTTTACCTGCTGTTTTGGCCTATGCCCGCGCGAATAAAATCAACACTGTTACATGGCCTTGTGAAAATGCCCGTATTGGTATTGCCGCAAGTGGTAAAGGTTATTTAGATACGATTGAAGCCTTACGCATTTTAGGTATTGAAGATGAAACTGCCCAACAGCTTGGGCTACGTGTTTATCAGGTTGGACTGATTTGGCCTTTAGAACCACAAGGCGTTCGTGAATTTGCCGAAGGTTTACAAGAACTGATCGTTATTGAAGAAAAACGTCCAATTATTGAAACACAAATTAAAGATGAGCTGTACTCACTGCCTGATGGCAAACGCCCACATGTGATTGGTAAAGCAACTGATGGTAAAGGTGAATGGAGTACTTCTATTGAAGAAGCACCGCTCATTGGTCACTATGAGTACCAGCCTGAACCTATTGCAAAAATGCTGGCTGCTCGCTTCTTAAAACTCGATATTCCAGAAAGCTTAAAAACACAAATCCAAAGCAGAATCGACTTACTGCTAAAAGCAGAGCAAGAATCAAAACGTGTTATTGATCTTGCTGAACGTAAACCGTATTTCTGTAGTGGTTGCCCACATAACTCTTCAACAGTCGTTCCTGAAGGTAGCCGTGCATTAGGCGGTATCGGTTGTCACTATATTGCCGTTTCACTTGACCGTGGTACCGAAACATTCTCGCAAATGGGCGGTGAAGGTGTAAGTTGGGTGGGTGCATCACCATTTACCAATGAAAAACATATTTTTGCTAACCTTGGTGACGGAACTTACTTCCACTCAGGTTACTTAGCAATTCGTCAGTCTATCGCTGCAAAAACTAATATTACCTACAAAATTCTCTATAACGATGCGGTCGCTATGACAGGTGGTCAGCATGTAGATGGTCATTTGAGCGTTGCACAGTTAACCCGTCAGCTTGCTGCTGAAGGTATTAAAAAACAAGTCATCGTGACTGATGAAGTTAAACTATTAAATGAAGAAGACGGCATTGCACCAGGTGTAGAGATTCGCCACCGTAATGAACTCGATACGGTTCAACGCGAGCTTCGTGAAGTTTCAGGTGTAACCGCTTTAATTTATGTACAAACCTGCGCCAGTGAAAAACGCCGTCGTCGTAAACGTGATGCCTACCCTGATCCGGCTGAGCGTTTATATATTAATAGTGATATTTGCGAAGGCTGTGGCGACTGCTCGAAAAAATCAAACTGTTTATCTATTGAACCTGTAGAAACAGCTTTAGGGACTAAACGTCAAATTAACCAAAGTAGCTGTAATAAAGACTTCACTTGTGCTGAAGGGTTCTGCCCTAGTTTTGTGACTGTTCATACACGTGATATGAAACGTCCAGCTAAATTTGAAGGTATTGGTGCAGGCTGGCCGACATCACCAGTCATTCCTCAGTTATACGATGTTCCAAGTCGTATTATGGTCGGTGGTATTGGCGGTACAGGTGTTGTGACTATTGGTGCACTTCTTGGTATGGCGGCTCACCTCGAAGGTAAAGCAACCCGTGTGATGGACATGGCAGGTCTTGCTCAAAAAGGTGGTACGGTTTATTCATACGTACAACTTGCAGCAACTGATGAGCAAATTTCTTCTACCAAAATTCCGGCAGGACAATGTGAATTACTGATTGGTGCAGATGCCGTAGTCGCTGGTGGTAGCGCTGCTCTATCGCGCTTAAAAGATGATGCTTTGGTTATTGTGAATGAAGACAGTACCCCTACTTCTGACTTTATTAAATCTCGTGACTGGTATGCGCCTATTAGTGATTTAATTGATCGTCTTCGTGGTCGTGTTCGTCAAGGTCAACTTGTTTCTCTACCAGCAGCTCGCATTGCAACACAACTAATGGGCGATGCAATCTATACAAATCAGTTGTTACTCGGTATGGCTTGGCAATCTGGTCGTATTCCGCTGTTACGTGAAAGCATTGAAAAAGCTATTCGCTTAAATGGTACAGCCGTTGACAAGAACATTGAAGCTTTCCGTGTCGGTTGTCACCTTGCAAGTGACCCAACTTTAGCTGCACGTTTAGTTGCTGCAATGCCAAAAACTAAAACTCCGCAAACTTTAGCTGAACTTGTTGAAGACCGTTCTGCTCGTCTAACAGACTATTGGAATGAAGCTTACGCAGCTAAATATCGTACCCTTGTTGAACTGGCAGCTAAAAAACTACCAGAAGAATTAACAGGTACGATTGCAACTCAGCTTTATAGAGTCATGGCATATAAAGATGAATATGAAGTTGCACGTTTGTTAACAGGTAAAAGCTTCAAAGAGTCAATTGAAACCCAGTTCGGTAAAGGCTTACGTTTAACGTATCACCTTGCTCCGCCAGCGTTACTCGGTGGCCTGAAAAATGTTCGTAAACGTGCGTTTGGTTACTGGATGCGCTTCCCAATGATGATGCTTGCGCGCTTACAATGGCTTCGTGAAACTTTCCTTGACCCATTTGCACGTCAAGAAGAACGTCAACACGAACAAGCATGGCGTGACCGTTACATCTCATTTGTTGAATCACTTGTTGAAGCACCAGACAATCATAACTTAGCAGTTGCTGAACAAATTGCAAAATTACCAGCAGAAGTTCGTGGTTATGGTCATATCAAAATGAAAGCAATGGACGCAGCAAAACAACGTTGGGATGAACTTACACCAACACTCATTAAAGTTCGTAGCTAAGAAGTTGCTTGTAATCTAAATCTGAAAATAAAAAAGTCATCCCTAAGGATGACTTTTTTATTGACTTAAATATTTATTTAGTCATTTTACGTAACGTCAAAATCTGTTCGCTTCGACCAAATGGACCATACACATCATGTAAAACTGCACTGGTTAAACCAATACCATCCGAACCATATTGCTGAACAGTTTCCAGACCTAACCATTTACCTTGCGGATAACGGTGCATGTGAACTTGCAAATCAAGATTTGGGAAGCCCCACGTAAATTCGCCTTCTTGTCTAGGCACAATTCCGTTTGCTGTATCTATCATGCCAATCAAATGTGCAAAATCTGTCGTCGGCTGCCCTTCAACCATTTCTTTATCATTATTGAGCCAAACAATGCCTTTACCTGCGCGATGCTGATCATCAGTTTTAGTGACGAGTGTCTGGATAAAACCACCCGGCCATCTTTTCATACCTGTCCATTCTGTAAAGGTATCTGGATGATGAACTGGCTGATCTTCAAGCCCAGCAATATCGGAACTATCTTGAGTACACATGCGCCATGCTCTAGCCACAATACAGGTTTTACCTTGTGCTTGCATTTCGGCTTCAATCAATTCAATGGTTTTACCGGCACGAATCACATGTGTCTTAATCGTAAATTCACCAAATGCAATCAATCCAAAAATATCAAAACTAATTCGACCAATTCGCATATCTTGTCGTGGTGAAAATTGCTCTAACTCAGCTGCGATTACGCCACTTGCAGGGGCCATGTGCTGTTCATGAGGGTTCCAAGCCCCTTGTGCATGAACAGTTGAGCAATAATGAGCAATAACTTCGCCTTGAGGACCAATTGTTCTATTCAGTAATTGATAATAAGCATTCATGATTTTCTTTCCGTAGTCCTTATCCAACATCAATATTTGATGAAAATTCACGTTTTAATGCTTATGTTAACCCTCTATTTGTTTGGCTCAAGTGGTTTTTCCTACCAAAAACTGATGAGTCTAAAGTTACAAATTTAATCAATGGGTAAAATTTCGCATGTCAATTTCACCCAGTGATTCTAGATATTACGATTCATTAAAATGCAAAAGCATCTTGATCAAGTTCCATGATCGATTCAGCGCCAGACTCAATAGAAGCAGCATGGCTCTGTGTACGATGTAAAAGTTTTTGATAGAAAAACTTAGCTGTCGTTAACTTTGCTTTATAAAAAGCTTGCTCTTGTGTACCCAATTCTAATTTTTCATAGGCAACTTGTGCCATTCGAGCCCACAAATAAGCGAACACGACGTAACTGGAAAAATAAAGATAATCTACTGAAGCGGCCCCTATTTCTTCTGGGTTGTGTTTGGCTTTCTCTGCAATCGTTTTGGTCAGTGACAACCATTGTTGCTTAAGCTCAGCTAATTTTTCCAAATAAGATTTTAGCAATTCATTTGATTGCTGTTGATTAATAAATTGATCAATTAAGTCCGTCATATTTTTTAGAAGTTTGCCTTCCGACTTGAGGACTTTACGCGCCAGTAGATCTAAAGACTGGATTTCGGTGGTTCCTTCATACAATGTTGAGATACGCGCATCACGTACAATTTGCTCCATACCATGCTCAACAATAAAGCCATGGCCGCCAAACACCTGAACCCCATGTTTGGCAGATTCATTGCCTGATTCTGTTAAAAAAGCTTTAGCAATTGGCGTTAAAAAAGCCAGTAATTCATCGGAGTGTTTTTGCTGTTCTTGATCGTTTGAACTTTCAACAATATCGACATGCTGAGCTAAAAAGTAAGCCAGTGCACGACCACCTTCAGAAAAAGCTTTTTGTGTCATTAACATCGAACGCACAGCGGGATGCACAATAATTGGATCAGCATTCTTCTCAGGATATTGAGGACCTGATAATGATCGCATAGCGAGGCGCTCTTTGGCATAACTTAATGCGCCTTGAAATGAAATTTCAGAAGCAGCAAGTCCTTGTATTGCCGTTCCAATACGTGCGGTATTCATAAAGGTAAACATACAATTAAGCCCGCGATTTTCAGGACCAATTAGATAACCTTTCGCACCATCAAAATTCAATACACAGGTGGCATTACCATGAATCCCCATTTTATGTTCAATCGCACTACAGATGACTTCATTACGGTTTTCTAAATTACCCTCATCATCTACATTAAATTTAGGCACAATAAATAAAGAAATACCTTTAGTCCCTGCGGGTGCCTGAGGCAAACGGGCTAAAACAATATGAATAATATTTTCAGAAAGATCGTGTTCACCTGCCGAGATAAAAATCTTTTCACCCGTAATTGAGTAACTACCATCCGAATTTGGCTCTGCTTTTGTTCTAATTAACCCAAGGTCCGAGCCCGCATGCGATTCGGTTAAACACATGGTTCCAGTCCAGACACCGCTAATGAGTTTAGTCAAAAACTTCTGTTTTTGTTGTTCAGTGCCATGATGCTCAATTGTTCTCATTGCCCCATGAGACAAGCCCGGATACATCGCCCAAGCCCAATTAGAACCACATAACATTTCAGAAATGGCAATCCGCAATAAGGTCGGTAAGCCTTGTCCACCATATTCTGGGTCGGCAGTTAAAGAGGTAAATCCAAGCTCAGCATATTTTTGGTAGGCTTCTTTAAAACCTTTCGGCGTTGTGACTACGCCTTGATTTAAATGGCACCCTTCCTGATCACCATTTTGGTTAATCGGTGCCAACTCATTTTCACAAAAATCTGCTGCTGCCTCTAAGTATTGATCAATTAATTCTCGATTTACGCTTTCCTGATATTTGCTTAAACCTTGATAGTTCTGTTCTGTTTGAAGCATTTCATGCAGCACAAATTGCATATCGCGTAATGGAGCTTTGTATAAAGGCATCGTTTTTTCCTTTCACTTCTCTGCCTGTTTCATGGGCAGATATTGTTTTTCCTTAAAATGGACTTTTATTGTTTCAATCTCACCAAAATATCAAAAAATTTCTTATAGCAAAATATATTCTCACTAATTTAATAAAATTATCGTAACTCATAAATGGAGATAAAACATAAACACATGTTTTAAAATACAAATATAGAATGAAAAGTAATTAGCATTGCTTAATCAGAATAAATTTTAATTTTGTATTGCAAAATTTTATTCCGTAAAAATTCAATTTATAGTATCGTAATTAGATTGCTTAATTATCCAAGGACGATTCATGGAAAGCCCGAAATACACAGGTCTTGAGTTTTTAACCGCTTTAAAAAATGGTGAAATTTCTCCATCACCTATGGCTCATACCATACCGATGGAACTCGTTGAAGTTTCCGAAGGTAAAGCAACTTATAAAGTTACCCCTCGCAAAGAACATAGAAATATTCAAGGCGGTGTACACGGCGGCTTTTGCGCCACAGCTTTAGATACAGCAACAGGCAGTGCAGCTCATACATTACTTGAACATGGCGTTGGCTATGGAACCATTGATTTAAATGTAAAAATGATCCGCCCTATGCAGGTTGATACATCTTACTATGCGACAGCCGAGTTGATTAATGCGGGCCGTAATATTATTAGTACCGAAGGAAAAATCGTAGATGAGAACGGCAAAATATATGCCTTTGCTTCGGCAACCTTAATGATTATTCGCAAATAATAAAATATTGAAGCTCCTGTTTATGGAGCTTTTTCTTGCTTTGTGATCTTACCCATTTCATAAAAATCTAAGCGATCAATCATAAAACTTAATATTGCCATCGCTAAACCCAAAGCGGCACACGCTTCCCATCCCCAGTGTTTCCACGCATACACCGCAATAAAAGAACCTAAGGCGGCTCCACCAAAATATAAAGTCATATAAATTGAATTAATACGGGAACGCGCCTCGGCCGAAATTCGGTAGACCAGATTTTGGTTAAGTACATGAAATGCCGACAAACCGAAATAAGCCATAACAACCCCAACAGCATAGGCAACCAGAAACTGCTGTGCAAAAAATAGCGGTATCCATGCACTTATTAATAGGCCCATGCAAATCACTGCAATTTTATTCTCAAGCCCTGCCGCAATTTTCTTACCTGCCCAAGGGGTCGCAAATACACCTGCCAATCCAACAATCCCAAATAAACCAATCTGGAAATCGTTAAAGTAATAAGGCTCATTCGCCAAAATAAAAGTCATGGTGGTAAAAATCAGAGCCAAAATACCAAAGCCAATTCCTCCTGCCAAACCACGGCGCAGTAAATGAGGCTGATGAGCTGCCAATGAAAATAGTGAACCATAAATCTGTAGAATATTGAGTTGATGAGACTTACGCGCAATTGGTAACTTCACCCACATCACCCAAGCGAACACTAAAATGACAATTCCGCTAATTAAATAAACCGCATGCCAAGACCAAACTGTGGAAAGCAAGCCTGCAATAGAACGCGCCAATAATATTCCCAAGAACAAACCACTCATGAGAGTACCTACAACTTGAGGACTTTTTTTGGGGCTAGCTAAACCTGCGGCGAAAGGAACTAAAACTTGAGTCGCAATTGAAAAGAATGTCGCTAAAAAGGTGAAGCCATATAAAGTTGGCAAGGTTTGACTTAAGGATAGCCCTATTTGGGCAAGACCCGTACAACACATGAGCAAGCAAATATAACTTCGCTTTTCAAAAAAATCGCCTAAGGGAACCAATATAAAAAGACCAACTGCATATGACAGTTGGCTAATGACAATGGTTAAAGCAACTTGATCAGCACTAACTTTTAATGCTTCAGCAATCGAATAGATTAAGGGCTGGTTATAATAGTTTGAACCCGCACAAATTCCACATGTCATTGCCATGATAAAAATAAAGCTTTTTGACAGTATATTTTCTGCATTGGGCTTAACTATTTTTTCCATTTTTAACTACGCCCTATTTTAAAATTTATACATCGATACAAAGTTTACGCGTGATACATCAGCGGTTCTGCCATCAAATACTTCTCGTTTGCCTTGATGATATTCCATACCAATATCCATTTGCTCAATCGGTGAATAAAAGACGTTAGCTGCGTAATCCGTTAGACGTTTGTTAGCATCTGGGTTGAGTTTGGCATAAGCTGTGTCATCATCATAATCAAACATCGAAGCCGATAAGTTTGCACGCCATTGCTCATTAAATTTATATGAATAACCAATATTGATGCTATTCAACTTATTCATAACCAAATCTGTTTTGTCTTCATTTAAAGAAAAATCACCCGCGGCATTTAAATTTGTTGAATTTGCCAAACCACTTTGGGTGGTGTACGGCATAAATTTTTGATCACCAACAATATATTGATAATTTGCTTGTACCGACTGCTGAGGTGTTAATTGATATTTTAAGCCGCCTCCAGCACCCCAGCTTACTTTCTTAACCGTGGTAGTTGCGACATCTGTGGATTTTTCATTAATAAAGCCTTGAGCAAGTGCCGTTAAAGGCCCTTGTTTAAAGCTATAGCGACCCGTTAAAGTTGGAAATGCCGAGACTCTCGAACCTGTATATTCCAAGGCTACTTTTAAATCATTATTGGCATCAATTTTCCAGTCATAGCGAATTTGAGGAGTACGTGTATAAGAAGTGCCCACAAATTGCGTGTAATCGACAGCTTCGGTACGGGTTTCCATGTTAGACATGAGTGACCATGTTTGACCAAAGGTCCAGTCTTTATAGGTGAAAAAAGCATGACGGATACGGAATTTACCATCCCCTGTTCCCATGTTAGAGCTATCAAAGAAATCGGCTTCAATATTCCCTGTAACCGCTTTATTTGGGCTATTAAAATAAACACCTAATCGGCTTGCATTAATCATGGCATCAGAGCGTGCATGATTTGAACGTTTTTCACTTTCAAAAGGTGTTCGGTACAAACTGCTGGTCGTTCTACCACCCGAATCAGGCGATGATTTAAAATCAACCGCCGCATCAATACGGGCAATACCGTAAACCTTCACGTTATCCGTCCAAGTGACCCACGAAGGAGCAACTGGTTTCTCTGTTACAGTCGCTTTAGTTTTTTCTATGTTCTCTTCAATCTTTACCTGTTTGACCTGTAAATTATTTTGAGTTTGTTTCTGAGCAGCAAGTTCTGCTTTTAATTTTTGCAGCTCGGTTTCTAGCAAATTAATTCTTTGTTCTGTGGTATCTGAAGAATTTGCAAAAATAGTCCCTGAAGCCGCAGCGCAAGCTGCAGCTAAAATTAATTTTTTCATCTTTTAATCCTTAAAGAAGCGTTTTTCCGTGTGTATTTAGGCTACACGTGCATCGATTAATTCACAGTCTGTAACTGCTTGTAATTCATCAAAACTAAGACCTTCCACCATTTCTGTGACATAAGCTTTTTGGTCTTTGAGTTCAATAATGCATAAATCGGTATAAATACGATTGACACACTGCTCACCCGTCATTGGATAGCTCAGTTCTTTTACAATTTTGGACTCGCCTTTTTTAGTGACGTGTTCCATATAGACATAAATCGTTTTTGCGCCGACTGCCAAATCCATAGCACCGCCGACCGCGGGTACATCATCTGCTTTACCAGTATGCCAATTTGCCAAGTCCCCATTTACCGCAACTTGGAATGCACCAATTACACAAATGTCCAAATGACCGCCACGCATAATGTCAAACGAGTCACCATGATGCATAAAGCATCCACCGTCTAACAAAGTGACGAGTTCTTTTCCAGCATTAACCAAATCTTGGTCTTCTTCACCAGGTTGTGGTGGTGGACCAAAAGCCAAGACACCATTTTCCGAATGTAAAAAAATTTCTTTGTCTTTAGGCAAAAATTTAGCAACGTTGGTCGGTAAGCCAATACCTAAATTGACATAAGAACCTTCAGGAATATCATTGGCAATGAGTTTGGCAATATCTTCACGAGAACGTTTTTGAACTGACATTAGATATCTCCTACTTTTACAATGTGCTGAACAAAAATTCCCGGTGTAATAATGCACTCAGGGTCAAGCGTTCCTAGCTCTACGGTGTCATTCACTTGAACAATTGTGGTCTTAGCGGCTTTTGCCATGATCGGCCCAAAATTGCGGGCTGCTTTGCGGTAAGTTAAATTGCCCCAGCGATCAGCTTTATCGGCATAAATCAGTGCAAAATCAGCTTCAAGTGGATATTCAAGTACGTAATTTTTACCGTTAATGGTTCGGGTTTCTTTGCCTTCGGCAACTTTGGTGCCATAACCAGTCGGAGTAAAAATAGCACCTAGACCCGCACCTGCTGCCTGAATACGACATGCCAAATTACCTTGCGGAACCAGTTCCAACTCAATTTTTCCTGCTCTATATAAGTCTTGAAAAACGGTTGATCCCGCAGATTTTGGAAATGAACAAATCATTTTTTTAACGCAACCAGCAATAATCAGATTTGTTAAACCACGATCCCCCGAAGCCGCATTGTTATTTACAATGGTCAGTTCTTTTTTTCCTAAATCGATTAAGGCTTCAATTAATTCAGCAGGTTGTCCCGTCACACCGAACCCGCCTGTCATGATGGTTGCTCCATCAGGAATAGCTTTTAAAATCGGTTCAATGTCACTGGTGATTTTATTTATCATCTCACTTGTCCCTTTTCATCCTTAATTTAAGGTGACAGATTGATCTGTCACTCTGCCTTTTGCGGGTTAAATAGTCGGTCTTTAATAAATAACAATGGAATTACACCGCAGATAAAATAAGCCGCAGCCATCACCAAGAGCCCTAAACCAATAGAACCGTTTTGCGATAGAAAACCAATTGTTAATGGAGAGAAAATAGAAAGTACTTTGCCAATGTTATAAGCACCGCCCACTGCCGAACCTCGAATTGAAGTTGGGAAACTTTCCGTCATATAGGTGGCATTAATTGCGTATGGAATACCGTAAAGGAAACCGAAGAACAGCATCATCCATAAAATGTTGGTTGGTGTATTTAAATAAACAATAACTGGAATAAATAAGGCTGTGCCAATGGTTCCGAAAGCGAATACAGCGCGGCGCCCTAATTTGTCTGCAACGATCCCTGCGATTACTTTGGCAAACATCATAATCAGGAAAGTACCGACCATATACATGGCCATTTCTTTAAATTTGATGCCAAGATCAGACTCTAAATAAGCTGGTAACCAGTTACTTACGCCGTAATAACCAAACTGCAATGCACCTGTACTAATAATCCAAAGTACAAACATGGTGCCGTGTTTCTTATCTCTTAAAATTTCAAGATATGGGTTTTGACGTTTTTTAGGTTGATTACTTTGAGCGACTTCTAGAGCTTTTAATTGACGTGCTTTTTTCCAAGACTCAGGTTCAGGTACACAAAAGTGCATTAAAACTGACAATACCAAAGGGGTAATCGCAATCCAATATAGGAAACGCCAGCCATGTTCAGGAATAATATGTCCTGCTAATAAAGTCGCTAGCAACGAACCTAAGGTATAACCCGTCATAAGAGTAGCCAAAACAGTCGAGCGATGTTTGGTTGGCACCATTTCTGACATTAAAATATTACAGGCAATATAGAGCGCACCTAAACCCATCGCTCCAAAAGTTCTTAAAACTGCAAATTGCATATAAGAATCAGTAAAACCCAATGCACTGGTTAAAACTGAAGAATAAGCAATAAAGAACACAATAATGCGGACCCGCCCAAAACGGTCACAAGCCCAACCACCAATCAGGCCACCAATTGCTGAACCTAAAAGTGTTAAACTGCCTAATGTTCCAGCCTGTACACCCGTTAAATGAAATTCTGTTTTAAGACTGGTCAGGCTTAATGCCAAAAAACCTAAGTCTGCCCCATCACACAACAATGTTAAAAAAGCGAATATAAATGCGGTAATCCAAATCTTTTTTGGTGTCTGGATAGCTTCACTGCTAGCCGTATTTTGTGCAACTGTTTCTGTTGTCATGTCCATATCCTCAGAAGGAACATGAGGCATCCAATGCCTCATGGCATTTGTTTTTTATTAGGTAGTAGCTTCCCTAATCATGTTTTTGGCAATAATAATTTGTTGAACTTGCGTAGTCCCTTCATACAAACGGAACAAACGGACATCGCGATAAAAACGCTCAATGGCATATTCACTGATATAGCCTGCGCCACCATGAATCTGTACACAGCGGTCAGCAACGCGTCCGCACATTTCGGTTGCAAACATTTTTGCGCAAGACGCTTCTGTACTAATGTTTTCGCCATTATCACGGCGGCGAGCTGCATCTAGGACCATACATTTAGCCGCATAAATCTCAGCTTTTGAGTCGGCAAGCATGGCTTGAATCAACTGGAAGTTCGCAATAGGCTGACCAAACTGTTTACGCTCAATTGCATAGTGCAATGCGTCGTTTAACATACGCTCAGAAACGCCCACACTATATGCACCAATGTGCAAACGCCCTTTATCAAGCACTTTCATGGCCGTTTTAAAACCGACACCTTCTACGCCGCCAATCAGTGCAGAAGCAGGTATACGGCAATTTTCAAAAATCACATCACAGGTGTGTGAACCCTTTTGCCCCATTTTTTGGTCAATTTTGCCCAATGTAATGCCCGGTGTATTAGCCTCAACTAAAAAAGCTGAAATACCACCTGACCCTTTAATTTCAGGATTGGTTCGAGCCATTACAGTGAAAGTTGCAGCATGAGGTGCATTGGTAATAAAACGTTTGGTGCCGTTTAATACATAAAAATCGCCATCTTTTACGGCACTGGTTTTTAAAGAGGCTGCATCAGAACCAGATTCAGGCTCTGTTAAACAAAATGAACCAATAATTTCGCCACTTGCATAACGAGGTAAATATTTTTGCTTTTGCTCTTCTGTGCCATCAATCAAAATTGCACTTGAGCCAATACCGTTATTAGTACCAATTAAAGAGCGAAAAGCTGGTGAAGTTTGCCCAAGTTCAAATGCAACTCTGACTTCTTCTTCCATGGTGATACCTAGGCCACCATATTCTTCAGGAATTGTGAGGCCGAACAAACCAAGCTCACGCATTTGCTGCACAATGTCATCTGGAATTTTGTCTTTCTCTACCACTTCGTTTTCACGAGGGATCAATTCATCTTTTACAAAATCTCGAATTGTTGAAAGTAACTGCTCCAACATCCCTTCATCACGGATCATCTGTGATCTCCCTTTTTATGTATTTCCATCGCACCCATCAGCCATCTCCAGCTTGTCTGGATACCATGTTTTAAATCTTGTTTACTGCGGATGTGTTTCATAGTACGAGAACGAAAATACAAATTTCAAGCTTTTTTGAAAATTAATTTCGTTAAACGAAATTTTAAAAATTACCATTACGCAATATCAAGTACTTAGCATATTTCATAGTTCATTATCGTTTGAACAGACTAAATAAGACTTGAAATAAATTCCAAAATAAGCATCATAAAAGGAATATAGTTTTGATGTGCGAAACAGGGAATCCAAAAATGAGTATATCAATAGGGAATAATTTCGTAGAAGTCGACTTTTCTATTCAAAAAATAGCGGTTGTTAAAATTAACCGACCTGAAGCAAAAAATGCACTGAATACAGAGGTTCGCAAACAACTAGCACAAGCTTTTACCGAATTAAGTTTTAACGATGAGATCAATGCGGTTGTGCTCACGGGTGGTGAAGAAGTCTTTGCCGCAGGTGCAGATCTAAAAGAAATGGCAACCGCAACTTCCACAGAAATGTTATTGCGTCATACGGAACGTTATTGGAATGCGATTGCTCAATGCCCTAAACCTGTGATTGCTGCAGTAAATGGTTATGCATTGGGTGGTGGCTGTGAACTTGCAATGCACGCTGACATTATTATTGCGGGTAAAGGCGCAACCTTTGGCCAACCGGAAATTAAAGTCGGTTTAATGCCGGGTGCTGGTGGTACACAACGTTTGTTCCGTGCTGTGGGTAAATTCCATGCCATGCGCATGATTATGACGGGTGCCATGGTGAAAGCCGAAGAAGCTTATATCATTGGCCTTGTTTCACAAGTCACAGAAGACGACCAGACCATTCCAACTGCGATTCAAATGGCGCAAAGCCTCGCCAAAATGCCTCCAATTGCCCTGCAACAAATTAAAGAAGTTGCGTTGATGAGCGAAGATGTTCCATTAAATGCAGGCTTAACACTAGAACGAAAAGCATTCCAGTTACTGTTTTCGACCGAAGATAAAAATGAAGGCGTTCAAGCTTTTATCGAAAAGCGTAAACCGTCTTATCAAGGTAAATAACTCAAAACTATAATAACAAAGGAATGAATATGGCCAGAAAAATATTGATTAGTGCAGGTGGTTCAGGAATTGGACGATGCATTGCCGAGGCATTTTTAAACAATCATGATGACGTTTTCGTTTGTGATATTAATGCTAAAAGCCTAGAACAGTTTCAGAAAGACTATCCAAAGCTGCATATACATACATGTGATTTAGCTGACCATAAACAAATTAAACTCATGTTTAGTCAAGCAGTTCAGAAACTTGGTTATATTGATATTTTAGTCAATAACACAGGCATCTCCGGTCCGACCGTTGCCGCAGATGAGCTAAGTTTTGAAGACTGGAATACAGTTATTAATTTAAACCTGAATAGCACTTTTTTAATTACCCAGTTAGCCATTCCCTATTTAAAGAAAGCACAGTCAGGCGTAATTATTAATATGTCATCTATTGCTGGCCGCTTAGGCTATCCATATAGATTAGCTTATTCCACCTCAAAATGGGGGCTGATCGGTTTTACCAAAACGCTTTCTATGGAACTCGGTGCAGATAATATTCGGGTTAACGCTATTCTTCCAGGTGCGGTAGATGGTGATCGAGTTCAACGCGTATTACAGGCCCGTGCCGATGTAGCGCATACCTCACTTGAAGAAGTGACTCAAAATGCGCTGAAAAATCAGTCGCTCAAATATTTTGTCAATCCAAAGCATATTGCAGATTTATGCCTATTTATAGCGTCAGATAGTGGCCGCTCAATTTCAGGGCAAATCTTACCCATTGATGGTGATAAACAATGCTTAAGCTAAATCACCAAACCCTATTTTTCCGTTTAATTTCTAATATAGATTAATCATCAGGATGATCGACATGACTTATGATATTAAAAGCATGGCTGTGATTGGTGTCGGTATTATGGGCAGCGGCATTGCTCAAATTGCTGCGCAGTCAGGTCATACCACTTATTTATATGATGTCAAAGCAGGTGCAGCAGAACAGGCCAAAGAAAAACTGGCTGCCACATTTCAAAAGTTAGTCGACAAAAATAAAATTACGCCTGAGCAAGCAGCTCTAGCAAATAGTCATTTAGTTGTTGCTCATCAAATTGAAGATTTAAAAAATTGCGACCTGATTGTAGAAGCAATTGTTGAACGTCTAGATATAAAACAAAGCTTGATGCAGCAGCTTGAAGACGTCGTTTCAGAAAATGCCATTTTAGCCTCGAACACCTCTTCTCTGTCTATTACAGCGATTGCTGCAAACTGCAAAAAACCTGAACGTGTTGTGGGTTATCACTTCTTTAATCCAGTTCCACTCATGAAAGTGGTCGAAGTCATTCGTGGTTTAAAAACTGACCCACTTATTATTGATGCCTTAAATGATCTGTCTCGTGCATTTGGTCATCGCCCTGTTGTGGCAAAAGATACCCCTGGATTTATTATTAATCATGCGGGTCGGGCTTATGGAACCGAAGCACTCAAAATCTTAAATGAAAACGTTTGTGACATTAGTGAAATTGACCGAATTTTACGTGACGGCGTTGGTTTTAGAATGGGTCCTTTTGAATTACTTGATTTAACTGGCCTTGATGTTTCTCATCCAGTCATGGAGTCGATTTATCACCAGTACTATGAAGAAGCCCGCTACAAACCAAACCCGCTCACCAAACAAATGCTAGATGCCAAGCAACTTGGACGTAAGGTTAATCAAGGTTTTTATAATTATGAAACCGGTTCAAAAACAGGTGAACAACCTGCTCAGTTTGTAGAGCGTTTAGCGCAATATCCAAAAGTTTGGATTGCCGCAGATTTCTTAGACGATAAAAAACAGCTCGAAGATTATTTAACTCAGCAAAATATTGTCTTAGACACTCATCCTGAACCACAAACAGATAGCTTATGTTTACTTGCTTGTTATGGTGAAGATACAACTCAAGCGGCTACCCGTCTAGGGGTTAACCCTGAACAAGCTGTTGCTATAGACATGCTTTATGGCATTGCAAAGCATCGAACCTTAATGCCTTCACTTGTTACCAAATCTGAATACAGACAAGCAGCTCACTCTATTTTCAATCTAGACGGAAATCTGGTGAGCATGATTAATGAAAGTATTGGCTTTGTTACGCAGCGCGTTTTAGCAATGGTCATTAATTTGGGCTGCGATATTGCCCAGCAAAATGTTGCCACTGTAGATGACATTAATGCCGCAGTGCGTCTTGGTTTAGGTTATCCATTTGGCCCAATTGAATGGGGTGATCAAGTCGGCAGCCAAAAAATATTACTCATTCTGAACCGTATAACAGCACTTACGCATGACCCGCGTTACCGCCCTAGCCCGTGGTTACAGCGTCGTGTCGCACTTCATTTACCTCTTACTTTTACTCACGAGTCTTGAAAAGGAATTTCTCAATGTTAAATGCATATATCTATGATGGTTTACGTAGTCCATTTGGCCGTCATGCAGGTGAACTTGCCTCAATTCGCCCTGATGATTTAGCAGCAACTGTCATTCAAAAACTATTAGAAAAAACTGGTGTTCCGGGTGCTGATATTGAAGATGTGATTTTGGGCGATACCAACCAAGCGGGTGAAGACAGTCGTAATGTGGCACGCAACGCGCTGTTACTTGCGGGATTACCAGTCACTGTGCCGGGCCAGACAGTAAACCGCTTATGTGCTAGTGGTTTAGGTGCAGTAATTGACTCAGCACGTGCTATTACTTGTGGTGAAGGTGAACTCTATATTGCAGGTGGTGTAGAAAGTATGTCACGTGCTCCCTTTGTGATGGGTAAAGCGGAAAGTGCTTATAGCCGTGATGCAAAAATTTATGACACCACAATTGGCTCTCGTTTTCCAAATAAAAAAATTATTGCTCAGTACGGCGGTCATTCAATGCCTGAAACAGGCGATAACGTTGCAGCCGATTTTGGTATTAGCCGTGAACAAGCAGACTTATTTGCAGCTCAATCACAAGCTAAATATCAAAAAGCCAAAGAAGAAGGTTTCTTTGCCGATGAAATTACCCCAATTGAGGTTTTCCAAGGCAAAAAATTACCACCTAAACTCGTTTCTGAAGATGAACACCCTCGCCCAAACTCAACTGTTGAAGCACTCACAAAGTTAAAACCACTCTTTGAAGGTGGCGTGGTCACTGCTGGTAATGCCTCAGGTATTAATGATGGTGCAGCAGCCCTCTTGATTGGTTCAGAAGCAGCAGGTCAAAAATATGGCCTAAAACCAATGGCAAAAATTTTGTCAGCAGCAGCAGCGGGTATTGAGCCACGCATTATGGGTGCAGGCCCGATCGAAGCCATTAAAAAAGCAGTTGCGCGTGCGGGGCTTACTTTAGACGACATGGATATTGTTGAAATTAATGAAGCCTTTGCTTCACAGGTTTTATCTTGTTTAAAAGGTTTAAATGTTGATTTTAATGACCCACGCGTAAATCCAAATGGTGGTGCGATTGCGGTTGGTCATCCACTTGGTGCATCTGGCGCTCGTCTTAGCTTAACAGTAGCTCGTGAGTTAATTCGCCGTAAAAAGAAATATGCAGTGGTAAGCCTATGTATTGGCGTAGGTCAAGGTCTTGCAATGGTGATTGAAAATGTTTCATAACCATTGAACCAGATATCCATTCATCACAACAGCGCAGTGATGAATGGATTTATTTTGCATAGCGAAATATAATGGCAAAACTATTTTGCTTTAATTATATTTGAGGATCGAATGTCTCAAAACACGGAAACTGAAAAACCAATAAATTTTGATGAGATACGTTTAGATCCTATTTCGCATATACATCGGGAAAATAACCCGCAATTTATTGCTTCTTTAGCACGCGGTTTAGAACTTTTAAGATGCTTTTCTGCAAATAATCAGGTGCTTGGCAATCAAGAATTAGCAAAAATGACCGGTTTACCTAAACCGACCATTGCGCGTATTACCAATACCCTTGTGTCGTTAGGTTATTTAAAACAATTGCCTAACTCAACCAAATACACATTAGACATTGGTGTTTTATCTTTAGGATATGCAGCGTTATCTAATATCTCGATTCGTAATATTGCTCATCAATATATGGAAGAGTTGAGTCAGTATGTTCAGGCCCCTGTGGCGATGGCAACGCGTGACCGATTAAATATGGTGTATATCGATGTCGTGCAAATTGAAACTGCATTAAATATGCGCCGACCAATTGGCTCAACCTTACCACTTCACAGTAGTTCAATGGGTCGAGCTTGTTTGGCTGCAACTCCTGAACGTGAGCGCAACTTTCTACTCGATGCACTGAAGCAAAAGAACTCCGAAAACTGGCCAGCCATAAAACGCTCTTTAGAACGAGCTTTCCGTGATTATCAAGATTATGGATATTGTTTGTCTTTAGGTGAGTGGCATAAAGAAGTGAACTCGGTGGCTGTACCTTTGGTCAGCTCTAAACACGGTCTTTATGTTTTTAACTGTGGTGCACCAAGTTTTCATTTAAATCCCGAAAAACTTGAAGGTGAAATTGGACCACGTTTAATCCACATGGTGCACAATATTCAAGATGCATTGAATGAAACGCACTAATAACCATACTTAAAAGAGTCATGGTTGTGTTGATTAAAGTTCCACTTTCATTATGACTATAGGCATGATGAAAAACGCACTCTATACCCCAACCATTATTTTAATGGCTATTGCAGCAGGCATTTGTACAGGCGGAAATTATTTTAGTCAGCCACTCATTCATTCAATTAGTGTAAGCCTAAATTTAACTGAAACGACTACAGCGTGGGTGCCGACTCTAGCCCAAATCACCTACGCATGTGGCTTACTTTTCTTAATGCCATTAGGGGACATAATAGAAAAGCGCAAGCTACTATTTATCTTTATGTTATTGGCTTCAAGTGGATTAATTATTAGCGGTTTTTCACACAATATTTATCTTTTACTGCTTGGCACCGTCATTACTGGTATATTTTCCAGTTCAGCCCAACTGTTATTACCCCTTGCTGCAAGTCTGGTTCCGATTCAACAAAGCGGCCGTGTGGTTGGCTTTTTACTGAGCGGACTGATGATGGGGGTTTTACTCGCCCGTTCCCTTTCAGGGCTGATGTCTACGCTTTTCGCTTGGAATATTATTTATCTGGTCAGTGGTTTTCTATTACTTATCATTGCCTTTATTTTGCATCGTAATATCGGGTTATTTCCACCAACCAAATCTGAAAACTACGCAAAAACTATTCGCTCTCTTCCACAGATTTTTATTCAAAATCGACGGTTAAGAACCAGAACTTATATTGGTGGTTTTACATTTGCTTGTGTGAGTTTAACCTTTACCACCATGTCGTTGCTTCTGGCTCCAGCACCCTACTTTTTTAGCGACTTTACCATTGGGCTTTTTAGTTTTGTTGGCATGTTAGGAACATTTGTTGCCAATTTTTCAGGTAAATTTATTGACCAAGGCTATATCCATAAAATTTCGATTTTTTGCGGCATTGGGCTTATTTTAAGTTGGATACTATTTTCACTTTTACCCTACCATTTCGCTTTTTACATTATTGCCTTACTCATTCTCTATGCTTCTCTTTCTGCTGTACATGTCACCAACCAAAGTATTGTATTTAAACTTAATCAAGAATTACGCTCACGGTTTAATGCGATTTATATGACTGGTTACTTTGCTGGCGGCGCTTTAGGCACAACGGCAGGAAGCTACGCTTGGAAACACTTTGGATGGACAGGTGTCTGCATTTTAGGCTTAATTTTTGCTGTGCTATGTCTTTATTATTGTGTGAGTGATGCAAAAGATCAGCACAATTAAAACTTGTGCTGATCTTATATAAAGTTGGCTAATAATTAATTTTAGGAGCTAGGCTAAATCTTATAAAAGCCCTAATAAACGTCCACGAATAATATCTTCTGCATCTTTAACAATTCGGCTGACCAGCTCATCGCATGTCGGAATATCATGAATCAAACTTGCGACTAAACCGCATGACCAAGCGCCAGCATTGACATCGCCATCAATCATGACTTTTGGATAAACGCCAGCAACCTCTTCAATAATATCTTCAAATTTAATGTTATCGCCCAATGTTTTTTCTTTTGCCAAGATTTTTTCTACAGCAGCATTATTCATGACACGTTCTGTGTTTCGCAAAGCACGCATAATTAAACGCGTATCTCGTTCGGTTGCATTCAAAATTGCCTGTTTCACATTTGCATGTACAGGAGCTTCCTGAGTCGCAATAAAACGGGTTCCCATATTAATTCCATCGGCTCCCATCGCCAAAGCAGCAGCGAGTGAGCGCCCATCTGCCATACCACCTGAAGCAACAAACGGGATTTCTAATGCATCGGCTGCTAAAGGTAATAAAATCATATTTGGCACGTCATCCTCACCGGGGTGCCCACCACACTCAAATCCATCTACAGAAACCGCATCGCACCCAATTTGCTGTGCTTTTAAGCTATGTCGAACCGAAGTACATTTGTGAATTACTTTAATGCCAGCAGCCTTTAAATATGGCATGACCTGTTCAGGATTACGCCCCGCTGTTTCTACAACCTTTACTCCACCTTTAATGATTGCTTCTACAAAACCCGGATAATCAGGAGTATTTACCGTAGGCAAAAAGGTTAAATTTACCCCAAAAGGCTTGTCGGTCATTTCTCGGCAACTTGCAATTTCTTTTGCCAGATTTTCAGGTGTACGCTGAGTTAAGCCAGTAATAATGCCTAGCCCACCCGCGTTTGAAACCGCAGCTGCAAGCTCTGCAAAACCAACATAATGCATACCACCTTGAATAATTGGGTGCTCGATTTCAAATAGTTCTGTAATTTTGGTCTTCATATTATTTCCACTCACTGTTTTATAACTAGCTTCTCATTTCCTTCGCAGAGCTAGATGCTTATTTACGCATAGATCCTGTCGTCTTTTAAAGTGATTTAAGCCAAAAATTTCACAATACAAAATTTTATACCACAATATAAAACAAAGTAATTGATAACGGAATTATTTTCCGATAGCATCATTTTAATGAGTTTAAATTTTAGACGGAAAGTTATTTAAAGGAATGAATGATGCAGCAGGACAATAAAACTCAAAATAAGCTAAAAACAGGCACAATCCATGAGTGTTTAGATAAACATATACTAACGCTCACCATGAGCAACCCTAACAAAAAGAATGCGATTAACTATGAAATGTATTCAGCCCTAAGTCAGGCATTAGATCAAGCTGCAACAAATCAAGGTGTTCATGTGGTTGTACTTACTGGTGAAGGTTCTGCATTTACCAGTGGTAATGATGTCAATGCATTCGAAACACGCGATACATCAAGTTCCGAACCACCCGCTTCGATTGTTTTCCTAAAAAACTTAGCAACGTTTCCAAAACCGATTATTGCTAAAGTAAATGGTGTGGCAATTGGTATTGGCAGTACTATGCTTCTACATTGTGACCTTGTGTATGCAAGCCAAGGCTCTATTTTTCAGTTTCCCTTTGTGAATTTGGGGCTTGTACCTGAAGCTGGCTCCACCTACATCTTGCCAAGGCTCTTAGGTTTTGCACGCGCTTCTGAAATTATTTTATTGGGTGAAAAGTTTTCGGCAGACCAAGCAAAAAATTATGGTCTGGTAAATGAAATATTTGAAGCAACTGAGCTGGATCAAGCGGTTGAAGATGTGGCAATTAAACTTGCTCACAAACCAAGCCAAGCCTTACAGCTCAGTAAAAAGTTACTAAGAGATATGCCAATCGATGATCTACTCAATCGTATTGATCATGAGTCGACTATTTTCTCACACTGTTTACAGGGTTCCGAGTTTAAAGAAGCATTAAGGGCTTTCAAAGAAAAACGGAAACCAAACTTTCACAACCAAACAGTCTAGATACACCTACTAAAAAGCCAGCATTGAAAATCAAAGCTGGCTTTTATAAATAAATCAGATTGGTTTAGCTAATCTCGGTACGAATATTATTCACCATGTGTAAAAGACGCGGTGCAATATCTTCTTCGAGTTTTTCACGGTTCATAATAAAACTTGGACCGCCACAGTTAAACACCAGCAAACCATGTTGTTCATGGATGAGTGGTACTGCAACTGAATTTACATCTTTATGCCATTCACCGATTGAAAAACAGTATCCAAAATCTTGGTAGTCTTTAAACGCTTTGTCTAGATCACGGTTAATCTTGATCCAGTCTTCTTTGTGCTTGCTACGAATAGCATCAAGTAAAAACTCTCTTTCATCTTCAGGCATTGCAGCTAAACAAGCACGTCCCATTGAACTTAAGTGAATCGGTAAATAGGTTCCGACTTGACGACGCATGGTCATATTGCCTTTACCTTGTACCACATCAAGATAAATCATATTCAGTCGATCACGTGTTGCCATTGCAACAGCAGCGCCAGCATAGTCTGCCAGATTTTTCATATATGGATGAGCAATAGAGCGAATCGATACGTTAGACAGCATGGAATAACCAAACGCAAGAACACCCACTGAAAGCTGGAATTTGCTTGAGTTAGGTACTTGTTTGATATAACCCAAACGCGACAAGGTATGTGTAAGGCGAGTAATGGTTGGTTTTGGCAAACCTGTCATCTGAGCAAGTTCTTGATTACCCAAATGTTGATGCTTAGGCGTAAAACAACGTAATAGCTCTAAACCACGTGCTAATGCAGTAATAAATTGGCGATCATTTTCATCCTGCATATCTTCAATCGGATGTAATAATTCATGCCTTAACGGCGCTAATAATTTTTCTGTCGGTTCTGCATCAACTGCATCGTTCATTGTCATACCAATCCATATTTTGTTTCGCACTGCGAAAATTATAATCTATTTTTTCTATAAATAGCAAAAGAGCAAACATCCGAGTCTGCATCTAAAAGATAACTTCATTTAACTCATTAAAGCGAAAGATTAAATATTTTATTTTCTGATTTTAAATATAATTTTAACCTTCCGCTTTTAAGCTACTTATTCAATTACGCCCTTTTCTTTAAGCTCGGCTAACTTGTCTGAAGAAACCACTCGGCCCAAAACGGCCTGCGTATGCTCACCCAACAACGGAGGAGCTGTTTTGTATTCAACTGGCGTTCTAGAAAGTTTGATTGGCGAGCCAATTACCTTCAATTTCTCACGTTGAGGATGGTTCATCTCGACTAACATTTCTCGGGCAATGACTTGCGGCTCTTGAAAAGCTTGTTCTAAGTTATTAATCACACCGACAGGAACTTTAGCGGCATAAATTGCATCTACCCATTCATCTGCTGTTTTTGTTAAAAAGTGTGTTTGTAAAATTCCAATAATTTCATCACGATGCTTAATGCGGTCTGCATTTCGGGCAAAACGTGCATCATTTGGTAAATCGGGTAAACCAATACTTCTACAGAGTTGAATAAACTGAGTGTCATTTCCACACGCGATAATAAAATCACGATCAGCAGCTTTAAACACTTGATAAGGCACAATATTGGCATGTGCGTTGCCATAACGCTTAGGGATATTTCCTGATGAAAGATAGTTCATTCCCTGATTTGCCATTGTGGCAATTTGAACATCAAGCAAAGCCATATCAATGTATTGGCCTAACCCCGTCACATGGCGATTGAGTAAAGCAGCCTGTATGGCAATCGTAGAATAAAGACCGGTGGCTAAATCAGAAAATGCGACCCCTACTTTTTGTGGACCGCCGCCCGGCAAATCATCGCGCTCACCCGTGACCGACATGAGTCCGCCCATGCCCTGAATAATAAAATCATAACCGGGCTCTTGTGCTCTTGGGCCATTTTGACCAAAACCTGTAATCGAGCAATACACCAGTTTGGGGTTAATGGCAGATAAAGACTCATAGTCCAAACCGTATTTTTTCAAAGAACCCGCTTTGTAGTTTTCAATCACGACATCCGTGTCTTGAATAAGAGCTTTAATCAATTCTTGGCCATCAGAACTGGCTATGTCGATGGCAACCGATAGTTTATTGCGGTTAGTGGACTGATAATAAGCAGCTTCTTGAGTGTCTTGGCCTGAGTCATCTTTCATCCAAGGTGGCCCCCAAGAACGGGTATCATCACCGACTTTCGGTCGTTCAATCTTGATTACTTCTGCGCCTAAATCGGCAAGAATCTGTCCACACCAAGGTCCTGCCAACACCCGACTTAAGTCAAGTACCCGAATTCCATTTAAAGCACCCATCTTCATCCCACTATATTTTATGACTTATTTCCTATAGGAAAACTTATCCATTTAAAATTTCGCATAGCGATATATATTTTTAATATACACAGGTCTTTTTAAAAATCAAACTATAATTTTCCACTAAAAATAATGTTTTTTTATAAGAAAATATAGCTTAAATAAATCAATAAATTAGCTAAAGACAAATCAATAACAAAGTACCGCATTGCGAAATTAATTTTCAAAATATATTGTTTTGCATTCATCCTTTGATTACTATCGCTTCAAATATTGATGATTTTACGAACATCACCTTGATGTTTTTTGCATTTAGTAAAAAGGACGAGACTATGATTCGAGATCAGGAAACCTTAGATCAACTTGTTGATATGATTCGACAATTCGTTGAAGGTATATTAATTCCTCATGAGAATGAAGTCGCTGAAACGGATGAAATTCCTCAGGATATCGTTGAACAGATGAAAGCTTTGGGTCTATTTGGTTTAACCATTCCCGAAGAGTACGAAGGTCTTGGACTGACGATGGAAGAAGAAGTCTATGTCGCTTTTGAACTAGGCCGTACCTCTCCTGCTTTTCGCTCTCTTATTGGGACCAATAATGGCATCGGCTCAAGTGGCCTGATCATTGACGGTACTGAAACACAGAAATCATTTTTCTTGCCGCGTTTAGCACGTGGTGAAGTGATTAGTTCTTTTTGCTTAACCGAACCAGATGCGGGTTCTGATGCTGCTTCTTTAAAAACCAGCGCAGTAAAAGAGGGTGACTTTTATATATTAAATGGCACCAAACGCTTTATTACCAATGCCCCTCATGCTGGCGTATTTACAGTCATGGCACGTACAAACTTTGATATTAAAGGCGCTGGTGGCATTTCTGCTTTTATTGTCGATAGCCAAACTCCGGGTATTTTTCTTGGCAAACGCGATAAAAAGATGGGGCAAAAAGGCGCTCATACCTGTGACGTTATTTTTGAAAATTGTCGTATTCCTGCTTCAGCACTCATTGGTGGTGTTGAAGGTGTTGGTTTTAAAACTGCCATGAAAGTGCTGGATAAAGGCCGTTTACATATTGCGGCTTTGAGTGTTGGAGCAGCAACCCGAATGCTAGATGATTCTTTAAATTACGCTATTGAACGTAAGCAATTTGGACAACCAATTGCCGAATTTCAACTCATTCAAGCCATGCTTGCCGACTCAAAAGCCGAAATTTATGCAGCCAAATGTATGGTCTTAGATGCTGCACGCCTACGCGATGCGGGACAAAACGTTAGCACCGAGGCTTCTTGCGCAAAAATGTTTGCAACCGAAATGTGTGGCCGTGTCGCTGATCGCTGCGTACAAATTCACGGCGGTGCGGGCTATATCAGTGAATATGCCATTGAACGTTTTTATCGCGATGTCCGTTTGTTCCGTCTTTATGAAGGCACCACCCAAATTCAACAAATGATTATTGCCCGAAACATGATTCGCGCGGCTTCTTAATCAAATTTAAAGCACTTCAAAACGACTTGAAGTGCTTTCAGTCAAATGTAGGTAATGGATTATGGCTACAAATTACAAAAAAGGTCTTTCTCGTATACAGCCTCATACGTGGAAAATAGCATTTATTTTTGCATTTTTGGCGCTATTGGTAGATGGTGCAGATTTGATGATGCTGTCTTATAGCTTAAATAGTATTAAGGCAGATTTTGGATTAAGTTCAGTACAAGCAGGTATGCTCGGCAGTTTTACATTAGCAGGTATGGCTGTTGGTGGAATTTTTGGGGGATGGGCGTGCGATAAATTTGGTCGCGTCCGCATTGTTGTTATTTCTATTTTAATTTTCTCACTCCTCACCTGTGGCTTAGGTTTTACTCAGAGCTTTCTTCAATTTGGTATTTTAAGATTTTTTGCATCACTTGGTTTGGGTTCACTTTATATTGCCTGTAATACCCTCATGGCCGAATATGTACCAACACGTTTCCGTACAACTGTACTCGGCACGCTACAAGCTGGCTGGACCGTAGGTTATATTGTTGCAACCTTACTTGCAGGCTGGATCATTCCGGATCATGGCTGGCGCATGCTGTTTTACGTTGCGATTATTCCCGTTGTTATTGCTGTTCTCATGCATATTCTGGTACCTGAACCAGAAGCATGGCAAAAGTCTCGACTACAACAACCTGTTGTGGCTCAAGACGCATCGAAAACTTCAGCATTTAAGCTTATTTTCCAAGATAAACAAAACCGCAAGATGTTTATCTTATGGGCTTTAACCGCGGGCTTTTTGCAGTTCGGCTACTATGGTGTAAATAACTGGATGCCGTCATACCTTGAAAGTGAACTGGGTATGAAATTTAAGGAAATGACGGCCTATATGGTAGGTACATATACCGCCATGATTTTAGGTAAAGTTCTTGCAGGCATGATGGCAGATAAATTAGGGCGTCGTTTTACCTACGCGTTTGGAGCAATCGGTACAGCTATTTTCCTACCGCTAATTGTTTTTTATAACTCACCAAGCAACATTCTATATTTACTAGTCACCTTTGGTTTCCTCTACGGCATCCCTTATGGCGTAAATGCAACCTATATGACCGAAAGTTTTGCGACAGCCATTCGCGGTACAGCTATTGGTGGAGCCTATAATGTCGGACGTTTAGGTGCTGCATTAGCCCCTGCAACTATCGGTTTCTTAGCATCTGGCGGCTCGATTGGTTTAGGTTTTATTGTGATGGGTGCAGCTTATCTGATTTGTGGTGTGATACCCGCTCTATTTATTAAAGAAAAATTATATGACCCTCAAAAGTCATAAAAAGATCTATCACATAGGTCATATGCCTATATGGTTGATAGTTCTAACAATCTAAATATATGTTTTGGATCGTTAGTAGGATATAAGGAATCTACTACTCAACGTAAGTTATTCCTTATTTCCATATATGTAGAGTTTATCTACTCTTCATTTTAATTTTTTAGGTAAGCTTAGCTCCCAAGGGAGCTAAGCTTAAAAATATATAGACCTAAACTTTGTTTAAGGTCGTTCACCCTGCCCCAAACGGCGTTCAATATCATCTAAAACATTTGGCAGGTCAGCGACACTATCAATGGCGTAATGAGCGCCCGACGCATTCATTTTTTGGTATGCCTTATCTTTTAGAACAATCTATTCATTAACCGATAATGCACTCCACTCCTCAAAGCTTAAACCGACTTCGTTACCGCTAATCGCAAGCCCTACCGTCCAGCATCCTGCATTTAAACCTTCATCAATACCCACCACGGTATCATCCACTTTTAAAACAGTTTTAATGTCAGACACATCGAATTGAATTAGGTTTTTCCATAACATTTCAGGATATGGACGGCTATATTACTGCCTTGTAGAATTAGAACTGTATGGTCAATAAAAACCCAAACCTTCTTGAGTAATTTAAAAAACACACTCACCACCTTATATTTAAAAACTCTTAATATAAAATCACTCATTTAATAAAAACTAATATATTAAGAAAATTTGTTAATTTTTAAATAAACATAAAATTTTAATTTAGCTAAAATTCTAAACAGCAAATTTAATTAAAAAAACAAGATAAGACATATCCGCAGATTTATTGCACAAAAATCATGACCCCACCTCCAAGACCAAATACTATCCAATTATTTATTCAAACTAATTAATATTTAATTCATAAAATTTAAATTAATTTATTAAAAACTATTAAATATGAAATTAAATGCTTAAAAATTTGTCAGGATATAACCGAAAATTTCTAAACAACTTTAACAAAAAATTTATAACAATTTGAAAAATATAATAATTTTAAAGTTTCCCTCTACTATAAAATAAAGTTTCGGATATTTACCCCTATATATTTTCTATATTTTATCGAATGATAAAAAAATACTATCAAACAAATAATAAAAATAAAAAAAACTCTTGTAATAATAAAGTTAATTATTTACCAAATGTTATATTTTAAAAATTTTTATTAGAAATAGCACCAATAAATAGATTAAAAAAATAACATTCAAAAAAATATACTAACTTTTCTTCTTGTTTTTTTATGAATGTATATTTAGATTTAATTAAGATTATTTAAAATCACATTTATATTTTCTTGACACAGTTTAAGAAAAATTAAATTTTACTTAACACTAACGATAATATTTTAAGGAGAAAGTATTATTACGATTAAATCGTGTGAGATTTTAAATCAATTATATTTCTGTACTTAACCATAAAAATTCACCCAGCGTTAAATCATATTCAGCCAGGAAAGATTAAAAAACTTATGAAACTTAAAACAAAATTTTCGCATCTCGCTTATAGCTGTGCATTCGTATTATTCGGTTCCATGCAATTTGCCCATGCCGCACCTTTACTCACGTCCCATATCACAAATGAAGTCAGTCCTGCACCTACAGCCAATGCATGGATTGAAATTGATACTCAAGCGTTTGAAGATAATATTAAAAAGGCAAATCAGTTACTTAGTGACAAAACACAACTTTGTGTGGTTATGAAAGCGAACGCATATGGTCATAGTATTGATCTACTTATGCCGAGTGTGATGAAATTAAATGTGTCTTGTATTGGTATTACCAGTAATGCAGAAGCGGCAATGGTCCGTAAGCATGGCTATAAAGGCAAAATTACACGTTTACGTACAGCAACTGATAGTGAAATCATCAACGCACAAGCTTTAAATATTGAAGAGCTTTTGGGCAACTATGATCAAGCCTCTCGTCTTTCACAGTGGGCAGCAGCTAATAATACAACTGTACATTATAGTTTAGCTTTAAATTCAGGCGGTATGGATCGTAATGGTCTTGAAATGTCTACAGCTCAAGGTAAAGAACAAGCTGTTGCAATCACCAAGCTTCCCCATCTTAAAATTGACGGCATTATGACCCATTATGCTGTAGAAGATGAAAAATATGTCCGTGAGCGTCTGGCTCAATTTAATGAACAAACAGCATGGTTGATTAAAAAAGCCAAACTGAATCGTAAAGAATTAACATTACACACAGCAAACTCATTTGCTACGGTAAATGTTCCTGAATCACATTTAGATATGGTCCGTGCAGGTGCAATTATATATGGGGATTTTCCTAATCACCCAGAATATAAACGCATGATGGCATTTAAAACACAAATTGCTGCAGTTAATAATTACCTTAAAGATTCAACTGTAGGTTATGACCAAACTTATACGTTGACACGTGACTCTAGACTCGCAAACTTACCTGTAGGTTATTCGGATGGCTACCGTCGCAGTTTTAGTAATAAAGCTTTTGTTTTAATAAATGGGCAAAAAGCGCCAGTGGTTGGTCGAGTATCAATGAATACTGTTATGGTTGATGTAACAGATATTCCTCAAGCCAAAGCAGGCGATGAAGTTGTATTATATGGTCGTCAAGGGGATGCTGAGGTTAAATCTAGTGATTTAACAAGTCTTACAGGCCATATTTTGACAGAAGCCTATATCCCGTGGAGTAACTCTAACCCACAAGTGATTAAACCTCTTCAATCTCCGCAACAAGTGATATTAACTAATAGTAAAGTTACAGCAACCGCAGAGTAAACTTTAGGTTAATTGATAGGTAGCCCTGTATTTCAAAAAGTACCGGGGCTACTTTTAGTATGACCACATCTCTTAAACTATTTCTTCCTACTCCTTTTTTAGATAAAAAAAGGACATTTTCATGCCCTTTTTATTTTTATCTAGCCTTTAACTTGCATGCTTAAAACTATCAATCTGCTTAATTTCATATGGTAAACCGACATAGTTTTCGGCCAATGTCGTTCTACCTGCAATAGACCCAAGTACGTAATTTAATTCGGCTTGTTTAATCTTATGATCAAACTCACTTTCTGTTTCAAAGCGATGTAATAAATGAGTCATCCACCAAGAAAAACGCTCTGCTTTCCACACACGTTGTAAACATTTTTCAGAATATTCATCAATTCCTTGCTCTGAACCTTCCACATAATATTCAATAATTGCACTTGATAAATAAGCAATATCGGATGCTGCTAGATTCAGGCCTTTTGCTCCAGTCGGCGGAACAATATGTGCTGCATCACCTGCTAAAAATAGTTTTCCGAAGCGCATTGGCTCAGTCACAAAGCTACGTAACGGCGCGATACTTTTTTCAATAGAGGCCCCCGTCTGTAGCTTTTCACGGCTTTTTGGGTCTAGGCGGCTTTTTAACTCATCCCAAAACTTTTCATCAGACCAATCTTCAACTCGATCTGTTAAAGGTACTTGTAAATAATAACGGCTACGCGTTTCTGAACGCATACTGCATAAAGCAAATCCACGTTCTGACTGTACGTAAATGAGTTCATCGGCTACAGGTGGAACATCTGCCAATACACCTAACCAGCCAAACGGATAAACTTTTTCAAAGGTCTTAATTTTGTCTTCAGGCACGCTGGCACGGCAGACACCATGGTAACCATCACACCCTGCTATAAAGTCACACTCAATTTGAAAAGCTTTGCCTTGGTACTCAAACTCAACTTTTGGAGCTGTGTAGAAATCTTTCACTTGTACATTTTGAGCTTCATAAAATGAAGTGAGCTGCTCTGCTTCACGCGCAGTCATTAAATCTTTGGTGACTTCGGTCTGACCATATACGGTCACTTTTTTTCCACCCGTGAGTCCAGCCAAATCAACTCGATGCAATTCACCATTGGTTAAGATTTCAATGCCCGAATGCGGTAATCCTTTGTCTTTTAAGTTTTGGTCAACGCCTGCTTGTTTTAGTAAGTCGACTGAAACTTGCTCTAAAATTCCTGCGCGAATCCGTGAAGCCACATATTCAGCACTACGTTGCTCAACAATAATATGGTCAATCCCAGCTTTATATAAAAGCTGCCCAAGCAATAACCCTGCTGGCCCAGAACCAATAATTGCAACTTGTGTCTTTAAAATATCCATAACTTCATCCTTGTTTCATCCTGACTTTTAAATTACTGGCTTTAAGTTTTGTGCACTATGTATCCAAGACGAAAATAACCGTTTATCATCTAGTTTGTCCGAATAGCGGACAGAAACAATCAAAATAACAGGAATGAAAGGATGCCTTCTCTCGATGCTTTTTTAGAGCACCCGAACTCGCATGAGAAAATTCGTCAAGATGACTATATTGCAGGGTTAGCAAAAGGCTTAGCTTTACTGGAAGCTTTTGGAATAGATCGGCAACGGCTCAATGTCACTCAAGTAGCTGAACGAACTGGCATTAGCCGCACCGCAGCAAGGCGATATTTGAAAACTTTAAAATATTTAGGCTATTTAGAAACCGATGAACATTACTTTTGGTTAACTCATCGCGTGCTGCGTTTTTCGAGTTCTTATTTAAGCTCTGCTCATTTGCCTAAAGTTGCTCAATCATTTTTAAATCTTTTATGTGCGCAGACATCTCTGACTTTTTCAATTGTGGTGCTGGACGATAACGAAGTTGTGCCAACTGCCCGCAGTTATTTACCGCAGCAAGATAATTTACGTGTAAGCCCTTATGGCATGCACTTAGGAAATCGACTGCCTGCCCACGCAACTTCCACGGGTAAAGTATTGCTGGCAGCACTGCCCGAAGAAGCTCAGCATGCATGGGTCAAAACTTATGGTTTAAAACGTTTAACCCCATTTACCATAGTAGATGAATCAAAGTTTTTTGAAGTGCTTAAGGGTATTTCATTATCAGATTATTGTCTTTCTAAAGAGGAACATGAGCTTGGCGTGATTGCGATTGCAGTGCCCGTTTTTAATGCTCAAGGTCAAGCTATAGCAGCGCTTAACTGTATGTCTCAAACCAACCGTGTACAAGAAGATTATTTAGTTCAGCACCTCTTGCCATTGCTACGCAACACGGCAAATGAACTCAGAAATGTGATTTGAATAAAAGATAAATAGTAAATGTTTAAAATGAGATGGGGCAAGGTGCCCCATCTTATTTTTTTAGCACTCAATTGCGTTCACAGCGAGACCACCTTTTGAAGTCTCTTTATATTTCTCAGACATGTCTCTGCCAGTTTCTTTCATGGTCTGAATAACTTTATCGAGCGTCACAAAATGCTCACCTTCATCATGAAGTGCCATTTGTGCTGCATTAATCGCTTTGACAGCTGCAATTGCATTTCGCTCAATGCAAGGCACCTGAACCAAACCACCAATCGGGTCACACGTTAAACCTAAGTTATGTTCAAGGCCAATTTCGGCCGCATGCTCCACTTGTTCAGGTGATGCACCTAAAATCTCGGCTAAACCAGCCGAAGCCATTGCGCATGCTGAGCCAACTTCACCCTGACATCCCACCTCTGCCCCAGAAATAGATGCATTGAGTTTACATAAAATGCCGACTGCTGCTGCACTTAGAAAAAAGCGAACAACTTTGTCTTCGGAAAAATCTTTAGAAAAAGTCACGTAGTAATATAAAACTGCTGGAATAATTCCTGCTGCACCATTTGTGGGGGCTGTCACCACTCGGCCGCCAGCAGCATTTTCTTCATTTACAGCTAAGGCAAATAAATTAACCCATTCCATGGCATGGAAAGTCGTCACAATCAGGTTTGAGTTTTCTTTATTTAATAACTTATCATGAATTTTTTTGGCTCGACGTTTTACATTTAATCCACCGGGTAATATTCCTTCATTAATTAATCCATTGTGAATGCACTGCTGCATCACCTTCCAGATATCCATAATTTTGGTACGAATCTCACTTTCATTACGCCAGCTTTTTTCGTTTTCAAGCATTAATTCACTTATCGATAAATGATGAGTTTTACATAAGTTTAAAAGTTCAGCCGCGCTATGAAATGGATATGGAACATTAACATCACTGGTTTCAGACTGTGTTTGTGTTAATTGCTTTTGGCTAACAATAAAACCGCCACCAACCGAATAGTAAGTTTCGGCATATAAAATTTCTTCAGCCTCACTATAAGCAATTAGCTCCATTGCATTGGGGTGATAAGGCAAAGATTCATCTAAAAAAAGCACATCACGCTTATAGTCAAAAGAAATACTCTTTTGCTGATTAAGCTGGATGGCTTTATTTTCTAAAACATCTTCAATCAAGTTTGTACTTACTTGAGTATCGATATGTTCAGGATCAAAACCCATTAAGCCTAAAAGAATAGCCTTGTCTGTCGCATGACCAACACCTGTTGCTGCAAGCGAACCATATAACTTAACCTGAATTCTAAGCGTCTTTTGTAGATCATTTTTCTTCAATAAATCATCCACAAAACTGTATGCCGCTCGCATTGGTCCAACTGTATGAGAGCTAGATGGGCCAATACCAATTTTAAAAAGATCAAATACACTAATAAACACGGGATCCTACCTTCAATCATTATTATTCGTATGTTCGTCGTTATTGTGTCCTTTCGGATAACATTAAAATTATCATTAAGTCTGGTACAAATCACGAATAACTATTGGGCAGTAGCACAAAAAGACAACGGTTGAACAATCAACATCGGTCGGTTTAATCAAAAACATGAATTGTGGAGCTTTTATCCCCCCAATCGATGTTCTAAAACTCGTGTTTCAATAAGCGCACCAATTTGTATAAATAAAAAACCACAAATATTAGCCATTAGTCGCACCTCTCTATTTTTATTCATTTTTGCTGGTAAAGTGTTTTACATGGTTTGATACAACCTACTTAACTCAGATGCATAATTCACCTGTTATTGCATCTGATGTTTTTCAGCCTCTAGTCCGCTAGAGGCTTTTTTTATTCTTGATTTAAAGCCTGATATATTAAATTTATAGAAATAATGAAAGAGAAGAAAAATGAATCACATTTTAAGATTGAGCGTTTTAAGTTTTCCGGTTCTACTCTTGAGTGGCTGTATTGGCTGTTATAACCCAACAGGTTGTAACCGGGATGATTCACCTTATTTCTATACAACTCAAATAATTCAAGTCAAAGGCGTAACAGTTCCAGTTGGAACAAAACTGATTTATAAATCTCAAAAGTTAAAACAGAAAGATGAGCAAACTTCACCACTTAAAGAAGAAAATATAACTTGGATAAAGCTACCGAAAGGTACGGCTATTCTTTGGGGAGGAATGCCCACAAATCACCTCCTGCAATTTGCTAATTCTGAAATGCAGGGATTTACAGCATACCGAGCACAAGAAGCTCCCGCTGTATATTCCAATCAATTTTTAAAACTCTGGAAAGAATGTGATAGTGATTTAGATATCTCTATCAAAAATAAAAATGACTGGAGTTTTAATCCTGCAAATATGAAAATTATTGGATGTGGAATTAACTATCAAGAAAGAGCTTCATATAACACTAACAAGCCAAGATAAAGTTGATATTTTTCTCATCAAAATTAATCAGGCTTTACAACAACTGCCTCAACAAAAAGAATATCCAGTTATCCACTATTCCCCAAATTAAATTAATAAAAAAGCCCGCTTTTCAGCAGGCTTTTATTTCAATTTGAACTAGCAAATTTAATTCAAAAAATTAACCACAGGTTGCATTCGTAATTTTTTTAGAAGCTGGATCAATGGTCACTGTAACTCGGTTTGTACGATAATCCATAGTCATTGGTTGACCTGGCGCTACTTTACGCACAATCTCCGATTGAGTTTTTTGTTTAATTTGATCGTCAGTAAGGCCAGTTTGCCCCACCAATTTCTGAGCTTCTTCTGCTACACAGTTCGCTTGATTGTCACGGAATAACTTCCATTCTTCAACGACTTGGCCATTTGGTAAATGACAATAGCCGACTTGACCATTTGCTTCATTTCTAATTTCTAATTTCCCACCTTGTTCAACACAATATTGACTAGCTGGATTTGGTGAACCAATTTTTGGTGGAGTTAAATCTTTATGTTGTACAGACGAGCAAGCCGTTAACGAAACAAGTGCCAAGCCAAGAAAAAGAATTTTTTTCATAATTTTTTGCTTCTTACTAAAAAAACTAAAGATATCAAAAAAACTTATGTTTCATATGACTTGTTTACAATAAAAAACTCACTTGAATGTTCTAGCAAAATAAATTTAATTGATTGGAAATTAAGATATTCCCAATTAAAAGCCATTTTTTGAACTATTCTATTCAGGTCTTTCTAAAATTCGTGGGCCTGATCCGTCTTGTCCTAAAATATCTTCAGGATTTCTTAATGGACATTGCTCTAATGATAAACAGCCGCAGCCAATGCACCAGTCCATTTCATCTCTTAACCGAGTTAATTTTTGAATTCGATCATCTAAATTTTCTCGCCAATGACTCGATAAATCTTTCCATTGCTTAGCTGTTAATTTGCTACCTACAGGATACTGACTTAAAGCTTCCTTGATTTCATTTAAAGGAATCCCCACCCTTTGAGCGACTTTAATAATCGCAATATATCTTAAAATAATTAAGGGATACCGACGTTGATTACCATTTGTTCTTATACTTTTTATAAGGCCTTTCGCTTCATAAAAATGAAGGGTCGAAACAGGAACGCCGCTCCTTTTTGCAACTTCACCCACAGTCAAAACTCGACTAGGGTCAGCTTTTTTATTTTCACTCATCATGATTGACCTCAACTTTACTCGAGGTTTATAAGAGCACGTCTTTGTTTTGTCAAATAAATAACAGAGATTTTCTTATATGTTATGAGCCACTTTTATCAAGTTATAGGTCTTATCTGTAAAAGCAAAAGACAAAAAATGGATCTGATGATTAATCCAGTTCAATCTATAAAATAACTTGCTATCAATCAAATTTAAGAAATTAGTTTTGTAGCGTACAGGGACATCCACAAATCCAAAACATGTTGTAAACGAAAGGCATTGGGGCACCTAATGGATAGACTTTAATTTGCTCGATTTTATAAGTTTTTTTACGTGACTCAATGTGTAATATATTATCGTGACGTGCAATCACAATTCCCTTTTTATATAATTTTTTCCTTTCATTCTTTGCATCAAATTTATATACCAAAAAGTAAACTTTTTCTCCTACGCTGATCTTTGAATGATTAACCATAATGTAACCATTACAATACTTACATTGCCAATCTTCCATATCTCAAATTATCACACGCTTAAATTAAAAAAACACACTGAATTTTGTAGTATAAATTTATTAAAGATATAAATCTAAAGAAATATTTTAATTGAAAAAATAAGGTTTATTTGTGACACATATCACAATAAAAACCTCAAATTATATTTAGATACATCAATCACTTATCAAAAATTTTTTAGAGTCTACTATTTTTTAAGATATAAAACTCACCTATAATTTATTTAATCATATAGTATATTTAGCAATAACTTTAAATTTAGCCGAACATATGACTTTAATATTTAATACCACATTTATTTCATTATATTTAACTTAGTATTAAATATATTAATAGAAAATATTAAATTAATTTCACAGTAAAATTGAAAATAATTCATTTCACATTATATAAAAAATAAATATATAATTAAAGGCATTACAATTTAATTTTTTTATTATGTCAACTCAACGTTTAAAATTAGAACTTCCGTCAGGACATGATCAATTATTACTTCATTCTTGTTGCGCTCCTTGTTCAGGAGAAGTTATGGAAGCATTGATTGACTCAGACATTAAATTTTCAATATTTTTTTATAATCCTAATATTCATCCAGTAAAAGAATATCTCATCCGTAAGGAAGAAAATATTCGTTTTGCCGAAAAGCATAATATTCCGTTTATTGATGCAGACTATGACACTGACAATTGGTTTGCTCGTGCAAAAGGTATGGAAGATGAACCCGAACGTGGCATTCGTTGTACCATGTGTTTCGATATGCGATTTGAACGAACTGCCCTTTACGCATATGAACACGGCTTTAGTCTCATCAGTAGTTCGCTAGGAATTTCTCGCTGGAAAAACATGGCGAAAATCAATGACTGCGGGATTCGTGCTGCTGCGCACTATCCTGAAATTCAGTACTGGGATTACAACTGGCGTAAAAACGGTGGCTCAAGCCGTATGATTGAAATCAGTAAACGAGAAGAGTTTTATCAACAAGAATATTGTGGCTGTGTATATTCTTTAAGAGATACTAACCGCTGGCGTAGGGGTAATGGGCGTGATCGTATTAAACTGGGTGTTAAGTTTTATAGTAATGCCATGGAAGAAGATTAATTTTCATTTCTCTTTAAAAATTAATTAAGTTATTCCGAGCTATATTTATTTTTGATAAAAAAAACGGCCACATCTGGAGAATGTGGCCAAAAGGTGTACTAAATAAGCTTTGATGTAGTTAGATTAATTGTGCTAGCTTAAAATAATATTAATTAAATTAATTTTTAAAAATTTTAATAACATCTCTATTTTCATATAACCAATTGATCATCATAGAAATTCGTATTTAAGCATTTAAAGAATGATTAAATTTATCTAAATAACAAAACTTAGGCTATTATTTTTCTTGTAAAGATTGTGCAATTTTTTGAATGTTTTCAATAATTTCATTAGGCGTATGGGCTGCGTAACCAAAAAGTACTGCGGCCTTTTTGTTTGGCATCTGACAATATCTTGATAGTGGTTGAACAGCCAAGTTTAGAGCTGAACACTGATCAATAAATTCTTGCTCTGTCCACTCACCTTTTAACCAACACACTGCATGAATACCTGAATCTGTGGGTTGAACACTAAGCACATCTGAAAGATGTTCATCAATTGCTTTAATCAATGCCTGTTGGCGCTCATAGCAAGCTTTTCGAACTTTACGTACATGCCGAGCATAGTGACCTTTTTGTATAAATTGAGACAAAGCCACTTGCTCTAAATAAGAACTTCGAACATCGGTATAGTATTTAGCTGCACTAAACGTTTCGATCAATGCTTCAGGCACAACCATGAACCCTAAACGAAACTCTGGAAACATCATTTTGGTAAAAGTACCAGAGTAAATAACTCTTTGCTGCTGATCTAAACCTTGTAGAGCTTGAATGGGATGTGTGCCATAGCGAAACTCACTATTATAGTCATCTTCAAAAATCCATTTTCCTTGTTGAGATGCCCAATCGAGTAACGAAAAACGGCGGGCGAGACTTAAGGTTCCACCTACAGGAAACTGATGTGAAGGCGCGGTATAAACAAGTTTGCTTTTTGGATAATGATGAATAATTTCCGAAATTTGCATTCCTTCTTCATCACTTTCAATAAAATTTACCTGAGCACCAAAACTTCGAAAAATGTTAAAAGCAGCGTCATACCCTGGTTCATCTAAACACACCTCATCATTTGCTTGAAGTAAAGCATAGGCCGTTAAATGAATAGCTTGCTGCGTCCCATTTACGATAATAATTTGGTCTTCGTTGCAGTTCAGCCCTCGAGTGGAGCGGACATATTCACAAATTGCCTGACGTAGAGGCAGATAGCCACGCGGATCGTGAAATTGACCAAGCTGATAATACGACTGCCGCCAAGCTTGATTTAATAACTTTCCCCAAAGTTGATGAGGAAATAAATCAACACAACCTACCCCCACATGGAACATTTTTTTCTTTTGACTTGACCACGACTGCTCTCGCCATGAAATCAATAATGCTTCTATGTTCGGATTAATATTTAAAGAATGATGATTGGCTAGCGTATTTTTTTCTGAATTTTCTTGAACATGTATTAACTGATCTGGCACAACCTCAGCAACAAAGGTACCCGAACTTGGTTTGGTAAATAAATATCCCTCATCAAGTAATCGTTCAAGAGCTGCCAATACAGAGTTTCTTGAAATTGACATCATCTCTGCTAAGGCACGACTGGAAGGCAATTTTGTTCCGGCAGTTAGCCTTCCATCTAAAATAGCATCCCGTAAAGCCGAATATAGCCCATCTTTAATCTGACCTTTTGGCAAAATCAAATGTGGGAAAGATGCCGAAAACGAAGCTGCCATAACAAACTGGTACTGTGAAAAATATCAAAAGTGTATCTTATAAAAATACCACTATCAAAACTACACTCTAATTGTCCATTTTCCATTACTTTAAAATAGAGTGTAATTATTATGCAAAATCAAGATATTCAAATCATCCCAGTTCAACAGCAGGACTATTCACAATGGGAAAAATATTGGCTTGCTTATCAAAATTTTTATCAGGTAAATTTACCTCTTCATGTCTCTAAAGTGACTTGGGAACGCTTTTTCGATGAAAATGAACCCGTTTATTGTGCTGTTGCCAAACAAGGCGAGCAAGTTTTGGGAATTGTGCATTATGTTATTCATCGTTCAACATGGGCAGAGAATAATTATTGTTATTTAGAAGACCTGTATGTTTCACCTGAAGTTCGTGGAAAATACATTGGTAAGCAACTTATTGAATATGTGCAGAATCAAGCAATTGAGCACAACTGTGACCGTTTATATTGGCATACTCAAGAAACCAATGTAACAGCACAAAAGCTTTACAACTGGATTGCACAAAAACCAGGGATTATTGAATATCGTATGCCCTTGAACTAAAAAAGTAAAAACACCAAAAGCTGTAGTGCTTTTGGTGTTTAAATTTTAGTACGAATAAGCTTAATCACTTTGTCATTAATAGTTGAGCATTGATTAAACACAGCAAAACGCTTGAGCTCTTGTTCCAATTCGAAAAAGAAAAGCTCTTTATTTTTGATTGTTTTTTCTAGATGCAGGCTAATCACTTCTAATTCTTTTATAGACCGATGAGCTTTACAATCTAGTCGGCCTACTAACTCATCTTGATACAGAATAGGTAAGCAAAAATAACCATATACCCTTTTGGCTGCTGGTACATAGCATTCAATCCGATAATCAAATTCAAATAAAGAAGTTAAACGGTCACGATGTATAAGCGAGTTATCAAAAGGTGAAAGTATTTTTAAACCTAAATCAGTATTAAGTTTTTGTTCTATAGCAGCCACATCAACATATAGAGTTTGACCATCCTCAAGTTTAACTGCGGACACTACACCTGCATCAATCTGCTCATTAAGCACGACACGCATAGTGTCTTTTAAATCTTTTCCCTTTAAATGGACTAATTGCTTCCAAGTAAATGTGCCATGTGCTCGGAGTGTGATATTAAATAAATACTTCGCATATTCATAAAGCGTGGGCATTATTAAATCAAGGTTTTCAGGTAGGCAACGCTCAGTCAAATCATAGACTTTTTCCATTCCATTACGTTCACAGATCATCAAGTCACCCTGCATATATAATTGCTCAAAAGCACGGCGACCTGGACCTGTATTCCACCAATTTCCCAAACTTTTCTTATTATTCTTATCAATGTCTCGCAGTCGAATTTTACCTTCAGCGCGAACACGCGCCAAAATTTCATTCATAAGGTGCTGATCACCTCTATTGAAATAACGACTTTCCCCTTTCCTAACGGACATCATAGCAGGCAATGCATAGCGATAATCTTTCATAGGAAGATAAGACGCAGCATGATACCAATATTCAAAAATCTGGCGCTCACGAACCAAACTATTTAAATGACTTAGCTCATAATCAGGCACTCGGCTCCACAATATATGGTGATGAGCACGCTCTACAACCGATATGGTATCAATCTGCACATATCCTAAATGCTCAATAGCTTGTAGAGTCCCCTCCACACCTTTTGCAAATGGACTAACCTTTCCTAAGCCTTGATTAATTAAAGCCAAACGTTTTAAAGATGAAGTCATTGAAAGCTCAATTGGCTAATGATATTGATATGGACTACTGCTCATTCGAACATGAGACTGGCTCAAGTGAAATCAGCTTCCTGCAAACATACTAAACATTGCAATAACAACAAAAGAATAAAACACCAAAGGTAAAGCCAAAAACCATAAAATCGCGCGCTTATTTGCTAAAAATAATATTTTTGCAGCAACATAACTTACCCAACATGAATAAATACTAAAAAATAAAATAATTAAACCAGACCAGATCTCTTCACTAAAAAATGTATCTAAATAATTATCATAAATAAATGTTTGAATAACAGTAATAACAATTACAGGAAATGCGGCAACAAACCATTGCATAATATTGGCCTGACGCACCAAAGCAGTATCTGGATTCTCTACACCACACCATTTCAAACGGATTTCATACCACCAACCATAAAAGAACCATGTGATAAATGAAGCAACTGCGCCAAGTGCTAAAACACAAATCCAATAATTAAGCCAATGATCTAAAATAAAAGAATAGGAAGAATAATTTGGATGATCTGATGCCAAAGCCTTAACGAGCTTTGTATCAATGCGATCCATAACAAAAAATACAGCAACGATATAAGTCGCGAAATGGATATATTGCATATCTAATTTCGCGAACATTAAGAAAAACGCTTTAGGCTTAAAATATAATTTTGCGATTTGTTTTGGGCTAATCACTGAATCGATTTTAATGTCCTGTATTTTAGGTTCTGTAAACATATTTTTCTCTTTTTAATTTATATCATTCAAACTTTCAGCAATCAGTTTTTCTGCCATTTCTTGAGTTTTTCTTAATCCGGGCATACGGAATTCGGTATGACCATAATCTTGAATAGATTTCCAACGTCCACCCCATGTAAGCCCAACCGATTCAGCAACTTGCCCATATAAACGATAGCCTTGCATAGCCCAAGGGTCTCTTTCAGAAATAACCACTTTCCCATTTCGTTTAAAGGCGACATCTGCTGCCAGACCAAATTGATGATAACTCTGATACCCTTTTGCTTTTGTCGTGTTCGGATTACCTGCCAACATATTCTGACGCACAGGACTCCGATATCCCTCTAATAGAACCAACTCATAGCCATATTGTTCTTTCATGATTTTAAAAACCATGAGTAAACGCTGCTTATAACGTGGGTTCATTTTGCTCCATTTACGATCTACTAGACTAGTATCTAAAATAGCTCGCCCATCAAAACTTGTATTATCAATCGGTGAAGAATTAATAGTTCCACTACTTTGAGCAGAATATTGTTGCTCTAATTGTGTAGCCTCTACAATTGCGGCTTCAATTAGGCTTTCATCCACTTCTGGTGGTGGCGATAATATTTCACCGTTCAAAAGCGCGTAGATTTGAGGATCTGTTTTTTTGAGATATTCAGCTTCAATTCGAGTTGAGCTAATAGGTCGAGTAAAAGCAAATACTAAAATACTGGCAAACAAGAAAAAGCCCGCAATAACAATCCACCACTGCTGTAAATACCAATGGGATTGTAGCTTTTCAGGCGCAGCAGCCTGATTCATTGTTTGAGCAAATTGTCTAACCTGATTAAGTTGTTTACGGCCTTGTGGCAGTAATGACAAAACAAAATCTTTGCTTCTAACTCTTAGCTCATAAGACATTAAAAACGCTAAACCAATTGCCAAACATGTAAAGCAAAAGAAAATGAGAAAAATCATCATCTATTCATTAATTCACAGCAAAAGGACTTCGTGTAATTTTAATATCTACCGTTGCTTTAGGTGGTTCAACCTCAGTTTCGGGTTCGGCTGGAGCTTTATTCTCAACAACAGGTTTAGTCTGCGCTACTTGTTGCGGCTTGCTCACTGTTTTTTGTTGAGCAGGCTGAACTTTAGGTTGAGTCATTTTAGCTACACCTGTTTGTAGTTGAGGCACAGGCTGACCTTTCTTTTCACCCGTGAGCTGTTCATCAAATGGAGAAACTCTCTGTTGATTGACAGTAGTAGGCTTATGCTGAGCAGGTTTAAAGATATTACTTAATTCATTATCTTTAGGTTGTTCAAAACCATCACGGCTCATTGAATCTGTTTCGTTGTCTTGACTTACAGCTACCTGATTTTGTTCCTCAGCAGAATGAGCAGTTTCTTGATTTAAAATCTGTTCTTCTGTTGATTTACTCTCAATTGCTGTTGATTCTGACGAATGCGGTTGAGACAAGAACAGGAATAGCGAGATGCTTACAAACACCCCGGCAATAACACCAATGACAATATAAAGTATTGGTGATTTCGGCTTTTTTTTATTCGACTGTAAAACTCGAATAGAAGTTGGTTTTTCCTGAGCCATTTCGTACCATCATCAAGGTAAATAAATTGTAATATGTGCTTGCTCTTGAGGAGCAGAAATCACATTTTGATAATTAGATAATGCTTTATCATTTTGATTATTCAGCATAAATTTTAGCCCTGCAAAGGTAAGTAATGCAAAAATCAATAAAAAGATCAAAATCCAAAAGAAAGGAACTTCGCGATGAATAATATTTCGTATCTGATCGGGAATAGCCGAGAACGGCGAAAAGGCAACTTTTTTTCCTTTCAAATAGTCAATTTCATCGCCCACTCTTGATACTAAATGGTTGAGACTTTCCGTAGATTCGATTCGGTACTTACCCTGAAAACCTAATAAAAGGCAGTAATGAAATACCTCTAAAGCAGCTAGGCGTTCTTTTCCACGACTACGTAATTGTTCTAATATTTCAAAGAAACGATAACCCGCTAACTGAGAACCAAACAAGCTCAATTGCAATGGGCTAATTAACCAAGAATTCTGCAAATTAAAATAACTTGGGTCTTGTTGCGTTACGATCGTTTCATCAATCAAAGCACAGAATGCATATTTAGCATCATGAATATCATCAGCTGAAAATTGCAACTTTTTGGCTTGTTGCTCAAATTGATTGAGTAAATTTAAGATTTTTTCACGAAACTGCTGAGCATCTGCCGGCACATACTGATTTCGAATCAAAAAAACCAAATAAAAGCCATCATGCAATAAATCAATAAGATTGATTGCCTGTAGTTTTGCTTGAGACTGGCTATTGTTGTTCCCGCCCGTTCCAATCTGCCCATCATCAAATAAAGAAGGAGCACCTGTGGATTGTGACATTTTTCTCTCCTTTACCCTTAAGCGTTCATGACCGCAATCAGTTCAATACTGATATCTTGGAAACCAGCCGGAACATAAATACAAATCGTCTCTGAATCCAACATGCGCTGATAAAGCTCATGATGTGGTTCAATTTCGAAATAGCTCACACCAGAACGTACCGGTATTGCAGTTGGAACTTGAATTAAGTGATGCAATGGAATCGCGGGCAATGCAGCAACTACACGTTGTTCTACATCTAAAGTGCTACCGATCTTGAATCGTAAAGGTACAATCTGGATCAACTCATGTGTCTGCATTGCACTACTTGATACTGCAATATAAAGTCGAGTGTCTCGAGTAATTTTATCGGTCTCAAGACTTCCCACCCAATATGAAGGACGGATTTCTTTAAGCGCAATACTGATGTAACGACTCGAAATAATCGTATCGAGCAAATCACGTAGAATCGTGTCTAACTGCGAGAAACTTTCTTGTAAATTATGGTGTTTATAGGCAGGCAACTGATCGACATCATACGCCGTCGAGAAAGTTAATAATGAACCTGCTAAACGTAATAATTCGAAGAACAAACGCTCTGGATGAATTTGTGGATATTGCACAAAATGATTAAGACCAGCATGAGCGGTATTTAACGCATTTACTAACCAGAATGAAACGATATCACCAGAACGGAATTCAATTAATTTCTGTTCATTTTCTCGGTTATTGGTTTGAATGGTTTTAATTTTTGCCTTAATAACGTTCAGTGTTCTTTTTAAATTTGAAATAAGTGTTTCTGATGCATCCACGTGCAAAATTGGTGGAATAAACTTTCGGTCAATTTCAAAAGCACCTGAACTTTGACGTTTAATCTTTCCAATAGGCAGATATAAGAAACCATCCAGATTATGGTCTGGATTACTATGTACATCTAATAATTTAAAAACAGCACGGCGGCGTAGCAAACTAATATCTGCTTCGGTAGCATTCGTAAATAGATCATGCGTTTCGACAAGATGAGATTGATATCTGCCCTTTTGCGCTTGGTTTTGATCAATTAGATTTTGCTTATTTGCTTGTAAGAGTGGCAATGCTAAATAAATTAGCATCTCACCACGTAAATTAAGATCATCCAATAAAATTGGCTCAGGCAATAGATCATATGCAGGCGCCTGATAAATTTCACCGTCTTGCCAGATCATCTCTACAGACTCAAGAGCAAGAATATGGGTGCTCAATTGAGCCTCATCGAAATTTAATTTTTGAATACCATATGAAAAAGGTACAACCGCACGAACCGTATGATTCAACCGTTGTTCATGATAGGTATCTTGAATTTGGAAATGTTGAGGTCTTAAAAATAAACCTTCGCCCCAAAGGACTTTTTCAGCTTTAAACATATGTCTTTACCAATCTTTATTCGTATTCATTTTTAGGCTGCACACCTAACATTTCCTGAACCATTTGCAATGGATGCTCATCTTTAATGACTTGTGCTAGCCATTCATGTAACGGCATTTGACTCCATTTAATGGTTTTTTGAAGCATATAACTCACAGGGCTATGAGGCTCGTTGGCTTGAAAGTAATCCGCAATTTCTTGCAGTACTTTCATTGCTTGCTCACGATTCGCCAAGTGTGTTTGTGCCTGAGGCTGAAAAGCAGGCTGATCTGAAACAACTTGTACAGGCACTTGATTTTCCATAGATGAATTTGTAATAACAGCGGCTGGTTCTTGGGTTGGCGCAAGCCCAGTACCAAAAGCCTCTGCCTTATAAATCTTGCGTAATGTGCTGTGGATTGTTTCAAATGCTGAATCAATTGCACCAAAACTCGGTGAGTCTAGTCCCATTAAATGGTCAAGGGTTTGTTTTAAAACATCCCACTCAGTTAACACTGAACTAAAATCTTGATAATTAGAATATTGAAAAGTTTTAGACGTATTAAAAATAGCTTGATCGAATTGCTCTAACTCCGATGGTCCTGACTGACTATCGTAATCTTCAGTTTGCTTTCGGCGAACATTCTCGTGATATAGAAAATTATCGTAATCAAGCAAATTATAATAAGGAACTGTATTAGTTAACGAAACTTTTTTTAACAACATTGGGAGTTGATTAATTAAACCCTGTAATAAACCAATGCGTTGATCTAAGTCATCATCTTCAATAACAGGATGAATTTCCTGCCAGTATTGATTGAGCATGGTATGGCTTAAGGTTAAACCTTTCGCCATACCTTCAAAACCGTAAAGATGAGTCCAAGCTTCTAAGAGCCAAGTTAATAGACGAATATCTTTAGTATTCTCTTTTAGCAAAACACTCGTTTTATTTGATACAAAATCCCAGTCGGCTTGTTTTCGCTCAGCAACCCAATCGCCTTGATCTAGCAATAGATCATCTTGTGTTTTCGCTTTTTTGATTTCATGAAATTCATTAGAAAATGAAAAGTCATCACCACAAGGTAAGCTATCACTAATCGGTTCAAGGAGTTCAGAAATATCAATATTCATCTAATTTTAGCTCTATTCAATTTAAACTTCTGACTTCAACTTTTTACTGGTCCTTTTTTTAGCAGCTTTTGCAACCGGATCTAGTAAATATTGAATTTCGTCATCTTTAGCATCAATCATGATAATTTTTGGCAACTTTTGTTCTGCTAAAGCCACTAAAATTTCTGTAGCCAATGCAGGTAACACCGTAGAATTTAAAATATTATCAACATTACGTGCACCACTATCGACTTCTGTACAGCGACTTAAGAGCAGCTCTACCAAATCGTCAGAATACTGGACTTGTGTACCGTATTGTTTCTCAATTCTTGCAGTGATCTTGCCTAACTTATGTTTAATAATTCGTACAAGTAAATCGTCATGCAATGGAAAATATGGCACAACTCTCATTCGGCCTAAAAATGCAGGCTTGAATTGCTTATATAAACTTGGTTTTAAATGGTCAATCAACTCTTCAGCTGTCGGCCATTCTTCTACTGGCGTATTTAAGCAAGCTTGCATGATCGCGCTTGAGCCAGCATTAGAAGTCAACAAAATAGTGGTGTTTTTAAAGTCAATTACTCGTCCTTCGCCATCTTCTAAAGTACCTTTATCAAATACTTGATAGAACAGTTCCTGAACATCACTATGTGCTTTTTCAATTTCATCAAGCAACACAACACTGTAAGGGTTACGGCGAACAGCTTCTGTTAAAACACCGCCTTGACCATATCCCACATATCCAGGAGGCGCACCTTTAAGCGAAGATACAGTATGAGCTTCTTGATATTCAGACATATTAATGGTGATTAAATGCTGCTCACCACCATATAGTTCATTTGCCAAAGTTAATGCCGTTTCAGTTTTACCAACACCACTTGGCCCCACCAAAAGAAATACACCTTGTGGCTTATTAGGATCTTCAAGTCTTGCTTTTGAAGTTTTAATGCCTTGAACTAATTGTGTAAGTGCATAATCCTGCCCCATTACACGCTCGCCCAATTTATCTTCAAGCGTTAATATCTGTTTAATTTCATCATTAACCATTTTTCCAACAGGAATTCCGGTCCAATCAGAAATAATTTCATTAATAATTAGAGAGTTTACTCTTTCAAATACTAAGGGTTGCTGGCCTTGAATTTCAGCAAGATCCTTACGCAGTAGATTGATCTGGTCATAAGCTTCAGATTCATTAGAATGATTTTGTGCTTCTAATTCCTGAATTTTATGAACAAGTTCTAATTCTTTTTGCCATTGCTCTTCGGTTTCATGAATCTCTTTTTGCAAAGATTCTAAATTAGCTTTTAAAGTTTCTAATCGTTCATGATGAATTGGAATCTGACGATGTTCATTTTCTAAAATTTTCTGTTCAAGCTTTAAGTTATGCTCTTGAGCCTTTAACTGATCAAGCTTTACAGGTTGGGCATTTTGGGTCAACGCAACACGTGCTGCTGCCGTATCAAGAACACTAACTGCTTTATCCGGAAGTTGACGACCACTAATATAGCGATGCGAAGAATGAACCGCTGTAACGATCGCCTCATCATCAATTTGTAATTTAAAATGCTGCTGCATCACTGGAATCATTGCGCGCAACATATCTATCGCAACTTCTTCGGTTGGCTCTTCTACTTTTACCACCTGAAAACGTCGGCTCAATGCAGCATCTTTTTCAAAATATTGTTTATATTCTGCCCAAGTAGTTGCAGCAATCGTACGCAATTCACCACGTGCAAGTGCTGGTTTTAAAAGATTTGCAGCATCATTTTGCCCAGCTTGTCCACCTGCACCAATTAAAGTATGCGCTTCATCAATAAATAAAATAATAGGATGAACTGAGGCTTGAACCTCTTGAATCACTTGTTTTAGACGATTTTCAAACTCGCCTTTAACACTTGCACCTGCCTGTAAAAGTCCCATATCAAGCACATGTAAATGGACATTCTTAAGGGCGTTTGGTACTAAACCTTGAGCAATTTTTAAAGCTAAACCTTCGACCACAGCTGTTTTACCAACGCCTGGCTCTCCAGTTAAGATCGGGTTGTTTTGGCGTCTACGCATTAAAATATCGAGCATTAGGCGAATTTCATATTCGCGCCCAATAACTGGATCTATACCGCCTTGTTTCGCTTTTTCAGTGAGGTTAATCGTATATTGATCAAGTGCAGGAGTTTTAGCTGCTTTGGTATTTGCTACAGTCGCTTCTGTTGGCTCAGCTTCACCAGAAGGTGTTTTTATTTCATCTTGTTGTTCAACACTCTTCTCACAAATTTCAAGAAACTTATGTTTCATTGAATCAATTGGTAAGAGGTCAAATAAACTCGAAGCACGAGTCGCAATTTGATATAAATCAGGCGCAGTTAATAACGCAACTAATAAATGACCACTACGAATAACTGGATTTTGTTCAGCCGAAGCCAATAACCAGGCTTGTTCAAACAAACGAACAATAGATTTAGCAAAAATAGGAGTTCGTGAATTACCTTTCGGCAATTGAGAAATTGTTTCTTTTAAATCATCAACCAAAGCTTCAGATGAAATTTTATATTTCTTTAATAAAATTTTTAAATCATTCTCTAAAGATTGATTAAGTAACTCTAAAAATAAATGCTCAATTTCAATTTCGTAATTTTGTTGAATAACACAAGCATTAGCCGATTTTTCTAAAGCAGTTCGCGCAACTGTAGAAAGTTTTGTAATTAAAATTTTTAAATTACTCATCATTACTCTCAATATTTTTAAATAATTTAATGCTTAAAATCATAATGCCTGTATATTAACAAAATTCAGCTTTATCAGACAAACTACTCATCATTTCAAGCGTTAATAAGTTTTGGTAGATATTTATATCTATATAAAAATATCTCTACCCTTACCCTTGATTTACTAAACTCTGTTTTGGCAATAATTTACAGCCACATGATAATGAATCATTTACACGTGCTGCTGATTTCCCCATAACAAGCATATTCGGATCTCCCGATACAATCGTTGCAACTATTTTGTGTAACGGACAAGTTGCCTTATCTCCTACACAGGCAATTGCAATTCCCTCAATTAAAAAAGTACTATTTCCTGAAATGACTTGCCCTCCACCAGTTGTTGGGCATCCAATCGTAATGTACGGGCTAGCCATGTTCTTCTCCTTATATTTATAGAACAGTAAACTCAATTCGACGGTTTTTCTTTCTTCCTTCTGGAGAAGTATTATCTGCAACTGGCTTAGAAGAACCTAGACCTTCCGCAGATAAATGGTCGGCAGGAATACTCTTACTAATCAAATAGTTTTTTACTGCTAATGCCCGATCTTGGCTAAGTTTTAAATTTTTAGTCGCATCGCCTGAACTATCTGTATGTCCTACGATTTTGACTTTTTTGCCGCCTACTTTATTTAAGGCAACAGCCATCTCGTCTAGAATTTTTTGACCCGCATCAGTTAAAACTGCACTACCAGATTCAAACTCAATAATTCGATTTTTAAGTGCGTCATCAATGATTTTCTGCTCAGCCTGATTGACTGATAACTGTGAATATAGTTGATATGGTGGCTGTACTAACCCTTGAAAGGACTGAATGGTAGGCTGGATATCTGCTGGATTCAGCATTTTTCCACTTAGCTCAAATCGAGTACCATTTACGCTTAATTTACCTTGTGAAACTTTTTTCAAGTCAGGTGTAATAACTCGTGTAACAGAATCACTCCATCCATTTGGAGCAGCTACAGGTCTCACTTGTATTTTATCTACTACCTGATCAGCACCATAAACAGATTGCATTTTTAATAAGATGGCCTGTTTACTCGCCTCATTTGGAACCACACCTTCTACAACAATAGGCTGAGCCAAAGCATAATTAGCTATTGCATAGATAAAACAGCCTTTTATGAGCTGTGTAAGTTTAGTTTGATTTCGTTGATTCATTATTATTCACCCAAAAAAGTCTGTCTAAATAGTTTTAAGCCTTGATTTAAACTTAATTGGCGTTGGCATAATGATTGTTCTAGCGTAGCTAAACCAGCATTCTGCTCCAAATAAGTATCAATCCACTGAGCTTCTATTAAAGAAACCCAATGTTTACTATCCATATTCTGAGTAAAAATATCGCTAAGGGCTAAAATATCAGCACCTTGAAAGCCGAAGAATAATACTGGTTGCTCTCGATGTAATAAGCCAATCAACACCTCAGTATTATGTTCCTTTAAAAAACGACAAATAATACTGACCCAAAAGGCTGCTATTTCATAACTGTAAGCAGGATTATTAATAGGCAAAATCAAAACTTTATTTAATCGACTGGTTCCATTTTGTAAAATTGGCTGAAGTAATAACCCCAGACCAATCATACTTTGAGCTAACTCATAAATGCTGAGCTTCATTAACTGAGCAAATGAGTGCATCGTATGATTTTCATAGAAGCCGATACACTCGCGTTCAGTTAAAACCTGAATTTGATTTTGTAAGTGACCTAATTTTCCAAGTAACAGATCTGAATCTTTAATTCCTTTTAAAGCACGATTGTTTTGAAATAAATCAACGAGTACATGTTTATAGCTATATGGCGCATACAGCAAATTATCATACGGTAAATCAATTTCTAATAAATGGCTCAGTACCATTGGAAAAGATCGGCCTGAACTATCTTCACTTGCGAGTAGATTCGCCGCTAAAAACATATTTTCTTTCGGATTCGCAATAAAGAAATCCAGTGAAGGCAACGTGTTATAAGCTTCTTTAAAGCTGCCCGATTGCATTGCGTATTCCAATGCTTCAGTAATCCACTGATCAAGCAACTGTATTAGAGCATTCTGACCTTTTGTTTTTAAAAAGTCGCCTCGTGCAGGACTTTTGCCGTAATACAAAGGGGTTGTTTTTAATGTTTGCATTATTGCTCCTCCTTTCGCATAGAGGTTATTTTCCATGTCATGGTTTAACTCCCACAGAAGGCTGAGCAAGTGCTGCAACAGGATTTGCTGTTTTTACTGGCGCAGCAGCTTGAGCTGGTGCCTGCTGAGCAGACACCACACGAGCTGCTTTATCGGCAGTAACTTTGTCAACCAGTTGCATACCTGCGTAACCACGGCTTGAACCAATACTGCCTGAATTACTACTGATTAGACGGAAATTCATTTTTACAACTAATGATGGGTCAGTTTTACTACGCCAAAGCATTTCAAACCCGCCATTTTGTTCTTTACGTTGAGCACTATCAATTAAACGGTTAATACCGTATTCGCCCGGCTCATCAAAAATCGTATGCGTTTGACCTTGTAAATCTACAGCGGTAATACGAGCACCCGGAATACTGCCTTGATTCGGCCAAATGAAGTTAACCCACTGTTGCACACCGTTTTCATAAGTCATGCGCTGACCATCAATATCCACGGTATATGAAAGCAATTGTGGATTTGGAATTGGGTAAAACTGGAAGTTAGATTGATTGGTTGCAGGTGCAGCAGGAGCTTGACTATTCAACTCACCTGTTGCCATACCATTTGATGGAGTAACATATCTTTGGAAATTCATGACGAATTGAGGATTTAAACTAATTCCTAAATCTTTCCATGTCTTAGACGTTAATGTATAACCACGACGAATCACAAATGGATCAAGATTTTCTTTTACAAAACGAGAAATGCTGCCGTTTTCACCCAAGATTTGGCCAATTTCACTACTTGTAGCTTGCAAAGAAGCTGATGAGTTAAATGGATATTTCTTAGCAAGATTTGCAGTAAATGGCTGATAGGCTTGCATAACCCATAATTTATTAATTTCGTCTTGCGTAGGTGTAATTAAACTCTCAAAAGCTTGTGTAAGTGGACTAACCACTAATTTTTGTAGTAATCGCTGATCAATTTCACTAAAACCAACCGCCATTTTTTCATCTACAATTTTTTGCGTCTGGTTAAATACAGAAGTTTGCTCATTCAGGGTTTGCTTGACTAATGTCATCGCATTAGGTCCAACTTCCCCTGCATTCTTAAGCTCATTAAACTTGCTACGAACTAGAGCTAAATTTGTCATATATTCATCAAGCAATGATTTACCTTGTTGATCATCGCGTTTGCGAACCAACTGATAGAACATTTGATATTCTTGAGAAATAGCACCCTGAGCATTGGTCGCCACTTGATTAGCAGTCTTGTCATCATGATTTAAAACTTTACGTTTAAACCACGCAACGAATCCTTTTTGTGGAGCTGCTAACTCAGCTTGCACAACTGGATTATCCCAGTTTGTTTCGATTGCTACTCGTTCAATTAAGGTTCGAATTGGAGAGTTCTGTGGCTCACCTAAAACATCAATATTTTTTACTTGCTGAGGGAATTGGGTAGCTTTAGCATAATGAATACCGCTTAAGAATTTTCTCCATTCCGCAATATATTCTTGCTTATAGAGTGCCGTCAGTTGCTTTCTAATTTGTTCAGGGCTGCCTGAGAAAGTTAAATCATCAGATTGACGACTATTTAGCACCCAATCTTTACTATCTGTTGGCTTATCTGCGGCTTCTTCAATCGCCTTTTCTACATAGTCATTCCATGCCTTTTGGGTAAATACGCCAGGCAACGCATAACTACCTAATACAACATTTTTATTAGCCTCACCCACGATCTGACTTACAGTCAACGCAGGGAAACGTACAGCAGCGCGCATTTTTATTTCGTTATAAACACGATCACGCGCAGGCATTCCTCTAACTACAGAGAGCAATACTTGACGTGTTTGATCAACAATTTGTGAATCTGCATCTAAAATTGGGAATTCTTTATCATTCGCCAAAGTCATTGCATACGATAAAATCTGCTCAGCTTCCTGAATCATATCTGCACGTGGCATTTGACCTTTATTTGCATCAAGCCAAGAACGCCAGAAACGCGTAACCTGATCACTTAGATGACTTGCATCCATATATTGTGGATTACTCATCATCAAATACGCTTTTAATGCGTTATAAGCATCTTGAGGATTTGTGTCTGAAGGCTCTAAATATTGTTGAGTCTGAGCAGTTTGCTTGATTTCAACATTTGTGTGATTCGCTTTTAATGTTGCTTCATTATTTTTTACGCGTTGCAAATATTGAGCAATATTTTGCTGTGTCGGTGTTAAGACAATTTGCTTAACGCCTTTTAAATATTCAGCTTTTAACTTTTCACGAAGCTCATTGCCCTGATATAAACCAAAACTAAACTTAAGCGGTCTATTTTCATCAAACTCATCCAACTGCTGTAGACGTCTTTGAAGAATAAGTAAAGCTTCTAATTGGGTAGACAATTGCTGACCCGAGGCTTTCTCTAATTGAACAACCTTATTTAAATCAGCTTGGACTTCGGCAACCAATTGCTGATTATTACGATATGACCAAACCCATACGCCAAGAATAATTGAAACACCCGCTAAAGCACCAATAAATGCAATGTAACGCTGACGTTTTCTACCCGTATTTACATGCTGCTTAACAAGATCTTTATCTTTTAAAATAACATCTGAAAATAGACCATTTAAGAAATAGCCATGATTAGGCGTAATTTTTGAATGATCTTTTAAATCACTTTGAGCAATTTGAGTAAGCTGAAATTCTTGTGCAATTTGTTCAGTCATTGGACTTTCAATGACACCTTCCTGCAAAGCACTGGTGAAGTAAAATCCACGGAAAACAGGTTGAAATTGATATGGATTATCTTCAAAAAGTGTACCGATAAAGCTTTTTAAAGCTGGTTTTAATGTTTTAAATTCTAATGGGAAGGTCATTACACTTGGTGAGATATTTTGCGAATGACGGCGGCTTAAATGAGTCGAGCTTACCCCTTTTAGACCATCATAAAGAATGGTGTAATGTTTTTCGAACAAATCTACCGCGTTATGAGAAGAACTCTGCTCATATGGAAGCGTTGCTCCCCAAGCTTGGTTATATTCTTGAGCTTCATAAAATTCAAAAAACTCGGTAAAACCTGCAATCAAATCCATCTTTGAAAAGACTAAATAAACAGGCACAACTACTTCTAAACGTTCGGTTAGATCTTGAATACGAGCACGTAAATTTTTAGCTAGCTTTAACGAGTTTTCAGGACTTTGACTAATTAACTCAGCAATACTAACAATTAAAATCAAACCATTCACCGGCGCTTTAGAACGGTTCTTTTTTAAAATATTTAAGAAACCTAACCACTCAGAATGGTCTTCGCTATAAACAGAATAACGGCCCGCTGTATCAAGCAAAATACCTTCAGTAGAGAAAAACCAGTCACAATTTCGAGTACCGCTTAAACCAGCTGATACCATTTTTTGATGCGTTTCTTCGAAAGGAAACTTTAATCCAGAATTATAAATAGCTGAACTTTTACCTGCAGCTGGGTTACCAATAACCATATACCAAGGAAGTTCATATAATGCAGCATTCCCTTTTTTATCACCCAACTTAGATTTACGAATCAGTTGAATTGATTCTTTCATTTGTTGGTTAACAAGCTGAAGTTCTTCTTTATCTTTATTTTTGCCATATTCAGCTTGATTATCTTTTTCAATTGCTTCAGCTAGCTCTTCGCCCTGAGCAGCATGCTTTCTTCGTTGAATAAGCCAATAGATACCATAAACAATAAGACCCAAAGCATAGGCAGTTGCTAAAGCCCAGAATATATGACGAGGAATTGAAGTATATGAAGACATCAATGCCACGAACAATGACAAGGCGATAATTGCTTTAGGATTCGTGATGTACTGCCACAAGTAGCCTAAAATTGTATGCATTCTATTCTCGTTCTAAGTCCAAAGTTTAAATTAGTTATTCAACACCATCACATCATCTTTTGAATTTTCAGTGACGCTTTGCACAAATGTATGTGCTGACACCGTATTTTCTCCAAAGACAAAAGGAATGATATGTTCAGGGAAGTGCATGCTCAGCATAAAGCCATAAATATCAGCTAAATGTTGGGTATGCCCTAATGAAGATTTCACATAAATATAGTGATGTGGTTCTATTGGTGTTTGAAGAAAGTGCTGCTGCAATTTTTTCGAAACTTTTATATCGGTCTGATCTGACAATATCAGCACATAAGGTTCCTCACCTTCATGCTGAGGTAAATCATGAAATTCAAAATTAGTAAAAAGCTTCGCTGTATCTTGTTGGCCTACAACAACTTTCAGATTTTTAGTAGGTTCTAATTCTTGAATTTTTACTAAAGGATCTGCCAATAAACAGCTTGCTGCAAATTCAGCAGGAATATAATCTTTAATCATCCAAGACTTTTCATCGACTAGATCTTGATCAATTTCCGAATCAGCCACGACTAAAAAGAACATCTCATGCTCTCTTTTATGAATACCTTTTAATAGGTGTATTAACTCTTGGTAAGCTAATTGCTCTCCAAAAAAATGATATTCAATATGGATCTTTTGAGCAGGAATACCAATCTCAGTAAAAAACGCTAAAATTAATTCATTACTTTGATCATCATTCCAAATATGTAATAAATCTTCAGAAAGAAGGATGTGTAGATTTAAGCGATTTAAGCGATAAACTTCGACTATCGGCATTTGAACATCATCATATTCAGACTCAGGATCAACCCATGCCGGATGCATATGATATTCACGTGCTTGCTGCGACTCATAAAATAAAGTTGAACGTTTTAAATGCTCTGCAAGAAGATATAAGTTTTCTATATTTTGTTCTAATTGCTGTTGTATTAATGACATCATACGAACTTGTCGTGGAGATGCATACTCGCTCTCCTCATGATTATCTTCATCCAAGTCTTTAATACGGTAAGATAAAAGAGGCAATCCATAAGAATTTAACAGTTGATCATCCAGCTCTGGACTTTTAAAGTTTTGTAGCTCCGCAATAATGCTTTCATTCTCACCCAATGCATGTACAGCAAAAGAAGAGTAAATATTAAAATCTAGCTGTTCGAGTGGTGCATCTGTTACCGCGGTTTGTTTTTGATTAGTATCATTTTTATCTTGATTTATAGCCTGTTCTTTCTTGTCTTTGTAAGTTTTATAGGCACTATAAATTAACCAAGGAGATAAGATCGCCAAGGTAATAATTGCTGGTAATAGCAAGAAATAAAGGAAAAAATCACCCTTATCAGGGTTATATTGAACGTCACGCCAGTAGAAAATAATAATTCCACTAACTACTGTAAAAATAGCAATAAACGAGAGTAATATTTTTTTAATCATATTGTCTCTCCAATAAGGCTATAGCAAGTTTCATGACTATGCACTTTCGGTTGTTTTGATATAAGAAAAGAACCTTGCCCCAGCCCACTCTGATTATGATGAGTTAGGCAAATAGGTTGTATTTCAGACTCATCTAACACGATTCGAAGATCTATCGATAAAGTTGGACTACACCAAGTTTCTACAATTTTTTTTAGTTTTAAACTTAACTCTTGATTTGGCAGAAAATTTAAATATTGTTGACGTTTTAAGGGTCCAATCTGAATTTCAATTTTTCCATCAATTTGCTGAATGGTTTCACCACAAAATGTATTAACACCAAGTAGGCTCGGCTGAGCTCCACCTAAAGTGGTTAATTGGTCACTCGCTAACTTAAAAGATTCTTGTATAAACTCTTTAATCGTAATTTCATGCTTAAAAATACATGACAGCATCGTTTTTAAGGCATGAACTGTATTATTCTGGCCCTGCATTAATCCAGAAAACTCTGCAAAATAGTCATCAAGTTCAGTTTGCTGATGTTGCGATCGTACATAGCCATTCAACGCATGCAAAATATCTAGATAATCATTTTTATGCTCGGTCTCATATCGAATCGGCAGATTATAGGTAATGCTGGACTCTACATATTGAGCAGTAAGCTTATGGTTAAATAAGCTCAAAAACTCTTTAGTTTCAGCTCTTTGCTGACGCGAAGCCTGTTTAATCTTGTTCGTATATGTATACGGTAAAGCACCTTGTATACCCGTAAGCCCAACGATTAAATTCGTGATATAAATCCGCTCATCTGATAATTCTAAATTTTCAATTTCCGTAGCAGGGAAATTTAAATTAAAGGATGTCTCAAACTTGAAATGATCACTCCAAGATGAACCAACTGCACGACTTGAATCGTGCCTTAATAGGCGTGTTGCTTGGATAAATTCAAAAGACTTTGGCTTTGTAAACAACTCAGCTGTTATAGAAGAGTCTTGCCACCAACGTTCTGACTGCATTGGTATAACTCCTGCTGAGATGAATAATCCTTAACAACCAAATCAACAAAACTATTAATTTGAACCTTTAAATTAAAAACACGACTTAACAATTGGCTAAAAATGTATAGGCTATGCCCTCTAAATACAGATGAATCAATTTGCAACTCGGCCTTCACGCCCCTTACAAACATTGGGAATGGTTTACCATCTACTAGTTTGTGAGTAAGTGAAAATTCAAGATGTTTAATTGATTCAATAATTAGATAATTTTCTTTTGATAGCGGTAAGTTATATAAAGCAAGTAACTCTTTAATATGAGATACAGCATCACCTTTCATTAGAGCTAAACTATTTAATGAAAGATGCGAAATAACACGCCACTGCTCACTCTGACTTTGACCAAATTGATATGGTTTTGTAGGTCTTTTTAAAACAATGGCGCGTCTAGCCAAACTACTGTCATTCAAGTTCAATATATTATTAGACTGCCCCAATGCTTCATGTGGTAAGTCACGATTTGAGCATAATAATTTTGTACTAATAAAATCTGAACGTGTTGAAGAAGGATTTAAATTCTTGGAAATAATTGAATATCCCATTTCAACAAAATTCGGTTGGAGTTTTTGATAGCTTACCGAATAGAAAAAGCGCGCCTTGTCTGCATGGTAATGACTCATCGCGAAAAAAGGCAGTACAGGAACATAGCTTTCTTCGTGACTGGTTTTTTCACGCACCATATTCATTTCAGTGATTGAATAGACTTGATAAAACTCAGGATGATGCGCATCTGTAATTAATGGGTATTCTAATTGCTTATGTACAATTTTTTGAGGTTCAGCATATTTTTCAAATAAATTAATGACTGGTGTAGTGAACAATTTAAAATTAGCGACATTTAATTCAGAATAATTTCGGACTACAGCTTGATCATTTAAATTTAATTTAAAATGTATAAGCAGCTCAAAATCATTCGCTTCTAAAGATAGAAGCTTTAAAAAACCTAAATCGAGTTTTAGATAGTTAAACTTCTCAGGAAAACAAAAATATTCCATGAGCAAACGATACGCATGATGAGTATGTTGATCGAGTGGCAATAGACTTTCTTGCTCTGAAAAACCAGTTAACTCAAATGGATTCTTATCGAGCGTTACAACTTTCTGCCCTATTTTGACAGCAAAAGTTGTTCCCTTTTTAAAAATACTGTCTAGTACTTGAAGCGGAAAATTAGAAATTGCATCTAAATAAATAGGAAGTTTTTCATTTATTAAACTTAGATGAGCATGATTAAAAATTTCGAATTTAAAATTTAAAATCGCATTTTGACTCAAATGCATATGTGCACTTGGCGTACTTTTAAACTCTAGCGCTTGCAAACTTATCGGGAGTAATTTTACTTCTTGCGTCGTATTAAACTCACACTGAACCCCTTTAAAACTACGCGACTTTAAGATTGTGTGTGCAGGAACAATATGCGCTTCTGTAAGCTGCTTTATCTTATTTATATCTTCGAAACTTACCACCGAACAAGCAGGAAAGTGCCGTAAGTATTGAGGGAACATCACCTCGAATAGAGAACGCGTAAATACGTCATAACTATCAGCAAGTTTTTTATCAATTCGAGCAGCGATTAATGAAAACGCCTGTATAAGACGCTCAATATGCGGATCATCAATCTGCTCTTGATTTAAAGATAAGCGCTGAGCAATTTTCGGATATTTTTGGGCAAATTCACGAGATTGCTGACCAAATTCTTGTAGTTGTTTCTCGTAAAACGGTAAAAGCTCTTCTATCACAACACACCCACTACGCTTAGGTTCTCGCTGAAATTACATATTGCTGCGTTGTCGGTTTTAGTAATGCATCAAAAACGACAGGTTCATACAGTGGATGAATATTTAGATAAGCCTGAATACTTAAACATAATGCCCCCATATTATGTCCATCCAACAACATCTCTACCCGTATTTGTCTTAATCTAGGTTCATGAGCTGCTATTGATTGTTCAATTGATTGACAAATCTTGTCTCGATCTAGCGGATTGGCTGTAGAAAGCCCCACAAAATCAATAATCCCGAACTGAAGTATAGATTTTTTAACCAATGGATAATCATCGACCACGTGATCTAATTTAGCGACACGACTATTCAGCAAGTCTTCTAAATCATTTGCTACCGATTCTCTTAATTGCTGAATAGAAAGACCCTTTTCATAATCTTCACTTTCAGGAATTAAGCGATCAAACAAAGTTGAACGAAATCCGTATGGATAAAGCCGATCTAAATTCATTCGAGTTCACAACAAGCATGCTTAAAGACAGCAGAGGCTAACTTTATGTCAGCCTCCACAAAATATTCACTTAAATAATTATGCTGCGTAAGAAGCAGTATTATTAGAAAGTGACCATTTCTTAGTAACAGCACCTTTAGCAGTACCGTTAATATCTTGTTGGTTATATGTCCACTCAACAGCTGCGTATTTCAAACCAAACGCTTCAGTTGGAACACCTTCTTCGGTAACTGTTGGAGTTACACTAGAAACTAGAACATGCTTCAATTTAATTTGTAAGTACTTGATACGTTTATCGCCATTCGCACGATAAAAATCAATTTGTACTTCATCAAACGTATAACCAGCTGAACATGCTTCCCATAATTTTGGGCTAGTTGCATCTAGGTCTTTAATAAAAAGCATATCTGAATGTTCAACACGTTCAGCAGTATGGCCACCGACACTACTTGAAGTAGCAGATTTAGGTTGACGAATGTTGTGAGACCAAGAGTTAACTTCTAACCAGCCTTTGTGCTCAGAGTCACGAGACTCGCCATCAACTTTATATTTACCGCGAAACTCAACGTATATATCTTTCATTTAGAACTTTCCTATTTTTAATTTAAAGTTATTCTTTCGCTGACCTTTATTAATTTGAGGACTGAGGTAACTCAGTAACAAGTCGCAAAGAAACTGACAACTCATCCAGCTGGAAGTGTGGTCGCAAGAAAACCACAGATTTGTAGTGACCTGGTTGAGCAGGATCTTCTACAACTTTTACAGACGCTTCACGTAGAGGGTATTGAGCTTTTGCTTCTTGAGAAGCGCCATCATCAAGCAATACATACTGTGACAACCACTCATTTAAAAATGCTTCAACATTTCCAGCAGAAGCAAAACTACCCACTTTATCTCTCATCATTGCTTTTAAATAATGAGCAATACGTGAAACGGCCATGATGTACTGAATTTGACTTGATAAAGCAGAGTTAGCATTTGCTGTATCATTGTCATATTTTTTAGGTTTTTGAGTTGATTGCGCGCCAAAGAAAGCTGCGTAATCGGTATTTTTACAATGCACTAAAGGAATAAAGCCCAAATCGCTTAATTCTTTTTCACGACGATCAGTAATCGCAATTTCTGTTGGGCACTTGAATACCACTTCGCCATCTTGTGTTTTAAAAGTATGAACTGGCAAGCCTTCGACTAAACCACCGCCTTCAACACCGCGAATTGCAGCACACCAACCATGCATATCAAATGCATTTGTTAAACGGGTACCGAAAGCATAAGCAGCATTCATCCACAAATATTCATTGTGGTTTGCACCCGAAACATCTTCAGCAAAGTTAAATCCTTCTGTAGCTGTTCCTTCCTTTGGATGATAAGGAAGACGACCAAGCACGTGTGGCAAGGTTAAAGCAACATAACGAGAATCTTCACTGTCACGGAATGAACGCCATTGAACATATTCAGCCGTTTCAAAGATTTTTGATACATCTCTAGGACGATCAATATCTGTAAATGACTCAAGACCAAGAATGCTTGGGCTAGCAGCAGAAACAAAAGGCGCATGAGCAGCGGCAGCAACGTGAGAGATTTGCTCAAGCAAATACATATCAGAAGGCGTACGGTCAAATTCAAAATCACCAATTAGCGCTGAATATGGTGCACCACCAAAAGACCCATACTCTTCTTCATAGATTTTTTTAAATAAAGTACTTTGATCAAAGTCTGTAGCACCTTGAAAATCTTTTACCAACTCTTTTTTAGTCGTATTTAACATACGAATTTTAATGAGAGGATTAGACGGTGTTTCCTGACAGAAGTAGTAAAGACCACGCCAAGTTGACTCAATCTTTTGGAATTGTTCATTGTGCATAATCTGACTTAATTGATTTGAAATCAGTGCATCAATTTCCGCAATACGCTTATCGATTGATAAAGTCATATTTTCAGAAACTGTAATTGTTCCTGCCATTACTTCTTTGGCAAGTTCACCGATTAAGCTTTTTGCACGCGTATGTTCTTCTTCATTTCGGGCAATACGGCTTTCTTCAACAATCGAGTCTAAAAGATTAACTTGTTCATTTTCAACAAGAGGCATTGCTGCCGATTGAGCATTATTCATGATCAGCCTCCGCACTTAATTTACGGATTTGATCAGTACTCTTAAGTACTTCATCAAGTAAGTCTTCTAAACGTTCGCTGTTAGAAATCTTATTTCTTAAATCTGTTAAACGTTCACGCGCTTCAACCAATTTCTTTAATGGGTCAACCTGTTGAACAACATTTTCTGGACGAAAATCTTCCATTGACTTAAATGTTAAATCAACTGCAATTCTCCCACCTTCTTCAGTCAGCGTATTATCTACCTGAAAAGCAGCTCTTGGAGACAATGACTCCATAACTTCATCAATATTATCTAAATCGACATTAATGAATTTTTTATCTTTTAATTTTGTACGTTCAAGCTCAGATGCTGCCGAAAAATCACCCATCACACCAACAACAAATGGCAGTTCCTTCGCTTCTTTTGCATCACCAATTTCAACATCATATGTGAGCTGAACACGTGGAGGTCGAATTCGCTGAAGCTTCTTTTGTACGCTTTCTCTCTTAGCCATAAGATTCTATTCCTGATTATTTAATTAAAGGGTCAAAAGGCGAACTTTTTGATTTATTAACATTGGCTACAGGGGCAGTTTTTGGTTTAACCGCAGTTGCTTTTGCTGGAGTTGCTACTCGTTTAGGTGCTGCTCTGGAAGCAGCAACTCTGTTACGCGTTACAGTTTGTTTTTTATAACTTCTTCTTTCGTTATCACCTGAGCCACCTTCTGCAGCTGCCTTAACATTTGAAGTATCAGGCGCAGGCATTGAAGTATGGATATTTTCAATTAACTGTTTAGCAGGTGGATAAGTTACATCGTTGCTTAAATAACGCATTTCCTGACTACGCATTTGCTGCAATGAGTTATTTGCAATACTTACACCAGATAAAAATAAAACATCTGTTATTAATGAACCGCGTATATTTTGACTTTGCAATTGACTTGCCAAATTCAATGCTTTAACTGGTTGATTGGTTTGATAAAACCGCATAGCGGCTTTAGCTAATAAATCATTTTTTTGAGTCGTATTATCACTATCACAAACTTGTTTAAAAATATTCAATAGCTCAGGATCATTCTGACCTTCTGCTAAAGGATTTTTTTTAATACAACTTTTTTTAAGTTTTACAGGCTCAAGTTCTGCTGCGTGAGCACCTGATAGACTGATAATGTTTCCAGTCAGCAAAAGTATCAAAATACTTCGTTTCAACACAACTTTAATTCCTCTGTTTTCTTATTTATTCAAGGCTTTACTGAAAAGTTAATATTGATAAAACATTAAAAAATCAGCCCAAAAACCTTATATTCAAAAAATTTATGCGCAGTTTATCATATAAACAAACATATTTTATATAAAAAACATATCAACTTAAACTAAAAGTAAATAGTTAAGATGGTTATAAAATATAGCTTAATAAAGTTATTCTTATAAAAATATAATATTGTTATTTTTTGTAATTAAAAATAAATCATTGATTTTTATGAATTAAATAAGAATTAAAACTAAACAAAAAATTATCATAAATATCACTTATTTAGTTTTTATGAAACATTTTCTTAACAATATTTAAGTTTATATTAACCAGCAGCTGTTTCTATTTGGTTAGGAACAGATCATCAAAACGTAAAGTAAAAATGAAAGTTCAAAAAATACAAAACTTGTCAAGACTAATCTGTCTATCTATTATACTTATTTAAATAAATTTAATTTTCTGTCTAAAGGTTAAAAAGTGCCACGCCATGCCCTAAACATGCTTTTTCAATATATTGTCAACAAAAAAAGAAGAGAAAATTTAAGTTTGTTTTTTGTAAAAATATGATGAAGAATTATAGATTCCTCTTTTGAATAGCCAATTGGTTAATGCTTAATTCCCCAAAGCCATTTAATCTATATTTCAATTATAAAAGATCTGAGTTCATTTTAATTTTTCGTAACTATAAAGATTATTCACTGAGTTGAATAACAAAACCGCTCTTTATATCTTTCACGTCTCTTACTAAAATAGTTTCATCAATATTCAACCTAATGATTTCCAACAAAATGATGAAACGGAATATAGCTATTGTTTTATTTTCAAGTCTAGCTTTAAGTGCTTGTGCTAAATCTAGTGAGACAAATCATAAATCATCAAAGCCCTCACCAGAACTTCAGCAAAAAATTCAGCAATTGGTTGAAAAAACCAAAAAGAATATGATCTTTGTTGAAGGTGGTAGCTACCTAATGGGTGATTTTGGACTAGTCACACCAGAATTAGAAAAAATGGTTCCAAATAGCATGGCAGTGAAAAACCCCAAAGGTAATACTGAAAAACCCAATAACCAGCCTTTCTCCCCTGGGGACAATAATAAAACCCTGCATAAAGTCACGCTTAGCAGCTTTAATATGAATGCTTATAAAATCACTACAGAAGATTTTTATATTTACACCGAAGCTAGTGGTCAACCCGAAAGCCTAACAAATAAAGAATATAATCCAGACATTTGGCATGAAGTGGCTGCAGGTATTTCTTGGCAACAAGCCAAAAACTATTGTCAATGGCTAGGACAGCAAGTCGGCACTCCAATGGATTTACCTACTGAAGCACAATGGGAATATGTTGCTCGAAATAAAGGGCAATATACAGCCTTTGCAACAGACACAGGAAAAGTAGAAGCTGAAAAAAATCTTTGGTCTAAAAAGCAATATGACAACTATTATTTAAATTATAGCCCAGACAGTTTAGGTAACATTCCAGTTCTAGGTAAAACTCCACCAAATCCTCTTGGTTTTTATGATCTTGTCACCAATAATTATGAATGGATGAATGATTGGTACGCTAAAGATTATTACAAGCAGTCCCCTACCATCAACCCAACTGGACCAAAAACAGGTACTGAAAAAGTATTACGCAGTACCTCGCCAATGGGCGCCGACAATTTGGTAATGGCGGATGGGTTAGCAATTGGAAGAGCTCATGAAATTATGGAACCCTTCACAACTTCAGATGGTAAAAAGAATTTTCATTTTGAAACCTATTCAAGCCGTTGTGTTGCAAACACTCAACAGCCTATAAAATAATTTCTTATACCGTATATGAACCATCCGAGTTTTGTTCATAATTTGCAGCAATAAATAGTTCCGCATCGGTACCATCTACCTCAATAGACGGTACCGATTCTGTATTTAAGGCAACTAAAGCATCCGCATTAATAATACTTGGTTGTTCAACCATTTTCTCTCTTAACTTTTTCAACTCCCTCGGATTATTCATTGGAGCTTTTTCATGTAAAGGTATAGTTTTGACTATTTTAGAGCGTAATTTTTCATATTGCTCTACATATTCACTACCACGGCCAACAGTATCTGAATTAAAAGTATATTCTTTAACAAAATCAATGGTTCTTGACCAGAATCCATCATGCAAATATACCAACAATTGTTTTTCTAAACTTTGGATACTCCTTTCTGATTTTATACCCCTTAAAGACATTCTTTGAAGTACGTTAAACCACTCACCTTCTGTTGCAATGGTTTCAAAAATTGCGAGTACTGCTTCTTTATGTGTAGGTAAAAAAGGGCTAATTCCTGTTTTAGGCATATCAGCAGCATGTGTATATTCACTATGCCTTGTCATTTGATAAATTAGCATTCCTTTTGCATCTGGTGTAGCTTGTTTCAACCATTCAGATTGACGTTTAATTTTATTTGCTAAATCAACAGAATCTTTTGCAAGTGCATATTTAGCATTAAAATCCCTAAACTCCCCAGCAATATTATTTAAAGTATTAGCCGTCATTGAGTCTCTGCCTAACGCAATAACAGCTAATTGACCTAAATTACTAAACGCATCTTCAGCAATAAAACCTAACAGCGTAAATTGGGCACGGGTAAGTTGGTAATGCACCCATCTTAGTACTTCAAGAACTTGGCTAAAATCAATAACAAAATCTAGCGCCCCTTTTGCACCCAATCCCACACATAAAGCGGCTTTTGCTCTAAAACGGAATTGCTTACGTTCTAACCAGTAAAATAATTTAAAATTAACACCCGCCCCTAAGCCTGCACTTACAGCAAAATCGACAGCTAAGCTCGCTAGAGGTTTAAAATCTTTAGCTTCAGGTGAAAGCCACTGAAACTCTCCAGATGGTTTGATTCCCGCTTCGGCACCAGCAAAAGCTTCAATTTGCCCCTCAGAACTTGCTCCACTACCAGGAATGATGGTTTCATCTCGATCCATTGGGACAAATCTTGGACGGTTTTCTCCCATATTATTGGCGAGTGAAGGATTTCGATTTCTTCTACCATTAGCAGCCAATTGTTGCTGCCCACTTTTACTATAGCTTATCTCCAAACCAATCCCCGCAGCCACTTTTGCACCTGCAAAACCGTAGAGTTCCATACCAATAATAAATCGGAATGCACCTAGATCAATATCATCAAAGTTCAGCATCCAACCTTTATCACATGGAATTACATAGGTGGTTTTTGCCTTCCCTTCAAATAATACTAGCTTGCCTTGAGCATTAACATTCGCCTTAGCATTCACCTCACCACTTTCGGGTTTCCAGCTTGCACTTGTCGATAAGCCAGCGCCACCAACACATCTTAACCACTGTGATTGAATATCAACCGTTAAGTTGTCTGAAAGCTTAATTTGTTCGACAAAACTGCCACTAAAAGCGGAGAAATCCCAAACCTTAGTTCCCGTTTGCTTGGAATATTTCGCAAGATCTAAACTAACTTTTTTAAATTCATTATGAATAGTCTCTTGGTTAATTTTCTTAAAGTCTTGTTTTATATCTTTAAGTTTCTTTAACTCCGTCCCTAAAACCGTTACCTTAAAGCTCTCTTTGTTTTTTTTCTTTTGCTGTAACTGCATATATCGGTCAGTACGCAGATACCGACGTCTGAAATCAAACTCTTGCGTGTTACCATTTGGATTTTTCTTTTGACGTGCTTCAAAAGTAATGACTTCTGTTAGATCGGCCGCTTTTTTAAAGTTTTTATTTAGCTCCTCTTCGATCTTTTTCTCTGCTTCTTTTATTTCTTCTTCTGCTTTTTTAACATTAGAAACACTCCCAGATTTTATTGCTTCTGCTAATTTATTTTTAGCATCAAAAGAGTTTCCAAATAACTTGTCTAGTTTTGAGCTTTCCTTTTCAAACTCAGCATAATCCTCTGCTGAAAGAACTATCATTTCCTCTCGATGCATATTTAAAATAACAGGCGGTTTTCCATTGCCCTGCAAAGTTACTGTCGTATTCTTATCTTGCTTTGTTATCTTCGCAACAGACTTCAACTGTACAGTGACATAATTCTTTTTACTCATAGTTGCAAAATGCTGTATGTCTTTTTTATCTGGTTGGGCAGATATATTTACGAATTTAAATTTTACAAATATAACCTCACCTTTGGGCGAATATAAAGGTGGAGTAAAACCATTTTTATCTACAACACTCATTTTTACATTAGGTAAACTAATTTTCTTTTCCTTACCCTCTTTGTCAAAAGTAAAAGTTTCAAATGGAATATTATCAGATAGTTTAGTCCCCCTAAATCCTTCTATTTTATAGCGATAATATTGTTTGATTTGATATTCTATAGTAGTGATTCCTTGCTTTTCTTCTTTTATATGGAGACCTGAACTACCATTAATATTAATGGCTTTCTCCCACTCTGAATCCGTTCTTTTAATCCAAAGATCATACTCACCAGCTGGCAGATGCATTTCTTTAGTAAAACCTTTCATGTCAGTTTTAGCTTCTCGGTTCTGACTCAAGCTTGGACCTTCATGTACATCTTTATATTTCGCCATATTTTGGGCGATCGTCTGAGCTGAAATAGGTTTATTTTTATAAATAGAGTTCAAATCCAACGGCTGCACAAGAGGCTTAGGATTCTTTGCACTTCCTATAGCTATCGCAAGTTTATTTACCTGTCCTGGCCGTTTTCCCTTTTCAGTTACAGAATAATCCATTCCATGGCAAGCAATCGTATCATTATCAGGTAATACATTAATAAATAGTTTTAATTTAATCTTATTCATCATTTATTCTTCTTCAAAAGTTACAAAACCATCGTGAACGTGATCTTCTAAACTAATTTGGATTTGCTGAGGGCCCTTGGTTGTGATCTTCTGTGTTTTACCTTGACCATCTGTCACACCACTGACCATTTCCCCATTCGGTAAAATCATTAAATATTTTTTATTTTTCAATGGATTACCAGTTATATCTTTGGCAATATAAGTTAAATGGTAATCTGGCAACATTGCCAATTCTGGGTTTTTCGTTGCCACCTTGGCTCCCCCCATAAACAAATGTTGCCCAGCCTTCACCTCAAGCTTCCCCCCTGTGACAGGGAAAATGCCTGAACCATTCAGCTTTACTTGAGATCCACTTGCAGTCAGATTAATTTCAGTTGGGCTAGTAATAAAAACTGTGTCTTCGGTTGACGTAATCTGTACGCCCTTTCGAGCAATCACATCTAAGCCATCACCTTGTGCCTGAATTTCCACTTTACCTTGACCAGCAAAAAGCCGAGCACCTTCTTGAGCGGCAAATAGACTTATTTTTTGACTCGCATGACTCACTATATTCTTTTGCGTACTAATATTAATACTATCTCCAGCACTTTGAGTGAGCTGACCATTTGCACTGAGATAGATATCTTCATTAGTGCTTATAGCGATACTGTTTGGAGATGCCAACAGCATCACTGCTGATTGAAACTCAATAGCCTTTTTAGGGTCTTCTTGTTTAAGAACCTCCAAGAAAGTCTGAATATTCTCAAGCATATCTAACGGGTCAGTTTGCTGATTTTTGGCAACTTCGCTGAGTGCCTTGGCATTATTGAGGCTGCCTTCTATTTGTTGTTTGGCCTCATTTGCATCGAGGTGGACACCTTGGGCTTGATCCTGCTTGTAGGTACTAACAAGTAAGCCACTACCCGCTCTTACCGCGCCCCACTGGTCTGTTCTAAGTTCAAAACCTTCTCCACGACCATCACTTTCCGCTTTGTCTTTTGGATGGCTTAAGTTACCCAAGTTGAGTTGGCTGGCCACATGGCTACTTTGTAGCTGGGCACTGATTTGTTCTGTGGAGTCATCAAAGCGTAGCTGGTTAAAACCTTTACCGTCGACTTCTTCTGAACGAATGCCACTGAGCTTTTTAGTGTCAGGTAGCTGGCCTTTCTGGTCGAATTGCGTTGGATGCCGTTCAGCTTCGTGAATACGTCCCACCACGAATGGGCGGTCAATGTTACCGTCAAAGAAGTCGATGACAACAATCTCACCCACGCGAGGCAAGAAGCGTGCACCATAACCTGCACCCGCCCATGGAGTGAGTACATCCACCCAAGCCGAGTCGGTATCATTGTCGTTACTTCCGGCTCCACCGTCATGACTATGGTCATCAGTTCGGGTAAACAAGAAACGGACTTTAATGCGTCCCCATTGGTCGACATGAATGCTTTCGCCTTCCAAGCCTACCACTCTAGCGCGCTGTGGGTAAGCGGCTGATCGGTGTTCTAGCGGATGATACTCAGGAACAGTTCTAATATTTCTACGCGACAAGATGAGCTCATTACCCTGACGCTCAGTCTGGTCATTTGGCCCTACTTGATTGTTTTGCCATTGGCTTTGACTAAAAAGTTGATTGATTTGTTGTTGTAAATCTTTAGGCAAATTATTTTGCAAATAGAAGCTTTTACCAATAATCAGAAATTCTTTGTCTGCCCCGCTATGCATATCTATTTCTGGATGTTCATTCAATTCAAACCAATAGCCAACTTGCGCATCACGTACCGTGGTTTGTGCATGGAAATATTTTGATTTAAATGCATAATAATCAGATAGATTTTGATTGAGTTTTTCTAGCTGCTGATGACCCGATGCAGTGGCTTGGTCTTCCCCATTTAAGTCTTGCATCCAAGCAGGACTGACATGCCATGCATGTTCTAGACTTAAACTCGCATTATCTTGATTAGCACTATGACTATGCTGTGACTGAACACTGCCCATGCCTTCTTCTTGACTTAAAGCATCAGCCTGCCAGCGTTGCACATGCACGGCTGTAGATTGCAAACTTCGAGTAGGCACAAGGCTTGTCATACTGTCTTGTTGTTCAACAGCGCTACTACGGTGATAACGGATATTTCTTCGATCTAATGCTAAATATGATTCATTGCAATCAATTAAACGTAACTTTTGTGATTGAATCTCATCCGAGCTATCAGTGGCAAACAACTGAGCTTCATCAATTAACCAGTTAATGCCTTCACTACGCCAAAGTCGGGTTAAAAACTCATAATCCGTTTCGTTACTTTGCATGACAAAAGGTCGAACATCGTAGTCTTGGCTTAGGTTTTTTAAATCCAAAGTTAAGGCAGAAGCAAACAACGGACTTTTGTTCTGCCACTCAGTAAATAGAATTTCAGTAATGTTCCGTACACTTTTATTCATAAATACACGGCTATTTCGGCGTTTATGCCATAGCGCGGTCGGATCTTGTAATCTCAGTTTATACAATGTTAACGAACCATCACTCTGCCCCTGACTGGCTTCTGTAATAATTCCTGTAGTTCTAAATAGCTGCCCCTGATCAGTTACTTGATCGACTGCAACCTGACAACCAATAAATTGTTTTAATGAAATATGGGCATTGGTAGAAAGACAAAATAAATCGGCAGTCAGTCCTTCATTTAGCTGATGCTGCCCTTCAATACTTTGTAAAAAGACTTGAATATTCAACGATGGATTAGAAAACTGAACATGAAGCACGCGTTTTTGCGGGCTGATACCCAAATCTTCTAGAATTCTATGTATATGAGATAACATCTTTTTTATGAAAACTTTGTCAGGATTGGCATTATTTTATAAAATACAGAAACATCTGTCTATTTTATAAAGAAAAACTTAACCATATGAATACAAGAATGAATGAGAATACTATCCGTGATAAATACAAAAAAATGAATTAACAACTTACGCTATTAATTCACTTTTAACGATTATTAATTTTTTAGTATTCCAAGAAATTTATTAAAAGCATTTAAAAATTGTGATGATAAACCGTTTCTTTACCATAAAATGCAATTTCAGAAATTAAAAGCCTAAAAAAGCCATATAAAATTGATAAAGGGAATTTCCCTCTTGAATTTTCAAAGAAGATATTAAAGTTATATTTACTTGATTTCTTCAAAATATTCATATGCTGGTAAATCAGGTTCTAATGAATTTGTATTTCCAGCATAACCATCTAATACTAACTTAAAATTATCAGAAATAATTGCCAGAAAATAAAGATTGTGATATATACAACAATCAAATGAAATTTGATCCTTGTTCAATTTAAAAACAGGTAAAGGCGAAATATTATAGTATTCGCCATCATCTAAAAATGTTTCATATTGACTAAAAAATACATTAAATAAAAGATTTTCATCAGAAATATTCTTAATAAAATTAATAATCTTTTTACTTATTAAAACCTTATCCTGTGTTTCTGTAGCTTCTATCAAAATCTGATTTGATTTTTTTAAAGACAACATTTCATTGTAAAAATCAATACTTTCAATCGACAGACCACTTGTCTGAACTATCTAAAAATTTAAATTTTAAATTAGTATCCTTAATAAAATTTGATAGATTCAGATTTTGTCTTTGTTTAATCTTAAGTGCTGTAATTCTTTTCATTCATGCGCTCCTTATCACTAGTCATGAGTAATGATTAGCCCACTTGAAATATATTTCCAAGCACATGGATTATTAGTCCTAACTTGACCATTATCCATGATAGTTGGAGTTGCATGCCAATGAGAATATGGATACTCTTTATCTTTAGAATGATGAAAAGTATCACAATTTCAATTTAATAAATTAGATAGTTCCACATATATATTCAAAAATTCTCAACTCCACTAAATTTATATCTTTTTTAGTACTATCTATACTTAAAAAATAAATAAAATCCAGAAAACAAAATTCATCCATGAAGTTAAATAAATTCAGAAAAAATTCGTTAGTATTTATCTTAATCACTGGTTCAGATCCAGAAAAATATAAATATACGCTCTCCTCATTTAATAATTTAAATTTCAAATTCGAGACTATTTTATTTATCACACTCTTATCAATTTCATTTGGAAAACTCAATTTTAAAAATTCTGTATTTGTGACTTCCCAATTCATTCCCCCTGTTGTTCCCTGCCATAAAGCGCCCATACACTCATTAATTTTATCAGTTAAATGTAATGGCATTATTGAAAAATCAATCTCATATTTCCGATAAAACTCTTCAATATCTTTAATTAAATTCATAGCTTAAATATCAATCCAGGCATATTAAAATTACTAGAAAAATATAAATTTATTTTTTGATTTAATCTATAAATTACTAGAAATCCAAGAAATAAAAAATCATCATCTCGCTATTAATTTCTGTCGTTAAAAAGATACCTAATTGATTGTTTATTTATATATTAATGCTTTTCATAATTTACTAAAATAGAACCTAATAGTAAATATTAAGTTCTATTTTGAAATTTTATACAAACTATAACCATCTATTAGCTGGTGATAATTCCTCATATTTTTTTAAATCAGTCTGTTTAATTTTTCCTAAAGATACTGCCTTATTAAATAATTTATCAAATCTAGCTAAAGATTCAGCATCTCCTGCTAATGAGGCATAAAGCATTAAATATTTTTCAATTTCTTTACTATCTAACTTTATTATTCCATCTATTTGATCATCTAAGATTTCATCAACTTTTTCATATTCTTCCTGTTCCGAAAGCTTATCTATAAGTTGATTAAACTCTTCAAATTTCATAATTAATTACCTCAGTTTATAATCCGATACGCCTTAGATGGAATTGAGCCTCTAATCAATACTTCTTGATCTTTAATTGCCAAGTTCTTGCTCTTTGTTTTCCTTTATTAATCAAATTTGCCCCATCAGATATATCAATAATTTTAGAATCATCTATTTTACATAAATTAATACCAACAATCTTTGCAGCATGTCTTTTTGCATAAAATTGAGCCGTCACTAGCGACTTTGTCGTCGATATAAATTGAGTTCTATTTTTCCATTTTCCACATGTTCTTGAACTGTATGAGGATTATTTAAACTTTTCGGTGTAAGATCTTTATTTTTTAATGCTTCTTGAGTTTGATTCTCTGTCAATGCTCGATAAACTGTACCACAATGCTTTTTCAATCCTAATGAATCAACCCAATTATTAGGATTCGGTGCATATTCATAAACATTAAATCCACCCAATAATCCAATCGGGTCTTTAGAAATAAAACGCCCTACATACGACGAACAATAACGATAGCGATTGTAATGTAATCCTGTCTCTTCATCAAAATACTGACCTTGGAAACGGATATTATTTGAAATAATTTCACTGTTTTCGAAGAAATTCGACTTAGCTTTCTCTGCTTTACACTCACCCCAAGCTTTATATTCGGCTTTCCAAATAATTGAACCAGTATGGTCGGTCATTTCCTGCGGTGTACCTAAGTGGTCACAGTGATAGAACCATACATCATCAAATTCTTTACCCTGTTTTTCAGTTTTCCAAAGCGGGTCACGGTGTATGTTATAAGGTCTATCTGACCAATCTGGAGTTTGGTGTAATTCTATTGGACTTAAATAAACAGTCTGTAGAATTGGCACGAAACTGTCTTTTTCATAGATGTAATGCTTAGTCAGTTTCTCTGTGGACTCATAAGCAAGCGTATCGCCATCCCATCCATAAATGATGTTCTGCTCTTGACCTGTATAGTGATGTTTACTCCGCTTTTGAATACGACGACCTAAAGCATCATAGCGATATTCTGCCGTATATTGACTATTACGGCTCTTCACCATACGGCCATAGACATCCCACAATAAAATTTGATAGATTCAGATTTCTTCTTTGTTTAATTTTTAGTGTTGTGATGCTTATCACTAACCAGATGTAATGATTTACTTATCCAAAGTATATTTCCGAAAATTAAAGAAATTATCAATTTTAATTAAGACTGAATTATCCAGTCTTAATTCCACAACACTAAAAAAGTTCTTGATTTATAATTTAAATCCACTCTTTTACATTTTTCAAAATATTATCCTCATTGATTGACTCATCTAATTTATGATAAACATCTATCAAGATTATATTTAAAAATTCACGAACATCCAAAATATTATAAAAACTACAATTCCTCATAAAAATTAATTTATTCTTTTTTGCTACCTCATATAAACCTAGCCCAATTTTATATTCAAATTTCTTGCATTCATTATTTTATATCTCCGGATAAACAGAAACATCAGTAACAAAATTATAAATTGAATTATTAATTTTCCTTTCCAACTTAGCATAAAAAATATTTTTATAGAGATAAATCTCTGACATCATAAATTTATCATCTTCATTTAACTGATTTAACCAATTACAATTGACATCGTAAAGATAGTTCTTAGAAATAAACCAGCTTGAAGAAATATTTAATGGTAACAAAAATTCTTTATTTAAAAAATATTCTAAATCATTCACACTCATTTTAAGCCTTTTAATATAAGAATCACAATTTTCTTTGATATATCACACCCATAGAGTTCATTTATTAATGAGACTTCAACCATCATATATGTAATCACCTTTTCCTCATTAAAAATATTATTTCTCTCAATGCCAAAAAATAAAATCCAGAGTTTAATTATATTTTAAAAATTCAATTAAAATTTACAAAATAGTCATATATTACCCCATCATAAAATTCATTTTTTTCATTAGGATAATCAGCACACCCTTCAATTTTAACAAATTTCTTAAAATCCAGATTAGATATTGCAAAATAATCAATATCTAATAAATTGATATTTTGCAATACTTTTTTTATATTGTCTTTTGTATCTTTTAAAATTGGAAGACTTGTATTATAAAAATTAGAGCCTAGTGAAACATCAGGAAATATTACATATAACTGTTCATTACCATTAAAATAATCTAGATATTTTTCAAAAAAAATCATTTCGACTTTTCTTTTACAATCTACTTTTAGCTTTTCTTGACACTCAATATTTTGCAAAATTAGTGTAGTTTCTGGATAAAAAATTAAATTTTCCACATCGAATTGGAAATTATTTTTATTTAAAAATAATTTCCAATTTTTTCTTTGGCTAAATACTAATTTTTTTGTCTCAAAATTATTCATAATGACCTACTTCGATGCATGCTCTACTGTGATTCCACCAGTTTGATATTTCCAAGCACCATTATCAAAAGTCTCTGGTTTATTATCACTATTAAGTCGTTTAGGTATACCAACATGCCAATGTGCACAAACATGCTGCTTATCAGGTTGATGATGACTAACTATTCTATAGGATTTTACATCATTTGGATTGGCACCAACTTTATATAAATATTGCTCCCATCCATTTACTTTCCTTTGAGCTATTGGCTGACTTGAAACAGGAATTCCATTTTTAAACAATGCAAGCCTCCTTGCTTCATTTTTTGAAATTGTTGCTTTACATTTTGTAGTTTCTTTATCAAATTCACCGCTTTTAGGTATTCCACTTCCTGTCTTATGTTGCCCGCCTCTTGATTTCTTTTGTAAACCTAATGGATCTATCCATTCAATAGCATTCGGTGCATATGCATAAACATTATTACCACCCAATAATCCAATCGGATCTTTACTTACAAACCTACCTACATATGGGGAATAATAACGATAGCGATTGTAATGAAGCCCTGTCTCTTCATCAAAATACTGACCTTGGAAACGGATATTATTTGAAATAATTTCACTGTTTTCGAAGAAATTGGATCTTACTCTCTCCTCTTTACACTCACCCCAAGCTTTATATTCGGCTTTCCAAATAATTGCACCTGTATGGTCAGTCATTTCTTGCGGGGTACCTAAATGGTCACAGTGATAGAACCATACATCATCAAATTCTTTACCCTGTTTTTCAGTTTTCCAAAGCGGGTCACGGTATATGTTATAAGGTCTATCTGACCAATCTGGAGTTTGATGGAGGTCTATAGGACTTAAATAAACAGCCTGTAGCATCGGTACAAAACTGTCTTTTTCATAGATGTAATGCTTAGTCAGTTCCTCTGTGGACTCATAAGCAAGCGTATCGCCATCCCATCCATAAATGATGTTATGTTCTTGACCTGTATGATGATGTTTACTCTGCTTTTGAATACGACGACCTAAAGCATCATAGCGATATTCTGCCGTGTATTGACTATTACGGCTCTTCACCATGCGGCCATAGACATCCCACTCAAGGTTTAAATCACCTTGGCTCGTTTTTTGTCTTACGAGTTGTCCATAAGCATCATATTGGTATTGTTGATCTAGATATTCTTTAACTACGTTATTAACCAAACGATTATAACAATAGCCTGTTTCGTCTAGCTTTTGTGAATGGCTTTGAGCCTTCTGACTATGATACGAATCTATAATGTTACTGGCAGGGTCGAAGTTAAACGTTTCTTTTCCAAGTTTACTGCTCGCTTCAAGTAAACGACCTACAGGATCGTACTTATAAGCAATATTGCCACGGCGAGTATCTCGAATTGCCGTTAGCTCACCTGTTTTGTCATATTGATAAAGACGCTGTACCAATTGACTGGTCTGCTCTAATGCATTGTTGTGCGGCTTATATTGGTTTTGATAGCCATTTTCATGTTCACTCAACATCATTTGGCTTTTCAAACGACCTGCCAAGTCGTATTGCTGTTCTTGACTCACTCCGTTGGCATAGTGACGTGCAATTTCTCGATGTAAATCATCACGCTCAAAGCTAACAAGGTCTTGACCATTCACGATCAAACTTTGTACATGACCGCTACCATAGGTCAACCAGTCAATAATCTGCCCGTCTGGACGAGTCGTTTTGATTCGATCATTAATTTCGTCATATTGGTGTTTCCACACCGCGGTTTTATTGATTTTATAATCTTGCTGGTGTTCCCGTACTAAATTGCCAGCCGCATCATAAAACCATTGTAAATTGCTTTGAGCATTTTTAGCTTGAATGATTCGCCCCATATAATCATAGGCAAATTCTTCAGACTGTTTTTCTTCAAGTTCTAAACCATAGTGACCATAACCCGCAGTACGCTGTTCTAAACGCCCCATACTGTCAAAAATAAATTGTTGAATTCGGTCTTTTGATGCAGCTCGGTCTTTGAGGTCTTGTCCATAAGCAGATGCAACTTCAATACTTGTTGCAAGTTGGCCCGAGTTTTCATTGTAGTGGTAAACCGTCTCCTTACCATCAAAGTCAATTTCTTTAACGAGTCGGCTTGCGACATCATAGAAGAATTGGTAACTGGCACCATTTTCATTAATGAGTCGGGTGAGACGTCCCAATCGATCCCATTTATATTTTAATTTGTGGTTTAAAGCATCTGTACGAGACAGAATTAAACCCGCCTCATCATATTCATAGCGAGTGATGTTCTGTTTAGGATCTACATGTGCCAGTAAACGCCCTTCAGCATCATGAATGAAGTGTTCTTCTGTGCCATCAGCATGTTTAATCTTTTCAAGTTGACCAAAAGCATTCAGAGGTAAACCCTTTATAATTGGTTCTCGATTTTCTAAGGTAAGTTCAGTATAAAAATACTCAACTTTTTGTTTTAATGCATTTTCAATGCTGATTACACGACCACGCTCATCATATTGCCACTTGGTTTCTTTACCTGAACAATCCGTATAACTGATTAAATTCCCTTGATCATCATATTTGAGTGACTTACTTCCACCTTTAGCATCTGTAATGGAAGTGACTAAGCCCATGGCATTATACGCATAACCCGTTTCATGCTTGAGCGGATCAATTTCTTTGATCAGGTTTCCAGAACCATCATATTGCTTAAACCAACGTCCCTGTTCTGCATCAACCATACCAGTGAGTTGATTTTTTTCATCATATTCAAAATAACTCGTCGCCCCATCATCTTGAGTTGTTGTCAAGACATTACCGCGCTCATCATAAGTATAAGAAGTTTTAGAACCATCTTTGGCGATATGTAAAGTGATGTTCTTAGCATTGTCTCTAAAGAACCACTCTTCAAAATTATCAGGATAAACAATACGGTAAGTATAACCATCAATATCGTAGTAATGTTCAGTGCTATTCCCTTCAACATCTAACACTGTCGTTTTTCGGATATTCTTATCCCATTCCAACTTTGAGGCACTGCTAGCGTTATCTGCCCACTCTTCAATCGCTTTTGAAGTAGGTAAAATACCATCCCATTTTAGGTTCATCCCACGATGAGTAAGATCTGTATAAAGTGTAATTAAATGATGGGTATATTGATAATAATAAGAAGCTGAAAATTCATTTATCGCCTGAACCAAGTCACCTTGTTGATCATAGTCATAACTTGCCAATACACGATCTAACTGACCATTTTTGATTGTCCAAATATCGGAAACCAAACCCTGTGGAGTTAATTGCAAAGCTAAATGAGCCAGCAAATTATCGTCCTGTTTAAATAAAATGTCCGATAAAATTGTTTTATTATCGATAGAAACATGGTCATAACGTAAAGCGACTTTGAAACCATTTTTACGTTCTATATAGGATAGACGGTAGTCCTCACCGTATTTTTCATAATAGCGTTTCTCTTCTTCACCGTAGGCAATTAAATGAAGCTGATCGGATAAAACTGTATAAGTGTATTGCTCGATAGGGTCGTAAATACTTTGACCCGTCTTTAGGTCAGGTAGATCGATTGCTCGGCCATCTAAACCAATGTATTCAAGCCCATTTAAATAGTCTTTGTAATCATTCTTCTTTGGACTATATTTAAATTTACGAGAAATTTTTGTAGTAAATGGAGTAACCCAACGTGCTCCAAAAATAGAGTCATCCATCTGGTAAAGGTTTGAAGCATAGGTACGGCCAATGCTGTCCTCAATTACGCCACCAATTTGTGCATCGACATGAGTAAAGAACTCTGTACCCATTGCAAAGCTAATTGAACCACCTGTTCCCCCCATACAGTTTTTACACTGATTGGCATTGTTTTGCGCTTCCGCTTGTTTAGTTGTTTTATCAGTTCTAGTTGATGGATGGCTTGCACTAGCTTTTGTCGTTTCTTTGGCCTTAATCTGAGCTTTCTTTTGCCGATGTTTTGCAGCAACCATTCCCATGATGCTAAATAGCCAACCAATGGTCCATAAAGTATTAGGATCACTTAAACTATTTACTTTTCCTTGTGCAACTTGTCCTATAGCTCTTATTTTTGCGCCTAAAGCTAAAATTTTAGCTCGTGCTTCATCAGAGACTACTAAATTGGCTAGGTTGACATACCCTTTACCTACAGTCTTTGCAACATTTTCAGTAGCATATTTGGCATTGTTTACTATACGGGTTCCATCAAGTTCAAATATTCCTTTTATAACTCCTAAAGACTGCTGGCCTGCTCGCTTAAGGTTTGGAAGTCCATTTAAAGAACCGCTGACTAATTTCTTAAAGCCGTCATCAATAGTTTTTGTTAATAAGACAATCCAATTACCAACTTCTTTTAGAACCTGATTAAGTAAACTTTGCCCTTTTTTAGCAAAGTTTTCTAAAGTACCCGCTACATTTTCAGCAATAATGGTCGTTAAAAATACACTTGCGCTGTCTTTAAATCCTGTACTTAAAGCTTTTTTTACTTCTTGAGAAGTTAATGTTTTTTTACCTAATTTCTTTGCCTGCGCTTTGATAATTTTTTCTGATTCATTCTTTACATAAAATAATGCTGGCCGTGCTGCACCACGCACAGAAGGTCCAACCGGTCCCATTGGTACCAATCCAATAACATCGATTCCCAAATTCAACCAATCAAAAATCTCAACTTTCTCAAGACCACCTTTATTGAGCATACTTATGATATCAATAATGATATCGCCAACAGCAAAGGCACTTCCTAAAACAGGTACACTTCTACAGATTGTCTCTAGTCGGTCAACTGTAACCACACCATTTGTATATTCCTTAAACCATTTATCAACTGCTGCTTTCTTTGCAGTTAAATCTTTGGGACTAAAAGTATTTAAAGGAGCAACGACTGAATTTTGTGACATGTTCTTCTCAAATTATACAAACGTTTCAAAAGGTGATTGGATTTTTGTTATTGCTGTTTTGTCAGAGCTTGCTTGAGTCAACATTCGGAGTGGATTACTCTGCTGACTTGAAGGCATAAAGCTATTTTGACTAACAAATGATTGGCTTAACCTAGATCCATCACTCCCTCCTAAAACCTGTTCAATCGCCATTGGTAGTAATGCTTGGGCACCTTGATCTTTAATTTTTTTAACCGATTCAATCTTCTGCTGTACAGATTTCACATTGTCCGCAAGTTGACTCAACTTTTTAAAGTCATTTTTCAATGTTTCAGTTAAACCTTTACTGCCAGATGCAATACCAATGCTGCCTTCTGCATCATTTTGATTTGGCCACTCTACCTTACGTTTAAAATCACTTGCCTCATCCCAAGGATTACGAGGATCTGGATCAAACAGAACCTTCACTGAACCCGTTGCCAAACCTGAAACACGAGCAAATCCTTTATCGTCTAACTTTCCATTAACGACTTTGCCCAAATTATCAGTTACGGTATAACCAGCCCCTTTAACAAATGCTCCATGTGAATAGTCATGCAAAAGCTCAAGTACACCCTGCCCACGTTTTGGCGGAGGCGGTAGTGAAGAACTAAAATTCGCACTTCCTCCCCCCATAAACAAATGCTGCCCAGCTTTTACCTTAAACTTGCCACCAGTGACAGGGAAAATTCCTGAGCCATTAATCTTGATTTGAGATCCACCCGCCGTGATAACGATTTCTTTAGAAGCACTAATTTCAATTTTGTCTTCTGTTGAAATAATCTGCACAGCTTTACGGGCAATTAAATCTGCTCCATCGCCTTGTGCTTGTATCTCGACTTTGCCTTTGCCTGCATAGAGTCTCGCCCCTTCTTGAGCCGAAAAAAGGCTAATTTTATTTTGGGCGTGTGCAATCAGGTTCTTTTGCGTAGTCAGGTTAATGCTATCACCAGCGGTTTGACTTAACTGAGCATCTGCGCTGAGGTGAATGTCTTCATTACTGGCTAGAGCAATACTGTTAGGTGCGGTTAATATCATCAAGGCTTGCTTAAAAGCGGCAGCTTTGTCTTGATCTTTTTCTTCAATTTGTTCTATGAACGTTTTTAAGTTCTCAAGAACTTCCAATGGATCAGTTTGCTGATTTTTAGCAACTTCACTAAGTGCCTTGGCATTGTTGAGGCCGCCTTCAATTTGTTGTTTGGCCTCATTTGCATCTAGATGTACGCCTTGAGCTTGGTCCTGTTTGTGGGTACTAACGAGTAAGCCACTGCCAGCTCTTACCGCACCCCACTGGTCTGTTCTGAGTTCAAAACCTTCACCACGACCTTCACTCTCTGCCTTGTCTTTTGGATGGCTTAAGTTACCCAAGTTGAGCTGACTGGCTGCATGGCTACTTTGTAGCTGGGCACTGATTTGCCCTGTGGTGTCATCAAAACGGAGTTGGTTAAAACCTTTGCCATCAACTTCTTCGGAGCGAATGCCACTCAGTTTTTTGGTGTCGGGTAACTGGCCTTTCTGGTCAAACTGAGTTGGATGGCGTTCAGCTTCGTGAATACGGCCCACCACAAATGGGCGGTCAATATTGCCGTCAAAGAAGTCGATGACAACAATCTCACCGACACGTGGTAAGAAGCGTGCGCCATAACCCGCACCCGCCCAAGGAGTGAGTACATCCACCCAAGCGGAGTCGGTATCATTGTCGTTACTGCCTGCTCCACCGTCATGACTATGGTCGTCAGTTCGGGTAAACAGGAAGCGAACTTTAATACGTCCCCACCGGTCGACATGGATGCTTTCGCCCTCTAACCCAACCACTCTAGCGCGCTGCGGGTAAGCAGCTGGTCGGTGTTCTAGCTGGCTATATTCAGGCACAGCTTTAATATTGCGACGAACAACGTTCAGCTCAGCAAAGTGGCGCTGCTCAGGGTTTTGGCTGTCGAGTTGGGCTGCCTTGAGCTTGTCTTTTGGCAACAGACGCTCAAGTTGCTGTTGTAATTCTTTCGGTAAATTATTCTGGTTGTGGTAGTGCTTGCTTAAGATTAAAAATTCTTTATCAGCACTATCATGTTGGTCGAGTTCTGGATGGTCATTGAGTTCAAACCAGTAACCCACTTGTGCATCACGGACGTTACCTGAAATGGTAAATTGTTTAGAAGTCAGGTGATGGTAGGCATTAATGTGCTGGTTTAACTGTTCAATCTGACTATTGCCTGAAGCTGTAGCTTGATCTTCACCGTTTAAGTCCTGCATCCACGCTGGGCTAACATGCCATGCATCTTCAAGGTTTAAGCTAGCATTGTCATAGTGTTCGCTGTGCTTTTGTGTGCCCTGTACGCTACCACTGCCTTCTTCTTGTTGGAGGGCATCGGCTTGCCAACGTTGGATATGAACCGACGTCGGCTGTAGGCTTCGTTCTGCCTTAACTTGGGTAATGGTGTCGAACTGTTCTGTGGCACTACTGCGCTGGTAACGTAGGCTACGGCGTTCAAGGGCTTGATAGTTTTGGTTATCGTCAATTAAACGCAACACTTGCGGCTGAATAGAAACATTCGGGTCAGCAACCAAAAGCTGAGATTCATCGACTAACCAGTTAATGCCTTCACTACGCCACAGACGGGTTAAAAAGTCATAGTCGCTTTCGTTTGACTGCATCACAAATGGACGCACATCGTAGTCTTTCGTTAAGCCAGATGTGTCGAGCGTTAGACTTGAGGCAAATAAAGAGCTTTTCCCCTGCCATTCCTTAAATAGAATTTCGCTAATATCCCGCACGCTTTTGTTCATAAACACGCGGCTATTACGGCGTTTATACCAGAGTGCAGTTGGGTCTTTTAAGGTGAGATTATAAATGGTGAGTGAGCCATCACTTTGCCCTTGGCTCGCTTCGGTAATAATGCCTGTGGTTCTAAAAAACTGACCCATGTCAGTGACTTGATCAACGGCAACCTGACAGCCAATAAATTGTTTTAATGCAATATGCGCGTTTGTCGATAGGCACAGTAACTCAGCAACGCTGCCTTGGTTGAGCGTATGCTCGCCTTCAATGCGTTGCAAGAAGACTTGATTGTTTAATGATGGGTTGGAAAATTGCACATGAAGTACGCGATTCTGTGCGACCAAACCTAAACTATCTAAAATTTGAAATATTTTATGGGACATCATTATTATAAAACTGAGTCATAATCATCGATATTTTATAAAAAACAGACAGAATTGTCTATTTATATAAAATTGCTTATCTTCCACAACTTACATACTTTTCAGTTTATCTAAAAGAAAGACGGGTTATTAAATAATCTATAAATGCTCTCATTTTGGCTGGTAAATTAGAGGTATGAGGATAAAGTAATTGAATACTTTGTAGGGGTAATGAAAAGTCAGGAAATAACCGAATTAGGCGATTTTGTTGAATATCTTCATCAACTAACCATGCAGGACAAATCGCCACACCTAAAGATGAAAGAGCCATTTGATGAATTGCAGTGACCGAGTTTGATTCATACTGACTTCGAATAAAAGGTAATGAATATTGCTCCCCCAAACTGTTTTGCAAAATATATTGTGAATCTTGCCAATTTAATAAGGTATGGCCAATCCAAGGAACATCCGCTAAATCAGATATATTTTTTATAGGATGGTCTTTTATAAACTGCGGAGTAGCCACAAGATAAATTGGATATTCTCCGATTTTTCGAGTTTTTAGAGATGAGTTTTTTAAATTTCCTAGTCGAATAACCAGATCTAATTTTTCAGTCACTAAATCATCAAGCGATGAATTAAACGAATACTGTAAGCGTAAATGTGGGTAAAGCCGACAAAACTCAGGAAGCAAAGGCAGAATGAAACGTTGGCCAAACTCATTGGTAGAGGAAAACCGTAAAGTGCCTGTAATGCTTGTACCTAAGTGTTGGCTTCGTTCAAATGCCTCATCAATCTGAAGTTGGATTTGTTTAAAATCGTCATAAAAATGCTGACCAATTTCAGTTAAAGCAATATTACGGGTGTTGCGAATTAATAGGCTTGTATTGAGCTGCTTTTCTAATTGTTTTATATCAATACTCACCATTGATCGGCTTAAGCCTAAAATTTCAGCAGCTTTGGTAAAAGAGCCAGAATCAACGACTTGTAAAAAACTAGTAATTTGCTTGAGGTTTTTTTGCACAATTAAGCCAATTGTTTAAAATTATCAAACAATGATTTTACTTCGCTTGCATCGACAATAAAAGAGCTAGATCTTACCCTGCCTGCACGGAGGTAGGTATGTCTTATCGATATAAAATAGCGACAGTGTTTTTACTTGGGTTCTTTATTGATTGCATCAACATTTTTATGTCTGCAATTGCATTGCCTAATATTGCATCGTCATTTTCAGTTAGCCAATCCATGGTCGCTTGGGTAACAAATGCTTATATTCTCGGTCTCATTTTAATTATGCCCATGAGTTTATGGTTAGCCACCAAACTTGGGAACCAAAAATTATTGTGTTATTCGATGCTGTTATTTTCGATAAGCATTTGCTTTATTGGCTTTAGTGAATCGATTTATAGCTTAATTTTTTGGCGATTTATTCAAGGCGTAGCTGGAGGCTTATTAATTCCAGTCGGGCAAGCTCTCGTATATGCATTCTTCCCGAACCAAGAACGCCAACGCATTTCTACTATGATTATGGCAATTGCACTGATTGCACCAGCTTTTTCACCTGCCATTGGTGGCATAATTATTGATTCATTAAATTGGAGATGGGTATTCTTATCTAACCTTCCTTTTTCTTTACTGGCAGCAGCTCTGGCATGGTTATGGATTAAAAAGACAGAGAAGGTATCGAGTGAAAAACCAGACATAAAAGGCTTGGTTATTTTTAATATAAGCCTATTATCTTTATTACTCTCCTTTTCATTCTATAGTGATTACCATAACGTCACACTAGCTATAACTAGTTTTCTAATTTCAGTCGGAATGCTTATTTTTTACATTCGGCATGCGAAAAAAATTTCCCATCCTGTTCTTAATCTTCAGTTATTAAAAAATAAAAATTTACGTAATGCATTTATTGTCTATTACGCTGTTCCGGGTATTTTTACAGGCGTTAATTTACTCAATATTTTTAATTTACAACTTAACTTCGGCTTTAATGCAAAACAAACTGGTTTATTTATGTTGCTCTATGCAACTGGGGCACTCACAGCCATGATTAGTGGCGGCCTGCTCTATCAACGGTTAGGAAAAAAGTATCTTCTTATTATTGGAATAACCCTACATAGCCTTGGCATATTTCTTTTGTTTTGTATTTCAAACACTAGCCCTTTGAGCTTTTTAGTAATTGCTTATTTATTGATGGGTATGGGTGGCGGTCTAAGTGCCAATATTGCCCAAATTAGTTCACTGATTGATTTTTCAGGCCAAGATTTATTACAAGGAAGTGTGCTCTGGAATATTAATCGACAAGTTTCATTTAGTGTCGGTACTGTTGTTCTCATTTCGATATATAACTTGATGTTTGGCTCAAGCGATCTGCTTCGTTATCAACATACTTTTTTAATTGCAGCTTTACTCTGCTTACTCTCACTCATTCCCATTTTAAAGGAGAAAACCCGTGTCTAACCAAATGGATCAAGCCATTCAAAGTGTCATTGACCTACATGTTTTAATAGAAAATGTATTTACAGGAAAAAATGCAGAGCAAAGTCTGAGCCCGCTTTTAGGTAGCTTTGATCAAAATTTTAAGATGGTAACGGTTCAAGGTTACAGCATTGGTTTCGCAGAAGTGAATAGTTTATTTAGCCAAAATATTGGAAAAAAACCTTCTTTAAAAATCGATATTATTAAGAGTACAGCTTTATACGAATTTGAAAATTATTGTTGGGTGCAATATCAGGAACATCAGCAAACGAGTGAAACCGAAACATTACGCACTTCGACGGCCGGCATTAAAGTAGAAGGTGAAAAATGTTATTGGGTTTACTTACATGAAACTTTAGTTCCTTCATCTTCTTAGCTCATCTAGAGTACCTTAAAGATGGCATCTATTTTGCTTAACAATATTACATGAAAGCCAATGACATCAATGTTGTCTTTGATTGCAAAAGGCAGACCATATTAGAGGCAAGTCAGCAATATTCTGGTCTTTTAAAACATCAATTTGTGTCTAGGTTTTACATCGTTCAGATCGCACCTCTAACTTGGTATTGCCAAATTCAGTTTTTATATTACTGATATGAGATGCAGAAAATGTGCTAGTTTTTAAGCGTGGTTTTGATAGGCTTGGCTCAAATTTGTGAGTAATTTTTGGATATAAATTAGCCCCATGCAAAGAGATGGGGCTAATATTTACATTTTTAAGAAAGTTAATTTTTTAATCTTATTTCTGATTAATCATCGTATGTGCCCATACCGATAAAGACTCTAAAACAGGCTTGAAAGTCTGCCCCAATTCGGTCATTTCATAGACAACCTTAATCGGTGCTTTTTCACCATAAACTGTTCTGGATATTAAGCCGCTTTGCTCTAACTGTTTAAGTTGAAGGCTTAAGGTCATTTCTGTGATAGTTGGCATTAATTGATTGATTTCATTAAAACGTTTTGGCCCATCTTTTAGATAATACAAAATAACGCCTTTCCATTTTCCACCGACCAAGTCCATAGCCATACTGATATGACATGGATACGTTTTTCCATTCATGCTGATTTCACATTTATTTTCAGTTTTTGCCATTTTTGACGCTACCTATCAACTTTGATAGTTATTGTACGCTAATACTATAAAAATTATAGTGACTATGATTTTTATAGTTACAAGGCATTATTATGGCTTTACTTATTTTGGCCCATCCCTACTACGCTCAATCAATTGCAAATAAAACAATTGTGAATGAACTCCTTAAAACCTACCCAGACCTTGAAGTACGAGATATTTTCCAGCTTTATCCGGACTATAAAATTGATGTCAGTGCTGAACAAGAAGCGTTGTTACGCCACGACACCATCATTCTGCAATATCCGATGTTCTGGTTTAATATGCCGGCAATTTTAAAATTATGGTTTGATGAAGTTTTTACTTATCAGTTTGCTTATGGCTCTGAAGGCGACAAATTAAAAGACAAAAAAGTCATTATTAGTATGACGGTCGGGCAAAAAGAAGCCGACATGGTGAATGACCGAGAAAACTTAATTGATAGCTTTTTAAAAGCAGTACAATATTCAATTCAATATACACAAATGCAATTAAGCAGCACATTCTTGCTTTATGAAGTTTCGCCTTTATCAGGTCATTCAGAGTCTGAAATTAAGTTAAAAGCTGTTGAACATGGTCATAAAGTACTAAAGCGTTTGACCGAAGCATAAAATTTAAAGAGAGCATCAATATCGATGCTCTTTTTTGGTTTAAGCGACAGGTGCTAATCAAAATAAAAAAGCCCCTTTCACTAAGAGGCTTAAGAATGAATTATAAGATTGAGAGTTTTAAGGAAGCAGAATCACCTTACGGCAGTCCTCATCTCTTTCATTAAAAATGCGATAACCCTCTGCGGCATCTTCTAATTTCATTCGGTGGGTAATAATCGTTTCAGGTGACAAATCACCACGCTCAATCAGTTCTAAGAGTTGCGGTAAATATTGATGCACATGTGTTTGTCCCATTTTAAAAGTTAGTCCTTTATCAAAAGCATCACCAAATAAAAAGCCATGAATCGGACCTGCATATACACCTGGCACACTCACCACACCTCCACGGCGAACCGCAGCAATACATTGACGCAGTGCTGCACCACTTGAACCCTCTAGTTTTAAATTGGTCAGAACTGTCTCAATCACACTGCCTTTTGCCTCGAAACCAATCGCATCAATCACAGCATCGACACCGCGATAATTATCGGTATGTTGAATAATAAATTCGGCCGCATCGACTTCATCGAAATTAACTGGAATAGCGCCGTATGTTGCCGCTGCATAATTCAATCGATAGTCATTGTGATCGACCATAAATATCTTTTCAGCACCCAGCATCTTGGCACAAGCGGCACTTAACAATCCGACTGGCCCTGCACCATAAATTGCAACGGTTGAGCCACGTTTCACTTGGGCATTGGTCACTGCTTGCCAAGCAGTAGGTAAAATATCAGTCAAGAAAAGTACTTTTTCATCTGACAGTGAAGTTGGCACTTTAAAAGGGCCTTTATTGGCTTTTGGCACACGCACATATTCCGCTTGCCCGCCCGGTACACCGCCGTAAAGATGACTATAACCAAACAAAGCCGCACCTGGTGGAATCTGCTTTTTATTAATAATTGCGCCGCGCCCTGTATTAGTTGTTTCGCAGGCAGCGGTCAGGTCTAGTTGGCAAAAGAAACATTCGCCACAGGCAATCACAAAAGGAACAATTACTCGATCACCCTTTTTCACTGCGGTGACAGCTGGACCGACCTCTTCAACCACGCCCATAAATTCGTGCCCAAAGATATCGCCTTGTTCGGTTCTAGGGATTTTGCCTCGATATAAATGTAAATCAGAGCCACATATCGCTGTGGCAGTCACTCGTAAAATAATGTCATCCGGTTCTTGAATAATAGGGTCTGCTACTGTTTCTACTCGAACATCTTCTGCACCGTGGTAAGTAAGAGCGCGCATTTTATATTCCTCTATTTTCTATGATGTCCTTTGATTATGAGGAGGCTTTCTTTACGGTTTGCAACGATTCTTACTCTTCACGTAAGGCATATAGTTCAAATGAAACGCGATAGGAATTTCAGTAACATTTAATGAATATAGGATTGTTTCAGCTAGGCATGTTTTTGTTATTTGACCCATTAAAAAGCCAATCATCCCTGCAAGAAAATGACTGGCTTTGTCTTAAAAATTTGACTTAGTCTAATTTGAGTTGCTGTCTGAGCTTTAAGATATCGACCAGACCTTTATCTCTGGTTTCATATAAATCGATATCCTTATATTGGGTTAAAAGCTGATTGGTTTCTGCTTCCAACAACTCTGTTGTCTCATCTGAATGCTGAAATGCGTGCATATCGTTCCACCATTCTGTCATTGGTGGGCCTAAATGATGAATTGCCTCTTTAAAACCCTTTTGGTTGGCAAGCTGCATATTAATGTAAGGACCAAAGAGCGCCCATCTTAAACCTGGGCCACTAGTAATCGCGACATCAACATCTTCGGCAGAGCACACGCCTTGTTCAACCAATGAAAAAGCTTCTCGCCATAGCGCAGCCTGCAAACGGTTTGCGACATGCCCTTTTACTTCTTTATTTAAAACAATTGGATTTTTGCCCAACTGTTTGTAGAACTCAGAAGCCTGTTTTAAAATTTGGGGATCTGTCAAATTACCGCCAACGATCTCGACTAAAGGTAAAAGATGTGGCGGATTAAAAGGATGACCTAATAAAATACGATCAGGATGTTGCGCCTCTTTTTGAAAATCAGACACTTTTAAGCCCGATGAACTTGAAGCAATAAGAGTATGTTGAGGGCAATATGCTGTGATTTCTTGATATAGCTGTTGTTTGACATCGAGACGTTCGGGGGCATTTTCTTGAATAAAATCTACGTCTGAAACTGCATCTTTTAAATTATTAAAAATTTCCAGATGAAGCAGCACATCTGGTTGAGCATGGGTGTGTTCAGCCTTCTGATCTAAAGCCAATAAATCATTTAAATTTGCAGATATTCTATTTTTAAAGACCACTTCATCTATAGGATACGGGTCGTAAACCTTAACTTTAAATCCTTTATATAAAAATAAGGTCGTCCAACTCGCACCTATTACACCAGCTCCAACAACACCAACTGTTTTAATGACTTCCATATTTTCCTCGTAAGAATGTTGTTTTATTCGAAATTTCTTTACTCAATTGAATGCTAAATGAACATAGCAGATTCAACCAATCAATAAATTTAATTGTTTATATTTTATATAATTTGTCCTATATTCCTTAGCTTGAAAATTGAATCCTTTCATTAGTACAACTTAATCTTTTACCATTTTTTAACCGTTATTTACTGAATTTTATGTCAAAAAATCTAGCAACATTGATTGGTTTAAGCGCCATTCTCATGTGGGCATCTCTGGTCGGTCTGATGAAGCAAGTCAGCGCCGCCCTTGGACCTGAGCTAGGTGTTACGCTTATTTATTCTTTAAGTGCGCTACTGTTGCTTGCCATTTTCAAAGGCCCAGACTTTAAACAGATCTCTAAAAAATACTTAATATTTGGCACAATTCTATTTGTCGCTTATGAGCTATGTTTTTCATTTGCAATTGCTTACTCTCAGACGGCAAGACAAGCCATTGAAATTAGTATTGTTAACTATTTGTGGCCGAGTTTAACGGTTTTGGCTTTCGTGATTTTTAAGGAATTAAAGTTTAATTTTCTTATTATTCTCGGCTTACTTATTTCAATTTCTGGCATTATTTTTATTCAAACTGGAAGCGGTGATTTTAGTCTAAATAGTATTGTCGATAATTTTCATAGCAACCCACTGAGCTATATTTTGGCATTTACAGGTGCCATCATCTGGGCTTTTTACTGTGTAATCACCAAAAAAATGAGTAATGGGCAAAATCCAATTTCCATTTTCTTTGTTGGTGTCGCGCTCACTCTCTGGCTCAAGCTGCTTGTCTCGGGGCAATTCGCTATTCCATCAATGGATATTCCAACTTTAATCACTCTTTTAGTTGCATCCGCCGCCATTGGTTTTGGTTATGCTGCATGGAACATTGGCATCATTCATGGAAACATTACCATGCTTGTGGTGGCCTCTTATTTCACCCCTATTATTTCATCTATTTTGGCAATGTTTGTTTTACAAACTCAATTATCCTTGAGCTTTTGGCAAGGAACAGCAATGGTTACAGCTGGTTCATTTATTTGCTGGATTTCAACAAACTGGTCTGTTATTCAGCCTTTCTTTAAAAAAATAATAAAACGGCAGGAAATCTCATAAAGTTACCGCAATGAATTTTTTCGGGCTTCCGAGAACTCCGACGAACTAGAATTCCCCCATTGCCAAAAGCGTGCTAACATCCAAATTCTGACAATCATCCATGTCAAAATTATTTCTAGAGGGAATAAGATGTTAAAAACTCAAAAAATCAACATCGTACAAGAATTTGATGCACCCATAGACAAGGTCTTTGCAATCTTGAGCGAACATGAAAACCTAAGCAAGCTTTTCGCTCCAGCTAAAGTAACTCGGATTAGCAACGGAAAAGACGCTCGAAATGGTGTTGGCTCTGCGCGCAAGATGTCTATTCCATTTACCCCTTCATTTGTAGAAACAAATTTAGTCTACAAAGAAAATGAACTCATCGAATATGCAATTACCAGCGGCATTAGCCCAATTAAGGCTCACCGTGGTGTAATGAAATTTAGCGACTTGGGAAACAACCGTACTCGCTTGGATTACACCATTAGCTTTAAAGGTCGCGTTCCTTTTATTGGCCCGATCATTAAAGCAGCCTTACAAAATGGTGTAAGCCGAGGGCTTAAAAAACTTAAGTTTTAATTGAGATATATCAAATAAAAGCCCTTTATCGGGCTTTTATTTTTAAGTAGATTTATTGAAGAGTTGGTATATCAATTTCTAAAAATAGTAAATTCGAAAACTTAATGACAAAAACAAAAGCCGACTCGTTAAAGTCAGCTTAATTCTACAGTTTGAGAGAATTGCTTAAATAATTCTTGTTCGTGGCAATCTTCTATCTATTTTCTTTTTCTAAAATTAATTTACACTTTAGTTATGACTGTTTGATTAAAAGAAAACAGAAAGATGAGATAAAAAGCAAATTAACTCACGCTTAACAAAAATAATGCATAGCAATTAACATTTTCTAGAGATGATGTATATCAATTAAATCTTTAGAAATTTTCTAAAGTTCAGTATGCTGAAATGACCTACTATTAGAAAATAATCCATACAATGGAACATCAGTGCTTGTTAAAGGAATTAAATTCACTTATTGAATATTATTCCAAAAGAACAGATTGTCCACCGACCAGAATTCGTATAGGTTACAGAGCCTATGCAAAACTCATGCAGAATCCAAAATTTGCTGATGAAGTCTCAAACTCTGCCTTAGATCCAAATAAACGTAAATATAAAAAGATGAAAATCAAAGTTACCAAAGATGATGATCAACTAGAACTAGATTGATTAAAATAAAAGCCCAGCCACGGGCTTTTATTTTTAAGAAGTGTTTGGGTTTATCGTTAAGACAACATTATTAAAAAATAATCTAGTAACTTGTCTCGTTCATCTACACTGTTTTTACTTAAAAGCTGAACCATTGCCCCATCAATCACAAACAAAAACATGTAAGCATCTTTCATTGAAGCGGTGGTTTTGATGGTTAAAAGCAGTTTATAAATTTCGTTGATTAGCCAAGTTCTATATTCAATCACCACGCTATAGACTTTTGGGTAGAGCTTTTCAATTTCCAAAATTGCTTTAAACGGTAAATGATAAAAGCCATTTAAATCGGCATGTAGAAGGTAAATTTGTTTGAGTTTATCAAGCACCATTTGTTCACGGTAAGAATTAAGAATTGAAAATACTTTTACTTTGAGCGCATCTTTTTGAAAAGTGAGACACATCTCGATCAGTCGTGCTTTTGAGTGAAAGTCGTTATAGAAAGTCGCTTTGGGAATTTTAGCTTCCGCAATAATTCGGTCAACACCAACCTTATGAAAGCCATCTTGATTAAATAAATCTTTTGCTGCATGAAGCACGCGCAGCGCTCTAAATGAAGATTCTAAATTTTTCATGTATACCGCTTAAAATAATTTTTTGTTGTATCTAAAAGAGATAGAAATGCCGTCACTCTTAAAATGAGTGCTAAAAAACAGGCATACGAAAGCTGCACAAAAATGGTGTGCTGACCTATCTCGGGTTTATTGTTGCTATGATTTTTGAGTCGTAACGATTCTTAAGGTGTAGAAAACCTAGAGTCGGTTAAACCGTTTTAAAGACCAGTTAGGCGGTATGGATAGAGAGAGTTTGGCAAAGGCCAATAAATGGGAAGAATTAGTACGCATAGCGGACTCCTTTGGCTATAAAAGAAGTTTCACCGCATTACTGCTAAATAATGGTGGTGAAACGAAAGAGGGTTAGCAGACTGGAGCCAAAGAATCCAGCACACCCGAGGGTGTCCCCCTTCCGTTCCACCGTAAAGGGGGCACACAGGGATTTCCACAAAAAAGTTAGACTTTTTCGTGTACTTTGGCTGATGGTCTGCTAAAACCAACTGGCAATGTAGGCCAGCACGCAAAGGATAGTATTCGCACTTGTTGGCGTCAAGCGTGTGAAATGACAATCGTATCAAAGTAGAGCGGTTGGGGAAATAAAAAAGCCATTACGGTTTAGTAATGACTTAGTATTGGATAAATTGATTTTAAAAGTTTAATTACATGTCGTATCTTCTGGACTTACTACTTTAGCAATTAAAATATAAGAATTTTTCAAGTTTCATTAACTATATTTAGATTAAATCTGAAAATTTTATAATTTTCTGAGAATTTTAATGCTATTTGATAGTTAAATACTAAGTCGCCAACAAGGTCATCTTGATTCTTTTGTTCAAAAATCACATCAAAAAATTGTGAATTTTCATATTGATATAGGCTCAAAGATTCAAAAATACTTTTACTGGTTAAAAGAATATAATCTATATCGTCAAAGAAAAGATCATATACCTCAGATTTATCAATATGACAAATATATCCATCATTGCTGATATTTTTAAAATGTATAGGCACAGTTTCATTTCTATCCCAATTATAGCGACGAAGTAAATTCTTTAACTTTTGATTACCAACTAAAAGAACAGGTTCTTCAATTTCAGTAAGTTGCATAGTAATTATTTGAAGAAGATCTTCTAGAGATGTACTTGAATAGGTGTAAGAAATCGGAAGCTTTAATATTCTAGATATAATAGAATTTCTTAAATGCCTTGAAATACCTCCCTCAATCCACTTATTATCATCGATTACAACTTCACTAGAAACTATATCAGCAATATATTTTTTCCCATAGTTTTCAAAAGTAAAACTTCCTCTTTGAAAATTATTAGATTTATTTTCAACAAAATTAAATAAACTAAAAGGATAAGATGTTTTTTTATCTTGAATTATACTCGATGCAATTTTAGATAATGCAACGATTTTCTCTGGATCAACAGGAGCATCAATAATAATTTTATTATTTTGATTTCTCAATTTTTCAACAATATTTCTGATTGATTTTATAAAATTTTCTTTAAGACTAGGAAATTCATCAACTCCAAATAATATATATTCATAATTTCTTTCTTGCCATGTATTTAAAATAAAAATCCATGATTCCAAATCTGAAATAATACAATTAATATCAGCTATGGTATAAAAGCTAGATGAAAGGGCCTGATACCACTTCAAAGGTAAATTCCATTGATTTTGAGAAAGTGATAGTGCAATTTCTATGTAATTATCATTCAGACTATTTATGTCTTCAAATGAGCCCATATATGTTCGCCCAGTTATAAGCTGACCTTTAAATAAATTACTATAACTTTCTAGAACTTGGCTAAGCAGTGATTGATATGAATTATCTTTATCTTGAGAATAGTTCTTGTGCCTGATGTAAGTTCCTACTAATTTTCCAGCATTTGAAATCGATTTAGAGTTTTCAGATATAGAAGTTGGATGTATTCTCTGCCCCTTTAATAATGCACCTATCATTTGCTTTACAACATCTAAAGATAAGTTATTATTCTTTTTTAATAGATAACAAGCTGTTATAACTCTTAAGTCAAGATGATAATTTTGAAAAGCAAGTTCATAAGCTGTTTCTCTAGAATATTTTTCTGAATTATTAATTAAAGTCCAAATATGATCAGTCTCTGGTATATTAAGCATAAAAATATTTAATATAGTAGAATTCCACATATAAGTGTCATGGGAAGTGGATCCATTGGTAAACTTCTCCAACCAATGATTTAGCATATCAATACTCCAACCAACTGCTCTGGAATTTTTGAAAGATAATGCTGCTACTACAGTCTTTGCTGTAAATTGAAGATGGATTTTAAAAGCTAATAAATTCTGCTCATTCCTATAATCTCTTTTCGAATGTGGTTCAATATAATATTGAATCCAACTTTCCCAAGATCCTACAAATTTATTTAGAATTTTTTCATAATTTTTATCAGTTCTAGGATTGCTATTAATCTCAAATGAATACCATTCTAGAAGTATTTCCCATAAGTTATAATTTTGTTCAATGTAAGTTTTTACTTCCTCATCTGTGAGGTTAGAGCTACATCTATATAATTGTTTATAAAAATATAAAATCTCATTATAAAATTCTGTATTATCAGCTATTTTAAATACTGATGCTTTTGATATAAAAAAATATTCAGTTAAAAGATGATTAAAATAGCTTCTACCAAAAATTGTACCATCTGTTAATAACAACCAATTATCATTTATTTTATTATCATTTATAAAGGCTAACGCAGAAGAAACATTCACATGATAGTTGATCAAATTCCCTATAGCTTCCTTAAATGCACGAATATCATTATCCCTTAAAGAAAGATGGATAGGATCTATAAAGTTTTTAAAAAGTTTAAGTAATTCTTCATCATTTTCAATAGCTATCTTCTTATTAAAGGAAAATGAATATTTATAGAGAAATTTAAGACATGGAAAGAAACTAAATCCTACAGTTTTTCCTACTAAATAATCTTTATCACTAATTTTTCCAATATCTAATATGAGTTTTGAATCTTGTTTTTTTCTATACTTAAGATAATTTGTCTGTAAATAAATAACCCAATTGATTAGATAAAACCTAATATCACTTAATTCATATTCCATCCTGATTCTTATTTTTATAGGAGAAATTTTTGAATCATCCCAAGAAAAATTCGTAATCTTTAAATTATTTTCATCAACTTCCTTTATCAACCCATAATTACATGAATTTTTAATAAAATTATTTTTCAGCCTATTACTTATATCGATTCGACAAGCTTCCTGAATTGAAAATCGAAGAATGATTTCTTCTCTAGAATGATCATTCATTATTAGAAAAGTTTTACTAAAAAACCATGCAGTTAGAAAAATATTAAATATTAGCCATATTGCGGATGTAATACAAAATACTAAATATATAGAATCAACTAAAAAAGAGCGAATGAAAAAACTTAAAAGAATAAAGATTGATAAAGCTAAGCCACTTAGGCCTGCAAACATAAAACCTGAATATTTTTTATAAATTGGAAATATAACGCTATTCGAAGTTTTTTGATTAGAAAAAATACTGATAAAACTGATGACTAATGGATACACTACACAAACAATTGTCAACTGAGCACCCAAAAATGTACCTTGCCATTGGATCAACTCTTCCCAAGAAGAAAAAAAATCTGAATAATTTTTTGTTAGTTCAAGCTTGATTAACAAATATATAAGCCAACTAATCAGAACAAAGTAGATACTGATAAGAATTGTATATTTCTTATAATTGGTAGACCAAAGAATGATATTTCTCTCTAAAATGTTCCACCTTGTCTTTTGGTAAATTCTATTTTTATAAAGTGATTCTTTTAGCTCTTTTTTAATTATCTTCTTAAGTGTTTGCATGAGGTCTTATGTAATACTTTGTCTTTTTAAATTATAAACTTAAATTAATATATTGGCAAAAATAGACTACACCCAAGATTAAAAAATTCAATTTCTTCCATAAGAATGATGTCCATTTATTGAAAATCTACAGCCCTAAATAATGACAGGCTAAAATAAGCCTATTTTTTAATTACTTAACAGTAATTTAAATCTTTTGCAGTAGCTTTTTTCCTCTGTATCCTAATTTTCTAATATTCAATGTAATATTTAGACAAAGCTTCTTTAGTTTTACTTCAAAAAGATTCAGGAGCCTTTTAGTTAAAGATTTTCTTAATAAGCAAAATTTATCAATCCATCAACTTCTTACGTCGATACAACCCACAATCCCCAGAAAATAACGCTGCCAATAAACAAGTAATGATGGCATAAGTCGCAATATTCATTCCAAATAGCTCAATGGCTAAAATAATAGACGTTAACGGCGCTTTACTCGCTCCTGAAAATAGACTCACCAAGCCTAAGCCTGCAAGCAATGAAATTGGCAAGTTTAAAACGGCCCCTAAAGCATTACCTAATGTCGCCCCCACATAAAACAGTGGTGTAATTTCACCACCTTTAAAACCTGAGCCTAAAGTAATCGCGGTAAAAACAGTCTTGTTAAAAAAGTCGTAAAACTCAATGGGCACATAAAAAGATGAAATGATTTTATCTGTACCTAAACCATTGTATTGCTGATGTGCGGTGAACAAAGTAAGTAGCATAATGACAATACCACCCACCATCGTTCTTAAAGGCAAATAACGAATGTATTTATAAAAGATATCACTGGCAAAATGAATGGACGCAATAAAGAAACGTGCAACCAGACCAAAGATCAGACCTGCCACAATTAAGTTCATGAGCGTACCAAAATGAATGGCAGGAAACTCACTAATCACATAAAAAATATGCGGGTGGACAATATCGAATAGCTCAGGGATGGTCGAAGCAATTAAGGCCGACACAAAACATGGGAAAATGGCTGAATATCTTAAATTACCTAAAGCTGTGATTTCTAAACCATAGATTGCACCCGCCAGAGGCAAGCCAAATACCCCTGCAAAGCCCGCACCAATACTGGCGATTAAACAAATTTTTCGGTTATCTTCCGAGACTTTTAATATATGGCTCAAGTGGTCAATTAAGGCACCTGAAAGCTGAACAGCTGGCGCCTCACGCCCTGCCGAACCACCAAATAACTGCGTTAAAATTGAAGTGATAAAAATGATAGGACTCATTCGTTTCGGAATGAACGATTTGGGTTGATGAATTTCATCAATCAGTAAATGTGTTCCCCTTTCAATAGGTGATCCATATTTTTTAATGAGATAACCAATCCCAAACCCTATAAAGGGTAAGAAATAAATGAGCCAGTGATGCAGGCTTCTTACTTTATTAGAGATATCAAAAGCCACAAAAATTAAAGTCGAGGCCAGCCCCGCTACGACTCCGATCACAATCGAGATGACGAGCCAATAGACACTGTATTTTAGAATTTGATCATATTCAGATGAAGGTAGAATTTTCATTCGCGTTCTTCAATTAGCCTTTAAAATGGATGATAAATTCTCAATTTTTTTTATGCAGCCAGCTCATTAAGTGAGAAATGCTTAAACTGGGCTAAAAATTAAAGCTCGCATAGGCGAGCTTTCAATACAGTGATTAATTTTGATATCACCAAACTGTGCGAAATATCTCATAACGCTTTCTGGCTTTCAAGTTGAAAATGGTTAACGAGACTGTGAAAATAGCGGACTGAGTTAATAAATAAGCATTTGATTTGACCCGATCAAACTAAAACCAAAATCAGGCCAAATCATTTATTCAAAACTTAGTTAATACTACCAATCACAGTTTCTGCATGGCAGGTCGCTCCTTTCTCTGCACTAATCTGAATAACACCACTGCGGTGCGCCAGTACCTGCACTTCCATTTTCATGGCTTCCATAATGGCAACCACTTGGCCTTCGGTGACTTGCTTACCATTTTCGACTTTCCAAGCGCTAACCACACCATTAATTGGGGCAAGTAAATGCTCGGCACTTACTTCTGGCTCGGCTGTTTGTGCTTGAACTGCGGTTGCTGGACCTTGCGCAAACATCCCCGCAGGTAAACCTAAACGGTGTAACTTGCCATCAATTTCAATGTAGCTCAGTAACATCGGTTGTTGATGGTTTGGAATGCCGCGTTTAGTCGGTTTCAACTCTTGTTTAAAGTCGTTTTCGATCCAACGCGTGTGTACATTAAAGTCATCTGTAAAGTCAGGTTCATTGAGTACCGCGCGGTGAAAATCTAGAACTGAAGCCACGCCTTCAATTTTAAATTGCTTCAAAGCACGTTTAGCGCGGGCAATTGCAACTTCACGGGTTGGACCAGTCACAATTAGTTTTGCCATGAGTGAGTCGAAATGACTAGATACCAATGATCCAGTCCGAACACCTGTGTCGACCCGTACACCGTTACCAAACGGGGCTTCAAATAAACTCAACACACCAAAGGCTGGAATAAAACCACGTGCTGGATCTTCGGCATTAATACGAAACTCAATGGCATGACCTTGTGCCTTTGGTGTTTCTTTAATAGAAAGCACTTCACCTTGAGCCACGCGAATTTGCTCAACCACCAAATCGACTTTTGAGGTTTCTTCGGTCACTGGGTGCTCGACTTGCAAACGCGTGTTTACTTCTAAAAAGGAAAGCTTGCCGTCACGGCTCAGTAAATATTCAACGGTTCCCGCACCTACATAGTTTGCAGCCTGACAAATATTTTTTGCCGAGGTTAAAATTTGCTGGTAAATCTCATCGCTAATAAATGGCGCTGGTGCTTCTTCGACTAACTTTTGATTACGACGTTGCAATGAACAATCACGTGTACCAAGTACCACAATATTGCCATGTTGGTCTGCAATGACTTGCGCTTCTACATGGCGCGGTTTATCGAGATATTGCTCGACAAAACATTCACCACGGCCAAAGGCAGCTTTTGCCTCTCGTACTGCCGACTCATAAAGCTCTTGAACCTCTTCAAGTTTCCACGCAACTTTTAAGCCGCGGCCACCGCCACCAAACGCAGCTTTAATGGCAATCGGTAAACCAAATTGCTTAGCAAATTCTAAAGCTTCATCTGCATTGTTAAGTGTGTCTTGCGTACCCTGAACCAACGGCGCACCGACTGAAGCAGAAATTTTACGCGCTTCGATCTTATCACCTAGCTTTTCAATGGCACTTGGAGATGGCCCGACCCATTTTAAACCTGCATCAATCACAGCTTGAGCAAATTCGGCGCGCTCAGATAAAAAGCCATAACCCGGATGAACCATAGTCGCTTTCGATTTCTTTGCAACTTCGATAATGGCAGGAATATTTAAATAGGTTTCACTCGCCTTCGCACCAGCTAAGCCCCACGCTTCATCTGCAAGTTCGACATGCATGCTGCCAATATCGTCATCCGCATATAACGCGACCGAAGAAATTCCCATGTCACGGCAAGCATGGATAATACGAACGGCAATTTCACCACGGTTAGCAATCAATAATTTTTCTGTATTCATCATTCATTCTCAAAATCTGTAAATTCGGCAATTTTTTTAAATTTGATGCGGCACCCTGCTGGAATCTGTGCCACCAAATCCCAATGGTGTTTAGCAACAGAGCCAATGACCGGATATCCGCCCGTTAAAGGATGATCATTCATAAACAAAACGGGCTGACCACTCGGTGGAATCTGCAAAGCACCAATGCATGTGCCTTCACTTTCCAGTTCATGGGTAATTTTGCGAGTCAAAGACTCTGCACCTGAGAGTCGTAGCCCGACGCGGTTGCTTTCATTGGTTACCAGCCATTCTTGTTGATAGAGCAGTTCAATACTGTCTTGTTCAAACCAGTCAGTGCGCGGCCCCATCACAATATCTAGCTCAACGACTTCACCAGCTTGTGGCAAATCGCTTTTGCCCACTTCATTTAGGCTAATGTTGGCAGCCTTCACCTGTCCTTGATAAATGGTATCTCCAAGCTTTAAAGGCTCTGGGCCTAACACTGCCAAGCTGTCAAACGAAGTACTATTGAGTACTGGCTCAACGTCTATACCACCGCGAACTGCCAAATAGTTTCTTAAGCCTGCTGTGGGTGGCTGAATTTGAAACTCATCGCCTTCATCTAAATCAATCGGCTGATAACTTACAAAGTCAGCGGTTTGACCATCAGCAAATTTCACACGAATGTTTGAAATGGCACCTGCTACTGCAATAACACCTGCATGCTGCATTTTGGCTTTTAAGCCACCATTTAAAACCTCAATGACGGGTGTATCGGTTGGGTTACCGACAATACGGTTAGCGCTATGCATGGCAGACAAATCCATTGCACCTGCAATACCAACCCCAATATTGGTCTGGTTTAAGCGCCCTTCGTCTTGAATGAGCATCTGTAAACTTGGTGCAGTGATCGTAAACAGGGGTACAGATTTTTGAGGCTCAACCTTACGGGTGATTTGCTCTGGTACAGCCACAATAGTTGGACGATGCGTGACATCTTCAAAATGTACAGTCATGCCCGGTAACAGCAATGCAGGATTTTTACGCTCTAAATCCCACATTTTTTCTGATGTTGTACCAATCAGTTGCCAGCCACCCGGACTGTCTTTTGGGTAAATACCAGAGTATTTTCCAGCCAAGCCCAACGAGCCTGACGGTATTTTTTTACGCGGAACCGTTAAACGTGGAATATCAGTAAAAGGTTTATCGGGGCTGCTCATATAAGCAAAGCCCGGCGCAAAACCAATAAAAGCCACATTCCACACACTTTCGTGATGTTTTCTAATCACATCGGCAACAGACAACCCTTGTAACTCGGCAACTTGAGCAAGGTCTTCGCCATCGTAACGAATCGGCACAATCACTTCTTGGTTGCTACGCTCAAATCCAGAATCAACTTTAAGGCTCTGAATTGAAGCGACCAGCGTTTTAAAGTTGGTTTCGATCTCGTTAAAAAAAACCAAAATTGTTTTTGCAGCAGGGACTAAGTCTTTAATTCCATTCAATTGCGTATTTTGCAATTTATTGTACAACGCCAAAGTTTCTTCTAGGCTCGCAAGCTCAATCAGAAAACAATCGGCGTTTACCGATAAAAAACGCATTTGCTTATCCTTTTAATTCTTCTTTAGTGCAATTAGCCAATCCAAGCGCGGTCAGGAATGTCGGTAATAAACATATGACCTGGTGCATGACTAATCGCAAAAGGAATTTTCGAGTTCATAACAGCTGCTTGCGGTGTTACCCCACATGCCCAAAACACTGGAATTTCGCCTGCTTCAATACGAGAAGCATCACCAAAGTCAGGCTTATTTACATCCAAAATTCCTAAGCTTTCAGGATGACCAATATGTACAGGTGCGCCATGCACACTTGGCATACGCGATGTAATTTTTACTGCTTCACTAATTTGATGCGATGGAATTGGCCGCATAGAAACCACCATGTTTCCTGAAATACGCCCTGCTGGTTGGCACTGAATATTGCTCAGATACATCGGCACATTGGTATCGTCATGAATATGGCGAACTTCAATACCCGCTTCTTGCAAAGCGGTTTCAAACGAAAAACTACAACCAATCAAGAAAGTCACCAAATCAGGATGGGCATTATAAATATCACTCGCATCGGTCACTTCTTCAACCATTTCGCCATCTTTCCAAATGCGATAACGCGGAAAGTCAGTTCGAATGTCAGAATCTGCCGCAAGCTTAGTTGCATAGATGCCTTCTTCGAGCACATCAACTACTGGGCAACTTTGCGGATTACGATGCGCATAGAGTAAAAAGTCATATGCCCACTCTTTTGGCACCGAAATCATGTTGACCTGCGTCATGCCCGCGGCCATGCCTGCCGTCGGTTTATCAAAACCTGTACGGATTTTTAAACGCGCATCTAAAGCGGCTTCAAGCTGAGCTGGGTCGACTTTAATATCCTTATACATTGTGCTCATCCTTATGCTTTGTTTACAAATGGGCGGATTTCAATATTGTTTTTTACAAGCTCGGCTTTAATAGCTGCCGACATCTCAAGTGCACCATCAGTGTCGCCATGTAAGCAAATGGTGTCGGCTTGAATTGGGGTAAATACACCGTCAATTGACTCTACTCCACCATTTTTAAGCATTGAAACCACACGGCTCGCAACAAATGCCGAGTCGTGTAAAACCGCACCTTCTAGACGACGAGAAACCAGTGAACCATCACTGTTATAAGCTCGGTCTGCAAATGCTTCAGACACAACTTTTAAGCCAGCCGCACGTGCCTGCTCGACTAAGTTCGACCCAGCCAAAGCCACCAAAACCAGTTCAGGGTTATACATTTTAATGGCGTCAATCACTGCGGCTGCTTGAGCTTGGTCATGGGCAATGGTGTTATAAAGCGCGCCATGCGGTTTAACGTATTGCACTTTTGAACCTGCCACTTTAGCCAAGCCATCGAGTGCAGAAATTTGGTAAAGCACATCTGCAATAAGCTCGTCACGCGACAAATCCATATTACGGCGGCCAAAACCAACAAGGTCTGGATAAGACACGTGAGCACCAACAGTCACACCAAGTTCAACTGCTTTACGAACCGTTTTTAAAATACCGAGCGGGTCGCCAGCATGGAAGCCACAAGCAATATTTGCACTGGTCACAACAGGTAAAATCTGATCATCATTACCCATTTTCCATGAGCCAAAGCTTTCACCTAAATCACTATTTAAATCTACAAACATGGCATTATTCCTTTATCACTTAACAAAGTCTGGCTTAAAGCTTGGTCAAATAGTTAAACACTGTCGTAAACGACATATAGCCCATCCACCACGTCAACAGACATGTTAATCCACCCAAAATAAGCAACCATTTTGGATAGTTGTAATTACCCATTAAATCTTTACGGCATGCAGCCACATACACAAAAATTGTAAGACCAATTGGCAACACCAATCCGTTAAAACCACCTACAAAAATGAGTAGACCTGCTGGAGTTGCACCCAATAACACATAGAGTAATAAAGCCAATGCAATAAAGGTAATGGTGGTATAGTTGTTTTGCTTTGGTGTTAAGTTCTTTTTAAACACGTTAAAGAACGACACTGAAGTATATGCTGCACCAATCGTGCTACTAATGCCGGCTGCCCAGAAAATTAAACCGAATAATTTAAAACCAAATGTGCCCGCTGCATATTGAAATGCTTGACCTGCTGGATTGGCGTCATGGCTGGCTAAATCAATATTTGCACCGCTTACCACCACACCTAAAAACGCTAAAAACAAAACGTAGCGCATGATGCCGACAACAATAATGCCCTTGGTTGCAGCTTTAGCAACTTCATCAATATTTTCAGGGCCAACAGCGCCTTTATCGAGTAAACGATGCGCACCTGCATAGCAGATATAACCACCAACAGTACCGCCGACAATGGTCGTAATAATGGCAAAGTCAATCTGATCTGGAGCAAAAGTTTGATGTACAGCTTGCCCAACAGGAGGCATTACAATGACGGCAACAATAATAATCAGGAGGATTTTAAGCAATCCCAACACGATCATGCTTTTATCCATGGCAAGCGTTGCTTTTCTTGATGCAAAAATCAAAATGGCTAACGCACCACTTAAAATACCGCCCCACTTTGTATCTAAGCCAAAAAGTGCATTTAGACCTAAAGCTGCACCTGCAATGTTACCAATACTAAAGAAAAAACCACCTAGAATGACCAGAAAAGCCAGTAAGTAACCACTGCCGGGAATTGCTTTATTGGCAATATCCGATGCACGCATTTGAGTGAGTGTGACCACTCGCCAGATATTTTGTTGAACCACATAATCAATCAGAATAGAAACTAAAATTGCAAAGCCAAATGCTGCACCTAACTTGACTGTAAATACAGCAGTTTGGGTTAAAAATCCTGGCCCCATTGCAGAGGTCGCCATCATAAAGATTGAGGCAACAATGGCCCATTGGCGATCTGATAAAAAAGAAGATTTCAGTAAAGACATATTAATGCGTTCCTCATCCATTTGAGCTTAACAACGCTATTTGCAAGTTGAACCAAGAACACCATTTCTTTCCTAAACGATATTCTTTAATCCTTTAAAATGACAAAGATTCCCTGTTCCCCAATTAATACAATCGGCGATCAAATCTTGTATCTACGATAAAAACATAGCTAATCCCTACGGACAATAAGACTTTTTACAGAAAATTAAAAATACAAATATTTGATTTTAAATGATTTAATATTTATTGAAAAATCAGGATAAGTTTTACTTATCAAACTTCATAAGCTGCTTTTATGGATTTCCAGTGAAGCAGCCTATATAAAATAAGAATAAATATTTTATAAGAAATAAAAATAGAGCTTATTTTTGGATTTTTTCATTAAGGCTTTTCATGGCAATCGCCGATACTTTAACAGCCACCTCAGTCAGTTTTTCTTTCAAGGCAACATCATTTCCTTGAATGTAAATCGAGGTGAAATGAAACGTCTTTAATTGAATGGGCGTATTTAATATTTCTAGTCGACCATCAGTAATTTCTTTTAAAGCGGTTAAGGTCGGCACGACAGCAATGCCTAAGCCCTGTTCGGCTAAACGCAATAACGTTGCCAATGAATAACTGGTAATTGAAAGGGGTTCATCAATACCGTGTTCTTTCATTCTGGCTTTCAATTCTTTATAGGGATAGGTAATTTTGGGGTAAGTTAAAATGGTATGAGACATGAGAGTTTTAAAAGACATTTGAGCTACACACCCTTTGAATGACGGCGAAGCCAGAAAGCTCAGCTCAAAATCACACAATGCCTGCTCAATACATTCAAAAGCCAACGTTGGCCCAAGCAAAAAAGCCATATCTAAGTCGCCTGTTCGAACGCCCTCTTGTAGGTTAGGTGTCAGATCTACCACAATTTCTACTGAAACTTTTGGGAACTCTTGTTGAACCTTTTCGATATATTCGACTAACCATGTATAGACAATAGTTTCTGAAACTCCCAAACGAATGGTGCCCGTTAGGTGCTGATTTTCAGTTAGTTCTGCGACTAAATCTGTTTCTAGACGCATAAACTTTTCAGCATATTTAAATAACGTCATGCCTTTGTGCGTCAGTTTAAATTTTCGCAAACTTCGGTCTAAAACTTTAAAACCTAATTCATTTTCAAGAGATGTGATTTTTTGAGATACCGCAGGCTGGGTTGTTTGCAATTTAGTTGCAGCTTTATTGAAGCTATTTAAAGTCACAACCCAATAAAAAGCTTCCAGATTCTTTAAATTCACGTTTCATCCCACATTAGAAATCCCTCTACTTTTATAGTATGGAATTTCTTAGCGTGATTAGGCTAGCCATTTATTCATTTTTATTTGAGTGTGGCTTATTTCACTCTCACAAAAATAATGTCTAAGTCTCGTTTTGGTACAAACTTGGTTTTGGTCATTTGAAATTGAGTTGGGCTAATCTTTTTGACTTGCCCATCCCAACAAAATGAAACTAGCTCACCTTTATCACGTTCAATGGTTAACTTAAAATTTTCAATTGGTTTTGCCCAATTTGCACCCGTCGTCAAAATATAGCCCAAAGCACTAAACGGCGAATTTTCCGCCTTGGCTTTTTTTAAGCCCTGCTTAAATTGGTTATCCATACAAAATTGCTGGCTATCTTCATCTGGATAGAGAGCAACAGAGCCACCCACCAAAGGTTTATATTCATGCTGAATTTTAGTCAAACTATTGGCTTTAAAGGTTTGCTTCCAACTGTAGATCACTTGAGATGACCACGGAATTACATCATCTTTTTTAAAGTTAGCTAAAATTTTCTGTATTTGTGGCTTATTACACTTCTTTAACTTATCTACATAATACTCATAATCATAGTTATTACGTAGCCACGGATTAAGCATGTCTTTTTCACTAAAACCGCACTGCTTAAACTCATCCGTTGCATCAATCAGAGGTGATTTCTCATCTTTTTGAATAAACGTTCTGACGTGCATTTCTGGTTTAATATTTTTACCATCTACCACAATCTTAAAACTTTTTAAAAGCTCTTCGGTGTGAGCAAAGTCAGACTCAAAGAAATTATCAATGCGGGGTAACGGAAATAAAATCGTTTCAGTGACATCTTTAATGCTTAGGTTTTTATAGAGATAGTCGACTTTAATTCGTTTTTTACTAATAAATAGATCTTCGCTTTGCATGGCGATCTGCGAATTTTTGAGATATTGAATCCCACCTGTACCAACGTAACCCGTAGAATCATTGGCTAAGCCATAGGTCGATAGTTGAAGCAAAACAGCAAAGGTTATTGCAAGCTTTTTCATTTTAAAGTGCTCTATGTCATTTTCTAATTATGAAATGTCGATCTGGAATAAAGTATAAGCCAGACCCAATCTAAATCTTTTTTAAATTAAGCGCCTTTAGAAGCCACTCCAGACATCATAAGTTCAATCGCTGCTTTACTGTATTGTTTAAGAAATTTTGAGTCTTGATTCGCCAATAAAAATTGTAATGCACCCGCAATAATCATTCCTACAACTGCGTGTCCTGTCATTTGTGTATCTAAGTCAGATTTTAAATAACCTCGATCTATTCCATTTTGTAGATAGTTGGCAGTAAACAGTCCCCCTACTTGTAGAAGGTTACTAATTTGAGCATTCATCTCTTTATCGATAGAAGTAGCTTCCAACAAAATTAAACGGAGTGTATTCGGATTGTCTAGCGCAAACTCTTGAAACTTTGAAGAAATCCTTTCGCATTGAGCAATATAGTCATCAAGTGTAGATACTGCATTAGGTGCATTTTCATCAGCTAATAAAGCAGTAATTTTTAACATGGTATCGCTAATTACATTATCAAGAATATCTCTTTTATTCTCAAAATGACGATAAAAAGTCCCATGCCCTATCCCTAACCTTTTTGCAATGTCAGAAATCGCAGTTTGATGATAACCGCGTTCAGAAAATTCAAGAAAGGCAGCTTCAATAATTTCTGCTTGTAATTGAAGGCGTTGGCGTTCAGCACGCGAGAGAGTTGTTTGATTATTCATATCAAAAATTTTATCAGAACTTTATAAAAAAAACGATAGAACATTAAAATCAAAAATTGACACTAAATTCCGTTAGTGACATTATGTTCCGAACTGGTGTTTTTTTGACTAAGAAAAGGAACAAAAATGAGCAAGAAACCAGATTTTTCGAACAAGGTTGTTTTGATTACAGGTGGCGGACGTGGCATAGGATTAGCCACAGCATTCGCTTTTAGGAAATTGGGTGCAAAGGTTGCTATAGGAGATATTGATTTAGAGCTGGCAACACAAGCAGCTTTTAAAGTTCAAGGTTATGGAGGTTACCTTGATGTACGCTTACAAAAATCGTTTCATGAATTTGTAGAGCAAGTAGAAAAAGAATTAGGTCCTATAGATATTCTTATCAATAATGCCGGCATCATGCCTATGGGTTCAATGATTGAAGAAACTCAAGCCATTACAGATGCACAAATCGATATTAATTTACGTGGTGTAATTCATGGCATGAAAGCAGTTTTACCTAAAATGCTTGAGCGTCAAACTGGTCATATTGTGAATGTTGCATCTTTAGCTGGTAAATACCCTATTCCCGGAGCAAGCATTTATTGTGCGACCAAATTTGCTGTAGTGGGTTTAACCTCGGCGATGCAACAAGAATTAAGAGATACACCTATTGGTGTTTCCGCAGTTTTACCTTCAAAAGTAACAACAGAATTATCATCGGGCACAGGAGATGGATTACCCATTCCTACGGTTGAACCGCAAGAAGTGGCTGATGCAATTATTAAAGCGGTTGAACATAAAATTTCTGAAATTGCTGTCCCTAATTACCTGACTCACACACCTAAAGCATATGGCCTCATTCCATTTTGGCTTAATACTGGTTTCCGCAAATTAATTGGTGATGACCGTATTTTGAAAGGATTAGACCAAAACAACAGAAAATCTTATATCCAACGCCTAAATCAGCTGGCTCAATCAAAATAAGGATAAATATGATGACTAACACAGAAAAATTCCAAGTCGTTATTATTGGGGCTGGTTTTGCAGGACTTGGGGCTGCTATCAAATTACAAGAAGCTGGCTTTACTGATTTTGTCGTATTAGAAAAAGCACATGAAATTGGCGGTGTATGGAGAGCAAACACCTATCCTGGCTGCGCATGTGATGTGCCTTCCGCGTTATATTCCTATTCATTTGTACCTAATCCTAAATGGAGCCGTGTATTTGCACCTCAACAAGAAATTAAAGAATACATTCAAGATGTAGCTAAAAAATTTGATGTCGAAAAATATGTCCGCTTCGGTTATGAAATGCTTGAAAGTGCTTGGGACTCTCAAGCTAAACATTGGGTTATAAATACAAATAACGGTCCTATTCACGCTCAATTTGTGATTATGGCTGGTGGTCCAATGCATGAGCCAGTACTTCCAAAAATTGAGGGTATTAAAACGTTTGAGGGCGTGAGCTTTCACTCTGCTGAATGGAACCATAATTTTGATTTAACTGGAAAAAAGGTAGCAGTGATTGGTGCAGGTGCTTCAGCAATTCAATTTGTGCCAGAAATACAATCTAAAGTTGAAAAGCTAGTTTTGTTTCAACGTACACCTCAATGGGTTCTTCCAAAGATGGACCAGACCTTACCCAAATTTGCGCATACACTATTTAAATTTATTCCAATTACCCAAAAGCTTACACGCTATGGAGTGTACGGAATTTTTGAATCGCTAAATTCGAGTATGCATCATCCTAAACTTGTTGAGCAAATTGAAAGATTAGCAAAATTGAATATTAAATTAGGAGTTAAAGATCCTGTATTACGGGAGAAACTACTCCCCGATTTTACAATTGGCTGTAAGCGAATTTTACAGTCAAATCGTTGGTATCCGGCATTATCTCAACCGAATGTAAATGTCTTGCGTAGTGGAGTTAAAGAAGTACAAGGCAATATTTTAATCGCTAGTGATGGAACAAAACATGAAGTAGACGCCATTATCTTTGGTACAGGATTTGAAGTCAGTAATCCTCCAATTGCAAAACAAATCCGAAATAAAGACGGCAAAAGAATGGATGAAGTATGGCAAGGAAGTGCTAAAGGCTATTTGGGAACGGTTGTTGAAGGTTGTCCAAATGCTTTTGTCATGTTTGGACCCAATATTGCCGTTAGCTCATCTGCTCTCATTATCATTGAGGCTCAGCTGGCCTATATCATCGACACACTTAAAAAAGTCCGTAAAGACGAGATTGCTACCATCGAAATTCGTAAAGAAGTTTTAGATAAATATAACGATGAAGTACAAGCTGCATTGAAAAATACGGTTTGGAATACGGGTGGGTGTAGCAGTTATTTTATTGATCAAAATGGGTGCAATAGTACTTTGTGGCCATGGACCACATTTGAAATGAGAGCGCGTTTGGCTAAATGTAATCTTGGGGATTATACAATCTCATTCAAAAGAAATTCTCAATTTACTAAAGCTCAAAAAGCAAGTTAAAGCTGGAAAAGGAAATTTCCATGAAACAAAATATAGTTGATCAAATATCCGAATCTGTTGTAAAAGCTGGTTTACGCTTAAGCTTCAAACTAGCAAGCGGCTTACCTTTACCGTTCCCTATTTTACGTGGAGCAATGGAGTTTGGTTCATCCATTTTCAAACCTAGAACAGATGTAAAAATTAATAAAATCGAAATTAAAGCCCCCCTCAGCTTTAATAAAATTAAGGCTGAAACTGCATTGCCCAACGCACAAGTTCAAGGTGTTTTATTGCATTGCCATGGAGGTGCTTTTTTTGCTGGCTCGTCAAGAACACATCGAGCTTTGTCTTCTGAGTTTGCAGCAAGGGCCAACGTAAAAGTTTATATGCTTGATTATCGACGTGCCCCTGAACATCCCTATCCTGCCGCGTTAAATGATGTGAAATCTTTCTATCAATATTTAATAAAAGAAGGCTGGGAACCTAAACAAATTTTTCTAGGAGGAGACTCTGGTGGATGTGCTTTAGCATTAGCTTTGGCCATTGAGCTGAGAGATACTCAACAGGAATTACCCGCAGGAATAATCATGATATCTCCTTATGTAGATATTACTTTGAGGTCACCTTCGGTACGCAACAATATCAAACGAGACCCAATGATAAAAAGCTATGCTTTAAAACGCGGAGGTGACGGTTATCGGGGTGAATTTAGAGCGGATGACCCACTGATCTCCCCACTTTTTGCTAATCTTAAAAATCTTCCACCTTTATTAATTCAAGCTGGTAGTGAAGAAATTTTAGTTGATGATGCAATTAAGCTGGCTAAGCGTGCGCAAGATTTCGATGTCACCACAGAACTCTCTATCTATGAAAATATGTGGCACAACTTCCAAATGTTTAATCGCTTTATTAAAAAATCAGATCTAGCTTTAGATGAGATCGCTCATTTTATGGGTAAAGTATTAGCTCAAACCAAAAATCATTAAGATAAACTTTTTAAATTTTAAAACGGTTCATACATTTAAAAAGAAGCATAAGAAAATCAAAATCTAAATTATGTATATTTAATCTCATCAAAAATAATTTTTAAATATGAGTTATTTCATGCTTCTAAAATCTTGCTTTTATACCCGCCGTATCCACAACAATAGAAATTGAATTTATTTTAAGACTAAATTAGTGATAACTCAGTTTTTGCCTCATCATCTTTTTAGGCACACTAATTTTTCCAATAAAGTTAGTTAACCATAAAATACACTCATCGCGGTGTTCAAAGTGAGGAATCAAACTCAGATCAATTTTTATATCTCTATCTGCCAAAGGTAGGCTCAAACAATATTCAAAGTCGATCGATTTATATTTCAACCTCAGGTCTTTTTCTTCGGCCTGCTTTTTAATTTCCGCCATAATCCGGTTAAGGTTAACAATCAAATCATTTGAAACTTGGTTATTTTCATAGACATGTTCATAGACATTCTCGGCAACGTCTATATATTTTATAAGCTCGGCATTTTCATTCATATCATTCATCTCTCTTTTTTTAAAGATTATGAACAGCTAAATGTTTAATTGCGTTACTAGACACGTTGTTTATGTGAAAAACGTATATTTTTCTTTATTAAAGAATACAGCTAAAATATTGTTATATATAAAAATTAGTTAATCCCGAGTATATTTATATACATTTAATATTCTCGTAAATACGCCTTTGCACAAAAATAAAAGTTAACTCAGTCTCTATTTTTAATTAAAAAAAACCGCCCCAGAAGGCGGTCGCTGAACTTTAAAACCAGCAGTATATAGAAGCAAGGTGGACGTTCACTTCTATATTCTTTTATGAAGGAGTTTTATTAGTTTTAATAAAATCCTCAGATTTGAAATAATTGATAATCATGTCTGCATGCTCTTCTTTTACAGGAGCAACAGTCACAGGAAACGCATCTTTCGACATCTTAAAACCTGGTGGTAAAAAGTGCGAAATTGGCGGTAATTTAGGTTTTCCCCCTTCAGTGATTCGCTCGATAAAACCAGCTAACCAAAGAAGATACTCACCTTCATTTGCGAACTTCGGCATAACACTCAAATCAATCTGGACCTTGCACTCACTTAACGGTTTAGTTAAGTTTTCTTCAAAGTCTATATAATTGTATTTGAGCTTAAACTCTGTTCCTTTGATGGCTTTTCGAATCTGACTAATTAAACAGTTAAGGTTCTGAGTAATGTCATCAGTGAATAAGCTATCTTTTTTAATATTTTTATAAACCTTTTCGGCTACAGCTAGATACTTTGGCATTAACCTCTCTCTCCGTACTATTGTTATAAAGTGCTGATCTATGAATGTTTTCTGCCTTTGATTATGCTTAAAGTAGTGTAATTAAAGGTATCCTTATTAGAGTTGTTTGTAAGTAGTTGGCTACTTGTGTAATTTACACCAAATAAACACCGAAAAAAATTATGGTTTTGATAACTCATCCGCAAAATGAATGGTTGAATAGAGATAATTAGAAATATTTACTTTCATATTATTTTTTATCATTTGGTAAAATTAATATGTTTTCATTTGCTTATCTCGTCGAACTAAACCAAGAACAGCTCGGCGCACTCGTATCTCTTCTTCAGAAAAAGGTAACTGTTCGATGAGTTCCTGAATTGAAAGAAAGTTATTTTCGATCAAGAAGCAGTCTTGCTCTGTGGTCCAAGTGGAAGTGGTTAATTGAGTTGGTTTTAAATAACGTTTCATATTTCCTAGCAGATTTGCTTGCACATATAAAAAGCCTGCCTTTAGAGCAAGCTTATAGATTAGATTTTTTGGTGATCATTATTATAGCAGTCTGTAGACAATATGTTCAGTTGATCTTTTCGCTTATCTTCATGGCTTCATAAAAAAGCCCACAGATTGTGGGCTTCCTATAGGTTATTTTGCGGCATTTACCCCAACAATAAACTGACTACAATTAGAACCTTCAGATGCGTTACCTAACTGCTTTTCAGAGAACTTGAATTTAGATGCAACTGACTCATAATCTTTTTTAAGGCTTTGGCCTGTTAACTCACCTAGCTCTTTTACCTGTTCAGGTTTCAAGATGCCATGTTCAACGGCTTGGTTTACCATGACACAGGCTGTAGTCATCGCGTCATAACGTGCAGCAGTTTTAGAGTAACCTAGAGCGCCTATTACACCGCCAACAATTAAGCCAATAATTACCGCTAAAGTTACGTGCATTTTATTCATTTTTTAAATACCTAAAAATCTAACTAAAAGAGGAACACTTTAAGATGTTGTGTTCAAGCCCAATCAAGATAGCGGTATTTACACAATATAAAAAGTTAGATTCTGTCACATTTTTTGATAGATTAAGTGAAATTTGCTGCATTCATTAAAAGAGAAATATCATATCTTTCTACTTCGCTTTTGTTTTTTGTTTGGCACTTTTATTGGAATAGCGACCTTACCCGTACCGAACCCGCGAAAAAAATAATTAATGATATATAGAAATAAAAGACCAAAATAAAAAATAGGAAATATACTAAATGCAGTTATGATGATTTCCCATATCATCACTCCCGCTCTGTAATTATACCCAAGTACTATAAGCCCACCTCTACGTCTGGGCCTTTGCTGAGTAATATCATCCTCAATAAAGTGAAAAATTCCGATAATAAAACATAGGGCAAATAAACTTGAGACTAATGTCTTTTTGATCAAAGGTTTCTCTAACCAAGGGTATTTTTTTGAAGATTCAAATTCAGCTTTAAAAAATATTTTATAAATTTCCTCTTGATAATATTTATTAACCCCATATTTTTTAACAAAAAAATAGCAGATAACACAACCAACAAAGAACATGACTAGGGTTATGTAAAGGCTATAAAGAATCGTAAAAAACGGTAATGGGCCTTTCGTACCAACAGTCACATGCATAGTTTGTGTGATGTATTGATATAGCTCGTACTGCCATTCATTTTTAGGATAAGTAGGAAATACAAATAAAGGAATAATAAAAAGAATAGAACATATAGCTATATTTCCTTTGTTCTCCTTACTTTTCCGTGCAAGCATAGAAAGAAAATTTTTAGAAGCCATATCTATATTTTACAATTTGGAATCATGTTTTTAGCTTTATAAAAGTCGTCAAAAGCTTTCATGTCACCTAACCATGGAGATATAATTTCCAGATAACGTTGATTGATATTTTTTAAAGCCAACAGCCTTGGTGAAGAATAATTTTTCTGCTTAATTTTTTGATTATATTGTTGTACAAACATAAGCTTTAAACATAATCCTCGAATAGCATCTTTATCAAAAGATGGGTAGTCTGAATATTTATTCAGTATATATTTCATTTCTGTATGCCTATTATTCCAACTATAAAATAAATTCAAAACCTTTAAATCTTTAATATATATCTCATCATTAAGGGGGTTTAATTCTAGTCCTTGTTTTAAAATAAGACTATGAATTTCACTATCCTCAGCTAGATCTAACCAAAAGAAGGACGATAAGATTTCTTCGCCAACTTGAATTCTATTTCTTTCTGTATGCTTAGGATATACAATAAAAAAATAGTACAATCCCAGAAAAATTATAAAGAATAATATAATAGAAAGTAATCTCCAGAAATTAGTACCTTTTATAATATTCATAATAATCTATGCATTTTATTTAATATCTTGTGAGGCACACTTTACTTCTTGTTTTAGATTAAATCAAAAAATTGTAATTCAGCCTCCTTCCCTTCACCCAAACCCCAACAAAAAATACTCAAGCAACCGCTTTCTTTCATCTGGTTTATTGGGGTCTAAAAGCTGAACCATTGCTCCATCAATCACAAACAAAAACATGTGTGCATCTTGTTTTGAAGCATTTTCATTCGTTGTTAAAAGCAGTTTATAGATTTCATTAATAAACCAATTTCGATAGTCAACTACGGTCTGATAGGCCTTTGGATGTGTTTTCGCAATTTCAAAAATAGCTTTAAAAGGTAAATGGTAAAGTCCCTCTAAATCGGCGTGTAAAAAGTAAAGCTTGCGTAGTTTTTCAACTAAGGTTAATTCTTTTTGAACATTAATAATCGACATGACCTCATGTTTAAGTCCATCTGTTTGAAAGGTTAAGCTCATTTGAATTAGCCTTTCTTTTGAGTGAAAGTAGTTATAAAAAGTCGCTTTTGGGATTTTTGCTGACTCAACAATTCGGTCTACCCCGACATTGTGAAAGCCGTGTTTATTAAAAAGATAGCGGGAAGTGTGCAGTACGCTTAAAGCACGAAATGAAAGATCTATATGTGGCATAGTTTTACCGTTATAAAAAATTATTGTTGTATATAAATGAGATATAAAAACCGATGCCGTTTTGGGAGAAAAAAAGGCATAGCAAAGCCTATAAAGACTGTGCTTGGCACATCTCAAGTTTTATTGTTGATTAAGTTTTTAGGCGCAGTGAATTAAAGTCTGAAAAGCCGAATAGCCATCAAACTGCTCTAAAATTTTAAGTTGTGTCGTTATAGCTTTTGGCAAAAGCTGCCAAGAAATAATGAATGTGCAAAGCCAACTCCTTTTTATTGGGAGTTCTGCCAGACATTAAAATTATGGTGGCAGAACGAAAGGGGGTTCGCGGACTGGCCTTAAGACTCCAGCACACCCAAAGGTGTCCCCCTCCCGTTCCACCGCAGAGGGGGCACGAGTAACTAAACACTAAAAGTATAAACCTTTAATGCTCCTAAGGGACGGTCCGCGACGACCGACTGGCAATGTAGGCCAGCAGACAAATGGTAATCTTCAATATTTGAGGTGTCAATGTGAAATTGTCTAGAAAATATTTAAATAATTATTGTTTTTCATTAAATTACATATTTAAGTAAAAGCTTAATTAAATATAGTTAATAAAAATTAAATGACCCGTTACCCTCTGGATTTTATAGTGAAATATATCGTTTTAGCGGAACCCATATTGCTTTGCCCGCCAAACGACAATAAATGTAAAAGCTAACAATATTAAAATAACGAAAGGAAAAGTATGCACTCCAAAATTACTCAGTAAAAAGCCACCGATAATTCCCCCGCCAGCAATCGCGATATTCCAAACCGTGACTAACATGGATTGAGCAATATCAGCCATCTCATTTGTCGTTTTCGCCAAGGCCGTTTGAAACAATGTTGCAGCACCACCAAACGCGACGCCCCAAATTGAAATTGCCACATAAACAGGAACCGCTTGATTACCCAAAACTGCTAGTAAAAGGGCCGAAACGCCAAATAATATAATGCTATAGAGCGTTAAGAGGCGTGAATATTTGTCAATCAACACACCTGTAATAAAGATGCTGAATAATGATAAACAGCCGAATATCAGTAAAATAATGTCCGTATTTTTAGCTAAATCAGCAAGTGTTAAAAACGGAGCGATGTAGGTATATAGAAGATTATGAGCAAGCACAAAGCTTAAAACCGTAAATAATATGGGTCTGACACCGGGTAAGATGAATACCTGTTTTAAAGAGATGTGTTTATCTTTAGCCTGCCCCTCAAAGTCAGGTAGTGTGAGGCTCCCCCACACTACTAAAATAATCGCAAAAATACTCATAACACCAAAAGCCATTCGCCAACCGAACAATTGACCAAGGTAAGTCCCTGCTGGCACACCGAGCGATAAAGCCAATGGTGTTCCTAACATTGCTATCGCGATCGCACGCCCTTTTAAGTGTGCTGGCGCCATTCGCGTTGCATATCCAGCGAGCAAAGCCCAAAGTAATCCTGCTGAAACACCTGCCAAAAATCGAGCAACCATTGTTAAAAGATAACTGGTTGATAGCGTTGTAATTAGATTTGTAAGAGCAAAACCCGCTAGAGCAATGAGTAATAAGGGTTTACGTCGAACAGTTTGGGTAGCATTCGTTAATGGAATGGCTGTTAATAAAGACCCAATTGCATATATGGTGATGGTTTGTCCCGCTAAGGATTCAGAGATATTTAAACCCAAAGCTAATTGAGGTAATAACCCCGCAGGTAAAGCTTCTGTCAAGATCGTAACAAACGCTCCCATAGCGAGGATGAGTAAGGGAACGATTGGCAACCGATCATTTGAATGTGAGCTGCTCATTCGACAACTCCTATCACTTTATAAACTGCATCACGCAGATCTGTGACAAATTTTCCAGACATGCCTTCATAAAGTGTGTTTGTAAATGCAATCACAGTCAGATTATGTTTTTTATCGACAAACCATGAATGACCGTAGGCTCCTCCCCAACGCCATGTTCCCTCTGACTCTGGTGATAGTGCTTGCTGAGCGTTTCTGAGTACTGAAAAACCGAGACCAAAACCAAAGCCCGGTGCATTTGGTAACTCATAACCACCCGTTTGATCTCTTGTCATTTCATCAATTAATTCAGGAGGTAAAAATAATGAGTCTTCCTGACGAAGAGCTTCTAATAAGCTAAAAAAATCCTCAACGGTTCCAGCCATGCCCGCACCACCAGAGAAAAATGATTGAGAATTAAAAATACGGCGAGGACTAAAATTAATTCCGACACATCCTTCAAATGGTGAAACTACCTCTCCTTCTAATAAAACATGAGGTTCAGGACGATCACTCACATAAGCAGTTGCTACATGTTGGTTGTCTGGTACAGCGAAACTAGTCTTGTTCATTTTCAATCGATCAGTGACTAATTCTTTAACTGCTTGATCTAAAGGCTTGCCATACGCTTTTTCAATTAATGCACCTAATACATCGGTTGCCAAAGAATATCTCCATCCTTTCCCTGGTTCATAGAGTAAAGGTACGGTAGCGATTCGACGTACGTTTTCTTCTAAACTAATATTGGATGAATCCATGCCATCAGATACATTTGCCTGTGAATATGCGGCATCGCTATCTGGTTCAAGAAACCGATAGCCCAAGCCTGCCGTATGACTAAGAAGATGGCGTAGAGTAATTGGAACAAACTTTCCATTTTCTAATTTAGGCTGAAAATATGGCAATTGGTGGTGAATGGATTCATCTAAACTCAGTTTGTTTTGAGCAACTAAAACTAAAGCAGCCGTTGAAACAATAACCTTGCTCACTGACGCTAAGCGAAAGACAGTGTCCATGGTCATGGATATTAATTGTTCTCGGTCAGATAGTCCTAATGCTTCACTGTGTATAACCTTTCCATGTTGAGCCACAATAACCGCAGCCCCTACTAACTGGTTATTGTCTATAGCTTTTTGAACAACATTTTGAACTAGGCTTAAAGAGGTCGATGGAACTGTAGTACTTGATTCAAATGCTTTGGAATTCATATTAAAAACTTCTTTTCATATTCGAGATTTATATACTAGGAAGACTCCTATTAAAGAAAAAGTCGGTTATAGTTCCTTGTTATACGGAAGTTTTGTTCCGTAATAAGGAGAAAAGAATGGATAGCCTGAATGGATTTACCGTATTCGTTAAAATCGCTGAGACTGGAAGCATTGTGGCAGCGGGACGCTCATTAGGAATCTCAGCTTCTGCTGTTGGTAAAAGCTTGATTCGCCTTGAAGAAAAGATTGGTGTACGACTTTTTCATCGTAATACACGTAGTATTAATCTAACTGCTGAAGGAATATTATTTTTAGAACGTAGTCGACGCATACTGGCTGAAATTGAAGCAGCGGAAATGGAATTATCGCAAGCGATCAAGTCTCCTAAAGGACGGTTACGTGTAAGTTTGCCCTTGGTTAGCTCACTGGTATTACCTGTACTGGGTGACTTTATGCAGGAATATCCAGAAATAGAATTAGATCTTGATTTTACAGACCGCTTGGTCGATGTGATTGAAGAAGGATTTGATGCTGTTGTTCGGACAGGCATTCCAACAGATTCACGCTTAAAAGCTTTGAAACTGGGGACTTTTAGACAATTACTGGTTGCCTCTCCAGCCTATTTAACTCAATGCGGAACTCCAATAGTACCTGCTGATTTATTAGAACACTCTTGTTTACATTATCGATTTTCTCATAGCGGCAAGCTTGAGAAATGGCCCTTAAAAACCACTGAAAACGAACCTGACTTGCAACTTCCGATATCGATGATCTGTAATAATATTGAGACACGCCTTTGTTTTGCGCTGAAAGGTCGAGGAATTGCTTGCCTGCCTGACTTTTCTATCAAGGAATTGTTGAGTACCAATCAATTAGTTCAAGTATTACCCGAGTTTATCGATAGAACTGGCGTATTTAATGTACTCTGGCCTGCAAGTAAACATCCCTCTCCGAAAGTTCGGGCATTTGTTAATTTCTTGTCTGAACGTATGTTTGAAAAATAAAGAATGTGATGTGCTAGAAAGATTGTTCTAGACACAATCTTCGTTTTAATTTCAAAAATAATAAACTTTATGTTTTAAGCATTATATGACGATTTCATTAATTAAAAAATCCGAATCAATTAAATGCTTACAACATATTGATCTAGATTTTTTAATGCAAAATGAATCACCTGAGAAAGCTCTTCTTGCGAATATCCATCTCTTGCTTGAACAGATAATCCATGAAGAACGAGCGCGTAATATTGCCCTAAAGTTTTAGGGTCTGCATCTGCGACCAATTGACCGTCCGATTTTGCTTGAACAAATCGTTCGACCAGACTTTGGCCCCGAGCAATACGCTGTGCTTTCATCCATTCCAAAACAGCTTGGTTTTCTTCACCTAGTACACTCGCTGCTGACACCACCATGCACCCATAAGAATGGTTGGTTTGCGTGTAAAGCGATAGTGCATCTTGAAATAATTGATTTATTGCATCCTTAATATTTTTTTGCTTTAAAGCATTTAGCGCGAAATTCCCTTCATTTTTTTCATAGTGATTTACAGCCTCTCTAAACAAGGCCTCTTTTGAGCCAAACGCTTTATAAATTCGAGCTGAGGCAATCCCCAAAACTTCAACTAAATCTGACATTGATGTGCCTTCATAGCCGTGAAGCCAGAAGAAATCTCGCGCTTTTACGAGGGCTTCTTCTCGATCAAACTCTCTTGGTCTGCCAGCCATAATGACCCTTTATCCAATTTAGTACCTCTTTTTATTATTATTCGAAAAAAATATTTTCACAAATAAATCAATGAGATTTATTCAAAATACTTTCGTTTTGTTTTGATTTTCAAATAAAAAGTTGTTTTTATCCAAAATTAAGCCTATTGTTTGTCGATCGACAACTAATTAGGTTTTATTATGAAAACCATCAAAGGTCCAAGTATTCATCTTGCTCAATTTAGTGATGATGTTTTCCCTTTTAACCGTATAGAAGATATTGCTGCTTGGGTAGCAAACCAAGGCTTTGAAGCAGTACAACTTCCTGCTTGGGATAAGCGTTTATTTGATGTCAATTTAGCAGCAGAAAGCCAAGGTTATTGCGATGAAATCTTAGGTACTTTAAACAATCATGGCTTAAAAATTAGTGAGTTAACGACTCATATTTTTGGGCAATTAATGGCTGTGCACCCTGCTTATGACTCGATGTGCGATAACTTTGCCCCATCTCATTTACATGGTAATTCAGCAGCTAGAACCGAGTGGGCCAAACAACAAATGCTCGCTTCAATTCAAGCATCTGCCCGCCTAGGGCTTAAAGATATGGGAACATTTTCAGGCTCGCTGGCATGGCCTTATGTATTTCCATTTCCTCAAAGACCGTCAGGACTCATCGAAACGGCGTTTGATGAATTAGCGCGTCGCTGGCTTCCGATTTTGAATGCTTGTGATGAACAAGACGTCAACCTTTGCTACGAAATTCACCCCGGTGAAGATTTGCATGACGGCATTACATTTGAAATGTTTTTAGAGCGGACTCACAACCACCCACGTTGCCATATTCTTTTTGACCCGAGCCATTTTGTTTTGCAGCAACTGAACTATGTGGAATATCTCGATATCTATAAAGATTTCATTCGCATGTTTCATGTTAAAGACGCCGAATTTAATCCAACAGGCCGTCAAGGAATGTATAGCGGCTATCAAAACTGGGGAAATCGAGCGGGTCGATTCCGTTCTACGGGTGATGGTCAAGTTGACTTTAAAGCGATTTTTTCAAAGTTAGCGCATTACGACTACGAAGGCTGGGCCACATTAGAGTGGGAATGTTGCCTCAAAAATAAGGACGATGGCGCACGCGAAGGTGCCGAGTTCATTAAGCAAAATATTATTCATGTCACCGATAAAGTGTTTGATGACTTTGCGGCTGCCCCTGTGAATCAGACTCAAATTAATCAGTTATTAGGGATTTAAGGAACCGCAAGAGAACTCAACATGAAAACTCAGCTATTCAATGAAAACTCACATAACGAATTCCAACATCATTACATTCACATCGAGAGCAAAAAATTACACTACGTCACCTTAGGGGAAGGTCCAGCAGTATTACTGATTCCGGGTTGGCCACAAACATGGTACGCGTGGCACAAAGTCATGATTGAACTGGCAAACCAAGGTTATCAAGCCATCGCTATTGATTTACCTGGAACCGGAAATTCAGCTCCACTGGATGGAAGTTACGATACGGGGCGCATTGCTAAAATTTTATCAATGCTCATGACTCAACTTGAATATCCAACTTATTCGGTTATTGGTCACGACATTGGCATGTGGGTTGCCTATGCACTTGCATCAGACTTTCCTAAGTCAGTGACTCGTCTTGCAGTAACAGAAGCAGTGATTCCCGGTTTAGCCCCCGCACCACCTATTTTTGTTGAACCGAGTGAAAATATTTTTCTTTGGCATTTCATGTTTAACCAAACCCGAGACTTACCCGAAGCCTTAATCGCGGGCCGCGAAGATACTTATTTAAATTATATGTTTGATAAATGGTCATGGCACAAAGATAAAGTGGCGACTGAAACTTATATTGAAGCCTATAAAATTCCGGGTCGTTTAACAGCAGGTTTTAATTATTACCGCTCTATTCCAGAGACCATCCGTCAAAATAAAATCAGAGAAACTAAAAGTTTAGACATGCCAGTTTTAGCCATAGGCGCTGAACATGCCACGGATAATGCGCCTTATGAAACCATGAAAAAAGTTTCACCGCATTTAACCAGTGCAATTGTAAAAGACTGCGGACATTTCATTATGGAAGAACAGTCAGAAATATTCAGTTCGCTCATTTTAGATTTTTTGCAGCGGGAAAAAAGCGATGCCTCTACTTGCTGAAATTGAAAGCTGGCTTAAATCCAGACCTACCACGCAGGCTGTAAACTCGTTACAAGAACTTAGGGAGCAAGTAAACAAAGACATTATTGATCAGCAAGGCATTCAGCATGATGCAAGCTATCAACAAAGTTTTTATGTTGCTGTGTCAGATGATGCCGAAATTGAAGTTCGTGTTTATGTTCCCTGTTCTCTAGAAAACGCTGAGCAACGGCCTGCTTTAGTTTTTGCACATGGTGGAGGTTGGTGTCTGGGAAGTTTAGACGCATGGGACCGCTCGTGTCGGTTGTTAGCAGAAACCATTCAACAAGTTGTATTTTCTGTGGACTATCGATTGGCTCCAGAGTTTAAGTTCCCAACACCTTTAAATGATTTTTTTACGGCATTTCGCTATATCTATGAGAATGCTTCACTATTTGGAATTGATCAAAACCGCGTGGCTGTAGGTGGAGATAGTGCGGGTGCAAATATAGCTGCCGCCGCATGTCTAATGATAAAACTACACCCAGAAATTAAGGTAAGCCATCAACTTCTTTTCTACCCTGCCTTAGATGCCACGATGAGTAGCAATTCTTATAACCAATACGCCGAAGGTTATGGTTTGGAATCACCCACAATGGTTTATTGCTGGGATCAATATGTGCAAGATGAAAGTGAAAAACAGAATGAACTTATCAGCCCGTTACTCGCGCAGTCTTTAGATGGACTGCCAGATGCGACTATTTTTGTGTGTGAATATGACCCTGTTCGGGATGATGGTGAAAGATATGCTCAAAAATTGAGAGATGCAGGTATTCAAGTAAACTTTCATTTGTTAGAAGGAATGATTCACGGCGCAATTCACATGCTGGCAATTAGCCCCGAAAAGGTAAAATCGATCTATGGTAAAGTTCAGATATAGATAGATTTATTTCCATCATTTAAACATTTGGGTTAGTCGGGCCACTCTTCAAAATTATTTAATTAAACATTTGGAGTGGCCTAGCTTACTTTTAAGTATGGATATTGGTTATCCAAGTTCCGCTTATGACACCGTAAACTTAACGCTATTATTTTGATAGATTGGCGTAATATCCTTGCCATTGAGTGTCACTTTTTTATAGGTACCTTGAACTTTTTTAGCCGACAACACCGTATAAGTTCCTGCCGCTAAATTGTCTTTTGAAACGAGCTGCAATGTTCCATTTAAGGTAAGTGTATTTGCCACCTGAGCTGCTGGAAGTGCATTCGATTTGAAAGTGATGTTGAATATTGTTCCTGCAAGCTGAGTTAGATTACCCACAATGGTAACTGTTTTAGCTGAGTTGGTTGTTAATAGGCTATTTTCATGCATATAAATATCGCCTTGACCTGCACCATGCTCAGACAATATTTCTAAACCACCTTGTTTTAAATCAATACCGCCAGCAAACGAGTTATTTCCTGTCAGTGCTAAAGTTCCTGTACCTAATTTAGTCAGTTTACCCGCACCAGTAATATCATTACTCCATTGGTCATATTGGTTAAAGCCACCTAAACTCGCATCCATGGTCAGATTAACATCACCATCGAAACTGCCATAACCTGCGCCAGCTTTAAACAAGTTTAAGCGACCATAACCTTCAACGTCATCCATGACTGGATAACCCGAAGCAAGTGCAGTTGATTTCAAAACCACACGGCGCTGATCAGCAGTTAAATAAGGAAGTCGAGTTTCCAATAAAACCTCTGCGCCTTTTGGCACTGTTGCTATTTTTGTTTTATCGCCAATTTGGTTAAAACCATAGGTCATCCAGTGATTAACCTGCTGTTTTAATTTTTCAAGATCGGCAAAACGGTCATTAGCATCATAAGGTGTTTTCGCCAAACTATAAAATGATTCAAACGTTGAGCTATTGGTCTCTTTCATGAGCTGTGTTTGAGCTTGTAAATAAGCTTCTTTTCGTTGCTCTACAGTCATGGCATTTAAGTTTGCAACATCTGCGGCAATCGACTGAAGTCGTCCGCCAATCACGTCCATTGCTGAATGCATGCCCGCAATAATACGTGAATCACCAAGGTCCATACCGCGAGCAATAATTTCCTGATAACGCTGAGGCACTAAATACGCCATCGCAATGGCATTTCGACCAGCTTCGGCGGTGTGCCCACTTGGAAAACCACCGTCAGTTGCTGGTGTACTACTTTTTGCAGATTCTAAACTAGGCACAACAATGACTTCAGAACTCCAGCGCCACGGACGAGCATATTTATAAAAACGCTTTGCTGATTCCGTCGAGGAGTTATTCCCCATTACTTGAACAAATTCAACGACTTTTCCAAAGTTAGCATTTCCATCGGCTGTGGTTAGTCCACTATTATTGCCTTTGTCATCGTATTTTACTTGTGCAGCATCGGCTGGCACCGAGTTGATTGTGGTGGTCTGCCCAGTGAGCTTTCTCCACGGATCGGTTAATGCTCCCATCCCTGTCGTTACGCTATAACTTTTTCCACGTCTGTCATCTAAATAGGCACGTATAGCTTCTTCGTCTGTACGTTTATGCGTGGTTTGAATTGAATAGTTAATGTTGTAGTTCAATACATCTGCATTCTTTTTTGTACCGTCTGTACTGTCGCCCGGTAAACCTGTCCAGTTTGATGCGACTACCGCTGAAAAACCATCTCTTGCCTCAGCAGATTGGCCTGCATCTACAAATAAACTTGAAGGCGTCCATACATCTAAAAAGCCGCTCAGCACACGTACGCCAGCATTTGTTTCAACCGTGGCATATCGTGCATCACCACGTTGATTGGTCGTCCACGAATCTACAATGGTGGTGATATTCGATGGAACTGGAGCAGTATCTTCAAAGCCTACACCCTTGGGCGCTGTGGGTATTTCTTGGTTTGCTGCCGAATTATCATCTGAACTATTGCTGTCATTACACCCCGTAAAAAAGACCGAACAAGAGATAAGAGAAAGTAAAAGTGTATTTATTTTAAAGCTTGACATGATGTGACCCGTTTAATAAATATCCGTATCTTTCATCATTAATGTTTAGTTGTTATTACATATCACCAGTTAATCTAAATTTATTCTAAATAATATATTTGCAGTTTTATAGGTCGGAACTGCTCATAAGCAAACAAATAAGGAAGTTCTTTAAAGACAAGGATATTAGGTGCAGAGGATGCAATTGTGAAACATTCTAGGTGATACTATACTCATACTCAGGAACACCATGTTTGGTATGGGCTGATTCGGCTATCGATATAGAATTATAAGAGTACAACCACTCTAATTAGAACTATCAAAAACTATTAAAGGTGCTCTCTATCACACTATCAACAATATACATATAAGGTGTATTTCACATGAATAACTTACAATATTTTGAGCTAAAAAGTGCCAGATCAATTTTATTATTACTTGCACGTGTACTGCTAGTTGCTCTTTTTCTCATCTCAGGTATACCAAAATTGATTGGGTTTGAGGGAACGGTGGGTTACATGCAATCATTACATACCCCTCTCCCTGTTCTTGCAGCCGCTATTGCTGTAGCAATGGAAGTAGGTGGTTCTCTTCTTATTGTGCTTGGCTTCTTTACCCGTCCAGTTGCTTTAATTTTTGCTTTATACACACTAGGAACTGCAATCATCGGCCATGCTTATTGGAATATGACAGGTGATGCCGTTCATCCTAATATGATTAATTTTTACAAAAATATAAGCATTATTGGGGGATTCATTTTATTAGCGTTCACTGGTCCTGGAACTATCTCTTTGGATAAAAAGTAATATCCTTGAGTTTCCAGTTAATTTAAAAAGCCTTGGGCTATACGCAATAAACAAACATAACGAAGTTAATAAAAAAGAGAGCTTTAGCTCTCTTTTTTACTTTAAAAACTCATAAAAAATAAGAAAAACATCCAATGAAATCAGAAACTAATCCGAACTATTCAGATGTGGTACTTGTTTAAGAAAATCTTCGGGCAAAGGTATAGCCCTATCAAGATTAAAAGAGCTGCCACTAAAAAATATAAAGCACCCAATCGACAATAGAATTAAAACGATTTGTAAAAAGCTTGGATTTCTACGGTAATTTAAATACCCCAATATCGCCCCAGCATGTAAAAAAAATTGAGCTACCTGCGGACGGTCATTTGTAGCAACATCAAAAAATAAGCAAAAAATAATGCAAATAAAGATATTTGCTTTAGCAGCAATTGTAAGTTGTTGGCCCTTTATGGCACGGTAGTTTTTCTGACGTTTTTTAAAGTAAGACTAAGCAATCATAAAATCAACCGTAAAATATTTCTTCATAGCCCCCCATCTTGATCATTGGTACCCCACTTCAATATTCACCAATAAAACTTCATGTTTTATTCCCTTGTTATTTATACGACTCATCTTGAGACTGTTGTTGTTTTATCGTGATGGTATAGTTTGGTTATTTAATTGAACGATGTTGCTTATCAGACACCTTATAATTTTAAAGGATCCTCCCCTAACAATACATGTGTCTGCGACTAAGGTACAGGCCCTAAATAGCGAAAAATTAGAGCATCAAATTTTTTAAATATATAGTTTTTCAATATTGATATTAATAATAATTATCATTACTATTTAAGAATAATTTAAATCTGTGTTTAATTGAGCTACTCATTGCCAATTTTGTGGACTCCGCTGCTATGAACTTAAATGTAGATAAACAAGTATGGTTTAGCCAAATCTACCGTTCTCAGCAAACTACACTTTTATCGTGGTTTAAGCACAAACTTCAGCACCATCATCAATCTGAAGACCTGAGTCAGGAAGTGTTTTATCGTGCTTTAAAAAGTGAATATTGTTTTCAAAAAATTAAGGAACCACAGGCATGGCTTATGGGAATCGCCAAGCATGTAATGATTGACTATTGGCGCCGTCAGCATATTGAAAACCTATATCTAGACGCCCTACAGAACCTTCCAGAAGAATATTATCCCTCTGCTGAACATGAAGTTTATATTCAAGAAACCTTATATCAGGTTCATTTAATATTAGAAAAACTACCTACCCGCACGGCTCAGGTCTTTTTGATGTCTCAACTAGACGGCATGACTTATCGAGAAATTAGTGAAAAAATGAATATTTCTGAAGCCACTGTGAAAAGAGATGTGAAACACACTTTTTTGGCTTGTATAGACCTCTATAATTAATCCCTTTCAACGCGCTCAAATTTCTACTGTATGTCAGCTATTAATAAAATTCCTCCTCATGTTTTAGATGCAGCCGCAGACTGGTTGGTACTCCTACATTCGGGTGAAATGACAGCATTAGAGCAACAACAATTTGATCAGTGGAAAGCCGAAAAAAAAGAACACCAGCTGGCACTCCAGCAAATGGAAAAATTTAGCCATGGTTTATCAAACCTTGCAGGTAACTTTCCTTCCGAAGCTTTAGTTCAGTCTAATCAAAAATTTAATCTTGCTGCAAAACGCAATATGCTGTTAAGCCTTTCAGGTTTAATGATCGTTGGCTTGTCTGCCTATTTCGTACCTTTGGAAAAATGGCAGTCGGACTACCACACCAAAGTGGGTGAAATTAAAAAAGTATCGTTAAAGGATGGTTCTCAACTGATTATGGCAAGTGATTGCTATGTCGATGTAAATTTCACGCAAGAGAAACGTCAGATAAAGCTGATTGATGGAGAAATTTATATTGAAACGGCAAAGGATGCTCAACATCGGCCATTTATTGTCGAAACCAAGAATGGTTCAGTAGAGGCCTTAGGTACTCAATTTACCGTTCGCCAAGAAAATAGCGAACAAACCAAAGTTAAAGTCTATAAACATGCGGTAGCCATTGAGCCAGAGAACGCTGCTAAACGCCAAATCTTAAGACAAGGTCAGCGTGCTTTTTTTGATGAAAAATATATATCAAAAGCTCTTCTTCTCGATAACGATCAACCGTTTTGGACCCAACAACTTTTGGTTGTAGATCAATGGCCACTTCAAAAAGTGCTTGATGAACTATTTCGTTATAAAAAAGGAACCTACCATCTTGCCCCTGAATTAAAAAATATAAAAATTTCTGGCGTATTTTCTCTAAAGAACCCTGAGCAAAGCTTAGAAACTTTAGCCTATAGCCATCAACTTGAACTGAACTATTACAGTCCCTATTTGTTAAATATTAAAAAAAGATAAAAAAATATGACCCTTTTTTTGATCTGGTTCGACTTATAGAGAAATACACTCCCTGTCGAGAAGACCACATGAAGGATTATCAAGCAAAAAGTAAATTGGCTTTGGCTATACGTGCAGTGCTATGGAGTGCGCCATTGGTGGTCACGGCGCTTACCTCAACGTCTATTTACGCTGCGCAAACTTATAGTATTTCAATTCGCCAGAGCACGCTTGATCAGGCCATTAAACAACTGGCAATTCAAACAGGCACAATCATTAGCTACGATAATGCCAGTCTTTCAAAAACAAAAAGCAAAGCACTTCAAGGCAATTACGCTGTTGAAGATGCTTTAGGTCTATTATTACAAAGTCATCCATTTGAAGCCGTTAAAGTAAACAATGGTGGTTACAGCATCCGAGTGAAGGCTCCACCCGCTGCTCCAATTGAACCCAAAGTTTTCCAGTTAGAAGCCATTAAAACAAAAGCAAATAACAATAACGAATTTGATACGGCAGACACTGAAACAGGTACGGCTCATTTAGCCACAATTCATATTAATGCTGATCATGGTGAAAATCTAACAACCGAAGGTTCTGGTTTATATACGGCGAAAGCGACCACCGCCTCTACTGGCTTAGCGTTAAGTTTGAAAGAAACACCTCAGTTGGTCAGTGTCATCACCAATCAACAAATGAAAGATCAGAACCTCACCCAATTAACCGATGTTGTCAGTCAAGCAGCAGGTCTTTCTATTAAACAAGGCGGCAATATTGGTAGTGATAACTCACCGATTTACGCTCGCGGCAAAGAAGTTGATAGCTATTTACTCGATGGCGTGAAGCTCATGAGTTCATATGCAAGTATTTTCCAGAGTCAGGACATGGCTTTATTTGATCGTGTCGAAGTCGTGCGAGGTGCAAATGGGTTAATGACAGGTGCTGGCAGTGCAAGCGCAAGTATTAATCTGGTCCGAAAAAAACCATTACAGGACTTTAAGGCTTCGGTGAGTGCGGATATTGGTTCATGGAATTCTTACCGTACCGATATTGATGTTTCTACGCCTCTTAATGAGTCAGGAAGTATTCGTGGTCGTACTCTTTTTGCCTACCAAAAGTCAGACTCTTATATTGACCGCTACAACGAAGAACGTAAAGTGGCATATGCCGTAGTAGAAGCTGATTTAACGGAACAAACCAAAGCAAGTTTAGGTGCAAGTTACCAACAAATCGATTTGACTGGTATCGCTAGAGGTGGTTTACCAAGCTTTTATACAGATGGCACACCGATTAACTGGTCACGCTCAGATTCAGCGGCAGCGAGTTGGACGGGTTCAGACCGCTCAACGACATCTTACTTTGCCGATATTGAGCACCAATTTAATGGCCGCTGGAAATTAAAAGGTGTGGTGTCTAGAACCATTACAGATTCAGATGAAATTGTAGGCTATACCTACTCAAGTGAAGGGATCGATAAAGCTACTGGTAGTGGAGCGATGTTGTATGCAACCCGTTGGGATTATCGCCCTACTCAAGACTTGTTCAATTTAACCTTAAACGGTTCATTTGATTTGTTTAATCAAACTCATGACGTAGTGTTAGGCACGACTTACACAAAAAGTAAAAATAAACGTCCTACCTATTCGGGCTGGAATAACACAGTTGACGATAAAATGACATGGGATGGAACTCTAAAAAATATTTTTGCTTGGGATGGCAGTACACCTAACCGCCCCGAAACAAAAATAGACGGTTGGTACAGTGGAGATGATCGTAGCCAATCTATTTTTGGTGCTGTTCGTCTTAAAGCAACCGACAATCTTGCAGTCATTTTAGGCACTCGAATTGAAGACTGGGAACGCGTAACAGGCAACCATTCAAATGCTGATAATAAGACCACCTACACAACACAAGAAGAAAGTGGCAAGGTGATTCCATATGTAGGTATTACCTATGATTTCACTGACAACTGGACTGCTTACGCAAGCTACACCAATATTTTTTCACCACAAGATAAGAAAGCTGTTACAGGCGAATACATAGACCCATTAATAGGTAATAGTACCGAGCTGGGTATTAAGGGTGAGTTTTTTGATAATCAATTAAATGTTGGCGCTGCTATTTATGAAACTAAAGAGGACAATACAGCGATTGCATTAGCAGATGTATTTGCCCCAGATGGTTCGCAAGCATATCGAACAGAATCTGGCACCAAAAGCCGCGGCTTTGAAATTGAGGCGACAGGTAAGTTGGCTGATTTATGGCAAGTTTCCACAAGCTTTAGCCGTAACTTATCAAAAGATAGCCAAGACAACCGATTAAATACCGGTGTGCCAAATAATACAGCCAAACTGTTTACTACCTACACCCTGCCTTATCTTGATGAAGCTCTTACCATTGGTGGCGGTATTCGTTGGCAAAGCGAAATTTATGAAAAAAATGCGGTCTCTGCAACAGGTCGGTTTACTCAAGAAAGTTACGCGTTGGTCGACTTAATGGCACGCTATAAGGTCAACAATAATCTAATGCTCAACTTTAATGTTAATAACTTATTTAATGAGAAATACCATTTAGGCACCACAAATAGCTATTACGGCGCTCCGACCAATTTCCGAGTGGGTGTTAAATATGAGTGGTAAATAAATTACTCGACTTTTAAAGACCTTACTTCAGAGGCAAATAATATTCTTCTGAAGTAAGACTAAACTGGCTTAATAAATTGGAATGGAATATTTTTGGCTAAGCTCAGGCTATAATATTAGACATGCTCTATTATTTTATTTAATTCTCCTATGAAGAATGCGTTTTCTGACAGCAAACAAATTAGACCAGTGTCTAGTTTCTCTGAACTTGTAAATACAAGGTTCCAAGGAGAGACAAATGCGATTTGCTGGCACAGAAATTTGGTTGGCGACTTTAAAGAGATTGTGAATACGCTTCAGTTAAAAGAGAATATTACAGAAGTTTCTGTTGAAGACCTTTTAGCACTACAACTTTCTGAAAAAGGTAATCTGGCAAGGAAAACTATTTTAGAAGATATCGAACAGTTAACTGATTTCGGCGCATCGCCAGTACTTAATTTGCTTAAGCATTATGAGCGTGATGAAGAGCTAGACTTCATTTCAACCGATGTATATTCATTTCATGTTGATCGCTCTCCAATTGAAACCGATACATTCTTATGTACCTATCACGGCGCTGCCAGTGATATTGTGCCCAATGATCAGGTTGAACAAAAAGTTTTAATTCCAGAAATTAGAGAAAAGCTCAAAGAATTACATGACGGCCCAGATGCTGAATTTGAAGCTTTCTTGGCAGAGTATTTTTTTGATTTGCATTATCAGCCCAAACCCAATGCTCAACCTGTAAATTTAGGCATGGGCCATATTTGGCGTTTAGCTGTAGATCATCCAACTCAAAAGGTTTTGCCTTGCGTTCATCGAGCGCCTGTTGAAAAAGATGGAGAGTATCGGTTGCTTTTGATTTGTTAAATATTTTAGGGCTTAAGATTGGATTATTAAATTTAATCTCATCCATTTAAAAAGAGTACGAAATAATGAAAACATCAGTAGATGAGAAAAGAAAAAATTTCCGTGATCTCCATAAAGATGGATGTTTTATTTTACCTAATCCTTGGGATGCAGGCAGCGCAAAGGTACTCGAACAACTCGGCTATAAAGCACTTGCAACAACAAGCTCAGGCTATGCATGGTCTTGCGGAAAAGCAGATGGTCAACTCGACAGAGATGAAACATTGGCACATTTACGTTACATGGTTCAGTCGACCAACCTCCCTATTAATGCTGATTTTGAAAGTGGGTTTTCAGATACTACACAAGGTGTTATTGAAAATGTTCTTATGGCACTAGATACAGGGATAGCTGGTATTTCTATTGAGGATTCGACTGGAAATATGGAGGAGCCACTACGAGATATCTCCGATGCAATTGAAAGAATCCGAGCAGCTCGTATAGCGATTGATCAAAGCGGAACGAATACGATGCTTATAGGCCGTGCAGAAAACTTCTTCGTTGGTGTGCCCGATTTAGAAGATACTATTCTTAGGTTAAAAGCATATTCAGAGGCTGGTGCTGACTGCCTATATGCACCCGGCATTAAAACACGTGAACAAATTATTGCTATCGTTAATGCTGTTGCACCAAAACCAGTAAACGTTTTAATTGGCTGGGATAGTGATTTAACAGCAGCAGAGCTTGCAGATTTGGGTGTAAGACGTATTAGCTTGGGTGGAGCATTAGCTCGTACAGCGTGGGATGGTTTTATTAAAGCAGCGAGTGCTATTGCCGAATCAGGTCACTTCCATTCACTCAATACGTTAGTTTCAAGTAGTGATCTAAATAGTCGATTTAAATAAGATTTAGATAAATCTCTTTATGTTGGTAACTTTCAGACAGGACCTCTGTTATGACCCCAAACATCATACTTTCAAGTGATCGTATTCGGTTATGCCTTTTAAAGCTTGAAGATTCAAGAGATTTAGTCGCCGCTGCTTCAGACGGAGAGCTATGGAACCTCCCTTTCACTGTCGTACCTTCAGCAGAGACAATAGACGACTATATTCACCATGCACTAGAAGGTTACCAAGCGGGCGTGGTTCTTCCTTTTACCGTTGAAGATATCGCTACAGGAAAAATCATTGGGTCTACAAGATTTTGGAAAATAGACAGAAAAAATTTAAAGTTAGAAATTGGAAGTACTTGGTACTCAAAATCTTGGCAGCGAACATACGCAAATACAGAGGCAAAATATTTGCTTCTTAAATATGCCTTTGAGGAATTAAATTGCGTCAGGGTTCAGCTTACAACAGATGTACTCAATGAAAAATCACAGAATGCGATTTTAAGACTCGGTGCCCAGAAGGAAGGTGTTGTAAGAAATGAGAGAATTATGCCAGATGGAAGAAAAAGGAATTCTGTCAGATTTAGTATCATTGATGAAGAGTGGCCAAAAATAAAAGAGAATCTTATTAAAAAGTTAAATTATTAATAATAAACGTCTTATTGTGCAATAGTTAAAAGCAATTATAGACGTGCAAACTCCCCCATTAAACTTAGGTTTACTGGTAGTCGACTTAAGAGTTTCAATTTGCCATTCCCAGTCCATAAAACTGAGTTGCCCAACAACATTTTCTTTTATTAATACACAACGTTCACACGTACCCAATCTTCATATTTGGTGGCTTGAACATTGGTACTCGATGTAATTGCCCCATGAATAGGAATATTTTCTTTCATTCCTGTCGCAATTCCTGAATGTATTTTACTTCCTGACCCTCCCCAAATTTGAGTATGGCCAGCATCTTGATACAGTACATATGCAACAGATGCGGTACTTGCAGCAGATTTAAGTTCAAAGTTATTGTCTGAAGTTACCGCCAATTGATACGGGGTATTTTGACTACATTGCACAGATACATCCGTTCTTGCAGCAGCAACAGGCTGAGAACGAACCACTGAACCAAAATCTAAATTCCCTTGTGTAGAAACTTCACACGTTTCAATAATTGTTAAACTGACCCTTAATGATGTAGATGCATTTCCAGCATCTGCGCTATTTATTATCAGCATACTCATAAGAGAAAATAATGTGGATTTAAGGACTTTCATTTCTTCTCCTTAACTTTTTGTTCTAATGTCTATTCATCTTTATATTGTGTTTTTTCTGTTCTGGTTAAAGAAACAGCTTCAGGATCTTTTAGTTATAAAACTTAATATTGCACACTGTCAATAAATACTAAACGCATGATTTGAATGTTATTTTTAAAATCTGTGACGTACTATACGTAATCTAACTATTTTTAAAATTAGTTGATATTTTTTATTTCTGTTAATTACATTTATTAGACTAATTGATTATGAATTAAAGCTATTGGAAACCTTAACTTAATAGATATCTAGAAAATATAAATTATTTATTAGTGCAGCTTAACAAGATTTAATTTATCAGACCTTATCAAGCTGCATTTTTAAAAGTAAAAATGCCTTAAATCGATGGTTTAACCTACTACCAAATAGATAAGTAAATTACTAATATCCTAGTTACAATTAGAAGAGAAAGTTTTTATTTCTAATAATAGAAGATAATTTTTTTACTTCAATTTCGACTAAATCAAATTCAACGAATGGATCACTCTTAAGAACATCTTCAAGATGATCTTTATTAACGAGCGTACTTAGAATAAATCCGGCATTTTCATTTTCGATGGGGCCAGCAAAGATAAAATGCCCCAAATCAATGTTTTCCTTCAACCATGTTTTATGGCTTTCCAGATGCTTACGAATGATCTCATCTGAAACTTTATAAGTTAACGTAATACATGAAAGCATAATTAATCTTCTCTTTTACTTAAGTTGCTAATTACTTCATCAATACTCGACAAAGCTTTTTGAATTTCAATATCTTTAATGGCTGGGCCTTTTGATGTTCCCTCTGCTCTCACAAAATGAATATCTTTAATACCTAAAAAATTGAAAAAAGCTGTGATGTATTTTTCTTGAAAGTCCATATGAGAGAGAGGCTCTTTTGAATAGAATCCTCCTCTTGCAGATAAAATTACTACTTGACGCCCCTCTGATAAGCCTACGGGGCCATTTTCTGTATATTTAAATGTCTTACCAACCTGTGCAATTCGGTCAAACCATGCTTTTAACTGAGTAGGAATAGAAAAGTTATACATAGGGGCAGATATTATAATGAGTTCACTATTTAGGAACTCGACAACCAACTCATCGGAAAGCTGATGTTCCTTAACCACATTTTGATCAGAAATATCTATATTTAAGTTTCTAAAACCTGCCGCGATTTCTCCTGTTAAATGGCTTATAGGATCTTTGACAATATCTCTATAAGTAATTTCATTTTGATGATCTGCTTTATTCAACCGCTCTATAAATGTAGCCGCAAGTTTCCGAGATATAGATTGTTCGCCAAGAATACTCGAATCAATATGTAAAATTTTCATAAATATCGCCTAATGAGTAGTTACTATTTAAAGCTTTTAGCAGCTTTATCAATAAGTTTAGAGACTTGCTCTGGATGAGAAATCAGAGATAAATGACTAGAGTTGATCCGCATTACATTTGAGTGAGTTTGTTTAGTAATCAATTCCTGTGTTCGCGGACACAATGCATTATCATGAGTTGTAATGACATACCATGTAGGTTTTACACGCCACGCAGCTTCAGAAATTTTTTGGGTGAATGCTTTAGCAGAGATAGGCTGTTGAACAGATGCAAGTAATTTAGCTTGCTTTTCCGACATATCATTGGCCATTACCTGTTGAAAATTTTTAAAACCATCTAACCAAATTAGGCCATTTTTATCTGGTTCCATTCCTTCCATTGGGGATTTTAATCTGGTGAGTAAATCAGATGCCGATTCATTACTATCTGGTACGAGCGCTGATAAATAAACAATACCTTTCACATTTGCTGCATTACCTGCTTCTGTTACAACCACACCACCCCAAGAATGACCAACAAGAAGGACATTACCTTTTTGTCTTTCTAAAACTCGTCTTGTAGCCTCAACATCAGCATCTAAAGAAGTTAATGGGTTTTGAACGGAAGTAACATGGTATCCAAGCGATTGCAATCGACTAGAAACTGCATTCCAACTAGATCCATCAGCAAAAGCTCCATGTACTAAAACAATATTTTTAACTGCTGCATGAGCACTTTGAATTACAAATGGAGATAGCGTTAACGCAGATAGCATTAAAGAGGAAGTTAAACTTTTAACTTTATTATTTTTCATGATCATTCATTCCAATAACTATTCAACTTTTTAAAAGTATAGTAGGTTTGAAATTATGGGATAGATGTCTTATAAGACAACATTCATGCAAAATCAGCCAAACTATGTAAGCTCAACTTATGAAAATCTTAATTTATGTGCCTCAGTTTTGTATTTATTCAGCCATAGCTGGAATTAATGATATTTTCTGGATTGCAAACAATATTATAAAAATCAAAAACTTATTAAATTTAAAAAACTTAAGTGAAATTAATGAGTTTAAAGTTAACCTTGTAAGCATTGATGGTAAGCCTGTCCCAAATGCACAAAATAAAATGATAGATGTAAATCTCTCTATAGAACAAGCAATAAATAGTGATTTAATTATTGTGCCAGGAATGATGCTTAGCGATGAGCAAACTCCTATTATTCCTTCAGAATATAAAGCCGTATTAGAATGGCTTCAAAATGAAAATCTCAAAAAAACAATCATATGTGGTGTTTGTGCGGGAACCTTTGTACTTGGAGATGCAGGCTTATTAAATAGGAAAAGCTATGCCACCACATGGTGGTTGTATCATACCTTTCAAAAAAGATTTCCAAATGGAAAATTAAGTTGGGGCAAAACCTTAGAAAAAGATAAAAATATTATTACGACTGGCGGTCCGCTATCTTGGATTGAACTCGTACTTTATATTATTAATCAATTTGCAGGTCCAGAAGTCACCAAAGCAACCTCAGATTTAGCAGTTGCAGGAGCGCAGCCCGTATCTCAGCAAATCTATGTGCCTGAAGGTTTTACGAGTTCAATTGATCCTTTGCTAATGAGAATTGAAGAGTCTGTTAAATATACTAATCCTAATATTTCACTTGAAGAATTAGCAGAAAAATTAAATATAAGCGAAAGAACGCTTTATAGAAAAGTTAAGAAATTAACGAATGAAAGTCCTAAAGATTTAATGACTCGTTTTAGAATTGAGAAAGCATGTTATTTATTAGAGAACAATAGTTTATCTATTAAAACAATAGCGCAGAAATGTGGTTACAGTGAGGACACCGCCTTTAGAAAAGCTTTTACAAAGATCTTAAATATGAACCCATTAGAATATAGAAAATATATCAAAAAATAGAGTTTAAAAAATTGATTAACGAACAGAAATATCATTTTAAACTGTATTTTTCATGAATAAGAAAAAGCCTGTCTAAGCTACGTTGCTACCTCACAATAAATATTCCCTCAACAGCAATTTTTAAAAATTGAATCATTCTGTCCATTCTCGCAATTGCATAAATAAATTGATCAAAATAATATCAATACAAATAGATTATAACTTTACATATTGTTTAGCTTATAGATTCAATACTAAGAAAACTGTGAAGTTAAATTTAAAATGAATAATTCAGACCTTTAAAACCATCCATTTTTAATTTGAGAAATGATTAATATGAAAAAATATTTACTCTTACTTTTACTTAGCTTTTATTCGATTCATTCATTTGCTTCGGACAAACTACATGGCAGTGTTTGGAAAACAATTGATGATGCAACCAATCAACCAAGAGCACTGGTAAGATTTAGCGAAGATAAAAATGGCAATCTGTCTGCGAACATCGAAAAAATACTTGTTCCAAAGGAAGCCAACAAATGTACGATGTGTGAAGGTACCTACAAAAACAAATCTTTAATTGGTTTAACCATTGTCAAAAATTTAAAAAGTGTGGGTCAAAATAAATATGACAAAGGATCTATCCTCGACCCACAGTCAGATAAGACTTATAAATTTAGTGTAACCGTATCACCAGATGGTGAAAAACTTATTGCTCGCGGATACATTGGTATCTCTGCAATTGGCCGAAACCAAACGTGGTATCGAATTAAATAAATTTTCAGATTTTTAACCCAATATCTTTATTTCTTAGAGTTAGTTCACACTCATGCCACAGCCAACCAGACGACTTTGGCATGAGTGAAATACTTAGCCTTTCTCTTTTAATCGTTTTGGCGTTGCCCATATCAATAGTGCAATACACACAACACATAAGCTTGCAATAATATAGAGTGCGGGTGTTGTGCTACCTGTTATGTCTTTAATATGGCCAACCATAATAGGACTAACAATTCCCCCCATTTGCCCTAATGTATTAATGAGTGCTGTGCCACCCGCAGCCCCTGCTCCTGCCCCGACCAAAACTTTGGGTGGTAAATTCCAAAAAGAAGGAATTGCAGCAACAATACCAGCCCCTAATAACGCAAGCGAAATGACGACTACAACTGGATTCGCATCAAAGAAACCTGCGGTAAAGAAACCAATAGCACCTAAAGAGAGTAAACCGGCAGTAAATTTTAAACGTTCCCCAGATTTATCTGCTAATCGCCCAACAATTACCATCGTAATTGCTCCCATAAGATATGGAATTGCACTAAGAAAACCAATCACTTGAGTATCATCAATTCCTGAGCTTTTTATTAACTGTGGTCCCCAGAAATTTAGACCATAAGATGCAATCTGAATCAGAAAATAGATAACGCCTAAAATTAATAATCCTGGTGTTTTAATGGCAGCCCATAATGAATGAGAAGCAGTTTCTGGTTGTTTTGGCTCAACCAAGCTTTTCAAATGAACTTTTTCTGAGGATGATAGCCATTGCGCATCATCAATACGATCTTTTAAATAAGTAAGAACACAAAGACCCAGTAAAACGCAAGGTAGGCCACCGAGTAAAAATAACCAATGCCATCCGCGCATGTTCATCACACCATCAAGTGATGACAACAACACGCCTGAAATTGGCCCTCCGAAGATGCCTGAAAAAGCAGAAGCAAGGAAGAATAATGAAATAATTCGACCACGATAAGTTTGGGGAAACCAAAGGGTCATGTAATACAGCACACCCGGAGCAAAGCCAGCCTCCATTGCACCAATCAAGAAACGTAATACGTAAAATTGCCATTCGGTAGTCACAAAAACCATTAAGGCAGTTGCAACACCCCAAGAAACCATGATGCGCGCAATCCATTTTCTCGCACCAAATTTATGTAGCAATAAATTACTGGGTACTTCAAATATTACATAACCAATTACAAACAAACTGGCACCGAGGCCATAAGCTGTATTACTTAGGGATAGATCAGCTTGTAACTGAAACTTGGCAAAACTAATATTGATACGATCAAAAAAGGCAAATAAGTAACACACCATTATTAATGGCATGATTTTCCATGCTACTTTTTTTATTAATTGCTTTTCGGCAATTGCTTCAGCCGATAATTCCATGCTTTGCTTTAAACTCATTTATTTTCTCCTGAAAATGAGCCTCAAGACACGTCCTCTCAAGATTTTAAAGACGAGTTGACCGAAGACGATACGAATATCGTCTTATTTCCAACTATCTTGAATGACGTATCTTAATTAAGTGATTTGATGTAATCCGGTATCGGATGCAAGTCAGTATTTCGCCCCGCCTTTGCAAGTTGGCTTGGCGTGTCATGCCCTAAAAGTGCTGGTAGCGTTCTCGAAAGTTGAATGAGAGCATCTAAATCAATAGTGGTCGGTATTCCAACTTCTTCACACATATTGACCAAATCTTCAGTACAAATATTTCCAGAAGCCCCTGGTGCAAACGGACATCCACCTAAACCTCCCAATGCAGCATCAAACCGTCTTGCTCCTGCCTCATAAGCTGCAAGAACATTAGTTAGCCCCAATCCACGTGTATTATGAAAGTGTAAGGTCAGTTGCTCAGGCGAAATTAACGATAAAACGTGAGAGACAATTCTTTTCACTTGCACTGGGTTCGCCATGCCAGTGGTATCCGCCAGTGTAATATTATCAATACCCAGTTTTAGATAGTGCTCAACTAAGCTAAACACTTCTTTTTCACTGATCTTTCCCTCAAATGGACAGCCAAAAGTTGTTGCAACAGTTCCGTTAAACTGTGTTTTACCCTGTAGCTGTTCCACAATTTCGGTAAATCCTGCAAACGATTGAGTCTTTGTCATACGCATATTGGCAAGGTTGTGGGTTTGGCTAGCAGAGAGGACAAGATTCAACTCATTTGCATTGGCTTCAACTGCCCGAAGCGCGCCTTTTAAATTTGGAATTAGTCCAACATAAATAATATCTTTATGGCGTGTAATTCCAGTAAAAACCTCCTCCCCATCTCGCAGGTTCGGAATCGCTTTTGGAGAGACAAAAGACCCTGCTTCAATTCGAGAGAAACCCATTGTCGACAACTGATTAATTAAATCAATTTTCTTTGTCGTGGGCACCCAAGTCGGCTCAATTTGCAAACCATCTCGTGGAGAGACTTCTTGTACGACAAGTAAGTCGGCAAATGCTGTCATTGCACTACTCCTGATACACGCAGACTTTCAATATCTTCAGCTTGATAACCATATTGTTTTAAAACAGATTCGGTATGCTCGCCCAACTCAGGACCACGCCATTTGACCTGCCCCGGTGTTTCAGAAAGCTTCGGAACAATACCCGGCATTTTTACCACCTGACCATCAGGTAATTCGGTTGAAAGCAACATATCACGTGCATTAAAGTGCGGATCATTGACCATATCTGCTACAGAATAAATTCGCCCTGATGGAACCTCAGCCTGTTCAAGCTGTTGCAAGACTTCATCAATTGAATGCTGTCGACTCCATGATTCAATTGCAGCATCTAGCAAATCACTTTGTTGCGCCCGCCCATCGTTGTGTTCAAACTCAGGTCGATTTGCCAAATCTTCACGACCAATCACATGCATCAAGCGTTTAAAAATTGGATCACTGTTTCCAGCAATTACCACAAAAGCATTGTCCTTCGTTCGATAGGTATTTGAAGGTGCAATACCCGGTAACGAACCTCCAGAACGCTCCCGAATAAAGCCATGCAAGTCGTATTCTGGGACAACACTTTCCATAATATTGAAGACACTCTCTGCAAGTGAGACGTCAACAATCTGTCCGTTACCGTTATTCGTTTTAATATTTACAATCGACATTAAAGCGCCAATCACCGCATGTAATGAGGCAAGTGAGTCACCCAAACTCACCCCAACTCGTGCAGGCGCAGAATCTTGGGAACCCGTGGTATAACGGATTCCGCCCATTGCCTCACCAATTGCACCAAAGCCCGGTTTGTCTTTATAAGGGCCAGATTGTCCATAACCAGAAATGCGAACGAAAGTCAGTTTAGGGTTAATTGATTTTAAGGTTTCCCAATCTAGACCTAATTTTTCAAGCGCACCGGGACGCATGTTTTCGACCAGAATGTCGGTGTCGACAATCATCTTTTTGATTAATGCAATTGCTTCTGGTGACTTAAGATTAAGCGCTAAAGATTTCTTATTACGTGACTGTAAATACCACCACAAAGATGTTCCGTGATGTAACTTACGCCATTTACGAAGTGGATCACCTTTGCCAATAGGTTCAATTTTTATAACTTCAGCACCGAACTCAGCAAGAATTCGTGTTGCAAAAGGTGCTGCAATTAGCGTTCCTATTTCTAGGACTTTTATTTTTTCAAGGGCTAGACTCATAACAATCCATATTATATCTACTTCCGATAGGATTAAATTTATGGCGCAATGAGTAGTAATACAATTCTTAAAAGATCAACAAGCCTTCGTGGTTTGCGAAACCTATAAAAGTCATTCAGATATAATTTCTTTATGCGGATGCATAAAATATTGTTTTAAAAGTAAAGTTACTGGATTTAAAAACTCATCATGCTTGGACACAAGATATAAGTCTCTTTTTGCCCAATCATCGGTTAACTCTACACTTGCCAGCCCCAAGGGTTTACCAAAGATTTCAAAAACCTTATGAGGCAAAATTCCTATACCCATACCAGCTTGTACCATACGGCAAACAGCATCAAAACTTGTCACCAATATCCTGAGTTTGAGTTGCTTTCCTAAAGCTTCAGACTTTTGCTGTAAAATCCGGTTAATCGCACTTTGAGTATGCAAACCAATAAAGTCATAATCTAATGCATCTTCAAAGGAAATGATTTTCTGTGCACTTAAATATTGCTGGTTCTGTATGACTACGACTAATCGATCGCTGCGATAATGATAATAATCCAGATCTTCGGACAAATTCTCAGCAACGCAGATGCCTAAATCGGCAATTTTATTACTTACATTTTGAATAATTTCAATACTTGGGCGCTCTTCAAGTTCAATCTTAATTTGAGGATTTTCAATAATAAAAGGATGCAGACTTTCGGGTAAAAACTGAATGATAGTTGATAAATTTGCCTGTAATCGTACAAAACCTTTAATACCTATTTTGTATTCTTCTAACTCAACCGAAGCTTTATAAACCGAGTCTAAAATGGTTCTGCAATGATAAAGCAGGCTTTCACCAGCAGGTGTAATTTGCATGCCTTTACCATCACGAATAAACAGTTTGGTTCCAATCAAATGCTCCAAATCAGTCAATCGTTTACTTGCAGCAGAAAGTGCAATCATATTTTTTTCAGCGGCCTTGCTCAAAGATTTCTCATCACAGACAGTCTGAAATATCTTTAAAGTCACTAAATCTAGTTTTCGAATAATATTTTCAATATGCATTACACATTACCAATCTTATAACTTGAAGCTTATGAGGCTAATCATGTAATAACATCATAAAACTATCACAATTCAGTTCATATATTTTATTGCCACACAACTCCTGAATAATACTTTTATCTTGCTCTACAGTACTCATAATTGTGTGGTTGAACACTGCATCAAAATAAGCAATTAGAAATCATATTCCAGTGGCTTTCCCTATCATCTGCCTGACCCGAACTTAAATGCTGAATAATTGCGCCCTCAATCATGTATAAAAATAGCTTGGCATCCTGAAAAGTCGCATCGTTTTTTAGTTTTATAAGCTGGCTATAAATTTCATTGATTAGCCAAGTTCTATATTTAATTGCGACTTGATAGGCTTTTGAATAGGTCAGTTTCGTTTCAAAAATTGCTTTAAATAATAGATAGTACAGCCCTTCTAAATCTGTATGGAAGAAATAGAGTTTCTTAAGCTTATCAACCACATTGGTGTTACAGTCATACTCAGCAATTGAAACCACTTTTTCTTTCAAACGTTCTTTTTGCACAATCAAACAGATTTCAACAAACCTTTCCTTAGAGTGAAAGTAGTTATAAAAAGTCGCTTTGGGAATTTCACACTCTTTCACAATTCGGTCGATTCCAACAACATGAAATCCGCGATGATGAAATAAATCAATCGCCGTATTAATAACTTGAATAGCACGTGTTGGAAGAACTAACTTTGGCATAATTTTACCGTTATAAAAATTCTTGTTGTTTCTAAATGAGATACTTTTTTGGGAGAAAAAAAGGCATAGCAAAGCCGTAAAGACTGTGCGTGGCACATCTCAAGTTTTATTGTTGATGCAAGTTTTTTTGAGCCGTAATGACTTAAAGCCTGAAAACCCTAAAGGTCGTCAAGCTTCTTTATTTTTTAAGCTGTGTCGTTATAGCTTTTGGCAAAGGTTGCCAAGAAATAATGGATGTGCAAAGCCAACTCCTTTTTATTGGGAGTTCTGCCAGACATTTTAAATTATGGTGGCAGAACGAAAGAGGGGTTGACGGACTGGTCTCAGAGGCCAGCACACCCAAAGGGTGTCCCCCCTCCCGTTCCACCTTAGAGGGGGGCACGAGGGGGCTAAACACTAAAAGAAAGCTCTTTTAATGCTCTGAGAAACGGTCCGTCAAAACCGACTGGCAATGTAGGCCAGCAGACAGAGGATAGTGCCCAACCCTCTTGCAGTCAAGCTCAAGAAATGACATTTGTTTTAAATTAGATCATTAAAAAGTAAGGATAAATAATGAGTGAGTTATTGTTAAATTGGGGTTTATAAAGGGGCATAAATCGAAAACAGTCTAGTGCAGATAAGTCTTGAGCTGAATATACACAGATGTTGTGTATATTGCCGATTTGAACCAAGAAAAGAATTTACTCTTAAATTTATTTTTTCATAGGTAGTAGTAAAACAGGATCTTCAACATCATAACCAGTTTCTTCTGGAACCCCCAGATATTTAACGACAACTAACCTCTTATTTTGTTTAGGCAATCTATAATTTTGGGAAATTTTTATTGCTTTGGTGTAATGAACCGCAATATGGGTCTTACTTCGTAAAGACGGCGATTTTACAACATATTCAGTTTTATATTGTGTCATCTTTTCTGAAGGATCAGACCAAGCTGATATTTGATTCTGATGACTTTTTAATCTTTGAATTTTTACAGTCTTACTATTACTTACGATCAAAGGGGTTAAATTCTTTTTAATTTTTTTTATAGCCTTATTAAATTCACTACTATCTTGATCATAATCAATCTTATGGGTTTTTGGATTGATATATAGAGATCGAACTTCAATAAGTTTATCGGGTGATTTACTATTTAACAGATAATAATATAATTGTGGTAAACGTCCTCGACCATCTTCATAATGTCTTAACACATAAAGTTTCTTCTCTTTTTCCTGATAACCCAATACTTCAATTTTTTGTCCACCACCCACTGTCGCATAAGTATGTGCGGATAACGTAAAAATAGCACTAAAACTTAGAATTTTTAGGAACTTCATTAGCTGATATCCTTGTGATTTTTTAGCTATGTTATATAAATATTAACCAGATTAAAATTACACTTCAGTAAGTGATGCTTGCTGTTTTTTCTATTCTTTTGTACAAAAGCACCCTCACTAATGACTACTTATTGGTCTTATATTCCGATGCTGTACTACTCTTTTTTTCAATAACTCAAAACTTCCAGCGATTGCTATTAACGGATGCAAATAAAGCGATCCGATTATTCAATCATCTGTTATCACAGCTTCATAATGTGCGAATTTTTACAACGGAGGTCGGGAATTAGTTTGGTCGAAAAATAGAAAATTAAGGTTTAATAAATAACTTATTATTAGGGAAATCAATTAGAATTTTATGATTCCGAATAAAATTATTACCGATTACTCCATCGACATTCATATGCTTAAAATCACCATCGACTAGCATAGTATTAATTATTAATTTATTTTCAGCCCCATTGACTAACACTTTCATTGCATTGCAATTATTTTGATCTAGATTACTCATGACCTCTTCACAAGAAATCGCATCGTAATCCGTTTTTATTCTTTCCTTCCAAAATAAAGATAGTGTTGCTCCCGTATCCAAATTCATCTTGTACTTTTCATTGCCATTTTTTATCTCAATAGTTACACCTTCTTCATTAACAACAAGAGGTAATGATATCCATTGACTTAAATCTGTTTTTAATTGACTTATATTTTCAACAACTGATAATTTTTTCTTTTCATAATCAATGAGAATAACTTTATCCTTAAATAATTTTAACCCGATCACCATGCTGTCAGGTTTTTCTCCATTCTCTAACACCAACCCCCATGGAGTAAGAGACACCCCTTCAACGTAATTAAATGGCATACCATTTATCATTGCTTTATCGATTAGAAACTTATCATTCGTGTATATTCTGCCAGATAGGTCCATACTACGTTCTTTCTCACCGGTCACTTTAACACCAGGAGTCTTGGCGATAAACTCTTTTGAAAAATGAAAAGGAGTTAATGAACCTGTATCAATCATAAACTCGCCACTTACACCATTTATAGTTACGTTTGACATAGGGAGTAAGCTTTTATCAAATGTTAATGGAATTTCCATTGCTGAAGTGGCAGAAAATGGATTCAATAACATCAAAAAAAATATAAAATTATTCTTCATTATTCAAATATCTCTATTCCAACTATTGCATAGTCATAAGCTTAAAAAGCGGGTTAAGACTATCTCAATTCATTTTTCTTTGATAGCTGTTTAAGAGCATTATCCTTTAAAGTCAGTATATTTCCATAAAGTTAAGAATATATATTTTGCAGCTTATTCAAATATTGACATTGAATTTCTGTTTCAAAGTTATTTGATTACATGAACCAGATAAAATTTATAAAAGCTAAATAAAGAAGCCGAAGCCTCTTTATTTTTATCGCACTAAAAATCAGTCATCAATCATGGCGAACTCTTACTATAGATTTTAGATACAGGCTTATTCATTAAAATAATTAAAAGGTTGAATAAGCCTGTAGGATAATTTTATGCATCAAAGCCTAACTAATTTATAAAAACAATCGCTATGGATCCTTTTCAATATTAGTTCGCTGTGTTTGGTGCATCTTCTACACCACTGTTTATTGAATGTGAACAGACTAATTTTCCTTGATTACTAGCGACTCTCCATTCCGTATAAGGACCATCAATTTCAGCTTTGGTATGATTTTGTAAAGCTAAAACTGAATCACCAATTGCTAATAACTGCTTACGCATCAAACTAAAATCAATCGCATCTCGACCAAACGATGGTGCCCAAAGGGACCATGGACCAGAAATAGTCGCCATAGTTGGAATTAAGTTCTGATGTGATGCGTTTCCAATACCACCAAAATCACATTGTTTTGGGGAACGTTGAATATTTGGCATATCTTGCCCAGTCGAAATCAGTACCGCAGGTAGCTTATGTCTTTGAGCAGCTTCAATTGCGACTTTTTGCATCAAAAGATGATCTTCAGCTACAAACCAAGCCTGAGGCTCTGCTCTACCTGAAAACTCTAATGTTCTCCCCCAACCCAAATCTTTTCTTGGTTTTGCTACTATTTCACGTGTTCCCAAGTGCTCTACTGCAAAAACAAAACTCACTTTACCGTCTTTATATTCTTCATTGAGTTCTTCCATATATCTAAAAGTTCCTTCTTTAGACATATGCAAATGACCAGTATTAAATGCAAATTCATATGTTTTTTGTCGGCATTTTAACGGTAACTTTGCAAAATATTGGGCTAACGCAAGTAACCCACTCACACCATTTTCTTGTACCCACGTATTACCATCCGTGTTCGCGACAAATACAATTTTTTCATGACTTAACCCTGGTAATGTTGCAATCAAATTTCGAGTAGTTGTTGTGTCTCTTTCTGCCTGAACTACAATTTTTGCTTGTGAATTACTTGTCGCTAAAGCTTTTACCTCGGCAAATTCATCTGCACCTAAAAACACTGCAGGAAGTCGATAATGTAACCCATTATGCGGATCGAAATAATCTTTGATTTGATCTCTAGGAACATCAAAACCAAGAATCACACCCGCCGCACCCACCTTTCCAGCTGCGATTAAGTCCTTATTCATTAATTCGCCTGCTAAAAAAGGCTTATCGTATCTCTGTGTTTTAAGATCATTAAGAGATGGGCTTAGATATTTTGCAAACTGAAATAAAAATGCATAAGGGGGTGCAACCTGATTTACATACACAGGATCTTGCACAGTTGGAATTTCACGTACAATAATTTTACCTCGATGTTCTTCCGTGATGGCTTGATTACTTGCAAGAAAGACCAATTGTCCATTATTTCCAGTCAATGTTGTACCTAATGAATAAGGAACAGCACCAGCAATTGCTATATCTTTACCATTAACAGATAACTGACCTGAACGAGATAAACTACGTCCTTTGCCATTTTCAGCCACAATCATCGGTTGCCAACGCTGAATTTCATAACTATCCGATCGTACTTGCATATTTGGTATTTTTTTTGCTTCAAGTTCAATCCAGTCCACCAATTGCTTATGTGCAAGACTACCTGTTGAACGTAATTGAGCTAAATCAGGGCCAACTTGAACAAATTTTTCTAAAGTATCCACGTCAGCAAAGAGCTTCTCATCCATTATGGTTGGACATGAATCACCTATTTCCGGTAGATTGCTTGAAACAGTGTCCTTGTCATTTCCACAACCTGAGACTAAAAATCCAAGTAAAACTAGACCTATAGTCTGTTTATATATTTGCTTTACTTCCATATTGATTCCCTTCATTACTCAAATTAAGCATATTTTTACGATAAGAAATTAATTTTCGAACACTCTGTTTTTAAAATATCCTTATAAATCAAAAATATATTTTGCTTAATTTCATAGCTACACTAAAAATTAGAACAAAGTAAATTGCTCATTAAACCTTAAATAGAATTTCGATCATTCATATAAAGTTGATATAAATCTTATTATTAACTACTAAGTAAAAAATAACGCTTCTGGGTCATTTAACCTCTAATATAGGACATAAGATTAAAAATTCCCCTCAATTTCTTATTAATCTTCGATAGCCTTTCTTTTCAAACTCTTACGATATTGATTCGGAGTCAAATTTGTTTGTAATTTAAACCAAGAAATAAAGGAATGACTTGTATAAAAACCTAAAGATTTTGAAATAAATAAAATTGAATGCTGATAGTTTTCTAAAAAATTTTCAGCTAATTCAATTCGAACTTCATCAAGTAACTTGCTGTAAGAGCTCTCTTCAAGCTGAAGCTTCCGACTCAATGTTCTGACATTTATGCCTAACAGCTCTGCAACATTTTCACGAGACAAACGATCATAGTGAAGCAATAAATAGATTTTTGCTTTAGTCTGTTGAATAAAGGTTTGCTCGCCCCGTTGTTGTTCTAATAATTTTGAAGCGAATAATCGCACGCTATCATATAATCCCGCATTTTCAGTCTTCAATGCCATATTTAAAGATTTTGGTGACAATACCAAAGCAGTTTCTTTTTGATTGAAATAGACTGGGCACCCAAAAAACTCATCATAATAATTCTGTAATTCAGGTTTCGCCAAACTATGTGCGAAATGTACTGCTTTAAGAATGCAGTATTCTTCATTTCGAACTAAACGAATTAGACTCAACCACCATGACAAATTATATTCATTAGCACATCTACTAAATACTGGATCAGTTGATCTACATTTCCATTTCCAGTAGATAGCTTCTGACTCAATTTGGAGAGAAATATCTCCAATACATCCGATTAATGGTTGAAACTCTTTTAATGTCTCAATCGCTTTATACAAACTAGAAGATAAAGGGACTAGATGTCCTAAAACTCCATAAGCTGTAGAATCCATCTTTTTAAAAAAACTTAAAGCAATCGTTGGGTCATTACAAATACTATATGTATAAGCAATAATCCTCTCAAAGTAGTAAAGTGGAATACATTGATTTGAATCACTTAGTTGCTCTTCTGTGAGAGTACTCTGTAATAATAGCTCTCGGCGCTCGATTCCAAAAAAATTTGCATGATCTAAAAAATGGTTGACTAAACCAACAAGCACTTTTACTTCACAAGTTCCTTCAAGTTTTTTATGTAATGCAATGGTCATCCTTGCCATCCAAGAGAACTCCTACCTGAGTGCTAAAAAGTTTAAATCAACTTAATAATATAATTCAAATGAATGAGGTTTTAAGTTTGTGTTTTTATTCAATACTGATGTGCCTCTTATTACAATGTTCAATTTAGCTTTTCATTGGTCCTTCATTTCGATGCTTCACCACTCTTTTCAATAGTTCAACTTTGTTAGCCTGTACTCGATAGTTGTGCAATAGCCTATTTACCCCACTCTTTGGTGAAACCTGCTTTAGAAGAGAAAAAGTTAGTAAGTTTATTGGAACAACATGCTGTTACCTTGCCTCCTTTTTATTTGTTTTATACCAGCCGTAGATTGATGTCACCTGCTTTTAGAATTGTTAAAGATACCTTGAGTGAAATATGAAAAAGTCCTCATTAGAGGACTTTGATTTATAAATTATCGATTTTTTAGACGGGAAAATTAATTAACGAACATAGAGTGGATCTTCTTCAACAAAAAACACTTCACCCGATGAAGGTAGAATCCATTGATAGGTTCCGTCTATTTTCTTCATTTTTTCTTTAAAAATATTATATACAGCTACAAGATCATGTTTTTCATCATATTCCCCTACATAGCCAAGCGCCTTTTCATCATGAAACTCTCTAAACATTTTATGCATTTTGACGGCTCTAAGTTCCATATCTTTTCTCCTTTTTATTATCACTACAATAATTATGATCTCTTTTTATTTTCAATACTAAAAAAAATGTACCAAAATATATCTTATAAAATATCAATCAAATATTTATTGGATTTTAATATTTATCAAACCTAAACTTTTCCATATCGTATGGTATGTCTAACTTCACACTCCATTGGCTTAATTCTTCACTAATTATAACGGCATCAACTTCAAAAGCATCTCGCTCACTAAAACCTTTTATTTTTAAAAAATTAACAAAACTAGAGGAGTTTATTTTATTAAGATATCCGACCCTTAAAGTATCTATATATACTGCGATTTTATTTGTTTCTTTTTCTAGGCATATTACAGCATTTTTAAAGACCTTCACGCTGCCACCATTTTGGTTACCGACTAAAGTTATCAATTCTTCTTGGTATAAAATTACAATTATTTCATGTTCAAAAAAGTTTTTGTTCTCTGTAAATATTTTTCCAGCTATTTTTAGGGTGCTTTCGGGGAGTTCTAGATTAACTGTAGAAAAAACCTTAAATAAAATATAAGCAAAAATAAATAAGATAAAAAGTATTATTATAAAATACATATTAAAATATTCCTCTTAATTTTATAAATTGGCAAAAAGAATAGTTATTCTTTCTACCAACCAATATTTTAAGAAAAAATATAAATTTCTATATTATGATTTTTTCTCATTTTTATCATTTTGATTGACTTTTTCTGCGTCATTTTGATCAGGAGTTTTAGGTTCAAACTCTTTACCATCTTGTTGTTGCTGTTGTTGCTCTTTTGATTTGTCTTGATCGCTTTTAACTTGGTCCTGAGACATTAGAGTCTCTCCTATTTAATGGTGTGCAGATGATTATCTAGCACTTAGTTAACATAGTCCCTTTACCTTTATATAGATACAACGCAAGTGTATCTGAATGTGATACTGTTGTTTATTGTCAAAATATATATTTTAATCACCACACAGAATAAACACTTTAAACTCCTATATTTTTTATGATTTTAAGCCTTATTAACTTTACGCTCACACCCCAAGTAAAAATTTAACCCACAAAAACAATATCATAAAGTTTTTATATTTTTAGATACAGATGCGAATATTATATTTTTACAGACTATATAAATAAAATAGATTTTAAATATCGATTAATTCACATCCTTAATTTAAATTTTATTATTTAAATCAATATATAAGATATTTTTTAAAAAATTATATCGATATTAAAGTATATAAAGGAACATATCTCTACATACCACTCCCATAACTACCGTAATGTAACTCAATGAAAGGTATACTATCAAACTTCACTACTCTTATTAAGAAGCTTAAAATGTCTGATTTTAAAGACTTTTCAAAAAAAGCAACTCAGAATCAAAATGACTCCGATCCAAAACCAAATGAGGATAAAGTTGAAAAACCAGCCCAGCCATCTGAATCAGAAGATTCTTCACCAATTAAAAATAATGAAGAAAAAAATAAATAAAAAGATAAAATTTTAATTAATATCAAAGAAGTCCATTTTTGGACTTCTTTGATATTAATTTTTTTATAAACAAATCTTTCAACCAGATCCCTTAAAAACTCAACACCTAATTAATTTTTAAATTTACTTAAATCTTTTGAATTAAAATCTGGATCGACATGTGTTTGTATTAATAAAATAAGTTCTTCATTTACTTGTCGAATTAGCTGTGCTTGTAATCGGTTATCTTCAAGCTCATCAATTAACCGAATAATGATATTCCTCAACCATTCACACTCTATTTCTTTCTCTGCATTTTTTTGGGCAAGATAATTTAAAAGTTTATCTTTTTCAATCAATTTATCTCCCATATAGACACCTACAATCCAAACTAAATTATTTTCTTTAGATTACAGGATAAAAGAATAGATTCATGAATAATTATGTATTTATAAATTTCAAAAATTAAATCTATAAAATATTTAAATTTTATTTTAATGAAGAGGATAGCTTCAAAAATCCACCCTCTTTTATAATAAATTATTTATTTTAATTTAGGTAACTAAAAGTTTCGTATTCAGGATTAATTCAACTCTTTTTTGTGCTTCATAGAAGTCAAGTTCTTCACTTATCCAAAATGAATGAAGTTGCCCATCTAAATGAAAATACTCTTTATTATATTGAGAACCATAATCAGAATAATGGTTGTCTACTTTGAAATGAGTCTGATCATTCTTTCTTTTTTGACCATCAAGTATGCCGCCAATACAGATATCCATTTTAATGCCAATTATTAATCGAAATTGACTATAACACACATAGATCGGTTGCTCTAAAAAGAGTTGTTACCCGCAATTTTTCTACCATTTATCAATGCATTATGGTTTTAGTGTATCTACTTAAATTTACAGGTAATAAAAAATAATTTGTATGTCTAGGATATTTAAATACGCAATATTAGTATTTAATTTTCCAAATTTCATATTAGTGAAAATAACCCTTCTTTGATTAGATAAATCTCTATATGCTGCAATGAATCACTTATAGAAAATTATTCGAATGGCCGAACAGACCCTGCTACAAGAGCTTAACTCGCGAATCGAATATTATTCTTCAAGAACGGACTATCCCCTACGCAGAATTTTAATAGGCTACCGCGCATACGCAAAATTAATGTTATGCGCCTCTTTCTCAGATGAGGTCATAAATTCTGCAATTGATCCAAACAAACGCAAATATAAAAAGTTAAAAATTAAAATTACTAAAGACGATAATCAACTTGATCTTGAATAAATTAATTCACTCATTAGTTTTTATAGATAACTGATTTAATTATATAAAAATTAAAATCCTTTTTAAAACATAACCGTTTTCAACTCTCAAAATGATTAAAAAATAACAAATGGGTATTTTATTTTGCTCATTTACAACTTCAATGACCGCAAGATGATAATGATCAATACTGGCAATATTGTCGTAAACATCCAGATAGTGATGCCCTGCTGCTACCGATTTGAACCAAGAAAATAATTTGCTCTTAAACTTATTTTTTCACAGGCAGTAGTAAAACAGGGTCTTCAATGTCATAACCAGTTTCTTCTGGAACCCCCAAATATCTAACTACAACCAACCTATTATTGTGTTTAGGCACGCTATAATTTTGGGAAATTTTTATTGCTTTGGTGTAATGAACCGCAACATGGGGCTTACTTTGTAAAGACGGTGATTTTACAACATATTCGGTTTTATATTGTGTGATCTTTTCTGAAGGATCAAACCAAGCTGATATTTGATTCTGATGAGTTTTTAATGTCTGAATTTTTACAGTCTTACTATTACTTACGATCAAAGGAGTTAAATTCCTTTTAATTTTTTTAAGCGCTTTATCAAATGCTGTACTATCTTGATCATAATCAATCTTATGTGTTTTTGGATTGATATAGAGAGATTTAACTTCAATAAGTTTGTCAGGCGATTTACTATTTAATAGATAATAATATAGTTGTGGTAAACGTCCTCGACCATCTTCGTAGTGTCTTAATACATAAAGTTTCTTCTCTTTTTGCTGATAGCCCAATACTTCAATTTTTTGTCCACCACCCACTGTCGCATAACTATGTGCGGATAAGGTTAGAATCGTGCTAAAAGTTAAAAATTTTAGAAATTTCATCAGTTCATATCCTTGTGATCTGGTAACTATATTGTATAAATATCAATCAGATTAAAATGATACTTAAGTAAGTGTTACTTGCTGTTTCTATATTCTTTTGTACAGAAGCAGCTTTTTTAAGGAGGGAGTTCTCTAATTATTATTTCTCCCCCTTCACACGACTCATCTAGCTTTTAGACCTAAGTCATCATAAATGAATGGACTTTGCAGTATTACGTTTATAGGAGAAATAAGAACATCCTGCACACGATGCCATAATAATTGCTATACCAAAGATCTGAAAATGATTTAATCGTTCATCTAAAATCAGCCATCCAGCTAAAGCACTCACCGCTGGTGATGCGCTCACTAATATTCCAAAAACTCGAGGATGCAGTTTTTTCATCGCAACCATATCTAATATAAATGGAATAGCACTTGCTAGCATCGCCATGAGTAAACATGTCAAAAGAATCTTATAACTATCAAAAATATGGATAATGTGAAAAGCCCCTAAAGGTGTTGCAAACAAAGCTGCTAGGAACATTCCAGTCGCAACAGAGCTTCCACCCCCTTGCGCAACTTTAGAGCCATAAATAATATACAGTCCCCAACCCACGGCAGCCACAAGCGCATACGTCATACCAATAAAACTAAAATTATTGTTTGAATTGCCCATAGGTAAAAAAAGCAAACCAATAAGAGATAATGCTCCCCAAAAATAATCTAATTTATTCTTGGACATTAAAATAGCAACCGTAAGTGGTCCCAACACTTCGATGGAAATAGCGATCCCCACAGACATATAAGAAAATGCTTTATAAATTAAAGTATTCATTAAAGTGAGGATGGCCCCATAAATAATGAGATTTTTCCAATTGGTCTGTCTATTCCAGTCTCTCCAAGGTTTATAAACAATCCATAAGAAACATGCTGCTAAAGCAAGTCGAGTTAAGGTCACTCCTTCTGCACTCAGAATTGGAAAAAGGGCTTTTCCTATTGATGCTCCTATTTGCACAGAAACTAAAGATAGAAATGCGGCTGCAAATGCCATGCCTTGCTTGGAGTTTGTCTCAATCATCACATTTACCACTCTGGGAATGATTGAAATTTTAATTCTATATAATCAATATATTTCTTCTATTTCTCTCAATAAAACGATTAAATAACTCTATATTTAAAGCTTAATGAGAGATTTACTCATGTCAGATATTTCTTTAGATAATTTTGATTATGCAATCTTAAGAATACTTCAAAAAGACAATAAAACTTCGCATCGAGAAATTTCTGAAAAAATTGGCCTATCCTCCGCTTCAGTTCAAAGACGTATATCTCGTATGGAAGAAAAGGAAATCATTTTAAAGAATTGCGCTATTTTAAATCCGCTTAAATTTGGAGAAAAAATTACTTCTATTATTGAAGTCCGACTTAGCGAAGACCGCTCCGTAGTTATGGACAGAGCGAAGCTATACTTTGCTTCTGTTGAAGAAATTCAACAGTGCTACTTTGTGAATGGAGGAGTCTCTTTTATCATTATTATGCTGAGCAATAACTTATCTCATTTTGAAAGTTTAGTTAGAAAACATTTTGCTGATAATGAAGATGTAAAAACATATCGAACCTTAATTGTTTTAGATCGTGTAAAAGTAAACTTTGAGTTAAATATTTAAACTCGTCTACTTTTTGGCTTCTTCCCCCAAACACGAGCTGAAACTTCTAAAGAAAGACATTAGAAATCATATTCCAGTACCCTTCTCTGTCGTCCGCCTGATCTGAACTTAAAAGCTGAATAATTGCGCCTTCAATCATATATAAAAATAGTTTGGCATCCTGAAAAGTTGCATCGTTTTTTAGTTTTATAAGCTGGCTATAGATTTCATTCATTAGCCAAGTTCTATATTTAATTGCGACTTGATAGGCTTTGGGATAGGTCAGTTTTATCTCAAAAATGGCTTTAAACAATAGGTAGTACAGCCCCTCTAAATCGGTATGTAAAAGATAAAGCGCCTTGAGTTTATCCTTAGCGTTTGTGTGGCTGGTGTATTCAGCAATTGAAACCACTTTTTCTTTTAAACGTTCTTTTTGCACGATCAAACAGATTTCAATAAATCGCTCTTTAGAGTGAAAGTAGTTATAAAAAGTCCCTTTTGGAATTCCGCACTCTTTCAGAATTTTATCGACCCCAACGGTATGAAACCCGTAATGGTGAAATAGATTAATCGACGTATTTATGACTTGTATGGCACGTGTTGGGAGAACTAACTTTGGCATGGTTTTACCGTTATAAAAATTCTTGTTGTTTCTAAATGAGATACTTTTTTGGGAGAAAAAAGGCACAGCAAAGCCTATAAAGACTGTGCTTGGCACATCTCAAGTTTTGTTGTTCAAATAAGTTTTTTGAGCCGTAATGACTTAAAGCCTGAAAACCTTAGGGCATTCAAGCTGCTTTAAATTTTAAGCTGTGTTGTTATAGCTTTTGGCATTGAGAGCCAAGAAATAATGGATGTGCAAAGCCAACTCCTTTTTATTGGGAGTTCTGCCAGACATTAAAATTATGGTGGCAGAACGAAGGGGGTTCGCGGACTGGCCTTAAGACTCCAGCACACCCAAAGGTGTCCCCCTCCGTTCCACCATAGAGGGGGCACGAGGGTGTACACACTAAAAGTATAAAACCTTTAATGCTCCTAAGGGACGGTCCGCGACGACCGACTGGCAATGTGGCCAGCAGGCAAAGGATAGTGCTCTGTCCTATTGCAGTCAAGCACGCAAAATGCCATTTGTTTTAAATTAAATCATTAAAAAAGTAAGGCTAAATAATGAAGGGGTTATTGTTAAGTGGGGGTTTATAGGATGGATTCTCTTGGCTTATGCGGTGCTAATTTTTCAATCAATATAAGTAGAAAATTAGAAGTCCGTTAACAATTTATTCGTTTTAAATTTTGATTCTTCTCTATTCTTTTTTCAATAATACGAATTTATTATTAATAAAGCCTATCAAAAAAACTATAACCATATACTTATAATAAATCATTATAGGTATATGGTTATATCAGCAGCTATATTTTATTTCGTATACCAATCTTCTGGAATTAAAGCATTTCCGCCTCTAAACGGATCCAACAAATGAATATTATTTAATCCATTAAACATAATAGATGGGACATGTTCAAACATTAAAATTTGAAATTCATGTTTATAATTAATATTCACAGTATCAATAAAGTTATTTAACAGTTGAAAAGCGATTTTTATTTTCTCTTGATCACTATACTTTACATCTTTTGATGCACCATCATCACCCCAATAAGGTCTACTTGGTTGATCTATTATTAAAAAAGAAGGTACAAATTTGGACCCTTTATTAATTGCTACTTCCTGCAAAGATAAAAAATGAATTAAATGTAAAAACATATGATTTGAACTACTACCAATATTTTCAATTAGGGTAGACTTCGGCTTTCTTAGTTGAATCTTCTTATCTTTATAATTAAAGCTTGCATACCAATTTGCATAATTATCTAATGCACCATTTACCTGTTGCATTAATTCAGTGGCAACCTCATCAATCAAACCAATGGTAGCTACTCTTTCATCTTCAACATTTTTAACATTAATTGAATTATAATCATTTTCAATATCATTAATTTCAGGCAAATTATTAGACAACTTATTACCTTCTAGCTGCGTATAAATACTAAGTTTGCCTTTTGCTTCACCAATAAATTCCCATTTACTTTGCAACTCCAAAAATGATTGAGGAGCCTCAGGTAGTACTTGGAGCTCATACATTAACTTTTCTTTCTCAGCTTTAAGTCGAATTATCTCAGAATTTATCTGACTTTCTACCGGCTGTTTAGCTTGAATTTCTTTTTTAATACTAGAAAGGTCTAATTTCAAGGCACTAATTAATTCATCAAAAACTTCAGATTTAACAACTTCATTTGATCTTTTTACTAAAGCTTCAATCGGCTTTAAACTATCTCTAGAGTTTTTTAAAATTTTCTTATAATTTGAATAATCCTCATTAAATTGAGAACATTCTTTTAACTGCTTATTGATAATAAACAATCTTGAATTAATTTCTTCACGTCTTTTTGTTGAAAAGTCATAATCAGGAATGGTATTAGTATTCTCTAATAAACTATATAAATCGATCGGCAATATATTAGTATCAACTTGGGGAATCAAACCATAAGAAACAGCTTTAGATGCTATATTTCTAATTTCAAAATCGAAAGAATTTTTACCCTCATTTAAAAGTTTTTCTCTTTTCTCCCATTTAAGAATATCTTTAAGTAAAGAGTCTTTTTTCTCTTGGGCCAAAATATTATTTAAATCATCAATACCTAAAGCCAAATCAAAAACTCTTGGTAATGCTTCACGGTATCTTGGGATTTCTTGTTTATCAAAAAAATTTTTACTATTTATAATAATATCATCTGAAATCATATTAAAAAGAAAAAAATATCTAAAAGACACTTTAGTACCAGCTCTTAAAGAACTTCCTCCAAAAGGTAATTTCACCCTCTCATCTAATCCGAACTCAGAAGAAATAATTCCTTTTAATACGTCTTCTTTTATATTTGTTTTGATAATTTCTGGAATAACACCTATAGATGAAAAATAATATTCATCTGAAACACCTCTTTCAGAGGGACTTTTGCGAGCCAAGAAATAATTTTTGTTATTAATATAAAACTTAATACCATACCAACTCACGTTATCATTAATAATATCATGAGGAATATTATGTTCACTAGCTAAAAAGCAATAATCAAAAATCTTTAATAAAGTTGATTTTCCAGTTTGGCTACCCCCAGTTATCACATTAATTTTATTTCTCTTAAAATCTAATTTTCGAAGTTCATTTTTTCTTGACCATAGAACAATCGCATCTAATCCAAAATTCATAATTTCACTCTAAAGTTTAAATAAAGTTCTTCTTCAGATTCTTGCAGCAGTTCTGAAATTCTGTTAGCTGCTTTTGAAATCTTAATTGCCCTCTCACCGAATTCTTTATCGATGTCTAGAATTTTCTTTAACTCAATATTTTCATTAAATTCCAAATAATTTAAATTTATTAAAATTTGAATTGAGTTCAACGTAAGTGGTAGGGTGCTAAAATAACGTCTATTAAAATTTGTTAATAATCGTGGATAACTTGAAACAAAGGAAGCTGATCCTTTAAAGGTTGTTCGTTTATGAGATAGTAATTGCAATGTCGGTTGATGTATCACTAATGGTAAAATTAATAATGACTTGGAAATAGGCAAACTTTTTACTTCATTCATAACCGTAGCTAAAGCTACCGCACCTATACCAATATTATTATACCCGTCCCAAAAAATTCGATAATTATTACCTTCAGATGTTTTCACTATTTGTTCCAATCTCTATGCCAACCTATTAAGTTTTCATTAGATAAATGATAAAGCTCACCGTTACTTAGCTCTGTATTAAGCTTATTGCTTGCTATCGTAAATTCTATAATACGAAGGTTTCGTAATAATTCTCTTGAATTTTTTACAATATCTATGTCATGACAACTTTCACACCAATGTTCAAACTCATTTTCCCATTTATTTGTCACATCACTATGAAAATCATTAATTTCATCATAAATTATTTCTCCATTTTGCAACCATTCCTCTAAAAACCTGATTATTTTTAATCTTTGACTAGTATATTTTATAGCTTTTTCCATGTCATTTACTTTCATAGCTTCTATATTTATTAATTGCTTAATAAAGTTCTGTGAAAAAAGATCATCAGGTAACACTGGTTGAAAAGACTTACTTAACTGTAAAGGTGTTCGAGCTGTGCTAAAAATATTTCTATAACGTTTATAAAAATCATCAAAATTAATTTCTATTTTCCCCCCATTTTTAATATTTATAAAATTATCAAATCTTATATTTGAGTCTAATCGCTCATAGACTTCCTGAATCCGACTTTCATCAATCATCTTATCTCTTATTGATTCTTTTATTAATATATCTAAATCATCTTGATCAAGCTCTAAATAAATTTTTTCCAAAAAATTAGCTTGTACTTCTTCATCTAATTCAAGTAAAAAATTTATATACTTTTTAATGTTATCATTATCTGTTTTTTCATATAAAACAACAGTATGAGTTCTGAGCTCATGAAAGGTACTTTCTTTCTTCTTATATTTTTCTATAATTTCCAAAAAATAATTTTTTTTACTTTCAGTTTTATTAGTTACTAAATGAAATTCAGTTCTAGATATAAAATCTATCTGTTGACTTTTTTCTGCTCGACCAGCTGCCTTATCTACAATTATATTTGCCCAATTATATAAAGTCTTCCATAAATCAACATCCAATTCCGCTAAGGCAACAGCGTTATCAGAAGCATTTTTTCTGACTGTATGTTTAAGTTGAATAAGTATTTGTTGATTATTTTTAAGTGTTGTATGAACATCATCCCTGACTTCAAGGCCCACAGATTGTCCTTTCTTCAGATTAAGTAACTTATATAAAAAATAGTAATACTGATACTGAAAGCCGATCTCTTTATTATCAGCATTTGTTTTATCAGTAAAAGTTTTTATATCATTCTTCATTTAGCAAACCCATTAATATGAATGGAAATTTTTCATAGAAAAAAACAGATAATGTCAGCCATTATCTGTATTTATACAATTTAAGCAACGTCTTTTTTAGATTTTATATCTTCTAATACATTTATCAATTTAGTTAAGTTCTGCTTTAGATATAACAACCTCATAACCGCCTATCACGGTGCAAGTCTGTAACACGTAGATGTAAATAAAGCGACTCTATTATTCAAACCGTCTGTTATCAACACTTCATAATGCGCGAATTTTTTACTACTTCCGACCTTGGTTGCCGTTGCAAATAACACCTTATCTTTCGCACCACTCATATAACGAATATCAGCCTGTAACCCTGTATATGGCGCATCCCCTGCATTACAAGCCATCGCAAAAGCAATATCAGCTAAAGAAAATATCACGCCTCCATGCACGCCGCCCAAGGCATTCATGTGTTCATCTTTCACATTAAGCTGACACCGCGCTTCATCAAAACTGCGATGCAGCACTTGAACACCCAATAGCTCTGCGAATTGATCAACCGCAGTCGTTTCCATTTTTTGCACAAACGTCTCCCTACTCGTGCGAGTATTCCTTAAGTTTTATGAACTCATGTGTATTGAAATCGACTTATGAATAGCCGTTAAACACTATCTTGTTTAATCTGATAGTTTGAAGAACTAAAGTCCTTATAGGTCAGGCGGTCATCTGACTCTGAGCTTAATGGCTGAACTTCTTGCATTGAATTTAAGCAGCGCTGTGCAAGCTCAATGTATTCTTGCGTGCCTCTAGTTTTCCACTTTTTTTCTTGTTCTGATAAATCACGTGCAACCTTGGCAGGACTGCCCATTGCCAGTACATTTGCCGGAATAATATCTTTGGTTTTGACCAGACTATTTGCGCCAATAATAGTGTTTTCACCAATTTCTGCGTAGTCCAAAATTACGCTGTTCATGCCGACCAAAACATTTTTTCCAATGCAGCAACCATGTAAAGTTGTACCATGCCCAATGTGGCCCATTTCCTCAACTAAAGTCACGCTTTGTGGAAAGCCATGTACGGTGCAGCTATCTTGTATGTTGGCATTTTGCTTAATATGGATACGACCAAAATCGGCACGCAATGAAGCAAATGGCCCCACATATACGCCCGCTTCAATAATCACATCACCAATTAAAACAGCGGTTGGGTGTACAAAAGCGTCTGGGCTGACGACTGGAATAACACCGTCAATACTATAACAAGGCATGATTTAACCTCTCATTTGTTGCCACTAAACCTCCGAAACGGCGCCAATAATGTGCTGTGGCATTTGGCATTGGGCCTTCTGCTGTTGCGGCAACAGACAAGAAGTATTCATCGGCAGGTTCAAATACTTTTTTATAAATATTCATTGATAAAGTTCGTGCACTAATCGCAGGCCAGTCAGTTGGCAACAATTCAAGCGGTAATGCAGGGTCTTTCAATAAAATCCGTCGATAATAATGAATCAGCAAAGTTCGAATTTGAAAGGCCTGAACCGGTTCGAGTTGTTCGTTTTCCTGCATGAGTAGCACGCCAATTTCTCTAAAAATATCGAGAAACTGTAGATATCTTTGACGTAATTCATCGATTGGCCAGTTGGTTCTGAGCATACGACCAATGGTATCAACCGAGTTATTAAAGAGCTGCAATGTTTCGGCTTTAAACACCACCACTTGCTCACTCATATTTAAGTCAACCAACAACCGTTGCAGTTCAATACGGTTACAACCCGGATAAGCCATTAAGTTTGTCGAAATATTGGCAAATCCTAACCATTCAAGTTCTTTCTTTAACAATGCTTTATTTTCAGTGTCGAGGCTAGACATCAGAATAAGATCCCAATAATGGTCCCACTCTTTCATCTGGTCGTTATAAATGCGTTGCTCGGCTTGCAAATAAGTTGAACGGCTTGAATCGGTAATTCGATAAAAACTGGTTCTGCCGATTTTGTCTGAACATAACCAATCATTTTTAACTAAACGAAAAACAGAGGTTCTTACAGCACGATCATTAAAACCAAATAGCTCTAATAACTGAATCAGGCTTGCAAGACTAATGTTTCCACCCCGATGAAGTACTGAATCTCCAAAAATTGTCGAAATAAGCGAAGTTCCACTTAAGGTTTCATTCTTTACAACAGAATCAATTATTTGCTGTATTTTTGCACTCATACTCATGTCTTGGCGTTTAGTTTCAGGGTATAGATTCTATACCCTGAATGATCTTGATGTTAAGCAATCTGACGCATATCGATTACCCGCTTTGCCTTACCTTCCGAACGAGGTAAGGTCGCTTCTGTAACAACTTCTACAGTAACGCTAATCCCAATCATGGTTTTAATACGTTTCATCAACTCCTGAGCAAGCTGATTGGCCTGTATAGTACAGTTATGACACATCTCTGTACGAATATGCAAAGTATCCATGTGTCCTTTTTTAGTCACCAAAATTTCATAATTTGGAACTAAATTCGGAACTTGCAAAATTTGCTCTTCAATTTGGGTTGGGAAAACGTTCACGCCGCGAATAATCAGCATGTCGTCACTACGGCCCACAATTTTATCCATTTTACGCATTGCCAAATTTTCACCCGCCAGTAAACGGGTCAAATCACGGGTACGGTAACGAATAATCGGTAAGCCTTCTTTGGTAATGGTCGTAAAGACTAACTCGCCAAGTTCGCCATCTTTACAGACTTCACCCGTTTCAGGGTTAATAATTTCTGGGTAGAAATGATCTTCCCAAATGGTTAATCCCTCGCCCTCACCTAGACATTGCATGGCAACACCCGGCCCCATCACCTCAGACAAACCATAAATATCGAGTGCTTTAATATTGAGGCGTTCTTCAATTTCACGGCGAAGTTCATTGGTCCACGGCTCGGCACCAAAAATACCGACTTTTAAAGAAGTATTACGTGCAGTACCAAATTGTTGTTCCAGCTTTTCAATAATACTTACGCAATACGATGGCGTAACCATAATTGCGGTAGGTTTAAAGTCTTGAATAAGCTGAACTTGCTTTTCAGTTTGTCCACCAGACATTGGAATCACGGTTGCACCTAAACGCTCAGCGCCATAATGTGCACCTAAACCACCTGTAAAGAGTCCATAACCATAAGCAACTTGAATCATATCTTTGGCGCTTAAACCTGCCATGCGTAAGCAACGCGCAACAATGTCCGACCACGTATTAATATCTTTTTGGGTATAACCCACCACGGTTGGTTTACCTGTTGTGCCTGATGATGCATGTAAACGCACAATTTGCTCTTGCGGTACGGCAAACATTCCAAACGGATAGTTGTCTCTTAAATCCTGTTTGGTGGTAAATGGGAATTTTGCCAGATCGTCTAAAGTTACGAAGTCATCAGGGTGTACGCCTGCGTCATCGAACTTTTTCTTATACACCGGACTATTTTCATATACAAAAGTCAGGGTTTGTTTTAACCGTTTAGTTTGCAGCTCTCTAAGCTCTGCAAGTGTTAATTGCTCAACATTATCCGTTGTAAGGCTGTCCATCGCCTCTCTCCTCATTATGTAATTTTTAAAACCATCTGAATTAATTTAAATTTTCCAAAATCAGTGCGACGCCTTGTCCAACACCCACACACATCGTGCAAAGTGCATAGCGTCCACCTCGTTTTTTTAGCTCACGTGTTGCAGTAATGACTAAACGTGTACCACTCATACCTAACGGATGTCCTAACGCGATCGCACCACCGTTTGGATTAACGCGTTCATCGTTATCTTTTAGACCAAGTTCACGCATACAAGCCAAAGATTGGACTGCGAATGCTTCATTCAGCTCAATCACATCCATCTGATCTAGCGTCAAACCAGTTTGCTTTAAAAGTTTCTGCACAGCCGGAACAGGACCTATACCCATATATTTGGGTTCAACCCCTGCACTTGCAAGGCCAATCACTCGTGCTAAAGGTTTTAAACCATGTGTATCTGCAAATGTACGGTTGGTAATTAACACACACGCGGCGCCATCATTTACACCAGAGGCATTTCCGGCAGTCACCGAGCCACCTTCTTTTTTAAACGGGGCTTTTAGCTTAGCAAGTGCTTCAAGGGTCGTTTCACGCGGATGTTCATCACGGCTAACAACGGTCACGTTTTTCTTACGATCTACAATCTCGACAGGCAAGATCTCATCGTTAAAGAAACCGTTTTGTTGTGCCGCAGCCGTTTTTTGTTGGCTACGCAATGCAAACGCATCTTGGTCTTCACGACTAATCTGATATTTTCCAGCTACATTTTCGGCAGTTTCCGGCATGCTGTCGGTACCGTATTGTGCTTTGAATTGCTTATTTACAAAGCGCCAGCCAATAGTCGTGTCGTAAATTTCAGGTGTACGGCTAAACGCTTCTGTTGGTTTAGCTTGTACAAATGGCGCACGGCTCATTGACTCTACACCACCTGCCAACACGAACTGTGCTTCACCTGCTTTAATTGAACGTGCCGCAAGTCCTACCGCATCTAAGCCCGATGCACACAAACGGTTGACCGTCATAGCCGGTACTGTATCTGGTAAGCCAGCCAAGAGTGTTGCCATACGTGCAACATTACGGTTGTCTTCACCTGCTTGGTTAGCACATCCTAAAAACACTTCGTCTACAGTATTCCACGGCAGGTTCGGGTGTTTATCTTTTAAATATTTGATGGGCAATGCAGCTAAATCATCTGCACGTACAGCACTTAGGGCACCTGCATATCGTCCAATTGGGGTACGAATAAAATCGCAAATTAAAACGTCTTCCATGTTGACTCCTGATTATGCAAATTCGGTCATATCACGTGAATATTGAGTAGCAATGTTTTGAGTTTTTGCTACATATTGCTTGAGGTAGATACTCGCGCGATATTTTTCCTCTCCATACAGTGCATATAAGTTATTTAAGGTTTGGAGCACATAAGCACCGCCCATTTGTGTCAACCACTGGTAAGGACCCTTAGGATAATTCACTCCATATTTCATGGCATTATCAATATCTTCCAGACTCGCAACACCATGTAAACTTGCTTCGCAGGCTTCATTAATGAGTAAAGCGATGGTGCGTAAGGTTAACAGTGCCGGATGGTCTTTAATCCACATCACGCTCATGCCAAATTGCGCAAAATAAGCTTCAACTTTAGCCAGATCACTTGCTTCACAGAGCTCGTTATGACTGAGTACTACAGCCTGTGCCTGCTCAAAATCATGGTGCCAATCCATCAAAACCACTTTACGGCTCAGGTAATGAATATTGGCTGACTCACCTTGGCTTAAACGTAAGTCGATATCATCAATTTGAAGGATGTTGTCGTCGCTCCTAGATCCGCTTTTTAAACCTAAACGCGTTAGAAAAGCAGGTAGCTGAGACCAAGCACCTTTTAACTGAATATGAGCATCAACTGGCTTGGTAGCCACAGCTTTAGGCTGAAATGTCTCGTACTGATTTTTTTCGTTATAGCGATAAAAGCCCTGTTTTGACTTACGGCCCCAAGCTCCTGCATCGACCAATTCTTTTTGAATTAGGCTTGGACGGTAGCGTGGCTCGTAAAAAAATTCTTGATAAACGCTTTGGGTCACAGAAAAGTTAACATCTTGACCAATGAGGTCTGTAAGTTCACACGGCCCCATCGCAAAACCGCCACACTGCTTTAACGCATAGTCTAGCTGGTCGTAGCTGGTGACTTGTTCTTGCAATGCTCTAAAGCCTTCTGCATAAAACGGACGAGCAATTCGGTTAACAATAAAACCGGGAGTCGACTTGGTTAATACTGGAATTTTTTTCCAGCCAAGCATCAAGTTTTTCAAAGCCAAACATAAGCTGTTTGGGTTTTTTAAGCCTTGTACAATTTCGACCAGTTTCATGACTGGTGCAGGATTAAAAAAGTGTAATCCCACCACGCGCTCAGGGTGAGCAATGCCCGCCGAAATTGCAGTCACTGAAATTGAAGATGTGTTACTTGCAAAAATGGTTTGCGCACTACAAATTTCAGCAAGTTGCTTAAATAAAGACTGTTTAACTTCTTTTTTCTCAACGACCGCTTCAATAACCAAGTCAGCATCACACAGCGCTTCAACTTGATTCACCACAGTTAAACGCGCCAAGGCTTCACCAGCTTGCTGTTGTGTAAGCTTGCTCTTTTCAACCAGCTTTTTAAACGTCTGCCCCAAGCCCTCAACGGCTTGTTGCGCTTTTTGAGCGTCCAAATCATATAAAATGGTCGAGTGCCCATTGACGATGGCTAACTGGGCAATGCCGATGCCCATGGTGCCAGAACCAATGACGGCAATTCGGGCGCGAGATAAGTCTAAATCTGTCATGCTTAGCGCCCTTTAAAATTTGGTTCACGTTTATTCATAAAGGCTTGTACACCTTCACGATAATCTTCGGAACGGCCAGCAATACGTTGTAAATCACGCTCTAACAGCACTTGCTCATCAAAGGTGTTGTTGCTTGATTGATGAATGGCTTTTTTAATAAGAGATAGACCAAAAGTAGGCTGTTTCGCTAAACGTTCCGCGAGTTCAGTCACCTTTGCTTTAAGCTCGGCATCTTCAACCACATCCCAAATCATGCCCCATTCTTTTGCGGTTTCTGCTGGGAGCTTGTCACCTAACAACGTCAAACCCATCGCACGCGCATGGCCTACGGCACGTGGTAAAAACCATGTACCCGCAGAGTCAGGAACTAAACCTAAGCGACAAAATGCTTGTACAAAGTTTGCCGATTTAGCTGCAATCACCAAATCACACGCCAACGCAATATTTGCCCCTGCGCCTGCTGCCACACCATTTACGGCGCAAATGACAGGCTTTGGCATGTTTACAATCGTTTTAATGAGCGGGTTATAGTAAGTTTCAATGGAATATCCTAAATCTGGAGCTTCAGCGTTTGGGTCTACTACACGATCACCTAAATCTTGCCCTGCACAAAAGCCACGGCCTTCGCCGCTAATCACCACACAGCGAACATCCGGATTTTTAGTCCACTGGTTTAAAACCTCGGCCACTTCACGGTGCATATCAACGTTAAAGCTATTCAGTGCTTTTGGGCGGTTAAATGTCAGGTAGCCAACACCATTTTTTTCTTCAGCAATAATATTTTGATAGTCCATCACTCACCTCTAAACACTGGCTTTCTTTTCTCAAAGAAAGCATTAATCCCTTCGTTTCGATCTTTTGTAGCTGCCAGCCAGACAAAGTTTTGACGTTCAAACTTGAGTCCCTGACTTAAAGTCGTTTCATGAATATTTTTAATTGATTGTTTAATCACGCGAATCGCTAAAGGCGCTTGCTTCGCAATTTTGGCTGCAAGTTGAATAGCATATTCAACGGTTAATTCAGTCGGTACAACCTGACTGCAAATACCATGTTGCTCTGCCTGTTTTGCCGAAATCATCTCACCTGTCATGGCCCAGCGCATTGTGAGTTGTTGCCCAACCAAGCGCGCTAAACGCTGTGTTCCACCTGCACCCGGCAACATACCAAGGCCAATTTCAGGTAAAGCAAAACGGGCATTTTCACCGCAAATCACCATATCCGAATGCAAAACCAACTCAAACCCAGCGCCTAAGGCATAGCCATTCACTGCACTAATGAGCGGCTTACTAAAAGCATCAATTTTTTGCCAAAGCTTCGGACGAATATCGAGTTGCAAAGACACAGCGTCCATAGCAGCCAACTCGCTAAGATCTGCCCCAGCCGCAAAACATTGAGCGTTACCCGTTAAAACCACAGCTTTAACTTGAGCGTTATGTTCAGCTTCTTCGAGTAATTCGCATAAACACTGCAATGTTGCATTGTTTAAAGCATTTCTTTTTTCTGGACGGTTTAGGGCTAATAACAAAACACCGTCAGTTGCTGTGCTGGCTTTGATCAACTCTTGCATGAAAGGCCTCTATTCATCAAAACTCAAGCGAACATTTGGACCTTTTGGTAAGGTCTGGCAGCTGAGCACATAGCCCCTTTCGACTTCATCTTTTTCAAGACTATAGTTAAGGAACATATCCACTTCACCTGAAACAACCTTACAACGACATGTTGCACATACCCCGCCTTTACAGGCATACGGTAAGTCAGCTCCTGCACGTAAAGCCGCATCAAGAATACTTTCATCGTCTTGAGCCACAGAAACGATCAGCTCACGACCATCTAAAATGATGTTTACTTTTTCTTCTTTACGATTTGCATCCGCTTCAGCGCTACGTTTACGCGCTTGTCCTGTGTGGAAACGTTCAGTGTGGATTTTTTCTTTTGCAATACCATAGTTTGGCAAAGTGCTTTCTACAGCATTCATCATTTCATCTGGACCACAGGCAAAAACATGGTCAAAACTTGTTTCAAGTACATCAAAATCAAAAAGCCGTTTAAGCTTTTCTTCATCAATACGACCATTCATTAGTTCACTATCGTTGAACTCACGAGAAAAAATATTGATGAGCTGAAAACGTTCTTTAAATTGGTCTTTCAAATCCATAATTTGCTCGGCAAACATGGTTTGTTTCCACGAACGATTGCCATAGAGCAACGTAAATTTAGCTTCAGGTTGTTCAAATAAAACTTGTTTCACAATCGATAAAATTGGGGTAATACCACTGCCCGCAGCAACACCTAAATAGTTTTGTCCGCCGATCTTGGCTGCTTTTTGAAAAAACACGCCTTGTGGTGGCATCACTTCAAGCACATCACCTACTTTTAAATGGTCATTTGCCCAGTTTGAAAATTGACCCTGATCAATTTTTTTAACCGCAATACTGATGTCTTCTTTGCCCGCATAGCTACAAATTGAATAACAACGGCGGATTTCACCAGCTTCAGTTAAATGGCGAATGGTTAAGTGTTGCCCCGGTTGAAATTGAAATTGTTCTTGTTGTTCAGGTACAACGTCAAATGCAATACAAATTGCCTGATCGGTTTGAGGCGTAATACTTTTTACTTTTAATGGTACAAATTGGCTCATGGCTGATTTCCTTATCTAAAGACTTAAATACATTTGAAGTAATCAAAAGGCTCAAGACAGTCCTGACATTTATAAAGTGCTTTACAGGCGGTAGAACTAAACTCTGTTAACAGTCGGGTATGTCTGCTTTTACAACGTGGGCACTCTATGCCATCAATCAAATGAACATGCGTACCGCACTGATGTGCCAACCCTTCAGGTGGCGCAATGCCATAAACTTGCAATTTCTTTTTACCCGCCTCAGACATCCAGTCCGTGGTCCATGCTTCTGATAAATCGACCATCACTTTGACTGGGGTCAACGCTTCTGCGGTAAATGCCTCAACAATTTGTACTTTCAACATATCTGTTGCTGGGCAACCGCTATATGTTGGCGTTAGACGAACTACAATTTCTTGTTGATCGTTAATGTCTACACCGCGAATCATGCCTAAATCCACAACTGATAAAACCGGAATTTCAGGGTCACTTACCGTTTGTAGAACATCCCAACATTGGTCGATGCAATGACGAATCATGTGCATGGCTCACCTCCTTGTCTTACCAGGTCATTCCTGGATAAGTTCTTTGAATACTTTGCATTTCAGCCAACAAATAACCTAAATGCTCGGTATGCAATCCTTGTTTCGCACCACGGCGATAAGCACCGTTAACAGCAACTGTTAATTCAAAGCGCTTAAGCTCATCTGCAATGGTTTGGTTCCATTGTTCTTTTTCATTTGAAAAATCTGGAATCACGCCTTGTGCCACTAATGCTTGTTCGTCTGCATTAAGTTCAAATAACTCAGCGGTAAAACGCCATAAATTATTTAATCCGTCTTGTACGCGTTGATGCGCTTCATCTGTGCTTAAACTTAAACGTTCCATCCAGCTTGTTGAAAAACGGATGTGATACTTCACTTCTTTTAAAGATTTGACAGCAAGCGCACTTAATTCAGGAAGTGAACTCTGCGTTAAAGCAGTAAATAAATGAAGATGGTAATGATCCATCAACCATTGGCGTACAATCGTTTGTGCAAAATCACCATTCGGTTGTTCGCACAACAATAGGTTTAAAAACTCACGCTCAGTACGGAAATAAGCGAGCTGATCTTCATCACGCTTAGCCTCATCATACTGCCCAGCTAAAGTCAGAAAGTTTCTTGCCTGACCTAACAAGTCCAAACCGATATTTGCTAAAGCAATATCAATTTCAAGCTCAGGCGCATGCCCGCACCATTCAGCCAAACGCTGCGATAAAACCAGTTGACTGTCGCCAATATGTAATAAGAATTTAGATAAAACTGTATTATTCATTTCCATTCTTCCTTACATATGCTCAATGCCATCTGGGATATGGTAGAAAGTTGGGTGGCGGTAGACCTTATCTAATGACGGATCGAAAAATTCTGATTTTTCATCAGGTTGTGAAGATCTAATCATTTCCGAACGAATGACCCAAATGCTAATTCCTTCATTACGGCGTGTATAAACATCACGAGCATGTTGCAGTGCAATTTCATCATCCGGTGCTCTTAAGCTGCCTACATGACGGTGGCTTAAACCTTGTTTACTACGTACAAATACTTCGTAGAGCGACCAGTTGTTTTTATCTTCCATTTTGATTTCCTCAAATTTTTCCATAAATCTTGTTAAGCCACTTTGTTCGCTTCAAGCTGCTGTTTTTTCGCATAGACCACTGCTGCATCACGAACCCATTTGCCGTTTTCCCAAGCTTTACGGCGCGCTTCGATACGCTCGTGATTACATGGTCCACGTCCGGCAATTACTTCATTAAATTCGTGCCAGTCGATCTCGCCAAACTCGTAGTGACCTGTTTCTTCATTCAGTTTTAAATCTGGGTCTGGTACTTCTAAACCAAGCTGTAAAATTTGCGGCACCGTGTTATCAACGAACTTTTGACGTAATTCATCGTTACCGAAGCGTTTGATTTTCCATGCCATGCTTTGCGCGCTGTTTGGAGAATGCTCATCACTTGGACCAAACATCATGAGTGCTGGCCACCAATAGCGATTTACTGCATCTTGTGCCATCTGTTTTTGTTCTGGTGTACCGCCTGCCAAAGCCATCATGGCTTCAAAACCTTGGCGTTGGTGGAAACTTTCTTCTTTACAAATACGTACCATTGCACGTGCATACGGTCCGTAAGACGTACGGCAAAGCGCAACTTGGTTCACAATGGCTGCCCCATCGACAAGCCAACCAATTGCAGCAACATCTGCCCAAGTCAAAGTTGGATAGTTAAAAATTGATGAGTATTTCATTTTCCCATCAATCAATTTTTCCATCATGTCATCACGGTCAGCACCTAAGGTTTCTGCGGCGCTATACAGATATAAGCCATGACCTGCTTCATCTTGTACTTTCGCGAGCAAAACCGCTTTACGTTTTAAAGTCGGCGCACGAGTAATCCAGTTTCCTTCAGGCAACATACCTACAATTTCAGAATGGCCATGTTGCCCAATTTGACGAATCAATGTTTTGCGGTAGGCATCGGGCATTTGATCCTTAGCCTCGATCGTAATTTCATTGGCAATATTTTGTTCAAATTTCTGGTAGTTGTTTTCCATTCTTTCATTCCCTGTAGGTATCACCCTTGAATCTATTTTTCGATACACTAAAAACAAAGTCAATCACTTTTTTAGTATCAAATTAAATTACCAGCAGCAAAGCACATCAAATTATTGAAATTATTAAACTTAAACCAATTGTAAAAAACCTTTTTACTTTTACAAATCAAAATAAAGTTGACTTTTAGACAAATTAATCTGAAATTATGAATCATATTTTCACAATTTTTATAATTGATGTATCACATAAAAAAGGAGTTTGGTCATGCTTGAACAAGCACACCTAGAAGGAACCTCAACTGACACAGATTTTCAGCAGTCTGAGCATCAACTGTCTCATCTTGCTTCTTATGTCTATGGAACATGGCATTCGACGAGTGAAGAACTACGTCCTGTTTATCACGCCATTACAGGTGAATCGATTTATGCCGTAAGCAGTCATGGCATTGATATGAAACGTGTTGTTCAATATGCCAAACAAAATGGTTCAGAACTGGCTAACTGGACGTTTCACCAACGTGCAAATGCATTAAAACAAATTGCCCAATATTTACTTGAGCGTAAAGAAGAGTTCTACAAACTTGCTTATGCGACAGGTGCAACTCGTAAAGATGCATGGATTGATATTGAAGGTGGCATCCAGACATTATTTGCTTATTCAAGTTTGGTTCGTCGTGAACTCAATGATGAAAAAATTATTACTGAAGACAGCTGGATTCAACTCTCTAAAAATGGAACTTTTGGTGCTAAACACATTTTAAGTCCTAAAGCGGGTGTTGCCGTTCACATCAACGCATTTAACTTCCCAATTTGGGGAATGCTTGAAAAGATTGCACCGACGCTACTCGCAGGTGTGCCATGTATTGTTAAACCTGCAACCGATGGTGCCCAATTAACTCAAGCTGTTGTAAAAGCGATTGAAGAAGCACATGTATTACCAAAAGGCTCGCTACAACTCATTTGTGGTCAAACGTATGATTTGTTCGATCACTTAGGCCCACAAGACTGCGTTACGTTTACGGGTTCTGCATACACAGGCCAAAAACTACGTAACCACCCTCACCTCAATAAATATTCGATTCCATTTAGCATGGAAGCCGACTCGGTAAACAGTGCAATTTTAAGCCCTGAGGCAAATGAAGAAACTGTCGATTTATTTGTGCGTGAAGTCTTCCGTGAGATGACTACAAAAGCAGGTCAAAAATGTACTGCAATTCGTCGTGCTTTCGTTCCAGAAGATTTGTTAGCGACAGTGCAAGAAAAGCTAACTGCTAAACTTGCTAAAGTTGTGGTGGGTGATCCTCAAAAAGAAGAAACCACCATGGGTGCTTTGGCGAGTATTAAACAAAAGCATGATGTTGCAGAAAAAGTTGCCGAGCTCAGCAAAGATGCAAAAATTGTTTTTGGTGGCAATGATAGCTTTACATTTAATGCAGATCATCCTGAAAAAGGCGCTTTTTTCGCTCCAACTTTATTGCTCTGTGAGCAACCTTTACAAGCGACACATGTTCATACCACAGAAGCTTTCGGTCCTGTATGTACCCTCATGCCATATAACAACATTGAAGAGCTTACTGACCTCGTGTCACGTGGTGAAGGTAGCTTAGTGGCTTCCGTTGTTAAAAATGACGATGAGAATATCGAACAGATTATTCAAAAAATTGCACCTTGGCATGGACGTGTGCATGTACTCGATGCAGAGTCAGCAAAAGAAAGTACAGGACATGGTTCTCCACTTCCGCATTTAGTACATGGTGGTCCTGGTCGTGCAGGTGGCGGTGAAGAGTTAGGTGGTATTCGCGCCGTTAAACACTACATGCAGCGTACTGCAATTCAAGGTTCTCCAAACAGCCTGACACAAATTACCCACTCGTGGACTGCTGGCTCAAAAGTTAATGAAGACCGCGTACATCCATTTAAAAAGTCGTTTGATGAGTTAGTGATTGGTGAACGTTTATTAACGGCGCGTCGCACGGTGAGCGAAGCAGATATTGTCAACTTTGCTGGTTTAAGTGGTGACTACTTCTACGCGCATACCGACAAAATTGCAGCTGCCGAGTCTTTCTTTGGTGAGCGCGTTGCACATGGCTATTTCATTGTGTCTGCCGCAGCAGGTCTATTTGTAGATGCAGCACAAGGCCCTGTGATTGCCAATTACGGTATGGACAACTTACGCTTTGTTGAACCAGTTAAAATTGGTGATTCGATTCAGGTTGAATTGACCTGCAAACAAAAAACGCCTAAACCACAAAAAGATCCGTCTCAGCCTGCGCATGGCGTTGTGGTGTGGGATATTAAAGTCAAAAACCAACGTGGTGAACTTGTCGCAACTTACGACATTTTGACTTTAGTTGCTCGTGATTTATAAATAGAACTCAAACTGATGGATATTCAATTTATCCATCAGTTTTTTATCTTAAATAGGCCTTAAATTACCCCACAAGAAATAATGTATTTTTCAAGCTAGTGAGGAGCCAAAGGCCGAAATCTTTTTATTCGTCACCCTTTTAATGTGCCAAAGATAGCGGCTTTAGAATTATGTTAGATGCAAACGTTTAGCCAGTTTCCTTTGCAGAATAATAACAAGAATTGGGAATCCTGCTGCTGAAATTGCACATAACATCAGTAACTTGTTTAGATTTTGTGGTGTCATGCCATGATCAGGTAATAAAAAAGCAGACAAGAAAAATGCGATGGTTGTAACCAGATACATGATTGAGGTCTGTAATGAAGAAAATCCAGCTCTTTGCCTATCATCAGGAAACTGAATCGAAACCACCGAAGATGACACCAAACGACTGTAAGATGCACAGAGAAATAAAGTAATAAATAACGTTGCATGCTGATAGCCTAAAATTGGTATCAGCAAACTCAGTATAAAAACGACGGTTGAACCTGTCGCCAGCATCAAAGCAGAAAAATGGGAAGTTAACGCCCCTGTAATTTTTGTAGACAGATAACCTATCACGCCCCCGCTGAAGAAAAGCCAAGGCAATAGGTCTTGTGAAGCACCCAACTGCTGTATCATTAATGGTGCCAAAATAGGAATGACCAGCATAGGACTAAACTGTACAAGTGCATTACTGGAAGCAAACAGTAAAGTTTCCATATCGAGAGGCTGCTTAGGGAGCGTATTTAAAGAAACTGGGTCTTGGGGTATGAGGGATACAATCACTGGCAGTGCCAATACACACAAGGCACTTATGAGCCACAAAGCCACATGCCAACCATAATGTGTGCACAGAAATAATATCGTGGGCATTCCTACAATGCTTACTATCGAAAATGACGCAATCACCGTCGCTAAGATTTTTCCGCGCAAGTTAGGCGGTGCGTTGTTTATCAATATACTTATACCTACACCCATGGTCGTACCGCCAACTAATCCTGCGCAGAATCGTAGTGCGAGCAGAAGACTAAAACTGGATGTGCATGTAGTCAAAAGTGTCAGTAAAGCTAAGAGTGCCATATTGGAGATTAAAAAATTTTTCTTATTGAAATGACCAATCCAGTAAAAGGCAATGACTCCAGAAATGACAGCACCAAGTGTGTACATGCCTGACACATAGCCTGAGAATGATACAGGCACTGCGAAATCTGTTGCCATAAAAACAAAAACAGGGTTGAACACCATATATTCCAGTGCATTGGTGAACTGGACGAAAGCAATTACAATGGCTATCCGCATGAGAGCTTTATGATTAAATGTCTGCATGACTGGGGGCATAGCAAGCAACCTATGGATGAAAGATATCCGAGTTTAACTGCTATCAATGGTGTTTATTATATGGTAGAAATGGCACTTATTATTATCAAATATGGGATAATTGATGCGTCCGACTCTGGATTTTAATGCCCTGAAAGTGTTCATTACGGTGGTTGAAAGAGAAAGTTTTGTTGGGGCATCGAAAATCCTTGAAATGCCGACATCAAACGTGAGTCGCTGTATTTCTCAGTTAGAAGAAAAACTGGATCTTCAACTCATTGAGCGTAGCACCCGACATATGAAACTCACTCAGGCGGGACAGCTACTCTACACTCGAGCAAAGCCGTTACTGGAAGCGCTTGAGCAAACTGAGACAGAATTAACGTTGCGGCAAATACAACTCAAAGGCCCATTACGAATCTGTATTCCCAATGAAATAGGCCCTGCATTGCTGGGTTCTATTATTGCCGATTTTGCCTGTCAGTACCCAGACCTAGAGATCAGCTGTATTACCAATTTGTCAGGTTTAGAATCTCTGCGAGATGATCTGGATTTAGCTATCATAATTACCCGTGGTCAGATGGATAACAGTGACTACATCGCACGTCATCTGGTAACTATCCCTTGCACCATTGTTGCAGCCCCATCCCTCATTCAGCGTTACGGCACCCCGACTCATATCCAGCAATTTGAAGAATTACCCTGTATTACAACAGTAAGTGCACTCAAAGGTGCTCCTTGGCAATTTGTCAATAAAAAGGGAGAATTCGAGACCATCAAGGTTAAAGGGCATTATCGGGTAAACAGTGGAGAAATGGCCGGACAAGCTGCTGTAGCAGGTGTCGGTTTCGCAATTCTATCTAAACAAGCCTGCCATCCATACATTAGCGATGGACGTTTAATCGAGATTGAATTTGAACAATCGGCAGCCCCATTGCAATTGTTCGCACTTTATTCAAACCGTCGTTACTTACCCGCTAAAACAAGAGCGATTATTGATTTTATGCAGCAGAAATTGAGTGATAGTCCGAGCTGATAGGGTCACTTTCTTTTTGCTGTTTATTTCTTCGCTCATTTGAGGAATCCTTTTTGTCAATTAGCCTCAATTTGTTAAGATAATAGCCGTGAAAAATTAAGTTAAGTTCTCACACACTGTTAACTCAATATTGACACTAAAAAAGGTACACTAAAAGGTATACTGTTTTATTAGACTAAGTCAGATTTACACAGAAGTTGTTAGAATTGGTTGGACAACCAAACTTTCAAAGTTAACTTATTTATTATTGATTTTTTAAGGGTTTAATACGCATGAATAGCGCTGAAATCATGGCTGACTTATCTTCTCATACACCTATGATGCAGCAATATCTCAAAGTCAAAACTGACTATCAACATGCGTTGCTGTTTTACCGTATGGGTGACTTTTATGAACTCTTCTTTGAAGATGCTCATTTAGCAGCCAAACTTTTAGGTATCACCTTAACCCATCGTGGCAAAGCCAGTGGGCGACCTATTCCAATGGCGGGTGTTCCCTATCATGCGGCAGAAGGTTATCTTGCACGTTTGGTCAAAGCTGGACGCACTGTAGCCATTTGCGAACAAGTTGGAGAAGTAACAGGTAAAGGTCCGGTTGATCGTAAAGTTGTTCGTATTCTGACCCCGGGTACTTTAACTGATGATGCATTACTCAGCAGCTATCAATCATCTAATCTCGTTTCATTATGCATTCATCAAAATCAGATTGGTTTTGCGTTACTCGACTTAAGTGCAGGTATTTTTAAAGTACAACAACAAGATTACAAGCCTGAACAATTGCCTATTGAACTTGCGCGTTTAATGCCAAGTGAAATCCTGATTGATGAAGACTTGGTCGACACAAATATTATTGAGCAAATTAAAAAACACTTAGAATGCCCTGTTACCAAACGTCCAAATGTAGACTTTAATCTAAATAATGCACAGAAAACTTTATGTGACCAGTTTACGGTATCAACGCTTTCAGGTTTTGGTTTAGACACATTACCTTTAGCTAAAGCTGCTGCCGCTGCGCTCATTCACTATGCAAAAGAAACACAAAAAACTGCATTACCGCATATCCGTTCAATTCAACTTGAACAAAGCACAGACTTTATTGCGCTTGACCCAATCACGCGTCGTAACCTAGAAATTATCGAGCCGTTATTTGAACATGGCACGTCATTATTCCAACTGGTAAATGATTGCCAAACTGCAATGGGTGGCCGTTTATTAAGCCGTACACTCATGCAACCAGTTCGTGATACAGCTTTGCTCGATGCTCGTTTAGATGCGATTGAACAACTCATTCAGGGCTATCATGAAAGTCCAGTTCGTTTAGTGCTTAAAGAAATTGGTGATATTGAACGTGTGCTTAGCCGCGTTGCACTAGGCAGTGCGCGACCACGTGATTTAGTACAGCTTCGTCACGCATGTGCACAAATTCCAGCTTTAAGAACGGCGTTAACTTCAGTCATTCAAGCGAAAAAATCCAAGTTATTAGTTCAACTTGATCAAGAACTTGGAGATTTTAAAGCGCTTCATCAGCATTTAATGGCAGCTATTGTTGAAAATCCGCCTGTATTACTTCGTGATGGCAATGTAATTGCAGAAGGATATGATGCCGATCTCGATGAATTACGCCAAATTCGCGATCATGCAGGTCAGTTCCTGATTGATTTAGAAATCAAAGAGCGCGAGCGCACAGGTATTAACACCCTTAAAATCGGCTATAACCGTGTAAGTGGTTACTACATTGAACTGACTCGTGCTCAAGCAGAACAAGCTCCAGCTGACTATATCCGTCGCCAGACTTTAAAAAATGCTGAGCGCTACATTACGCCAGAGCTAAAAAGTTTTGAAGATAAAGTACTGTCGAGTGAGTCGCGTGCATTAGCACGTGAAAAAGCATTATTCGAGGCTTTGCTTGAAAATCTTCGTGAAAATATTGCTCACCTACAAATGATGAGTTCGGCAATTGCTCAAATTGATGTGGTGGCAAACTTTGCTCATCAAGCACGTTTAAACAATTGGGCGCGTCCTGAATTTACACCAGAAACGGGCATTAAAATTCAGGCAGGTCGACATCCTGTGGTTGAAGCATTAAATAAAGCACCATTTACCCCAAATGATACTTTCCTTGATGCTCAGCACCGTATGGCAATTATTACCGGTCCAAACATGGGCGGTAAATCAACCTTCATGCGTCAAACAGCATTAATTAGTTTGCTTGCTTATTGCGGTAGCTACGTTCCAGCTAAAGCAGCCAAGCTTGGTCCAATTGACCGAATTTTCACTCGTATTGGTTCAGCCGATGACTTATCTACAGGTAAATCAACCTTTATGGTTGAGATGACAGAAACTTCACAGATTCTGCACCATGCCACCAATCAATCGCTTGTTTTAATGGATGAGGTTGGCCGTGGAACCAGCACCTATGACGGTTTATCTTTAGCATGGGCATGCGTGGTTGATTTAACGAAACGCGTAAAATGTTTATGTCTATTTGCCACACATTATTTCGAGTTGACTGAACTTGGTAGTGAAGCAGGAATTGATAACTATCATGTTACCGCTCAAGAACTGAATGGCAATCTGATTTTATTGCATAAAGTTCAGCAAGGCCCTGCAAGTCAAAGTCATGGTTTACAGGTTGCGAAGTTAGCGGGCATTCCTGCCAATGTTATTAAAGAAGCACAGAAGCGTTTACGCATTTTGGAAAAACAGCAGCAACAACATCTACAAACCAGCTTTCAAAACGATTTATTTGCTCCACCAGATGCAAACTCTGGTTCACAAATCATAGAGAAAGTGGTCGAGATAGAAGTTTCATCCCCTGCTCTAGATTTACTTAAGCAAATTGAAGTCGATAACTTATCGCCTCGTCAGGCACTTGAACAACTCTATGAGCTGAAAGCGGCACTGAAATCTTAATAAATCACGTCTGAATAAGCAGGCTTAGGTCTGCTTATTCATCTCGGAGAATAATATTTATATGATCTTAAGATCTTTGCAATGTTCAGAAATCGATCTTATTGGCAGCAGATTGGCCACCGTGAATTAATTACTCAAAACTACATACAAAAACAGCAACAGCTAGAATTGGTTGATTGTTTTTTGATGTACAACATTGGGACTCATACCATCTAGAAAATGACCCGCCTAAACTAAAACAACTCTATGAAAAAGGCTCAATATTTATCGGTGCATTTAACGCTTCTGAAAAACTGGTTGGTGTAAGTGTAGTCTCAAATCAACTTATAGCGGATTACCCTCAGGCTAAATTGCTACACTATTTCTATGTCGATGCAGACCAGCAAGGTCAAGGCATTGGTGCTCAGCTTATGCAAGCTGCAAAAGAGTCCGCCAAGCAACTCAGTGCAAAGCAATTGTATATTTCAGCAACTCCAAGTCGGCGAACTGTAGACTTCTATATGAAGCATGGTGCAGAACCTCTAAGTGCTCCAGATCAACAACTTTGGCAGCTCGAACCTGAAGATATCCATTTGTTATGCACCTTGTAATCCTACAGATTTAAGGTCATCTCAACAAAAAACGCAGAAAATCAGAATTTGTAAAAGAAAAAATGAGAAATTAAGATATTTATGAAAATAGATGCCTTGACTTAAATGACATCTAAACATTTAAACAAAATATTTTTTAAGTTATTGTTTTATAAAATATATTATTATTTTAATTTTATAGACTAGCAGCTCACAAGGTTGAAAGATCTGTTTGATTATCAACGTATTAACTTATCTTCATATGCATGAATAAAGAATATCAATAAAAGCAATTGTTTGTTTACCCCTTTTTTGCCTAAAATAAGCTATTCGAAATGAAACCATATTTTTTAGGTAGCTGTCGCCATGACCTTTGTTGTCACTGAAAATTGTATTAAATGTAAATACCAAGATTGCGTAGAAGTTTGTCCTGTCGACTGTTTTTACGAAGGTCCGAATTTCCTAGTGATTAATCCGGATGAATGTATTGACTGTGCATTATGTGAACCAGAGTGCCCAGCAAATGCAATTTTCTCTGAAGATGAGTTACCAGAAGGTCAGGAAAAGTTTATTGAATTAAATACTGAACTTTCTTTAAAATGGCCTAACATTACTCAAATTGGTGATCAACCAGCTGACCGTGAAGAATGGAACGGCAAACCTGATAAATTACAATATCTTGAAAAGTAATTTCAAAAAAGATCAGCAACCGCTGATCTTTTTTATACCCTATTCAAACATTTCATTGCAAATTCCTCGTAATTTGTGCACTGTTTTGCATTAAAATAGCCGCAATATTTATAAGTGCTTAATTTTTCTTATGCGGAAGTTTTTGCAGAGTCTGATGCCCTTATGCATAATCCCAGCGGTTATGGTAGGTTGTGTCAGCTCTCCCCAACACACAACAACAGGCAAAACCTCTCCAAGTGGTAAACGAATCTTTATTCCACAAGAGCGCGTTATTATCGAGCGCCCGATTCGCCCTAAAATTGAGCCTGCTTCCTATCGTGCTTGGTTAAATACAGGCGATCACTATGAACGAGTACGTGAATATGAAAAATTCCTAGCACGTAATGATGTGATAGGAATCGTACCAAGTTTTGAATTATTAAGATCAGCTCGTGATTGGCAAAAATGTGGCAGTTCAGAATATGCGGTACCAAACCGTGAGCTATGGAATAACTCTTTATCAACCCTACGCGTATTTAAATACCTAGTTGCAGCAAAAGTTCTAACCGACTTTGAAGTAACCTCGGTTTACCGAGATTTACCTTTAAACCAGTGTGCTGGCGGGGCAAGCTCTTCTAAACATTTATTTAACTCTGCAATTGATTTCCGTATTGGACCAGAAGTTCCACAGCCAGAAGACTATGCTTTTATTGAAAATACAAAGTTTAAACTCTGTCAATTCTGGGCTCAGCATGGTCAAAGCTTAAATTTAGGTGTTGGCTTATATAGCTCTGGACAAATTCACATCGATACTCAAGGCTATCGTACTTGGGGGCCTGATTTAACTCGAGGCAGTTCGATGTGTAATTTCTAATTAAAAAAACTCCTTTCAACTGAAAGGAGTTTTTATTTAAGCCCATTACAAACGTTTCGCTAAAGAGATAAGTTTTGAACGGGTTTTAAAGCCATGCTTTTTATAAAAATCTTCTGAAATAGATTCTCTCAAGGTGTGCAAAACAATGGTTTCTATATTATTTTCTCTACATTTTCCTTCTATATAATTTAAAAGCTTAGAACCAACTCCTTTTCCCTGAAATTGGGGATGAATAAAAAAATCATCTAGATAATAACGAACACCTTGTATAGTTGGATGAATATGTCCCATTCCAACACCAATTAATTGGTTTTCCCATTTTGCGCAAAAGCCAAAAGAACATGAATATTGAAAATAACTCTCAAAATATTTTCTAATTGGTTCTAAATCATCAAACTGCTCATTCCATGGCTCATTACTAAAAGCTGAACAATAAACCTCCATACCCTCTTCAAAATCTACACTTGTGAAAGCACCAAACCTCATATCCATCTCATTTATACATTTCTAACTAAACAGTGATAAAAAATAAGCAAGAAATGAGCCTTTTCATATTTATTTTTTAATTTGGATTAGTGGCTTATAAATAGTAATTTGCTCATTTCCCAATCAACCAACATTTCTTCAATCGAAGATTTTTGCACTCTAGGCATAAATGTTTAAAATACTCCCTAACAACATATAGGTAAATTTGATTATGCAGCAGATGTGGACAGACATTGACGAATATATCGATTCACATTTAATTCCCGAAGACCCGCGACTCGAATATGCATTAAAAAATACCGACGAACATGGCTTTTCGAATCATCTTGCAGTGGCTCCTAACCAAGGTATGTTCTTGCAGATGCTTATTCAAATGAATAAATGCAAACGAGTTTTAGAAATCGGAACCTTTGCTGCATACAGTACCATCTGGTTAGGCCGTGCGTTACCTGAAGATGGTTATTTACTCACAATTGAAGGCCGTGATACTCATGCAGAAATGGCACAAAAAAATATCGACCATGCTAACCTTCCTGTAAAAGTTGAGCTTAAAGCTGGCCGTGCCGCAGATATCCTTTCCGCGATTGATCCTCAATCTATGGAGCCTTTTGATTTTATTTTCATCGATGCAGATAAACAGGGTTATCCAGAATATTTAGAATTGAGCCTCAAATTCTCGAGATCGGGTACGATTATTGTGCTTGATAATGTAATTCGCGCAGGTGATATTTTAAACCCAGATAATAAAAAACCAAGTATTGAAGGCATTCGTGAAATGTTTAAAGCCCTCGAAAATCACCCACAAATATTGTCTTGTACAGCATTACAAACTGTTGGTTCAAAAGGTCATGATGGCTTCGCAATTGCAATTGTGAAATAACGGTTAAAAAATCGTCTTTTTTATTTTTTTATTTATAATCAATAAATTACTTTTATTACTGTTGCTTTTCCATATAGTTATCCACAAGTTTTGCGGATAACTATATGGAAATCTTATTATTTAGCCACAAGCAATGGCACAGTCGCGTTTCGGAATATGGTTGTTGCAATACTTCCCAAGAAGAATTGATGGATCTTGCTATGACTAAATGCCCCTAGCACAATAATTTGAATACCATGTTCTTGTTGGTACTCTAAAATATTTTGTGCAACATCACCATAGCGATATACGGTCACAACATCAATGCCCGCTTGTTTAAGATAATGCTCAGGTTCATTTAAAATTTCTGGATGATCCCCTACATAGACCAAATGACATTGCAGTGTTCGCAATAAATCACTTTGCGCAATACGGCGCATCATTTTTTGGCAAGTTGGTGAATATTCATAGGCGAAGATAAAACGGGTTGGTATTTTAAAATTTTCACCAATGGTCAGAATAGTACAGTTGGCTCCACGAATAAAGTTTTCAACATTACTACCAATTGGTTTATGTTTTTCGGCAGCTCTTTCACCGACTCGACCTAAAATTACAATGTCATTTTCATGCAAGAGATTAAAACTTTGCTCTAAAAAATCACCTTTTTCTTGAATTTTTGAACACGTAATATCGTGTTTTTCTTTAATAAGATCAGAAATATGACGGAGTAAATTATTGCTATAGTCTAAAGCGAGTTCACTTTGCTTTTGTTCCAACTCAGCTAACTCTTTTAGCAGCATTGCATTGCTTTCAAAGCCGATTACTCCACTAATTTCACCTAAATGATAACTTGCAGGGTAATAGTCTAGAATTTGTAATAATACAAGTTCTCGTCCGGTTGCTTTAGCAACCCATGCTGCTGCATCGGCAATAGCATTAATACACGGTGATGAGTCAATACACGCAATAACACGGTTCATGTTAGCCTCTCTTCTTCAGGTCTATTGCCTTGGAGATTATTCTTAAAACTTAGCTTTAACTTAACATAGATAAAAATTGGTATGTTAAGGTTTATGTATAAAAATCAACTTTTTTGTTTAAAGATCAAACATTTTATTACATTCTTGAGACTGCATTATTCTCTTAAGCGAATAAATTTTGCAGGGTTACCACCGACAATATGGTACGGTTCCACATCTTTAGTCACCATACTATTCATGCCAACCACAGCATGTTTTCCTATTTTAATACCATCTTTAATACCCACATGAGCACCTAACCAAACGTCCTGTTCAATTTCAATTCCTTTGGACGTGACAGGTTGCTGGTAAAGTGGACGGTCTAATTGCATACCATGATCAAATGCATATAAATGGCAATACGCAGCAATACGGACTTGGTCATGCAACTTTATGCCAGTTCGCCCCCCATCTAAAATACAATGATGATTTATCGCGACTTCATTACCAATTTCAAGGGGTCCATGCAAACTGCAATCTGCGGCAACAAAACAATTATCACCAATAATAATTTTGCGTCCCGGCTCAGCAAAAATATGAGCTAGCGGTGAAATAAAACAGTTTTCACCAATCTCAACGGTTTCCATGTCCATCAAATAAGCTTGATATTCTTTTTGCCATTCTTCAGCCCAAGCACGATGTTTAGGTTTTAAAGTCCAATATAACCATGGCATGTAGTTTAAGCGGTGCTTATGTTGCTCACGATATTTCAGTAAGGAATCAGTCATCCGTTAATTCCTCTTCAATTTTTAACTCTTCACGACCACGCGTTACGTCTCTGAGTTTCAAGGCAAGTGGTTCAATTTGATGTATTTGTAGTCTTGCTTCGATATCTACACCTGTTGCAGTGTAGGTTTCCTGATATTCAATTTGTTGCTGAGTCAGCTCATATTGAAATATGGCCCACTCATTAAAATGGCAGGAAAAATGAATCGTCTTCTTTGCAATGAGTTCAATACGCTCAGCCAATAGTAAACATTGCCCAGCGCAGCCGCCATAAGCTCGTACAAGGCCGCCTGTTCCAAGTTTTATTCCACCATACCAGCGGTTAATCATCACAATAATATTCGTCAGGTCATTCCCTTCAATGGTTGCCAAGATTGGACGTCCTGCTGTTCCTGACGGCTCACCATCATCGTTAAAGCGAACGTTATGGCCAATTTTCCACGCCCAGCATTGGTGAGTTGTAGAGATATCTTTGTTTTGTTCTAAAAATTCTTTAACTTGCTGCTCATTTTCTACGGGTACAGCAATGGCCTGAAATCTACTTTTTTTAATTTCTTCTTCAAATGTAATGGGTGATGCAATCGTAAAAGCCATGAATTAAATAAAGCATAATAAAAATCAAATTATAACGTGAATTTAATAGAATCAAACCCATAAAAAAGCCCCGAATCTCGGGGCTTTTTTTATTATCTTTCTCGTAACGCTTCTTTGGCTTTATTAAATGGTTTAAGTAAATAATCGAGTACAGTTTTTTGACCAGTACGAATATCTACAGTTGCCACCATACCCGGTGTAATTCCGAATGCTTTACCATCTTTATTATAAAGTTTATCGGAATCAGTGCGGATATAAACACGGTAATAGAATTGGTCTTGTTTAACTTCATCACGAATCGTGTCTGGTGAAATAACCGTAACCTTACCTTTTAAACCACCATAAATTGAGTAGTCGTAGGCGGTAATCTTAACCAGTGCTTCTTGTCCTGGACGAATAAAGGCAATGTCACGCGGCAAAATACGCGCTTCAATGAGCAACTGTTCATCAATCGGAACAATGGTCATCAATTTACCATTTTGTGGAATAACACCACCATGGGTAGTAACCGCAATTTCTTTTACAACACCACGTACCGGTGCTTTAAACACTGCACGATCTAAGCTATCACTACGACCTAGTACAATTTGTTGTTGCGTTTCGCTATCCGTATTGGCTTTCGACAACTCTTCACGAGCCTTAACATAATACTGGTTTTGCGCATCATTCATTTTGTTTCTAAGGTCGTTTGCTTCACGACGTAAACGTAAAACTTCAACCTCACTTGCCGCACCTTTAGCAACCAACGGCTCTGTCATTGCAAGCTCTTGTTGTACCAGTTGCAAAGCCTGTTTTAAACCCGAAAGTGTTTGCTCAAGATCAGCCCGACGTGAGCGATATAGTGCTGTTTCTTCTTGTACAAGTTTTGGTTGTTTCATCACAAATTCTGGAAAAACCAATGGTGTACCATTTACTTCCGCACGCAAACGCGCGGCTGTTGCCTGAGCAGAAGTAAGTAAAGATCGTGATTCACCGACATTCGATGCAAAACGGGTTGGATCTAATTGCGCAAGAATTTCGCCCTTTTGAACAATGTCACCTTCTTGTACATTTAGCTTGGTTAAAATACCACCTTCCAAAGACTGGATGACCTGTTCTTTAGACGATGGAATCACTTTACCCGTACCGGTCGAAACTTCTTCAAGTTTAAATACCCATGCCCAGATAAAGAAAATAACTAAACCAATCCCCACAATCCAGATCACTAAGCTGGCACGTGGTAATGGTGGTTCGGTATAAGAGACATTCATTGAACGGGTGAGTTCTTGTTCTTGTTGTGGTTCGCTCATGAATTACCCCCTTGCACTTGTTTTTGTTGGGCTGTTGATTGATTAAGGACCTGATCTCTTGGACCATCCATCACGATTTTGCCATCGTTAACGACAATAATACGATCCACTAGCTCTAAAACAGCTCGGCGGTGAGTCGCAACGACTAAGGTCCGATGTGCCAACCATCCTTTTAAATGATCAATCAGTTGTTTCTCTGCCACATCATCAATGGATGCTGTTGGTTCATCGAGCAATAAAATATTAGGTTGACGAATCAATAAACGAGCCAATAACAATGCTTGTTTCTGTCCACCAGAGAAACCAACACCACCTTCTAAAATCAGGTGATCTAGTCCTTCTTTTTTCTCTTGAACAAAAGGTAATGCACCTGTCACCACTAAAGCCCGAAGAATATCTTCATCCGTTGCAAGCGGCGCACCTAAGGTAAGGTTTTCACGAATCGTACCGTAGAAAATATGCGCATTCTGGTTGAGTAAACCCATATCACGACGTACATCAGATGGGTCAATTAAAGATAGATCCAGACCATCTAAATGCACAGCACCTTGAGTTGGAACTTGCATGCCTGATAGAAGCTGAAGCAGTGTTGACTTACCTGCACCATTACGCCCCAAAATTGCAATTTTTTCACCAGCACGAATTTTTAAATGACGGATTGCCAAACTTGGTTTCGGGTCTTCTTCGCCATATTGGAACAAGACATTTTTTAATTCGTAATCGCCATTTAAAGCAGCTTTATGTACCAGATGCGAACGGTCAGCCTGATCGATCGGACGTTGCATGAGTTCATCTAGGCTTTGTTTTGCAACTTTTGCTTGCTGTAAACGTCCTAGAACACCTGTAATTTGTGCAATTGGCCCTAACATTCGTGAAGATAAAATTGAACAGGCCACTAACGCACCTGTCGTCATTTCACCATCCATTACGGCAAAACATCCCACCAAAACTACAATCGCATAGGTCAAACCTTGAAGCATTTGAGTCCATGCCATTAAGGTACCAACGATTTTACGCTGTCTCATCGCGATATCAGCTGAAACCTCATTCATGTGATTCCACTGGTTTTGGAAACGTGATTCAGCACGTAATAGCTTGATGTCTTCAATGCCCTGCACTGCTTCCACAAGAATTGCATTACGGATTGAAGACTCTCTCATACCCTCTTGTGCGAGTTGCGCTAGCTTCTTCTGCACCAGAACACCCGGCAAAATCATCAGTGGTACAACCAGCAACATCACCCAGAATAACTTCCCGCCAATAATCGCAAAGATGGTCAGGAACAAGAAAAAGAATGGAAAATCAGCAATTGCACTAATGGTGGTTGAAGTCACTAATTCACGAACACCTTCGAGCTCACGAATCTGGGAAATAAAACTACCTGTAGACTTTGAACGGTCTTTATTTTTGATTCTTAATGCATGACCAAATACACGGTCAGAAACACGTAAGTCCGCACGTTTACCAATAATATCGGATAAATATACCCGTGATATGCGTAAGGTAAATTCGAAAAGCGCTGCAATGAGTACACCGCCTGCCAATACCCATAAGGTTGGAACAGACTGTGATGGAACAACGCGGTCATAGACTTGCATTGAGAAAATAATAGTCGCCAATGCCAAAATATTGGCAATGAGTGAGGCAAACATAATATCAACGTAGCGCTTCCAGTCTCTTAGAACAATTGACCAGAACCAACTTGCTTCATACGGTTTGATATATTCGTCAATACGTGCATCGGGAATAGAACTTTCAGGACGCAGGATATAGACATTCTTAATCGTATTTTTTAAGACATCTAAGCTTAAATTCTGAGAAAGGCCGTGATCTCCACTCAACTGAATACTGACATTCCCTTGTGTATCTGCTTTATCAATAACACCGACCTGTCCGTCGTTAAACTCGACCATAACAGGTAGGCGCCACGGGTTCAGCACATCTAAGGAAAACGGTACTTTACGTAAATTCAGTCCAACCTGACGTGTAATGAGCTGTAAAACATCATCAAGGTTTTGATTCTGGTTCCAGTCAAGTTGTAAACGGATTCTTTCTTCTGAAGGCTCAATTCGGTAATGTTTAGCAATCGTTAAGACCGACTGCAACCAGGGCTGGTAGTTTATTTTTGTCATCATGGTTGTACTTCGAACCCCTGAATTGAAATATTATTTAAGTCATAAGCTTGGCGGGAACGTCCTGTTGCCGAAATGTACTGAACAATACTGTTGTAGATATCATAACGTGCCGACTCAAGTTCTGAATTAGCACTATGAATGGCCTGTTCTGCATTCAATAAATCAACCAATGAACGTGTACCGAGTTTGTACTGCTCTTGGTAAAGTTCACGTGTACGAACTGTAGTGGCTTGGCGATTTGCTAAAACCAACATTTGACGTTGTTTATTTTCAATTTGCTCACGGCTCGTTCTTATCTGGTCGAGAACATCCATATAAACTGAATTGACTTTAGACTTTGCAGCTTCCTCTGCATAGCTTGCCATTTTTACCTGAGAAGAAACTGCTCCACCTTGATAAAACTGACTGCTTGCTTCAAGCATGACTGAACTATATAGACCATCATCTTTATCATTGTTTGGGTTTCTGCCATTAATGGCCTGACTTAAGGAACCTTTAACCGACAAGGTTGGATAACGTGTTAAACGAGTCTGTTCCTTTTGTGCTTTAGCCACTTCAACACTGGCTTGAGCTGCAATCATTTTTGGAATGGTATTGAATTCAGGTTCGCCATATAAATCAGACTGTTTCACTAAATCATCTGAAATAATCCAACCTGTTCGCGAAACATCTGCACCCAGTAATGTTCTTAAATGTTGTTGGTACTGACGTAATAATGATTGCTGTGCAATCAAACCAGACTGGGCAGCTTGTAAATAAGACTGAGCTTGAATCGGGTCAGCCTGACTGCTAATACCAGCATTTGCACGTAAATTGGCAATTTCCTGAATTCGCTGAATACCCGCAATTTGCTGTTCGGCAATTTTATTTAATTGAAGATAGCGCTGAATGTTGACAATCGACTGCGCAACATCAAGTGCAATATCATCAATGCTGACAAGCACATTGGCCTGTTCAACTTGAACCTTAGCTTGCTCAACATCTACACCTGATTTAACTTTACCAAAATCATAGAGCATCTGAGTCGCATTTAAGGTCAATAACTGCCTACCACGCTCACCACTACTCAAGTCACCTGTAGTAATACCGCCTGAAAGCTGTGGATAATAACCAGCTTTGGCATAATCAATACCTGCGTTTTGGCCAGCTAAAGTAGAAATGGCTTGAGAAATATCAGGGTTGCGCTGGATTGCGATTTTCACCGCTTCCTGTAAAGTCATTTGCCTTGATGGCAAATTTGAATAAGATCCAGCCGATCTATCATTGAGTTGAACAGTCGGAAACTCCTGAACCCTAGAACGATCTAACTTAAAATTACTCAGCTCTTGCATCTTGGCAACTTTAAATTCATCACTACTTTTTGGGGCAAAAAGTTGTGATAAGTTGTCTTTTAAGGTGTGATATTGCTCACTTGGTTTAGCAGCATATATCACCATAGGTACATGCAATGAAGTTAAAAGCATCAACCCTTTCAGGAAAGCCGGCTTTTTACATGTCCTTGTTACTCTTCTCTGGTTATATCCAATCATGCTTGTCTTGTTGATCTTGTTTGTTATCGTTTAAAAGCTTTTACATTCTACATATTTTTTTGCATAAAGAAGCATAATTGCAGGAATAATTCACACATTATAGTTCTATTAATTGAACAATCTAAATCATTGTTTTTAAAAACTAAATATAAAAAAACTAAAAAGAGGCATTGACCTCTTTTTAGACAAATAGATTAACTTTGTTATTTAAACTGTAAAATCGTCACCTAAGTAGACTTTACGAACTTGCTCGTTATCCAGAATTTCTTGTGGTGTGCCTTCTGCAATTACGGCTCCTTCACTCACAATATATGCACGTTCACAGATTGCGAGAGTTTCACGTACGTTATGGTCAGTAATGAGTACACCGATACCACGATCTTTCAAAGTCTGGATAATATCTTTAATATCTCCAACCGAGATTGGGTCAACGCCGGCAAATGGTTCATCCAGTAACATAAATTTAGGGTCAGCAGCCAATGCACGTGCAATTTCAGCACGGCGGCGTTCACCACCAGACACGCTCATTCCTAGCGAATCTTTAATATGACTAATTTTAAAGTCATTTAATAATTCAGTCAGACGTTGCTGGCGTTGTTGCTTATTCAAGTCTTTGCGTGTTTCTAAAATGGACATAATATTTTCAGCAATAGTCAGCTTTCTAAAAATAGAAGCCTCTTGCGGAAGATATCCAATACCCTTACGTGCCCGTTCATGCATTGCCAAATCGGACATATCAAGATCATCAAGGTGAATTTCACCTTTGTCCATACGCACTAGCCCTACAACCATATAGAAGCTTGTTGTTTTTCCTGCACCGTTAGGGCCAAGCAAACCAACAATCTGTCCACTTTGCATACTAAAAGATACGTCTTTGACGACCCAACGCTTACTATAGTTTTTTCCTAAGTGCTTAATACACAAAGTTTGGGGTTGTTGAAGAGCTTGTTGCATTAGTCACGCGCTCCTGGAAAGGTTTTTGAACTTGATGGTGGAATAATAATTTGCACACGATTTGACGATGAACCTTGAGCTTCAACATCGCCTTTGTTCATACTATATTTCAATGAGTTACCACGAATACTAGAACCATCTTGATATAAATATGCACCACCATTCAATGTAATAATGCCTGAATCTGCATTATAAACAATGGTTTGTCCTTCACCACGTGCCACGCCTTTATCAGAACTTATTTGTTGCTGAAACTTAGCCGGTCTACCCTTAGCCGTAATGGTTTGGATTTCACGCTTAGAGTTTAGCGTAGCAACAATTGAATCGGCTTGAAGCTTCATCGTGCCTTGCTCAATCACGACATTGCCGGTGTATGTCGTCAAACCAGTTTTTTCGTTATAAGTTGCACGGTCTGCCACGAGTGAAATTTGTTGACTACGGTCAGACGGCAACGCAAAAGTCGAAGCTGATGATAAAGCAACGAATGTAATGATCGCAGCTTGTTTTAGGAAAGCTGAAGAACGTTTTAAATTAAGACTTTGGTGCATACTTTCCTCGAATATTAAAAAATTCGTACTGACCGTTATTCAAATTGGCTTTTAATCCTTTGCTGACAAAGTCGGCTTGTGGAGACTGTACAATCACTTGATGATCCGTTTCAATCTCTCTGGTCTTTGGATAACCAGTTAACTCATCGGTTTTGAATTCAATTTTGCCTTGTGGAGCAAGTTTAGTTGCGACCACATCACCCGATAATATAACTTTACGATTATCATCATAGCCATTTGCCTGTTTCGCAAAGAACGTCGCATCAACTTTGCCATCTTTATACATAGAGGCATTAAGTTGATCCAACTTTGATGTTTTTTGTTGCATATCCTGTTCAAGCTGACGAACTTCAGCACGAATATACAAATTGCCTTGATCATCAGTTTGAGTCAAATGGACGCCCTGCGCCGAATATGTCATATTCTTCGCAGAACCAATGTCTAGTTTTTTTGCTTTGCCACTATAGTAGTAATAACCACCACTTATAGCAGCAATAACTACAGCAACAATAGATAAAACTCTGGTATCCATGAGCAGGAATAGCCTACCTTTTTAAGTAATCTTATTATTAATGCGGTACTGCAAGATATTTTTCAAGAAGTTCTTGGTAAATGCCTTTTGCGATCAGCAACATATCACAGACTTCACGTACAGCACCACGTCCGCCCATTGACTGGGTAACCAAATGCGCACGACGACGCACTTCTTCATGACCATTTGGCACAGTGACACTCATTCCTGCGATTGCAAAAGCAGATAAATCAGGCCAGTCATCGCCCATATACAAGCAATCGGAAGGCAAAATATTAAACTGTGCACATGCTTCACGTAGCGCAGAACCTTTGTCTTCACGACCTTGAAAAACGAGGTCTACGCCTAAATCAGACATACGCTTTTCAACAATATTACTTTTTCGACCTGTAATAATGATGACTTTCATTCCAGCTTGCTGCACAAGTTTCATGCCTAAACCATCACGAATATCGAATGATTTAATCTCATCGCCACTATTGGTTAAAGTTACAAAGCCATCACTTAAAATACCATCGACATCCAGAACCAATGCCTGTAAGTGACGTGCTTGTTCTAACAATGCATAAGATGCCATTGATTAATTTACCCCTGCGTGAATAAGGTCATGCATACTAATTACACCAATCACTTTATTTTGGTCATCCACCACAACAAATTGACTAATTTTTTTCAGGTTAAGCTGTTGTAGAGCTTCTACCGCACGTGCTTCTTGAGAAATAGTTGACGGTTTTTTTGTCATTACTTCAGAAACAGGTAAATTCACATCGAAACCTTGCTGTTTATCAATTAAACGACGCAAGTCACCATCGGTGAAAATGCCAAGCAAATGTTCTTGTTCATCAACAATTGTCGTCAAGCCTAAACGTTTATTAGAAATTTCGTAAAGCACTTGATTCATTGGCGTATCTGGTGAAACTTTTGGCAATTCATCGCCTGTATGCATGAGGTGTTTTACATGTAAAAGTAAGCGCTTACCCAATGCTCCAGCAGGATGCGAACGAGCAAAATCATCTGCAGTAAAACCACGAGCTTCAAGTAAAGCAACAGCCAGCGCATCACCCAATACTAAGGTCGCTGTTGTGCTCGATGTCGGAGCCAAACCTAGTGGGCATGCTTCATCAGACTCACCTAACGTTAAAGCGATGTCGGCATTTTGAGGCATTGGGCCTTTATCAGTACGGCTAATGGTAATAAGAGGTACACCAAGATGTTTGATGAGTGGCATCAACATCATGATTTCATCACTTTTTCCAGAATTGGAAATCGCAATTAAAACGTCACCGCGAACCAGCATACCCAAATCGCCATGCCCAGCTTCACCCGGATGCATAAAGAAAGATGGTGTACCAGTTGAAGCAAAAGTCGCAGCCATTTTACGGCCAATATGCCCTGACTTCCCCATGCCAGTAATCACAACACGGCCTTTACACTGTAACAATATTTCACAAGCCTGATTAAAACTGTCATTAATTTGTGTTGCTAAGACGTCTATGGCTTGCTGCTCAATACGCAAGGTTGCTAATGCGCTGCTTTGAAAATCTGTAGGGTTGGGCATACGAGTTTGACTCAAAATAATTGATCTGATCTCTTGTGAAGATCGGTGATTTTAATCAAAAGATTTGGGGGCATTCTAACATAACTCAATCATCTACACGTTTTTAAATGTATAAGATTTCACAAGCTTATAAAATTCTTGCATAAAACTTTGTGAAAAATGATGCATCAGTTATGATGTAACACTGTTTTTGTTGAGTGTTTGAAAACCCTTATGCAACCGTTTGTTTTATATAACTCTGAGCAACGAAAAAAAGTTGAATTTGTACCTCGCAAAGAAGGTCACATCGATATGTACGTCTGCGGTATGACCGTTTACGATTACTGTCATATCGGGCATGCTCGAGTTATGGTTGCATTTGACTACATTATTCGTTTCTTGCGTAGTCAAGGCTGGAGCGTTCGCTATATTCGCAACATTACCGACATTGACGACAAAATTATTAAACGTGCGAATGAAAATGGCGAAACTATTCAGCAGCTCACCACTCGTTTCATTGATGCAATGAACGAAGATGCAGCTAACTTGGGCTGTGCTGCACCTGATGAAGCACCTAAAGCAACTGAATATATCGATCAGATGCAAAATATGATTGGTAATTTAGTCAATAAAGGCTCAGCTTACCCTTCTGCAAACGGTGATGTTTATTTTGAAGTTACCAAATTCGAAAAATATGGTCGCCTCTCTGGTCGTAAGCTTGATGATATGCAAGCTGGCGCGAGTGAGCGTGTTGATGTAGAAGTTGAAAAGAAACATCCATTTGACTTTGTACTTTGGAAACATGCCAAAGAAAATGAACCATCTTGGGCATCTCCTTGGGGTAATGGCCGTCCGGGTTGGCACATTGAATGTTCTGCAATGTCGACTTGCTGCTTAGGCAATCACTTTGACATTCATGGTGGTGGTTCAGATTTAATGTTCCCGCACCATGAAAATGAAATTGCGCAAAGTGAGGCTTCAACTGGCGAACAATATGTAAACTACTGGATGCATGTTGGCTTCATTAACGTTGACGGTGAAAAGATGTCTAAGTCTTTAGGCAACTTCTTTACTATTCGTGACGTGATGGAAAAATTCCACCCTGAAGTGATCCGCTACTTTATTGTGTCTTCGCACTATCGTAGTCCTGTGAACTTCTCTGATGTGGCACTTAAAGAAGCAAAAACTTCTTTAACTCGTTTCTATCACTCATTTAAAGCTTACCAACAAGTGTATGGTCAAACGACAACTGAAACGCTTGATCAAAGCTTTGTTGAACGCTTTAACAATGCAATGTGTGATGACTTCAACACTGCCGAAGCAATGGCGGTATTGTTTGAACTGAACAAAGAGTTAAACCGTGCTGTAAAAGAAGAGCAAGCTGACCAAGCGACTGTGCTTTATTCGACATTACGTCACCTCACCAACATTTTAGGTTTGGTACAACACAATGTAGATGATTTCTTAAAATCAGATATTGGACAAGAAGCACTTACTTTGTCTGATGCTGAAATTGAAGATTTCATTCAACAACGTGTTGATGCGAAAAAAGCAAAAGATTTTGCTAAAGCAGATGGTATTCGTCAGTCTTTGCTCGACCAAGGTGTTGTATTAGAAGACACTCGCCAAGGTACAGTTTGGCGTCGTGCTGATTAAATGTTCAATTAAATCACAAGAGTGTTGACACTTTAGTGAAACACTCTATAATGTGCTCACATTGCGGGAATAGCTCAGTTGGTAGAGCATAACCTTGCCAAGGTTGGGGTCGCGAGTTCGAGTCTCGTTTCCCGCTCCAAAATTTAAAAACCACCTAATTCGAAAGAATTAGGTGGTTTTTTTATTGTCTAGTAGTTAGCTTTGACTAGTCGAAATCATATTAAAGAAAAGTTTTATATTACCGTTGCGGCACCCCCTAAAGTGGATATCATTTAGACACTTGCGATGTGCCTCTAACTGCCAGAGCAAAAAAATTACTTTCTTAGTTACCCGACGATAACTGCATAGTTCCCCTTAACTCCAATATCTTTCGATTAATATGGCAACTTAACTTATGCGGAGGATGGTGTTATTACTTTCCCTAATGCACATCATAAAGCTATTATCCGTTTTGTTCATGACTAACGTTTGTCAGTTGACAATTTTAGCAAAGATGGCAGGCTACAAAACAATTAGTATTTTGGTGAATACTTAATAATCCTACGACTTCGGAAATTGCCAAAATGCTGATGATTAAGTAATTCACCTTAATACCAAGGGGTATGAATGCCCTTTTTTAGTATGGAAATTAAAAGAAAAATTACTCCTTCAAAAAATATGTATTTTCTGATTAGCTATTAAATTTAATATACATTTTTTTTCTTGCTCCCAGTCGTGTCCTGACCATCCTTGGAAAGTAAAACCGTGTAAATATATATCATAATTTGTGTATTCTTCATTATGTAAGAAATAGTACATTGCTATAAATCCAGTAGTTAATATTGAAGAACTTTCTTTATTCATGAGATTTTTAGCAGCCCAGTAATAAGATTGATCTATCACATTTACTTTTATATTTTTTTTAAAAAAGTAACTTATATATTTATTATTATTTGAATTCTTAACATCTTTTTTAAATTTTATAAAAAATCTCCTATAGACAAGCTTATAAACTGGATTTATTTTATTGATTAAATCATCTTCATATGGAAAAAAAATATTAGTATTTTTTAGCGCATCTACAAAATTATTAAATTTTTTATTTCTCAATCTTTTTTCCATTAAATCAACCGTATTTGCCAGAAAAAGAAAGTCCGTCCTACGCCCTGTAATCTCAATTTTTTGTTTATTTGGAATATTAAATCTAACTATTACATCCTGATCATTAATAATACTATTAATATCAAAAACACTATCAGAATTAGCAACCAATATAATTTTTTTAGACTGAATACTCATAATACAAATTAAAATAATATTTTAAAATATAATACAATAACTAGATTGTATTGAGTATATCAATTATCACAACAGAGTAGTTATTAAACAATTTATTTATTTTAATAGCGAAATTCAAAATCCCAATCTGAAATTAATTTAAAGTTATTCTTAAAAATAAAACCACATAGAACAATATTACATACATTTCATCAAATGGCTTATGGTACTTGTACATTTAAATTCATACACAAATTAAAAAACCAATCCTTGTAACTATTGATAGTATAAGATTTAAATTTTAAAAATATCAATTTGAAAAAAATGAAATAGACTTAATATATTTAACAGAATTCCAATGTTAAGTTGCTTTAAAACTAATAGCTAAATTTCTAGCTCTTAATTTCACCTCATCTTTTTTAGGCAATAGAAAAGGGCTGACCTTCTTAATAGCCCTTTCTATACTTAACTTAAAATTTTCATTAACCTCATTGAAATAGATTATCTTTATTGGCTCACCATTCTCGTTTAGTAGAACTCTCACTTTCACAGACATACCTGAGGAACCTTTTGGTACATCCCAAGCCTTGTAAATCATTTGTTGATATAGTTTTTTATACTTCTCAGCTTCTAAAGAAGCTTCACTTTGATTTTCATTAGGTAAAGAACTATGATAATTGACACACCCAGTTACCCCAATAGCTAATAAAAATATAATTAGTATTCTTTTCATTAAATTATCCGCTTAAATATATAGTTAAAAATTTAACAGTTCGTAAAGTGAAAAACCACCCATGGGTGAATTAAACATAGAAATAGAATTTCTACACCTATTCAATAATATTTAATAACTTAGAAAATGTATATTATGATATTTCGCGTATGGAATATGAAATATCATTGACCATTACAGGACAAAATTTGGCTTGTTTACGAAATTCATCTAGTTTTTATAAACCACTACTTCTTTGTATCTTTGCAATAATTATTTTTAATTATCATCAGCTTCTGAGTAAATACTAATATATCTAGTCTTTCCTTTAATGTCTTTTTGATTAACAATTATCTTTGAAAACACTTTAAATGTAGGCTGTCTAGAAACACTTAAATTCAAAGGCTGTTCGCCACTAATAGGATAATAAACACCATTTTCTCAATAAGAATAAAAACTAGCATTTTCATTGCTTTTAAGCATTTGTTATCTAAATATTTAAGACCACTACTTTTAATGATTTTTGTAGTTGTTATTTTACCCTCTTAGCTACTTCAAAAGCTATTACAAATTCCCTGCCATATCCTTGAAGCTTCTCATCACTAATATGAACTTTTGGAAATTGCTTCTAGTATAAATTTCGAGGCACCAATTTTATGAAATCATCAGACTCAGTTGCATAGACATCAAGCGCAAAACAGAACAAGAAACTTAATAAAATTTTTCCTGCCTTCTAGTTAACCTTTTCTCACTAACCTTCTCAAATATTTTTAGCCAATTCTTTTGCCAAACATTGTTCATGCCAAGTGGTTTGAAAATTTTCGACAGCTTTTGACTTAATGAGAGGGTCTTCAAATAATTTTGAAGAATATGCGGATTTGATAAGCTCTTGATAAAGTTGTTTGGCTTGTTGCTCTTCAAGATGATTGGCGATGTCGTGTAACTCTTTAGCTGGCACTTCATGTTGTCTTGCATCCATCACCCCACTCGCTGCTTTCTTCACAGTTTCACAGTAATGAAGTTCCATGGCTTCTGATGCTGCATAACATTGAATTGAAATTGCGCTTATAAAGAGGAATATAAATCTCATAATCTCACCTTAATTTGACGCGCAAGGGTACCAACTAATCTGCCCAAATTTAAGTTAAAAAAGGTTATTTTTGTTTTGTGTTATTTTATTTCACCTTTTGCACTTGGGTATTAGAAGCTTTCAGCACTGTTCCATCTGCCGCGACTGGCGTCATAAATGGAATTTGTTGTCCTGTCGTTTTATCAATTAACAGAGAATGACGCTCACCACTTTCAAATAGGTTCTGTTCTCCCCATTGTCGTAAAGCTACAACGACTGGGAATAAACTCTCCCCTTTAGCAGTCAATACATATTCCTGATAAGCCGTGCCATCGGAAGCATCTTGCATTTCAAGAACACCAGCATCCACTAATTTTTTTAGTCGGTCAGAAAGAATATTTCGCGCAACACCTAAGCTCCGCTGGAAATCTCCAAAACGGCGCATTCCATCAAAAGCATCACGCACAATAAGCAGTGACCAGCGGTCTCCTATCAGATTGACGCAGCGCGCAACAGGACAAGGTTCATCTTTTAACAATGTAGAGTTCGTCATCGAGTTTCCTTACCAATCATCAGTAACAAGTTATCTAGTTGCATTTTAAAACTAGTAGACTTAATATTCAACTAGTTGCATTTTAAAACCAGATTGGGTGAGTTTAGAGCCATGAAAGCTTCTCTTGCATCTTCAACTTCACACGCCGAAAGCGATAAACGACTTTCAAGCATGCCTCGTGGCATAATTTTGCTGTTTGCTATAGCAAGTGGTGCAAGCGTAGCAAATGTCTATTATGCGCAGCCTTTGCTCGACATCTTAGCTAAGGACTTTAACGTTAGTCATGCTGCCATTGGCGGTGTAGTTACAGCCACTCAAATAGGTTGCGCCCTTGCACTCGTGTTCTTAGTACCGTTAGGTGACCTTGTAAATCGGCGTCGATTAATGGCTATGCAATTACTGGCTTTGATCTCAGCATTACTCGTGGTTGCCTTTGCTCACTCTACAATTGTTCTTTTGGCAGGAATGCTTGCCGTAGGTTTACTCGGCACAGCCATGACTCAAGGGCTTATCGCTTATGCTGTGAGTGCTGCTCTCCCACATGAGCAAGGACATGTGGTTGGCACTGCACAAAGTGGTGTGTTCATTGGTTTACTGCTTGCCCGAGTATTTTCAGGAGGAATTAGCGATTTAGCGGGATGGCGTGGCGTGTACTTCTGTGCAGCCATCATCATGCTCATGATTGCGTTACCTCTTTGGAAACGTCTGCCTCATTTAGAGGTTCAGCGCGTTACCATGCGCTACCCGCAACTTTTAGCATCCATGTTAAAACTGCTTCGCCAAGAAAAAGTGCTACAAGTGCGCGGTGTGTTAGCTTTACTCATGTTCGCTGCATTCAATATTTTTTGGAGTGCATTGGTACTACCGTTAAGTGAGCCGCCTTACAGTTTTTCGCATACTATTATTGGGTCTTTTGGACTTGTTGGAGTTGTTGGTGCTCTGGCTGCTGCACGTGCGGGTTATTGGGCCGACCGCGGATATGCTCAGCGCACAAGCTTAGCAGCACTTGTAATATTACTGCTTGCTTGGGGTCCACTCTCACTCATGGCTTACTCACTGTGGGCACTCGTGATTGGTATCGTATTGCTAGACTTGGGTGGACAAGCCTTACATGTGACCAACCAGAGTATGATTTTTCGCACTCGTCCAGAAGCGCATAGTCGGCTTGTTGGTCTATACATGCTCTTTTATGCAATCGGTAGTGGGCTAGGTGCAATTAGTACAACAGCAACTTACGCCTATGCTGGATGGTTTGGCGTGTGTGCACTCGGTGCAGGTGTTAGCCTTCTGGCATTATTATTTTGGTGGATAACCCGTAAAGTCTCTTAAAAACGCCTACTCTCAAATAAAAAAACCACATCACTCAAGAGAATCATGTGGTTTTTAATGAGCAGCTAATCTAATGAGATGACTGAGCTGCTTTAGGTTTAAAGACTACTAAACAGACAACAATGAAAGCTAATAAAACAAAAGACGCGCTAAATCTACTTAACTCTAATCCACCATGTGCGATAGGTTTATCAAGGAAATCTCCCAATACTGCACCTAGAGGTCTGGTAAGAACAAAGGCCAACCAAAATAATAAGGTTCTTGAAATTTTGGTATAAAAATAGCAGATTGCTAACACCAATAATAACGTACCAAAAATCAAAGCAGCGCTGGTATATCCTAAGCCTTGAGTATCAGCAGTCCAGTCTCCTAAAGCTGTCCCTAATGTTTGAGAAAACATGATGGTTAACCAATAGAAAGCTTCACTTTTTGCAGATTGAACACTTTTTACTGAAATTGTGCCGCAACTTAAATACCAAACAAACAGAGATATGCCTAATAAAATAAGTAATATTAAACTTCCTCCGGCATAGCCCACACCTAAGGTTCGATCAACAAAATCGGCAATTGTCGTACCTAACGTGGTAGTGGCGATGATTGTCGCCCAGTAGAAAAATGAATTATAGTTTTTAGCTTTAATTTGTAGTCCGACAAATACTGCAAAGATCACAGCAAAAATTGCAGTGCTGATTACATACCCCAAATTTAGGGACATAGACAGCGCATCTCCAGCAGTTTCACCTAGCGTTGTAGCTGCAATTTTAATAATCCAGAATAATAAGGTGACTTCTGGAACCTTACTCAAGGTTTTAGATAAATTCTCATGACTCATCATTGTATGTTCTCCCAACATACATATTCATTAGCTCCTATCTAAATATTTATGCCTTAAGATAAAATTAAGGTTAAAAATAAATTACAAATACTTTTTTTCAAAGAAAATTACACGACTTATGTTGGCCCAAAATTCAGATGAAAAAGCCAACAATATACAAATAAATAAAATATAATAATTTAAGAACTATTCATGTAAATGAATAAGTTTTTTATTTTTAAATAATTAACTTCAAAACGTAATGAGATGAAATCTTCTCTAACAATCTAAAGATTGATATGCAACATTAGTCCATTACTATCAAAATTATATGGAAATCCCTATAGGAACAAAATTGGGTATTAATAATAAATTAATTTGCGCAGTTGTATTGGTACTCCTTACAGGATGTGGGCAGCAAGAAGCGAACGAAAATACTAGTGCGGTGAAACTCCCTGTTTATCAATCTAATGGTGTTTCTGCTTCAGCGCGCTTAAAAGGAATTTTGCAGCTAAAACAAGAATGCCTTTATGTAAACGATATTCTGATTATCTTTCCCGAGCACTCGGCTCAGTGGGATTCTGAAAAAGAAGCTTTAAGCTATAAAGGTAGGCATATCGCCATAGGCAACGAATTAGATATTGCTGGTGGAAGTGGCGATTTTGAGCGAGACAATCTACGTATTAAACATTTGAGTCCAATGTGTGATCATCAGAATATTTGGTTTGCTGGATAATCTACAGAGAATGGTTCGAATTCAATTTTCGCTCCTCTTAACTTCTAGTTCTCAACCGGAATGAGTCAATTCACTATCAGATTTATATATTTTTCTCACAGGTCACTAGAGATGAAACATCAAAAAAGCCCCCATTTGGGAGCTTTTTAAAAATAGTTGAGGACCTGCTATTAACAGCTTAAAACTTAACTTGGATTAATCTCTGCGGTTAATCTTTGCAAATCATGACCCGAAGGTGCTTGGTACACACGTAAACCAAATTCAGGAAGAATCGCAATTAAGTGGTCAAAAATATCTGACTGAATTGCTTCATAAGAAACCCATGCAATCGTATTGGTAAATGCATAAATTTCTAAAGGCAAACCTTGGCTAGTCGGCTGTAATTGACGAACCATAATGGTTTGATTTTGAGCAATGCCCTTGTGCTGGCGCAAATAAAATTCAACATAGGCTCTAAACGTCCCAATATTGGTTAAACGGCGCTTGTTATAACGAGATTGGTTGCTTAACTGTTTATTAAAATCTTCAATTTCAGAATTCTTTGCATCAAGATATTGATCTAATAATAGAAATTCTTTGAGCTTCTGTTGCTCTTCATCACTCATGAAATGAACACTACTTTGATCGATAAAGAGTGAACGCTTCATTCGACGGCAGCCCGAATTGCTCATGCCTCGCCAGTTTTTAAATGTATCGGTAACCAACTTATTGGTCGGAATAGTCGTGTAAGTTTTATCAAAATTTTGAACAGTGACTGTATGCAACGAAATATCAATCACATCACCATCTGCATTAAGCGACGGCATTTCAATCCAGTCTCCAATCCGCACCATGTCATAAGAGGCAATTTGTACACTCGCCACTAAAGACAAAATAGTGTTTTGGAAAACCAGCATTAATACCGCTGCCATTGCACCGAAACCTGCAAGCAAAGTGAACACATCCTTTTTAAGGAATGTTCCCAAAATCATCAGGCCACACACAACAAATAAAATTAATTTAACCAGTTGTAAGTAACCTTTAATCGGCTTATTTCTTGATTTCGGATTACGCTGATAAATAAGATTGAAGATATTTAAAAGCTCGCTGACCGTAAGCGCGAGTGTAAGAAAGATAAATGCTTGCGCACCCATTTCTACAAAAGAAATAAACTTTGGAGTTAGATGTGGAACAGTTGCAATACCGTTCATAATCACAATAGCAGGAACAATGTTAGCAAATTTCTTTATGATGCTATGCTGAGCAAAAATAGATTGATTGGGTGATTTTAGCTTGGTCACTAAGTGACGAACGCCCCGCACAATAATGCGTTTAGCAATAAAAGTTGCCAATGCTGCAAATAGAATCAAAATCGTGAGTGAAACAAACATCTCTAGCCAAGGATAATGGCTTAAATGAGCCTGAATATCGCGAAAAAAACTTAAAAAATCCAAAAATTTACCCCTTAAAAATTTATTTTGTAGAATTTTAAGGGCTAAAGCACTTGATAATAAGACTTGTTTACATATGTAGTCATAAATACAACAACTAAGTTATATACCCTGCTATTTATCTCATTATTTTGATGCTTAACGCTCAGTTCTTATCTACTTATGTTTTAGATCACGCACATAAACTAGATCGAATGAATCGACTCATTTAAAATAATACGTTAAACGAATAATTCTGGTTTTAGTGAGTGAAATTTTCTGACTTTTTGACTTTTATTGGCGTGGTCTGGTTTAGCTTATTCTTTATCTATATTGCTTGGACCTTTTTTCTTAAAAGTCTATTCAATAAATTTTTAATTTATAAACGAGGAATCCTTACTTCTGCCGAGGTCGTATATTTTCAGGACTCATTAGCTAAGGTGCAATATCGCCCGTTATGTTATATAAAATTGAAATTTCAAACGGAGCAAGGCCAAATCATGACTGAAAACCTAAAGGTGCTTATTGCTAAACAAAATCATGATCAATATAAAGTCGGAAGCATCATCAAAATTAAATATGACCCTAAGAATTTAAAGAATATTTCGATATTGGGCGAGGTAATGGTTTAAGACATTAGAGATTATTTAAAAAGTACGATAAACCCTGAGGTGCGCGTCCGTTTAAGCGACTACTTGTTGTCACTCGCACCAGATTACTCCAAGTAATATTGCAACAATGCTTGATCAGTTTTTTGATTAAAGATACATCTTCATGGCATGAAATAGGCTCAAAGCCACCTACCAAAAGATAAACCTCTGCACTAAAACTTAAATTTGCCCCGTGAATATGCGCGTGATCCATCTGATCTTTATAATGCGCTAAATATTTTTGCTGTTTCGTTATAGAGAGATGACTAAAATCATCTAGTGTTACCGTGCCGCAAATCGCATCTGTGGGTTGGTGCTGAATTTGATAGCGCAGCCAATCAGGACTAACCACCGTGTCTGCATCCGTACATGCAATCCACGTCACTCCACGCCCAATTAAATGACGAATTCCTAAATCTCGTGCTCGCCCAACACATGCGTAGTTGCATTCAATCCAATTGATCTGATGGCTTTGTACAATCAACCGCGACTGATCTGTACAGTTATCAAGTACCACAATCACTTCTACGTCATAACCGCTAATGTTCTCTATAGCGACCTGAATAGAGTGCAAACAAGCCGATAGATAGTGCTCTTCGTTATGTGCCGGAATGACGATACCTATTTTCATCTTAGTTTTTCCTGCTGTGCTAAAGAGGAAGTGTTCGCCGTCCATAGATCAATCATAAAATCTGGATCGTTTAAGCTGAGATAGTGATGAAATGAGAAATGTTGCTGAAAGCCTTGATGGACTTGTTCTGCATTTAATTCAAAATCTTGAATTTCATGACGCCAATGACAACAAAGAATCTCGCCATCATCATTTAAACTATGTTTTAACTTTTCAATAAACTCCTGCAATTCATCAGCCGATAAGTAATAGGCCATCTCACTAATTAAAATGAGATCGAATTTTTGAATTGAGTAGTCTTCAGGTATTTTTCTATTTTCAACAACCACATGCTCAAATTCTTTTAAACGCTCGGACGCTAAGCGAACAGCACTCTCAGAGACATCTATACACAGCAATTGTTCGGCTCTTTGCGCCAAATGAAAACTTAAATGTCCATTTGAACACCCCACTTCTAACACTTTTGAGTAACGAGGTCTTGTCAGCAGCGCGAGACAAATTTGTCTTTTACGAGCTTCATACCAATGAGAGTCATAGCCCCACGGATCACTGTTATGACGATATAAATCTTCAAAGTACATGCGAGAATGAATCACTCAAATAAACCTCATAAGGCATTAAAAGACGTTTAATTGCACTTGAAGAAAGAACCGCGGCATTGCCCGTGGTTTCATCTGCTTCAAGTTGGGTTTTAAACTGCAAAATTGCTTGATGTTTTTTAGTTAGCTGTTCTTCGGTTAAGTGGTAGGCTTTTGCTCGGTACCAATCAATTCGTGAGTCTAAAGGCTTTGCCCAATGCCAAGCCCAAATTAATACGTGCAAACATAGAAGTTGCTTAGCGGTTGCATAAGCTTGTACGGTTTTACCTACTGCTTCATGGTCTGGGTGACCATCAAAGGCATAGCTACAAATTAGAATGTCATCGGCTTGAACGATCTGCTCTAAACTCTGCCACAGTTCATCAGTTTGCAAATGAATCTGACCATCTAACAAATTAAGCTTCACATACTCGGTTAACTCGGCTACCCCTAAACAATTTAAGGCTTCCAAGCTTTCTTGTGGGCGAAGAATATTGAGCTGATCTGGAGGATATTTTGTAGAGTTAGGATGGCTTTGTGTGCCGTTACTTACCGCTAAAATGAGGATCTTACAATTCAGCGCAATAAGTTGCTGCATTAAACCACCGCAACCAAGTACTTCATCATCAGGATGTGGAGCGACAATCACCACCCTTTTAGAGCGAAATAACTCAAGATTTAAAGGCGCTAAAGGTTGTTGTTGAAATGCATTTAACCATTGCTCTTTGGACGTACCTTCACCAAAAATAACGCGGTCTTCAACCAAAGGATGTTTTAAAGTTCCCATAGGCTTTGGTCCGATAAACAAAGTTCTGTAATTTGTTGGTAATCAAAAGCAGCATGACTTTGTCTGATAAACACAGGCAAATCAGCCATGAGCTGTGCAAAAGTTGCATCTTCACAAAAAGGACGAGCGCCTAATGCTTTCCCTACTCGCTCAACCACACTCAGACAGCATTGTTCTGTTTGGGCACGTAGTATTCGTATTTCCCGCTCATGATTTAGCATGGGTTTGCTGTCAATCAGTTCAGCAACATATTTAAAATATTGCTTAGTGATTTCTAATTGATGCGCGACCTCGCCTAAATACAATTTTTTAAAAGGATTTGGACTGACCTGGCAACTTTCTTGTAAAAAACCAGCTAAACCAACGGCGGCACCATACCAACAAGCGGCAACACCTGCTGCACCATGCCAAAAACCTGAGCGCTTTAAATAACTATTTGGGTGACCAATCAATTTAACAGGCGTATTTTCAAAACTTACTCTTGCAGTCTGTGTCGCATCCATCCCGACTGCATGCCAGTGGCTTAAGTCCGTGCTAATAGAGGAATGACTTAAGTCAACAATACAAAGCTGAGCCTGCCCTTGTTGATTTTTAAAACTCATTAAAGCTTTTTGAATAAACTCTGCACCAGAACACCAAGGCTTTATGCCCTTACACAGGTTATCTTTTACCTGCAATGGAGCTGGTCCACCGTCTGCTGCCCAAACAGCCCAAAGCTGGTCACCTATTTCTTGCTGATAACCCAACTCATATAAAATGCTTACAGCATCGCAATGTGACTCAAAGAGCTTTGCCAAACTTAAATCGACTCCAGCAATCTGAGCAAAAAGTTGCCAGCGCTGATAGGTCTGACCCGAAGCTGGATGAGGTAAATTTTTGGCTAAACTTACCAATTGAGAGAGTAAATCTATACGAAGCTTACTTTTATCTTCAGCTAAGGCAGATTCAAATTCACTCAAGATACTTAATATCGTCACATTTATAGGTATTTTAATATTCATTGCAAATAATTATTTATAAGACTTGGTTTAACCTTATCTAAATACTTCTGTTTAAATAAACATGTAAATTGTAATAAAAAGATAAATATTATTGGTTTTATATCTAATTATTTCATTGTTACTCAAATATATTTATTAAGTGAACTTATAAACCCATCCTGTAAGGTTTATTAAAAACCCCTGATTTATCCAATTATTTAAAGTAATTTAAGTCTTACCGTTTTTCTATTTCTAAAGAAGAGGTCTAAAATGAGTACTTTAAATATTAATGATATTAAAAAACACGCAGACGTTATTGCTTCTTGTGGTACTAAAGTAGGAACAGTCGACCATCTAGATGGTGAAAACCAATTAAAGCTGACTCGAGATGAAAGCGGTCAACATCACCTTATTCCTACTGGATGGATTGGGGAAGTAAAAGAAAACCAAGTCATTCTGAATAAAAATTCAGAAGAAGTTAAAGATCAGTGGCAAGCGATCTAGACTTTTAAGCACGATACGTGACTTAACCTGAACTTTATAATAAATCGTTTCAGCTTAGAAAAATGAATAGGCTTAAAAACTTTACAGCCTAACTCCCCGAACTGAAGGCTCCTTTTCATAAGGAGCCTTTTTTATTTATTAAATCTCTGACTTAGGCCGTTTTTATCTCTATAAGCCTTTTGTTAGATGTTTTTGTCCTTTACTCACATGGTGATCAATTTTACTTAATGCTAAAAATTGTCCATTCGCATTAAATGAACAATTATGAATAGGGTGACGTATATGATCACAGGGAATCATCAACTTAAAGCAAGGAAAGTACATTTTGATTTTGCCGAGTCGTCTGTCTGTTGGATGCCGAATGATCCGCTCTGCTCACACGTAGCAAATGGTATTAATATGCTCTTGCCGGCTGGTGAATTTTGGTTTTGCCGCGTGTTTAATAAAACTCTTCCCTTAATTACCGATGAAACCTTAAAACAAGAAGTGATTGGCTTTGTTCGTCAAGAAGCAGCTCATGCACGTGCCCATGAAAAAGCTCAAGACTTCTTACGTGAAAATGGCTACGACATTCAAGAAACACTCAACCGCGCCCATTTTGTGTTTAACATTTTATTGGGTGACAAACCTTTAGGTATGCCCTTTTTAAAAGGCGAAAAGCTTGATGAATATTGGTTACTTTTTCGAGTAGGTGTGATTGCTGCAATTGAGCACTTTACCGGCACCATTGGTCAATGGACACTCGACAGTAAGTCTTGGGACCAGGCTGACCCTGCTATGGCAGATTTGTTCCGTTGGCATTTGGCTGAAGAAGTTGAGCATCGCTGTGTTGCCTACGACTTATTTGAGCACCTATTAACAAACAAGTTTGGGTTTTATGTGTCACGCCAAGTGATTATGGCAGCTGTTTTCCCACTGTTTATTTATTTCCTTGCTGACTTTGCCCGTAGTTTAGGCCAACAAGATTTAGAACACGAAGATATTCAAAAATTGATGCGTCGTGGCTACTTCAAAATTATTCGTGAATTTGAAAAAACTGCGACTCGCTCAGACAACCTACCGACCATTAAATATTTGTGGAAAGCGACATTAAGATGGGTTTCTCCAAAATTTAACCCACTTCATGAAGGTGACACCGAGCAAGCTTTAGCTTATATGGCTCGCTCGCCTGCCGTTCAATATTTTGAAGGAATGGCACAGGCTGCAAAACCTGCGGCATTAAGCTAAGCAGCTATCTTTATTTAAAATGAAAAGCCTCCTTTTTTGGAGGCTTTTTCTTAGGTAAGTTTTATAGCTTAAGCAAAATTTAAAAAGAAATACTCCAACAACCGATCTCTTTCATCTACTGCATTTTTATCTAAAAGTTGGACCATTGCGCCATCAATCATAAATAAAAACATGTAAGCATCTTGGATGGAGGCCGTAGCTTTTAAGGTTAAAAGCAACTTATAGATTTCGTTAACGAACCAGTTTCTATAATCAACCACAACTTTATAGGCAACTGGATAGAGCTTTTCAATTTCAAAAATTGCTTTAAAGGGTAAATGATAAAAGCCATTTAAGTCGGCATGTAAAAGATAAATCTGCTTAAGTTTATCGAGCACCATTTCTTCACGGTAAGAATTAACAATGGAAAACACTTTTACTGTGAGCGCGTCTTTTTGAAAAGTGAGACACATCTCGATGAGTCGTGCTTTTGAGTGAAAGTCGTTGTAAAAAGTAGCTTTGGCAACTTTGGCTTCTGCAATAATTTGGTCGACCCCGACCTTATGAAACCCATATTGATTAAATAAGTCTTTTGCGGTGTGAAGCACTCTGAGTGCTCTAAATGAAGATTCTAAATTTGGCATAGGTATACCGTTTAAATAATTTTTTGTTGTATCTAAAAGAGATAGAAATGCCGTTACTCTTAAAATGAGTGCTAAAAACAGGCATGCAAAAGCAGCACAAAAATGTGCCTAAGCTATCTCAGGTTTTATTGTTGCTATGATTTTTTAGTCGTAACGAGCTAAGGTTGTAGAAACCTAGAGTCGGTTAAACCGTTTTAAAGACCAGTTGGGAGGTATGGCTAGAGAGAATTTGGCAAAGACCAAAAATTGAGAAGAAATAGTACGCATAGCGGACTCCTTGTGTGTAAAGAAGTTCTACCAGATCACTGTCAAATGATTATGGTGGTAGAACGAGAGAAGGTTGACAGACTGACACACAAGAATCAGCACGCACAAGGCGTCCCTCCCTCGCCCTACCGCTACGAAGGGGGACGAACGAGTTCGCCACCAAAAAGAGAACTTTTTGATGTCTTGTGTGTTAAATCGATCTGTCAAAATCGACTGGCAATGTGACCAGCAGGCAAAGCATAATCGGAGGGGTTTAGAGTGTCAATGTGATATTGGCTAGAAAATAATTGAATAAATATTATTTTTCATTGGATTAGAATATTTAATTCTTTCATTAGAAATTTATTATTTAGTAAAAATAATAATAGAACAAAAGAGGGTTAGCAGACTGGGCATATAGAACCAGCACGCACAAGGCGTCCCCCTCCCGTTCCGCCGCAGAGAATAATAAGAGAGATTTTAAGTGTCAATGTGATATTCGGCGAATTCTTAAAGTTTATTTTAAATTATATGCTGTGATACACCGATAAAATGAATAATTAAATCCATTTTATCGGCTTGCTAGAAGAGGTTTTTAAAACCTTATTTTATTTTTTAATATAGTTCGGAAACTCTTTTAAAACCGTACTACATAATTGGCCTTTCATATCTCCTCTCTTGCGTGCTTCAAATTGGTCCATACCTAATCTCATAACTTCTTTACCGTATTTTTCACCTAGCTCATGTTTAGTACATTTGTCAGATTCATGAACTAATTCTTGTGAAGTATAGTGATAATTACAATCAAGTTGAGCACGGCTTAAAAAACCATGTAGTTGTACTGTTCTCTCGCAAGTTGATCGCTGTATATAAGTTTTGGGCTCTTGTTCAGCATAAACTGATGTTCCTACCAATAAAGTGAAAACTGTTACTAAAATATTACGCATTATTTCCCCGACAAAGTTATTAAAAGTATTAGTGATAATGTTGCGGGCATATTAAATAATAATTACTTATAAGTGTCTATTAATAATAAGAAAATTAGATAATTCCTCTTCTCTTTTGAGTACTTAATCACCTTAAAAAAATTGTGTGATTAAGTTTTATCAAATAAATGATATTAGAATTGTTTTATTGCTATCTTTAATATAATCCAAGCGATTCAAGTAAAGAGTTCTAGTGATATTTAATTCATTTCTTATCGACTAAAACCCTTACTCATTAGCACTTTAAAACCCTAACTTCTTAAAGACAAAATAACCCACATGGCTTTCGAAGCTACCGTCATTTTGAATTTTGAAATACTTCTTAACGAGGTCAGACGAACCTTCTTGCAAATAGCGTAAAGTTTTAATTTGATCTTCAGGAGTTTTCATACGCTTTACCCAACTATCAAAGTCTAAAGAAAGCGTTTGTTTGTCTAAACCCACTAAGTCAAAGCCCGCATCTTCAATAAAATAGACCCACTCTTTCACACTATAGTTTCTTACGTGACTAGGGTCTCGAATAGTTTCGATTGTCTGTAAAAACGTATCTAATATAGGCGAGCTAGAACTGATAATATCTACAAAAATAACAATACCATCTGGCTTAAGAACGCGGTTTACTTCTTTCATGGCCGTCGGAACATGCTGCCAGTGATGAGCTGAATATCGGCTAATCACGACATCAAACTGCTGATCACTAAAAGGCATGTCTTCAGCAATGCCCTGCTGCACAAAGATGTTTTTTAATTTTCGCTGGCTAGCAGCCTTAGACACTGTATCTAACATTTCATGAGATAAATCGTAGGCAAAGACGAGATCAGCATGTGGAGCAACATTATAAGAAACATGACCACCACCACAGCCTAAATCTAGAACGACAGCCTTTTCATATTTCTGAATTTCATGAATAAATTTATTAAATTCAATTCCTTCAGAATGAGCTTGGCTATTCAAATAGTCTAAAGATTTATTTTGATATTGTTTTTGGTTTATATCGTGCTGGGTGATCATAACCTTGCTTCCTACTTTGCAATGGAATCACCATAAAGGAAAAGTTAGATAAAAAATAATGATTAGTTTTTCTTCAATTGATAAATAAAAGTTATTATTTAATTTGTTTTAATACATTACGACAATTAATAAAAATAGATTTAAGAACTTATAAGAAATCCGCAAAGAGCACTGTTTAGTCACCCTTACTGAAACAGTGCTCTTTGCTCCATCACAACCCTTATCCAGAAGGTTCGATGCATAGAACTAGTGTATGTACCTTTAACTCAAAATGTTTCCTGAATTTTTTAATATTTTTAAATATTCGCAGCATAAAAATGAAGTATATTTACTTTTATCAGAAGATTCTTCTTTGGTTTATATTTTGAACAGAACAGAATACACACTAGATCGCATAGATCGGAAAATTTTATCTGCATTGCGTGGCAATGGCCGTTTAACCGTTGCTCAATTAGCAGAAGAAGTCGGTCTTTCATCCTCTCCATGCTGGACACGGCTAAAGCGTCTAGAAACTTTAAAAATTATTGAAGGCTATACGGTAAACGTAAATCCAAAAGCGATTGGTATTCATGAAGTGTTCTTTATAGAAATTACTTTAGAGCGCCATGACGATGAAATGCTGGAAAATTTCAGCGAAGCATTAGCCGATATACCTGAAGTTGTAGAAGCTCATCTGGTGACAGGTGATTATGATTATTTGGTTAAAGTAGCTGTAAAAGATGCTGAGCATTACGAGCGTTTTTTACGGAAAAAACTCTATTCGATTAAAGGGATTCGACACACTCGTTCGACTTTTGCCCTACGTCCCCTTAAATCTGCCAATACCGCCGATTTAATGTTGATTGAATAACAGGTGTAGCATCTATAAGTCATCGAGTTAAGATATTGATTCTAGAATTCTTATTCAGTTAAGCGGCTTAGACCATAACAAATTTAGACTCTGTTATATTTTTTTTAAAAAATTCTGTATCTATGATTACAGCCTCCTCATCTCCATAATAAAATTAATCTGAATTGGAGGCATCGCCATGAACATTTTAAAGAAAAAAAATAAGGCCAGTTTTGTATTCTTTATTATTACTCTCTACTCTTTTATTGGGTTTGGCTTAGGTTATATTATTTGGGAATACTTTTTAAAGACCTAACTTGTTAAAGAAGATTTAGCTAGCCTCAGAAATAATTTCTGAAGTAATTTCTTTGCTACGATGATATGCGGCCTTCATAGCTAAACGTATATCATCTGACACATTGCCTAACTCAAACATTCGTAAAGCAGATTCGGTAATCCCGTTTGCTAAAGTGACCTTTCCACATAATTCTGCTGGTGGAACATTACTTTTACGAATCATTTCAACAGCCCCAGTCGCTGCTTGAAGCGCAAGATCTAAGGCAAATTGCTTATCTAGCCCTAGTGAAACGCCAGTCTTAATCATGCTATCTAAAATATAGAAAAAGTAAGCTGGCCCTGAACCTGATAATGCAATAATGGCATCACTTTGTGTTTCCGAAGCAGCCCAAAAAGTCTGCCCTGTTGGAGAATACAACGTTTCAATTAAGTCTTTATCAAGCTGATCCATTTGCTCTGAAGCAATAAGCACGTGAGTGCCCGTATGCGTAAGCACAGGCGGATTTGAAATCACACGAACGATTTTCTTTGAACCCGTAAAACGAGATAAGTTTGCAATATCAATCCCTGCCATCATAGAAACAATAATCTTATTTGCTAACCATTTTTTAAACGGCGCAAGTGTCTCTTTTAATTGCTTGGGATCTAATAACAACACAATAATGTCAGCTTTTTTTAAACCATTTTCTTTTTGCTTCAATGCATTTGTATCATTAATTTTTTTCTCTTCGATTAAGTGTATTTTTTCTTTTTTAAATCCTTTTAAAACCATTCCTCCGATTAAAGCCAAAGCTAAATTACTACTGCCAATAAAGCAAATATTCGGTTGTACTTCACTTAACATTTAAAATGTTTTCCTTTCTAAGGGAGGCTATAACAATAAATATTATCTATAGTTTAATTATGAATATTGAATTAAAGATGTTTATCTGACCAAAGTATCCACTCAAATAAATTATATTAAAATGGATTTTGTTTTATTTGCGCAATAAATAAAACAACTTTAACTTAAGCCTAATGTATAACTATATTTAGCAAATTCCATATGCAATTTGTAAAAGTCTGTAACTACCTCTAATATAGTGTAAACACTATCTAAGACTATAAAATAAAAACATTTACTTTCAAAAGCTAAAATTTACTTATAAGTCTATTTCATTTAAATTACTAATAAAATATCTCATATTAAATAAGAAAAACTTAAAATTAACAGACCGTAGTAAATGTATTGTGATTTATGAGCTAAAGATTTTCTTTTTTATTCTTTAAAATTCTCTCGGCTTTTCTTATCGCTTGGCTTAAATCAACATCTTCACATACCCAGAAGGTAAAAATTTTTCCAAATAAATGAAAGTGTTGTTTAATATATTTAGAACTATGATCTGAATAATGCTCTTCTATCTTAAAGAAATCATTATTGTTTTCTATTTTTTGACCGTCAAAAATACCGCCAATACAAATATCCATTTTAATACTACATACCTAATTGTTTATATTATAACATAAAATATAGAAGCATTTTTTAAACTATTATTTTCACTTCTTCTTATTTTAAATATAATTTTGTTGAAATTTATAAAAAACCCACAAAGATAAAGTGGGTTTTTTAAACTCTTCTAAAATGCGATGCTTTAAATAAAATTTATTTAAAAATATTCATGCATTTTATTTAATTATCAATTTTTAAGAATCACAATATTTGAAGCTTGTGGGCCTTTTTTACCTTGTACTACGGTAAACTCAACACGTTGACCTTCCAATAGAACTTTAAAACCTTGTGTTTGAATATCAGTAAAATGAGCAAAAATATCTTTACCATCTTCAGTCACGATAAAACCAAAACCTTTAGTTTCATTGAACCATTTTACTGTACCAGTAGTAGTAGACATATGTTAATCCTGAATCTTAAAATATTATAACTTATTATTGGTGAAACCAATTTAACTAAAAAATAGACGTCAAAACTTAAATATCTAGAAGAACCCAAGGATTATAAATAAAACTGCGCAAATAGAAATTTATGATGACAAGAATATTTTGTTAGTTATTCTCGATAATACACGCTTCAGAAGCATTTGCAATCGATATTCAAAATAATTCAAAACTGAAAACTTTGATGCTCTTACACTTCCCTATTTAATATTGATTTCATTAATATTTCTTCCATTTAAAAATCAAATTTTGTTTCATTTTAATTGAAAGCAGTCAATTTTCTACTGCCCTTAAGACCATCAATAAAACTTCTGTTCACCAGCAGGACGTGTCTTAAAACGTCGATGGAACCACATGTATTGTGTAGGGGCAATCCGAATTTGATTCTCAATAATTTTATTGACTCTTTCCGCATCACTCACTTCACATCCACTCGGAAAATTTTCTAATTTAGGTTCCACGAGAACATGATATTGAGGGTTTCTGATATTGCCACTTCTGTAAAAGTACAAAGGTACAGCTGCTGCTTTTGAAATGTCCATCAGTCTGCGGTGAGCGGTCACAGTAGCCGCCTGTATTCCAAAGAAAGAGGCCATTACACCTTGTTTTAAACCAAAGTCCTGATCTGGGCTATACCATATTGCATGACCATGTTTAAGGTTTTGAATAAGCCCTCTCATGTTGTCTCGAGCAATCTGGTTTTTATAGACTCTTGCACGGCTACGATGAATCAGAAAATCTAAAAAGGGATTGTTTTGAGGTCGGTAAACCACGTCCATATTAAAAAATAAGGTACAAGCGGCTCCACCAGCATCTAAAAGCGTGCTATGCGTACCTAATAGAAGTACACCATTTTCCTGATTATTGGTTAAGTTCTCTAATCCATCTATATGAACGCGGCTTTTAAACCAGTTTGGGCTATACCAAGCATTTAAAGCTTCAAATACACCCGTTATAGTATCAACAAAAACCTGTTTAGCTTTGTCTTCAATTTGCATAGGTGTTTTTTCAGGAAAGCATGCTTCTAAATTACGTAGTGTTGTTTTTCTTCTTGAACCCAAAGATTTCCATGCCACTTTCGAAAGAAGATCGGCGAGACGCCATTGAATAACCCAAGGTAACATCGCCAATAACATGAAAATAAAAGCTACAAACCATAGACCCCAATATTTAAACGATAAAAAGGAAAATCGAAATTCGCCAGATTTAAACTGCCGTTCTTTTTTCGTCATACTGTACATTTCTTGAGGTATAGGCTTAGCATACTAACAGCCCCTGTAGTGGGGGTTGTATGTTTATGTTGCTTTGCGTATTAAGCTCTTTATATACCCGACCTATTTATATAAATGTACATGGTAAATATTTAATCTATTTAAGTCTTAAATATACATAACAGTCTGTATACATAACCTATTTTCTCATTTAAAGTAATCCCACAATCTTGCCTCAATTGATAAATAGGATATATCAGCGTGAGCGGTCTTTTAGTCTTTATAACAATTGCATTTCTTACCCTATTAAGCCCCGGCCCAGGTGTTTTATTTACTGTCACAAATTCAATCAATTATGGTGTTAAAACCGCTTTATTCGGTATTAGCGGCTTAATTATTGGTATGTTTGTAATTGCTGTAATTTCCGCTAGTGGTGTAGGTCTTATTATTACGAGTAACCCTACTATTTTTACGGTTTTAAAATTTATTGGTGCATTTTATTTAATGTATCTAGGATATAAAAACTTCAGTAAAAAAACGCCATCGCAAGATTTAATCACTAATCAGCAAAGCGATAAGGATGTAAGTAAATCTAAACTCTTTTATCAAGGCCTCCTCGCATCATTGCTTAACCCAAAAACCATCGTGTTTTTTATCGCTTTATTCCCACAATTCATTGATATAAAGAAAGAAATTTTAACTCAGTTTTTAGTTCTATCTTTAACCTTTTGTTTTATTGGTTTCTTAATTCATTTGGTCTATGCAAATTTCTCTTCAATTTTTAAAGAAAAGATGTTGGCTGGGAATAATTTTTCTATACTCAATAAAGTCAGTGGAGCTGTTTTCTTTTTACTTGCAATTTTACTCATCGCACAATAAATCATTATTTTTCAGAAGTATGCTTTAAAAGCCTTAACTCATGATTAGACTTTTAAAGCATTTTTATTATTCAGCATCTTTTCATCTAATTACAATTTTTACAACGACACTCTGTTTAAAACCCATCCATAAAAGAAGTCTTCATAGTTTGGGTTCTTCTCCGTAATTTCGATATAATGCTGCCCTTGCATAATATTTAAAACGCGTAGTAATACCGTTTCTCCATCTTTATTACGCCTATTCAAATATGTACTCAATGCTTGAAACGTCAGAGGCCCATATTGTCCATCTAAAGCAAGATTTGGCCAGCCCTCTTCACCCTGCTTATTTAGCAGATTTAAAGCACGTTGCAACAAAGGCTTGGTAAAGCTGACTCCGCAATTTATAGCCGTATCAAATAACTCTTCTGCAATAGCTGGGCTAATTTCATTGATCTGGTCAAATTGGGGCTCAAACCAATATTGTTTCTTATAAATAGATTTGGCCACAGCTAATGGTAAATCGTGCATATCACCCTCATAGCCTTGTGATCGAGCGACTGCCTCTGTAATGCCAAATTTGGTAGCATGCCCATGGTCTGATGGATGATTAATATATCCACCTTCTCTGTTTATGATTGCTTCTAAGTACTGGTCAATATTCATTTTATTTTACCTATATCATTGAAACCGTTTAGCTATTTTGCAGATCATCTTTCGCTTTTTTTAAGTCTTTCATGACTTCCACAATCGTTTTACCTTCTTGTTTATTGATGAAGTTAAATACCCATCTCACAATCGCCCAACCCGGTAAACCGCAAATAAAGAAGAATCCACATAGTGTGATCATTCCCCAAATGTCCGATACCCATTCATGTAAATTCCATTTCATGATAATAAATGAGCCACCTGTTAAGCTTGAAACCACTGTACATATCAGTCCCACAATCCATTCTTGCGGTGAGCGAGGGAAACGCATCATCAACACAACTGCGACAACTAAACTGACTGCCAAAGCCACCATAATTGCGATGCTATAAAAATTTAAAAATGTGGTTAATCCACTCGTTGGAACTGCTTTCATAATCTTGTCCTGCTTTAAAGGGTAAAACTTGAAAACTCGCCACTCTTACCAGCTTGCTGTTTTTCAGGTTTTATCAATACCCTTAGTTTTCTTTATTACAGTCAATAAAAAACACTAACGCTTTTTTAACCGCGCTAAATCGCAAGACGAACTTATCCTTGACCCCATATTTCAGGGGTCCAAGAAAGAATGTTTGTATGCTAAAGCCTGTTAGTGTGCACTGTTTAAGGCTTGTTCAATCAACTCAATCACGGTGATTGCACCTATCGCTTTTTGCATAGAGACTTGATCATCGAATTCGAATGCATCATCTTCAAGCTCACTTGCAATTTGCCTTGCCTCTTCAAGTGCCCTTTTTATTTTTTGTACCTTGTATTTGTTTACGTCTTTTGCAATTGTTGGGGCATATCCTCCACGTTTTGCATTTTTAAGTTGTTTAGCTCTGTTCTGCATTGCTGTAGTCATTCACTATCTCCAACTCACACGTTTAGTCAGGTATCTTTATCGTTTGTTATTCTTGAAGTTTTGATCCATTCTTTGAGCAATATAGCTAAGCTATGACTACAAATGTGTGTTCAAAACGTTTCATCTGATGCAACAAACATAAATAACTAAACGGTATGCATTTAAAGCATTAATTTAAAAATAAATATTTCCTTTTCTAAAATTGTAAAAAAGTATGAAAGTACTTAAATTTAAGCTTTTTTCGCACTTTAATTTTTTGACCAAAAAGTTCAAATAAGGCTTTGCCGTATATCGGAAACTTTTGTTAGGACTCACAATCTTTGCTAAATTCTTCATGTTCTTGATACCCTTTATCGACGAACATTAAGCCTGATCCACGGAATCGGGCTTTTTTTTATTCCAATTTTTGTTTTGATAGCCTACTTGTAAATAATAATTGAGCTATCTCCGTTTTATTTTGCCTCTTATAGAAACAAAATAAATTTAGCTTCCATCTCAATACGTTGATAAGCCTATAAATAGAGTCTCAAACTCTACTTAAACTTTATCTATTCATTTGAAGATATAACTGATATTATAACTATAGTTATTATTAGTCAATAACTATAGTTGTTTTACTAGATATAACTTTAGTTATATATTTGTTATAAGTTTGCTGGTGTAACCATTATGGCTCTTAAAGATCGTTTAAAAGATTCCAGAATTAAAGCGAAGAAAACTCAGGCTGAAGTAGCAGAAGCAGTCAAAATGTCTCAGCCTGCCTACCAAGCTTTAGAGTCTGGGAAAAATTTAAAATCTGCGTTTCTTCCACTCATTGCCCAATTTTTAGGTGTAGATGGTTATTGGTTAACGACTGGAAATACAGAAGACTCTTTTAAAGAAAGTGATGTATTTAGTCCTACTGTTGTGAGTGCTGAATCCTCCGATCAATATGCCTGGATTGAAGTAGTAGAAGCTAGTTTTTCTTGTGGTACAGGTGAGTCGATCGAGTTCCACTTCGATGCAATTAATGGAAAAATTCCTTTTCCTGCTTCATTCTTTAAAGAAAAAAGAGTTGCTCAAGAGTGCATGCGCATTATTAAGGCTAAAGGCGATAGCATGACAGACTACATTAAAGATGGAGATTTAGTCGGTATTGATATATCTCAAACCGAAGTGATTGATGGCGAGATTTATGCGGTTTACTTTGCAGGCGAAGGGATGATCAAGCAAATTTTTAAAGAAGCAGATGGTTCTTTAATTTTGCATAGTTTAAATGAAAAATTTAGAGACCGACGTGTAACCGAAGAAAATGGAAAGAACTTTAAGGTCATGGGTCGTCAATTCTGGCGAGCGGGTTAATTTAGTTATAAATATAATTAAAATAATAATTCTATAGATTTGGTATGTTTTTGCTTTTTATAACTTTAATTGTTTTTATCTATGTAGATATAAAAAAACCTATCTCCTTTACAAGAGATAGGTTTTTAGCTTTAAGGCTAAACATTTTTATCAACAATACGCAGTTAAACGATAAAGCTGATTAAATCCAGCGTAGAAGCTTTTACCATCTTGGTTTAATTCGATTTCTTCACCAGATTGTAGTTGAATTTTCTTACCAACTTCGACCCAACGATAACCATCTTGAGAGTTTTGCTTACGCACATGAGGAACAATCCTCACATTAATCTCATTACCATTTACGGATGTGGCAATTAGCCACTCATTTACTATATTCACAATCATTCACTCATCACTGAGCTCATGTGATTTGACGGTATTTAATTAGAACACTAGATTTAAGGTATGGACAGTCAGTCTAGAATTTAATATTTAGCTTGATATAGGGTTATTTATAAGCTAATGCTTTTCATAATTTTCGCATCATGAAAAGTGGTACATCACAGAGCATAATATTTTGGTTGCGGGGGTTGGATTTGAACCAACGACCTTCGGGTTATGAGCCCGACGAGCTACCAGACTGCTCCACCCCGCACTAGGAAGTAAGCTTTATACGCCTATATATTTCATAAAGCAAACTCTATTTTTCAATCCATTGTAATTCATCAGATTTATATTTTTTAATTAAGATTATCTTTTTAACTAGCTAGTGATTAATAAGCTCAATTTAAAATTAAACTTTTGAATTGTTGTATTTATTTTAAACAGAACCCTAAATTCACAGACAACAATTGCCTTGGGTGGGCTGCTTTTTATACTATCTAGGTTAGTCTTTTAATGTTTAGTTCGTATGTCTGAACCTCAGTTTTCCCTTAGTGAATATCTCGGCACAGTTCAGGAAGTCATACGTTTGGCTTTTGATGAGCCAGTCTGGGTAAAAGTAGAGATTCGAAATTTAAATATTAAAGGCGGCCATTACTATTTAGAGCTTGCAGAAAAAGATGCAGAGACTGATAAAGTCATTGCCAGTTGTAAGGCCACCATCTGGAAATTTTCGGCAAGTAAAATCGTTTTAAAGTTTGAACGCGAAACAGGTATTGAGATTTCAAGCGACCTAAATGTTCTCATTAAAATTAGAGCACGCTTTGATCCTCAATATGGATTTTCAGTCAATATAGAAGAGATCGACTCAAGCTTTACCTTAGGTGAAATTGCTAAACGTTATCAGCAAATTATTGAGCGACTCACACAAGAAGGTTTAATTCATAAAAATAAACTTCTCCCTACTCCTTTTGATATTCAAAATGTTTTAGTCATTGCTCCTCAAAATGCTGCGGGCCTAGGTGACTTTAAAAAAGATGCCGATGCTCTAGAGAGAAATGGTGTTTGCCATTTTGTGTATCACACCGCTACTTTTCAAGGGAACACCGCTGCAACTAGCTTGATTGAATCTTTAGGTTCGGGTTTAAGACAATGGGCCAGCACATTTAAATTTCCACCAGACTTGATTGTAATTATTCGTGGTGGCGGGTCTGTCAATGATTTGGCTTATTTAAATGATTATGAACTTGCGGCCCTACTCTGCAAACGCACTGTACCCATTTGGGTCGGTATTGGTCATGAAAAAGACCGTACCATTCTTGATGAAATTGCCCATCGTTCATTCGACACGCCAAGTAAAGTAATTGCGGGTATTCGCAACCATATTGTTGAACGTGTACAAGAAGCCGTCGATAGTCTGCAAACCATTAAGCTCCTTTCGCAGCATCAAATTACGACTTATCAAAGCAAAAATGACCAGCTACTTCATCAAATTAAATCTTCGGCCCAAGGTCAACTTAACTCGGCACATCGCCTGCTTGACCAAATAAAAGAACGTATTCAGTTTAGTTCACAGCAACAAGTTAAATTTTCATTAGCTCAAATTGAATCTTTAATGAAAGAAGTCCTTTTACAAAATCCGAAACAGGTTCAAGCCAAAGGCTATGCAATTGTTAGATCAGAAGGAAAGGCAATTCGCTCTATACATCAAATTTCAAACCCAGCCATTGCGATTGAAATGCAAGATGGTGTGATTGAAGCCAATATTACACAGGTAATTCCAAATGAAGAATGAAGAGTTAACGTTTAAAGACGGCCATGACATTTTGAAAAAAAATGCCGAATTACTTGAGTCTCAAGAAAGCCCCGATATTGATAATTTAATGAAGATTGTTGAAGAATCTATAACTGCTTATAAAGCGTGTAAAACACGTATTGAAGCCGTTCAGCAAGCTTTAGATGAAACATTTAAAGAATAAAATGCAAAGAAAAAGCCCATTCCTACTTCTCATTGAAGGAATGGGCTTAGTGAAAACCACTTAGTCCTGAAATGCAAAAATGTGGATTAGGTCACACTTTTGCAAAAAGCATAGTCCCACAACTTATTTGGATCTTCAATATTTTAATTGTGTCTATTACGTAGTTTGGCTCTATTTTCAGCACACTTCTAACTAAAAGTTCGCCGATGAAAATCACACTCAATACATATTCTACTTTTAGTTATTTTCAAATATGTTTTAAAAGCTATTCCTCGCTGAATGCTCCAATCAATTGATAAATTTTACCGTCTTTAGGGTTTTCATAGAGCAAATCCATGTTAGGCAAAATAATGTCATCATCAATTTCAATATGTTCAACACTTTTATGAAGTTCAAGGGCGTGGTCATTCATAGGTCGAACTTTTGCCAAAGCAATCGTTTCTTGGTTAAACTGGTCCTTAATAATTACTTTTAATCTTTTCATAAAAATCTCCTGAAAATTAAAATTTTTAATATAAATATTGGTTTAAGTTTAAAATGAGCTAATCGCTGAATAGCTGATTGGCATAGCAAAAAAAGTTAAAATAAATGCAGCCGTACGTTGTAAATATTAAATAATAAACTATAAGAATATTATACTATCAAAATAAAATGCATCCCCAAATAAACCAATAAAATAATTATTTTAAATAAAATCTTACTGGAAAGTCACTATCACCTTCATAGCTAAGTGAACACACTATACCGATTTTTTTTAAATCATATGAAATAATTTTCCAAAACTTTTTAAACATAAAAACATTATACAAATTAGTATTAATAAGATAAAGGTCATCAATCAAACCTACTCCTGATGCTTTTAATATTGCTTCTTTTCTTGTCCAAAAGAAAAATTTTTCCTTATTCTTGTTAAAACTTACATTAATAGAACTTATTTCACTATCATGAAAAACATATTTCAATATTCTATCAGAAAAAATACGATTATATACGTTTTCAACATCAACACCTATTTGAAATGGAGCAATTGCGATCGCAATCGCTCCTTCAGTATGAGAAATATTAAAAAAAAATCTTTATTCGGCCATTTTAAATATGGTTTACCTTCAGCTGTAAAATCAATAACAATATCTTTAATTTCAATATTAAAATTTTCACAAATGATCTTTTTTAATAAAATTTTAGACATTGCATATAAATATTTATCTTTAGAAAAGACAATTTTATTAAATCTTACTAGTTCAAAATTAGATAAATATTTATACACACAATTTAAATCAATAAAAGTATTTTTATAAATATGCAAATGAATTTCAACACACACAACAACACCTTATCAAAGTAATTTCATCTAATTTTATTTAATTTTTCGACAAAAATAAATTCATTTAAAAAATAAAGTGTACCTGATCCCAACCAAAAAACTTGAGCCATAGCTTCACGTTCAGGAACATCAAAAACATTTATAAAAAAAATTAAAAATAATCGTGATAATACTATACCTAAAGAAATTGCAATAATTCTACTAACAGCAATCTGATGTTTTATAAATAAACGTTTTTTAGCAGTTGTAATAGCAGCTAAACTATAAAAAACTATAAGAAAGGCAAAAAATAAGTTTGGAACAACAGCTATTACTCCAGCAAAAGGATAAAGAAGGGACACAATAACACCAGTTAGAGCTAATAAATTTGCTGACAACAAAAATAAATAGCCTGATACTTTATGAATTTTCGCATTTCTCTCTCTAATATTCCTAGATAATTGTATTAACATTAAAAAAATAAATAACAATCCAAGTATTACATGCAATAAAATAGGTTTTGGGTTAGAGGAAAAAGCATTAAGTTGATTAATAGCATAATCAGGACCAATGATTTTATATAACAAAGGTCTACGTAGTTCAACAGGAAAGAATAAAAAATCAATACTTATTGCTAGTGCTAAAAAGATTAAAATTTTATTTAAAAAATTATTTAATTTAAGTTGATACATATCACAATGCCTTTAATTCATTTCTAAAAGAGCCATGGTCCAAGTAACGCCTGCTCCTAAACTCAGTATCAAGACCCTATCCTTAGCCACAGTTTCCTTATTATCAATAATATTTTTTAGTCTAATAAAACAATCACTTGAGCCAACATGTCCTAATGTTAATCCCCAATCTATTGAGTTTGTTTTTTTAGGTTTGGGTAAATGAGGAAGATAGTCATTATGTAAAGTTTTATGACCAAAATTAGGTAGAATAAGATGGTCTACCTCAATTTTATCAGTTAGGTTTAAACTAACTTTAATTTTATTAAGTAATGAATGAATTGCATTAGCTGAAATCTTCTGAATTTCGTCAATACTTTTTTTATCTCTAATAAAGCTACGTTTTGTTGATCTCATATCATGAGGATCAAAAGTATGCTCCAAGTCAGAGACATCTAATCTAACTAAACCTTCTAACTCTGGGGTAGTGAAATGTTCTACTGCTAATATATTAGCCAATGATGTCTGAGCTTCATCATTACTAATAATTACCGAGCATGCGCCATCAGCATAAATAACGTTATAATCGACAGACCATCTTGAAAAATTACTAATATTAAATCTTTCAGAAAAAGTACATAAAATTGATTTATTTTTTTCATTGCGTAAAATATTGCAAGCCATGAAAACTGACATAAGCCCATTACATCCATGATTAACATTCAGACCAATTGTTTCTGGAATATTTAATTTGTTTTGCAACCAACAGGTTGGTGAATGATAATAGCTATAACCATTATAATGAAAAGAATTATGAATTAAAAAACTTAGATCATTTAGAACACTATTATTTTTTAATGATAAAAATGACTCATATGCCATTTCAAGTGGGTAAAGTTCATTTTCTATTGCAATAGCTATATATTTATTAAATTCTAACTCTAAAGAACTATATCTTCCTTCTTTACTTTCTGTAATAACACAAGCTCTTTCTTTAGGTAGATAAACACCAATATCTATAATTTTCATTTCATCACCAAATCGTTATTTATTATCTAATGCATTATTTAATGCTGCTGCAAGACCAACTACATAAGGATACTTGTGTAAATTAAGATGATCACCTTGAATTTTATATACATCTAACTGACCATTAACTATTTTATCCCATCCTAACTCAGGAGTTAGAATATTTGTAAATTCTGGATCTGCAGTATGTATAAGTGTCACATGACCAGTATAAGGTTTTAAAATATATTTTTTTGCAGCATTGCTATTTGTTAGCCCTATTTTACACATAGGAATTAAAATTTTTAAGAAAAACAATAAAAAACTTTTTGGTTTTTTTAATATAGAAAATAAGAGATTACTATTTTTAAAGGACGGATCAAAACTAATCAAGGCCTCATTAGTAATTTCTAAAAATCTTTTTACGAGAATATGTTTAGGCACTTTTTGAAAAAATTTTTCTAATGAATCAGTAGCTAAATCAATTAGAATGAGACGATCCACAAAATCACCATTTTCACGTAATTGTCTCGCCATTTCATAAGCAACGATAGCACCAAACGACCACCCGCCGATTAAATATGGGCCTATAGGTTGTACTTTTTTCATATCTAAGATATATGATGCAGCCAGCTTCTCAATACTTTCTATTGGAGCAGTATCAGAATTATATCCTTTAGATTGAAAGGCGTAAAATGGACGTGAAGTTCCCATTTCTTTAGCCAAATTCACATAAGGATAAATTAAACCAAATAATGGATGTATTCCGAAGAATGGACTGTTTAAACCCTGTGTTTGCAATGGAACAATTTGTGTCTGAATATCCGCTGTATTTGTACCATTGATTACTTTAGCCATCATTTTTATAGATGGGTTTGCAGTAATTGATGTGATAGTAAACTGATAATTAAAATTCTTTTTTATAGCTTCAATTAGTTCAATCGTTAATATAGAATCACCTCCAAGCTCAAAAAAACTTGCTTCAATATTAAAATTACAATTGCCCAATATACTTTTCCAGATATCCATTAATTTGTTTTCAATATCAACCACATTAAAACTGTTTTTTTCCAAACTACTAATATTCTGATTTTTCATAATATGTATTTTCAATTACCTATATAGTACAAGAAGTCCATTCATTAAGAATTAAATGAATAACCTCTTCCTTATGTTGATTAATAAAAAAATGATTGCCAGAAAAAATATAACTAACAATATTCTTAAATGTATATAACGACCAATTCCCCACATCATTAATATTTACTTCTGGATCAGAATCACCATTAAAAAGAATAAAAGGAATTTTTAATTTATTCTTATCAGTTAAGTACCATGTTTCTATTAGTCTTATATCATTACGTATTGCAGGTAAAAACTGCTCTAAAAGTAAATTGTTACTAATAAGTTCATTAGGCATGCCATTTAAGGATATAAGTTTATTAACAAGATCCACATCATTCATAGTATGAATATATGTTTTTCTTCTATTTTCTGGGGCAGATCGTCCTGAAAGAAATAAATATTGTGGAATAATATTAAAATTATTTTGCATCTTTTTACTTAATTCATAAGCTACGATAGCACCCATACTATGACCAAAAAAAGAAAAAGGCAGGTCTAGTAAATGAGAAATCTTATTATAAATAAAATTTACAAGCTCATCAATACTATGAATATTTTGATCATTATTACCAAATCGACCAGGATATTGTATAGCAACTATCTCTAAATCATCAGGAACAAAATTTTCAAAGGCAAAATAATAATTAGCTAATCCACCCGCAAATGGAAAACAGAATAACCGACGCTTTATGTTATTCTTAATTTTAGGAATATAATAAAATTTTTCACTATTCATAATAAAACAACTTAAGCAGAATGAAATTTACATATTTGAGTATAATGTTTCATTATTAATTCATTTGTGAAAATGACATCAATATCATTATTCAAATTTACATCAATGATTGGATGATAATTCTTAAATACCTCTCTTAAACTATTAGCCATACCTATAAGAAATGGATAAATTTCTTTGAAAGGATATAAACTAGAATGCTCATGTGATAACTTATAAACAAGTTCAACCCAATCAGAATAAGGTATTTTTTTAAATTCTTTTTCAGCTGAAACTTCTAAAAGCTTAATAATATTATCCCAAGCTGTCCATTTCTTTCCACATAAGTGAATAATACTATTGCTATTTTTTTGATTAATTGATTCCTCTACAATAACTGAGGAAACTTTATTTACGTCTACAAAGTTATCAACTCCAGTTTCAATTGGCGCATACCCAGAAACAATTGCACCCGCTAATACTACAGAGTAAAAATCTTTCAGATTTAAATCATTTGAATCAACATCACTGATTATTCTAGAAGGTCTAAATATTTTACATGGCAGTCCCATTAACTTAGCCTTTAATAAAAGCTGTTCACATACCCATTTACTTTCAGCGTAACCGAAGTTAATAAATTCATGTTTTTCCGTAAAAAAGGTTTCTGAAATTTTATTTAATTTTGGATTAAGTACACTATAAGTAGAAATAAAATTAAGATATTTTAGTTTTGATAAACAACAAAATTCAATTATCTGCTTTGTAGATACAATATTTTCACGCATTACGGAATAAGGTAACGTAAAATTTACTAATGCAGCACAGTGTATAACAGAATCAATTTTTTGTGATAAAGTAATATATTCATCAAATTTCATTCCAAAATTTGAAGCTCCAAGAAATCCATTAATAAAGTATACATTTTTTAATTTTGAAAGATCATACTTATCACCAAGTGCCTTTAAAACTCTATGTTTTGCTTGGTCACAATCAGCAGATCGTACTAAACAATGAATAACAATATTAGGTTTATTAATTAATTCTTTTAAAACACGACTTCCTAAATATCCTGTTGCACCTGTTAAAAGAACGTTTTCAATTTTTTCAGGCGCATTCAGAGGAATAACAATATTGGGCAAATCCATGTCACTTTCAAAAGAATAATGATTTTCATAAGAAATTTTATTTATTTTGCTATCTATTAAATTTGACAAATCATTAATAGTTGAGAAATTGTAAATTTCTTCCATTGATAAATTTACACAAAACTCATTCAAAATATCCATTTTAAGTGTAACCGATTGAAGTGAATCTAACCCCAGACTAAACAAATTAGAATACTTATCATCTATAACTCTACCCATAATCTTAGAGATAATACAAATTAAATTATCTTCAATTTTTTCATTATTTTTATAATTAACAATTAATTCAACCTCTCCAACTTCAAAATAACTCATTATAGCCTTTTTATCAACTTTTCCATTATTATTAACCGGTAAACTTGGAATAATCCGTATTTCAGTCGGGAGCATGTATAAAGGAAGTTTTGATGCTAAATATTTTTTTAAAATTTCAATTTCAATTTCGTGACCAACTACTACAGCTAGTATTTTAGGATTGATGACTTCAGTATATATTACAGAGCAATTCTCAATACTTGGATGAGATCTAATAATAGCTTCAATCTCCCCTAACTCAACCCTATAGCCTTTAATTTTAACTTGATTATCGAGTCTACCAATAATATCAATATAATTATCTAGATTATATCTAGCTAAATCACCAGTTTTGTAAACTTTAATTTCCTTTCCACTATGCTCTAAAGTGATACGTAAAAAACTTTTATTATTGCTATTTAAATATCCACTAGATAATTGAGATCCTGTTATGCATAACTCACCAACACCACCAATTGATGAAATTGGCATATTATTGTGATCTAAAATATATAAATTACTACTATCGAATATATTTTTAATTGGAATGAAATCTGATGAATTTTGTACCTCATCTAAAGGATCAAATTTATCAGCTGTAACATATACTGTTGCTTCCGTAGGTCCATATAAATTCCATAAATTATTAACGCTTTTTATTAATTTCTGTGCCAATTTTGTTGGTAGAGCTTCTCCCATAGAATATGCATCAAGATTCCATGTATTTTTAGGATATCTAATTAATAGGCTATTCCAAGTCGTAGGAGTAGCTTGTAACGCATTAATATCATTTTCTTGTATTAATTGATTAATTTTTTCTGGATTTTTTGCATGATGACTATTACTCAAAATAAGTTTTGCACCTGAAAACAGAGGTAAAAATATTTCTGCAATTGATGCATCAAAAGATATACTACTAATACTTAGAAAATTTGTTTCTCTATTAAGACAAATTTTTGAATTTAAATTATTTAAAAAAATATTCAATGCTTCAAATGTAATAGGAACCCCTTTTGGAATACCAGTACTACCAGATGTATAAATAATATAAGAAACAGTGTTTTCTAAATTATTTTTTATATATTTTATAGATTCACAATCTTCAAATGAATTAGTACTCTTTTTAGAAATATTAAAAAAATTAAAATCCTCCTCATCTGATATTACCAATTTAGGTTTTGCCTCATCACAAATAGTTTTTATTCTATCTGCTGGCAAGTTCAAATCAAGTGGTACATATGTCGCTCCTGATAAAATTACACCCAATATAAATGGTACTAAATTTATATTTTTATCCAGGTGGACAACTACCTTATCGCCAAAACCTACTCCTCCAAAATTTAATATTCCTGATATTTTCTTAGCTTTAGAGAGCAAATCTTCATAACTAATCTCATTATTATTTGCTTTTATTGCTATCTTAGACTCATCTTCAATTAAATAAGATTCTAGTTTATCAAAAAAATCATAAGATTTTTTTTCATTAATCTTTTCATTAAAATTGAGCTCATTATTATTTACCTCCGTAATTTTTTTCTCTAAATCTAAAGTGACATCACCTATACAGTCCAAAATTTTTTGTTTTAAGGACAATAACATTATTTTAGTTACTTTATTATCATTTCCACATAACTTAAAATCAATGACCCCATTAATATCTCTTGCAGTAAGCATTAAATCACCAGAAGAACCTATTTGCCTAGATTCGCTATATGTATTTCCTAACTTTAATATATTTTTTATTTGACCACTATGCCATGCAAAAGTAAGTGGTGTTAATGGTGATCTAAAATCTACGTTAGAAAGACCCATTTTTTCAATTAATAAAGAAAATGGAATATTTCTATAATTCTCCGATAAAAGTATTTTATTAAAAACTTTTTCAAAAATTAATTTATAACTATCATTATCGTCCACATCAATAATAAAGGGTACTAAATTTGAAAAATTTCCTACTACAAAATTATTATTTCTATTAGTAACTGTTGTAGCCAAATTAATCAATATTCGTTTGTTGTTACTTAACTTTGCAATACTAATAGCATAAATAGAAAAAATTATTGAAAAAATAGTAACACCAGTTTTTTCTGAAATTTTTCTCAAATAAGTAGATGTTTTTGAATCTAACTCCCAAGATAAATTCATATACGAATTCGATTTTGATAAGCTATGCTTCCAACCTAAGTCCGGTATTTCCGGGAGTTTTGAAAGATTTTCTAATTGGAATTTTATTGAATCCGAATATATTACTTCATTTTCAAATATATCAATTGTTTCAAAATAATTATTTTCAACAGAATACAAATCCTTACCAAAATAACATTCTGTAATTTCTTTTTGTAATATTTGTAATGAATTAAAATCAGCGACAATATGATGCACACAAAATACAAAATAGTATCTATCCACTCCACTAACGTTTCTTTGGATTATTTTGCAATTTACAACTGGCCCTTCTTTCAAATCAAATCTTTTCTTAGCTATCTCTTCGAGTTTATCTTTAAATAAGCTATCATCAATTTCACTTATATATTCAATATCATTAATCATTTCTAAAAAAATATCGTTAGATATAATTTTCTGCCATAAGCAACCAAACTGCATGAAATAAACTGTTTTTAATATATCGTGTCTTGATAATATTTTCAATATACTAGTTTTCAACTTTATTAAATCAATAGTTGGATCAATCTCAATAGCAGTAAAAATATTATAAGCTGGGCCTATTTTATCAATTGTATCTAAAAACCATAATGACCGCTGTTCATATGACGTTGGATAAGCAACTTCAAAACAATTTTCACTTATTAGAAAACTAATAATTTGCTCCTTATTCTCCTTTAATTTGTTTAAAATCATTTCATTATTATATATGCAATTTTTAGCTACCAGATATTTCAACTTATCATTTTCTACCCAAAGTCTAATTCCCTGTTTAGCATAATCAAAAACAATTTTTTCAGAATTTATATTACTATTCATTAAACTTCTCCTGCTAACCATTGATTTTTTTTGACTTCTATAGGTTTATGAATTTTAGAGTGAATTTCATATCCGATTGATTTAAGATTATTACTACCTAATAATTTCTCCATAGAAATTGATAAAAGAAAATTACTTTGTATCCAACTTGATATCTCTACAGCTAATAAAGAATCTGCTCCTAAATCCATTAATGACAATTCAGGGTCTAATTCAGTATGTTTAATACTTAATAAAGTTGAAATATAACTCAACAATTTTGCTGTAACTTCTGCTTCTGAAATATTTTCTAGATTAACTGCATTTTTCTCTTTATTTGCAAATTTTTCTGATTTGACAGCATATGCAACTATTGGAAATTTATTTCTAATAGAAATAGTTAATAATTCTTTTATTTTTTCTATTGGAATAAAATCTATTCCTAATCTATGTAAGCGCTGTACATGTATAGAATCTAACTCATCTGCCATTCCAGCTTTAACAGGTCCCAATGCAATACTCTTAGCTGGTACGCCTTCTCCTATTTTTTTTATTACCCAACTATTTACTGCACTATTTGCAGCTGTGTAATTTGACTGCATTGCTGATGAATAATATATTCCAATAGAAGTATAGGTAATAAAAAATTTTAAATCATCTAGCTTCCAAAATTTTTCAATATTTAGACATCCCTGTAACTTTGGTTCAATTACTTTTCTTAAACTATACTCATCCATTTTTAAGAATGATTGATCTAATAGACTGCCCGCTGTATGAATTATCCCTATAATTTTCTTATTATTTTTATAAATTAATTCAAATAAATTTCTTACATCTTCAACATTTAAGATATCACCTTTTATAAATTGTATTTTCGCATTTTTTTTATTTTCTAATTTTATATCAATATGAGATCGACTAAAAATTACAATATCTTTTGAACCAGATTCTAACAACCAATCTAATGTAGGATGTAATAATCCACCTGCACCTATAACAATAGTAACACCTTGAGATAAATCATTATCATTATGAGTATTACAATTTTCTTTTAATAGTGGAACGATCTCCATTCTTTTTAGCACATCATCTTCAAATAGATAATCACCAGCATCTATATTATTTAAAAATACTATTTTATCAAGTAAAGTATTTGGTTTGTTAAACCTACTATCTACAAAGACAATTGATAAATTTTCAATTTCGGAAGCCAAGCTTTTTAAAAAACCAAAAATACCACTATTATTAACATTTATATTGCTATCTAACATTACATTTTTTATAAAAGCATAAATTTTTACTTTCTCTCCATTATTTACAACTGGTATTATAGTATTAAAAACATAATTTTTTATATATATACAATCTTCAACAATAACATCGACACTATTCTCTTTTATTGGATATTCATTAATTATTAATTTAATTATTTTACTTCCATCAGGAGAATCTAAAAAATCTGAAAAAGTAATGTGATTGGGTAATAAATTTTCTTCTATAGCAACTAAGTTGTCATCTTCTATTATTTTACTAGCTGTATAATTTATATAATTTTTTTTACCAACAAAAATATTCAATTCTTCAGTATTAGATAGTAAAAGTTTTTTTGAAACTCTATCAAATTTAATGGATTCCACCTCAATTATTGTACCAGCTGAAGATGAAACTAAATTGAATCCTCCGCATAATTTCGGAAGTTTTTTTCCTTCATCATTAACTGTTGTTGCATATACATCGTATTCTTCTTCACCAAATGTATTACCTAGATATACCAATGACGTCACTTCAGAAGGAATAACAATTTCATCCCCATTAATTGCTTTCAAATCTTTACTAATTAGTGAATACAATGCATGAAAACATGAATCCAACAATCCAGGATATATTGAATATGAATTTAAATCTGGTATTAGAATAGGTTGCTTAAGTTTTCTTAATGCTTCTCTATCTTTATCTAATCCACTAGATATCCATTGAAACGATCTTCCAAGTGTATATCCTTGTCTATCAAATTTATAGTAAAAATCTTTATAGTTTTCAAAATCCTCATATTTCCAATTTTCCATTTTTTTAATTTTAATATTTTTAAAATCATGTCTTCCTACAACACCTTCACAAAATAAAATAGTTTCATCTTCTGAATAAAATTTAAATTCAAAATTATTTAATCCTTTTTTTTCAAACACTAATTTTATATTAGTTTTATATGCACTTTTATCTAGAAATAAAGGTTTCAAAAATTTTAAATTATTGATACATATTGGACGATTACCTAAAATTTTCTGTCCAGCTTGTAAAGCTAATGCAATCCAACTTGCTCCTGCAAAAATCATAATATCAAATATATTATGTTCTAATATATGAGGCTGCTCAATTTTATTTAAATTTACTAAAAAAATCACTTTATCATTTGTATGACCAACTGTTTTTATATTAAAACCTTTATTAGAAAGATTACCCACTTCCCTATTTTCTAGATTCAATGGAAGCCAATATTCAGACTTTAAAAATGAATATAATGGCAATTCTTTATTTATTGCCCCATAAGAAACTTCATTCCAATTAACATCAAGCCCCATTAAATATAATTTTGCTAAATTTTTTGTAATATCTTCTTTTAAAATTCCATTTTTTTTCAAGCTATATGCAATTTCAGCTTCTGGCTTAATGGCTAAAATATTACTTCCTAATACTGGATTAGCTCCTATTTCTAAAAATTTACTATACCCTCTTTCAACTAGCTCTCTAATTGCTTTTTCAAAATAAACAGGTGATGTAATCTGATTAACAAAATATTCATGCAGATTAGGTGCATCATCTCCTGTCTGCACCCAAGTAATAATTTTTTCTCTATTTCTTACAATATTTTTCGTTTCATTGTAAAAAATATTTGATGCTTCTAATAATAACTTTGAGTGAAAAGGGTAACTCACCGTTAACTCAAAATATTTGACACCTAATTCTTTAATAATATTTAAACATTTTTCCTTTTCAGCTATAGATAATGAAAGTGTAATATTGATAGGTGAGTTATATGCTGCTACGGCAATTTCATTTGGTAGCTTTTCAATCAAACTTTCTATTTTTTGTATCTCACCTGATACTGAAAGCATTATTCCTTTTTCATTACTATTAGCGATACTTTCACCTCTTAAAACCACTAATTCCATTGCTTCTTCTATAGTTAAGCATCCCGCTGTCACTGCTGCAGCATATTCTCCAATACTGTGACCAACAACAGCTGTAGGAACTATCCCTAAATTTTCCCAAAACTTGGACAGAGCAATTTCTATTGCTACAATAGCTGGTTGTACATTTTCAGTCTGATTCAACAAACAATCTTCTTTATTATTAATTATGTCTATTAAATTTTTACCAGTTATTTTATTAAAAGTCTGAGCACATCTATCTAAATAAATCTTAAAAATAGAGGAATTATTATATAATTCTTTTCCCATAGTTGCATAATGTGTGCCTTGACCTGCAAATACAAATACTATTTCTTCTCTATTATTACTATCATGTTTTTTTTGATAATTTAGATCTATTAATGAATCTGAATGATCGATAAAAAAAGCTGATCTATATTGTTTAAAATGATTTCTATTCTTCTGCGTAGAAATACTTAACTGATCTATTTCCTCAAATTTTTTTTTCGATTTAGAAATCATGGCTTTTAAGTTTGTTATATTTTTTGACAATGATTCATCATTTTTTGCAGAACTTAAAAATAAAGGGAAAGTGTATAAAGAATGTGGTAATAGAGATTTTTCATCTTTCTTTAAATATTCGCCAATAATTATATGAGCATTTGTTCCACTCATACCAAATCCACTTACTCCAATTTTAAGTTGTTTATTTTGAGATAGTTGTCTACTTCTTGAATCAATATTTAGATTCAAGTTTTCCCAATTTATTTTTGTACTCTTTTGATTTAAATTAACTTGCCCTGGGATTTTACGTTTTTTAATTAATAACATTGTTTTAGCTAAAGATGCGATACCAGCAGCAGCTTCTAAGTGGCCAATATTAGCTTTCACAGAACCGATTTCTAAAATTTTATTTTTCTTTGAAAAAATAGCACCTAAGGCATTAGCCTCCATTAAATCACCTAACTTTGTACCAGTACCATGAGTTTCAACATAGTCAATATCATCTATTTCTAATTTTGCATTTTTAATCGCTTCTTTTATTACAGCTATTTGCGAATTAGGGTTAGGTGCTGTTAGTCCATTAGTTTTACCATCATGATTTATTGCAGAGCCTAAAATAATTGCATGGATATTGTTACCATCTTTCTCTGCATCTTTTAATCTTTTTAATACAAACACTCCTCCACCTTCACCACGTATATATCCGTCAGCTGTGTCATCAAATGCAGATAATTTTCCAGATTTTGATAATGCTTTCATTTCGCAAAAACCAATTGTAGTTTCTGGGCTTAATATTGCATTTACTCCTGCGACTAATGCTAAATCACAGCTCTTTTTTCTCAACTCTTGCAATGCTAAATGAATGCAAACTAAACTAGATGAACAAGTAGTATCTAATTGAATTACGGGACCTTTAAAATCATAAAAATATGCTAATCTACCTGCTGCAATACTTTTAGCAGATCCTATACCTGTATAAGAATTTATCAATAAACCAGATTGAGAATGTAGACGTGCATAATCATCTGTTGTTACTCCAACGAATACCCCCGTATTTGATCCTCTTAATTTATGTGGATTTATATTCGCATGTTCTAATGCATGCCAAGATGTTTCTAAGAGTATTCTTTGTTGTGGATCTAAATAATTTGCCTCAATAGCAGGAATATCAAAAAAATTACTATCAAATTGCTTGATATTTTCTAATAAACCAGCATTTGCAACATAGGCTTTGCCTGGACTAGGCATATTAGAAGAATCATGAAATTCGTCGCTCCATCTCCCAGATTTACATACATCACTATAAACATGATTATTTGAATTCAGAACCTCCCATAAATTTTCCTCATTAGAAACATTGCCTGGTAATTTATAACTGTATCCAACTATTGCTATAACATCATCATAAGTATTCATTTTATTTCCAACTCGTTATACAAAAAAATTATCTAAAAATATTAAAAATAATGGAGAAAAAATAAAAATATTCATATTATCCATTCCTCTAGGTGAAATAGCTTCTACTATAAATATTAATACTCCATATATTAAGGAAAGTATTAAAATAGATATAGAAAATTCTTTTAAATAAAGAAAAAACAAAAAACAAATCAAAAAACTAAATAAGAATACTATAAAAGATCCTGCTGCAGATTTTTTATTTTCACCTCCCCAAATATAATCTTTTACTTTATATTTGTTATTAGCACCAAACTTCAAACCTACAGGCTCTGCAAAACCATCAGCAAAAGCAACCGTAAAAAAAGCGATTCTTACATAGTCCAATGGATAATTTAAAACACAAAAAATTAATGCTATATTTCCAGTAATTAAAGGGAAAAAAAAGAAAAAACGCTTTCTAGGGTTATCTCTTTCTCTTAAACTACCTTCAACTATCCCATATATATATCTTTTCTTAGAAATACTACTCAACCCATATATCAAAATAACTAGGATAGATCCAACAAATACTGTTGGTATTAGAATATTTACTGGTAAAAATGCTAGTAATGGGGTTGAAATAACCATATGACCAAAATGATTTAATTTCCTACTATATCCATCATGCCACAATATCTTTCTTTTTAAGTATGTTGATAAGTTACCTAAAAAAAAAGTACTTATTACCAAATATATAAGCAATCTAATCCATGAAATATTACTTAAATCAAGACTCATAATTAACCTTTTATTTAAATCCACTTAAGTTTTATAACATTAGTTAGTTTATTATCTATTTTTTTACTATCACTATTTATCAAGTAAGGGTTTTTACTATTTATAAGAATAGGATAATCATCTTCTATATCATCACTATATGTAGCAAACCATGGTCCTTTTATACCTTGGAGTTCTAATCGTCTAACTTTTTCTTTATGTCTACAGTGTTCCCCACCAATCCATCCTCCAATTTTCTTTTTTAAAGGTGTTCCAATAATATTTACATTCATACCTATAGATTTAACCAATACTGTGGCTAATATTTCTGGTGCAGCTGTTACAATAATAACTTTTTTTCCATTTTCAATATGTTTATGCATTTCTTGGATACCATCCATGAACCAATATAAATCATCGTACGATTTAGCTTTAATTTTTTCCGAAAACTTTATAAAACTTTCATGTAATTCTGTATCGCTTAAACCAACGGTAGCCAACCATAAAAATAATGAAGCTCCTATTGATTTATATTTTTTAATTTTCATTAAAGGTATCGCTAATGGCATAATTAATATAGCACCTGATAATCTAAAAATATTATCTTTTAAAGCCTCTTTAATCCATTGCTTTGTCGAATCATTTGAAAGTAATGTGCCATCCATATCAAATACAACAATTTCAGCCATATATACCTCTACATCTTATTTACAAGATAATTACTAAGTTTATTAATAGTCGGAAACTCCCACAATACAGTAGGGTCAATTTTTACTTTATATTCATCTTCAAAACTATATGCAAGCTCTGCGGCATCTAATGAATCCAGCCCCACCTCAAAAAAACTCTTATCACAATCAATATTTATTGAATTATTTTTTCTTTTTTTAATCCAATTTAAAATCCATTTTCTTATGTGATACGTATCCACTTTATTATCGCTCTTTTCTTTAATAAAAACTTTGATATTATCTATATTTTCTTTTTCATCCATCTTAATAATTTCAACATCATTAAAATCAATATTAGGATAATTTTTTATTTTTGTTTTTATAGTTGTCCAATTTGGTAAATCATTATTTTCATGGCATATTCCTTCAATTATTTCAAAATTCATAAAGTGTTTATTTTGTCTTTTTTTGACAAAAAAATCACGTAATATTGTGTCTTTTGAATATTTAAACCACTCAGCAGCCTCATTCTTTAAATCATGTGAATTATTAGTTTTATTATAACTTTCTTGCAATAATAAATAAGAAAATGATAACCCTAATGTATAGTTTGACAATCTCACTAAAGATGATTTTTCACTTTCCCCAAATTGCAATATTTCATTTTTAATATTTTTAAGATTTTCTTCTAAAGAGTCAAAACCATAATTATCTCTTAAAAAGGTTATTACTTTAGGTTGTTCATCAATTAAACACTGACCTACGAATTCAAATAATGCTTCAGAACTACCCTCAAATATTCTTAAGAGTCTTGCATCTCTTAGCATTTGTGGAATTGAGTTTGCTTCATCATAACCTCGACCACCAAAAATTTGAAGCAAACTATCAATACTATTCCAGCATAACTCACTCGCAATTGCTTTAATTAATGATAAAAGTTCATTAGGTACAGAAATAGATGAATCTAATGTATTTGCAATTTTATCTACTATATATTTTATAGATTGTGTATAAATACTAATTTCAAATATTTTTGAGGAGACTAGTGGATGATCTATCAATAACCCACCTACAATTTCTCTTTTTTGTGTATAATCAGCTATTAATTTTAATGATCTTTGCATACTACCTAGAGCCATATAAGCTACCCCTAGTCGGCCAAAATTAATTGTTGACTCTATTACATCAAAACCTCTTCCAATTTCACCTAAAATATAGCTACTATCTACTTTTACATCATTTAGAATTATTGAATTTTGTATTATTCCTCTCATTCCCATAGTTAAAGTTTCATCTGATTGGCCAAATCCTTTTAAATTTGTTGGTAGTAAAAATGCTGTTACACCTAAATAATTGTTAAATGAATCATAACTTTGAGCAAAAAATAAAGTTACCTCAGACCAACCTGCTGAACCGATCCATATTTTTTCTCCACTTATACTCCATATATTATTTTCGTTTAGATAAGCCTTGGATTTTATAGACCTTGGATTGGATCCGGATGAACTCTCAGTTAAAGCAAAAGATCCAAATATTCGTCCACTTCTTAAAAAATCTAGCCATTGTTTTTTTTGTAAATCAGAACCAAATTTTTCTAGGGGTGATAGTACTAAGCCATTATGAATACCTATTAATGCAGCACAAGTAAGATCTATAGAGGAAATCTTACGGATAAAATTCATGGTATGAAATATTGAAATTTTTTTATTTTTTTGTTGATAATCTGATGCAGTCATGCCAAAAAAACCTTTATTTCCTAATGCTAGGACTAAATTGGGCGTAATGCATCTTCTTTCGTCAAATAATTTGAAATCAAATTTTGTAAATTCTTCATCAATCCATAAAGACATTTCATTTATTTTGTCTTGATTATTATTTAAACAATAAAGATATTTATCGGAAGTATAGAATTCATTAAGAAATCTTTCTTTAGTTTTATTTCTTGCTATTTTTCCGCTTGTCGTTTTAGGTAATTTTCCTTTAGGGATAAAAATTATATTCTCAATATTTACCCTTAAATTCTGTGCTACATTTTCTTTAATTAATTTTGTTAAAACTTCACCATCTTCATTAGGATTAAAATCTTTAAAAACCTCATGGATTAAAATTATTTCTTGCTCATTCTGAGTTTCTATAGCAAATGCCGCACCTCCATGTCTAATTAATTTATTACTAACTGTCTGTGCCACTCCTTCAATATCTTCAGGATAAATATTTTTCCCTCTTAGAATAATTACTTCTTTTTTTCTGCCCGTGATATAAAGTTCATTATTTCTGATAAACCCCAAATCTCCTGTTCGTATTGGATTAATCAATTCTATTTCTAATTTCAGAGTTGATGCTACTTCTTTATTATTAAAATACCTTGGACTACAATTATCTCCAGATACAATTATTTCTCCAACTTCACTTTCATTACAACATCTATTTTCTTCATCATTCCAAATTATTGTTTTAGAGTTTTTCCCCCAATCAACGCCTAATGCAACAACTTTTTTAGAAAAACTACTATTTGGTTTTTTTTCTATAACATTAGAATTTTTCAATGCCTCTAAATCTAAATCTAAAATATTAATATTATTTTTCGAAGTCCGACTCGTTACAAATAAAGTAGCCTCTGCCAAGCCATAAACTGGATAAAAATTTTCATATTTAAATCCATTTTTTGAAAATTTCTCAGAAAATCTCTCAATAGTTTTTAATGATACTGGCTCACTACCATTTAATGCTGACTTCCAACTAGATAAATCCAAGTCATCATGATCATTAATTCTATCAACACAATAATCATATGCAAAGTTTGGTGCAGCTGAAAGTTCCACTTTATATTTACTAATGATATTTAACCATTGCTTGGGATTTCTTAAAAAACTTTCTGGTCTAATAGCATGTACCGTACTTCCATCAAAAATAGGGTGTAAAATTTTACCAATCAAGCCCATATCATGGAAAATAGGAAGCCATGTCCCATAAATTGTATTACTAGTTGTTTGAAAAGATTCTTTAATTTGTAAATGATTAGAATAAAGATTTTTATGTGTTATGACCACACCTTTAGGATCGGATGTTGAACCAGATGTATATTGTAAAAATGCTGTTTCATTTATTGAAATTTCACTGATATTCAAATATTTATCCGATAGAAGTAAATCCTCTATATTAATATACGAATTCAAAATATCTTTATGAGTAAAAGACTTGTCAACGATACTTGTGATAGGATTACAATTATTGAGCACTACTTTCAATCTTTCAGCCTTCTTATCTTGTTTTGTCGGAGCTGTTAAAGAAACCGGTATTGCACCAATACTTTGCACACCAAGAAAAGCTATAATATATTCGATTGAATTAGCAAGTGTTAATGATACTCTATCCCCATAAGTGACATATTCTTTTAACTTATAGCCAACTTTAGTGACTAGATTATATAGTTCATTATATGTGACACTAGATATATTCCTCTCATCTAATACATCATGATAACAGAAAGCGATTTTATCTGGTTGATTTTGTGAATGTTCAAACAATGTATTAATAATATTTTTCTTCATAAGCCTTCATTTAATTTGCGGATTAATTTAAAAAATTTAACAAAAACAATAGAATAATATTTTATAAAATATCATTTAAATTAATTTAATAAAAACAAAAATACAAACAGACAGATCTGTATACAATTTAATTCAAAGAATGATATACATATTTTTCTTCTTGTCAATACTCCAGAATTAATCACTTAATTACAACAATAAATAATATTTAATTAAACTAAAACATTAGGATATATATTTTAGATCAATTAAATATTATTTAAATACATTTATTTTCTTAATTAAAAAATTACAATAAATTATAAGATCTCTGCAAAATACTGGATCTCAAAAGTAGAATATTAAATTATTTAAATTTAAGGAAAACTTTATGGCTGCTTTTTAATTTTTATCATAGCTTAATTATGAATTTCCTAAAACAAGTTAATTCCAAGTACTAAAACTCTATTGTGAGTAGATTTAAGAGAAATAATTTAATAAACAAGTTTTTGAATTTTGATATTTTATTATAAAATCTACAATCTTTTTGCTTCAACCAAGTTTATACTTTATATAGTGTATAAATCACGTATTGAAGCCGTTCAGCAAGCTTTAGATGAAACATTTAAAGAATAAAATGCAAAGAAAAAGCCCATTCCTACTTCTCATTGAAGGAATGGGCTTAGTGAAAACCACTTAGTCCTGAAATGCAAAAATGTGGATTAGGTCACACTTTTGCAAAAAGCATAGTCCCACAACTTATTTGGATCTTCAATATTTTAATTGTGTCTATTACGTAGTTTGGCTCTATTTTCAGCAATTCTAACTAAAAGTTCGCCAATGAAAATCACACTCAATACATATTCTACTTTTAGTTATTTTCAAATATGTTTTAAAAGCTATTCCTCGCTGAATGCTCCAATCAATTGATAAATTTTGCCGTCTTTAGGGTTTTCATAGAGCAAATCCATGTTCGGTAAAATAATATCGTCATCAATTTCAATATGTTCAACGCTTTTATGAAGTTCAAGGGCGTGGTCATTCATAGGTCGAACTTTTGCCAAAGCAATCGTTTCTTGGTTAAACTGGTCCTTAATAATTACTTTTAATTTTTTCATAAAAATCTCCTGAAAATTAAATTTTTTAATATAAATAACGAGTTAAGTTTAAAATGAGCTAATCGCTGAATAGCCGATTGGCATAGCAAAAAAAGTTAAAATAAATGCAGCTGTACGTTGTAAATTACGTTGGTTTAACCAAGTTACTTTGTTTGAAATTAATACGGTTCCAAAAGCAATCCATAAAAAAGCAATGGGTGTAATTAATGATAAAAAAACAGCAATATGAATAAAATATACGTGAAACACTTCCCATGCTGCATGTGGAAAAATAGCAGAAGCAAAGAGTAAAGCTTTAGGATTTAAAAGTGTCGCGACAAATAAAGCCTTAGGCGTAATCAGTGGATTGTCTAATTTGATGTCGTTTGTCGATGTTGTCCAAAGTTTAAATGCAAGGTAAAGAATAAAAGTTGCACTTATTAACTTTAATACGGGTGGAAGCCACGGAATAAAATGTGAAACGGACTCAAGTAAAATACCCCATGAAGTAATTGCAATGAGATAACCCATCACTTCAGCAGGAATAAGTTTAAGAGACTGCTTCACTCCTGCCTGTATTCCAGCAGAGGCTAACAATGTATTTGTTGGGCCTGGAGTCAACAAAATGGTGACCACAAGTCCAATGAACATAAATGACACCATAGGCAACGAACTCTTTAATTATGCTAGGCGAAATATGTCAAAAAGGTACATCTATTGTCGACAAAATGGTTGTAACAAGAAATATTAAAAATTAATTAATTATTTTAAAACAAATAATTAACTAAAACTGACCTTAAATTCACTTACGATTTCATCAATTTTAAATATGCAAAATCGATCACACAAATACAGAATAGTGAGCTATTTTTTCTTGCCAACAAGGAATGAACTTGAAAATTTATTACTCAAAAAATAAGCTTTATTTTTAATATTTTTGAGCTTACATAACTCAGTAAATGACAGTTTTCCCCCTCACTTGAAATTTTAAAATTGAACAATATATAAACAACTAGAAATCGTGATTTTACTGAATATGATGTCCCACTCCCCATCAATTCATTGATTGTCGCTTTCATCAAATAAATCAAATGATGGAGGATGCATGATGAATGCTTATGTTCGCCCTCATCCCGATGGTTTTAAATCTTATTTAGGTAAAAATCAGAAAACCGGACTCTATGCTGTGCGGCTTGGTTGGACGGTTTATGAAACGAATGGCAATGGCTCTGTTCTATACATTGTCAAAAATGAAGAGAAAATTCCATTGGATGTAGATAAGTTTAAAACTGATCGTCCCAAAATTTATGCTGCTCTTCTTAACGAAGTTCAGTTTCAACGCAAAAAACAACTGGCGATCGATCTCCAGCAATCAAATATCCCTTCTTATGACCGTAAAGCCTACAAAAAACGTCGTGGCTTTATGCACTCTTAAACGTATCTATTTATAGTAGACATATAGAAAAAGCACCCTCGGGTGCTTTTTCTTTTAACGACCAGTTGTAATTAATACGAACATACTCAGTATTAATGTGCTTAATGATCGTTTGCAATGGATGTGGACTTCATGCTCAGCTCCGTGAGCGTATTGATTAACGTTTTCCATTTCGTGTCCTTCAAAGTTCACATTCCTAATTTGCCTAATATTCACACAATAAGAAATTAGCCAAAAGTATTATATGCAATTAAATTTAACACAATCCTTAAATTTTATTGCCCCCTTCTATTCTCAAGAAATAAGCGCTTTTAAGCTAAAAACTGAATGTAACATTCTACTACGAGGTTAATTATGTATTGGGTATTTGTACCCCTTTCATCTCAAATACCCATTGTTTAAAAAATGATCTATAAAATGGAAAAACATAACAATATTCCATTTTTTAATAAAGACTTTTGGAATAGGAGAATTCATATGCAAACCAATCAAGAAGCAAATAATTCATTATTTTGCCAAGCCTCTAGCTCAATTCAAGCCTGTGTAGAATGTATGATTGCTTGTAAGACCTGTGCAGCCGCCTGTTTGCAAGAAGAACATATGATGCGTGAATGTATTAAGCACTGTCTGACTTGTGTAGAAACCTGTCAGTTATGTACTTCTTTAGAGTTAAGGCATTCTGAGTTAGCTGAACAAGCGATGCCATTATGTGCCCATGCATGTCAACTTTGTGCAGCAGAATGCGGCAAACACGAGCATGAACACTGCCAAATTTGTGCTAAAGCTTGTTTAGCTTGTGCTCAAGCATGTCAAGCCTATCGTGCATAGTCGCGTAACGCATAAGGAAGTTTGTATAGCTGATTTATAGTCAGGCTATATATGGTAAGAAAATTTCTAAAAAACTTAATGACTTAAGATATTAAAAACTAATAATTTATCTTTTTTATTTAAGTGAGGTTAATAATAACTTTTCTTTAGGCATAAAAAAAACCCGCATCTTGGGGAAGAATGCAGGCTCTTAGATCTCCCACAACGACCATGAGTCCATTATTAAACTTGAACTTTAAACCGTTAAGTAAATGTACCTATAAATAAATTAAATTGCAATACAGAATAGTCTGTATGTTTAAAATATTTTATTATTTCTTCAGAGTTTTATTTGCTGAAGAAGAAACAGACAAAAGTAGATTCATAAAAACTTTATTTATGGTCTGGTCATCCAATAGATAGCTTTTTACAGGCATTAAAAAAGCCCGTTTCACGGGCTTTTCTGCAACGGTGAGCAATCTAAGATTTGTGTCTATCCATCTCTTACATGCTCTTTGCTAGCTATATGTAAGGTCTTATCGTATCTTTTGTCCTGTCCCAAGTTTCCCTGTGGATCGAGGAGATATTACGATTACCTTAAATACAGTTATAGCACATTATTTATTCATGGCTAGTCTTGTTCACGTTTTTTTACAAATGAATAAAATACGATCCAACCTTAATATTTAAGGGCTTTCTACCCCATTTTGATATTGGCGAGCACTATCGCAAATTGGATACCACTCCACTTTTGAAGACACAAAAGCATGAGAAATGACAGATGTCGATATTTCTTCATTAATGAGCCCCACCCTTAAACGCACTACATCGGGTTTATCTAAACGTTCACTCCAGACAGGAGAGCCACAAGTTTTACAGAACACTCTCTTTTTATTAGGAGACGTAAAATAAGCCTGTAACAGGTTTTCTCCCTGCACAATATTCAAATCACGTTTCTGTACTTGCGTAATGGCAGCAAAAGCAGCGCCTTGTGCTTTTTGGCATTGCGTACAATGACAGACCATGATGGGTTCTAATTCGGCATTAATTTGAAGTTGAATACCATTACAAAGACAAGAAGCTGTATAAGCCATGATTTTTTCCTTTTTTATTTTAATGAAACTTAGCTTACACCCACACCTTTTTCAATGTGATCTAAAATGGCACAAGAAGCCTGTTGGTTACCACAGCAATCATCGGCTGATGCCTGCAAAATATTAACCATTTCTTGTAAATGCGCAATTTTCTGTTTTAATTCGGCAATATGTTTTACGGTTAAAGCTTTCACCTCTGCACTATGCCGATCGGTATTTTTCCAAAGCGAAATCAGCTCTTTCATTTGTTCGGATGAAAAACCTAACTCTCTGGCATGTTTTAAGAAGTTTAAAGTCTTTAGGTCAATTTCTGAGTAAATACGATAGCCCGAAGCAGAGCGCTGAGCGGCTTCAAGTAAACCGATTTCTTCATAGTAACGAATCATTTTTGCTGAAATACCAGACTGTTTAGATGCCTGACCGATATTCATCTCACACCTCAAATATTAAATTTGGTTTAAGACCTTCTGTCATGATCTTAAACCAAAAGATGAGTTTCAGCACGCTCACTGTACTGGCGCATGAAAACGTTTTAAGCGTAATGCATTTCCTAAAACAAAAACTGAAGAAAGTGCCATCGCTCCTGCTGCAAACATAGGTGAAAGTAGCACGCCAAATGCTGGATATAACGCGCCTGCCGCAATTGGGATAAGTGCAACGTTATATACAAATGCCCAGAACAAGTTTTGGCGAATGTTTCGCATGGTCGCTTTACTTAATGCAATTGCATTCGGTACACCTTTTAAACTACCCGACATCAACACAACATCGGCAGCTTCGATGGCAACATCTGTTCCTGTACCAATGGCTAAGCCGACATCTGCTTGCGCCAAGGCTGGTGCATCGTTAATGCCATCACCTACAAAAGCCAAACGCCCATATTGTTTTTGCAGTTGGCGAACGGTGTCCACTTTGCCTTCAGGTAAGACCTCTGCTACAACCTCATCAATATTGAGTTTTTTCGCAATCGCTTGCGCTGTATGGCGGTTGTCCCCTGTAATCATGGCAACTTTTAGACCTAACTGATGTAAGGCCTCAATCGCAGCATAGGTTGTTTCTTTAATTGGATCCGCCACGGCAATAATTGCAGCAAGTTTCTGATCAATAGCGACATATAACGGTGTTTTACCTTCTTCACCCAGTTGAGCAGCAATTGCTTGAAATGAGTCAGTGTCTAAACCAAGTTGGTGCATATAACGGTCTGCGCCAATTTGTACTTTTTGACCTGACACTTCAGCTTCAATACCTGAACCTGTAATCGAGTTAAATGCTGTTACTGGTAATAAAGTTATTCCCTCGCCCTCAGCAGCCTGAACAATAGCGAGTGCAATTGGGTGTTCAGATTTGGCTTCAACCGAGGCAACCAAAGTAAGTACTTGTTCACGCTCAAACCCCTGTTGAACATTAAAATCTGTCAGTGTCGGTTTACCTTCAGTGAGCGTTCCAGTTTTATCAACAGCAACCACCTGTGCTTCTTGTAAAAGCTGCAAAGCTTCGCCTTTACGGAACAAGACACCGAGCTCAGCACCACGTCCAGTACCGACCATAATAGAAGTTGGTGTTGCAAGTCCCATCGCACAAGGGCAAGCAATAATTAGTACTGCAACGGCGTTGACCAAACCAAAAGTGAGCGCAGGCTCTGGCCCAAAGATAAACCAGACCAAGAAAGTAATTGCAGCAATGAGCATTACCGCTGGCACAAACCACATGGTGACTTTATCGACCAAACCCTGAATCGGAAGTTTAGAACCTTGGGCTTGCTCAACCATGCGAATAATTTGTGAAAGTACAGACGAAGCTCCCACTGCGGTCGCCCGAATGTTGAGAGTACCGTTCTGGTTGACCGTACCACCAACCACTTGCTGCCCTACTATTTTTTCAACTGGAACAGGCTCACCCGTAATCATAGATTCATCAATGTAGCTGTGTCCTTCGACTACTTCACCATCGACTGGCACACGCTCACCCGGACGAATTTCTACAATAGTTCCACTGACCACTTCAGCAACTGCAACTTCCACTACTTGACCATCACGCTGAATGCGAGCTGTTTTAGGCTGCATTCCTACCAAATGCTGAATAGCTTGCGAAGTACGTCCTTTGGCTTTTGCTTCAAAATATCGTCCGAGCAAAATTAAACTGACAATCACAGCAGCCGCTTCAAAGTAAACATTGACCGTGCCTTGTGGTAACACATGCGGCATGAAGGTTGCTACGACAGAGAAACTGTAGGCGGCCAAGGTTCCAACAGCCACCAGCGAGTTCATATCTGGTGCTAAACGCCATAAGGCTGGAATACCTTTTTGGTAAAAACGGCGACCGGGAAAAACCAAGACCAGTGTGGTCAAAACAAACTGTAAAAGCCAGCTATTGTATTGACCAATGGTGTGCATGACCCACATGTGAAAAGCTGGAATTAGATGAGAACCCATTTCCAAAATAAACACTGGTAAGGCCAAAACAATCGAAATGATCAAATCTTTTTTAAGCTGATCTAACTCTGAAGCTTTTTTATCGAGCTGCTCATCTTGATTTTTTTCAGAGGCTTTTGCGTCGTAACCTGCTTTTTTAACAGCGCGAATCAGATCTTCAACATTGACTGAATTATCTGCCTGAACCCAAGCCTGCTCTGTGGCTAAGTTAACTGTCGCATCTTGAACGCCGTCTACTTTTTTAAGGGCTTTTTCAACACGCGCAACACAAGATGCACAGGTCATGCCGTCGATAGACAGCTCCACTGGCGCCTCTTTGGGAACATCATAACCCGCTCGTTCAACTGCTTTTACAAGCGCTTCACGCTGAATTGGTTGGTTTGAATAAACAACAGCTTTTTCTGTGGCCAAATTAACGTTGGCAATTTCTATATTTTCAACTTTCTTAAGCGCCTTTTCGACACGTCCAACACAAGAGGCACAGGTCATGCCTTCGATTGGAAGTGTTTCACTATATGTTGGCAATTTTGTGTTTTTTGAGTCCATCAAACGCCTCTGCAAATCTGCAAAATTTTATCAATTACATTGAGCATACAGATTCCCATCATGGGAAGGTCAAGCATATTTTTTAAAAAAATTGGTCTTGACCTTACAATCATGACAAGGTTTAGACTTAGGGTTATCTAAACAAATATCTCGTTCTTGATGGAGTATGAATATGAAACTACTTATTGAAAATATGACTTGTGGTGGCTGTGCTCGTGGTGTGACAGCAACCATTCAAGACGTCGACCCAAATGCAAAAGTAGATGTAGATTTAGCGACAAAAATCGTAATTGTAGAAACCAGTGAAAGCCTCGATAAAATTACCGAAGCGCTGGACGAAGATGGTTTCCCAGCTCAAGTGCAATAAGAATTTGCATAACGCATAGCTTCAGACTTTGAGGCTATGCATTCATCTTATTTAAAAATCGATACCATTTGAATCATCTATTGGGTTCTGATCGAGTGTAAAAACAGTCCGTTGATAAGGTATCCCTTCTAAATCGTAGACCTGATAAATACAATCAAATAAGAGTTGTAAGTCCTCACTTCTGTCCATTGCGCGTGCGGTAATAAAAATCGGACTGACTGCGCCATTGTCGAGAATTGGTATGTAATTTAAGTGAGGAAAACGAATGGTATCGGCACTGGCAGGAATAATACATAAACCTTCTCCCGCTGCGACCAAGCCCAAAGCCAACTGAATTTCCCGTATCTCATGCATATTTTTTGGAACTAAACTATGCTCGGCAAAAATATTCAAAAGCTGGGTCGAAAAATTGGGTTTCGGCGAAGTGGGATACATAAACATCTTTTCATCAATAAGATCGGCCAGATATACCCCTTCGGTACGCTGTGCAATGGGATGGCTGGTATGTGCAGCAACCACCAGTCGTTCTTTACGCAGCAGAATACGTCTCACGGCAGGATCACTAATTCTTAAACGTCCAAATCCAACATCAATACGTCCTTCTTTTAATGCCTGTAGTTGCTCGGTCGTACTTAACTCCATCAGTTGAATATTCAAATGCGGTTGCTGTTGCCGAAATAAATAAATAATTCGAGGCAGTAAACCATAGAGCAAAGACCCAACAAAGCCAATCGTCACGCTACGTTCAATCAGACCAATCCGCTTGGTCATACTTTTTATTTCTTCAGCATTCGACAAAAGTTTAAGGGCGTGTTGATAAAAGAAATGTCCTGCTGGGGTTGTCTGTAAAGGACGGCTTCCGCGCTCAAACAGTTGAATTCCAAGCTCACTTTCCAAATTTTGAATCTGTCGACTCAAAGGTGGTTGAGCAATAAATAGTTTTTCCGCCGCTTTTGTAAAGCTCTGCTCTTCAACAACAGCCACAAAATACCGTAAATGTCTTAGTTCCATAAGGCTTCCATACCTTTAAGATATAAAAAAATGCAAATTCAGTCTTAGACACAGTTTAACCATTCTTTTAAGGTATATACAAGCAACAAACCGATGAAGTGATGAATTGCTTTGTGAAAAAGCCTTCTTGCCAATCTTCCAGTGATTCATCTTCATCAATTCACGGTTAAACACCCAGCGCGCTCATGCGCTTCATTGACAATATTAGGATATCAAGACCTTTTAGATCGTAGCTAAGGCCTTGGTGACTTCCACACTTTTGGAAAGTCGGAGAACGGACATGCCACGTATTCCTGTAATCAATACTAGCCATCTTGACCGTATTGATGAATTGCTTGTCGATAACATCGATACAGGTGAATTTAAACTTCACCGCTCAGTTTTTACTGACGAAGCCCTATTTGACCTTGAAATGAAATACATCTTCGAAGGCAATTGGGTTTACTTAGCACACGAAAGCCAAATTCCAAATAATAATGACTACTACACCACTCACATTGGTCGTCAGCCAGTCATTATTGCCCGCAACCGTAACGGCGAATTCAATGCCATGATCAATGCGTGTTCACACCGCGGAGCACAACTTTGCCGTCACAAGCGTGGTAACAAAGCAACATATACCTGCCCTTTCCACGGCTGGACGTTTAACAACTCAGGCAAACTTCTAAAAGTTAAAGACCCAAGCGAAGCTGGTTACTCTGACTGTTTTAATCAAGACGGCTCGCACGACCTTAAAAAAGTGGCTCGCTTTGAGAACTACAAAGGCTTCTTGTTTGGCAGCTTAAATCCCGACGTTCCTTCACTTGAAGAATTCTTGGGTGAAACCACGAAAATCATCGACATGATTGTTGACCAGTCTGAACATGGTTTAGAAGTTTTACGTGGTTCATCAACCTACACTTACGAAGGTAACTGGAAACTCACTGCTGAAAATGGTGCCGATGGTTACCACGTTTCTGCTGTTCACTGGAACTATGCGGCAACAACTCAACACCGTAAAGAAACTCAAGCTGCCGATAACATCCGTGCGATGAGTGCAGGTTCTTGGGGTAAACAAGGCGGTGGCTCATATGGCTTTGAAAATGGCCACATGTTGCTTTGGACACAGTGGGCAAACCCGGAAGACCGTCCAAACTTCCCGAAAGCAGACGAATACACCGAAAAATACGGTGAAGCGATGTCGAAATGGATGATTGAGCGTTCACGTAACTTGTGTCTCTATCCAAACGTTTATTTGATGGATCAGTTCGGTTCGCAAATTCGTGTACTTCGCCCACTTTCTGTCAATAGAACCGAAGTCACCATTTACTGTATCGCACCTAAAGGCGAAGCACCTGAAGCTCGTGCACGTCGTATTCGTCAATATGAAGATTTCTTTAATGCCTCAGGTATGGCAACACCAGACGATTTAGAAGAATTCCGTGCTTGTCAGGCAGGCTACGCAGGTATTGCACTTGAGTGGAATGACATGTGCCGTGGTTCAAAACACTGGATTTATGGACCAGACGATGCAGCAAATGAAATTGGTTTAAAACCAATGTTAAGTGGGATTAAAACTGAAGATGAGGGACTTTATCTTGCCCAACATCAATATTGGTTACACACCATGAAACATGCGATTGCATCAGAGAAAGAAATTGCTGATCAGGGAGAAACAGCATGAGTGCTCAAGACAAAGCAACTTTAGAAAATATTGCTCAGTTTCTCTATCGTGAAGCTCGTTTTTTAGATGATGAACAATGGGAAGATTGGATTGAATGCTATGCACCCGAAGCTTCTTTCTGGATGCCCGCTTGGGACGACGACGATAGATTAACTGAAGATCCGCAATCTGAAATTTCACTTATTTATTATCCAGACCGTCAAGGTTTAGAAGATCGCGTGTTCCGTATCAAAACTGAGCGCTCATCTGCAACCATGCCGGACACACGCACAAGCCACAATATTGCCAACGTTGAAGTCGTAGAGCGCGACGGAGACAAAGTTACTGTTCGCTTTAACTGGAATACCTTAAGTTTCCGTTACAAGACAAATTACAGCTATTTCGGTATGTCACGTTATGTGATCGATTTTTCAGGTGATCAACCAAAAATCTTGAGCAAGTATGTCGTTTTGAAAAATGACTACATCAATCAAGTGATTGATATCTACCACCTTTAAGACATACCCCCCTCAGTTAAACGGACTGTTGGCTGAGGGTAAAAGTTTCAAATATTTTGTAGGATACATGCCATGTCAAACCACAATGTTGCACTTCAATTTGAAGATGGTGTTACACGTTTCATTAACGTAGCTCAAGGCGAAACCCTATCTGACGCAGCCTATCGCCAAAAAATTAATATTCCTTTGGATTGCCGTGATGGTGCATGTGGAACTTGCCGCGCATTTTGCGAGTCCGGCAGTTATGACATGCCAGAAGAAACCTATATTGAAGATGCATTAACCCCTGAAGAAGCTGAACAAGGCTATATTCTTGCTTGCCAATGTCGCCCAACTTCAGACGCTGTATTTCAAATTCAAGCATCATCAGATGTTTGCAAAACAGCAATTCATAGCTTCCAAGGCACATTAGCCCGCGTTGAAAATTTATCAGACTCAACCATCACATTTGATATTCAACTTGATGAAGGTCAACCAGATATTCATTTTCTTGCAGGTCAATACGTCAACGTTGCTATTCCTGAAACTGGTGAAACACGTTCATATTCATTTAGCTCAAAACCGGGTAATCGCTTAACGGGCTTTGTGGTCCGTAACGTACCAAACGGAAAAATGAGTGAATTCTTAAGCAAAAATGCCCAAGCTGGCGACAAAATGACTTTTACTGGTCCATTCGGTAGCTTCTATTTACGTAATGTAGCGCGTCCAGTGCTGATGCTCGCAGGCGGTACTGGTATTGCTCCATTTATGTCGATGCTACAAGTACTCGAAGAGAAAGGTTCAGAACAGCCAGTTCGTTTAGTCTTTGGTGTCACCAATGACTTTGATTTAGTTGCTCTAGAAAAACTCAATGAGTTGCAAGCAAAATTCCCATGGTTTGAATATCGAACTGTGGTGGCAAGCCCTGAGAGCAATCATGAACGCAAAGGCTATGTCACTGGTCATATTGAAAATGAATGGCTAAACGGTGGCGACGTCGATGTTTATCTATGTGGCCCAGTACCAATGGTAGAAGCTGTACGTGGCTGGTTAGAAACTGAAAATATCAAACCTGCTAGTTTCTTGTTTGAAAAATTCTCTGCAAACTAACTCAAGGTGGAGAAGTTATCTATGTCAAACCGTCAAAGATTTACCGATAAAGTCGTGATTGTCACAGGTAGTGCCCAAGGTATTGGTCGTGGTGTGGCACTGCAAGTTGCAGCTGAGGGTGGACAAGTCGTCATGGCTGACCGCTCTGAATATGTTGAAGAAGTTCTCAAAGAAATTCAGAGTGCAAATGGCAATGCCGTCACGATTAATGCTGACCTTGAAACCTATGCAGGTGCGCAAGCGGTGGTTGCAAAAGCCATTGAACACTATGGTCGGGTAGATATCCTGATTAATAACGTAGGCGGCGCGATCTGGATGAAACCTTTTGAAGAGTTTTCCGAAGAAGAGATCATTAAGGAAGTCAATCGCTCATTGTTTCCAACGTTATGGTGTTGCCGCGCTGTGCTCCCCGCCATGATTAAGCAACAATCGGGGGTTATTGTAAATGTATCTTCAATTGCAACCCGTGGTATTAACCGTATTCCTTACTCTGCATCTAAGGGCGGTGTAAATGCTCTAACAGCATCGCTTGCTTTTGAACATGCGAAAGATGGGATTCGAGTCAATGCCGTTGCGACAGGTGGAACCGAAGCACCGCCTCGCAAAGTACCACGCAATGCCAATCCGTTAAGTCAAAATGAAAAAGACTGGATGCAGCAAGTGGTTGATCAAACCATAGATCGAACATTTATGGGTCGTTATGGCACAATTCAAGAACAAGTAAATGCAATTTTATTTCTTGCATCAGACGATGCATCTTATATGACCGGATCGGTTATTTCGGTCGGAGGTGGAGATCAGGGTTAACCCTGATCTTTTTGCATGATTGGGTAAATAACATGATTTGCATGGAGGCAATCACACATGGCAACCCTGTTAAAGACATTAAAAAATGACTGGTCTATATCAGCAACAGTTGCTGGCTTTCTTGCGGTTTTAATTTCTTACTCAGGCCCACTGATTATTTTTTTCCAAGCTGCTCAGCGTGCCCATGTGTCCACCGATATGATGGTGTCATGGATTTGGGGGATTTCAATTGGTGCCGCCGTTTCAGGTATTTATCTTTCAATTAAATATAAAACGCCTGTTATAACCGCATGGTCAGCACCGGGCACTGCCCTATTAGTTACCCTATTTCCAAACGTCTCGTTGAATGAAGCGGTAGCCGCCTATATTACTTCTGCTATCGTTATTTTTTTAATTGGCGTTACAGGTTACTTCGACAAGTTACTGAAGTGGATTCCGCAAGACGTTGCTGCTGGCATGATGGCCGGTATTCTTTTTCAATTTGGTATTGGTCTATTTACTGCGTCGGATAGCATGCCTTTTATTGTTTTTAGCATGCTTATTGTCTTTTTAATTGCTAAACGTTTAATGCCTCGCTACACCATGATTTGGGTGTTAGCTGCTGGAGTTTTATTAAGCCTCATTTTAGGCAAAATGAACCCGGTTGATGTGAGTTTTAGTTTAGCGATCCCGCAGTGGATTAGCCCAGAATGGACATGGAACTCAACACTCAACCTCGCTGTTCCTCTTATTTTAGTCAGCCTAACCGGCCAATTTTTACCGGGTATGGCGATTATGAAACTCAGCGGTTACGACACACCAGCCAAACCCATTATTACTGTCACCAGTATTGCCTCTTTAGCTGTTGCCTGTGTCGGCGGTATTACAATTGTACTTGCCTCAATTACCGCAGCTTTATGTATGGGCAAAGATGCACATGAACTGAAAGAAAAACGCTATATCGCAGGAATTGCCAACGGGATTTTTTATATTTTAGGAGGCTTATTTGCTGGCAGCATTGTCATGCTATTTAGCTTACTTCCTAAAGAGTTGGTTGCAGCACTGGCAGGTTTAGCCTTGCTTGGAGCAATTGCCACCAATATTTCTGTTGCCATGAAAAATGACAGTCAACGTGATGCTGCACTTATTACCTTTTTAGCGACAGCATCAGGCATGCATTTCCTTGGATTAAGCTCAGTTTTTTGGGGTATTTGTATTGGTGTAATCGCCCATTTCATTCTCACACCACGCTCAACGCCAGCCACAAATTAAGTTTTTTCTCTAAACAGCCAAACTAAAATAAAGCCTCAATCGCCAAATCAGAATGCAAATAATTTGCTACCCCTGATTTGGCGATTTTTATTTAATATAAATTAAATTTCATTTTTAAGATAAAACTCTAAAATAATTAAATAATAGACTTTAGTATTTTGTTTTTATATTTTCACTTCAACTCATAATATAAATTGAGCTATATTTTTAGCTGTGATTCTCATCAATAAAATCTACAAAAAAATAGCTACAAAAACCTTAAAATTCTCACTATACAATATTTAACTCCATTTTAAAGACACAACACAGCCAGCTCAAACAATAAAAATAAATACATATTTTTCAAACAATTAAATCAATAAAAACACAATACCTTAAAGACATAAAGATATATCAATTAGGTTTTTGACTCTAATCCAATAACAAAATAGTTTATTAAAAAATAACGCGATACTTCACAAATTGGAGGTGAAGAAAATGGATACGAGCAAGGTTAATATTAATGAGCTAATTGATAAAGCACGTTTCACATCTTTCCATTGGAAAGTTTTAATCTGGTGTTTACTTATTATTATCTTTGATGGATATGATTTAGTTATTTATGGGGTTGCTCTTCCTCTGTTAATGCAGCAATGGTCATTAACTGCGGTAGAAGCTGGTTTACTCGCCAGTGCTGCTCTATTCGGGATGATGTTTGGTGCCATGATTTTCGGCACGCTTTCAGACAAATTAGGCCGTAAAAAAACCATTCTGATTTGTGTCACTTTATTTAGCGGATTTACCTTTATAGGTGCCTTTGCCAAAGGACCAACCGAGTTTGCAATTCTGCGCTTTATGGCAGGCCTTGGTATTGGTGGGGTCATGCCAAACGTTGTGGCACTTATGACCGAATATGCACCCAAAAAAATCCGCAGTACATTGGTCGCAATCATGTTTAGTGGCTATGCAATTGGCGGCATGACATCTGCTCTACTCGGTGCATGGCTCGTGAAAGACATGGGCTGGCAAATCATGTTTTTAATTGCGGGTGTTCCCCTATTATTACTCCCGCTGATCTGGAAATTTTTGCCTGAATCTCTCACCTTTTTAGTGAAATCGAACCATAGCGAACAGGCAAAAAGTATTGTCAGCAAAATTGCACCTCAAACTCAGTTAAACGCCAATACACAACTGGTGTTAAACGAAAGCACCACAACAGATGCACCTGTCCGTGCACTTTTCCAACAAGGGCGTACCTTCAGCACATTTATGTTCTGGATTGCTTTCTTTATGTGTTTACTCATGGTGTATGCCTTAGGAAGCTGGTTACCTAAACTCATGCTGCAAGCGGGCTATTCGTTAGGTGCGAGCATGTTGTTCCTGTTTGCACTCAATATTGGCGGCATGGTCGGTGCAATTGGTGGCGGTGCTTTAGCAGACAGATTCCATTTAAAACCTGTTATTACGATCATGTTTATTGTGGGGTCAGCAGCTTTAATTTTACTTGGCATTAATAGTCCACAATTTATTTTATATAGCCTGATTGCGATTGCTGGCGCTGCCACAATTGGTTCGCAAATCTTACTCTACACCTTCGTTGCACAGTTCTATCCGACAGCACTTCGCTCAACTGGCATGGGCTGGGCATCTGGAATTGGTCGTATCGGCGCGATTATTGGACCAGTTTTAACTGGAGCCCTACTCACACTTGAGCTTCCTCACCAAATGAATTTCTTAGCGATTGCAATTCCGGGTGTGATTGCTGCACTTGCAATATTTATGGTCAATCTAAAAGCCTCTGTTGCTGCACAGACTCCATCAACTTTTAACCCTCAAAACACGCTTACCCAGCAGTAAACATACATGCGCCGAGGACTGGCGCATCTTTTTGGAAATGGATTATGAAACTATTACATCGCTTTCAGCCACATGCTTTAACCTTCGCAACCTTAGTATTGATGTGTGGCAATTCATTCGCTGCAAATCCAAATCAGCAGTCTGAAGATGAATGGAAATTCACTTTAAAAAACGCCTATATCAACCGTAATTTTGATAATGATGCACTCAAAGACACCGGGAGCTGGTCTCAGGCTGCATCTTTATTTTATAAATCGAAAATGCATGACACCCCGTTAGTGATAGCAGACAAGCCTATTACGATCGGGGCCGATGCTTCTGTTCAATACGCCGTTCGCTTAAGTTCAGACAAACATGTTGCGGACACAGTTTTGCCTTTTAATAAAGAAACTCAGTCACAAGCATCCGACTTTTTAAAATACGGCGCGACCTTAAAACTGGGTTATGACAAAACACTTTTAAGTGTCGGTGAACTCTGGTTAGACCTGCCTGTAACAGCTGTCGATGCCAGCCGACAATTGCTTGCTTCTTATTGGGGAACCAATCTTAAGTCGCAACTTTCAGATCAGCTTTATGCTGAAATTGGACGAGTGGAAAAAGTCTCTCCACGCAATGAAGAAGACTTTAAAAAGTTTTCATTCACGGCAAAGGGAATTACCAAAGAATCTGATGGTTTGAATTATATTGACCTGCGCTATCAATTTACGCCGTCTTTAAAGGGCGAATATTACTTTGGTAATTTAGAAGATCTCTACAACAAACACTATGTAGGGCTTGAGCATAATTGGAAACAACCTAATTTTGCTCTTACCTCTAAGTTTAAATATTTCAATGCAAAAGATGATGGCAATACTTTTGATATTGATGCGCAAAACATTGGGGTGCTAGAGACTCTTAAAGTAAAAAATCATACCTTTGGTTTAGGTTACCAGCAAATTATGGGTGAATCGGCTTATCCATTACCAGATGGCTTTTTGCCAGAGACCTATTTTATTAACTGGAATACCACTGGATTCTTTAAAGAAGACGAAAAGTCTTACCATGTGATGTATGGCTACGACTTTAAAGACTATGTACCGGGCCTAAATGCGATGGTGAAATATGTTTACGGCCATGACTTTAAAGCAGCCAATGGTGAGAAAAACCATGAAACCGAGTCGAATGTGATTTTAAACTATGCGTTTCAACAGCCATTCTTAAAAGGCGTTGCCCTGCAATATATTCGTATTGATTACAACGTTAAACATGGTAATGACTTTGGTGAAGACCGTTTGTTTGTAAACTACACCAAAAAGTTTTAATAACTTTTGATTTAATCTAAGCGGGCCAATTTTGGCCCGTTTTTTATATTATTTCGCTCATAAAAAACGCTCTTACGAGCGTTTTTAATTAACCTTGCAACTTAAGCAACATGCTTTTGTACAACAATCGAACCTACTGAATAACCAGCGCCGAAAGATGAAATCACGCCATATTCGCCATTATCTACTTCATGGCCTGTACGGTGTAAAGCAATGATTACACCTGCTGAAGAGGTATTTGCAAACTCATCTAAAATAATTGGTGCACGGCTTAAATCAGCTTCTTTACCAGCCACATATTTCAAGATTAGCTCATTCATATTGGCATTGGCTTGGTGTAACCAGAAGCGCTTAATATCGTTTGCAGTTAACTGCATTTTTTCCAACTGCGCATTAATGATTTTTGCCACTAACGGACAAACATCTTTAAATACTTTACGACCATCTTGACGGAATAACTTGTCATCAACCACTGCATCTTCGCTACGGTTTAAGAAACCAAAGTTATTACGAATGTTGTTTGAAAATTGAGTAAATAAATGAATATCTAAAATTTCAAAACCTGTTTTAGTCGTTGTTTCTTCAATAATAGAAGCCGTCGCAACATCACCAAAAATGAAGTGGCAATCACGGTTACGATAGTCTAGGTGACCAGAGGTAATCTCAACATTCACCAATAAAACACGGCGAGCACCTGAACGAATTGCATCTGCCGCTTGTTTCAGACCAAAAGTGGCAGCTGAACATGCAACGTTCATGTCATAGGCATAACCTTGAATACCAAGTGCCGACTGGATTTCAATCGCAACTGCTGGATAAGCACGCTGCATGTTTGAACATGCCAAAATCACAACATCGATATCTTCAGCAGTGACGCCTGCATTTTCCATTGCTTGTTTCGCAGCAATAACGCCCCACTCTGCTTGAAGTGAAAGTTCATCATTTGAACGTTCAGACAAACGAGGACGCAAACGATTTGGATCAAGAATACCTGATTTCTCAATCACGTAACGACTTTTAATACCAGAAGCTTTTTCAATAAATTCAGCGCTTGAACCACGTAATTCTTCGAGCTCACCCGCTGCAATTTTCTCTGCATTCTCTTGGTTATATTGTTCCACATAAGCATTTAAACTGACGGCCAGTTCTTCATTAGAAATGGTTTCTGTTGGGTGAAATAGCCCAGTACCTGTAATACGAATGCCCATGTAAAACTCCTAAAAAAATGAATAGGGTCTGTTAATCTTTCATTTATAAATTGCGTTGTAAGCTAAACAACAACATAAACAGACCCCGATCTATCTTAACTGATTCCCAAACGATCCCATAACTTTTGCAGTCGAGTTGGCGAAATAGGCATCTTGGTTTTCATCGGTTGAGAAAATAAAGAAATGCGAAATTCTTCCAACATCAAATACAATTCTTTGATTTTTGGATCGTTTTTGAATTTAAATACCTTGTCCATCCATGGATCGACATCATCAATAGCGGCATGATCTCGCTGTAGATTATTTGGCAATCGGTCTAAACGCAATAGCAGCGCTTTTAAATATCGTGGATATTCCTGCCAAAGATCGACTGGTTGGCAATAAACAAAATTACCAAGTGACATTAAATCTAGTTGATCTTCAATATCATCAACACTACGGCCAAATATGTCTCGGTCAAGCACTAAAAGCTGACGGCGAATTTGCTGCCATTGAATATAAATATCACTTAATTGCTCAAGTGCTTGCTGACCATGACTCAAAAATTGCTTTTTGACTTGCTCGAGCAGTTTGTTAAATTCATCGGCATTAATTGGCAAAGTTGTAATTGCCATTTGCAACGTTGCATAGACCAGCATCTGCTCAAGCTTAGCTTTATCACCCAAAGGTGAATATGCCAAAGCAAGCGGTTTTGAAATCTGCTTTTTCAACTGGCGAACTAAGTCACCAAGCTGCATGTGAACTAGACGGATAATCCCTTCACGATGCTGCTTAATGGCTTCGGCCTGATCATTAAAAGTCTGAATAACAACACCTGAGTCATCTTTAGCTTCAATTTCAGCAAAAGCTTTTGTAGGGACCAAAGCCTGATATTGTTTTACAACAACACCCGTAACTTTATGTGAAGCCTCAAAAGTAAAATTCTCAGGGAAGTTTTTAAACTCACCTTTTTGCTGTTTCACTGGACGATGCGTTTCTACACGGCAACGCGCTTTTAATTCAGGTAAATCTCGGCCTTTTGCAATCAACTTACCTTTTTCATCAATTACTTTAATGAAAGGTACCAAATATGGATCAATACGTTCAAACGAGAAATCTTTGTCAGTAATTTGCTCACCACGTAAGGCAAAAGCTAAATAACTAAAGATGTGTTCACGTAAATGTACTGCATCAATGCCTTGCATGAGCTTACGAGCAGTATCAGGAATAGGCACCACATTACGACGCTTATCTTTAGGTAAAGCTTTGAGTAAGGCCTCAATTAAATCTTGGCGCCAACCCGGAATTCCCCATGACCAGATATTTTCATCGACCTGAGGCAATGCCTGTACAGGAATCTGAACAGTCGCACCATCTTCGTCATGGCTTGGGTCAAAATGATATGTCGTTGCTAAACGTAGCTGACCATTATGTAGATGATCTGGGAATTGCTGCGTTGTTGGTCGGTCATTCAGCCAAAGTGCATCATCTTCAACAAACAAATAACGCGGATGATTTGCTTCTACCGTCGCGCGCCAATCTTCAAAGCTACGACGGCTTGCGATTTCTTCAGGAATTTTAGAGGCATAAAACTGATAAATCGTTTCTTCATCGACCACTAAATCACGGCGACGCAATTTATCTTCAACTCGCTCCACTTCTTCAAGTTTAAGCAAGTTGTGTTTTAAAAATGGTGGAATTGTGCCCAAGTTACCAGTAGTTAATGCATCACGTAAGAAAATCTCATGCGCAGCAGGCTGGTCAACTTTCTCAAAATTAATTAACCGCTTTGGTTCAATAATTAAACCAAACAGAGAAATTTGCGCATACGCATTTACGATCCCAGCTTTCTTAGACCAATGCGGCTCGAAATAGTGATATTTCAATAAATCACGTGCAGCAAGCAAAATCCATTCAGGGTCAATTTTGGCTAAAGTACGTAAGTACACTTGAGAGGTTTCGACCATCTCAAAAGCCATCACCCAAGAAGTATTGGTTTTGTGCAACGTACTTGCTGGAAAAACTTTAGCCTTTTGCTGACGCACTGCCATAAAGGTGTTGCGTTCATCAGTTTTATTGGCAATAAAAGATAATAAACCTGTCAGCAATGCACGATGCAAGTTTTCATAGTTTGCATCTTTTTCATTAAAGCTGAGTTTTAAACCTTCTGCTAATTCAACTAATTGATGATGCGTCTGTTTCCATTCACGTAAACGCAACCAACTTAAAAAATTCTGCTTAGCAAACTGACGTCGTTTATTTTCAGACATCCCTGCTTCACCTTTAGGATTTAAAGTATCCCAAAGTTTCAAATAAAACAGAAAATCTGAATCGGCTTCTTTGAACAAAGCATGCTTTTGGTCAGCCTGCATTTGTTTGTCTGCCGGACGCTCACGCGGATCTTGAACTGCTAATGCACTCACCACAATCAAGATTTCTTTGAGCACGCCAAAATGAGCACCGCCAATGATCATACGAGCGAGTCGTGGGTCAATTGGCATACGTGCCATCATTTGCCCGACTTTAGTCAGCTCATTTTTCTTCTCGTTAAGTGCCCCTAACTCAATGAGTAACTTACGACCATCATTTACAAGACGGAAATCTGGTGGCTCAATAAAATCAAAGTTTTCTAGCTCACCCAAACCTAAACTGTGCATTTGTAAAATAACAGACGCTAAGTTAGTCCGTTTAATTTCAGGTTCGGTAAATTCGGGACGGCTTACGAAATCTTCTTCGCTATATAAACGAATACACACACCCGCAGCAATACGACCACAACGCCCTTTACGCTGGTTGGCAGCAGCCTGAGAAATTGCTTCAATCGGTAAACGCTGCACGCGTGAACGGTAGTTATAGCGAGAAATACGAGCAAAACCACTATCAATTACATAACGAATATTTGGAACTGTAAGTGCGGTTTCGGCCACGTTGGTCGCAATAATAATACGGCGACCCTTTCCACCTGGACTAAAAATCTTTTGTTGCTCAGAAACAGCTAAGCGCGCATACAAAGGTAAAATTTCGGTATGTCTTGGTCCGTACTTTTGCAAGGTTTCCTGCAACTCACGAATTTCTTGCTCGGTGCTTGAGAAAATTAAAATATCGGCATGTTCAGGATGACCTTTTGCTTCTGCATCAGCAAAGCATTCTTCAACTGCCTGTACAACTGCTCGAGGTAAGTTTTCTTCGAAATCATCAAACTCATCGTCATCACTTCCGCCAATATTCATCTCTGAAATTGGGCGATAAAGCACTTCGACCGGATAACTACGCCCTTCCACTTCAAAAATAGGCGCATCATTAAAGTAATTACTAAAACGATTTACATCTAAAGTTGCCGAAGTCACGATAACTTTTAGGTCTGGGCGTTTTGGCAGTAATTGCTTTAAATAACCCATAATAAAATCGATATTGAGTGAGCGTTCATGCGCTTCATCAATAATGATCGTGTCATATTTAGACAAGAAACGGTCATTGCCTAACTCGGCAAGTAAAATACCATCCGTCATTAACCGTACAATTGAGTCTTGCGAACCTTGTTCATTAAAACGGATTTTAAAACCAATCGATTCGCCAAGCTTTTCGCCGACTTCTTCGGCAATACGCTGAGAAACAGTACGTGCAGCTAAACGACGTGGCTGTGTATGACCAATCATACCTGTTAAGCCACGACCTGCTAACATTGCAATTTGAGGAAGCTGAGTGGTTTTACCTGAGCCAGTTTCGCCTGCCACAATAATGACCTGATGCTTTTGAATCGCATCAATTAAACGGTCAGAATATTGCGAAACAGGTAGTTCCTGATTCAGTTTAATTTTAGGGAGACGTTCAAATCGCTGCCTTACTTTGGCATTCGATTGTTCAAATAATTTTTCAATCTCTGCTGTATTGGCTTTTTTATCTTTACGCAAACGATTTAAACGGTAACGATCTCTTGCCATTACCCACTGATCAATATTTAAATCATTCTGCACAGACAAATTTTCCTGAAAATACAACAATCCTCTATTTTACGCTCTAATGCCCTTCAGGTAAAACACTTGGTTTTTTATATATTTTTAATTTTTTAAAATTTTACCCTTGAATTTTGACTAAGTAGACTTCATGTTGTTATGCAAGTTTCTTTTACTATAACTGTCATTTGATTTACATGTTTTTGCATGTCAAATCGAATACAGTGTTTGGGGACTTAAAAATCGTAAATTTATCACTTATTCAATTTTCCGATTTTAGTCATGTAAAAATACTATTTCCCCAATAAAGAATTTTTATTTATTCTACATCTCGTAAACAAGTTTAAATATAAACCTCAATCATGGAGACAATGATGAGCTTGATTAATACTGAAGTTAAACCATTCCAAGCAACTGCTTACCACAACGGCCAATTTGTTGAAGTTAACGAAACTAACCTTAAAGGTAAGTGGTCTGTTGTATTCTTCTATCCAGCTGACTTCACTTTTGTTTGCCCAACTGAACTTGGTGACTTAGCAGACAACTATGCTGAATTCCAAAAACTTGGTGTTGAAATTTATGCTGTATCTACTGATACACACTTCACACACAAAGCTTGGCACGACACTTCTGAAGAAATCAAAAAAATCCAATATCCATTAGTTGGCGACCCAACTTGGACTCTTTCTAAAAACTTCGACGTTCTTATCGAATCTGAAGGTTTAGCTGACCGTGGTACTTTCGTTATTGATCCAGAAGGTAAAATCCAAATCGTTGAACTTAACGCTGGTGGTATCGGCCGTGACGCGTCTGAACTTCTTCGTAAAGTAAAAGCTGCTCAATATGTACACTCTCACCCAGGTGAAGTTTGCCCAGCTAAATGGAAAGAAGGCGAAGCCACTCTTGCTCCATCTATCGACCTAGTTGGTAAAATCTAATCTCTCTTAGATTTTAAAAACTTAAAGAACCATCCCTCATCGGATGGTTCTTTTATTTTGAATAAGCACATCACATTTTCTACTGATACTTTTACAATTATGCCCTTCCCCATTACATGAAGTTTGAGTAATGTCGAATATATACCTGATGTTTTTTTGAGCTTTAGTAATATGAAATAAAAGGGGAAAATTTATGGCGAAAACACAGATTGTCACTTCATGGAAATACAGCGCGACTTCTCGTCATTTAAAAATATTTTATAGCGACGGTTCAGGCGAACTTTATCATCCTGTACCAGAATTTATTTATAACAACTTATTACGCTCAACAGACAAAGCTGCTTTTGTACATAAATATTTAGAATTCGACTTACACTTTACGCGTTTATCTTTAGTGAATGCTTCATAACATATTAACTAAGGCCTGCTTTGAACAGGCCTTTATCAACGTATAACTTCTATTTTCAAATAGCTTATCTTGCTACGACAATACATAAACCAGCGCCTACCGGCAAAATACTGCTCATAAAATTTTCATCTTTTTTAATTAAAGCTAAGAATGAACTTACTTCAGCCGCATGTGAAATGACGTTATCAATAATGAGAACACCACCATTGGGCTTCATCAGACGCTTTAAATCGGGCCAATAATTTTCGTAAGCATTGCGCTCAGCATCTAGTAAAATAAAATCAAATGTTTCCTGAGCTTCTTTTAAATAATCGGCGGCGTCCCCGATCCAAAAATCAACGACTTCATCTAATGCCAGCTCAGTAACATGGCGCTTCGCCTCGGCACTACGATTGGCATCAATTTCAAGCGTCGTTACTTTTCCCTGAGTCACTTGTGCAGCTTCAGCAAGCCATAAAGTAGAATAACCTGTTGAAGTACCGATTTCTAAAATGGACTTGGCTTGCTGCATTCGAATAAATTGCGACAGAAGTTTTGCAGACTCAGCCTCAATATTTCGATAACGCAGCAAGCGATTTGACTGCTGGGCATCGTGCCGCTTAAAGGTGTCATATAAATCTTCAACTCTTTGTAAGAAAAAAGTATTTGGCATATTCTCACCTTTTAAAATCGTTATTTTATATGACAGCCGTTTGAGTTAAGTGCTTTGAATTAACTTAAACCGCGGCACGATATTTCCATCAGCCATTTGAACTGTTTCAGTAAACATATCAAGCGGACGTACCCATGTTGAATAGTCACCATAAAGACACTGGTAAACGACTAGCTCCTCTTCGGTCTCACTGTGTTTTGCCACAGAAAAAACTTGATAGAGATTACCTTTATAATGCTGATAAATGCCGCGTTGCAATGACATGAAAGTACCTTTTAATGTTATGACATAAAATCTTTACAGCCATATAACATATATAAATTTTTAAACACTTTCACTTTAAAAGATAAAAAAGAGTAATAAAGAGTGCTTAAAGACAAACTGCGCTTTAAATTATTGATATTGTTTATAAGTGCCGAGTAATATTCAAAAAACCGATTAAATCTATAAAAACATACTGTTTCACCTATTTTGTGTTTTAACGTACTATGCATCTATTGAAAGAATTTGGATGCATTGGAGTAAAAACAGATGTTAGATCAAAACATTAAAACTCAATTAAAAGCTTACTTAGAACGTTTAGAAAGTCCAATCGAATTAGTTGCTGCTTTAGATGAATCAGATAAAGCTGCTCAAATTAAAGAATTAGTGACAGAAATCGCTGAGCTTTCTGACAAAGTAACTGCCCGTTTTGACGGCAACAATACACGTCGTCCAAGCTTTGGTGTGGCTAAAGCAGGTGAACAACCTCGTGTGTTCTTTGCGGGCTTACCTATGGGCCATGAGTTTACATCTTTGATCTTGGCACTGTTACAGGTGTCTGGCTATGCACCTAAAGTGTCAAATGAAGTGCTCAACCAGATTAAAGGCTTAAACCTCAAAGCCAACTTTGATGTGTTTGTATCGTTAAGCTGTCATAACTGTCCGGATGTGGTACAGGCGCTTAACCTGATCGCGATTTATAATCCGAACACAACAGCAACCATGATTGATGGTTCATTCTTCCAAGACGAAGTGGAACAACGCAAAATCATGGCTGTACCAATCGTGTTCCAAGACAATGAGCACATTGGCCAAGGTCGTATGACGCTTGAAGAGATTGTGGCGAAACTCGACACCAACTCAGCTGAAAAAGATGCAGCAGCACTCAATGCTAAAGATGCTTTTGATGTATTGGTGATTGGTGGTGGTCCTGCGGGTGCAACAGCAGCAATCTATGCTGCACGTAAAGGTATTAACACCGGTATCGTGGCTGAACGCTTCGGCGGTCAGGTGATGGATACCATGGACATTGAAAACTTCACATCTGTACAAAAGACTCAAGGTCCTAAGTTTGCTGCCGAGATGGAAGCGCATGTTCGTGAATACGATGTCGATATTATGAACCTGCAACGTGTCAGCAAAATCACAGGTGCAAACCAAACAATAAATGGTCTGGTTGAAGTTGAACTTGAAAACGGTGCGAAACTTGAATCGAAAACTGTGATCCTTTCAACAGGTGCACGTTGGAGAGAAATGAATGTACCGGGTGAGCAAGAATACCGTACCCGTGGTGTAGCATACTGCCCACACTGTGATGGTCCATTGTTCAAAGGCAAACGTGTTGCCGTGATTGGTGGTGGTAACTCAGGTGTTGAAGCTGCAATTGATCTTGCAGGAATTGTTGAGCATGTGACTCTGGTTGAGTTCGATACAAAACTTCGTGCTGACCAAGTTTTGCAAAACAAACTGCATAGCTTGCCAAATACAACTGTGATTATGAATGCCTTAAGTACAGAAGTGTTGGGTGACGGATCACAAGTGACTGGTCTTAAATATAAAGACCGGGCCACTGATGAAGAGCATGTAGTAGAGCTTGCAGGGATCTTTGTACAGATTGGTTTATTACCAAACACTGACTTCTTAAAAGACAGTGAAGTTGAATTAACCAACCGTGGCGAAATCATTGTGAATGACCGCAACGAAACCAATGTGAAAGGTGTATTTGCTGCGGGTGACTGTACAACTGTGCCTTACAAGCAAATTATTATTGCCACAGGTGAAGGCGCTAAAGCATCACTCTCTGCGTTTGATTACATCATCCGTTCTGGGCAGTAAAATTTAGTCAAATCATGCTTATTTAATACAAGCCTAGCATTACAAAATGCTAGGCTTTTTTAATATTGGAGTTACAACTCTTTAACAATTTTCGATCTTTATTAATCAGTTAGTTTATGTTTATATTTTAGACATCCATAATTTTGGATGCCATGAATTAGAAGGAAAAACACAATGAATAAATTACTTGTTGCTTTAGGTCTTGCTGCGACCGTTGCTCTTGTTGGATGTAATAAAGATAAAGCTCCAGAAACAGGTGCGACAACGGGTGAACACTTAGAAAATGCTGCTCAACAAGCAACTGCTGATATCAAATCTGCTGGTGACAAAGCTGCAAGCGATATTGCCACTGCAACTGATAATGCTACTGCAAAAATCGATGCTGCAACTGATCATGCTGCTGATGCTACCGCTGAAGCTGCTGCAAAAACTGAAGCAACTGCTCGTAAGGCAACTGCCGATACAGCTCAAGCTGTTGAAAAGACCGCTGCTGAAGTTAAAAAAGATGCTCAACACTAATCTCTAGAAATAAAAAAGCCCCTGTCCATACAGGGGCTTTTTTTAAGTCTAAACCGATTAAGAAATTAGACCTTCATCACGCATCGCAATTTGTACAGATTGACGTTCTGCTACTTTATTACGCAGTGCAATAATGTGCTTGTATGGTGTTAGATCATGTTCAATTGAGTTTGACCAGTTTGTTAAAACAAATAGATAAGCATCTGCTGGGCCAAAATTATCATTTACTAAATAATCATAATCAGATTCAGACAAATAGTTATCGATATATTTTAAAAGGCGATCAATTTCTGCATAAGCTTTAGTTTTTTCATCAGTTGTTAATGACGCCCCAAAGAAGACTGCATATGCATCATGTAATTCAGAGTTCAAATATCCCAACCATTCCAATACTTTCGCACGGCCCATCCCTGATGGAGGAATTAAATCCTGCTTAGGATCATGCTGAGCAAGAAACGGTAAAATCGCAACGTTTTCAGTTAACATTAAACCCGGATTAATTTCTAAAGCTGGTACATATCCTTTTGGATTAATCTCGTAATAATCTGCGCCTTTTTCTGTTTTATGAGTTTTTAAATTTACCCGTTCTAAGTCAAAATCAACATTAATTTCATTTAAAATAATATGTGCAGCTAAAGAACATGCGCCTGGCGAATAATATAATTTCATATCTGATCCTTGTTATCTCATATTAACGTTTTAAATTGCTTCTAGAAAACCTGCAAGGTTTGCCCAATTCTTTAATTGTAAAAAAGCGTAAACTTATAAAATACTTACACCATCTAATATTCTTCAAAAAGTCATTCCTTGCAAGTTGTCTTGCGTGACGATTGTTTAAAATATGATAAAACACATTTGCGTCACGCAATTTTTCCGTTAATTACGCTTAAAAAGCTGGCTAAGCCAATTCACTAATTCAGTTAAGAAATCAAAAATCCCATTTTTCTTATCATCGTCAGGATGACTTGAGTCTTTTCCATTTAAATCTAGATCGACAATTACAGGATCATGATCCGAAGAACGATAAGCATCTTCCCCATAAAACAATGCCTTTTGCTCATCGGTTTTATATTCTTCGTTATAATCTAAAAGCGTTGGTTCATCTGCATTAATATGCCATGCAAAGGTTCTGACCACTTTTGGATATAAAGCCGCATCAGCAATTGCATGGTCTAAGTTACCTGCTCCACCATTGCCGTTGGCATCACTCGCAACACCATACACATAGCTATATGCCTGAGTACCCTGACCGACCTTAGTATCATTAAGTAAAACTTTATAATTTGCTTTCTCAAATGACAAAATAGGTTCTTCTTTTGCGTAACTGTTCATATCCCCTACAAGTAAAGCATTTTGCTTAGGCACTTGAGTTGGATTTTTCGCTAACCATTGCACAATTTGATCAACGGCTTTCACACGAGTTGGGTTCCAGCAGCCTTGACCATCTTTTTGGTCTGCGTCAGTAGAGCTAGTATCAACCCCACTACAGCTTTTCGATTTCAAGTGGTTTGGAATAACAGTAAAGGTTTTATTGCCACGAACTGCTTGGAAACTTTGCGCCAAAGTTGTTCGGTTCTTGTCGCCTAAATCAAGCACAACAGGCTTATTCAAAGGTTTAACACGTTTACTGTTATAAATAATAGCAACTGCGATTGCATCACCACCTAAACGGTCTAAGTTTTCAGGAACCACATATTTCCAATCGCTACCTAAAGCTTTGGTCAAATTAGCAATTGCACTGTTAGGCCCATAACCATTGTTTGCAATTTCCATTAAACCGTAAACATCGGCATCAATCGCTTTTAATGCACTCACAATTTTACGATGCTGTTTATCAAACTCAGCTTGTGTTGTCGCACCACGCTCTGTCGGAAAACCAGTTGCGCCATTGTCATAATTCAAAACGTTAAATGAAGCTACACGAATGTGATTAGCATTTTTAGTAAGGACGCTTTGACGCGGGCTTGTTTGAGTAATAACTTCAGGCTGATTACGTCCAAGCACAGGTTGTACACGCCAACCATTAAAACGGTATTCTAAAATACCTTCAGCATTTTTAAGTTGATAACCCGAGCGTAACGTATTGGCAGCACTAAAATTGCTTGGTAACCAAGGTGTACGGTTTTGATTGTTATAGCCATCATCAAAAATAATTTTCGATAATAAATTTTTCTGAGCTAGAGCTTTAGCTTCTGGCGACAAGGCTGGATATAAATTGGTTGGAATATATAAACGACCTAGACTCAGCGATAACTCACCATAACGACCGTAATTGTAGTTCTCGCTCACCGTTAAAGTCTGAGGTAGTTTGACCAACATACCTTGATAACGCCGCGGCGAATGAACTGAACCACCCGTTAAACTAGCAAACGGAAGTTCAAGGCTAATCGGCTGAACCTGATTTGCCATATTGCTATTACAGGTTTGAATATCTTGTTGTAATTGATCTATCTGTAGCTGATTTTGATAAGACGTTAAACGGCCACGTAAAATAACCTCATCGCCAACTTGTCCACCTTTTACCGCACTGCTATTTGGAATATAAACAAAAATAGCATTACTGACATTTGCACGAGCTTTTGTGTCTGGTGTCTGGATATAAAAACCAGAGAAACCATTGGCATAACGATAGTCAGCTGTAATCACACCACGCACAGTATAAGTCTGGTCTTGAATTGCTGCAGCCAAGTCAGCAATAGCTGTATCTGAGCTTGAACAACTTACTGTTTCAACAGGTGGCTGAGTTGTGGAACCTGATAGATTTGAAAAGTCATTTCGGTTTGTCCAAGCCGACCATGAATGATCCAAATCAAATGCTGCTGTTGCATCAACACTTAAAGCTGGGTTTTCTGTTTCAATACGCTTAAAACTATTTCCCAAGCTTGAAACTGCCGTCCCCCATCCCGCTGCTGGGCGTTCACCAATACGACCAAAACGGTCTACAGGCGTACCTTTATAAACGAGTACAACCGCATCATCTCCATTAAAAGATAAAGCAGCGACCTGATTTACTTTACTTCCAAGCTCAGTTTGCAACTCTGAGCGCCCCACTAAAAACTTCTGCTTACTCGCGAGTGTGCCTTGTAAACGAAAAGCCACAGTCTTTGCTGTACCACCATTATTAAATTGTTGAATCTCATAATCGGCTAAATTAACCGTAGCGCCATCTGGATTATAAATTTCCAAGCCTTTTTTATTGCTGCTGCCGTCAACATATTGGCTAAACATGAGCTGCGCTTGAGCAACTGAGCTATATGAAAATGCACCTAATGCACTTAAAAAGACCGAAAGTGTTCTTAATTGAAAAGTTTTCATGAGTAAAAGTGTTCATATGAGTTTTAATTAGTCTCATAGAGTAAATATTGATCATGACATCTACATGAAGAAAAACACCGAAACATTTGACTTGATCCCATGAAGACTTAAAATACCGCATTTGAATTTCAATATTGCCAAGGTTATGTCGATCGATCAGTTAGAAACGCAAATTGCAGACTTAGACAATTTGCCTGAACACCGTGAAATTGTGACGTTTATGCGTCGTTCAGCACCACTTAATACGTCTCAACGCACGGCATTAGAACAACATCGCGATTTAATTTTGGAATATCCTGTTGGCGACTTACGTCAACACTTCGAACACCCAGAGCGTCCTTTAACTGTTGAAATCGGTTTTGGTATGGGTCGTTCGTTAGTACTTATGGCAAAAGCAAACCCTGAACGCAACTATGTGGGTATTGAAGTCCATGTACCTGGTATTGCTCAATGCCTATATGAAGCAGGTATAGCAGAAGTTAAAAACTTACGTGTACTTGATGCAGATGCAATTCAGGTTTTACGTGAAATGCCAGACAACAGCATTAACTGTGTACAACTTTACTTCCCAGATCCTTGGCAAAAGAAACGTCATTTCAAACGCCGTTTTGTTGCTCATGAGCGTATGCCATTGGTTGAACAAAAGCTTGAGCTTGGCGGTACGTTCCATGCTGCAACAGATTGGGAACCGTATGCTGAATGGATGCTAGATGTATTAGACAATCGTCCAGACCTTGAAAACTTGGCAGGTAAAGGCAATAGCTACCCACGTCCAGACTGGCGCCCAGTGACTAAGTTTGAACGTCGTGGTATTGAGTCAGGACATAAAATTAATGACTTTATCTTTAAAAAGATTAAGTAAAATTTGACTACCAGATAGCGAAAAAATGAGGGCATTAAATACCAATATTTAATGCCTTTTTAAATTAGCGTAAATCATATACCTCAATATATTTTTAAATTACATATATATTAATAATTTAAGTTAATTATTAACATATTCATTTTCTAGTATTTTTTGACTTAACTTCTAAAGGAGCCACGTTCCAGACATCCAATAAGCGCCAAATTGCATTATCAATCTCTTGCCACTCTTCCCAATTATTTAAATTTGTTTCCCATTTAACCCATACTCCCCCATATTTATTAGGCTCATAACTATTTCCATAAATTTGAATAAAATGATTGTCACTAGTGTTTTCTGATGCGAATACATCTAAAAAAACTCCAGTAACATCTTTATTTTTCGAATATCCATAACAAAAAAAAGCTTTATCAGATATATTTCTTTTATAACAATCCAAACCATTTTTTTTAAACTTTGATTTAAGATCTACATATTTAGAATTAAAGTTATTTAGCATTATTTTATTAGTATCTAATTTCTGCTCTCGCATATCTATAGTTAGACCTTCAATCTTAACTCGCACTTGATCTTTATGATCCGGTATATACCCATCTGTAGCCTGAAAACTTGATTTTCTTAAAACTAAATTAAATTGTAATTGCCGATTTGAATCAGGCATTGGTAAACTATCTATCTCTTTTTGAGTAATTGAACCAAATTTTTCAGGTATATAATTTATTGGAAACTGTCCTAAATAATGCTCTCTTTCTGGGCGATAAAATTCTGAATCAAATTGATCAGGAATATGTATTCTACGCTCCCCTAATTTTGCTTTAACAATTAAATTATTATTTTGTTTCCATATAACAATATCCCCTTCTTGAGGTATATTAGATTTTTCTTTATTCATACATCCCCCTAAAAATAAAAAGTACATAAACAATAAATTTTTCTTTAGATATGACATTAGTTAATCTCTAAAATTATCAAAACTTCTAAATAGTATTAAAATTATAAAATAGAAAAAATCTAATTAATATAGTTTATTTCTTTTTCTTAATGAAACATCTTCGCCACTTTGAGTTTCACTAGAGTTAAATACTTGCTCTTCTTCTGAAATAGTGCCACATGCAGTTATCAATATTCTCCTAACAAATGGATATATATCTTTTCTTAAAGAAGCCACACTCATACGTATCCCATATCTTTGGATTTGTTCTGGCTCATTAAGTGCTAAATTTTCATATAACTTCATAATATAAATATTATCAATATTTTGACCATCAATTTGATCCAAATTTAAATTAGGTTCTTTGGTGCTATATTTTTTTCACCTTCTTTCATTCTTTTCATATTCCCTATCATTTTTAAATCGATTGTTTTAATCGATTTAAGGATTTCTTTATTATCACAACAAAGCTTATCAATAGAGTATTCTTCTATACTATAATTACTGTTACTTATTTTCTTCAAACTTGAAAGTGGATAAATTGTTCGCCCATAAGTTATTACAGAATAATTTATGGGCAAGCTTTTCAAATAATCAATATCCACACGATTATATTTTGTCCATAAACTTTTTAAATTATTCTTATTTTCGCTTAAATCTTTGCATCTTCTTTTATCTTTCTTACAATCTTTATTATCATAATATTCCTGCATTGTTGCCACTGCCACAATACCCATATTATCTTCTAATGTTTTATCTAATTTTGCAGTACTTATCACTTTAATAACTTCCCCCTTATTATTAAAATTAGAAATATACATTGCATTATCATACACATTAAATCCTTCACGACCGGCTCTAATCCAATGTTCCATTTGTATAGCCAAAAAATCTGCTTTTAAATTTATTAACTTTTCTTCATCCGTAAGATATTTATTCTCACTTGTACAAAAGACTTTTTCTTCATTTTTATTAATTACATATTCGTGATATTTATTATTAATAAAATCAAATATCAAGAAAAACACCAATGTAGCAAAAAATATTTTATATTTCTTCATTTTAATCCCCATTCAAACTCAAGTAGATAGTTTGAATTTTAAATGATCCAAAAAGCTAATTAACACATTATACAAAATCATATAATTCAAACCCAAACAACCTTCATCTTTCACAATTAATCAAAACTTTAAAACCAATATAAAGATAATAATTCATAATTTTTAATATAAACCATATCACATATTATTATTTAGCCTAATCCAACTTCAATTAACACTTAATCTTTCTACAGAAAGGTAAACATTAAAATAAATCCTTCCACATTCATCAATAGGATATGCCTGAGATTCAATATAAACTTCTTTAAGTGGTATATATTTCATATCCTTAATAAATGTATTAATTTTATATCTATAATAAGAAACAATTAAATAATAGTTAGTTATTTTTTGCTTAGAAAGATGCTTAACCTCCTTATTATTAATTAAATTATCATAATTAATAATACTACAGCAGTTATATGGATAAAAGTTGTGCAGATTGGCATCACCACCTGACGAAAGTGTTAATAAAAAGCTATTTTTATTATTAAGTTGCTGATAAAGATTTTTATTATTTACATCAATATTGTCTCGTATTTTTGAAAATCCTGTTAAAACTACAACACTACCATGAGAAATACCATCTAACACCAAATCCTCATCAAGTATTTTATTTCCTATTTTTTCTACAGAAATTTTTGAATTAAGTGTATTATATGGATTTTCAATTTGATTTTTAAAAGCATTTTTTAGATCATCAAAATTACGAATATTTTCTTTTAAAACAAATAGATTATAAGTAGCATTATCACTTTTTTCATTATCATCTACTTTATCTTTCGATTTTTTAAAAATAATATCATCTTTATAACTCTGAAAATAACTTGCCATCGCTCTTTCATATAATTGATCTGTATTAAAATTTTTAGCCTGCAAACAAAAATTTTTCTCTATTTTTCTTTGTTCATAATTTTCTAGAATAAGACAACCACCCCCAATTAAAAGTAAAATTAAGGATAATCCTAAAAAAATATACTTTGCATAGATATTCTTAACAACAAGAATAATAAATTTAAAAATTAACCATAAGATTAAAAAAAATCCAAAAAAAATTGAAAGCCCCATTAATAATAAATTAAACATATAAAATATTTTTCTCTATCTAATACTATTTTAAATTCTCATACAAAACAGTGTAATTTAAGTTGGAGAAAACGACTCGCCGACTTGGATTACGTCTTCCCCTATGATCTTGTTTTGATCATCAATTGTAAAATCAAGATACATTCAGAATTTATATTTTCATTTTCAATACATTATTTTAACACTCACTATACAAAACTGTCTGTATATTTTCACCACAAAAGAATAATAAATATCAAAAAAATTATGCTCTTATAGCTAGTATTTGTTCTGGTATCTTTTTTATTATTAAATCTTAAATAACTAAAGAATTTGTATTACATTCAATTTACTTAAACTCACGAAAAGTCAGAAAACAATATGTTAAAAATTTTAGGGCGCGATAACTCCATTAATGTTCGCAAAGTCTTATGGCTGTGTGAAGAATTAAATCTTGAATATGAAAGAGAAGACTGGGGACGAGGCTTTCGCTCTGCTCAATCACCGGAATATTTACAATTAAACCCAAATGGTCAAATTCCTGTTGTTGTAGATGGTGATTTAACCCTTTGGCAGTCCAACAGTATTATCCGTTATTTAGCAAATGCTTATGATAAAGAGCAGCAACTTTACCCTACTCAAGCGAAAGAAAGATTTTTTGTTGACCAGTGGATTGATTGGCAAGCGATTGAGCTGAATAACAGCTGGACTTATACGATTATGTCTCTCTTGAGACATTCTCCAGATCATCAAGATCCAAAATTATTACAACAAGGTATTGATGACTGGAATCATCATATGCAGATTCTTGATCAACAACTCGCAAAAACTCAGGCCTATGTTGCAGGCACTGAGTTCACTCTAGCGGATATTCCAATTGGTCTATCTGTACAGCGCTGGAAAGCTACTCCTTTTGACCATCCAACACTTAAACATGTCGACCAATATTTTGAACGTTTAAATCAACGTGCTGGTTTCTTAAAATGGGGCAATAACGGCGAACCTTAATTTTTAAATAAGCTTTAAGCCGAGTGATGGCGTTTTAGGATGCCATCACTTAAAAGTTGATACACCTGTTTTAAATCATCTTGATTTGCTTGAGCCAATAAGTCTTGATGCATTGCCAAGATATTCTGATCTCCCCTTACCGCAGGCCCAGTTTGCATTTGCTTTGGATCATTTTCAGTCGCTTTTTTAGCTGTTTCCAAAATTAAAGGATAGAGTAAGCTAAAGTCCACCTGCTCTATATCCACAATCTGCTTTGCCATATCGAAACAGTAGTTACTAAAATTACAAGCGAACACAGCCGCTAAGTGTAAAGTTAAACGTTGTTTTGAGGTGTATTGATATACTCGATTGCTTAGGCTATTTGCTAAATCTGAAAGTAGTTTCTGATCGACATTTGTTACTGCTTCAACAAACAAAGGCGTTGCAGACCAATCAATATCTCTTTCTAAGCTAAATGTTTGTAATGGATAAAACACCCCTGCTTTTTCATGTACATGACTGATGACTTCAATATCAGTACTACCCGAAGTGTGGACAATAAGTGTGTCAGGAAAGAATTCATGAACTTGTTTTACAAGCTCTGCAATTGCACTATCTGAAACCGCTAAAATGATAAGATCGGTCGACTGGAATTGTTGAAGAGACTGGCAGGCTTTTGCTTGAATTTTCTCTGCAAATTTTTGGGTTTTATCAAAATCACGCGCATAGACTTGTACGATGTTATGACCTTCGCCCAATAAAGCCTTTGCCAAATGAAAGGCAACTCGCCCACTTCCCACCAAACTGATTTTCATATCAATCCAACATTATTTATCTCAACAAAAAAGCTTCTCAAAATGAGAAGCTTTTTTCAAATTAAAATAACTAATTTTTCATAAATTAGTTGATTATTGGGCTACTGAAAACTCAATACGACGGTTTTTAAAACGACCTTCTTCTGTCGTGTTTTCTGCAACTGGCTGATCAGAACCATGGCCTTCTGCAACTAATTTAGAAGCATCTACACCTTTAGATTTTAAATAATCTACCACTGCTTGAGCACGGCGTTGAGACAAAGCTTTATTTGCAGCAGCGTTACCTGTTGAGTCGGTATGACCACCCACATTTAATTTGACGCTAGTCACTTTATTTAAAAGTGTTGCAGCTTGGTCAAGAATGGCTTTGTTATCGGCAGGAATGTTACTTGAACCACTCGCAAAATTAATAATTTGCAAGTTAAGTGCTTTCACCAAAGCATTTACATCGACATTGTTCGGGTCAATTGAGCCTAGAGCAGTTTGCGAAGCAGTTAAGCTATTGCTTACAGATTGCTCAGCTGTTGCTGGTGCTGTACCGACAACCTCAGTATGTGGTACCAATGCTTTTACTTTTGCAGTTAAAGCGTCTAATGCTGCCGCATCACCCGCTTTCAAAGTGATTTTATCACCCACCCATTCTAAAGATGCATTTGGCACACCTTTTAATGCCCCTAACACACCTGCAAGCGCATCTTTATCTGTAAATGAAGCTGCATAAGTTTGGCTTGTATCCACCTTACAATCTTGAGTTGTCGAAAAAACCTTTTTAACATTGGTTTGTAACGTTGCCAAGAAGCCTTGATCACCAATTCCAGCCTGACACTGGCTCACTGCACCTTTGTCATCTGTACTTAAAGTTAAGCTAGCGGGTGCAGCAGCAGCTTCAACACCACTTGCAGCCGTCGGTTCTGGTGCTGGTACAGCTTCTTTATGCTGACAAGAACGCCATAACCAAGCAATGATCAGCCCCAGAATAATGAGGGCAATAATCGGTAAGAACCCACGAGACTTACCCGTATTTTCAGTTGCTGCTGCAAGCGGAGGTGCAGTTGATGGTGTGACAGAAGATAAGCCTGCACCAAGTCCTAGCGGTGCTAATAGACCCACTGCCCACGCTGGTAAATATGAACGAATAGTATCTGCATGCTGGCGCAAGTAATTCACAATACTTTGTTGATCATTTCCAGCAACATCTGAAATTGCATTCAGGCTGGGTTTAATTGCACTGTTGAGTGTGCTTTCAATTTCATTATTTGGTGCCGTACCGCTTAAATGGGTAAGCACAGTATTCTTGATTTGGTCATTATGAGAAAAAAGGTCTGATAATGAAGGAGCCAAACTATTTTTCAATTGTCCGATAAGATCAGGTTTAGCAGCTAATAATGAAAGTAAAATTGGATAAAACTTAGATAAAGCATTCGATTTTTCGCCGAGGTATCCATCCTGTTCATCTAATAATATTGAAGATACTTTTTCTTTAAGCAATTCTATAGGGTTTATCGACATTGGTTATTCTCCCGAATTTATACGTCGTAACCAGCAACTTTTGATTATTCAAATAGTTCTTCTTTGCTGATAGTTTTTTATTCTAATCTGCCTAGAATCTTTTATTGTTTTTTATATAATTTATATACAATTTTCCATCTAGTATTTACAAAACAGGTAGATCTTATTGATCTACCTGTTTATATTTTAAATTTACTTTAACTAAGTACTTTATCAGTTAGCAAAAGTTTGCAGTACTTTACCTGTCAAGGTTTGGCCCAACAATGGGGTATTTTTCCCTTGCGATAAAATTGTGTCTTTGCTTACTGTCCAGCTTAAAGCAGGATCTACCAATACCCATCCAGCTTCATCTTCCCAACGCGCGGTCATATTCGCAACCTGCGCTGGCACGCTGGTTACTTTAGCAACCCATTCTAGAGGTTCAAATAAACCTTCATTAATGAGTTGAATCCCTAACGATACATAGGTATCAAAAGCTGTAATGCCCGGCTGAGTTTCAGCAAATGGCGCCATTTTTGCCGAACTGCTTAAAGGCTCATGGTGCGTACAAATTGCATCAATTACGCCTTCTTTTAAGCCTTGACGTAAAATTTCTTTATCTTGCTCAGAACGCAATGGCGGGCGAACGTGTGCAAGTGAATTGAAACCGTCGATTAAGTGTTCAGTTAAATGTAACTGATGCATTGCAACGTCAGCAGTCACAGGCAAGCCTTTTGCTTTTGCCGCACGAATTAATTCAACCGATGCACCACAAGATAACAAACCAAAGTGAGCTTTTACGCCAGTTGCTTCAATCATAAGCAAATATTTTGCAATCGCTACAGTTTCAGCAAGCGCCGGAATCATTGGCAGACCTTGACGAGAAGCAATAAAGCCTTCGTGTGTACATCCATCTTTAGCAATTTGTGGTTCTTCGGCATAGAACACAACCGTTAAACCAAGACCCGCTGCATATTCCAAAGTACGAATAACCACATCATCATTTTCAAAAGCAGCGTTGGCATTTGAAACAGCAGTACAACCACCCTTTTTAAGACCGGCCATATTTGCAGGTTGTTTACCATTTAGACCTTGGGTTTGAGCACCGATAATATGCATATGAATGCCACCATCAAGCCATGCCTTTTCAATCAGGCCATGAATAAGCGCACCATTGTCTTGCACAATTGGCTTTGAATCTGGCGGAGTAATCACATGCAAAATACCATTAGCACGTGCTGCCTTCCCTTCAGATTTCAACGTACCGTGTTGCTGTTGACCAGGTTCACGTAAACGCGCACACAAATCAACCATGGTTGGCATTAACCATTTGCCTTGACCATCAATGGTTTGTTCAACTTGCTCGGCTTGAGCAACCAACTTGCCATTTTGAATATATACAGTTTGTACGTTATCTGTTTTTTGGATTGGGTCTAACACACGTACATTTTCAATTTTTACAATACTCATGTGATCCATTCCTTACAACGTAATCGCTTCAATTAAACCTTGCTCTTGGAGTTGGCCTTGCATTGACAGTGCCAACACAGCCATACGAACGGCAATACCGTTGGTTACTTGTTTCAAAATAACCGACTGATCTCCATCTGCAACACTTGAGTCAATTTCTACGCCACGATTCATTGGTCCCGGATGCATCACGATACAGTCTGGTTTAGCTAAACCAAGACGCTCTTTGTTTAAGCCATACATTCGGTAAAATTCAGACTGTGAAGATAATGCTGGAGAGTCAATCCGCTCATTTTGAATACGCAGAGCAATAATTACATCACAATCTGTCACGCCTTCGTCCATATTATTGAACAAGCGAACATGCTCGCCATATTCTGAAAAGCCCACTGGCAATAACGTATTCGGTGCAATCACGCGAATATCTTTACATCTGAGTGTTTGTAATGCAGCTACATCCGAACGTGCTACGCGAGAGTGTTTGATGTCTCCAATAATGGCAACGCTCAACTCTTCAAACGGTTTCTTTGTTTCACGGCGAATGGTAAGCATATCAAGCATCGCTTGCGTTGGATGAGCATGACGTCCATCACCAGCATTAATAATCGCGACCTTTGGACATACATCTTTAGCAATGAAATGTGCAGCACCTGAAGATGAATGGCGAACAACAAAAATATCAGCAGCCATTGCCTCAAGGTTCCAGAGCGTATCTCGCAGCGTTTCACCTTTTGATGTACTTGAACGTGCAATATCAATATTCAATACATTGGCAGACAAGCGTTTTGCTGCTGCTTCAAAAGTAGTACGGGTACGGGTGGAGTTTTCAAAGAAAAGATTCATAACCGTCAATCCCTCTAAGAGCGGACGGTTAATTAAATTATTATTATCATCTAAAAAGCTTTGTGCGGTATCTAAAATCTTCGTGAGGTTTTCTTTTGAAAGTCCCTCAATCGTTAAAAAATGTTTTAAATTTCCGTCTTGATTGAGCTGAACCTGGCTCGGCTGATGCAACGCTGCAATATGCATAATGGATTCCTATGGGTCGAATCGCGAAAACGTGCATAGTGTAGCTGAATTCCGCTCTTTTCGCAGAAGAACTTTACAGAATAAGACCCTAAATTGACCAAAAATTTAGGGTCTTATTCGAGATTACCTTAATGCACCAATATAATGGTGTGGAACTTGTGCCCGATAAATGTCTTCGGCTGTTATTTCTGGCTCTTCATCGACCTTCACAACAGCAAGCGTTTCTTTTTGAGAAGGCTCTGGCAGAGTGTCAACTAACGATCTTAATCTCTCAACACATCGCTTTAATTCGTCATCGTCTGTTTCTAACGCCACCGTAATTACATATTTGGCATAATCTTTATTTTGAATAACGTACATTGCATCTATTACCCGCCCTGTCACCCTACGCATACGCACATATATTTGTGTGGCCACTGAGAAAGCATCTGCATTAGCAATAAAACCATTCCCCAACATGTCTTTCATTTATAGCATCCCCATCCATTAAAATTATAAAAATGGTTAAAAACTGACTTTGTCTATTAAATAAATAACCATCAATAATCCTGATCTAGCAAAATACATACCAATTTCAAGGTATTACTCTTTAAAAATCAGTTTTTTGGTTGCTAAATGATAGGTTGCAATAATTTAAAAACCTTTAGACATCAAAATACGTTAAACTTTGCATCGTTAATATTTATATGTTTTGGTCAATCGAGTTTATGAATACCTCTTTACGTTTAAACCACTATTGGATTACTTGTGCTGATGGTTTAGAACCCCTCTTACAAGAAGAAATAGAACAACTTGGCACCAAAGTGACAGAACGTAAAGCAGGACGTTTAATCATTGAAGGGACGCTTGAAGAAGCTTACCGCATTTGTATGTGGTCGCGTCTCGCTTCTCGTGTTTTACTTCCTATTCATACTTATGAACTTGATTTTACGCATGATGCACGTGATGTCGCAGAAGAACTCTACGAAGGTGCAATGAGCTTTGACTGGTCACTTGTTTTTGCACCACAAAGTACTTTCGCAATCCGCTTACATGCTGAACGTGAAATCATGGTCAATTCGCAATTTGCTACACTGCGCGTAAAAGATGGCGTTGTTGATTCCTTTATGGAAGCTGTAGGCCGCCGTCCAAGCATTGACACCAAACAACCAGAAATTACGATCTATGCTTTGGCAGGTAAAACTGAACATACTTATTGTCTAGATTTATCAGGTGATTCGCTCCATAAACGTGGTTACCGCCGTTACATGACGGATGCACCAATTAAAGAAAACCTTGCTGCGGCAATTTTACAAAAAGCTCAGCTCAAACAGCGTAATCCAGAGATTGTGCTTGACCCAATGTGCGGTTCAGGCACATTTATCATTGAAGCATTAATGATTTTAACTGACCGCGCACCAGGACTTGTTCGCCGTTTTGGATTTAATGGCTGGCATGGTCATGACCGCGACCTTTGGCTTTCACTTAAAGCAGAAGCAGCAGAACGTCACGAAAAAGCGCTTGAATTACCTCTACCTAAATTTTATGCCTACGATGCAGACTGGGAAGCGATTAAAGCAACCCGTGAAAATATTATTGCGGCAGGCTTTGAAAATGTATTAGGTCAGATTCAAATCGAAGAGCGTACTTTAGCTGACTGGCCAGATTTTGCTGCTGAAGGCAAAACTGCATTTATTGTCACTAACCCACCTTATGGTGAACGTTTAGGTGAAAAAGCTTCAAACCGTTCTCTATACCTAGGTTTATCAGCGCTTTTACAAAAACATTTCCCAAATCAATATGCAGCAATTATTGCAGCTCAAATTGAACAATCTGATGTTTTAGCATTTGAAGCACCTGAAACTTTACGTTTAATGAATGGTAAATTACCAATTTATATTCGTTTCGGTGTAATCAAACCTGAAAAAGTGAATCAACCATTTTTAGTAAATTGGCAAGCTCAACCTATTGAAATGGAAGAAGCAAAAGACTTCGCTAATCGTTTGCAAAAAAATATGATTGCCTTGAAAAAATGGGCAACTAAAGAAAATGTTTATTGCTTACGCTTGTATGATGCAGACTTACCTGACTTTAATGTCGCTGTTGACTTATATGGTGACCGTTTACACGTTCAGGAATATGCACCACCAAAAACAATCGATCCAGAAAAAGCTAAAAAACGTTTTAATTTAGCGCTTGCTGCGATTCGTGCTGTTACTGGTTTAAACCGTGATGCTATCTTTATTAAGACACGTGCACGCCAAACTGGTACAACTCAATATACGAAACAAAGTACAGCTTCAAAACGTTTTATCGTTCAAGAAGGTAAAGCTAAAATTTTAGTTAACCTGACTGATTACCTAGACACAGGTTTATTCCTTGACCACCGTCAAATGCGTTTACGTATTGCTCAAGAAGCACGTGGTAAACACTTCTTGAACTTATATAGTTACACGTCTACTGCAAGCTTACATGCTGCGCTGGGCGGTGCTGCTAGTACAACAAGTGTGGATTTATCTAACACTTACTTAAACTGGTCAAAAGAAAACTTTGTTCTAAATGGTTTAACTGTAGATCATCCAGATGAACAACACATGTTCTTTGCCAGCGACTGTTTTGAGTGGTTAAAAGAAGGTCATGAACAATACGACCTTATTTTTATTGACCCACCGACATTCTCAAACTCTAAAAAGTTCTATGGTACATTCGATGTACAACGTGACCATGTTTCACTTATTAAACGCGCAATGAACCGTTTGCACAGTGAAGGTACACTTTACTTTTCGAATAACTATCGCGGTTTTGAAATGGACGAAGAAATTGAAGCTATTTTTCAGATTGAAGAAATCACTTCTGAAACAATTGGCCTTGATTTTAAACGTAATCAAAAAATCCACCGTGCGTGGAAAATTCAGCACCCTGCTCTAGATCAGTATTAATAATACTAGAGGTTATTATTACCGTGAAGTAATAATACTAGAGGTTATTATTACTTCACGGTAATAATAACCTCGCCATGAACATTTTTTGATTCAAAATCATAACGCGTAAATCGATCTGCTCTTTCTGGCAAAGCAATCATTTCTAGCTTCTTCTTTTCTTTACTATCAATAACATGATTTTGTTTTTGTTCTTGATAAGGAGAAAGCACACCAGTTCTAAGTGCATCCCACCGAACTTGCTGTAAATAGTTATCTCCTAACACCTGACGCACTTGTTGTTGTTCTATCGCAGGCTTTTTGGCATCGTCCTGAGCTTTCGCAATAATGACGGGTAAAGACGCAGTTATCGCTCCTGTTTGAGTTGCAAGCGCACTTTCCGACATTGGTTGTGCTGCCCATGTGTTTGATAATAATACAGATACACCGCTCAAAATTCCCAGCATATATCCTTGTTTATTGTTCATTTCCATCATCCTAAAATTGTTATTGTTTGTTATATCGAACAAAACTAACAACTTTTTAAGCATGTCGCAATGTTATAAACAAACTTCCCGACAATTAACATTGATCATTTTAAAACCTGAATTTTTTCACAGGCATTTTGTGAATATTCAACTAGTTTTATAGATTTTTATCTCAGACTTGAACGGCCCCCTTAAATCACTTACTGTAATTTTATAATTTATCTGTAAATTGATTTTATTTATAAATAAACGCCATTCGAGGTAAAATAATGCTTCAGCACTGCTGCCAACTATTAGAAAATCTTCAACTCAAAATTGCCTTTATTGAAAGTGCGAGTTCCGGTTATTTAACCAGTCAATTTTCCATTCATAAAAATAGTGGTGCAGACATTCTACTCGGTGGTTTAGTGAGTTATGACCCCAGCATTAAAGTTAGTATTTTAAAAGTTGACTCAAAGTTAATAGAGACTTACACGGCAGAGTCACCACAAGTCACAGAGGAAATGTGCAAGCTTGGACAAACTTTATTTCAAGAAGCCGATATTATTGTAAGTTGTACTGGGCTATTAAAATCTGGAGGAAGTGAAACCTCAGAAAAACCTGTAGGTACCTTTTTTATCTGCATTTCTTATCAAGAACGTATTTATCATTACCATTATTTTTTATCTGGTCATCCCGAACAAAAATTAAAAACATTAACTCAGAAAGTTTCAGACATCTTAATTGCTTTACTCACATCAAAAACACAAATAGCCTCACCATAAAAAAAAGAGAATATGTTTCCATATTCTCTTTTCGGTTTTAGCAGAAAAACTTAGCTGAGTTTCATTTTATCGAAGACTAAGTGACCATTTTCGCCTTTAACTAAAATGGTATCACCTGCGACAAAATCACCCGACAAGATTTTTTGAGCTAATGTGTTTTCAATCTGTTGTTGAATCGCACGTTTTAATGGACGCGCGCCATAAACAGGGTCGAAACCAGCATCAATCAATAAATCAAAAGCAGTGTCATCTACAGTTAAACTCATATCACGATCAACAAGACGCGAACGTAAGCGATCCAACTGAATATCGGCAATGCCTCGAATCTGTGCTTTTTTGAGCGAATGGAAAATCACAAGCTCATCAATCCGGTTAATAAATTCCGGACGGAAATGCTGACTTACTGCATTCATTACAATGGTACGCACTTCATCGTCTGTTGCACCCTCACCTAGCTCACGTACATCTTGTGAACCTAAGTTCGAGGTCATCACAATCACAGTGTTTTTAAAGTCCACTACTCGACCTTGTGAGTCGGTTAAGCGACCGTCATCCAACACTTGTAGCAAGATATTGAATACATCTGGATGCGCTTTTTCAACCTCATCAAACAACACCACACTATATGGTTTACGGCGAACAGCTTCGGTTAAAACACCGCCTTCTTCATAACCCACATATCCTGGAGGAGCACCAACCAAACGGCTAACCGAATGTTTCTCCATGAATTCACTCATATCGATACGAATCATGGCATCATCACTGTCAAACAAGAAGTTAGCCAGCGCTTTGGTCAACTCAGTTTTACCAACACCTGTTGGCCCTAAGAACAAGAATGAACCACTTGGACGATTCGGATCAGACAAGCCCGCACGCGAACGACGAACAGCATTGGAAACAGCAACAACAGCTTCATCCTGCCCTACAACGCGGTCATGTAAAAAACCTTCCATATTGAGTAGTTTTTCACGCTCGCCTTGCAGCATCTTAGTGACCGGAATTCCTGTTGCAGCACTAACGACCTCAGCAATTTCATTTTCAGTCACTTTAGTACGAATAAGTTTTGGCTCTTCGTTCTCTTCTGCAACTTCATCTTGCTCAAGTTGTTTTTGTAGCTCTGGAATTACACCGTACTGTAAGCGTGCTGCCTCAGCTAAATCACCCTCACGCTGAGCTTTCTCAAAAGCAATACGTGCTTTATCAAGTTCAACTTGAGCTTGTTTAGTGCCTTCTACAAGAGTCTTCTCAGATTTCCAAATCTCTTCCAGATCGTTGTATTCTTTCTGAACTTCAGCAATCTGTTTTTCAAGATGAGTGACTTCGGCTTTACTACCGACATCTTCATCTTTTTTCACAGCTTCCAATTGCATTTTCAACTGGATTAAACGGCGATCAAGCTTATCAAGTACTTCGGGTTTAGAGTCAATCTCCATTTTGATACGAGAAGCTGCTTCATCAATCAAGTCAATTGCCTTGTCTGGTAATTGACGGTCTGTAATATAACGATGAGACATTTTCGCCGCAGCAATAATCGCTGAGTCTAAAATTTGTACACCATGATGAGTAGCATATTTCTCTTTTAAACCACGTAAAATCGCAATGGTATCTTCTACACTTGGTTCATCAACCAGTACTTTTTGGAAACGACGCTCTAAAGCTGCATCTTTTTCAATGTATTGACGGTATTCGTCTAAAGTAGTCGCACCCACACAGCGTAATTCACCACGAGCCAATGCAGGTTTCAACATATTACCTGCATCCATTGCGCCGTCGCCTTTACCAGCGCCTACAAGCGTATGCAGCTCATCAATAAACAGGATGATTTCGCCTTCGTGTTTTGCCACATCTTTTAAAACTGCTTTTAAGCGTTCTTCAAACTCACCACGATACTTAGCACCAGCAAGTAATGAACCTAAGTCGAGGGATAAAACACGTTTATTTTTTAAGCCCTCAGGTACTTCACCCTTCACAATACGCTGTGCTAAACCTTCAACAATAGCAGTTTTACCCACACCCGGCTCACCGATGAGTACAGGGTTGTTTTTTGTACGACGTGATAAGACTTGAATGGTACGGCGGATTTCGTCATCACGTCCAATTACAGGATCAAGTTTCCCTGCTAAAGCACGCTCATTTAAATCAATCGTATATTTATTAAGTGAGTCACGTTGATCTTCGTGATTATTACTCATGACTTTGTCACTACCTCGAATATGTTCAATTACTTTGCGTAGGCTGTCGGGAGTTACACCTACAGCACTTAAAATATTTTTAGTTTCGCCTGTTTCTGCTAAGCCTAATAGCACCCAGTCAGTTGACAAAAATTCATCACCCGCTTTTTGCGCATATCGATCTGCCAGATTAAGCGCTTTAACGGCTTCAGGGTTTAAATTGACATCCCCAGTCGGATTCGCAATGGTCGGAGCATCTTTTACAGCTTGCTCAAGCTTTTGTTTAAGTTCAGGTAACCGTGCACCCGCTTGTTGCAACAAACTAATATTTGATGGCTCTTCTAATAGAGTAGACAAAATATGAATACCCGCGATCGCGGTATGGTCCTTACCCATCGCTAAAGATTGAGCATCTGAAAGAGCTTGCTGCAAGCGGTTTGTAAATTTTTCAAAACGCATTCTTGTTATTCCTCACAACAAATTTGTACTTGTCTAATAGATGGGAACTTTTTCTCGGATTTCAAATAAAATTTTATATATTTTTCATAATGTTATTAAAATAACAATGAGTAAAACTCCATTATAATATGGGTTTATGAATGATCTATTTCAAGTATATTTTGTATAATTTTTAAGAGAAAACAAAAAGGCCAAGTTTTTATCTGAATTTTGGCAACAAATGGCAATTTTAAAGCTGTGAAATTTTGAATAGTTATAACTGTTAAATTTAAAAATAATTGAAGACAGCCCTTCACTTGAAAGACTGCCTTATAAAACAACTAATCAACTATGCCATTGGTGGAACGGGCATTTAGCTTGCTCTGTTTTTTCTACTGGAAGATCTGGCGTAGAGATTGGACGACGCTGATGTTGATCCTGAATGATAGGGAATACAGATGTAAAGAAGTTTGACCAACCGCCAGTACGTACTCGCAACAGATTATATTGCTCAGGTGATGTTACAGCTTGAGCAAATGTTTCTGGGTCAGCGACCGTTATTGTTAAAATATTGGATGATCCGCCTTGGCTAAATTGCTTTAAAATAGCTACAAGTTCTTTAACACCAAAGTCTTCACCAATATTAAAATCTGTAGGTGCGCCATCAGCCATTAAATCTGTTCCGACACCAGAAAAACCTTGTAAAGCACGGCTGAATTCAACTGTTTGATGATCAATTGCTAAATCTGCTGGACTTGGTGATGGACTTAAATCAGATGCGACAGTTGTACCAAGACGGCGACCATCAGCACTTGCACCATTCCACGCCCCCATCTCTACATGATTTTCAAAAGTTCCTACGCCAGGTTGAATTTGAATACCAAAAGGATGCTCCTCTGAACCATAACGCTCAGCCAAACTTTTAAGGCTTTGTGCAAATTGGGGCCATGGATTGGTAAATGTTTTAACGGATATTTCAGCAATCATTTGAACAATTTGATCGCCTAGTTTATCTACTTCAGAATTCCCTCGCCCATAACGTGGTTGTGCCAAAGCAATCTCACGTAAGCGCTTATAACGATCAGCTTGTGCAGCAATACGAGCGTGACCAGCTAAATTACTAATAAATGGCTCGGTCATTTTATATCCCCAGTCACAACACAAGCATTCTAACAACTCAGGCAATGTAGTAACTGCGGTTAATGGATCAAATACCATTGCCTTAATAGCATAAAGTGAATTGATGGTATTACTCAGCGAGATATAGCACGGTCCATAAATATTATATTTAGCCCCACCACTATAAAAATCCTGTCCTTTAGCCAAACAGTCATCCATCAATACATTTAAAATTGGAGATGGGCAAATATCTGTATTGGCGCCATAACCTAGAATTTGACCATTGAAAGCTTTGCGATTGAGTAATTCAAAATGTTGCTCATAGAGCTCTAACAGTTCTTCAAAACTATCAATCTGATCGGCAGGTCTGCTATTTAATGAAACAGTTTGTCCAAACAGATAGCTTTGCCCAGCACTTGAAATTGTTCTACCTTGATTTAATGCACATTCCAACGGCTGTAATGTCGAGAACCCACCTAAAGAAAACCAGTTTTCACCTGGAAATTGTGGTTCATAACAACCATCACAAGCGTAATTTTGTGCTGAACGAATATCGACTTTAGAGTTCCAAGTTGGCAAATTAGTGAGTGTATCTCCCCCTACACCATTTCCACTCTGATGAAGACTAGGAATAAGCTTTTCATCATTTAATAAAATCGGGTGAGCGCCACCAGATAAAATCGCATGTGCAGCTTCTTCTAAAATCTCTTCAGGAATATCTTTGCGAGTGCGTAGAGACAAACACGGTGCATTTAACGGTAAACGGCCTGATGCACGAATGAATAATCGTGTGACATCATTGTAGGCAGGTTTGGTTTTAGAAAAGTCTTCTTCACCATCCGCGACTGTACCACCAACTGTAATCTGTTGAATCCATTGTCCTAAAGATGCACCTTGAGGATAAGGGCCTGAACTGCCACCCATCGCAAGATTACCAAAAGGCTGATGGTCTTCCATAAACATACGGTTTTGTTGTACTTTTTCGTCTAGCTTAATATAGAAGGCATCGATAATTTCTTGGGCTTCTTCAGGCGGAATCGCATCTTTTTCAAGGAAAGGTTGCAACAGCTGATCCATACGTCCAAATGCTGTTGGCTCACCATTTAAATGCAAACAACTATGCAGTGTGAAAATAAATTGAACTGCTTCAATAAATGTGTCCGGTTTATCTTTCGACAACTTTTCCATTCGTCGACCAATAGCAGTTAAGTTCTCTTTTTCGAATTGCTGCTCTTCTTGCATCTGGGCTGCAATTTTAAATGCAAGTTTTGAGTAGTTTAAGAAATATTCAGAAATACCAATCAATGCCAATACAGAGGCTTCATAGAAATCTTTCTTTTCTTGAGTCTGTGCATTATTTGCATGTTTAGCAATTTCTTGTTGTAGACCAGCCAAACCTAAATCTAATGCTTTTTTATAATTCGGAATAACATGCCCCACACCCGATGCTTCACTTAAGTTACGCAGGAAACCTTGAAGGCGCTCTTCTTCAGATAAATATTTCATGACATAGCGACCTTCACCCAAGGTCAAGTTTGGCATGGCTCCTACAATAATTTCATCAGGCATGATGCGATAAGTGTCCGATCCATAAATGACCTTACCTTGACATTCAAGTCTGCTCGAATATGGAACCATTTCACCCGTTTCTTTTAATAATATTTTCCGTCCACGGAAACCATAATTTTCTGATGAGAATAATTGTAGACTTAATCGAATAGCCCAACCTTTACGTAACATAATTGATAAACCCATAATATTTTCAGGCTTATCATGGATATCGAACTGGTTGATGTAATAATCTATCCCGTTCTCAATCTCTTCTTGTTTACGGTTGAAGTACCAGTTGTCTTGCCATAAAGAAAATGTATTCTCAAGTAGACTTAAAATACGGTTTGATGGTGGTTTAAAAAATTCACTATGAGGATTTAGACCTGTCGCCATATTAAAAAGATAATTACTGTGGTTGTAATACATCAAACCATTATCAGAACTGTTCGTATAATGGCGATCAAATCGAGTCCAATCCATCCCTGGGAAAAAATTCCAGTTATCGTTATCTAGTCGACTAAAATCATTTAAATATTCTGGAGCATCATCTAATTCTAAATCTTTTAAACTCGGAACATAGAATATACCGCCTAAGTCTGAGTGAAGATTATTGAATAGACGATCATTCATGAAACCTTCTATTGCTCCAATCTGACTTGCCATCACTTCTTCTAAAATGGCAGCAGTTTTTGCAAAACCAGCAAAATAAATCCCTGCTTCATCTGCTTTAGTCACCGATTTTGGCACTCTAAAACTTGAGTTTGATTCAGCACGGCCGAACGGTAAGCCCAGACGCAGAACAGGTGTAGTATTTCCATTTTCATCTTGCACACGAGAAGCTTTAATATGTGAACGGCTATCACGGTCTGGAATAATCGTGTCGTCAGTTTTACGTCCAATCAAATCTTCAATCTGATCTTCTGACATCATATTTATCTGGTCCCAGTTAATCAGAAACCGTTGGGATAAAACATATGATCCACCAAAGTGCTCAATATCTTCTGCACCAATCAAAGTATGTTTTGCCAGTGAAATAGGATCAGATGGGTTATTTAAATTTTCAGAAAAACGACACCCTAAAACCTTACCATTACGACCAGTTTTAGATTGTGAAGCAGTAACTTGACTAAATATTTCCTTGATATCTGAAACTAAAAAATCCTCAATATATTTCTGTAATACTGTACAAGCATCAGCATCATCACTTTTCACATGCAACCAAATGTCACCATCTGAGTTTTTAAAACTCCCATTAGACTCAGAGAAAACTTCTGAGACATTTGGATTTTTTTCTTCTGGATAATGTAATTGCATTCCTTTTGGTCGTGATAAACCATCTTTTTTACAAATCAGATCCCAATTATCAAAAGATACACCGATAGCCAACGTCGTATTTTTACTAGAAAGTGCAGGATTTTTATTAATCTCTTGACGCACAGCGATCATTAATTGACGAATTTTTTCACGTGTAATTTCTGTATTAAGCCAAACCGTACTAAAAATTGCATGGGGGGCTGGATAAACCACCCCTCGTTGCATGTATTTCCATATTTCAGTAAAACGATTTTCATAAGATATATTTAACATTATATTAAGTCCTTTAAAATTTTTATATAATAATTAAAGTTATGATTATAAATTTAATTATAAAATCATTATTCATAATAAAATTAAAATAACAATAGATTTTAAATCCAAACAAAATAGTAGGAATTAACACCTAAAATAAATCTCAAATAAAATTTAGAAAAATTAAAACAAGAAATAATCAAACCCAATAAAATAAAGAGAAATATATGATTACAACAATCAACTATTAAAATAAAATAACAAATAAAACTATTTCATTAAAAAATTAAAATAACTTTTAATTAAAACTTATTGATATAATCTTCATTATTCTTTGAATAAAAATTAAGGTTGCCATGTTTATAAAAAAGCTCATCTCCACTTTACTTTTTACATCCATACCTTTTTATTGCTTTGCCGAGCTTCCACAAGACTCCAGAAGAGCTGGTGGGATTGCAGTTATTCCCTTAACGAGTGATATTACTCAGGTCACCTTCCAGCAAAAGCCAGTTTTAATTAGTCAGGAAGGTCAGCAGCGTTATGCTGTTGTGGGTATTCCCTTATCTACCCCACTTGGCAATGTACAACTCGACACGAATAAAACCCCTATTCAAATAGAAGTTAAGTCCTATCCCTATGCGGAACAACGGATTAAAGTCACTAACCAAGATTATGTGAACCCTAACCAAAGCCAGTTAGACCGATACGCTCAAGAAGCTAAAGAACAAAATGATGTGTATAGCTCATTTACAAAGAGTTCATGGCAAACCCTACCAGCATTTATACGTCCAACTTCAGGGAAATTTACAAACTCTTTTGGGAGAAAACGTTTCTTCAACGGTGAAGAACGCGCGCCCCACTCAGGTTTAGATATTCCTGCACCAGTAGGACAAAAGGTAGTTGCACCCGCAGATGGTGTCGTTATCCAAACAGGATCTTATTTTTTTAATGGTCAAACTGTATTGATTGATCATGGGCAAGGCTTAATCAGCATGTTCTGCCATTTAAGCGCAATTAAAGTAGAGAAAGGCCAACATATCCGCCAAGGAGAAATACTAGGTTTAGTGGGCAAAACTGGACGTGTGACAGGCCCTCACCTGCATTGGGGCATGAGCCTTAATAATGCTCGGGTAGATCCGCAGCTTTTTCTAAATACAGCTCGTTAATTTAAAGCTTTACGAAAATACTTTGGTGCTTCGATATAGCCTTCTCTTAGGTAAAATTGATGTGCCAAAGGTCTTTGCACTCCAGAATGAAGTTCCATTCGATCACACCCACGGCGCTTGGCTTGTTGCTCAGCTTCTTGTACAAGTAAGTGCCCTACACCTTTGCTACGCATATTCTCATCAACACATAGATAGCATATTTTGGCAAAGTCACCTTGTAAGGCAATTTGCGGAATAAAATAAAGAGATAAAAAGCCACAAATCTTGCCCTTCTCTTCAGCAACCAAAATTTGTGAGTTAGGGTCATTATTTAGTATTTCAAATTTTTCTTGGATAAGAGTGAGTGGCTGGGGATAGCCCATCTGTTTAAGTAAATCGCATATGGCCTGACTATCTTCCAATTTAGCAGCACGAATATTCACTTTCATTCCCTCTCTTATTTTTTAGTTATTTTTGACAATAAAAAAGCCAACTCTAATGTCAGCTTCTTCTTTCTATCTAACAAAAAAGTGCTTTATTCCGCTTCAATAATTTCGAAGTCATGGGTAATTTCTACTCCACCATCGGAAAGCATTTTACTCGCTGAACAATATTTTTCGGCAGATAATTCAACTGCTTTTGCAACCTGTTTTTCTTTCACAGCGTTACCTGTTACCACAAAGTGTAAGTGGATTTTAGTAAAAACAGCTGGAATTGTGTCAGCACGCTCAGCTTTTAAATTACATACAACATTCGTCACATTTTGGCGCGATTTCTTTAAAATGGTCACAATATCAAACGAAGCACACCCACCAAGTCCCATTAACAGCAACTCCATAGGACGTGGACCACGGTTTTCACCACCATACTCAGGTGAGCCGTCCATGATGACACTATGCCCACTATCTGATTTCGCTTCAAAAGCAACATTCTCTAGCCAATGTACACTTGTTTGCATTGCAACTACCTAAAAAAAATTATAAATTTAAGCAGGGTCTGTTGACATTTCATCTATGGATTGCGTTAGAGCTAAAAATTAATCCAAATAACACGCAAAACCCAGACAATGGCGATCCTTTGTCCAGTTTTGTTACATAGTTTGTGAAATTTCAGCCATAATCTGAGTTGCCATTTAAGCAGCGCAAGACCATGTTATTTTGTACGTTCCGTTGTTAAGATCTATTTATTTAGAATGGTTAAATTTCATAGCTCTTGCTTGGTAACGTCTAAAAGAATTGTCTTATGTCGCAACCATCTGTGAAATGTCAACAGACCCTTGTTTTGTACACTAACATAAAATGAGTTGATAAGGAATTTCATCTCTTCTGTGTAATAATAGCTCATCTCGGGCTTGTGTGAATTGTTTACCCTATTCGGAACATATTAAGCATGACTTCAAATTTTTCACAACTCAGCACAGATGCTTTATCTCCGGGGCAACTACCTGAATCCGTTAAAGCATTGTTAAAACGTGCTCACATCAACAGATATCCAAAACGAACCACAATTGTTGATGCCGGAACAGAGTCGAAATCTTTATATTTAATTTTAAAAGGCTCAGTTTCAATTATTTTACGTGAAGATGACGAGCGTGAAATTGTTGTTGCATATTTGAATCCGGGCGACTTCTTTGGGGAAATGGGGCTTTTCGAACCGAATCCACAACGTACAGCTGAAGTTCGTACTCGTGATGTCTGTGAAATTGCAGAAATTTCTTATGACAACTTCCACGAACTTAGCAAACAATATCCAGACTTAAGCTATGCTGTTTTTGCACAACTTGTTCGTCGTCTAAAAAATACGACTCGTAAAATGACAGATCTTGCATTTATTGATGTGTCTGGGCGTATTGCACGTTGTTTAATCGACTTATCTTCACAACCAGAAGCAATGATTTTGCCAAATGGTCGTCAAATTCGCATCACTCGTCAAGAAATTGGCCGTATTGTGGGATGTTCACGTGAGATGGTTGGCCGTGTACTCAAAACCTTAGAAGATCAAGGCATGATCCAGACAGATGGTAAAGCTATTCTTATTTTTGATGTTTCATTAGATGAAGCGCCTGCTCCTGATGAAGACTATGATGATGAAGAATAATATTTTTTAAATTTTTAATAAAAAGCAAACTTCGGTTTGCTTTTTTTATATGCAACAATGAGTTAATACACAAAACTTACAAACTATTCTAATTTTATGATTTAAGTTGAATACATATTCTCCGTTAGGCTAACTCAAAATTTCCAAGGATTCCGCTGTATGCAATTTAACCCACTTAGTCGCACAGGCCTCAAGCTTCCAGAAATTTGTTTAGGCACCATGACATTTGGTGAGCAAAACTCCCAACAAGAAGCATTTGAACAACTCAATTATGCTTTGGCACACGGTTTATATTTTTGGGATACGGCAGAGATGTATTCAGTTCCGCCAAAACCTGAAACTTATGGTGCTACTGAAACCATTATTGGCAATTGGTTTGCCCAAAATGGTCAGCGTGATAAAGTCTTTCTTGCCTCTAAAATTGCCGGACCTGGCTTTGGAGGAACACACATCAGAGAAGGCCATACGCGCTTTAACAACGATCATATTGCTAAAGCCCTAGATGGCTCCCTAAAACGCCTTCAAACCGAATATATCGACCTTTACCAGCTCCATTGGCCTGAACGTCATACCAACTTTTTCGGTACGCTAGCTTATGGTAACCAGCAAGCCCAAAATGATTACGATACAACCCCTCTAGAAGAAACATTACTTGCTCTACAAGAAGAGATTAACCGAGGACGCATTCGTTATATTGGTTTATCGAATGAGACACCATGGGGCACTATGAAGTTTTTACATTTGGCTGAAAAGTTAGGTGTCAGCAAATTTGTAAGCGTTCAAAATCCATATAGCCTACTCAACCGTACTTATGAAATAGGTATGTCTGAAATTGCTAAATATGAAGATGTTGGCTTACTTGCCTACTCTCCTCTTGCATTTGGCTATCTATCTGGCAAGTTTAGAAATGGTGCTCGTCCTGCTAATGCTCGTGTCACATTATTTCCACGTTTTAGCCGCTACAGTAACCCTCAAAGCGAATGGGCAACTGAACAATATGCACAGCTAGCTGAGAAACATGGGCTAAGCTTAACTCAAATGGCTTTAGCATTTATCAAACAACAATTTTTTGTGACCAGCACAATTATTGGTGCGACTAATCTAGACCAACTTAAAGAAAATATTCAGGCATTTGAAATTGAACTGCCTGCTGAAGTCTTACAAGGCATTGAAGCCATTCATATCCAACAGCCCAACCCTGCCCCTTAAATAAAAAACGGATGCTTAGGCATCCGTTTTCTTTATCTATAAAAAATTTATATCTTATTTACGGCCGTTATAAACAGCCATTGCCGCAGGCAAGTTTTGACGCATATCGTTAATACGCTGAGAGTTAGATGGGTGAGTAGACAAGAATGATGAACCACCGCCACCTTCAAGCTTATTCATTTTTTCCCACAATGTAATCGCTGCATTTGGATTATAACCTGCACGCGCCATTAGCATTAAGCCGCCTTGGTCCGCACGACTTTCCAAGCTACGCGAATATGGTAAGCCTACACCGACTTGTGAACCTAACTGAGCCGCAGCCGACCCTAGTTGACCCACATTACCACCATTAATCTGACTTAAGCCAATATTTAATGCTAAATCAGTTAAAGCTTGAGCACCAATTTTACTTTTCGCATGCTCTTCTAAAGCATGTGTCATTTCATGCCCCATAACAGCTGCAATTTCAGCATCTGTCAGGTTCAATTTATTTACAATGCCTGTATAGAACACCACTTTACCACCTGGTGCTACATAAGCATTAATGGTGTCTGATTTCAGTACTGCCAACTGCCAACTAAAAGGCTGACCAGTTTGGTTCATCTGGTTTGCATACGGTTTTAAACGGTTAAAAACAGCATTAATACGGTTATAGGTACTTGAACTTGTGTCCAGCGTTCCTTTGCCACGCGCTTCCTGCACCATTTTACTAAAACCTTGAGCAGACTGAGCATTTAAGGTTGCAGTATCTGCACCTGCCATGTCCGCTACTGTTGCACAGCCAGAAATGGTCATCACACTTGCTGCACACAAGCTTAAAAAGAGTTTTTTATTCATAACATGGATCACCTAAATCGATAAAAAGCTGTTTATTCTTTTGCACTTATTATAAGAAATCCAGCTTACTCTTTGAATGTCTCATTTCTCCATGATCATTGTATTTATGTAACGATCAAGTCGATAAAGTCATCAAATAAATCCAGAAAATCAAACATATTACATTTAAGCCAAGATAGAGATGACTTAATACTTTAACTTTCTCTTCAAGATTAGGACTTTCTCTCTTCCAGAGTAAATAACTATTTTGTATGAACACCACAGGAATTAACACACAAGCGAACAATACTGACAAACTCATAAAAGCAGTCATAAAGAAATCTTCATGGTATGTCTGACCATAAATAACCAACATCGCTAGTGTTGGAGAACCACCAATAGCAAATAAAAAAGAATAAAAAATTGTTTTTGAAATAGTTGGTTGCAGCTTCATCCTGAGCCCATCATTCCTTATCTATATCTAACGTTTTAATCTGAATCGAATAAAACAAAAACTGCACTTTAGTCGGGTATAAAAAAGCCCCCTTGCAGGAGGCCTTTTTAATCTTTGCTAATTAAGCAGAGAATGGATGACGTAAAACAATTGTTTCTGCACGGTCTGGACCAGTTGAAACGATATCAATCGGACATTCGATTAATTGTTCAATACGCTTCACATAAGCCAAAGCATTTGCTGGTAATTGTTCGATGCTAGTTAAACCAACAGTCGACTCGCTCCAACCAGGCATAGTTTCATAAATTGGTTTCAAGCATTCAAAAGAAACCGCATCAGAAGAACCTACACAGCCTGAATCTGTATTTTCATAGCCCACACAGATTTTTACTTCTTCTAAACCATCTAAAACGTCAAGTTTAGTTAAGCAAATACCAGAAAGTGAGTTTACATCTACGGAACGGCGAAGGATTTCAGCATCAAACCAACCACAACGACGTTGACGACCAGTAGAAGCACCAAATTCATGACCAACTGTACCAAGGTGTTTACCCACTGGATCACCAGCATCAGCTGCTGCATCGTAAACCAATTCAGTTGGGAATGGACCAGCACCTACACGTGTTGTATAAGCTTTGGTAATACCTAATACGTAATCAAGATGTAAAGGCCCCATACCTGAACCAGAGCTTACGCCACCGGCAGTTGTATTTGAACTTGTAACATATGGATAAGTACCGTGGTCAATATCTAGAAGTGAGCCTTGAGCTCCTTCAAACATTACAGCCTTACCTTCTTTGCGATAGTCATGCAACACTTTAGTAACATCAACTACTAATGGAGCAAGAACTTCACGCCATTGGTTGCAAAGAGCCAATACATCTTCAAATTTAACAGCTTCTACACCGTAGAACTGAGTTAATTGGAAGTTATGTAACTCAAGCATTTCTTGGAGTTTTTCTTCTAATGCCGCGCCACCACGAACAAGGTCAGCAACACGCACTGCACGGCGAGCTACTTTATCTTCGTAAGCAGGACCAATACCACGACCTGTAGTACCGATTTTAGCATTACCACGTTTCTTTTCACGTGCCTGATCAAGTGCAATGTGGTTAGGCAAAATGAGTGGACAGTTTGGAGAAATACGTAGACGTTCTTTAACAGGAACTCCTTCTGCTTCCAAAATTCCCATTTCTTCAATTAACGCGGCTGGTGAAAGTACTACACCATTACCAATTAAGCACAATACGTTTTCACGTAAAATACCTGATGGAATGAGGTGCAATACAGTTTTTTTACCACCTACGACAAGAGTATGACCTGCGTTATGTCCGCCTTGATAACGTACTACCGCAGCCGCCTGATCTGTGAGCAGGTCGACGATCTTACCTTTACCTTCGTCGCCCCATTGGGTACCAAGTACCACAACATTTTTGCCCATAATAGCCTCATTACATCATGCTGTTAAAATTGGAAACCACCAGTAAAAATTACCGTTGGCATTTAAATCTTTTCAATATTCCATTGACCATTTTGCGCCACGAGTTGATGGGTCGCGTATGGAATAGAACTTAAATCATCATTACCTAACAATTGAACGACACGTAAACCTTGAGCACGTGCATTCGAAATTGCTGAGAGTAAATCCTGTTCTGAGCCTTTTGGAGCAACAACAGTTTCGATCTCTGCGAACTGATTTGCACCTAAGGCATATAAATCACAACTGAAGCCAGTGGCAGGACGTGCGCGACCAAAGTGCTCACCAATACCATCGTAACGACCACCCTGTGCTAACGGCGCAGCACGGTTCGGTGCATAGACCGCATACATTAAGCCAGTGTGATAGTGATAACTACGTAGCTCTACAACATCGATACCGATATTGAGATTTGGCCAACGACCTTTAATTTGCGCAAGCGTTGTTTTAAGTGCATCTAATGCTGACTTGAACTCCGCATCTTGCAAGATATTGGCACTTAAATTTGTCTGTAATGCTTCTAGATCACTAGAATAACGGCCAAGCGCATAGAAATCAGAACCCATATTTAGGTTTTGAGTGAATTCTGCTAACTCTGGTAACGCTTTTCTTTGATAAAGATCAGAAAGTTCATGTTCTTCATTTTTTGACAGTCCAGCATACTTTACTAGACTACGAAACAACCCTACATGGCCCAAATCTAAATGAGCACCTTGTAAAGTGTAGATGTTCTCAATCAATCCCAACATGACATCGACCATTTCGACATCAGCTTCGATGCTGTCGTGGCCATATAACTCTGCACCTAATTGCAAAGGTGCACGTGTGGCATTGAAATTTTGTGGTTTAGTATGTAATACAGTCCCTGAATAACAGTAACGTGCAATGCCTTCAACTGGTCTTACATGTGCATCGATACGAGCAACTTGTGGCGTCATATCAGCACGAACACCGAGTAAACGGCCTGAGAGCTGATCAATAACCTTAAAAGTTACTAAATCTAAGTCTTGATTTGATTCTGATAATGAAGACAACGATTCGATGTATTCGATAAATGGTGTATATACCAATTGATAACCTCGCACCGCGAGGAAATCTAAAGCTTCACGGCGAAGTTTTTCAATGACTTGTGCCTGTTCCGGCAATACATCTGCTACCCCGTCAGGCAGCAACCATGTCTCTGAAATGGTCATATTTCAAGCCTAAAATCTGATCAACGTGGAACGACCCCACATAAAAAAATCGGGAACACACCCGATTTCTCTTAGTGTAGCATGATACTTTCTGCCATGCACCTGACAATTTGCATAAATCTTTCTTAATAAACTCTAAAGTCAAAAAAAAGATTTAAACAATTAATAATAATATTCAATATCTTACTCTGCTTCGTTTATATCATAGATAAAAGTTCTTCGACCAAAGAAAGGGCCAATAACTGAACTATCACCTTGTTTCCAGTTAACCAAATTTAGCTTTTGAATAGCTTGAACTGCTTGAGTATTAAAAGCAAAGCAACCTTTTTCAAGATTTGCGATTTTTAACTTTTGTCTTAAAGCAATTAATGAATGCGTATTATTAAGCGGGTTATCTTCTATAGAATAAAGGTGAGACTTCTCATACGCCAAACTTCTATCAGCATCCCATAAACTGCTTGATACAAATTCCATAGAAGCAAACTGATCATTATTATTACCCAGTGCGCTTTCAATATCACCAGTTTCTAAGTTTTCTAAAACAGTTAAGTTATACCAATACCACTGCGAGTTTAGAAGCCTAAAATACTTTTTATCTGGACCTAAGTTATTATATCTTTCGATAATTTTCTGCTTTTTTTCGCTAAACGAGGGATTGGCATTAAAACTAGATATATATGAAATATAAGATTGATTCCATTGAGTCTCTTTTAAACGATAACAATAACTATTTTTAGGAAATATCGCACTATTATAATTTTGATAGAATTTAATTAAATTTTGATTAGGGTAACCATTCAGATCGACATTAAAATTTATATTCTCTCGATATCCTGGTAATACAAGATCAAAGATCTTTTCCCCATCCAACTTAACAAGTTCAAAGTTTAAATTTTGTTTTAGTTCAGAAGTTAGCTCATAAGTCCAACTACTAGGCGTTAACCTTTTTACAATATTTGTTTGTAGTGTGCCTTTATTTAGAATCTTTTCTTCGGTAAAAATTTCTTTTTCTAAAGGTTGGTTGTGAGATTTTGAAAAAAATATTTCATTATTCTTAATTGAATATTGAGTAATTTCAAAAAAATCACTATAGACCTCTGAAGAAAAATTCGCAGGCTGATAATAAACTTGGTAAATTTTGTCTTCTTTTTCTAAATTAACTGGAGCTTGGTCATTGGTATTTTGATCTGAACTCCCACCTCCACAAGCAGTTAAAATAATAGTAGATGTAAAAACTAAAAAACCACTTATTTTTTTTGAGTTAAATTTCATATGAACTCTATAATTAAAATTTTAATGTTTGTGAATCATACAAATAGATATAATTTTACACAACACTAATATTTAGAATTTTCATTATTTTTAACTTTTTATACTTCAAATTAATAATTATAAAAAGGATGTTTATTCAACATCCTTTATTACTTAAATACACTTTCAGAAAGAATCGCACAAATCTAATAATCGATTTGCATAGCCCCATTCATTATCATACCAAGCAAATACTTTAGCTTGATGCCCAACAACCATTGTCTGAGTTAAATCAACAATAAGAGAATAAGGAGAATGATTAAAATCACTGGAAACTAATGGCTCATCAGTAACAGCCATAATTTCTGCATAGTCTGTTTGAGATGCTTTAATCAGCAATTCATTAATATGATGAACAGTAATCGGAGATTGAGCGATAAAAGTTAAGTCAATTGCAGCTACATTAATAGTAGGTACGCGAATTGAATAACCATCGATACGGTCTTCCATTTTAGGCATAACACGTTTTAATGCACCGAGCGCGCTAGACGTGGTTGGGATAATATTTTGCCCAGATGCTCTAGCACGACGTAAATCACGATGCGCATGATCCAGTACAGATTGATCTGCCGTTACTGCATGAATTTCGGTCATAAGCGCAGTTTCAATACCAAAAGCATCATCAATGATTTTCACCAATGGAACTAAAGCCTGTGTAGTACATGAAACGCTTGATATGATCTGATCTGTTACTTTGACTTCATTATGGTTCACACCATAAACAATGGCTGCATCAACATGGTCAAAAGGCGCTGCCCCAATAATGACCCGCTTCGCCCCTGCTTGTAGATGACGCGTTGCATCAGCATGAGAACGAAACAGTCCTGTACACTCAAGCACCACATCAATATCTAAACTAGACCATGGTAAAAGTTCGGGTTGTTCCTGCTTTAAAACCTCAACTTTTAGCGTTCGTTGATTTGACTGAATATTCAAAAAAACTTTTTCATTTTCAATAAATATTTCCACATTTCCATTGAAACGGCCATGTGTTGAGTCATATTTAAATAAATGCACTAATGTTTGTACATCTGCTATATCGTTAATCGCCACGATTTCAAATTGAAATTGTTTTGGGCTCTCAAACCAGGCACGTAAAACATTACGTCCAATTCGACCAAACCCATTAATGGCGATACGTTGCATGACCTATCCTTATCTACAAAACTACAGGCTAAAGAAGGCATATAGTAAAGCACGTCACGCCTAGTTGAATATAGATTTTTAGCCAAATCACAGTTTTGTAAGATATTCCTTTTAAAATCGTTGGTTCGGTGGGGTTTTTCCGCTACAATTTAGCGTTTTTAAAAAATAAGCCCCGTATCACATGCTAAGGTTTGGCATAAAACAAACGAGCATTGATGATACATTTAGCCAAATTCGAAAATATGGAGTGACTTGGTTGTGAGTACTCGTTTAATGACATCTGCTGAAATTCGTGAAGCATTTTTGCGCTACTTTGAGACGCAAGGGCATACACGTGTCGCGTCGAGTTCTCTTGTTCCTGCCAACGACCCAACTTTATTATTTACAAATGCTGGGATGAACCAGTTTAAAGACTGCTTCTTAGGTCTTGAAAAACGTGACTATATACGTGCAACTTCATCACAAAAATGTGTACGTGCTGGTGGTAAACACAATGATTTAGACAACGTTGGTTATACTGCTCGTCACCATACATTCTTTGAAATGTTAGGTAATTTCTCATTTGGTGATTATTTCAAACGTGATGCACTTAAATTCGCTTGGGAATTTTTGACTAGCGATGAATGGCTAGCTCTCCCTAAAGACCGTTTATATGCGACCGTTTATCACACCGATGATGAAGCTTACGACATTTGGAATAAAGAAATTGGTTTAGCGCCTGAACGTATTATCCGTATTGGTGATAATAAAGGCGAAAAATACGCATCTGATAACTTCTGGGCAATGGGTGACACAGGTCCATGTGGTCCATGTTCTGAAATTTTCTTTGACCATGGCGATCACATTTGGGGTGGTTTACCAGGCTCTCCTGAAGAAGATGGCGACCGTTTCATTGAAATCTGGAATAACGTTTTCATGCAGTTTAACCGGACGAACGATGGCGTGCTTCACCCACTCCCTGCTCCATCTGTTGATACAGGTATGGGCTTAGAGCGTATCTCTGCTGTATTGCAACATGTTAATTCAAACTATGACATTGACTTGTTCCAACACTTATTAAAAGCTGCTGCAAACATTATTGGTATTGAAGACGAAGGTCAGCCTTCTTTACGTGTTGTTGCTGACCATGCGCGTTCATGCTGTTTCCTAATTGCTGATGGTGTTAACCCAAGTAATGAAGGTCGTGGTTATGTACTACGCCGTATTATCCGCCGTGCTGTGCGTCATGGTAATAAGCTTGGTGCAACTGGTACATTCTTCTACAAAATGTTGCAACCTTTAATCGAAGTTATGGGTGAGGCTTATCCTGAACTCGCAGCTCGTAAAGATGTAATTGAAGCAACTTTAGTTCGTGAAGAAGAACAGTTTGCTAAAACACTTGAGCAAGGTTTAAAACTACTCGAAGGCGAACTTGCTCAATTAAAAGACAAGACTATTCCTGGTGCGACTGTATTTAAGCTTTACGACACTTATGGCTTCCCAACAGACTTAACTGCTGATATTGCACGTGAACGTGACTTTATTATTGATGAAGCTGGTTTTGAAGTGGAAATGGCTGCTCAGCGTCAACGTGCTCGTGATGCTGGTAAATTCGCTATTGACTATAACAGCATTGTACAAGTTGAAGGCGAAACCCAGTTTGACGGTTACATCAACACCACTGGTCAAGGCCAAATTGTAGCGATCTACAAAGATGGCGTACAAGTTGATGAAGTTTCTGAAGGCGACGAAGCACTTATCGTTTTAAACCAAACTCCTTTCTATGCAGAAAGTGGTGGTCAGATTGGTGACACAGGTATCTTCAAAAACGAAACTGGTATTTTTGAAGTTCAAGATACCAAAAAGTCAGGCGGTGCCTTTGTTCATCAAGGTATTGTGACCGTTGGTAATCTTAAAGCCGATCAAAATGTTGAAGCGATTGTTAAAGCGGATATTCGTGATGCAACAGCTCGTAACCACTCAGCAACTCACCTATTACATGCTGCTCTACGTCAAATCTTAGGTTCACACGTACAACAAAAAGGCTCTTTAGTTGCAAGTGATATCTTACGTTTTGACTTTGCTAACGACCAACCTGTAACTTTTGAACAGTTACAACAGGTTGAGCGTTTGGTGAATGCAGAAATTATTGCAAATACCGCAGTAACAACTGAACTCCTCGACATCGAAGCGGCAAAAGCTAAAGGTGCCATGATGTTGTTCGGTGAAAAATATGGTAACGAAGTTCGTGTTCTCGCTATGGGTTCAGTGATTGATGAGAAAAACTTCTCGATTGAACTTTGTGGTGGTATTCACGTTAAGCGTACAGGTGATATTGGTTTATTTAAAATCACTTCTGAAGGCGGGGTAGCTGCTGGTGTACGTCGTATTGAAGCCGTTACAGGTACTAAAGCTTTAGATGTAGTTCAAAAAACCGATTCAGATATCCAGCACATTAATGGCTTATTAAAAGCACAGAAAGACCAAACTGTTGAGCGTGTACAGGCTAATGTAGAACTTGTTTCTGCATTACAAAAGCAGATTGAACAGCTCAATCAGAAATTGGCAAACTTCCAAGCGTCAGAATTGATTGATCAGGTACAAACGATTTCTGGTCGTCAAACGCTTATTACCACTGTTCAAGGTGTAGACGCGAAATCACTTCGCAACTTGCACGACAGTGTTAAATCAAAATTAGAGAATGCAGTTATTGTGTTAGCTGGCGTAGAGGGTGACAAAGTTAGCCTACTTGCTTCAGTTGCATCACAATACACTGCAAATCTAAAAGCAGGTGACATCATCAAGCATCTAGCAACTGAGTTAGGTGGTAAAGGTGGTGGTAAACCTGACTTAGCACAAGGTGGCGCGCCACTTAACGAGAAGTTTGGACAAGTTATTGCTGCATTACCTGCATGGCTTGAACAAAAATAAGACTTCACTTTTTGTGTAACTGACCCTGAAAAGCCTCTCAGGGTCATGGCTTATATGGAAAAACTATGGCATTAATCGTTCAAAAATATGGCGGTACTTCTATGGGTACCCCCGAGCGCATTTTAAATGTTGCTCGTCGTGTTAAGCGTTGGCATGATCACGGTCACAAGGTTGTTGTGGTCGTATCTGCAATGAGTGGTGAAACAAACCGCTTACTTGCTCTCGCTAAAGCCATTACCGAAACACCTGACCCACGCGAGTTAGACCAAATGGTTTCAACCGGTGAACAGGTGACGATTTCCATGTTAGCTATGGCACTTAATTCGATTGGTGTGGAAGCTAAATCCTATACCGGACGTCAAGTCGGTATTAAAACTGACAGTGCATTTACCAAGGCGCGTATTGAGTCTATTGATACAGATGTCATGACCAATGACCTAGATGCAGGCCGTGTTATTGTTGTTGCAGGTTTCCAAGGCTTTGATGCCAATGGAAATATCACAACGCTAGGCCGCGGTGGTTCAGATACTTCTGGTGTTGCTCTTGCTGCTGCACTAAAAGCAGATGAATGTCAAATTTACACTGATGTAGATGGCGTTTACACCACTGACCCACGTGTTGCTCCTAAAGCCAAAAAAATCGACCGTATTTCTTTTGAAGAAATGCTAGAAATGGCTTCATTAGGTTCAAAAGTTTTACAAATTCGCTCAGTAGAATTTGCCGGAAAATATCAAGTTCCTTTACGTGTATTATCAAGTTTTGATAATGATAACGACGGCGTGTTTGACGAAGAATTTAAAGAAAATGTAGGTACACTCATTACGACTGAGGCGGAAGATACTATGGAACAGCCAATTATTGCAGGTATTGCTTTTAACCGTGACGAAGCAAAATTAACGATTTTAGGTGTACCTGATGAACCAGGTATTGCTTCTAAAATTTTATCACCAGTAAGTGATGCCAATATCGAAGTCGACATGATAGTGCAAAATGTTGAAGAAGATGGCACAACAGATTTCACTTTCACTGTAAACCGTGTTGATTTAGCGAAAGCTGAAAAAATCTTAAATGAAACTGCCAAAAATATTGGCGCACGTGAAGTTTCAACACGTGATGACATCGTTAAAGTGTCTATCGTAGGTGTAGGTATGCGTTCACATGCAGGGGTCGCGAGCAAGATGTTCACTGCCCTAGCTGACGAAGGCATCAACATTCTTATGATTTCAACTTCTGAAATTAAAGTTTCTGTCATTATTGATGAGAAATATCTTGAACTTGCTGTTCGTTGTCTACATACCGCTTTTGGTTTAGATCGTGAACATGGTGAAAGCAGCGCCCGCGCTTAATTTTACCAAACGGTCAATAATTCATTAAAAAATGTTTACTTGTCCGACAATAATCAAATAAAACACAGAGCCGCTATAGTTTTTTTTATAGCGGCTCTGTTATATTAAACGGAAAGTTTTTTGGCAGAGATTATCAAAATATGACTTTGTTCTCATATTTCTGTTAGAATCTGACTGAAAACTGAGGTTGAGCTTTTATTTGGGTACCAATATTGCAGTTTTAAGCGTTTAGCAAGGAGATAAACATGCTGATTCTGACCCGCCGTGTCGGGGAAACATTAATGATTGGGGATCAAGTCAGTGTTACTGTGCTTGGCGTCAAGGGAAACCAAGTTCGTATTGGTGTGAATGCACCAAAAGAGGTTTCTGTTCATCGCGAAGAAATTTATCAACGTATTCAACATGAACGTGCAATGCACGAACACCTTCAAAATCTTGATCAAGATTATCAAGTTTCTTTTGAAGATGAAAATTATGCACAGAAAAACTTCAATCGTTGATATGAAGTTATTCTCTCCCTAATTAAAGCGACTTTCTAGTCGCTTTAAATTTTTTAGGACTTTGTATTTATAGGCCTAGAGCACGTTTAACCGGAGCATAGCTGCGGCGGTGCTGATCGATTACCCCATGCGCTGCAATCGCTTCAAAATGCGCTTTAGTTGGATATCCTTTATGTTTGGCAAAACCAAATAATGGATATTGCTGATCTAATTCCGCCATTTGTCGGTCACGTGTAACCTTTGCCAGAATACTCGCTGCACTGATCTCTGGATGACTTGCATCTCCCCCAACAATCGCTTCACAAGGAATAATGATTCCTTTTGGAATTTGATTACCATCTACAATCACTTTTTGTGGTTGAGCTTTTAAACCATCAACTGCGCGCTGCATAGCTAAAAAAGTCGCTTGTAAAATATTTAATTCATCAATCTCAGCGTGCGTTGCTTCTGCAATTGACCAAGCTAAGGCTTTTTCTTGTATTTCAATAAACAACTTTTCACGTTTCTTTTCAGTTAATTTTTTAGAATCATTTAATCCCTCAATTGGATTATTCGGATCTAAAATAACAGCCGCTGCCACAACGGAACCTACTAATGGCCCACGTCCCGCCTCATCTACACCAGCAATAAACATTTACTCTTCACCTTTAAACAAAAGAGGCTGATCAATAGTAATCAGCCTTCTTTAATACAAAAATCATTACTTACTTTTGTAAAGCTTCTGCCACACACTCATTTACAGTTTTTGAAACCACTTGATTTACAATTGTAGCACGTGCATTTACATCAAATGCAGCCGCAGCCAATTCTACTGCTGTCACACTATTTGGTGCCTTTTCGCTCACACAACCACAAACATTCGTTTGAATGCTATCACGTTGCTCAGCAGTCATAAGCTTCGTTGCTGTCTTCCAAGCCGAAACATTATTAATCTCTGTAATACATTTCGCATTTACAGCAACTTTTAATGCAGCAACACCCAACTGTTGAGTTGTCGTTTGTGCAGAATTAGCGCCTGTACCCGTACCTGTAGTCGTTGCACACGCTGTTAAAGCTAAAACAACTGGCGCTAGAGCGAGCATCAATTTTTTCATCATTTTTTCCTTTGATTGAACGTTGGCAGCGCGTATTGTGCCTAAACTCGACTTTAGAAGAAACAAATAATTTGATGCATTTATGCAATCTATTTTCCCTTGTAAAACTCAGCTCATCAAATGCATTTTTCCTTAACCGTTCTGTTTTTAGCACGCTCTGTTACATTTAAAACATTTCTCAAAATCAGTGCTTTCCCATAAAATTGAAAATCAAAACGACAAAAAAATAGGGTCTTTTATGCCTGCTGTTTCATCTCAGTATTACACCCGTACCGCACAAATTCTGCATTGGGTGATGGCAATCATTTTCATCGCAGCATGGGCGATTGGGTTCTATAGTGGAAATTTTTTAAATTATGACGTTGATGGTAGCTTTAAAGGCGATGTGATTACGTTGCACAAAAATATTGCGACCACCATTATCTTTTTGGTGATTATCCGGATTTTATGGCGCTATACACATCCAGCTCCAAAATTACCAGATACGATGTCTCCAACGATGAAAACTTTGGCACATATTGGTCATCTATTGCTTTATGTGATTTTGGTGGCTTTACCTGTCACTGGTTGTTTATTTAGCTGGAGCGCTGGTCACCCTGCCCCTGTTTTATATTTATTTGAAATTCCGCGTTTAGTACAAGATAACCCAGAGCTTTTAGCTGTTGTTAAACCTTTGCATGTTTATATTTCTTGGTTTGCTGGCTTACTCATTGTTGGACATGTACTTGCTGCTTTAAAACATCATTTTGTTGATAAAGACAATATTTTAAATAGCATGACCAAACAACCTAAGTAATTATACATATAAAAAAACCGCCTAAGATAGGCGGTTTTTTTATTTAGATTTTCTGGATTTCTGCAATCCACTTTTGTTTCTCTTCCTCTGAAATGAAGGAAGCTTCAAAAGAGTTAATTGCGAGTTGCTTCAATTCATCATTGTTTAAGTCTAAAGCTTGTTGGATGGCAAAGAAATTATCATTCATATATCCACCGAAATATGAAGGGTCATCTGAGTTAACAGTCACGTTTACGCCTTTTTGCAATAGACGACGGATATTATGATCTTTCATATCCTGAACAACACATAGCTTTAAGTTACTTAAAGGACAAACGGTTAAAGGCATTTTTTCGTTAATTAAACGCGCCATTAATTGTTCGTCTTCTTCAGAACGCACACCATGGTCAATACGGTTCACTTTTAGTAGATCTAAAGCTTCCCACACATATTCAGGTGGACCTTCTTCACCAGCGTGAGCAACGATCAAGAAGCCCTCTTCACGTGCCTTAGCAAAAACACGTTCAAATTTAGCTGGCGGATGACCTACTTCACTTGAATCGAGCCCTACAGCAATAATATCTTGCTTAAACGGCAAAGCCTGCTCAAGTGTTTCAAATGCAGCTTCTTCACTTAAATGACGTAAGAAACACATAATCAGTTGAGAGCTGATACCAAACTTAGCTTTAGCATCTGCACACGCACGCTTTAAACCGCTAATCACTGTTGAGAACGCAACACCACGGTCAGTATGGGTTTGCGGGTCGAAGAACATTTCTGTATGAACGACATGATCTTCGGCACATTTCTCAAAATAAGCCCACGCTAAATCATAAAAGTCTTGTTCATGTACAAGAACATTCGCACCAGCATAGTAAATATCTAAGAATGATTGAAGATTATGAAAGTTATAAGCTTGCTTTACTTCTTCAACAGATTTGTAAGGAATCTGAATCTGATTGCGCTGGGCAATTGCAAACATTAATTCAGGTTCAAAAGTCCCTTCAATATGCACATGCAATTCGGCTTTTGGTAAGGCGCGAATCAGCTCGACTTGATTCATATTAACTCCACATCTAAAGAAAAAAGGGTGTGGTCAAAATCACACCCTTCTATTAATTTTCTTCTTATTAGAAACTATGACTAAGATAGCTTAAGAAGAAAACTATAAAAAATCATATTAACCGCCAAATGCGATAAATTTAAATACCCAAAGTGCAGCAATAATCCATACCATATACGGTACAGTTTTTGCCTTACCTGTGAATAATTTAACTAATGCATAGCTAATAAAACCCATTGCAATACCATCAGCAATTGAATAGGTAAATGGCATAAATACAATAGTTAAAAATGCTGGAACAGCTTCTGTAATATCATCCCAATCAATGTGAGTGATACCTTGAATCATCAACACACCAATGAACAATAAAGCTGGCGCCGTTGCAAAACCTGGTACAGATTGAGCAAGAGGTGCTAAAAATAAACAGCAGATAAATAGGACAGCAACCACAACAGCAGTTAAACCAGTACGTCCACCCGCTGCTACACCTGAAGCTGATTCAATATATGGCGTAGTCGAAGATGTACCTAATGCAGCACCGGCAACAATTGCTGTAGAGTCTGCAAATAATGCTTTCTTCAAGCGAGGCAATTTACCGTCTTGTAAAAGACCCGCACGGTGTGAAACACCAACCAAAGTACCTGTACTGTCAAATAAATCGACAATAAAGAATACGAAGATGACACCGACCATACTTGCAGTAAATAGGCCTTTAAAGTCCATTTGCATGAATGTTGGTGCAATTGAAGGGATTTGACCCACTACACCTTTAAATTCGTTTAGACCTAAAGCAGTAGCAATGCCTGTAACGACTAAAATACTAATAATGATTGCACCGCGAACCTTTAATTGATGTAGAACTACAATCATTAAAAATCCGAATAGCGCTAACAATACTGTAGGCTGTTTGATATCACCCAAACCGACTAATGTCGCTTGATTGGCAACAATAATACCTGAGTTTTTTAAAGCAATAAGCGCGAGGAATAAACCAATCCCCCCACCAATCGCAAACTTAAGCGACATCGGAATCGCATTGACAATCGCTTCACGAATTTTAAAGAAGCTAATTGCAAGAAAAACAAGGCCTGAAACAAAAACAGCCGCTAAAGCTGTTTGCCATGGCACGCCCATCCCCATACAAACCGAGTAGGTAAAGTAAGCGTTTAAACCCATACCAGGGGCCAGTGCGATTGGATAATTTGCAATGATCCCCATTACTAAACATCCGATTGCTGCTGCCAAACAGGTCGCAACGAATACGGCACCATGATCCATGCCGGTTTCAGATAAAATGAGTGGATTGACAATAATGATGTAACACATCGTTAGGAATGTAGTTACACCAGCAAGAACTTCAGTTCGGAAAGTGGTTTTATTGTCGCTTAACTTAAATAAACGCTCTAACCAGCCTACCGAAGAATTGGGCGCCGCCATAAGTAGCCTCTATGCAAAATCTGAACTGTGGAATATTTACGTCTATGTAGATAACTGAACAATATTGTTTTTCTGTTCAGACCTATAAACAAGAATCTCAAATAAAAGAAGCAACAAATATGCCACTCATTTGGTTTCTAGTTCGTACATAGGAAATAGCCACAGCCCCTCTTGAAACACAAAAAAGCTGCATAACCCCTATGCAGCTTTTTTACTATACGTTCAATAAGTTTAACAGATTCAACAGAAACATGATCAAAATTTATGAAAAGATATGACCAATGACAAAGGAAAATTTAGAAATTTATCATTCAATATTTTTAGAAAATAATTTTTTTCTCACCGATATATTCTTGCATATTATAGGAAGCTAAATTGCTGTGATGAGCATGATTTGGATTGCGTTCGATACTTTGCAGGTTTCTTTCTGCTTCTTGAATGATCTGCATTAGCTCTTGATGTCTTTTATTTTGAGTATCTAAATAAGCCCAGTACCCTAATACAAAGACGATACTCACACACAACATTATTAATACTTTATTGATCATTATTATTATCTCTATGTTTTTAATGTTAACGATCTTAACAAAAAATTATAGCTTTGTGAATATTTTCACATTTATTTACAATAATACACTCTTACTCAAATTATTGATAAAAAAGGTGATTTTAAATTTATCACTAAAATCATTGATAAATACAAAACATTTCCATTGAAAAGTAACTTTATTTCAAAACAGTTCATGTTTAGTTATTTTTAATATTAGCTTTTTATTCATTTTCATTATTAAGTTCATTTAAAGACAGGGTGTAGACTAATGTGTATATTGCTTGAAATATCTCTCAATTTTTACCTATTAAATAGGCTAAAAAGATCCATTTTTCTTTCAACTGTTTTATTTAACCGTGTTTGACTATCTAGCCATTTCTTATCTTTCTTCTTTAGCCTTAAAAAGTAAAATTTCAGTTTTAACTAAAAAAGTCTTTTTCCTTAGTTAATAAATAGTATTCACCTCATCGTTCTATAAATCGTACCAAGCCTTCTATTTTCGGTGCTTTATTGCGACAAACGCTACGATAAACTGCACTCAGAGAAAAAATTAAATCAGGAGAATACATCATGTTTGATATGCGTTTATCTCACGAGCGTGGTGCAGCACATCATGGTTGGTTACAATCAAAACATAGCTTTTCATTTGCTAATTATTGGGATCCTAAACAAGTCGGCTTTTCGGATCTGCTTGTAATTAATGATGATAACGTTGCCCCATCTAAAGGCTTTGGTACCCACCCTCACAACAATATGGAAATTATTTCCTATGTACTTGAAGGTGCATTAGAGCATAAAGACTCAATGGGTACAGGTTCTGTGATTGTACCGGGTGACATTCAGCTGATGAGTGCAGGTCGTGGTGTTGCCCACAGTGAATTTAACCATTCAGCTCAAGAAGGCGTGCATTTCTTGCAAATTTGGGTTGTTCCAAATGAAGTGAATACAGATCCGGGCTATCAACAAGTTCATATTGATGAAGCAGACAAACGCGGTAAATTGCATTTGATCATCTCACCAAAAGGTGGCGAGAAAACTTTATCTATCAAACAAGACATTAATATTTACTCAGGTCTGTTTGATGGTGAAGAAACTGCTGAATTTGCGATTCCTGATGGTCGATATGTTTACCTACACGTTGCCAAAGGTCGTGTTGATGTAAATGGTAAAACCTTTAACACTGGTGATGCTGCACGTATTCGTGATGGCGGAAGCTTATCGTTTACCAATGGTGATAATGCCGAAATTTTGATTTTCGATATGCGTCCAGAAGAAATTCCAACCATGCCATAATGCAAACTAAGCCCTCACATAAAACTTTATGTGAGGGCTTTTTTATTGTTGATTGGACTTATAAAAATTCTATCTCAGTTCAATGTTCTTCTGAGCGTGCTATCTCTGTATTGATATAACTCATAATCATGGTCGTTAACCCCTGCACCATTTCATCAAAACTAATATAAGGGTTTGGCAAGATAAGATGTCGCGCGACATTAAAAATTCCACTATTAATACAAATGTAGGTAATTACAGCCAAATTATTGATTTTTAGGTATTTAGGATTGTGCATCATATATTTCATGATCACTTCCATTAAAGCCTGTTCAATTTTTGGAATGTATTTGTCGTACTGTAACTCGCCTGCATAACGCAAAACAGTCAAATAGCGGTCGTTATTTTTCTTTAATAAATCACTAAAAGTATAAAAAATCATTTCGATAACAGGTTCTAACTCCAACTGCAAAATAGTTGGCGTAAGCTCTGTAATCATGTCCAGAATTTCCCGAACAAAGTAGTGATTCATCGCATCATAAATTTCTTCTTTATTTTTAAAATATTCATATAAAGACCCGACACTCACTCCGGCAATTTCTGCAATGTGGCGTGTCGTAGTTCCACTAGGCCCATGCAGCGCCACCCCAATAAAACCAGCTTCAATAATAGTATCAACGGTAACTTTGGCTCGAGTTTGACGAGGTTTACGCGTGGTCATACGATCTAATCAATAATCCGAACATAAAGTCAGATTAGCATGTAATCTGACTAAGAAGAAATATAAAAACAAAATCCGAATAGTTGTCAAACTTAGTGAAAAAAAACGAGATCAACACAGCTTAACTTATAGATCTCAACAGTCTTTTAACAATTAAACACCCATTCAATATTTTAATTTAATTATTATTTTTCATATAGATAAACTTGGTTAATTCAAAATAATAATGTCATATTTTATTTATAAAATAGTTTTATATTTTTAAGAATTTACCCGAATTGAATCCGAACATAAAGTCAGATTAATATGAAAAAATTAAAGAAGAGTCACTAATAGCTTTGTCTATCTTTACTCTTCTTTCCGTTATTCAGCCAAATAATCAAACAAATAACGGAGCAACAACACCGTAGTCAATGCAGAGAATATTCTGCTTTTGAAAATGGAATTTACAGTGCTTTGTTGATCATTAATTTTATTGATTTTCATCAAAATGCACCACTACTTTGTCTCAGGGTATCGCCATGATCTCGACCACAGTAAAAAAATCATTAAACAAACTTAAATTTCACCGTGAAATCGAGTTACCGGACTTTGCTAGCAAAAGCTCAATTCCAATCCGACATTTAAATATTGGTTTTGATGGTAAGGAAATTGATGTCAGATTCTATATGGACAATCAGTTTGCTACTTTGTTTTTTGCCACACTTTCGGTGTTTTTAACCTATGGTGAAGATCTGGTTATTGAAACCGCACGTCACCACCGCGAATTTATTAAAGATCCAATCTTAAAACAGCGAATAACTTCACTGATTGGCCAAGAAGCAATCCACTCAAAATTGCACAACGAATATAACGACGCGCTGCAAGAAGCTGAATATCCGGTTGCCTTATACCGTTTTGTTGGCTCGAACTTCTTTAAATATGTATTTTTGAAATTTCCACAACCACTGAAATTGTCAATGATGGCGGGTATTGAGCATTTTACTGCGGTACTTGCTGAATACATGATGAAGCATGAAAAGAATTTCTATTATTCAAATGATGAAAAGAGCCGTGCATTGTGGATGTGGCATATGCTTGAAGAGTCTGAGCATAAAGACATTGCCTATGATGTCTATCAAATCTTAAATGGCAGCTATCCACTGCGCGCGTCTGGTTTCTTCCTCGCTTTATTTACGATTTTAGGTCTTATCCCTGCGACTACTTTGGTTGTACCTGTATTAAGAAAGCCGCAAGAGATGCTGACCTTAAAATTCTGGAAAGATGCTCGCCGTGGCGTTGGTTTAATCTTTGGCCCGAAAGATGGCGTTTTTGGCAGTACGATAGGTCAAATTCTTGACTACTTACGTCCAGACTTTCATCCAAATGATCATGATACGACTGAATATCTTGAGTATTACAAAAAGAAATTACTGAACGAAGGCGGCGCGATTGCTCCTTTCTTTGTTAAAGAATTTACCCCACCTGTACGCGTGTCTTAATCGTCCTTTATAACCAGCTATTGAGTTAATAGCTGGTTCCTCTTCAAGCTATTTATGGATGAATCATGATTTTATTTGGCAAAAAGAAAGTTAAACCAAGCCAAAAAGCTTATGCCGTAGTGACGGGTGCAGGCAGTGGGATTGGTCGAAGTTTTGCACTTGAACTTGCAAAACGTGGTGGCAGCGTAGTGTGTGCAGATATTAATCTGGAAGCTGCTGAAGAAACCGTAAAACTTCTTGAACAAGAAGGTGCCAAAGCTTTTGCTATACGTTGTGATGTGAGCAATCCAGAACATGTAGCAAATCTCGCTGAAACTGCTGAAATTTTAATGCAACACCCTGTAACTCTGCTCATTAATAATGCAGGTGTAGGTTTAGGCGGTAAGTTTGACGAGCTAAGCCTAGAAGACTGGAACTGGGTCATGAATATTAACCTTTGGGGTGTTATTCATGGATGCCATGCATTTGTTCCCAAGTTTAAAAAGTTAGGTTACGGCGCGATTATTAATGTTGCTTCTGCGGCATCATATACAGCTGCACCAGAAATGACAGCCTACAACGTGACTAAAGCGGGTGTGCGTGCGCTTTCAGAAACGCTTTCTGCCGAACTACGTAAATTTGATATTAAAGTTAATGTGCTCTGCCCGACGCTGGTTCCAACCAATATCATTAAAAATGGTCGAATTCCAGGACGCTACTCCAAGCTTGCAGACCATGCACTCATGAACTATGCCCTAACGACAAGTGATGATGTCGCAAGACTAACACTTAATCGCCTTGATCAGAATGAGCTTTATACCATTCCTCAAATTGACGCGAAGTTATTCTGGCTTATGAAACGTGCATCTCCAAGCTTGTATAACAAGTTCCTTGGCACATCGTACAAATTATTTAAATAAGAAATTTATAGGTAGTACACATATGACTGCTCAAATGAAAACAAATGCTTCAGCAAAAAAAGCTATCAAATCATCAAGCCATATTTTCGATACTTTTATTGTAGGTGCTGGCATTTCAGGTATTGCTGCTGCCATTCGCCTAGATCAAGTTGGTTATACCAATTATAAAATTATTGAAAAAGCTGGTCGTGTTGGTGGGACATGGCGTGAAAACACCTATCCAGGTTGTGGTTGCGATGTGCCGTCTGCTCTTTATTCTTACTCGTTTGCACCAAGTGCAAAATGGAGCCATTTATTTGCGCGCCAACCAGAAATCTTAAGTTATCTGGAAGATGTAAGTAACGAGTTTAATGTCGCATCTAAAATTGAGTTTAATAGCGAACTGCTCAATGCTGCATGGGATGACTCACGCCATGTGTGGGTACTTGATACGACTACTGGCCAGTATTTGTCTAAAACCGTTATTTTTGCCACAGGTCCAATTACTGAAGCTCAAATTCCACGTCTTGAAGGCTTAGACACATTTAAAGGCGAGATGTTCCATTCAGCTAAATGGAACCATGATTATGATTTAACGGGTAAACGCATTGCCGTGATTGGTACTGGTGCATCTGCCATTCAATTTGTGCCACAAATTCAACCAAAAGCGAAAGAACTTTTTGTATTCCAACGTACAGCACCTTGGGTACTACCAAAACCAGATACAGATTTGGGCGAATTTAGTAAATCAGTGATTGCTAAATATCCGTCTATTCAGGCGAGCTGGCGTAAAAGTGTAGCGTTAACGCTGAATGCGATTAACTTTGGTTTACGTAATCCACTTGCCCTAAAACCAGTAAATGTATTGGGTAAGCAATTACTTAAATTACAAATTAATGACCCAGTGCTACGTAAAAATGTAACGCCAAACTTTGATATTGGTTGTAAACGTATTTTGTTTGCTAACAATTACTACCCTGCACTACAAGCATCAAATACGTCTCTTATTCCCCATGGTTTAGTAAAGGTTGAAGGCAATACAGTGGTTGCTGCGAATGGTGAACGCCATGAAGTTGATGTGATTATTTGGGGTACTGGTTTTGAAGTATCTCACCCGCCAATTGGTAAACGTGTACAAAATGAAAAAGGTCAATGTTTACAAGACATATGGAAAAGTAGTTCACCAGAGGCTTACTTAGGCACCAACATTGAAAATGTGCCAAATGCATTTTTAGTTTTAGGGCCTAATGTACTGGTCTATGACTCTTTCATTGGTTTAGCAGAAGCACAGCTCGACTATATCGTAGATGGCTTGTTGAAAATTAAAAATAAAGGAATTAGCAAATTAAATGTTAAATCTGATGTGATTAAAAAGCACAATGACTTGGTACAAAAGCACTTACAAACGACTGTATTTAATAGTGGTGGGTGTAAGAGTTACTACCTTGATGCAAACGGTCGTAATTTTGCTGCATGGCCTTGGTCACTGAAAAAACTTAAACAACGTTTGAAAAAAGTAGATTTGAAAGATTATGAAGTGACGTATCAAACGACAAAAACTCATTAATTTGTAATTTTGATCAAATCTGTTGTAAGGAATAGGCAGTGTATTTTAGGTTTTCATGAAATACACTGCCTTCTTCGTTGAATATCTTCAAGAAATAAAAAAACAGGATAAAGATGAAAGAAGGTCAATCAAGTCGTACCGCCGAAGCTGCTGCTGCATTACGAGCCAATCATTTTCAAAATACAAAGAACCCTGTATTTTCAGACCCTTATGCTTTTGAGCTGACCAGTAAAAGCTGGAAAAAACTTCTCTCCAACTCATTTATTGTTAAAGTAATGAATTCTGCAGTTTTAAACCGCACTTTAGGTTTACTTACTGGACAAGTGGTCGGACGCTCTCGTTACGCCGAAGATTTACTTGATCAGGCAGTTCAGCAAAATACTCAACAATATGTATTAGTGGGTGCTGGCCTAGACTCTTTTGCACTACGTGAATCGCACCATTACCCTACTTTGAAAATTTTTGAAGTCGATCATCCTGATACTCAAGCGGCCAAACAAACTAAGCTAAAAAAGTTAGGAAACATTCCTACTACCGTTGAGTTTGTTGCGATTAACTTTGAAAAAGAGTCTATTTCAGAAGCTCTGACCAGAAGTATCTATGATTCATCCGCTCCTGCATTTTTTTCGTGGTTAGGCACAACGCACTATTTAAACCCGCAAACGACCTTGCAAACTTTAAAAAGTATTGCCGAATTTTCTGCAAACGGTAGTGAAGTGGTACTCGACTATTCGACCGATTTTCAGGAATTAAATGGTATTGAGCGACTTGGAAGTATGGGCGTTGCACAATTTACCCATTTGCTGAAAGAACCTTTATTAGGTCAATTTAAACCAATAGATTTACATCATGCAGTGGAGCAGATGGGATTTGAAGTGGTCGAAGATCTTTCAGGTGAAGCCATTACTGAACGATATTTTAATGCACGAATCGATGAAATTCGCCACACTTCAGCAACGCGTTTATTGCATCTGCGGTTAAACAAAAGCTGAGGTCCTAAGCCAAGAAAGCCCCAATTTTAGAAAAAATAAGCAAACAACTAAGCTTTATTAAATAAACCACTCTTTAGATGAAGGGAAAGCAAAAGCGCCCTTCATCTTTTATTTTTGTACTAAACGCATGGAATGAGGTGTTTTCCCATGCCATCTTTTATAAGCATGAATAAAACTGGCAGGTTCCGCATAACCTAACCACTCGGCAATTTGCTCAACTGAAGCTTTTGGTAATGCCAAATATTGCTCAGCTAAGACCTGCCTAACCTCTTCACGTATTTGAATGAAGGTCATCCCTTCTGAAGCCAAATGACGGCGTAAAGTACGAGCATTTAAATGCAAACGTTCAGCCACGATTTCCATCGTTGGCATTTCACCTCGCACAGTCATCAATTGCTGTTGTACCAAATTAATAAATTTCTTTTGGGTTTGACGCTTATCTAAAATTTGTCGACATTGTTCTTCTGCGGTATGTAGCACCAGCTCATTTGCCATTTGCAGCTTTTGATTAATTTTCTGTGCATCAAGCAGAACAAAACTTTTGCTAGAACCAAATTTAGGCATCACCCCAAATAATTTTTCATAAGCTTCTAAATGATCTGTAGGTTCAAAAGAAAAAGCCAAATACTGGCAAAAGTTATCTTGTACGAGGTCGCGTTGCACCGTAATAAGAGCGGCAGCATCGCGTTCAATAATAAACTGCCTAACCGCAGATGGGATGCCTTCCTCTTCAATATCGACACGTGTTCCTGCATCAGTATCTGAAACTAAAAAACGGGTAAACGCAAAAGTGAGGGAGAAATAAGTGAGAGCTAAATCTAGTGCTTCACGAATACTGGCACTGCTCATGAGTGCCATGCCTAATGGCCCAAATGTTGTAAAATGATAGCGTGTACCTACTTCTATGCCCAACACTGGTCGGTCTGGAAACTGTGCAACCAGATTATGAATGAGCTGTAATTCCTGTTGCCCTGACACCACCATATTCGGGTCAAGCAACTGCTGTTGACTCAATCCTGTTCCATCTAAAATGGTCTGATAAGAAGCACCTGCTTCCACTGCAAAATCAGCCATGAGTCGGACACTATGTATGCTGCGTTCAAATGCCCAAGCGTACGTCACTGTACTTTCCAAAATGTCCTCGAATCACAATATTTTGTCCTCATCCATCCTCTAAATCAAGTTAATAAACGTCTATTCTGCATACAGGAAATTGCGATTCTTTCGCCCACTGTTTTTAAGGATTTAGAGCAGCCTATGTTTAATTCGTCGACTAATTCAAATAAAAATGTACGCATCGCCATTATTGGCACTGGCTTTGGTGGTCTAGGCCTTGCCATTCGTCTCAAACAAGCAGGTTTTGAACAATTTACCCTATTTGAAAAAGCTGCCGATGTTGGTGGTGTATGGCGTGACAATACTTATCCAGGTGCTGCATGCGATGTGCCTTCGCATCTTTATTCTTTTTCTTTTGAACAGGAACTTGGTTGGAAAAAGCGCTACGGAACGTCTCAGGAAATTTATCAATATTTACGCCACTGTGCCGATAAATATGACGTTCGTCCGCATGTTCAATTTAATACTGAAATAGCCAGCGCCGAATTTGATGCTTTGCAAGGTGTATGGCACATTCAAAGCACGACTGGTGAACAGTTCGAAGCTGAATTCTTAGTGGGCGCGGTAGGCCAACTCAACCGCCCTGCCTATCCAAAACTTAAAGGTATTGAAAACTTTAAAGGTAAGGCATTTCACTCAGCGCGTTGGGATCATGACTATGACTTAACTGGCAAACGCGTTGCCGTAATTGGTACAGGTGCAAGTGCGATTCAGTTCGTACCAGAAATTGAAAAACAAGTAGCGCATCTCAATGTTTATCAACGTTCGGCACCGTATGTGATTCCAAAACCAGACCGCATTTACCAGCCACTTGAGAAAAAAGCTTTCCGTAAACTGCCAATTTTGCAAAGTCTGGACCGCATTTTGCAATATGGAAACCATGAAATTCGCCTACTTGCTTTTACAACTTCACTCAATGAAATGCCTTTGGTGGAATATTTATTCCAGCGCCACATTCGTAAAGTCGTCAAAGATGGCAAGTTACGCCATCGTTTAATGCCTGATTACCCAATTGGTTGTAAACGTATTTTAATCTCTAACCACTGGTATGAAACACTGACACAACCTCATGTCGATGTGATTAATACGGGCATTCGAGAAATTACTGAAAATGGCATTTTAGATACGGAAGGAAATCTGCGTGAAATCGATACCATTATTTATGGGACGGGCTTTGCCGCAACGGAATTTATGGCGCCAATGCAGATTACAGGCCTTGATGGTCGTACCTTAAAAGACACATGGAAAGATGGTGCAGAAGCTTATCTCGGTTTAACTGTGAGCGGCTTTCCAAACTTCTTTATGCTTTATGGTCCGAACACCAATCTTGGGCACAACTCAATTGTCTATATGATTGAAAGCCAAGTGAATTATATTTTAGATGCTATTCATACAAGCCTACAAAACAAACTTCTATTCACCAATGTTCGTGCAGAAGTTCAACATGAGTTTAATCAAAGCATTCAAGAAAAAATGAAAAAAACTGTCTGGGCACAAGGTTGTACCAGTTGGTATCAAACTGCCGATGGCAAAAATACCAATAACTGGCCAGGTTTTACTCTTGAATATCGACAACGTACTCGTCGCTTCGATGTTGAAAACTACACTCAGGTTTCGGCTATTTCTTAAACAAGCTTCACCATAGGAAATGAGAAAAATAAACGGAGAATTTTATGAAGTCTTTTAAAAATAAAGTCGCAGCTGTGACAGGTGCTGGTTCTGGTATTGGACAAGCACTTGCTATAGCACTCGCAAAACAAGGTTGCCATCTGGCACTTTCCGATATTAGTGAAGCTGGATTAGCTAAAACAGTCGAGCTGTTAACGCCTTATTCAGTCAAAGTAACCACTCAGAAAGTCGATGTGGCTAAACGTGATGAGGTTGCAACTTGGGCAAAAGCAGTTGTAAATGAGCATGGCCAAGTTAACCTGATTTTTAATAATGCTGGTGTCGCAATAGGTAGCACGGCTGAAGGTGTGAGCTACGAAGATCTTGAATGGCTCATTGGGATTAATTTTTGGGGTGTGGTTTATGGCACCAAAGAATTTTTGCCTTACTTAAAGCAAAGTGGTGACGGGCATATTATTAATATTTCTAGTATGTTTGGCTTAACAGCTCAACCGACCCAAAGTGCTTATAACGCCAGTAAATTTGCCGTTCGTGGTTTTACCGAATCATTGCGCCAAGAACTCGATCTACAAAATGCTGGAGTGAGTGCGACCTGTGTGCATCCGGGTGGTATTCGTACCAATATTGCTAAAGCTGCCCGCATGAATAATAGCGTCCAGTCTTTAGGAATGGATCCTTTAAAAAGTCAGGATGCTTTCGATAAATTACTTCGCACCCCTGCTGACGATGCCGCTCAACAAATTTTAGGAGCTGTGCGTAAAGACCGTCGCCGCTTACTGATCGGAGCCGATGCGAAAGCCGTTGATGTGATTCAACGTATTCTTCCACAGGGTTACCAAAAGATTTTTGCAACTGCGACTGCCTTGCAAACTCGCCTACTCAACAAATCAGCAAAATAAAAACAGTGGTCAGCATACTCTTCATTTTAAGAGATGCTGACTGACATTAAATGCTTAGTATGAGTCCTTATTATGAAGCAGCTTCTTGAATGGACCATCCGTACCACGCTACGTCCAGCTTTATCCCCTAAGACACCATTAAAGCTACAACGCTTTTGTAGTGATGCAGCTAGTGCAATTGTGCTTGGGCCACGTGGCTATAAAACAAAAAAGCAAACAATTGCTCAAGTACCGACCATTTATATTCAGCCCAAAACGACTCAATCAGGACTCGGCATTTTGTATTTACATGGCGGAGGCTATGTGGTGGGTAGCTCAAAAAGTCACGCTAAGCTTGCTGCTCAAATCGGACATGCTGCTCAAGCACAAGTCTGGTTACCTGAATATCGCCTAGCCCCAGAACACCCAAGCCCTGCTGCTATTGAAAATGTGGTTGCAGTTTATAAAGCTTTACTTGCCCAAGGACAAGACCCGAAAAAACTCGTGATTGCTGGCGATTCTGCTGGCGGTGGACTGAGTTTAAGTGCTGCAATTGCTTTACGAGATGCGGGTTTACCTTTACCAGCGGCTTTAGTTTTACTTTCGCCTTGGGTTGACTTAAGTCTTTCAGGAAGCACCATGAAAACTCATGCTGCTCAAGATGCGATGTTGTCAGAGGAATGGTTAGCTTGGTGTGCAAAAAACTATTGCGGACAAAAATCGGCAACCGATCCAACCTGTTCCCCACTTTATGCTGACTTAACTGGATTACCGCCTATTCTGATTCATGTCGGCACTGAAGAAGTTTTATTAGACGATGCAAAACGGCTCGCTAAACAAACCGAAAAGTATGGTATTCCGACGAACTTGAAGGTTTATGACCGAGTCGGACATGTTTTTCAGTTCCACGCAGGTATACTAAATGAATCTAATGACTCGATTGAGCGCATTGGGCAATTCATTGATAAACATACACAGTCAATATAAAAATATCGCCAGAGAGGAGTCCTCGGCATGACAACAAACAATTATGACTATGATTACCTCATTATTGGTTCAGGCTTTGGTGGCAGTGTTTCTGCTTGCCGTCTAACCGAAAAGGGCTACTCTGTTGCTGTAATGGAAATGGGGCGACGCTGGAAAGCTGAAGATTTTGCTAAAAACAACTGGAATACCCGCCGCTGGATTTGGCGCCCGGGCATGAAACTTTTTGGTTATTTCAATATGCGTTTTTTTCGCCATGTCACCATTATTTGCGGTAATGCTGTAGGTGGCGGCTCAATTACCTATGCCAACACTCTACTGGTTCCACCTGAACATATTTGGGATGAAGGCACATGGGCTGATGCTGCGGACTGGAAAAATGAAATGCCACAGCACTATGCTGAAGCAGAACGCATGCTTGGTGTGACTGATAATAAAATTTTAGGCCCTGCCGATCACATGCTTAAACAAATGGGTGAAGCTATCGGTGTGGGTCACACATTTAAACCGACTCGTGTTGCAACCTTCTTTCCACCAGAAGGTGAACAAGGTGGCAAGACCTACCCTGATCCGTATTTTAACGGCGAAGGTCCAGACCGCGGAACCTGTACCGCATGCGGCGGCTGTATGACGGGTTGTAAACACAATGCAAAAAATACTTTAGATAAAAATTATTTGTACTTTGCCGAAAAAAATGGCGCCAAGGTTTACGAAGAAACCAAGGTTGTTGACGTTAAACCACTCAATGGTAAAGCCGATGGCAGCGATGGCTATGAAGTTACGACTGAATGTTCAAGCTCATGGTTTAACAAACAACGTCGTACATGGCGTGTTCGAAATGTGATTTTCTCGGCATCGTCTTTGGGTACGCAAGAGATGTTGTTTCGCTTAAAACAGTCTGGTTCACTGCCAAATGTTTCTGATGATTTGGGCAATCGGGTTCGTACTAATGCTGAGTCGATTTTAGGTGTACGCTTTTTTGGTAAAGATGTCGACATGAGTAAGGGTGTTGCCATTGGTTCAAGTATTTACCTTGACCATGACACTCACATTGAAGCGACTCGCTACCAAAATGGTTCCGATGCAATGGGCCTTATGTGTACGTACATGGCTAAAGGCAAACCGGGTTGGACACGTATTTTCTTTTGGTTATGGGCCTTAATCTGCCATCCATTTATTTTCCTTCGCATGAGTAATCCAGTTGGTTTTGCACGTCAGACTTTAATTTTCTTAGTGATGCAAACAGCAGATGCTTCAATCAATATGCGCTTGAAACGTAATTGGTTTTGGCCTTTTGGTAAAGTGTTATCGAGCGAAGGTAAAAAGCTACCGGTTTATATTCCTCAGGCCAATACCTTTACTGAAAAAGTCGCCAAAATGTTTAATGGACACCCCATGACAACCATTACCGAAATTTTATTTAACGTGCCTTTTACAGCTCACTGTATGGGTGGTTGTGCGATTTCTTCAAGTCCAGAGCGCGGCGTGGTAGATGGACAAAACCGTGTCTTTAACTATAAAAATTTATATGTTGTAGATGGTTCAATGTTAGGTGCCAATTTGGGCGTTAACCCAAGTCTTACCATTACAGCTCTTGCAGAACGCGCAATGTCTTATATTCCAGCTAAACATACTTTAGATGAGCAGCAAGATCATAGAGTAGATGTAGAAACTATAGAGATCACTAAAGCTTCTGCCTAAAATAGAAATTTGTTTTATAAAAAAAGCCTATTAAAAAATAGGCTTTTTTCTTTCGCTTTTAAATTACATCGCCACGGCTTTAGCACGAGCTGCATGCAATTTTTTATAGCTCTCAATCAGACGTAAATGACGATCAAGTCCTTCTAGTTTCATGCTTGTTGGTGTTAAACCATAGAAACGAACGCTACCATCGACAGAACCTAAAACCGCATCCATTCGCGTGTCACCAAACATACGACGGAAATTAGTCAGGTAGTCCTCAAGCTCTAGTTCTTCATCTAACATCACTTCAAGCACCACGTTCATGCACTGATAGAACAAACCACGCTCAACGGTGTTGGTGTTATATTGCAAGTAAGTTTCAACTAGCTCTTTTGCTTCTTCAAACTGTTGTAAAGCAACATAAATCAGCAATTTCAACTCTAAAATTGTGAGCTGTCCCCAAACTGTATTGTCATCAAATTCAATGCCAATAAGTGTAGTGATTTCAGTGTAATCGTCTAATTCACATTCTTCTAAACGCTCAACCAATGCCTCAAGCTGCTCATCATCCAAACGATGCAGATTTAGAATATCTTCACGGAATGAAAGTGCCTTGTTGGTATTATCCCAAATCAAATCTTCAACGAGATAAATTTCTGAATAATCCGGTACTAAAATACGGCAAGCAGTCGCACCTAAGTGCTCATAGACTGCCATATATACTTCTTTGCCCATCTCTTCGAGAATACCGAACAATGTTGCAGCTTCTTCTGCATTCGACTCTTCGCCTTCGCCAGAAAAATCCCATTCAACAAAGTCATAGTCAGATTTAGAGCTAAAGAAACGCCAAGAAACCAAACCGCTTGAGTCAATAAAGTGCTCAACAAAGTTGTTCGGCTCAGTCACCGCATTACTTTGGAAAGTCGGTTGAGGTAAATCATTTAAGCCTTCAAAACTACGGCCTTGAAGTAATTCAGTCAGACTACGTTCCAACGCAACTTCAAAACTTGGATGCGCACCAAAAGATGCAAACACCCCACCCGTACGCGGGTTCATTAAAGTCACACACATTACAGGGAACTGGCCGCCTAACGATGCATCTTTAACTAATACAGGGAAACCTTGCTCTTCTAAACCTTTAATACCAGCAACAATACTTGGGTATTTTGCTAATACGTCTTCTGGAACATCGGGAAGTGCAATTTCACCTTCTAAAATTTCACGTTTTACAGCACGTTCAAAAATTTCTGACAAGCATTGAACTTGGGCTTCTTCCAAAGTGTTGCCTGCACTCATACCATTACTTAAGTACAAGTTTTCAATTAAATTTGATGGGAAATAGACAACTTCTTCATCAGACTGGCGCACAAAAGGTAGCGAACAAATACCACGCTCTACGTTGCCTGAATTGGTGTCATATAAATGTGTGCCAAGTAATTCATCATCTGGGTTATAAATCTCAAGACAGTATTCATCTAAGATTTCTTTAGGCAACTCACCATTTGGCCCCGGTTTAAACCATTTTTCATCTGGATAATGCACAAATTCAGCATTAGCAATTTCTTCACCCCAGAACTGGTCGTTATAGAAGAAGTTACAGTTTAAACGCTCAATAAACTCGCCTAATGCAGACGCTAAAGCACTTTCTTTAGTTGCACCTTTACCGTTGGTAAAACACATCGGAGACTGCGCATCACGAATGTGTAATGACCACACATTTGGCACGATATTACGCCAAGACGCGATTTCAATCTTCATGCCCAAATTTGCCAAAATGGCAGACATATTGGCAATGGTTTCTTCTAATGGCAGGTCTTTACCTTGAATAAAAGTATGGCTTTCTGAAGTTAAGCTTGGCAATAACAATGCTTGTGCATCTGCATCGATGCTTTCAACTTCTTCAATAATAAATTCAGGGCCAGTTTGAATGACTTTTTTAACAGTACAACGGTCAATCGAACGTAAAATTCCTTGGCGATCTTTCTCTGAAATATCGGCTGGTAATTCAACCTGAATTTTAAATGTTTGCTTATAGCGATTTTCAGGATCAACAATATTATTTTGCGATAAACGAATATTATCGGTTGGGATATCTCGAGCGGCACAATACACTTTTACAAAGTACGCTGCACACAATGCTGACGATGCTAAAAAATAGTCAAATGGGCCCGGTGCCGAACCGTCACCCTTGTAGCGAATTGGTTGATCGGCAATTACCGTAAAGTCATCGAACTTAGCTTCCTGTCGAAGATTGTCGAGATAATTAACCTTGATTTCCATGCTGGCACCTAAATATTTTTATGTGTCAGCACAGACACATAAAATTCTAAATATTGAAAAATAAGCCGAATCACAGCGAAGAAATTGACTTAAAAAAATGAGAGATTAAAGCCATGTGTTTAATGAGAGACTCAATTGGCTTTAATAAGATTGGCGGTATTATAGAGGGATTTTGTGCAGTTGATAACTAAAGTTAAAACATTGCTACTCACAATGTTTTAACTCGTCTTTAATTTACTTAAATATTGAGCGTTAAAACTTAAAAGTGTAATCGACATTCAAACGTGTTTCATTTGCCGAATGGAATGTCATATTGGTAGGCATATCGTTACGGTAGTGAGAAAAGCGAGCCCGCATTCCTAAACCTTTTAATTTTCCTTCGGGAATTTTATAGCCCAAATCAAACTCCATCGACTCTTCTTTAAAACGCTGATCGCCATATTGCAACAAATCAATGTCTTCGCCTTTTGCGTAGCGAGTCATAAAGCGTAGTCCGTTTAATGAAACATCACCTAACCACGCATTTTTAAAGTCATATTCATAACGAATCGAATAGACTTTTTCGTCTTTATTTGAATAGTCAGAGCTCATAAAATCAAGCACGACTGGACTTTCTGTTCCTGACAAAAATGGCAGACCAGTTGAACCAAAAGCCTGCATGTAGCCCAAAGAAACTGTATGGTTTTGATAGTTCAAACCAAATAAGCCACTAATATGGCGGTTATCGACCTCTCCTATTTTTTTGCTTCCAGTTTCCTCACTATTAAAGAAACGCACATCACTTAAAAAATTAAGCTGATCATTTAAAGGTTGTTTTCCGTTAAAGCCCAAAAATTGTTGCTGGTAAATGTCTTTCAGTTCAGCATGGTAAGCCCGTAGACGATAGTCCTTTAACTGATAGCTACCACCTAATGTATAAAAAGAGTCAGTGATGGCCGCTTTGTCAAAACGATGGTTAATATTGTCCGTTCCAACATCGGTATAACGAATTGAGTCGCGCTGACGTACTTCGTCGACATAAAAGCCTTCAAGTTGAAGATTTGGAATTTCATTTGAAACAAAGCGGATACCGCGATAAGTCTGAGGGAACAAACGCGCTGGTGATGAAAATATGGTTGGTAATTGTGGAACCAGATCACCTACAAAAAGCTCATTTTTCCTAAATTTAGCCTTTCCTGTAATGCCTATTTTTCCATAATAATCATCACGCGAGTTATCAGTATTCACTGGTAATAAGCCACTACGCGCATAGTCATCAGCACGGCTTCCCATCAGGTTAAAACCTGCCATTGCCAGTACATCGACACCGAATCCAACCGTACCTTCGGTATAACCAGACTGTCCTTTAAAAATTAGACCCTGCGCCCAATCTCTAGCTGCTGTATAGGGATATGGATCTTTTTTATAGTCTCGGTCAAAGTAAAAATTACGTAGTGTCAGCTCAGCTTTACTATCTGAAATAAACTCGGCATGCACAATTTGACTAAATAATGGGCACAAGCATACCCCCACCCATAATGGTGTCTTTTTCATTTTTTATCTCAACTATTTAATTTTTAATGGATTAAGGTGCTGTTTTAAGAGAGTAGTTTTGCTCTTTCTTACTTCGGTAAAAAGCATTACCCAAACTTAAAATCAGGAAAATAGCTAAAACAAAGACCACACCGTAATAGGCATACAGCGTTGCTGGTGCTATACCTTTATCTAGAAAAATGCCTGCAATCGTTGGCGATAAAATTGCCCCAATTCGTCCAAAACCAATTGCATAGCCCACGCCGCGACTACGGATTTCGGCATCATAAATTGTTGGAGAAATCGAATATAAACCTGCTACGCAGCCATTAATAAGTGTGCCGAGTAATAACCCCACCATGAGTGCAATACTGACTTGAGATGAGACTGCGACAAATAGAAAAACACATGCCGAGGTTAGCCCTAAAAACAGGCTTAAGGCATAGAAGATTTTCATGCGTGATGCCAATAAACCAATAATGGCTGCCCCGAAAATACCGCCAATACTAATTAAAATGCCGGTACTTACGCCTTGGTGTGGCGACATCCCCATTGAAATAAGAATTTTTGGTGTCCAGCTCATCACAAAGTAAAAGCCAAACATCACCAAAAAGAATGCAAACCACAAACAAAGTGTTTGAAATCCAAGTTGTCCAGCAAATAATTTGCCCAGTTCACTACCATTTTGCGTACTGATTTTTTCATAACGCGGCATAACGGGTAATTCGTTTAGCCCCATACGATTTACGGTTGCATTAATTCGTTCTAGTGCCTGTTTTGGTCGTTTCGCGAGTAAATAATCTAAAGATTCTGGTAATAACCATGCGCTGATTAGCAGCATTGCAATGGTAGTGATGCCACCTGCTAAAAAGATTGAACGCCAACCTAAATGCTCAATCAATGCCAGTGATAGCACTCCGCCAAGCGTCGCGCCAATTCCATAACCGGTAGACATTAAACTCACCGCGAGACTGCGCCAGCGAGCATTGGCATATTCACTTGCCAACACATTACTACTCGCAAGGATGCCACCCACCCCAATGCCGGTAATAAACCGAAGTGCTGCTAACATGCTGTGGCTTTGTACCAAAGCACAACCCAACATGCTAAGACCTGCAATTACAAGACAAACTAAGATGAGTAAACGGCGACCGATTTTATCGGCTAAAGGTGCGAGAAAAATGGAACCAGCAGCCATCCCAAAAAGGCCTGAACTAAGCAATAAGCCAATTTGTGCACCTGAAAGTGACCATTCTGCTGACACGGATGGAGCAGTAAATGCCATTACCATCACGTCAAAGCCATCAATAATATTGAGACAAATACAGATCAAAATAACGAACCATTGGTAGCGGCTCATGTTGTTTTGATTGATCTCACTTAGAACGTCTCTTTCCATTTGTGTATCTCCCTTGGATAAGACATACACACGACATTGCTAATATGAGCGATTGGGTGGTTATGCATATCCGTATCCATAATGACCTAGAGGAATATTTGTTTTTTGAGCATCCTGCTCTTTTTCTATACTGAATATTTGGATCCAAAAAATCAACAATATTTTTAAAATTTAATAAACAATAAATCAAATCATTGAAAAATATATTTATAATTTATTTTAACTTTATGGAATAAAAAATATGGATCCATAAATTATTTATCCATTTTTAAATTTTTAATTTCGAGAGCTATCCAAATTCAGTATGGGATTGAAGACTTATGGATCCAAATTAAGATTAATAAAAATTTAGCACCTAAAATTCAAAGTAAATACAAAAGTCTTTAACAGCAATTAAAAACCCACAAAACAATCAAACCTAAAGATCAGTATTTTTAAAAAAATATACTGTCTATCAATTGACCAATATTTTTATTTACTATAAATTGGATCCAATAAGTGATAAGGAGTCGTCACAATGTTTATTAAAAATGCTTGGTATGTTGCCTGCCGCCCAGAAGAAATCCAAGACAAACCATTAGGTCGCACCATCTGTGGTGAAAAAATTGTTTTTTATCGTGGTAAAGAAAACCAAGTTGCAGCCGTTGAAGATTTTTGTCCCCATCGCGGTGCCCCACTTTCACTTGGCTATGTAGAAGATGGCAACCTTGTATGTGGTTATCATGGTTTAGTCATGGGCTGTGACGGAAAGACGGTTTCAATGCCAGTCCAACGTGTAAATGGTTTCCCTTGTAACAAAGCATATGCAGTTGTCGAAAAATTTGGTTTTATTTGGATATGGCCAGGCGAGAAAGCTTTAGCAGATGAAGAAAAACTCCCAACTTTAGAATGGGCAGATCATCCTGAATGGAGCTATGGCGGAGGCCTATTTCACATTCAGTGTGATTATCGCTTGATGGTCGATAACCTCATGGATTTAACCCATGAGACGTATGTTCACTCAAGCAGCATCGGACAAAAAGAAATTGATGAATCATTACCAGTCACTAAAGTTGATGGCGACCATGTCATTACTGAACGCTACATGGAAAATGTGATCGCACCTCCATTTTGGCAAATGGCCCTTCGGGGTAATCACTTGGCAGATGACGTTCCTGTTGATCGTTGGCAACGTTGCCACTTCTTTGCGCCAAGTAATGTGCATATTGAAGTGGGTGTAGCGCATGCTGGACATGGCGGTTATGACGCACCAAAAGACAAGAAAGTTTCCTCAATTGTGGTCGATTTTATTACGCCAGAGACTGAAACGTCACATTGGTATTTCTGGGGAATGGCACGTAACTTCCAGCCAGATAATGCAGAACTCACTGATCAAATTCGTGAAGGCCAAGGTAAAATCTTTACCGAAGATTTAGAAATGCTTGAGCAACAGCAGCAAAATATTTTAAACAATCCACATCGCAAGTTACTAATGCTCAACATCGACGCAGGCGGTGTACAGTCTCGCAAAGTGATTGAGCGCCTACTTGCCGAAGAAAATAAAACACCTCCTGAAACATCCGCACAGAAGTTTCCAAACATACGGATTATTTAAAGGAGTATGAACATGGACGTTATTATTCAAAAAATTCACCAGCTTACCCCGACCATTCGTGCTTTTGAATTGGTCTCGGCAAATGGCACAGCGCTACCGAATTTTGAGGCAGGTGCACATATTGATGTGCATCTTAAAAACGGCCTCACCCGTCAATATTCACTTTCAAATTGTTGCAGTGAAAAGCATCGTTATGTGATTGGTGTTTTACATGATGCTAATTCACGTGGTGGCTCACGTTGCATCCACACTGAATATCGTGAAGGTGATCATTTAAAAATTGGTGAACCGCGTAATTTATTTGAGATTCACCCTCACACAAAACAAGCGGTTTTATTTGCTGGTGGTATTGGTATTACTCCTATTTTGTCGATGGCGTATCGACTTAAGTCAGCCAATATTCCTTTCGAATTGCATTACTTTGTTCGTAGCCATGAAATGATTGCGTTCTATGGCAACTTAACCGAGCACTTTGGTGACCAAGTCCATTTTCATATTCAAGATCAACCAGACACTGAATGTAATATGGCAGATGTTTTAGCCCAAGCTTCACCAGATAGACACTTATATGTGTGTGGGCCAACAGGATTTATGCAGTTTGTCATGAGCTCAGCCGAACAAGCCGGTTGGCACAATGAACAATTACATCAAGAGCATTTTGTCGCTCAAAAAGTAGATACGTCTAATGATGAAGCTTTCACTATTGAAGTTAAAGGTACGGGCCGTCGAATTGAAGTATTACCAGAGCAAACTGCGACTGAAGCATTAATTGCAAATGGTTTTGATATTCCTGTTTCATGTGAACAAGGCATTTGTGGCACTTGTATTACCCGCGTTGTAGAAGGCACGCCAGATCATCGCGATATGTTCATGACCGATGAGGAACATGCACTAAATGATCAATTTACGCCTTGCTGTTCTCGTGCAAAAACTAAAAATCTTGTGATTGAACTTTAATATTTAAGTTCCTTTATTCAAACATAAAGGAACTTACTTCACCTTAAGCGCTTAAAACATTTCTGAGCGTTTCACCCAAAATCACGACACTACTGTGCTCACGCATTAAAGTTTCAGCACGCCCTGCCTGACGATGCACCAACGCATCGAAAATCGAACAATGCTGTAAATGTGCATAGTGCAAACGGCGATATTCTGACAAAGCTTGATTCTGGTCATAAGTAATAGCTTGAGCAGAAGCCATCGGTAATTGGTTGTTTTTTGCCAAGGCTTGTATGAGTGCGACGTTTTGTGCACCTTCAATAATAGTGTCATGAAAAATGACGTTCAAATGATGATAACGTTCGAGTTCGGCATCGCCAAACTCATCTTTATCATTAAATAGTTTTTCAGTTTCTTGAATGCAGTGTTGCAGCGTCTTTTTCTGTTCTTCGCTTAAGCCTTGTTCTGCCAAAGTTTTCGCAGCCAATCCTTCAAGTACACCGCGCACTTCGAGCGCATCATGAACAAGTTGTTCTGAAATTTCACGAACCGTGTAACCACGAGTTGGGTTTTTAATGAGGAGGCCTTCTTGCTCAAGCAACCTAAAAGCAATACGAACAGGCTGCCTTGAAACACCAAGTAACTCGGCAGTCGGAATTTCGGCAATTCTGGCACCGCCTTCAAATTCCCCTGAAATAATCATTTTTCTTAGTTTAAGTAAAACTTGTTGTCCTGAAGACATTCGCTGCCACACATCACCAAAAACGTCACTTCGATGCTAGCAAGTTCATTTGTAAAATGAAATAAATTTTCTGTGTGAATCAGTGCTTAAGCATTTTTGTTGAGTTTAAAAAATTAAATTACCAACCACACTTGATCAAAGATTTTTAAGATTATTGACCATAATATCGAGGTTGTTACGAATTAAATAAGCCAAGTTAATATCAATGCCTTCAAGCATTTTTTCTTCAACTTTTAAAACCACTTCATTACATTTATTTAGCTTTTCAACACCGCTTTGGGTCAATGTAATTAAAATACGGCGGCCATGGGTAGGATCCGGTTTTTTCTCAATCCAGCCATTAACTAGTAAATCTTGCAAAATTTTGTTGGCCGATTGCGGCTTAATGAAAGAGCGCTCAGCAAGCTTGGCATTGGATACATTACTTTTTGAAGCTAAAACAGAAAGTGCAGTAAATTGCGGCAAGGTAATCTCAAGCTCTTTTAAATGTTCTGTTAAATGTTTACTAATAATTCGGTCAACACGAGCAATCATGTAACTTAACTTAGGCTCATCTTCTACTTTTTTTTGAACTAAATTTGAACGTACCATAACCTTTCATTCATCATAAGAAAATCTGTAATAAAAGTATGAGGCTCTAACCCCATACTTTCGTTAAAACTTAGCGAGCACCCGAGCTTTGTACTAAATGTACAGGCTGTTTAGGTTTTTTGACAAGAAGTAATGCAGAGATCGCTGCAATTAAAATCACTGGAATGCTTGAACCAATCACAATGGTCGAGCTTTGTCCAAGCGAGAGTAAAAAACCAGCCATTAAAGGTCCTGCAAAAGAACCGATACGCCCAATTGCAACTGCCGCCCCGACTCCAGTTCCACGCATTTCAGTTGGATAATACATGGCAGCCAAACCGTATAATGCCGATTGTCCACCCACAATAAATAAACCACAGCCTACTGCCGAAAGCGCTAGTAATGCAACGGTTGGAGAAATTGCCAAGCAGCAAAGCGAGAATAGAATGCCCAGATAAATCAGCTTAATCACAAAACTCATGCGTATTTTATCAAGCAATACACCCATTAAGATTGAACCTAAAATTCCGCCAACGTTGTAGCCCATCTGCACATAGTTTGCCTGTAATTTAGATAAGCCTTGCGCGCCCATGAGTAACGGCAACCAGTTTAACAAGAAGTAGAGCACGACTAAGGTACAGAAGAAACTCACCCAAAGCTGAATCGTCGACATACGACGTTCTTTGGCAAATAGAACTTCAAAGAATGGAGTGGTTTTTTGTGCCTGAACTTTACGCTGTAGGTAATCATTTGACTCAGGTAAAAAACGCATAATCAGTGGAATTAATAAAATTGGCGCGATACCACCAATATAGAAAATATGACGCCATTCTGCATCGCCAGCCAATGACATGGCAACTACAGAAGTAAGTAATCCACCAAATGGAATGCCGCTATACATGATACTTACCGCTTTGCCCTTGTGCTGATCAGGTACAGCTTCAGATGCCAGTGTAATCATCATCGGAAGTGCCCCACCCATTCCTAAACCGGTACAAAAACGAATGAGTAACAGCAAACTGAAGTTAGCAGCATAGGCCGTTAGCAAAGACATCATTCCAAAAAGTAAAATACTAAAAATCAGAATTTTCTTACGCCCAACAATATCTGCAAATCTACCGCCTAATATGGCACCTGGTAGTGTTCCTAAAATTGCAGCACTAAATGCCCATGCCATCTGGCCATTGTCCAACATAAACTCAGCCCGCATTCGTGGAGCGGCTACCCCCATTGACTGAAGATCAAAACCTTCAAAAATTGCTATTGCAAAGCATAATAGCAACGTGATTTTTGCCCTTGCAGACTGTCCTAATATCTTTTCCATTGTGTTATCCCTTATTGACTAGTCGTTCCATTTAGCCCTTTGTGTATTATTGTTTAAACACACCAAAAATATCAGTTAAACTTACTAAAAAATCAACACATTTTTATATTAAATTATTTATAAAATTAATTAATATTTAAAATACAATGAATTATAAAATATTTATGAAATTTCATAAAAAAGACTTGAATGTAAGTTTAACTGATATTAAATTAAATCCCAGAACAGCTAAAAATCATTCAAGGAGTATGAAGATGAGTTATGAAAACCGCTGGGAAACAGTAGATGTTAAAGTTGAAGATGGAATTGCATGGGTAACACTAAACCGCCCAGAAAAGAAAAATGCCATGAGTCCTACACTCAATCGTGAAATGATTGATGTACTTGAAGCCATAGAACTTGATCAAAATGCTCGTGTTCTGGTGTTGACAGGTGCAGGTGATTCTTGGACAGCAGGCATGGACTTGAAAGAATATTTCCGCGAAGTCGATACTCAGCCAGAAATTTATCAAGAACGTATTCGCCGCGACTCATGCCGTTGGCAGTGGCAACTTCTTCGCATGTATTCAAAACCAACGATTGCAATGGTCAACGGCTGGTGCTTTGGAGGCGGTTTCTCACCTTTAGTGGCTTGTGATCTTGCGATTGCAGCAGATGAAGCAACATTTGGTTTATCTGAAATTAACTGGGGTATCCCGCCGGGCAACCTTGTAAGCAAGGCAATGGCAGACACTGTTGGTCACCGTGCAGCTTTGTACTACATCATGACAGGTAAAACCTTTACTGGTAAAGAAGCCGAAACTATGGGCTTGGTAAATAAAAGCGTACCGCTTGAACAGTTAAAAGCCGAAGTCACTGAACTTGCAAATTGCCTACTTGAGAAAAACCCTGTGGTTCTTCGCACAGCTAAAAATGGCTTTAAGCGTTGCCGTGAACTCACTTGGGACCAAAACGAAGACTACTTATATGCCAAGCTCGATCAATGTATCCATCGTGATACAGAAAATGGCCGCCAAGAAGGTTTGAAACAATTCTTAGATGAAAAATCAATTAAACCGGGTTTACAGAGCTACAAACGTACTGGTTAACTTTTGATTCTCTAATGGTAATGTAAGGACACAACCCATGCAAAATGTACAGTTACTTATTCACGGTCAATCTGTTGATGCATCAAATCAGGCAACTTTTGAGCGTATTAGCCCCATTGATGGATCAGTGGCAACTAAAGCCGCTGCTGCAACTTTGGAAGATGTTGATCGTGCAATAGACTCGGCACAACAAGCTTTTAAAGTATGGTCGAAACTCTCGCCTACCGAACGTCGCTTACGTTTGTTAAAAGCAGCCGATTTAATGGATCAAAAGACCGAGCAATTCATTGAAACTGGAATGCAAGAAACAGGTTCAACTGCGACATGGTATGGGTTTAACGTTCACCTTGCTGCCAACATGTTACGTGAAGCAGCAGCAATGACCACACAAATTGACGGAAGCCTGATTCCGTCAGATGTGCCAGGCAATCTTGCGATGGGTGTGCGGGTTCCTTGCGGTGTGATTGTAGGGATCGCACCTTGGAATGCGCCTGTCATCTTGGCAACGCGTGCGCTTGCCATGCCTTTGGCTTGTGGCAACACCGTTGTATTAAAAGCATCTGAAGCTTGCCCAGCAACACATCGTCTGATTGGCGAAGTGTTATACGAAGCAGGTCTTGGTGAAGGTGTGGTAAATGTAATTACGCATGCGGCTGAAGATGCACCACAAATTGTGGAGCGTTTAGTGTCTCATCCAGCCGTCAAACGTATTAATTTTACGGGTTCAACCAAAGTCGGAAAAATTATTGCAGAGACTGCTGCCAAATATTTAAAACCTGTTTTACTTGAATTGGGTGGTAAAGCCCCTGTCGTGGTTTTAAATGATGCCGATATTAATGAAGCTGTAAATGCTGTGGCTTTTGGAGCATTCTTTAATCAGGGTCAAATCTGTATGTCGACCGAACGTGTTTTGGTTCAAGACAAAATTGCCGACCAGTTTATTGAAAAGCTCATTGAAAAAACACGTTCTATTCAGGCAGGTAATCCGACCTCAAAAGACAATGTGCTCGGTGTTTTAGAAAGTCGCCGCGCTGCAAACCGCATTCAGCATTTATTGGAAGATGCTCAAAACAAAGGTGCTGACTTACCTTTAGGTATTCATATTGAAGACACCACCATGCAACCGACACTGGTGCTCAATATTAAACCTGACATGTTGCTTTATCGTGAAGAATCATTTGGGCCTGTATGCACAGTTCAACGCTTTTCAAGCATTGAAGAAGGCATAGCACTAGCAAATGACAGTGAGTTTGGGCTTTCTTCGGCGGTGTTTAGCCAAAATATTTCACAAGCATTAGAAGTCGCTCAACAGATTGATTCGGGTATTTGTCACATTAACGGTGCAACCGTACATGACGAAGCTCAAATGCCATTTGGCGGAACAAAATCGAGTGGTTACGGACGTTTTGGTAGTAAAGTCTCTGTTGCCGAATTTACCGAACTACGCTGGATCACTATTCAGACCCAATCACGTCATTACCCGCTTTAGTCGGGCTAATGCGAACACAGACATATTAAATAAAAATTGCATGATGCAAAAAAATAAAGCGCAGTGATGCGCTTTCCATGGAGTGAAAGAAATGCAAATGAATGCCACTCAATCACAAGACCGCGAACGGTTCGTAAAATTAGGGCAACATGATATTCATTATCACCATAAAGATGACACGCTCTATATCAGCCCAAAAGAGCAATTAAAACCGTATCCACAAAAACTGACAGATCGGTTAATTCATTTTGCACAAACCAAACCAGACCATATTTTTGCAGCAAAACGCAATGCTCAAGGCGAATGGGTCAAACTGAGTTATGCAGAAGTTTTACAACGTGCATGGCACATTGCTCAGGCTTTACATGAACGTAAGTTAAGCCAAGAGAGACCTCTGGTCATTTTAAGTGGTAATGATCTTGAACATTTAACACTATCTATGGCTGCCATGCTGGCAGGTGTACCTTTCTCAGCTATTTCACCCGCCTACTCTCTGATTTCTCAAGACTTTGGCAAACTTAAACATGTGTTTGAAGTGCTGACACCGGGTATGGTCTATGCCAACGATGGACAAGCTTTTGCCAAAGCGATTCAGGCATGTATTACATCCGACATTGAAGTGGTGACCAATAAAGGGATTGTGGGTGATCAGATCTGCACGTCTTTTCAATCGCTATTAGATACGCCTGTTTCAAATGTTCAAGAGTTTTATCAAACCCTTGATGAAAACCAAATTGCCAAATTCTTATTTACATCAGGTTCAACCAAATTGCCTAAAGCTGTACCGACCACGCATTTAATGTTGTGTGTTAATCAGCAAATGTTATTACAAACTTTCCCTGAGTTTGAAGAAACACCACCTGTCCTACTCGACTGGCTGTCTTGGCACCACACCTTTGGAGGCAGTCACAATGTCGGTATTGCACTCTATAACGGCGGTACAATTTATATTGATGATGGCAAACCTGTTCAAGGCAAATTTGACGAAACCATTCGTAACCTCAAAGAAATTTCTCCAACCGTTTATTTAAATGTCCCAAAAGGTTGGGAAGAACTCACCGAAGCTTTAGAGAAAGATGAAGAGTTAAGAGATCGCTTTTTTGCCAAAGTTAAAATTTTATTCTTTGCAGGTGCGGCGCTTTCAGAAGCTGGCTGGAACAGACTCGATAAAATTGCCCAGCAACATTGCGGAGAAAAAATTCGCATTATGAGCGGATTGGGCATGACTGAAACTGCACCATCTTGTGCTTTTACAACAGGTCCACGCGTGATGGCTGGCTTTATTGGTTACCCTGCTCCGGGATGCGAAATTAAGCTGGTTCCATGTGGTGACAAACTTGAGTTTTGTGTCCGTGGCAAACATGTCATGAAAGGATATTGGCGCTTAAAAGCAGACCAGCAAAGCACTGTGTTTGATGATGAAGGCTTTTTCCATACTGGCGATGCTGTTCGTTTAGTCGATGTAAATGATCCAACCAAAGGCCTAATGTACGACGGACGAATTGCAGAAGACTTTAAACTCAATACGGGTACTTTTGTAAATGTCGGCACAATACGCAACAAAGTGCTCATTCAAGGTAATTTACTGGTTCAAGATGTCTGTATTACAGGTTCAAACCTAAATGCGGTTGGCTTTTTGATTTTTCCAAAATTAGAAGCTTGTGCTCAATATGCAGGCCTTAAGCTTAGTGAGCATTCTGCAACAGAGATATTACAACACCCTAAAGTTCAGCAATGGTTCCGCCAATTTTTAACGACCTTTAATAAAGATGCGACTGGCAGTTCAAATACAGTCTCAATGCTTTATTTAATGACTGAACCACCTCAGCTCGATGCAGGTGAAGTGACCGATAAAGGTAATCTCAATCAAGGCAATATTACTAAACGTCGTGCTGCCTTAATTGATGAACTTTATCAAAAACAGGTCGAAAACCCACTGATTATTCGGGTACCCACCTTAAAGCAATAAGCAATTGAAATAAAAAGGAAGCTCAAACTTCGGTTTGGGCCTTAGCCTCACTTTTGCCTAAAAAAAGGTTCAACATGCCACACGATACAGAATTTGAACTATTTCGAGACAGCTACCGCAGATTCTTAAAAGAACAGGTTGCTCCATATTATGAACAGTGGGAACACGATGGCCTCATCCCGCGTGATCTATGGCTTCGTCTTGGGGAAAATGGCTTTTTGTGCGTAGATGTTCCCGAAGAATACGGGGGGTATGGTGCTCCTGTGCACTATTCGCTCATGCTGGTTCAAGAAACTGCTCAAGCTGGTTTTGCATCTTTAGCTGTTGCCATTGGTGGGCAAAATGAGTTGGTCTCTCCTTATCTGCAAAATATTGGAACTGAAGAGCAAAAACTTTATTGGCTACCCAAAATGGTGACAGGTGAAGTCGTCACTGCAATTGCTATGACCGAAGCCAATGCGGGTTCAGACTTACAAGCCATACGCACTCAAGCGATTTTAGAAAATGACCACTACCGTATTAATGGTTCAAAAACTTTTATCTCAAATGGATTACATGCCGACCTGATTGTTCTGGTGGCGAAAACTGATCCGCAAGCTAAAGCAAAAGGCATTTCAATTTTATTAGTCGATGCCGCTTTAGACGGCGTTAAAAAAGGCCGCTCTTTACAAAAAATTGGACTACATGCCCAAGATACAGCTGAACTATTTTTTGATGATGTTTGTGTACCTGTCACACAACGTTTGGGTGAAGAAGGACAAGGTTTTGCGTATTTAATGCAAGAGTTACCTCGCGAACGTTTGAGCATTTCTATGATGGCTTTGGGGTCAATTTTAGGGGCTATTGAAATTACTAAAGACTATGTTTTGGAACGTAAAGCTTTCGGACAACCGTTAAGCCAAATGCAAAACACTCGGTTTGTGATTGCAAACGCGCAAATCAAAGCAAAAGCCGCTCAAGCTTTTGTAGACCAATGTTCAGCGCTGTATCAACAACACCAGTTAAGCGTCACTCAAGTTGCCGCATTGAAATGCTTTATTACCGATGTCCAATGTGAAGTGATTGATCAATTACTTCAGCTTTTTGGCGGCTACGGCTACATGCAGGAATACCCGATTTCACGCTTTTTTGTGGATGCACGGGTACAAAAAATTTACGGGGGAACTAATGAAATTATGAAAGAAATCGTAGCCCGAGAACTGCTCGGAAAATAATTCGATTTAAAAACCAAACAAGGCTGACACAACAACTATGCCTTGTTTAAAACAAAAAAATGTTATTTCAGGAAGAAATGCTATGTCGAAATTATGGATGTACTCTACCCTCATGCTCTCTGGTTCAGTGTGGGCTGGCAATTTTATTGACAACAGTTCAGTAGAACTCACCACACGAAATTTCTATTTTGACCGCGACTACCAAGAGCAATCTGCTTACCCTGCTGCCAAGGACTGGACACAAGGTTTTATTCTCAAAGCCAATTCAGGTTATACCGAAGGGACTATCGGTTTTGGGTTGGATGTGCTTGCAACGGCGGGTTTTAAACTTGATGCCGATGCAGAGCATGGCGGTACAGGAAACTTACCTAGAGACACGCGCACCAATGAACCTACTGACTCTTATGGCGAAATTGGGGTCACAGCAAAAGCCAAAATGAGCCAGACCGAGCTACGTATTGGTACCTTAATGCCGATGAACCCAGTTTTAGTGGCTTCCCCTGCTCGTTTACTTCCTCAAACCTATCGAGGAATTTCACTGACCAGTAAAGATATAAAAGATTTCGACTTACAAGCGGCCTACCTCGACAAAGTGAATCATCGTGATTCGACCAACTATGAAAAAATTAAAATTTCAGGGGTGAATGGACGATTTAAAAGTGCTGAGACTGATGGTCTCTATTATTTAGGTGGAAACTATCAGCTTGATCCAACAATCAAACTCACAGCTTTTTACATGGATGTTGATGATCTTTATAACCAGACCATGGTCGGTGCCCTACACCAACATAAAATTAATGACACCACTAATCTTAGCTCGCAATTACGCTATTACCGTAGCCGAGATGACGGACAAGCAAAAGCAGGCTTAGTCGATAATGATCTTTATCATGCGCATTTCGAACTTAAACATCAAAACCATAAATTTATTTTTGGAACCTTCCAACATCACGGCGACACCGCGTTTCCGTATTTGACTGGAGGTGAAACTGGGCTTCTTATTGACACATGGCCGGGCGAGTTTTTAAACCCAAAAGAGAAAGCCTATAGCTTCCGCTATGAATATGACTTTAAAGATTATGTGCCGGGTTTACGTTTCATGACTCGTTACACCACAGGTCACAATATTTATGCACCCAACTTAGGTGGAACCAATCTAAAAGAACGCGAAACAGACTTTGATTTAGGTTACACCGTTCAAAGTGGCTGGTTAAAAAATCTAGGGCTACGCGCGCGCTATGCCATTTATGACAACAACATGCTCTCTACAGCAAATATCAAACCTGTAAACGAAACCCGCATCAACATCGACTACACATGGAAATTTAAATAATTCAAAACGAGAGGTTCTGTCACACATAGAACCTCTTTTTATTTCGGGAAATTCATCATGAAGAAAGTTGTAACGCTCCTCTGCGGAATGAGTCTGATTGCCCTGACTCATGCCGAAACGCAATATAGCCCACTCCCTATTCAGCTTGAGCCTTTAGCAAAATTTAGTGTTGATTTAAATGCACCGGTTTGGGAATTAGGCACTACTAGTGACGCAGGTAAACGCCGAATTATTCCCATTACAGGTGGGACATTTGAAGGGAAATCACTTAAAGGCCGTATTTTAAATAATGGCGCAGACTGGCAAATTGTCGACAGTAAAGGACTGGCAATTATTGATACACGATATTTATTAGAAACCGATGACGGCGCACTTATTTATCTTCAAACCAAAGGTTACCGACATGGCTCAGCAGAAACACTAAAACAGCTTGCTCAAGGCAAAGATGTCGACCCGAAAAATTACTATTTCAAAATTACCATGCAGTTTGAAACCAGCTCGCCCAAATATTCATGGCTTAACCAGACCGTTGCGGTAGGTAGTGCAATGCGTTTGGGCAAAGCGGTTATTTATGATGCCTACACCTTGAAATAATAATTTTTATAACACTTACAAAAAGGATGGACCCTTCATTATGGATCAAAAAACTTTAGAACACTTACCCCCCATTCATCACCATTTGGGTGGACACAATATTCATTGGAATGACAAAAACACTGAACTCACCATCCACTACACGGCGCTAGAAAGCTTTACCAATCCACGCGGCACCATTGAAGGCGGCATGATATGCGCCATGCTTGACGACGTGATGGGGCTTTTTGCATATCTCGCCAATGACCGTAAACCGGCCACCACCATTAACTTAACGATGGATTTTTTAAGACCCTGTGCTGTGGGCGAAGTCATTACAAAATGCCGATTCATTAAACAAGGCAAAACTGTGCTGAATCTCGAAAGTGAAGCTTGGCAAAACAACAAAATGATTGCACGAAGCACAGCTAATTTTCTGGTTTTAGATTAATTGCAACCATTTATTCAATAAGGATATGAATAATGAATTACACCAACAATAAACGAATTTTGACCCACTCCGCTTTATTGCTTGCCATGCTTGGCACTTTGACAGGCTGTGGAAGTGATAATGATGACATAACGGTTCCCTCAACAACCAAACCACCGCAGTTGTCTCCTGCTGTGGGCGTAAAAATGACAGGAAGCTGTACGGACTTACTTGGATTTCAATACAACAATACTGTCATTAGCTCAGCCACTCTTCAAGAGGCAGGCACATTGACGGTAGCCAACAAGCCGATTGGCGCTCATTGTTTGGTCAAAGGTTATATGGACCAACGTCTAAGCCCTGTAGATGGACAAACCTATCAAATTGGTTTTGAAATGCGCTTACCTGTTGATTGGAACGGCCGTTTTCTCTATCAAGGCAATGGTGGAACCGATGGTAATTTAGTACCTGCAACGGGTCAGGTCGGCAGCGGCGGTCCACTGACCAATGCCCTACATGATGGTTTTGCTGTCATTTCTTCCGATGCTGGACATAACGCTTCACAAAATCCAATGTTTGGTTTAGACCCTCAAGCCAGAATCAACTACGGCTACGGCGCGATTACCAAACTCACGCCTATGGCAAAAAATTTAATTAAAACAGCATATGGTAAATTGCCAGACCGCTCTTATGCAGGTGGCACTTCAAACGGCGGCCGTCACGCCATGATTGCTGCAACCCGCTTGGGCGACCAATATGATGGAGTTTTAGCAAGCACACCGGGTTTTCATTTACCTCGTGCAGCCGCGGCTCAACTCTACACAGCACAACAGCTTCGTCGTGTCGCAACAGATGAAAATGACTTAAGTACCGCTCTTACCCTTTCAGAGCGTAAAGTATTAGCAAAAGCGATTTTAGATCGATGCGATGCTCTAGACGGTGTTGCGGATGGCTTGGTTCAAGATGTCGAATCTTGCCGTAAGGCTTTTGATATTCACAAAGATGTACCTGTTTGCTCAAACACAAGAGATGGTACATGCCTAAGCACCGAACAAATTGATGTATTAGCCAACATTTACCGTGGTCCTGTAAATTCGGCTGGACAAGCTCTCTATGCAACCCAGCCTTTCGATCCTGGCTTAGTGGGAAGCAACTGGGCAAGCTGGAAATTCGAATCTTCGGTGGGAACAGCGCGTGACCCAGTTGCAGTCGGGATTCTTTTTCAGGTTCCGCCTGACCCAACTGTGACTCAAAATTCTAGACAATTTTCTTTCAATTATAATTTTGATACCGACTATCTAAAACTATCAGCAACCAATGATGTGTACACTGAAAGTTCGATGTCATTCATGATGCCACCCGATGAACTTAATCTAGATAAACTCCATAATCACGGTGGAAAAATGATTGTGGTACAAGGCACAGCAGACGGCGTTTTCTCTGTAGATGACACCCAAAATTGGTACGATCAACTGCTACAACACTATAAAAATGATGCAAAAGGTACAGCACCTGAATTTGCACGTTTCTTTAGAGTTCCGGGCATGAACCATACCCGTGATGGCATTGCAACCGACCAATTTGATGCATTGACTGCTTTAGTTAACTGGGTGGAATATGGACACGTACCTGACAAAATCATTGCGACTGCACGCGGCGCAGGTAACCCAAGCGGTCAAGTGAATACTGAACTTCCGCAAGACTGGGCACCAGACCGTACCCGTCCACTTTGCTCTTACCCACTGATTGCTCGCTACAATGGTCAAGGTGATAGCGAAAAAGCTGAAAACTTTAGCTGTAGATAACATCCTATAAAATTAAAAGAGAGCTGACCTACGCTCTCTTTTTTTATTTTGCTAAGTATCACTATTGAATCATTATTAAATGATATTTCATCCAATGCCTGCATCACTGCTAAGATAACACCGAAAACCAAAAACTCATTTCGATATGCAAAATCAGACTGCTCCAAACCTCCCCTCAAATCAACTTGGAAAAGCACTGCTTTGTCTTATGACATCAGCATTATTATTTTCCATTATGGGAGTGTGCATTCGTTTTGCTTCACAAACGGTAGACAATGCGACCGTCGTATTTTTTAGAAATGCAGTAGGTTTATTTATTTTTATTCCTATGCTTTTAAAACAGGGCTTAGACTTCGTTAAAACCGATAAACTCTGGATGCACACGTGGCGAAGCTTAGTGGGACTTGCTGCAATGTACGGTTTTTTCTATGCCATTGCGAACTTAAAACTCTCAAATGCCATGGTTTTTAGTTATTCATCTCCTATCTTTATTCCACTGATTGCATGGCTTTTCTTAAAAGAAAAAATTACCAAATCGATGATTTTTGCCGCTGTGATTGGTCTAGTTGGGGTTTTATTTGTCGCTAAACCCGACCAAGGTCTATTTAATTCATTGTCTTTTATTGGCTTAGGTGCATGCTTTTTATCAGCAATGGCTTTTGTCACCGTAAGAGCTTTAACCAGTACAGAGCCGCCTGAGCGTATCGTTTTTTACTTCTGTATTTTTGGTAGTTTAATTTCCTCTATTCCAATGTTCTGGCATTGGCGCATTTTTACGTGGCACGAATTAAGCCTACTCATTGCCGCAGGACTTTTAGCAAACATTAGCCAACTATTTATGTCTTATGCTTATAGCTTAGCGCCAGCAGGACAAATTGGCCCCATGAATTACATTGCCATTATTTTTGCAGGAGTTTGGGGATTTGTTTTTTGGCATGAATTACCGGATCTGTTTACCATTTTCGGTATATTTATTATTTTATTTGCCATCTTGCTCTGTAATCCATTTTTGCAGAAGAAGTTATTCTCTCGATTTAAGTAACAGACATACCTGATTCTAATTTAGGTACTGTATTCGATACTCATTTGGTGAAATGCCTGTCCAGTGACGATAGGCTTTTCTAAAATTAGAAGTATCTGAAAAGCCAATTCTTTCGGCAATTTCATCTACAGTTAAAGTTGTTTCTCGCAAATACTCATCCGCAAGACGGCGTCGAGTTTCATCTAATAACTCTTGATAAGTCAGACTAAAACCTGCCAAGCGCCGATGTAAAGTACGCTTTGACATATGTAACCGTTCAGCCATTTCTTGAGCTGATGGAAAAAGTCCTGTTCCATCCAATAATATTAAACGGATTGTTTTGATCAGCTCAGGCTCTTCAAGTTCAGCAGCACCTAGCATCCGTTCACAAAAGGACTTACACATATCCGCGGTAATCGGGTTGGCATTTGGGCAAGGTACATCGAGCCACTTTAAATCAAAGTGCCATTGCATCACTCCTGCATTAAACTGAACGGGACAATGAAAAACTTTTTCATATTCTTTGGCATAGTCAGGCGCTGGATAGGGCAATAAAAGTTTCTTGGCTTGAAATGGTCCTTCAAGCACACGTTCAATTAAAGTTTGCATAGAGCTAAACCAAAATTCGCACACCAAAGGCAGAAGCTTACCCAGTGCAATAATGTCCTGACCTTCAAAAATGGCAACATCATCTCGTACATAGAATGACTTCTTTAAAATAGGTCCTGCAAGCTTAATGTGTCGAATCCCAAGCTCTACCGCTTGTCTAAAATTACGCGAAGAGTAAAGCGCGTAACCATACACCCCAAAATCTGACAATCGCTGCTTTTGTCCTGCGCGGAGTCCAATTAAAGGATCGTGAGATAGTTTTTGAATATTTTGAAATAGCTGAATTTTTTGGACTTGAGAAATATATAAAGAGGATTGATTCATCGTATCTGGCGAAATATTTGTGCCAGATAGAACATTTGATATTGAATGGCCTTGCGAACCCATTTCATCGAATAAACTGGTCAAACCTAGCAAATATGTATTCGAACCTAAGGATGTATTATCATAATTTCCTTCGATAACACTATTTGCATTTTTATAAAGATTTTTAGGCATTTAACTCACACCATCCCTAGAGTGACGTGCATAATGGCACTAAACTACCTCTTGTTGTCTCAATTTAACATCGACCATACGACGCTTCAAGCATAAAGTATGATAAGCAAAAGTATGGAAGGAACAATAATGGAAAGCTCCACTTTAAAAGAATATAACGGCTCTGCCACAGAACATATGGAACTTATTTTTTCCAAACAACGTGCCAATTTTGAGGCAGATCCCTACCCAAGTCTTGAAGCACGCCGCACAAAGCTGCATCAACTCAAAAAACAAATTATTCGTTATCAAGATGCTTTAGCTGCCGCGATTAATGCTGACTTTAGTTCAAGATCACTCGATGAATCTAAACTACTAGATTTGCTTGGCTCAGTGCTAGAAGCTGATCATGCGATTCATCATTTACGCCGCTGGATGCGTCCAAGTAAACGCCGTACCGAGCTTTTATTTTTATCGAACCGTTTAAGTGTGCAATACCAACCTAAAGGCGTGGTTGGTGTCATTGTTCCTTGGAACTTCCCCGTTTATTTAGCACTTGGCCCACTCATTGCTGCTTTGGCTGCGGGCAACCGAGTCATGATTAAACTCCCTGAAATTACCCCAAATACCAATGCAATGCTACGACGCATGTTAGCTGAAGTCTTTAATGAAGATGAAGTGGCGGTTTTTGGTGAAGAAATTACAGACCCAGCAAGATTTACCTCGTTGCCATTTAACCATATTGTCTTTACTGGCTCCCCAGCTATTGGCAAAGTCGTCATGCGAGCAGCAGCTGAAAATCTAACACCTGTTACACTTGAGTTAGGTGGTAAATCACCTGCCATTGTAAGCCGCAATTACCCGCTTGCCGATGCTGCTAAACGCATTACACATGGTAAAGCGACAAATAGTGGTCAAATCTGTGTAGCACCTGACTATGCGTTGGTTCCAAAAGAAAGTATTGATGAATTTGTGGATGCTGCGAAATCAAGCTTTATAAAAATGTTTGGTCAAAACATTGAAAATAATGAAAATTATACATCGATTGTAAATGACCGCCATTTAAAACGTATTCAAGATATTTTGAACGATGCACAAGAGAAAGGTGCGCGCGTTATTCCTTGTGATACTTACAGCTTTGACCAACAAGGCCGTAGAATGCCTGTACAGATTGTACTGAATTGCACGCCAGACATGCGCATTATGAAAGAAGAACTCTTTGGCCCTATTTTACCTGTGGTGGCTTATGACTCTTTAGATGATGCAATTACCTATGTGAAATCGGATGAACGACCTTTAGCGCTTTATTTCTTTACCCATAGCTCGGTAGAACGTGATCGTATTTTACGTGAAACTCATTCGGGTGGTGTGACCATTAATGACTGGGGTTGGCATGTAGTCAACCATGATGCTCCTTTCGGTGGTATCGGAAACTCAGGCATGGGGTCATATCATGGTGAAGAAGGTTTCCGTGAACTTTCACATGCCAAAACTGTATTTATTCGTCATCGATTTTTCCCGACTCAGCTTTTCCACCCTCCTTATGGGACATTCTTACAAAAGTTAGCGATTCGCTTTTTCTTGAAAAAAGGCGATCCAAATATTAAATAAAGAGTATAGAAAAAGCCTCGTAATGAGGCTTTTTTTATAACAAACGACCTGTAATAGATCTATTAATTTGTTCTTCTGTTAAATCAAAATCTACAAATCGATTTCTTTTAGTTTTTTCAAAAACATAATCTTTTAAATACTCTAATAAAGTTATATTTGTTTTTTCTAATACATTGTCATCAGCATCATGTAATGACCATATAAAGTCATCATTTTCCGCTGTTAGTAAAAAATAAAAATATGTTTCATATTCTCTACTTAGACCGAATATTTTTTTTCAAAAGGGTCTATTTTTCCCTCACTATCACACATTTCGTTATCTTCTTTAATACATTTTTGATAATCTAGAAAATCATCTAAGTTCCATTGACTATTGTACATTTTAAATTCATCACCCCCTAACAACCCTCCTGAACATCTCCCCATTTGGAGTAAAAATTCCCTAAATTGCCCATGTATATCCAAATTAAGATTTCTAGCAATCAATTCTACTTCTTGTTTTGTATAACCTTGTACCTTTTCAGGATAAAAAGGAAGCTGTGTTCCCTCAACACGACAAGCTGCTAATTCTTTAACAAAATCAGTCATTATTTTCTCAATAAATTAATTTATATATAGACTAAATAAATTCCCAAATACAAAGTTTATTATTTTATAAAAATTACTCTTCCAACAATTCAAAGTTAAAAAATTTAAAGAGAATTCTATCATCTTCTAATTGATTTAAGTTGTATTTAACACCATCCCATCCATCTAAATTTTTCTCAATATACATTCTACAAAACTGAGTAAACTTATTACCAACATCATTCAGATAAAGATTAGTAATATTAAAGAATCTAATTTTTATTTTTTCACTATATATCTGATAAATCTTTGGCTAAAACCATATCTAAACTATAGGCTCCACCAAAGTCATCAAAATACATATTTATAGAATGCACATGATCATATTCAACAAATTTTCCATTTAAATTATCAACATCACTCATGACTAATTCCCCCTCTCTTTTATTTACTAATATTTTAAAACAAGCATAAATCACTTGAATGTTTATCCGACAAGCATGATTCCTCATAATCAAAAAAAATCTTCTTATCATCTAAATATTTTTTAATTAGAGTATAATCAACCTTTTCGGGTATATTAATTGCATAATAGTATCTACCTTCAAAGCCTTCCCAACTACATAAATAAGACTCCAAAGTAGTTAATATTTTTCCAATACATTTAATATCGTTATTAAAAAATACAATTCTTAATGTTGAATTATTAGATGGCTTTATTAAATCATCAAAATAGAGCTTTTCATTTTCTATTTCAACATGAATAAGATCATCAAATGCAAGATTAGGCACAAAGAAAGGAATACTTCTAACAAAGTATTGATCAGTCTTGTACATCTCCCCCCATATTAACTCTTTTGATAGTTCATTATTTTTATCTAAATAGTCTATTACAATTTTTTGCTTATCCACTATACTTCCTTTTATTTAAGAATCTTTTGTTTGAATGATATAAATTTTAAATACCTTTTCCTCCTTATAGATTTAATTATAATATCCATCTATGAATATTATAATTGCTTCAACTGGTAGCATATAGTCTTCTTCATAAAATGGTGCATAAAAACCTATCCCGAATTTAAAAGAAGTTAATCCATCCTCATCAATAGCAATATCTTTATCTAATGAAGCCATTAGCTTATAAGCCTCAAATACAGGGAGCTTAGATATCTCTCCACCATTAAAAGCAACTTGAGCGGGTTTATAAAATTCTAATGCTATAGTTTTATCAGCACTGTCATAATATACATTAATACCAATTTCATCATAGCCATCAGTAGCAGACTCTGAATAAGAATTTCGCCAAAATGCTCTAGGCTCATACTCAGACATCAGTTTTCTTACTTCTTCTCTTTTCATGCCAAACTTAATTAAACCGGCTCCCACGTATGGGGTTATCTCAAACATTATTCTTTCTCAACTATTTTTTTAAGTGATTAGTAATTCTATAAGTAGTCTATATACAACCACATTTATAATTTTTTATCATATCTTTTCTCGAATTTTATTTTTATATCACCTATCTCTTTAAGTTTTACCTTTCAGTCAGTTTCTACTTTTAAAAATAAAAAAGCTAGGCACTCACCTAGCTTTAATATAAAAACAACTATACTCGACTTAAATATAATCAACCTTTTGAGCTTTTAAAATATCAAGATGCAACATCTTTTTCTTTTTATATTTATAGGCAATAAACAAACCAATAAACCATACTGGTGAAAACTCTAAAGCAATTAACGTATCATGATCTAAAGCTAAAATTACTATAGTGAAGACTAAAAACAACATCGTCATCCATGCCATAAATAAACCACCGGGCATTTTATATTTTGACTGGATATGTAGTTCTGGACTTTTCTTACGATAATAAATATATGAAAGCACAATCAACATGAATGTAAAAATACATAAAATTGAAGTGAGCGCTGAAATAATCGTAAATGCCGTCATAACATTTGGAACAATAAATAGAATTGATGTCCCAAGGGTCACACAAGCCATTGAAAATACGAGTCCTCTAATTGGAACTTTTCTTTTAGACAGCTTACTAAAGCTTTTAGGTGCATCGTTATCTAAAGCTAAACCATATAACATACGGCTGGTCGCAAATATTCCACTGTTTGCCGAAGATAAAGCTGAAGTCGCAACAACAAAGTTGATTAAACCTGCCGCAATTGGTAACCCAACCAATGTAAACATTTCTACAAACGGACTTTTATCTGGCGATACTTTAGCCCAAGAAGTGACTGCAATAATACAAACCAATGCACCTACATAGAATAATAAAATACGTAAAGGAATAGAGTTAATTGCTTTTGGAAGTGAAGTATGCGGGTCTTTGGTTTCAGCAGCAGTCGTACCAACCAGCTCAATACCCACAAATGCAAAGATGGCAATTTGGAAACCAGCCAAGAAACCTGTTACACCATAAGGAAACATAGATTGTGTTTCAAACAAATGGCTAACCGATGCCTTAACCCCATTCGGAGAAGTAAATCCTGTACTAATTAAATAAATACCAGCCAGAATAAACAAAATAATTGCGGTAATTTTGATGAGTGAAAACCAAAATTCCAGTTCACCAAATAGCCGAACGGCTACAAAATTCAGTATGGTCAAGACAGCCAATGAAGTAAATGCAGGAATCCAGACGGGTAAATCGGGATACCAAAACTGCATGTACCCTCCAATCACAATCACGTCTGCAATAGCAGTAATAATCCAGTTACACCAATAGGACCAACCAAGGAAAAACCCTGCCCACGGACCGAGATAAGCCGTTGCAAAATCTGCGAATGTTTTAAAATTAGTATTCGCCAGCAGCAGCTCACCCATTGCCCGCATTACGAAGAAAAAGAAGAAACCAATAATTAAATAGGTTAATACAATTGAAGTTCCTGAAATGCTTAATGTTTTACCGGAACCCATAAATAATCCAGTACCAATTGCACCGCCAATCGCAATCATCTGAATATGACGATTGGTTAATGAGCGTTGCAATTTCTCCTCTTCTTGTTCAGTCATATGTTGACTACCAAGAAGATCTCCTTCCAGGAATTGCTTTCCGTTATTCTTACTCATGTAATATTTACTCCAATTTATAGCAACCGTCGTAAATGCTTTAATAATATATAAATTATATGATTATTAATTTAGTCCATTAAATCATGTTAAAAATATTATTAAACCACTTAAAACCTTATAAATTCCTTTTTAAAAGCTATTACCTATAACAATAAAAATTAATCATCAATCCTTTCCTTCATTATTATATTAGCCTACCCTCTATCAATATAATTTCAAAAGAAAATTAAAATATATAAATGAATTAAATATTTTAATTGTCTATCTTTTATAGAATAGAAGCAGGCTAATTAATTCCAGCTCAGCGAGCAAGATTGTGTTTATCCATGTACCAATCTTGCGTTAGCGATAATATAGTATTCCTTCTTAAATTTGGTGAAATGTATAGTAATTTCCGCTTAATTAACAGCCATTCGAAAATGCTCAGTGGCTTTGAGTTTATTGACCACTTCTGGACTCGAAACCTGTTTAACTTGAACACTTAGCACCCGAACTAAAGCGCCATTTTCAATATTCAATTGTTTTGCTTGTTCTTTTGTTAACTGCAATATGTTTTGGTGCGGTTTGCTATACACAAGAATCGAGCGATAATTTTCATAATCATCATTGGCGACAATGTAAGCTTCATCCCCTACCGCAATATTTTCAGGTTGTTCAATTTGAACCGCTATAGACTGACTTTCTTTAATCGCCCGTAAATTTTCGATATCGGCCTGCAATGTCGCCCCACCATCAAAAATATCCACATACCCCTTATAGCGCAATCCTTCTTCTAGCAAGAGATTGTAGGCTGGTTGGGTATTTGGATGAACAATGCCTATCGCAGCTTTCGCATCGTCAGGTAACATGTCGACATAGAGTGGATGTCTTGGCATGAGCTCAGCAATAAAAGCCTTTTGCCCGACTCCACTCAAATAATCGGCTTTGGTAAATTCAATATTAAAAAACTTATGACCTACGGCATTCCAAAATGGTGATTGCCCATTTGCATCCGAATAGCCCCGCATTTCAGCAACAATCGTTTCTTCGAAATATTGGCGAAATGCTGACAGAAACAAGAAGCGAACTTTAGATAAAAATTTGCCATTTTTATTTAAGCGATAGTCTGGATCTAAAAATAGAGTACAAAGCTCGCTACAATTTGTATGATCATTACTCAAATACAAAGTTGGTAAAGCGTTATAAACACTTAAGGGTTCAGATGCATGAACTTGGGTTCCTACATGAAAGTTGTACCAAGGCTCTTTTAAACCAAGTGCGACTTCAATACCGCAAACACCGACAACTTTGTTGAGTTCAGTATCTTCTAAAACAAATAAATAGACCTGATCTGCTTTTGATAATTCGCCTGCGACAGTTTTACAAGCCCGCTCAATACGAGCAGCAAGTTTTTCCATATTGGGCTGCAAAGATGTCAAACCAAAACCCGCTTTTTTCGCCAACAGGTAAAGGTCATTAACATCTTTAGGTTCAATGTAGCGAATAATCATCATGCTGCTTGTTCATCCTTTTGAATTTCCACAAAGCGAGCAAGCGCACGTTCAAAGCGTTGTAAGCCTTCATCAATATCAGCCAATGGAATAATCAAAGATGGTGTAAAACGTATAACGTTTGGACCAGCAATCAGACTCAGTAATCCTTCTTCACCTGCAAGGTTATTAATATCTTTTGCTTTACCAGCAAATTTGTCTTTTAAGGCACAGCCAATCAGTAGACCTTCACCACGAATCGACTCAAAGATTCCATATTTTTCATTCAATTTATTTAATGCATTTTTATAGTAGTCATGACGTTCTTTGACGCCATTAAGCACTTCAGGCGTATTAATAAATTCAAATACTGCACCCGCAACTGCGCTTGCCAATGGATTACCACCGTAAGTCGTACCGTGCGTACCGACTGAAAAATGCTTAGCAAACTTATCAGTTGTTAGCATTGCGCCGACTGGGAAACCACCACCTAGTGCTTTTGCAGTCGTTAACACATCTGGAATAACGCCAGAATTCATGTAGGCATAAAGTGCGCCTGTACGGCCGACACCCGTTTGCACTTCATCAAAAATAAGTAAGGCACCAAACTCATCACATAGTGCACGCAAACCTTTTAAAAATTCGATGTCCGCTGGAATAACACCGCCTTCACCTTGGATTGGTTCAACAATCACTGCACATGTTTGCTCATTAATTACTGCTTTTGCAGCTTCTAAATCGTTAAATGCAACGTGGTTAATTCCGTTTGGAAGTGGTGCAAAGTCTTGTGAATATTTAGGTTGACCACCCGCTGAAACGGTAAATAAAGTACGACCATGGAAAGCATTATTAAATGCCACAATGCCGCTTTTACCCGCAACGCCACTGTCTAAACCAACTTTACGAGCTAGTTTGAGTGCTGCTTCATTGGCTTCAGCACCTGAGTTACAGAAGAAAACCTTGTCTGCAAATGTATTTTCTGTGAGTTGTTTTGCAAGGCGTAGAACGGGTTCATTGGTATAACCATTGCCTACATGCCAAAGTTTTGTCGCTTGTTCTGTTAAAGCATTCACTGCCACTGGATGCGCATGACCTAATGCGTTTACTGCAATCCCGCCTGCAAAATCGATATATTCTTTATTTTCTTGATCCCAGATACGTGAACCTTCACCACGTACCGGAATGAAATTTGCCGGTGCAAAAACTGGAACCATCCACTCGTTAAAGTCACTACGTGAAACTGCAAAATTATTCATTTTATCTAGTCCATTAAATTAAAATTATGAGGGTTAGCTGATGACCCTATTATTCAAAATCAAATTGATTCACAAAATTTGTAATTCAGTCAAAAATGAATTATTTTTTACCAATCTGATAATTGACAATTACAATATGGATAACATTGATCAAATTATTTTAGGTTTACTTAAAGATAACGCACGGATGTCTGTTACCGAGTTAGCCGAAAAAGTTCACGTTTCACGCGCAACCGTCAAAAAGAAAATCGAGTATTTGGAGTCTTCGGGCATCATTACCGGATATACGGTACGGTTTAAACCTAATGCTGAACGGAATGTCATCCGTGCGTGGATGAGCATTATGGTTGAAGGCACTAAAGCACAGTCTGTGATTAAAGAATTACGCCTAGAAAGTGCCGTGGAATGTCTACATAAAACCAATGGCAAATGGGACATTTTGGTCGAGCTACGCTCTGACACCTTAGAAAACTTCGACAAAGTTTTAGAAAGAATTAGGAATATTTCAGGTATTTATAACAGTGAAACCAGCATTCTGCTTGCGAGTCATAAAACCTGATAATTCACTTTAATTTCAATTAATAAGAACTCGAAATTGATGAGCTAAACACAAGGTTTGGCTCATCAAGCTGCTCTCGATTAGCAAAATTCCTCTATTGTCTTTCATCAAATCTACTGAATTAGTACAACGATGAGCCTGCTCTAAAAATATTCAATAAATTTTTAATTTTTTAAAACAATAAAATCAAAAACTTAAAATCTAATTTGATTTAAATTCCAACTTTTTTCACTCACTCCTCTTATTAAAGCATTTGACAGAAAATTTAAAACATAATACATATAGTATTATATGTTATATGTTAAAAACCTAAGGACAAGGTATAAAAATGGCTAAAACTCAACTAAAACACTTTATTAACGGCGAATATGTTGCTAGCAAAGGAAATGATTATTTCGACTTAGTCAGCCCAGTGACTGGTGAAGTTTATGCACAATCACCAAATGCAACTGAGGCAGAAGTTGATGCAGCTTATGCTGCTGCAAAAGAAGCATTTAAAATTTGGGGACGCAGCACACCTTCAACTCGTCAAAAAGCATTACTGAATTTGGCAGATGCTATTGAAGCAAATGCGGAGCGTTTAATTGAGGCTCAGAGTCGTAATACGGGTCAGTTAAAACACTTAATTGCATCTGAAGAAGTAGGTGCATCGGCAGATCAGGTTCGTTTCTTTGCAGGTGCTGCCCGTTTACTTAATGGCACAGCTTCAGGTGAATATTTAGAAGGCCTAACCTCTTCTATTCGCCGCGAACCAGTTGGTGTAGTTGGTCAAGTTACGCCTTGGAACTATCCACTCATGATGGCTGTGTGGAAAATTGCTCCTGCTTTGGCTGCGGGTAACACAGTGGTACTTAAACCAAGTGACACAACACCAGAAAGCACCCTTTTACTGGCAGAAATTGCTGCACCTTTTTTCCCTAAAGGTGCATTTAACGTGGTGTTAGGCCAAGCTCAGGTAGGTTCAAAAGTTGTATCCCATAAAACCCCTGCACTTGTTTCTATTACAGGTTCGGTTCGTGCCGGATTACAAGTTGCAGCTTCTGCCGCTGCAAATTTAGCAAAAGCTCACCTTGAGCTTGGTGGTAAAGCACCTGTCGTGGTTTTTGAAGATGCGGACATCGATAAAGCAGTTGAAATGATTGCATTAACCGGCTATTTCAACGCAGGCCAAGACTGTACTGCGGCAACACGCGTGATTGTGGCTGAAGCAGTTCATGATGAGTTTTTAGGCAAATTAGTTGAAGCTGCAAAAAATACCCGTTTTGGTGAACCCGATGATCAAGATGCACTTTATGGTCCACTCAACAATGCTAACCAATTAAAAAATGTTAAAGCCTTTATTGACAACTTGCCTGCTCACGCCAAAGTTGAAACAGGCGGAAAACAGGCAGACCGCCCAGGCTTCTATTTTGAACCAACTGTTATTAGTGGCTTAAAACAACACGATGAAGCCATTCAGAATGAAATTTTTGGACCAGTGATTACCGTTCAAAAATTTACCGATGAAAATGATGCAATTGAAAAAGCCAACGATATTGAATATGGCCTAGCTTCAAGTGTTTGGACCACAGATCACGCCCGCGCAACTCGTCTGTCTCGTGAACTCGATTTCGGTACAGTTTGGATCAACACCCATATTCCTCTCACCGCAGAAATGCCACACGGCGGCTTCAAAAAGTCAGGTTATGGTAAAGATTTATCTGGCTACGGTTTTGAAGAATATACCCGTGTTAAACATGTGATGAGTTCAAACGAATAATAACAATGAGTTGTGAAAGGAGATCAAAATGAATAAACAAGAAATGAAAGACTTGGTGACTAAAGCCCATCACGAGCTATTTAATTTGCACGACACTACTGCTTTGGATCGTTATTTTTCTGAAGATTTTATAGAGCACTCACCACTGGTTGCAAATGGTGTTTCAGGTCTTCGCCAACTTGTAGAAGACTGCCCCGACATGCAACATGAAGCTGTGCGTGTATTGGCAGATGGTGACTTGGTCGCAATTCATGGCCGCTTTCAGGGATTAGATGAAAACCCTTTAGTTGGTTTTGATATTTACCGAGTGAAAGATGGCAAAATTGTGGAACATTGGGATGGACTGGTAGCAGAAGCAACGCCGAATATAAGTGGTCGAACACAATTAGATGGTCCAACCGAAATCGTGACTCACCATGATTCGGAGAAGAATCGTAAGATTGTGACCTCTTTCTTTAAGAAATCATTAATTGATGGCAATTACGAAGCATTTAAAGAATACACCCACAACGATCAGTTCATTCAACATAGTCCAGATATTGGTGATGGTGTTAAGGCAGTCATTGATTTTTTGAACAATATCCGTAATGAAGGACAAGGTTTGGTATACTCCAAAACTCATCGCTCCATTGCTGATGGTCAATTTGTATTGACACATTCCGAAGGAAATATTGCTGGAAATCGACATGCCTATTTTGAACTGTGGCGTGTAGATAACGGCAAAATTGTTGAACTTTGGGATGCAATACCAGCTGTGCCTGAAGATGAACAGGCAGTCCATCAATATGGCGTGTTTTAATCATTTATCCGTTTCATTAAGCTAAGTCACTGACTTAGCTTTTAGAGAATTCGCCATGTCAGCATATACGATAATTTTTGCACCTATCGCTCAGGCAACTCGATCGGAACAAGTTGTAGAACGCTTGGAAAATGCAATTATCTCTGGATTGCTCAAAAGCAATGAACAACTTCCTAACGAGGCGGATCTAGCTCGCTTAATGGGAGTGTCACCCATTACCGTTCGTGAAGCGTTAAATACTTTACGCGTAAAGGGTCTGATTGATACACGACGCGGGCGAAACGGCGGAAGCTTTGTTTGCGAGTTACCTTCCGATTTACTCTTAAACAAGCATCCTCTACGTCAAGCTTCAAATGAATATCTGGCTGATTTAGGTGAGTTTCATAGTGCAATTTTAAGCCATGGTGCATATTTGGCAGCACAAAGAACCACCGAATATGAACTAAACAAAATCAAAGAGCTTATTGAACAATTTGAACAGGCCGTTGAAGCAGACACACGAGCGCAACTTGATTTACGTTGTTTGCTGACCCTCACCTCTTTTGCTCAATCAGCTCGACTGGCAAATCAAGAGTTAACCATACAAGCCGAATGGGCACCGCTCATTGCTGTGCTTTACCAAGATGATCAATTTCATCAACTGGTCGTTGTGCAATACCACCAACTTTTATCATCTTTTGTTCAAGCCAATGAAGATGATGCTGTTATTCAAGCACGAAAAATAATTTCGATGCTAACGGATCAAATGCTTCGATATAAGTTATCTATCGAATAAAAATAATAAAACAGAGCGCTTATCAAATATCGAGTGAGAAATACGGAATTTTAGGAGTTATAGGAATGACCCAACATTTAGATATAGAAGAGCTTCAAAATTTGTTAAAGACGGTGGTTGAGGAAACGACAGCCATTACAGAAAATCTGGCAACCAAAGCGAGCAAAATACTATCCAAACATGAACCTGAAAAAACAAAAGACGTTAAGCTTTCAGGTTCAGAACGTTCAGCATTGCAAAAAGAAATTAAAAAGGCCTTACAAGAAAGCCATTACAGTCAAGGTATTGGCTTTGCAAGTTATAGCCCTGCAACGCAAGAAGAACAAGATTATTGGACACTAGAATGGTGGTATAAAAAAGAAGATCAGTTACAACAAGCCAAACTTGAAAACTATCAAAATGCTCAGCGATTTTTAGATTTTCGCTCTTTTGAATGGTTCCATAAACCTGCTCAAAATAAAAGTCCGTGCATCCATGGGCCTTACGTCGACTATATCTGTAATGGTGCATATACCATCACTCTTGCCCATCCGGTCATGATTCGTGATCAATTTATCGGTGTAATTGCCACCGACATTTTAGTTTCAGCACTCGAAAAACTACTCATGCCGAAGCTGAAAAACATCAAACAAAAAGCAATCGTCATCAACGATTCTTCTCGAGTCATTACTTCAAATGACGTCACCATCAGAACAGGCACATTATTTAAAGGTCAAAAACCCGAGCAGGTTCTCTCACGACCGTGTCAATCTTTCCAACTGGTCGTGATCTAGAGCGAAGTCAAAGATATAAATATTTGATCTTACTTTAGAGCATCACCAAGGCGAAACAGCACCTTAAGCCCTAGCTTTTGTACAAACTTTCTCCAGATAGACGTGTTTATTCAGGTCTAGGGGAATTTTTGGCTCAAAAATAGCATCGCTTTTCCGGATGAAAAGCAAAACAACGAAATTTGAGGTTGAAATGACATGGAAAATAAAACGTCTTCCTTAAAAAAACTGTCTCTTTGGCAAGTCACGATTATTGGTATTGCCTACATGACGCCCATGACGGTGTTTGATACTTTCGGTATTGTCTCTGGCATTACCAATGGACATGTACCACTCGCATATTTACTCGCACTTGGTGCCATGCTACTCACCGCTTGGAGCTATGCAAGATTCAGCAAAAATTCAGAAAAATCAGGCTCAGCATATAGCTACACAGCTGAAAGTTTAGGACCTAAAAGCGGTTTCTTTGTCGGCTGGTGTTCTCTACTCGATTATTTATTATTACCCCTCATTAATGTTTTGCTAGCTGCAATTTATCTCACAGCCCTTATTCCAAGTCTGCCTTATTGGTTTTGGGTGTTTGTATCGGCGGGTCTAGTCACTTTAGTAAATTGTTTCCGCATTCGGTTACTCGCCAATTTAAGTCTCGTGTTTGTATTTGCACCCATCATACTCATGGTCATTTTTGTTTATTTAGTGATTCAGGGTATTGGCTCGACTCAAGGTTATGAGCATGTGCTTACGTTGGCCCCACTCTGGCATGAGCAGCAATCTATACTACCGCTCGTTGCGGGTGCCTCAGTTTTGTGCTTTTCATTTTTGGGCTTTGATGCGGTTACCACACTCTCAAATGAAACCAAACAACCTACTAAAAATATTCCCAGAGCAGTCATGTTAACAACACTGGTTGGTGGGTTCATTTTCTTTACAGCCGCTTGGTTTATTCAACTTTATTTTCCAAATAATCTGCGCTTCCAGCACCCTACTGAAGCACTGCCTGAAATTGTACTGTATGTCGGTGGTGCATTCTTCCAATCCGTATTCTTATGCGGACAAATTATGAACACAGTCGCCTCTGGCCTTGCCTCACATGCCAGCGCTTCGCGTTTACTGTATATAATGGGCACCGATAATATTTTCCCTAAAAAGTATTTTGGGACAATTCACATCTCCTTAGGTACACCATTTTTTTCGGTTTTATTTGTTGGTCTTATTTCAATGTCCGCGGTTTTTCTAGATTTAGCACAAGTCGTAAGCCTCATTAGCTTTGGTGCACTAGTCGCTTTTACAGCTGTAAATTTCTCAGTTTTTATGAAGTTTTATATTAAAGATAAACAGCGCTCTGGGTTTAAAAATAAATTTCTAAATCTCTTTTTACCATTTATCTCAGTCATCAGCATTATTTGCCTCTGGCTTAACCTTGATTCATCTTCACTCACTTTCGGATGTTTCTGGTTATCGCTAGGTATTCTTTTATTTATCTATAAAACGATTAAAAAACAAAGTATTGCAATTAGTAATGCTTATTAATTTTTAAGGAACTTTGTCATGAATATTATTTCTAAACCGCAACTTTTAAAAGACGTGCAATATAAACCAAGTAAATCTCTACAAGTGGGCAAAGAGTGGAGCTGGTTAAATCCAAAACATGCAAAATTTGACACAACAAATGTAGAAGAGGCAGCCGTAGATAATCCAGCGAACTACTATGAAAGCTCACTTTCTGATTGGCATACATTTGACAGTTTACAAGCTGATATTGAATGCGATGTGGTGGTTATTGGCGGTGGCTTATTAGGTTCATCAAGTGCATTACATTTAGCTGAACAAGGCGTAGATACGGTCTTATTAGAAAAAAATCGCATTGGTAGTGCCGCTTCTGGTCGAAATGGCGGACAACTTACCCCCGGTTTAGCTCGCTGGGAAGCTCAAGAAATGGCCGACCGCTTAAGCTATGAAGATGCAAAAAAACTCTGGCTTTTTACCTCCACAGAAGCGATGCAACTGATTGATGATATCTCAGAAAAATACCAGCTCAACTTTGACCGAAAACATGGTCACATTACTGCCGCCGTTCATGAAGGGCATTTAGTTGGTTTAACACAAGGCGCCGATGCCCGAAAATATTTAGGTGAAGACCATACGCGCATTGTAGGTAAACACGAACTCATGGACTTTATTAAGTCGGACTACTATACGGGTGGTTTAATTGATGAGTTAGGCGGACAGATTCATCCTTTAGCTTTGAACCGTGGCTTAATTTATGGCTTTTGCCAAAATGGCGGTACTGTTTATGAACAAACAGAAGTCATTTCAATAGAAGAAAAAGCAGATGGTATTTATGTTCAAACAACAAATGCTGTTGTGAAAGCTAAAAAGTCTGTGGTGTTGGCGGTACACCATGCTTCATTTAAACTTTTATCAGAGCAAAACAATACTACTATTCCGTTTTACACCTATGTTGCAACGACTGCCCCACTAGAGCTTGATACAAAAGAGCTTTTGCCATTTGGGCATCCTGTTTATGACACTCAGTTCCAGATTGATTACTACCGTCCCGTGTTTAACAACCGCTTACTGTTTGGTGGCCAAGGCACAGGAACATGTTGGGGACCAGAGAAAACTTTAAATTATCTAGAACATCGAATTCATACGGTTTTCCCTCAAATTAAAAATCTAGAGATGGATTTTGTCTGGAGTGGTACCACTGATTTAACCGTAAATGGTGCTGTCGATAGCCGTAAGTTTGGTAATAAATTCCCAATTTATGCTGTTCACGGCTGGAGTGGTCACGGCGTTGCACAGACGGTACGCATTGGTAAAGCCATTGCAAATGACTTTGTTGGGCAATCTAATGACTTCGAAATGTTATCTAAAATTGACCATCAAAATATTATGTTTGGTCGTACCCTTGCTCCCGTTGTTATTCCACTCGCAAAAAGTATGTATGGCATCGGTGCAATGATTAACCCGGGCAAAATGGTGTCTTTCTAATTTAGAAAAACTTCATTTTTCTAAAAAAGGATTCGTATAGGGCTGTGCGAATCCTTTTTTATTTAACTGAGTAAAATCCTTTTCAAATTAGGTTATCCCTAACCAATCTATTACAATAGCATCAGCTTTTTTATTCAGCGCATATATTTTGAGCAACTCATCTTCCCAATTAAAACGCGGACTTAAAAATCGCCACATCCAGCTAATCGCTATGGGTGGCGCTGTCGGGACAGGTTTATTTTTAGGCTCTGCACAAGTCATCCAGTCTGCTGGTCCTTCTATTATTTTAGGTTATGCCATTGTCGGTTTGGTCGCATTTTTAATTATGCGCCAAATGGGTGAAATGATCGTAGAAGAACCTGTGGTCGGTTCCTTTAGTTACTTTGCACAAAAATATTGGGGAAGATTCCCCGGTTTTCTATCGGGCTGGAACTATTGGGTGGTCTATATTTTGGTCGCGATGACCGAACTGACAGCAGTTGCTAAATATGTGCATTACTGGTGGCCTCATATTCCTGCTTGGATATCAGCCTTATTTTTCTTTGTTTTGGTCACGTGTTTGAACTTGGGCAACGTTAAATTTTATGGTGAATCTGAGTTTTGGTTAGCCATTATTAAAGTCGCGGCGGTTATTGCAATGATCGTGTTTGGCTTATATTTATTGCTCACCGCAGGTAGCGATTCTATCGCTAGCTTTTCAAACCTATGGCAGCATGGCGGATTTTTCCCGCATGGGTTCTCGGGCCTGTTTTATATGCTTGCCTTCTTAATGTTTGCTTTTGGTGGTATTGAACTGATTGGGATGACTGCTGCTGAAGCCGAAAATCCTGAAAAAAGCATTCCACAAGCCATTAACCAAGTCATCTTTCGAATCTTGGTTTTCTATGTGGCTTCGCTTGCTATTATCATGTCGCTTATTCCGTGGAATCAGCTTGACCTCGGTGGTTTAGATAAAAGTCCATTTGTGATGATTTTTAGCCAGCTTGGTATTGGCTGGGCAGCGCATTTGCTTAACTTTATTATTTTAACGGCTGCACTATCGGTTTATAACAGCGGTATGTACGCAAATAGTCGTATGTTATATGGTCTAGCAGTACAAGGCCACGCATCCAAAATTTTTACAAAAGTCAGCAAACAAGGGGTTCCAACACCTGCGGTTATCTTTTCTTCTATTCTTATTTTTGGTTGTGTATTACTAAACTATTTTATCCCAGAAGAAGCTTTAAGCTATCTCATGTACATGGCTGTGGCAGCTTTAGTTTTAAACTGGGCAATCATTAGTTTTACCCATTTGAAGTTTAAACGTGCCATGAAACTTGAAGGTAAAGTTGTCAAATTCCCTGCACTATTTTCACCTTTAAGTAATTATATCGTTTTGATTTTTATTGGCATGATTTTATACATCATGTGGACTCAAGGCTTTGAAAAATCAGTTATTTTAATTCCAATTTGGATTGTATTTATGTTTGGATTATATAAATTTTTAAATTGGAAAAAATCGCTCTAATATTAAAAAAAGGCTTATTCAAACAGGATAAGCCTTTTATCCTTGAATAGCTCATCTCCCTAAGTAACTTCAGAAAATCTACTCAAAAAACCATTCACATTCTATTCATCATTATTAAATTGTTCTCTGCTAGACACATGGATATGTAACGCTAAGTCATTCTAAAGTTTGGTTTTTAATGGGATAATTATTAAAGTACAAGTGTTTACATGATCTATAAATATTTGTGTCAATGTTCAGCTAAAATCGAAGCAGACCAGTTTATGGTTGCAATCATCGATCAGGCAAAGCGCTTAATGATAAGTATTGTTTTACCCACTCTCTGATTCAAGCCCAATCTACTGTGTCACTCAATGATGAAAGACAGGAAATTTTATGGAAAAAGCTCTGCAATGTCCTAAGTGTGGTTCTACAGAAGTTGAAGCACGTGACCATGACAAATTACTTAGAACAACTGGCGGTGTTTTATTAACAGCTGCTGGCACAACGGCAGGCACTGTAGGTGGTGCAGCCACTGGCGCCACTGTGGGAGCAGCGATTGGTACTGTTGCTGGCCCTTTAGGTGTGATTGTTGGCGGAACTGTAGGAACTTTTGTCGGTGCAATTAGCGCAGGTATTACTGGCGGTGTAGTTGGCAATATTTTTGGTAAAAAAGCGGGCGTGATGATCGATAAAAATATTTTTCAGGATTATCGCTGTCTAAAATGTAAATATCGCTTTAAGCAAAAGAAGTAATATTTATCTAAGTTAAGCTCAGGTTTAATTTATTTAAGAAATAAGGAAAGTAAGCAACTTTGGTTACTTTCCTTTCCCATTCGTCCTTATGTTTCCTATCACAAAGAAATAAAGAATAATCTAATAATTTTTCTCTTTCATCTGGCTTGTTTGGATCTAAAAGCGGAACCATTGCCCCATCAAACAAATAAAAACATATGCGCATCTTGTTTTGAAGCATTTGCATTGGTTGTTAAAAGCAAAGTATAGATTTCATTAATAGACCAGTTTCTATAGTCAACTACGGTCTGATACGCCTTTGGATGTGTTTTCGCAATTTCAAAAATAGCCTTAAAAGGTAACTGATAGAGTCCTTCTAAATCGGCATGTAAAAAGTGAATTTTCCTGTAGACAACACCTAATACCCTAGAATCTAATTTTGATTATTAGATATTACTATTTCTAAAATTAAAATTTAGGCATTTACCTCCATATCGAAATTCTCATCTAAATTAGGCTCATATAGAATAAATTTATCATTATATCCCTCAATAAAATCCCATTTTTTAGCTTTTTTTGCACGTTCTTCATATTCAATAGCACGTTCTATATTTTTTTTAAATCCATCTATTCCTAATTTGTAAACAGTTGATAAAACATATAAGGCATGAGGTTCACCCATATTTGCTGCTTGTTGATATAAAGGATAGCATTTGGAAAAATCGCCGTTATTATAATACCATTCAGCTAAAGCTGAGATAGCTGGTGGAAATCCTAGATTTGCAGCTTCTTCATTTAATTTCAATGATAACTTCTTTCTAAAATTACTCTCACGACCACTGAACAACATACTAAATAATAGTAAAGCCTCGGGATCGCGAATATTAATTAATGGCTGAAGTATTTTTTTAAGCCTGCGTAAACTTATATTACGATCGCTATTGTAGTGTTCACGAAAATTTTTCAAAATTTCATTTCGATTATTCATTCTTAATCTCAGTTACTATGTGGAGTTATTTTCTCGCCTTTTGGTGTTATACACTTACAAGCAACATGATGAATATTACTAAAACCTTGAGGTAAACTTGACACTGCTACTTTGACTGCAATTGCTTTAGCTTGAGCTATTGTATTTCCTATACCTACTCCAGAGCCATAAGCTCGTTGCCCTTCACAATTTGTTCCTTGCGCCCTACAGTGACATACATATTTCCCTGATTTCTTCTTAGGCCATTCAACAGTAGGAGCATTATCTGAAGTATTAGGCATATTATAAATTAAACTAATAGCCAAACCTAAATTAACGGTTTCACCTAAGCCAAGAACTGGAATTGCTGCCGCCAGTCCCTCCGGATCAACTAAAGATAAAGCATTCGCTCCAACATACCCATAAGTATTTAATCCACCCTTTAAACCTATCGGGTCACTTTCAATATAACGTCCAGTGATCGGGTCATAATCACGGAAATAATTGTAAAATAAGCCTACTTCCGCATCATAATACTGTCCTGCATGCCTAAGTGGGAAAATGAGATTTCCTGTTGGTAATACATCACCAAACTGATCACCTTCCCAACGCCATACAATTTGATTGTGATTATCAGAGATCGCTCTCGGTGTACCTAAATGATCAGTATGAACTCTCAAGATTTCATTTGGATATTGATAACTTCTTAAGCCCACTAAACGATTTTCTAACCAGATATATTCTCGTATCACGGCACCTTGTGGTGTGTATTCGCCAAGTAACTGTCCATTTTCATCATAAACAAATAAAGTTTGGGTTTGGTTACCTGCATTACTACCAATTTTTTGAATACGTTGTCCAAAAGCATCATAAATATTAAAACTACTACTCGTCCCAGTACTAATCTCTTCACTTCGCCCTTGTGCATTATAAGCATAACTTCTTACCCCATCATTGGTGATCTGACCTGTTGCCAAATAGGTATATGTTCTACTGTTCTTTCCTTGGGTAATGCTATTGATATGGTTATTGCCTGTCTGAATGACATAATTTTCCGTCGTATTAACACCATTTTCGATTTGATTACGAACTAAACGGTTACTATTAGCATCATAATTATATTTAAAAGTTTTGGTTGCTAAGTTTTGTTCAATTAAACGGCTCAATGCATCATGCGTGTAGCTACTGCTAATATTGCTATTGTTCGGATCAGTAATAGCTAAGATTCGATCTGCAACATCATAGCTATAGTTCTTTTCATAGACATTTGGCATGAATATCTTTTGAATTCTTCCATCCAAATCATATTGAAATTGTACTTGGTCACCTACCTGACTATATGTCCAACCTTTGATACCATTGGCAGAGTATTGAACATTACTAATAAATGACTGATTATTTAGCCTTATTCCAGCTAGTTGTCCCTTGTCATCATAGTCATAGTTGACAATATTACCGCTTGGTAATCCTACCTGACTAAGTTTTCCACCTAAACTATAACCATAATAAACCTTAAGTTCAGGCGCGGCATTTTGCTGCGTAGTCAAATATTTAATCGTTTTCCGCCTAACCTGTCCCAAATCATTATAATTAAAAAATATTTCTGCCCGTTTATTATTTGCCTGCGCTAATCTACCTTGATCTTTACCTGTCTGCCCATAGGCAAAACTAGTATCTTCATATTGATCTGTACCATCAGTATATTGATCTTGCTGTAAAGTAACTCGTCCTTGGGCATCATATTGGTATCGATGTCTACGCTGATTAGCATCCACTTTTTCCAGTAGTTTGCCGTTTTGATATTGGTAAGTACTTGTGCCTGTATCTGGGCTATTTTGTTGGGTCATCTCACCAAAGGCGTTATATTGATAAGTCGTAGTCCCACCTTTAGCATCAATGACTTTTTTAAGTTGGTCTAAAGCATCGTATTCATATTGACTGCTTTGGTTCAGTGGATCAGTCTCTTTAATTTGACGGCCCAACACATCATAATTATAACTATAACTTTGATTGAGGGCATTTTTATCACTAACCTGTTGGTCATAGGTATTATAGGACAGGGTTTGAATCTGTTGGTTATTACCTAATGTTTGTTGTAATCGTCCGAAGTTGTCATAGACTTGCTGACTTTTGGCTTCTAACTGCCCTGCAACCCCATAAACATCGGTTTGAATAATGTCTCCATTATTATTCAAGGTATAAACTGTACGATTGCCGGATTGGTCTTTAACTTCTGTTAAACGGTGTGCACTGTCATATATATATTCAATTCGTTCCCCATCTGGCATGGTCGCAGCAGTCAATAAACCCCGTTGGTCATACTCAAAACTCTTGATTGCTTGCTGTGCAGGGACAGGATTTACTACAACAATATATTTTTGCTCAGACTCAGTATAGGGTGTATTTTCGTCAAATAAGTTATACATGGCATTCACTAGAATTTGCCACCAACTCAAACCATCTTCACTATTTTGTTGTTGTAAGTTGTCACTCGTGATTATTTGTTTTCGTTGAATTATTCTTCCTGCGTCATCATAAACCAGTTCAGTGACTAATCCTGTACTAGTTTCAATATGAGTAGGCTGCCCATCTGCATTGTGTTGACTATATGTCGTTACAATACCATTAGCATCTGTACTGCTTAGCAAATTTCCCTTCTTTCCATCATATTGATATGTCGTAATTTCCCCATTTGGTATTGTCTGTTTAGTCATCTGACCGAAGTTATTGTATTCATAACTCCAAGTCCGAGTTTCTTGAGTAGTTGAGTCAATAATAGATTTAGTTAAAGCATTACCTTGTGCATCATAAGTATATGCAGTTGTTCTAATCACCAACCCTTGTGAGATTTCTTGTATTTGAATTGGTTTGGCAAAATCACTATGCCATGTGGTATTAATCGTTCTTTCTTGTGGCGTACCCACCGCTTCTATGCGAGAGATTTCAAGGTTACGAGACAGATCATAGGTATAATTAGTTGTTAAACCTTTTTCAATTTTTTTGGTAACGTTGCCTGCAATATCATAAGTATTTTGCTGCTGTAAAACATTCCCCCTAAACTTGTAATTAATTTTAGATATGTCTGATGCAGAGTTATAACTATAGTACCATTCGGTATTATTAGGATCTATTACCTCAGTTGAGCTGTTATTATAGATTAAAGTATAGCGTTGAGTATTGTCAGCATGTTCAGTAAATATTCCACGATCTCGAGCATCATAAGCATAGTTAGCGTATCTTTTGCCTGTTTCATCCGTAATTCCTGTCAGCAGATTCAAATTACCTGAGGGCGCTACAGTACTATTTTCACTATAGTGGTATATTTTTGTACCATAACCTGGCCGTGTGACACTAGTTAAACGATTAGCATCATCATATTTATAGATAATTTGCTTATTATTAGGCAAAGTAACTGAGGCAATTGAACCTTGGGAATTATAGTTAAATTTAAGTACATACCCAAATCTATCCACAACTTGGCTTAATACATTATTTATATAGCTCAAGTCATAAATTTGCCCATTATTATACTCAACTCGGATAAGTCTACCATACTCATTATAGATTTCTTTTTTCTCATCAAGATAAGTAACTTGCCAACAATTATTAAATAAAGATTTAATTGTTATTTTTTTATTTTGATTTATTTTAAATAAAGTTTCAGTAGCATTTTTTTCAATGTTAAAAGTAGTTTCAGAACCATCCTCACCAACAAGCACTCCCCAAGTATATTTAATATTTGGTTGAGTTTCTTTTCTTAAATATTCAAATTGATCAATTTTCTCACCATTGTCAGGATTTGGCATATACATCACCAACCGGCTATTGAAATTATGCGTCCAAATAGGAGAGGAATCAGTTCGACTAGGTAAGCTTTGAAAAGTTCGATAAAACTTAAAATCACTTGTAGGAGATTGCCAATCTACTTCTCGCTGATATTTATTCCCAGTCATAATTGAACAAGGATTACCAACACTTAAGGAACATTGCCGAGGTGGTGATATAGGCCTACAGTAAAATGGTGGCACCTTCTTATAATCTATATCAACCTTAGCTGAATCTTGAGGACATTGCCAACCCACCTTCGGTCTACGTTTATAAAATCCCCACCCCCATTCATTAGTCCAATTTTGACTTGGATTTGAGGATTTATGGACATACGGGCCATAAGTATTTAATCGAACTAAAGAGGGAAGATCATTCAATGGTACGTCAAGAACAGATAAAATATCCTCACTTTTAATATAATAAGCACCCACTTCAGACAAATCCCAGTTATTTGAGTTTGCTTCATATTTAAAAAAATCTTGTACAACTTCAGCTAATGTAGAGCGGCCTTCGGGTGGCGTCATATTAGTCGCACTGGAATAATTCCATGGACCTGTATAATGTGGTGGTATTGGAGATATACACTCAGATGTCCCTGAGTTCTGCATACATGTACCTGCATAACTTAAAGAGACTACCCCAGTAAACATTATTAAAGCAAAAAAGTTTTTTTTCATTTTTATGAAGAAATTAAAACACTTACAACATTGTAAACTTTAGTAAATATTTTTAAAAGTCCTATAAATTATTTTTATTATGACATTAACTTGATTATAGAAATCTATTTTAAATACTTACTAAGATTATTAAAAACAACTCCAAACTCCCTAACTTCTAGGATAAGACTGCAGTAGACCATGTGTTATAGCACCTATAGAGTATAGTGTTTTAATGCTGAGAAATCATATTTTCAAAAATAAAGATCTTTCCATCATAACTTATAAAGAAAGATTTATTTACTCTAAGTCTGCATCAATCATTACTTTAATCCTGTCAAAGATTTGAACTGATAATAGTACAAAAGGATAGTAAGCTTGAGTACTCTAGTTTTCTTAAAATTCAGATAATTTTTAAAAACTAGAGTACTCACAATTCTAGTACAAACAGAATTAATTAACTCAAACTAAGTATTGATGACATGGCTTTGTGCAATTCATTTTCCGCCGATTCAATTTTGTTGCTTTGCCAAGCAATATAGCCATCTGGTCTGATCATGATGCAAGCATTTTCATCATTGCCCCAAGAGCGGGACAGTTCTCCATAAGAGTCTTCAACGTCTCTTTTTGGACCTACCTGTATAACGTTAATATCCAAGTTAAGCTGTTTATTCAGATTGTCTACAGCAAGTTTCCATTTATCACCTTGTAACCAACAGAACAGCGTAAACTTTCCATTTCCGATTAAGTCTAAAGTTGATATTTTTTTATGATTTTTGACTAGCCATACATGAGGAAGTTTATGGCCAGAGGTAAATGAAGGATAATAATGAAGATCTTCATCTCTACTAGAATCTATTTTATTTTCAATAGCAGACTCTCCTCCAATAATTGCAGATGAATAATACCGTACGTTAGTTTCTACTCCTAAGGCAGCAAATTCATAAGCTTTATATTCAATTGCAGATCTTAAATCACGGCGTTTAACAGCACCTTTTTCATTACCTTCGCTTAAGGCATTTATGCTTCCTTGCATCGTCTCTGTACTGTACTTTCCATCTAATTCTAAAGCAGAAAATATTGTAGAGAACTCTTTAACACTTTGATTTGCTCGTTTAACAATTCGCTCACCAACAGGTGCTCGTTCTTCATTAAAACTGTCTAATAAACCACTACCCGCTTTGCCATTTAATACAAATGCTAATTTCCAACATAAGTTATAAGCGTCTTGAATAGATGAGTTTGAACCTAAACCATTCGAAGGTGGATGACGATGGACAGCATCACCAATGCAGAAAACTCGCCCTTTCGAATATTGCTCTGCATACATTTCATTTACTGTCCATAACGACTTACTACTTATGTTTATTTCAATGTCGTTATCACCAATAAGCTGCTTGCAAATTGCAATCGCTTCATCATCAGTAAGAGAGGGTTCTTCTTTTTCAATGTCATACCCCCAAACAATCTGCCATTCATTCCAAGGTCTGACCATACGCAACAACCCTAACCCGATTCCTCCAATATTTGCTCCAGGTTGTATAATCCACCACAGGTATCCAGGTCGATGTGAAACGTATTTTGTTAAATCGGCTTTAAAAATAATACTGATACTGCCATTTTTCCCCATTTTACCAGCCATAGGTAAATCTAAATCTTTTACGACTTTGCTGCTCGACCCATCAGCTCCGATTAAATACTTACAACGAATTAAGTATGTTTGTTTAGTTAATCTATCTAAAACAGTGACTGTTACACCATCCTCATCTTGTACATGAGATAAGTATTCCGTATCAAATCTTGGATGACTCCCTCGTGATGCTGCATTTGAAAGTAAAATAGGTTCAAATAGATGTTGAGGAAGATCGCACTGTTCACAGGGACTCGCTTTAGCATATTCTGATATTCTTTCTGGATGATTCATTCCATAAGGAAAGCGTCCAGTTTCATCACCTGTTAAAGATGTGCAATAAACAACATCTCCCATGACTTCCTTCGGTGCAGCCTTGGCTATTACTTCATCAGATATCCCTAAATCTCGAACAATTTCCATAGTTCTTTGACTGATATAATGGGCACGCGGACTGTTTGCCAGCCATCTATATTTAGTTATTATGATATTTCTGATTCCATAACTACTTAACATAAGTGCAGCAGAAGAACCAGCCGGACCACTCCCAACAATTAAAACATCAGTTTCTAACATTTTTATCCTATTACTTACATATTTTTGACAGCTAAATAGTTATTACGTGTATTTAAAGAAAATAACCATTTTGAATATAATATTGCTTCTAAAAACTCTTTTAGATCATGGAGGTAAAAACTTCACAACATTAAGTATTAAATAAGTCTATAAAAGTTATAAAGCAGATTTTTAATAAAAATTGATATATCTTCACAGTTCAAGATTCTAATAAATAAAGGAAAATTTAAAAACCAAATGATCTAGAGTCTAAAATAAATATAACATTTAGATTTTATTGGTAGCATTGGCAAATCCCTACATAATATATGTTTTGGGTAGACCTAGTCCCCCGGTTCAATTTCTATTTTTAAGCGGTTTTTTTATTTATTAAAATCCTATGAGCTATACTTTTAAAATAAAATTATGAAGTAATCATTATTTCAATTGTACTTTATACAGACGAATCTTATTAACACGATCAATAGGAATTATGAGTTATGGAAAAGCAAGATATGATATCGATTGTAGATAGATATTTTTCCAATACAATTTCTAATCTAACAAATTTTCCAATACATAAGCTAAAAAATGACCCTATTGAAAAAGAAAGTTCTTTCTTTTTTATACATGACTTTGGTACTTATGAATTAGAAGCTAAATTCAATTATTGTGATGGTTTTCCACAAAAAATAGCTTTACTGATACATGGCGGCAATTCTGATTTAAGTTCTTTAAGCCCTTTAGAAAATTTACTTAGAAGTAAAAATATTGGAACGCTTTCATTCAATTTAAGTGGCTTAAATAATACGAGTGAAACACAGTCATCTTTATCTCAGAACATAAATGAAAGTTTTGTTTTTTACAGTCTTTTAAAAAAAGTAGATATTGTCATTGGATATAGTTTAGGCGGTTATCTTGCAATCAATTTAGCGAAAAAATTTCAAATTGATCAATTGATTCTATTATGCCCAGCGATATATTCAGATCAAGCAGTCAAGAAAATGTATGGAAATGAATTTAAGGATGAAATTTCCAAACCTTATAGCTTTTATTCATCATCAATTTGGCTTTTTTTAATGGAATATAAAAAAGAACTCACAATAGTTTATGGAGAATGGGATGGTATAAAAACAGATAATGGAAAGTCGAAAGGGTTTTATGAAATTAATGGTATTACGAAGTACTCCCCCATTCCCTATGAAATAGTCCAAACCTTAAAAAAAATTTCCATGCGAAAAACTAACTTTAATTTCATAATTGAGAAAGATAAAGATCATTACCTCTTAAAAAATATCAAAAATTATAATATTTAAAAATTTATTAGGTTGGACTGCAAAAATCCTCTTCTTGTTAAAAGCGAATAGATTGAATTTTCAACTCCTACTATGTTAGGTGAATTTGTTATCGTCGCAAAAATAAAGCCCCTTAAACGTTTTAGTTCAAAAGGCTTTTAAAATTCATTTAAATAAGAAATAGCTTTAATTTGTAGGGGCTAATTCAAAATCTGAAACAATACTGCAAAGAGTAGAATATTTGCGACAACTATAGCCCAACCACCATATAGCATGTATTTCAGTTGACTTGAACGTGCTAAGCCCATTTGACCAAACATATCAGAAGATGGAAAAGGACCAAACCAGTCTACTTGGGAGCTTGATAATAAAACTGCTGTAACCGCAACAGGTGGAACGCCATTTGCCAGTAAAATTGGTCCAAAAATTTTATTGGTAAAAGTCATTTGTGCAACAGCTGCCCCTGGGATATGCCCCACAATATTAAATAAGAAAATACCAAAACACAGCATAGCAGGACTTAAGTCGACCAAATACGGTGTCGCATTATCTAACAGTGTTTGGTAAGCATTAAGTTTTTCAACAAGAACTAAAATTGGATTGTATAACCAGTAAAGAATAAACATCCACACTAATTTACCGCACCCCTCATAGAGTGCTTCCAAAATTTGTTTAGGACTAAACCCCGCAACTAACCCAGTTAATGTGGCAACAGTAAGCATCACAATAATTGCAAAACTAAAGCCTGCTTTAAAAATAATTCCAAGAATTGCCATCGTGATAATTGTGCCAATAAATACAATCGCTGCACGTTTACTTCTTTTCAATTCAGAGGCACTTTCTATTTTTTCAGAAGGTTCTAAAAAATTTTCATTATAGGTATATTTTCCAAAAGTCCACTTTTGGATATAGCCAGACATAAACCAACCTGTAAGAAGTGTGACAATACTCATCGGAATGGCGCAAGCACTCAAATATTGTGGGTAGGTCAAGCCTCCCAACTCTAAAATAGTCACAGTACTTGGTGTAAAAGGTCCCATAAAAAGACCGACAGAACCTGCTGTCATCAAAAGTAATGCAACGGTGGGTGGCGTTAAACCAACAGCTGCTGCAATTGGAATAATGACAGCAACAATAATGGCATTACCACCTGCCATAGTGCCCAATGAACCACAAATAATAACTGATGAAATCATGATGCCAAGTTTGACGCGAGGAATACTTGAAAGCCCAACTTTATTGACAATAAATTTGACCAATTCTTTCGCGGCACCTGTTCGGTTGGCAACTTCACCAACCCCAGCACCTAACATAATAATAAGACCTACAGTCGCAATAAATGAGCCCGTAGACTTTGCAAGAATTCCACCCAATTCAAATACACTGGTGGATGTCATTATCACGCTGATAACAATGGCAATAATAACAGCAAGGACAATATCGAGACCAATAACAGTTAAGAGCGCCAAGGCAAAAATAGGCAATAACCCGATTAAACCGACCTCCTCTATTGGTAGGCTTTTTGCGTAAAATGCTAAAGCAAAGCTAAGAATAATAATGGTGATAAGGGCAATATTTTTAGGTGTCCTTATATTAGGTATTGTTATAGAAGATTGCTCAACTGACATATGTATCACTCCTTGATCATTGGGCATTGAATTTCTCACCAATTTACAAGGGTTCATTGACATTAAATAATGAATTCTAATAGATTACCTATAACTATTAGTTATGTGCTCATTTATGAATCTTCGACACCTAGAAATATTCTATTTAGTCATGCTTTTTGGTTCACTCACAGAAGCAGCATCATCGTTATGCATTTCACAGCCAGCAGCCAGTAAATTGCTCAAACATGCTGAACAACGCCTTGGTTTTGCTCTATTTAAACGGGTCAAAGGGAAATTACAACCCACGAAAGAAGCCTATATTTTATATGATGAAATTAAGCCAATTTATGAAAAAATAAATGAATTAAATAAGTTGACGGATAATTTGGCAAGAAATACTCAAGGTCAAATCACACTCGGATGTTTACCCAGTTTAGGTTTGAGCCTCATTCCCAAATTAACTGCAAAATTTCTAAAAAAATACCCTGAAGTTTTTGTCAATATTGGTACAGATCACACTCAAGCATTAGAACAAAAATTATTAAGACGTGAAATTGATATTGCAGTGACATTCCAGCCCCATACTCAGCATGGCATTATTGCCACACCTGTTCTGGAAATTCCTCTGGTTTACATTGACTCTAAGCCTATTGATGCAAAGCAAGATATTCATTCAATTGATGAAAACAGGTGGATTCAACCCTACTCAGATTCCCTCATGCAAGTCGTAAAAAAGTACAGAACATTTAATAAAAGTATTGTGAATGTACAAACTTACTATATGGCGAGTGAACTGGTACACGAAGGTTTAGGGTGTAGCATTACCGATATTTATACTGCTGCACACTCCTTACCCAATCATATGATTCATGAAATAAAACCAAGTTTATATACCACAATTTATATTTTAAAAAATGCCAATGTAAGTACGACCAAAGCGACTGAAGATTTTATTGAATTGATTAAAAGAGAAATTGCTTCGATGACGCCATCGATTAACTAAAAGTTATGAGTACTACGTAAAAACTCATTTGTTTAACTCTTTTTCTTCTTCTTTAATACAAATGTGTGTTGCAAATATAGCATGGAAGAATGAAAAAACATGTCGTTGTCATTGGTGGTGGAGTCATTGGTTTAAGTACAGCCTATGCACTTATTCACGCGGGTCATCAAGTCACAATAGTGGAAGAAAAAGACCAGATTGGTTGCCAGACAAGTTTTGCAAATGGTGGTCAACTCAGTTATCGCTATGTTGCACCTTTAGCAGATGCGGGCGTGCCGTTTCAGGCGCTGCAATGGTTAGGAAAAGCCCACTCGCCTTTAAACTTTAAATTGAATTTTTCACCTCTTCAATGGTCTTGGTTATTCCAATTTCTCATGGCATGTAATCGCAAAGATAACATTGTGAACGGCAATCATATTTTACGGTTATCCCTATATAGTCAAAGTATTATGTCTAAATGGCGTGATGAAATTGATGATTTTGACTGGGCAAAATCGGGAAAAATGATTATTCATCGTGATGAAGAAGCTTTTAGAAAAGCAGCAACAGGGATAGATCCAATTGTACAAAAGGTACTGTCACCACAAGAAACAGTTCAACTTGAACCTGCATTGAAAGGTATTGAATCTACTTTAGTAGGTTCAATTTATACACCTGATGATGAAACAGCAGATTGCTACAAATTTTGTTTAGCTTTGTATAAATCACTAGAAAAGAGTAGTAACTTCACATGTTTATATGCACATGAAGCGAAAGATTTTTTTGTAGAAAATAATAAAATTACTGCAATTGAAACAAATCAAGGACGTATAGAAGCAGATGAATTTGTCGTTGCTGCGGGCAATGGTAGTACTGCAATTTTTAATATGGTGGGTATTTCAGTCCCAGTTTATCCATTAAAAGGATATAGCCTAACTTTACCATTCCCAGAAAAAGCCAATGTTGTACCCAATATAAGTGTAACCGATTATGCAAATAAAATTGTATATGCAAAATTGGGGAATCAACTTCGAATTGCCGCAATGGTCGATATTGGCTATCAAGATATCTACATTCGAAAAGAACGTATAAATGCATTGAAAGATACGGTACGAAAAACATTTCCCGATTTATTTGGTGTAAATACTGCTCAAGAATGGAGTGGTTTACGTCCATCCACCCCTACAGGTTTACCCATTTTGGGTCGTACGAAATATTTGAATTTATGGGCAAATATTGGCCAAGGTAGTTTAGGTTTCACATTGGCAGCTGGTTGTGCCATGGTCATTAGTCAATTAATTAGCCAAGCAACCTCGCCAATTATATTAGATGGTTTATCTCTGGAGAAATAAAATGAGTCATGATATTCAACGTATTGATGCGAATGCACGTTTATCAGGTTGTGTCCTTCATAACGGTTTAGTGTATGTTTCTGGTCAAGTTCCAACGACTTTAGATGCTGATGCTAAGCAACAGACTTTAGAAGTTCTAGCAAAAATTGATGCTTTACTGGAACAAGCTGGTAGTGATAAAAGCCGTATTTTAACTGCACAAATTTGGATTAAAAATATTGCCGAAGATTTTGTAGTGTTCAATGAATGTTGGGAAGCATGGTTACCAGATGGAGCAGCACCAGCACGTGCGGCTATTCAAGCAGATTTGGCACGTCCGCAAGTATTAGTCGAAGTAATGGTTACAGCGAGTATTAAATAATATTTGCCTTAAATAAAGCCAGTGAATTTACTGGCTTTATTAATTACATGTTCAAATGTAATCACTCATTAACTCGATGTTGCACATCTTTATATGTAACGCTGATCACCTTATCCTTACTAAATACTTTACGAATTGATTTTAATCTGACCAGTTAGTTAGGCTGAGACAAAATAAACTTTCAAAAGACATTTTTAAAATTTTTATAATAAAAAACTCGTTCCAAAAACTTGAAATGGCTCTAGTGAAAAACACTGAGCCTGAAATAGTAAAAAATTAGAGCCTAATAATATCTACTGTAATAATTTGATGAGAAAATACAATATATTCAAATAATTTTTTAGAAGAAATTTACTAAAAATTAAATTATATTAATTAACAAAATGTATTTCCTTTACTTCTTCATTTAAAATTTTTAATGCAGTTAGACAAATATCTAAATATTGATTATCTGTAATTTTTTTAGGATAGGTATTAGCATCAATATTAATAATTACCCCATTCCACGTAAAAAGCTTTCTAAATGTATTTGATTTACATGCCACATCACTACTCAAAAAATCAGCTTTACGATTATAATATTGTGGTGAATACATAAAAACTCGAAACCCACCTTCCACCACAATATCACCTTCCCACTTTTTCCCTATTAGTTTATCTATATCTATAACTCTAATAGTAAAACCATTAGCACCATAATACTCTCTTGGTATTAACCAAAAACGACCATTACGTTTTATTAAAAAATATTTACGAGAGTCATATTTGGGCAATCTTGCTCTATCTGCATCTGTAATAGCATCAAATTCCCGAGCCAATCTTCTATTCTGCGCCTCCATCAGTCGCCGAATTTCTCCCTCCTGTTCCTCTTTTGTTAAAGGAACACACTTATATACAAGCCAAGCTATAAAAACTAGCAAAAGCAAAGTCCATATAAAACCTTTAGTTGGTGTGTAGTTTTTTATTTTCATTTTTCTACCTTTAATAAACTAAGAATTAATGTACCTACATTTTGATGTGGGTTATTTGGGTGGTAAAAGCATAGATAAAAAAAAGCCCCTGCTATTAACAGGGGCTTTTCGAATTTGGCGGAAGCGGTGAGATTCGAACTCACGGAGGACTCACACCCTCGTCGGTTTTCAAGACCGGTGCATTAAACCGCTCTGCCACGCTTCCATGTGCGTAAGAATACAAAGCTTATTCATTTTATTCAAGAAAAATATCATCGCTTTGTGTTCAAGTGCATATTGTTTCATCAATTTTACAATCGAGCAGCTAATTCTGCTCCTTCTTTGATCGCACGCTTCGCATCTAGCTCTGCTGCGAGCTTTGCTCCACCAATAATATGGTAGTTCGCTATAGTCGACTCACCTTCTTTTGGCATCAAGTCTTTTACAGACTCTTGACCTGCACACACCACAACTGTGTCTACACGTAAAAGCTGATCTTGACCATTGTGCTCAATCCAAAGCCCTTCATCAGTGACTGCTTTATATTGCACACCACGTAACATACGCACGCCATGCTTTTTAAGCTGTGCACGGTGTACCCAACCTGAAGTCTTGCCAAGGCCAATACCGAGAGGTGTTGTTTTACGTTGCAATAAATAAATCTGGCGAACAGGAAGTTCAACTACTGGTGGCTGCATACCACCTTCAGAAACATAATTCGGATCTGGGTCTACACCCCATTCACGTTGCCATTCAGCTAAAGGTTGAGGCTGTGGTTGATGTGGAGGTTTAAGTAAAAACTCAGATACATCAAAACCAATACCACCTGCCCCAATCACTGCAACTTTTTGTCCAACTTCTGCACCTTTTAAAACTTGAGCATAAGAAAGAACTTGTGGTGCATTGCTTCCTTCAATTTTTAATGCGCGAGGGATTACACCAGTTGCAACAATCACTTCATCAAAACCTTCGCGTTCAAGCTGCTCGCGATTCACGCGAGTATTTAAACGTACATCCACCCCTGTTTTTTCGAGCTGGACTTTAAAATAACGAATCGTTTCGTGGAATTCTTCTTTACCTGGTACAACTTTGGCAAAGTTAAATTGACCACCTACATCTGAAGTTGCTTCAAATAGTGTCACTGCATGGCCACGGCTTGCCGCAACAGTTGCCGCGGACATTCCCGCTACACCGCCACCTACAACAGCAATACGTTTAGGCTGTTTGGTTTTTAAATAAACCAGTTCTGTTTCATGGCCTGCACGTGGGTTCACTAAACAAGACACGCGCTTATTTTTAAATGCATGGTCTAAACAGGCTTGGTTACAAGCAATACAGGTATTAATTTCATCAACGCGGTTAGTCGCAGTTTTATTTACCCAAAATGCATCGGCCAATAAAGGACGTGCCATTTGAACCATATCTGCTTTGCCAGTTGCCAAAATCTCTTCGGCAGTTTCAGGCATGTTAATACGGTTTGACGCAATAATCGGAATAGAAATATGCTGTTTTACATGTGCAGTGTAATCGACAAAAGCGGCTCGAGGCACAGATGTTACAATGGTCGGTACACGTGCTTCATGCCAGCCAATGCCAGTATTTAATAAAGTCACACCTGCCTTTTCTAAAGCTTTGGCTACAGTAACCACTTCTTGCATGGTGTTACCATCATGCACAAGATCGAGCAACGACAAGCGGAAACAAATAATAAATTTCTCACCAACTTTGGCACGAATCGCTTTAACAAGCTCGACTGGAAAGCGCATACGGTTTTCAATTTCACCACCCCAACGGTCAGTACGTTGGTTTACGTGGCTACTTAAAAACTGATTAATTAAATAACCTTCTGAGCCCATAATTTCGACACCGTCATAGCCTGCTTTTTTGGCAATGTCAGCGCACTGTGCGTAATCTTCTATTGTGCTAAGAATATTTTTTTCAGAAAGCTGACGCGGTTTAAATGGCGAAATTGGAGATTTAATTGCTGTTGAAGACACAACAAATGGTTGGTAGCCATATCGGCCAGCGTGCAAAATCTGCATTAAGATTTTAGAGCCATGTTTATGAACAGCATGGGTTACCAAACGGTGCTGAGGAACATCAAAGAGACTGTTCATGGTTCCACCAGCAGGGGCCAACCATCCTTGACGGTTCGGAGAAATACCACCTGTTACAATCAGGCCAACCCCGCCTTTTGCACGCTCTTCAAAATAAGCTGCCAGTTTTGGGTAATTATAGAAACGGTCTTCAAGCCCCGTATGCATGGATCCCATCACCACACGGTTTTTAATGGTGGTAAAGCCTAAATGTAATGGTTTTAATAAATTGGCGTAACTTGTCATGCTGCGTCCCAATAGTTTTTTGCAACTTGTTGCATAGTACTTTAATACTTTTTTAATAATTTTGGATGACCCAGTAAAGAAATTTATCGGAGCTTATGGTCAATCCATCAAAACCACTCCGATTACTTTTATTTAATGACACTAAGGAAATCTGGTTCTTTTTCCCATTTATATAATAAGCAGAGCATAATCACACCAAGAATAGTTCCAATTGGGAATGCAAAAAGTAAAAATACCGTTAAGAAAAGTGAAATATATCTAGAATTTTTTGTGCCATCTAAAACTCTTTTAGCAGCATATAGATGAAGCCCAATCACAACCACTTTCCCAGTAACTCCACCGAGTAAATAAGCAGAGCTTGAGCCACTGATTGCCATATAATGGTAAATCATATAAATCACGTCGAGTACCGTGATTATAGCCACGACATAGTGTGCACGCGATAAGCCAAAATTTTCCTTCATATTTATCCTATTTTCTTTTTAAGTCATTAAAAGTCTTTTCTTATTTGGAATAACAATACTTCATTCCCCCTTCTCATTCTATAAATACGCTTAGATTTTTTATGAAATTAAAACCCCAAATCAGAACAAGTGAATTAATGCTTTTTTTGCCAAAAAAGCACCATAAATAGTGATACAATAGCCGCCATTCAGAATTCTCGAGACCACCTGTACGGGGTCTTTTTTATAAATGTTAGGATTAGCAATGACTGATAATGCAACTATCTTGCAGCATGTACCAGTAGGCAAAAAAGTTGGGATTGCCTTCTCCGGAGGCCTAGACACTTCAGCTGCTTTATTATGGATGAAACAAAAGGGTGCAGAGCCTTATGCATATACTGCAAACTTAGGCCAGCCTGATGAAGATGACTACGATGCAATTCCAAAGAAAGCAGAACAATACGGCGCTGTAAAAGCTCGCTTAATTGACTGCCGCTTACAACTTGCGCTCGAAGGTATTGCTGCAATTCAGTGTGGTGCATTCCATATCAGTACAGGTGGTGTTCCTTATTTCAATACGACTCCATTAGGTCGTGCAGTAACAGGTACAATGTTAGTTACTGCAATGAAAGAAGATGACGTAAACATCTGGGGTGACGGTTCAACTTATAAAGGTAACGATATTGAACGTTTCTATCGTTATGGTTTGTTGACCAACCCGAATCTTAAAATTTACAAGCCTTGGTTAGATCAAAACTTCATCGACGAACTCGGTGGCCGTGCAGAAATGTCACAGTTCCTGATCGACAATGGTTTTGACTACAAAATGTCAAAAGAGAAAGCGTATTCAACTGACTCAAACATGTTGGGTGCAACTCACGAAGCAAAAGATCTTGAATACTTAAATGCTGGTATCAAAATCGTTGACCCAATTATGGGCGTTGCTTTCTGGAAAGAAGAAGTTGAAATCAAACCAGAAGAAGTAACTGTACGTTTTGAAGAAGGTGTACCTGTTGCGTTAAATGGTCAAACTTTTAACAATCCAGTTGAGCTTATTCTTGAAGCGAACCGTATTGGTGGTCGTCATGGTTTAGGTATGTCTGACCAAATCGAAAACCGTATTATCGAAGCGAAATCTCGCGGTATTTATGAAGCTCCGGGTATGGCCCTTCTTCATATTGCTTACGAGCGTTTGGTTACTGGTATTCATAACGAAGATACGATCGAACAATACCGCATTAACGGTTTACGTTTAGGTCGTTTACTTTACCAAGGTCGTTGGTTCGACTCTCAAGCGCTTATGTTGCGTGAAACTGCACAGCGTTGGGTTGCTAAAGCTGTTACAGGTGAAGTGACTCTTGAACTTCGTCGTGGTAATGACTACACCATCATGAACACCGAATCTCCAAACTTAACGTACGAAGCTGAACGTTTAACAATGGAAAAAGGCGATTCAATGTTCTCGCCTATGGATCGTATTGGTCAGTTGACTATGCGTAACCTCGACATTACCGATACACGTGCAAAACTTGGTATCTATACAGATGCTGGTTTACTTTCAATCGGTCAAGGTTCTGCTATTCCTCAATTAGACAGTAAGAAAAAATAATTTTCTTATAGCGTTAAAAAAGGCCACCTTAATAGGTGGCCTTTTTATTTTTAAAGTTCATTCAGGCAATTTCGGCGACTTGTAAAGGCTGATAATAAATCTGGTTACGTCCAAGCTGCTTAGCCCGATATAAAGCTTGATCGGCAGCATGAATTAAATTTTCCTGAGTGACTTTTAAACCTTCTGTGTAAACAGTAAAACCCAAACTAATCGTTACATGCTTAGATACCAACGATGCCCCATGGGGTATCGCTTGACGCTCAATGGCTTTATAAATATTGGCAGCCACCGCATAGGCACCTTGAGCGGGTGTTTTTGGTAAAAGAACCACAAACTCCTCTCCGCCATAACGGGCGACAAAATCAACATGACGTATCGAATTTTTAATTGCAGAGGCAATAGACGCGATGACCTTGTCCCCCATCTGATGCCCATAAAAATCGTTATAGTTTTTAAAAAAATCGATATCAATAAATAAAACGGCCAATGGTCGTTGCTCTTGTTTTGCCCGATAGTAAAAAAAGTCGAACATCTCATCGAAAGTACGTCGATTAGAAATTTTAGTGAGCGCATCTTGCTGACTTAAATGAAGCAATTCAGATGCCTCAATACGTAAAATCTTTTCGTTAAGTTCAGCAAGCTGATTATTTAAAAAAAGGCTTCTTTCCCTCGAGATAAGCATCGTACTAATTGAAAAACCTAAAATACAGCTACCAAATAATGCTCGCCCCAAAGCAATATAGTCACAATTCGCTTGCAATAAAATTAATGAAGAAAAAACGAAAATTGCTGCCGTTAAACCAACATAAAGCATGTGCAAAGGTTTTATACCGCTCAAAATAAAACCAAGCATATATAAAAAAGAAAGCAGCAACATCGACTGATTTTTGAGAGCGATATTTCCTACACTAAGCAGCAACATTGCATTGAAAATAATGGTAAAAAATACAATACCGCACGCAGCGACGTAAAAATATTCAGTGAGTTTTTTAAACTTGGCAAAAACCCAAAATAGTAGCAGCGCACCAGCGATATTAATTGCGCTCAGTAAACAGTAAATAAAATCCCAAGTAATGTAAGGTACACCGATCACCAAGTAGTCTGTAGGAAGCGCTAATAAAATAAAAATGAGATAAGTGAGAACACCACTTGCTAAAAATTTTGAGATATTTTGTTTAGTTCGTTCAAGATTCAAGCACCAGAACTTTTTTTCTAATTGATGAGGCAAAGCTGTATTGGCATAACGATGGGTATGTAAAGTTACCAGATATTCTATTTCTTCTTTTGCTTTGAGTAATTCATGTACATTTCCCCTATTTACCACTACCCGATTCCTACCTCTTACACATTAACAAAATATAACATTATTTTTTAAGGCCTCTTGGGCTTTATTTTGCCATTTGTCCGTAATTCTCGTTACCATTTTCACACTTTATCGATTATCATTTGTTTTATTTCGAAGTTTGAACTGCCTTGGACTCTATTACCCTGCTCCAGCCAGATGACTGGCATGCACATTTACGTGATGGTTTAGCATTAAAACGTACTGTACCTGATTTGGCTAAACAGTTTGCTCGCGCGATCTGTATGCCAAACCTTGTTCCGCCAGTGAAAACTGTGGAAGAAGCACTGGCTTACCGTGAACGTATTCTTGCTCATGTTCCAGAGGGTCTCAATTTTGACCCGCGTATGGTGCTTTATTTTACTGACTTCACCTCACCAGACGAAGTTCGTAAAATTAAAGAATCTGGACATGTAAATGCAATTAAACTTTACCCAGCGGGCGCGACCACCAATTCTGATAATGGTGTGAGTGATATCCGTAAGGTTTATGCAGTTATTGAACAATTAGAAGAACATCAAGTTCCATTATTACTTCATGGTGAAGTGACTCATAACCATGTCGATATTTTTGACCGTGAAAAACGCTTCCTTGACGAAGTACTCAACCCGCTTTTAAAACAGTTTCCAAAACTTAAAGTGGTACTTGAGCACATTACAACAAGCGATGCGGCTCATTTTGTGTTAGAACATGACCGTAATGTTGCTGCGACAATCACTCCTCAGCATTTATTATTTAACCGTAATGATATGTTGGTTGGTGGTATTAAACCGCATTTTTATTGTTTGCCAATTTTAAAGCGCCAAACACACCAAACAACTTTGCTTGAAGTTGCAACGAGTGGTAACCCTAAATTTTTCTTGGGTACAGACAGTGCGCCTCACTCACAAGATGCAAAAGAAAATGCGTGTGGCTGTGCAGGCTGTTATAGTGCACCTAATGCAATTGAGCTTTATGCCCAAGCATTTGACCAAGTCGGTAAATTAGAGCGCTTAGAAGGGTTTGCTAGCCATTTTGGCGCGGACTTCTACGGTCTACCACGTAATACTTCTACCATTACTTTGGTAAAAGAAGATAATCTTGTACCAGAATCTTTTGATTATTTAGATGATCAAAAAATTATCCCGCTGCATGCCGGGAAAACGCTGCAATGGAGAAAAGTGTGACACAAGAAACCTCTGTCCCGGTCATTGGCCAACGTTTTCGTGGCTTCTTACCTGTTGTTGTTGACGTTGAAACGGCAGGTTTTAATGCCCAGACAGATGCATTGCTAGAAATTGCGTGCATTCCAATTGTGTATGATGCTCAGGGACAATTTGTCCCTGGTCCAGCATTCCATGCGCACATTAACCCGTTTGAAGGGGCTAACCTCGACCGTCGTTCGTTAGACTTTATTGGTATTGATCCATTCAATCCAATGCGTATTGCAATGGCTGAAGATGAGCGGACTGCTTTACGCCGTATTTTTAAATCAGTCAATGAAGTTCGCAAACAGCAACATTGTACGCATGCCGTGTTGGTCGGTCATAATGCCCATTTCGATCTTAGTTTTGTTCAAGCAGCGATTGCACGTACAAGCACCAAAAACCAGAATCCTTTTCATAGTTTTTCAGTCATGGATACAGTTACTTTAAGTGCTGTGATGTTTGGACAAACCGTCCTTGCTAAAGCCTGTATTCAAGCTGGAATTGAGTTCGATGGCAAAGAAGCACACTCTGCTTTATACGATACTCAGAAGACTGCTGAACTGTTTTGCTATATTTTGAACAAACTGTCTCCTTACCTACTTGACAGTTTGGTGGCGGCTTCTTAAGATACCGCCATCCTCAACGTCCCTATCGTCTAGAGGCCTAGGACATCGCCCTTTCACGGCGGTAACCGGGGTTCGAATCCCCGTAGGGACGCCAATTTCTTTTATAAGAAATTCATTTCAAAATCGTATCTTTTTAACTACATTATCTCACTTCAATTTTATCCATGAGATAACTTAGTTTTTTCAAAATTTAAGATTTCAACTTTACTTTATCAACATGTGATAAAGGTTGTATTGTCGGATCATCTCTCTCAATAGTGATTGCATCAGTCACGAACTTTGTTTTTATCTCAATTGGGTTTGACTCTAGTGAAACTTGGTCTAATAAAATTTTTGAAATATTAAAATCAGCATGTATTTGCGCAAGCTCTGGTGTTCTTTTATAACGTACAACTCTAAAACCAGCTTCCTGAATCAAAGCATCTCGTTCTGCATCAATTTTTTCTTTCCCCTTATGACTTGAATCATCTAATTCAACAATAGCAACGATATTAAATTTTTTATCTAACACAATAAAATCAGCAACTTTACGATTAAACAAATTACGTGTCGCATATCCTTGTGCTGTCATAAAAGCACTAAAAGCAACTTGTGCCAAAATAATATGTTCAGGCAAGGCTTCTCTTAGCTTTATAAAAGTCGGTTGTTCATTCATGGTAATGATACGCTTTCCCTTGATTGGGCTACGTTTTGCATTTCCATTTTTACTTTCCCCTTTCTTTAAAACACTTAAAATTGCCAATATAATTATGGTCAACAAAACCATGCCGATAAGCATAGACATTAGACTTCCCCTTGATAAAAATAAAAAACTAACTGATCTCTAAAAAATACAATTTAAAACGATTAGCTATGAAATATTTAATTGATTTTTAAAGCTATTGTTTATGCATCTAACGAGCTATTTTAGACTGAAATTTAGAATTATTTAAGGATATTTTTTTAACTCTCAAAATTTATATTTTCAAATAAAATACACTTGTGCAAATATATCACTGATCCAGTATTTCCTTTACATAGATTTACAATATAATAATTCTTATTTTTATACTGATATTTATTATCAAAAAGGTTTTAAATGGATCTTAAGCTTCGTCTCCTCTCCCTGAGCATCGCTCAACTATGTTGTATGTCAACTGCTTTCGCAGAAACAGATCAACCTTCAACTACGCTTGCTACCATTAAAATTAAAGCTCAACAGGCCTCTGACCAAGCTTATAAGGTAGATAATTCGAGTAGCGCAACACGTAGCGAAGTTGCATTAAAAGATACGCCGCAATCTGTCAGTGTGGTGACTCAAAAAGTAATTGAAGATATTGGTGCAACACGTTTAATCGAAGCACTTGATTTAGCCGGTGGTGTTACTCGTGCTAATAACTTTGGTGGTCAAGGTTTAACTGGTTTTAACGTTCGTGGCTTCACCAGCGGTGAGTTTTACCGTAACGGATTCCCAATTAACCGTGGTTATCCAAATGCTCCAGATAGCAACACTATTGAACGTGTAGACGTTTTACGTGGCCCCTCCTCTAGCTTGTATGGCCGTGGCGACCCAGGTGGTACGTTTAACTTAATTTCTAAAACACCAAAATCTGAACAACAAACAACTTTAGGAGCACAGCTTAACAGTGAGGGTCTGTACCGCACTACTGTCGACACGACAGGCACTATTCCAAATGCAGAGAACATTGGCTATCGCCTAAATGTAATTGCAGAAGGTGGTGATAGTTACCGCGATGGTGTCGAATCTAAACGTTATGGAATTGCCCCAGTCATCCAATGGCAAGCTTCCGATGCAACCAAAGTTACTTTTGAAGCCGATATTTTACGTAACCAGCATCCGCTTGACCGTGGGCATACGCGCTACCCTACACAAAAGTCTTTTAATAGTTCACCCGAAACCTATTTATGGGAAACTGGTAAATACAACAACCGCCTCTACAATGACAATAATATGACTCAATTACGAGTCGAACACGACCTTGGAAATGACTGGAAACTTAATGCTGGCGTGCAATATTTAAATGGCAAATTGTATGGCTATGCGGTAGAAGGAAGCGGTGTTAATAAAAATGATATAGAAAAAATTAACAGGAATTACAGCTATCGGGAATTAAAGTGGCAAGATACTGATGCGCAGATCAATCTAACAGGTAATTTCCAACTTTTAGGTTTAGCACATACCTTAGTGACTGGGCTTGAATATGAAAATTATGACTACAAGTCCTACATTATTCGTTCAGACCCAAATTCAAACAACTATCCTATTAATATTTATGATCCAGTTCTAGGACAGCCTTTACCTGAACTTAATAGCGTGGCAACACATGACCGTGAAAACTTAAAAACAACCGCCCTTTTTATACAAGACCAAATCGATTTAAATGAACGTTTAAGTGCACTATTGGGCTTACGTTTTGAGCACTACGAACATGATTACAAAAACCTATTACCGAATACTGCAAACTGGAATACCAGTCATGATGCATTTATTCCACGTTTAGGTTTAGTTTTTAAAGCCCGTGATGACCTTTCTATCTATAGCAATGCTGCAAAATCTTTTAAACCAAACACAGGTGCTAGCCGTAATGGAGAAGGTTTTGACCCAGAAGAAGGCATGGCTTATGAGCTAGGCTTTAAATGGCAAGCACTCGACAATATGCTATCGGTTGACTCTGCTGTTTTCTATGCAAAAAAAGAAAATGTCTTAACTCTAGATCCTATAGATTCAGCCTATAAAGTTGCTGCTGGTGAAGTTCGTAGCCAAGGTATTGAATTAAACGTTGCGGGGCAAATCACACCTGCTTGGAAAATTATTGGTGGATATGCCTATACAGATGCAGAAGTCAGCAAAGATAATACTTTGAAAAAAGGAACCTCTTTAGCGAATATTCCAAAGAATAGTTTTAATCTTTTAAATATCTATGAATTTCAGGATGGCCCTTTACAAGGCTTAGGTCTAGGAATTAATCAAAAATATATTGATAAGCGTGCAGGACAAACAGCAAATAGTACTTACACCATGAAAGGTTATGCGGTTACAGATTTGGTTTCTTACTATCAAGCAACACCAAAACTTCGTCTTAACTTAGATCTGAAAAATATTTTTGACAAAGTTTATGATGAAAGCGCCTTTAGCTCATATGCATATCCAGGTGAATCACGTACTGTTCAATTGGGTATGAGCTATATGTTCTAAACTGAAATATAAAAACATTCGATATACAGCAGTCTGTTCAGGACAACAACCTTGTAAGGCAGATCTCGTTAGGGATATCAAACAATAAAAAGCCACTGCATTTTTAAGGCAGTGGCTTTTTATTAAGCTAATTTTATAGAAAAAATATAATTTACTGATTTATAAATATTTTTATAATTAAATTATGTAATACACTAAACATAGATCAAAACTATAATTTCAACATGACATGCAAATTCAATTATTTCACCTAAAAAATTCGCGCTCTCAACGCATTATTTGGTTTTTAGAAGAATTAGGGCTCGACTATGAGCTCACTATTAAAGATCATTCAGGTATTGGCGAAGATAAAAATCCACCTCATCAATTATCAAAATTTCCAACTCTCGAAATTATTGAACAAGGAAAAACTTCAGTCTTAGCTGAAACCTCAGCAATCCTAGATTACCTATCTCATTTACATCCTCAATTGGGACCGAACTACCTATCAAGCCACCAGCTCCAAAATTTTTATTATTGGAAAAATTATTGCGAGGCGACATTCATTCCCGATTTGGTACTCAAACAAATCTTTCACCAAATTGCACAAAGTACACCTTTTCCAATCCGTTTCATTCCTAAACTTTTAAAATATGGATTTGATCAAGGTTATCTCAATCAATCGTTACAACGACAAATGAAAATGATTGATGAATATTTAGAGCAACATGCGTGGTTTGCCGGAGATCAGTTTACTATTGCTGATATTTTGATGTGGTTTCCATTACTGGCTTGCTCACAAAATTACAGCCAGTTTAAGCATATACACCGTTATCTTGCCCAAATAGAAAACAGACCTGCCTTTAACAATGCTTTAATTAAAGGCCAATGGTCTGCTTCTACATTTAATGCTTACTGGACGACTGCATGGTAATGAAATTATGCCGACTTACGTGAATTCACTTGTCCTTGAATCACCGCTTTAATATTGCCTTTGGCATAATTTAAAAACACCACAAGTGGTGAAAGTTTTGGATTTGGTTTTTTACCCTTGCCAATGGTTTTAAATTGAGCGGCATACCAAATAATTTCCATAATTGCCATTTTATCGACAAAAGGTAAGCCCGTTTTAATCGGTTTCACGGCGTAACGCACATCTTGCCCTGCAATTAAACGTTCTGTTAAATCGGTTTCCACAGCAAATGGGCGAGCAATACCAATAAAATCACATGCACCACTTTCAAGTGCAGCATTCATGCCCTCTACGGTACGGAAGCCACCTGTTACCATGAGTTTACACTTAACATGTTGGCGAATTTTCTCAGCAAAATCTAAAAAGTATGCCTCACGCGCAATCGTGCTTGCTTTACGCTTATCCGCCTTAGCTCCAGCCATTGCTGGTGCCTCGTAAGTGCCACCTGAAATTTCAATTAAATCGATACCAGCTTCATCTACTGCTTTAAACACTGAAATCACATCTTCTTCGCTAATACCGCCACGCTGGAAGTCAGCCGAGTTAAGCTTCACTGAAATAATAAAATTCTCTGAGGTTGCTGCACATACCGCTTTATAAACCTCTAATAAAAAACGGCTACGATTTTCAACAGAACCGCCCCATTGATCTGTACGCTTATTCGTTAATGGCGATAAAAATTGACTAATTAAATAACCATGTGCACCATGTAATTGCACTCCTTCAAAACCTGCTTTTTCACAAATGTGAGCTGCTGTCGCGAAACGTTTAATAATATCTAGAATTTCATCATGAGTAAGTTCACGTGGCGTTCCAAACATGGTTGCTAAAGCTGGGCTAAAAGGTACTGCTGATGGTGCAACGGTTTCTTTATTTAAACCTTTTGGACACTGACGACCTGGGTGTGACAATTGAATCAACTGCACCATGCCATATTTTTTACCTAATGCTGCCCACTCTTTTAAGCGATCTAGGTCACGTTCAGTTTCAATAACAACAACGCCCGGTTCATTTTTTGCTCTAGCATTTACCATGACATTTCCCGTAATGGCACAGCCAAGTTCACCTTTTGCCCAAGCACCATATAAGCCCAAATGTAAATCATTTGGTTGGCCTTCATAATTTGCAAGTGCCTCACTCATCGCACCTTTAATAATTCGGTTTTTAAAGGTGGTATTACGAATTGTGATGGGTTGAGCAATCTGGTTCATGGTTAACCTCTTTTTTTGAATTATAGAGCAATTACTCTAATTTAGATGAGTTATGGAACATGTCAAGCCATAATCGATAACTGACAATAGCACATGTCAATTTTAAAAAATATAAAGAAATGCAACTTTTTGCATAAGTTGAAAATTTAAATTATTTAATTAAAAAACAATTAATTAAGATCTAATTATAAAGAGATGCCTTTATTAACTGTCTCGTATATTCAGTTTGCGGTTTAGAAAATAAGAGTTCAGTTTCCTGATATTCAACAACTTTTGCATGACGTAATACCATCACTTTATGGCACAGTGATTTCACGATATTTAGATCATGACTAATAAAAATATAACTTAACTGCTCAGTTTGCTGTAATTGTCGTAACAACTTAATCATGGCTTTTTGCGTGGTCCGATCTAAGGCTGATGTAGGTTCATCCAAAATTAAAAGTTTAGGCTGAACCACTAAAGCTCTGGCTAAAGCGACACGTTGACGTTGGCCACCCGAAAGTTCATGAGGATAACGATGTTGAAAATCTTCAGCCAACTCAACTTTTATCAAGGCAGATTCAACTTGCTGGATTACCTCTTTTTCATTCACAGCTTTGAGCTTTAATCCTTCAGCAATAATCTGCCCCACCGTCATACGCGGGTTTAAACTGCCAAATGGGTCTTGGAATACAAGTTGAAAATCTGATCTCATCAAACGTAGAGCTTTTGGCTGTAACTGATTCAAATCTTGCTCTAAAAAAATAATTTGCCCGTTACTCTTAATAAGCTGAACCAAAGCGAGGGCTAAAGATGACTTACCTGCACCACTTTCACCAACCACCCCAAGTGATTCACCTTGAGCAAGATCGAAACTCAAATCTTCTATTGCGGTGAAATATTCTTGAATGCGATTTAAAATTCCTTTTCTTATAGGAAATTGCACGCTGAGCTGTCGAACTGATAAAACGTTCTGCTGAGCGGGTCTAGACTCTAAACTTCCAAAATCATGATCTAACAACTGTACTGTATAAGCTGTTTTAGGGTTTGCAAAGATTTGGCTCAGTTCACCTTGCTCTACTACACGCCCACTTTGCAATACAATCAGTTTCTCAGCATAGCGATGTACTAAATTTAGATCATGGCTAATTAAAATAAGTGCCATTCCATATTTTGCTTGCAAAGATTTTAATAGCTCTAAAATCTGTATCTGTAAAACCACATCCAACGCAGTCGTAGGTTCATCAGCAATCAAAACTTTAGGCTGAAGCGCCAATGTCATCGCAATCATGACACGTTGTTTTTGTCCACCAGAGAGTTCATGCGGATAGCGTTTTAAAATTTGTTCTGGTTCAACAATTCCCACATCTTTTAGCAGTTCAACTATTTGTTGTCGAACTTCTTGCTTTGAAAAACCTGATAAAAGAAGATTTTCTCCTATGATTTTTTCAACACGATGGAGCGGATTTAACGCAGTAGCTGGTTCTTGAAAAATCATAGCGATTTGTCGACCACGTAAATATGCTTGAGCTCGTTCATCTAACTCAAGCATGTTTTGTGAGCCAATCCAAACTCGACCCGTTACTTCTAATTTTTCTTGTAGCAACCCCATTATTGCTAAGCAGCTCATCGATTTACCTGAACCACTTTCGCCCACAATAGCGAGTGTTTCACCTTCACTTAAGTAAAAATTTAGATCTTCTAATAAAACCTTTTGGTTTTTGGTTTGAACCGAAAGATGCTCTACCTTTAGTAAAGTTGAAACAGTGTTTAAATTATTTTCTTGGGTCAAATGCATCACGGGCCGCCTCCCCAATATAAATTAAAAGTGAAAGAACAATAGCCAGACTAAAAAAGCCTGAAATTGCTAGCCATGGCGCATCTAAATTATTTTTACCTTGTAGCAATAACTCACCTAATGAGGCTGCATCGGGTGGCAGCCCATAGCCTAAAAAATCAAGAGCGGTTAAAGCGCTAATATTAGTCGTTAAAATAAAAGGTAACTGAGACAAACTCGAACTGATCGCATTGGGCAAAATATGCTTAAAAATAATAGCGCGATCTGTCACTCCCAAAACTTGGGCTGCACGCACATAATCCAACTGGCGAGCTTTCAAAAATTCGGCTCTGACAATACCCACTAAAACGGTCCAGCCGAAAAACAACATAATGAAAAATAGCCAATATACATTTGGAACAAACATACTGACTAAAATCATGACCATAAAAAGCATGGGTAAACCATTCCAGACCTCAACCAAACGTTGTCCTAATAAATCTATCCAACCTCCATAGTAACCTTGAATAGCGCCCACGGTAATTCCAAATAAAGCGGAACAAAAGGTTAAGGCTAAACCGAAAAGTAAAGATACTCTTAAACCATAAAGAATGCGGGCAAAAACATCTCTTCCTTGATCATCTGTTCCCAACCAGTTTTGCTTGGAGGGTGGTGACGGCACAGGAACGGCCAAATCTAAATTAGGCGTTTGATATGAAAATTGAATGAGGGGCCAAACTGCCCAACCTTTATGATTAATAAGCGCTTGTACGGCGGGGTCTTTATAATCCGCTTCTGTTTCAAACACTCCACCAAACGTCGTTTCAGGATAAGTTTTAAATACAGGCAAATAGTAAGAATCTTCATACTTCACTAGCAGCGGCTTATCGTTAGCAATCAACTCCGCGGCTAATGAAAAAACCAAAATCAGACTAAATAGAATAAAGCTGGCCCAACCCAATTTATGCTGCCTAAAACGCTGTAATCGTGTACGCACAATTAAAGACATTATTTGCCTCCTTGTGCGTCAAAGTGAATTCGAGGATCAATCCATTGATACAACACATCACAAATGAGACGTAAAATTAGACTAAATAAAGTAAAGAAAAATAAAACCCCAAAAATAACAGGATAATCACGCTGGACAAGGGCTTCAAAGCCTAGCAAACCCACCCCATCTAAATGAAAAATAATTTCTACAAACAGGTTACCCACAAAGAAAATACCCGCTAACACTTCTGGCAAGCCTGCGAGCACCACTAAAATGGCATTACGAAATACATGCTTATATAAGACCTGTTGGCTGTTCAAACCTTTTGCATAAGCTGCTAAAACGTAGGGTTTATTGAGTTCTTCTAAAAATGAGTATTTGGTTAAATAGGTTAAACTGGCAAAACCGCCTAATACCATCGTAATCAGTGGCAAAGTCATATGCCATAAATAATCGGTAACTTTGCCCCAAAGACTAAGTTGATGAAAGTTATCTGATACTAGGTTTTGTAATGGAAACCATTGAAAATAAGAGCCGCCCGCAAAAAAAACAACTAACAAAATGGCAAATACAAAACTTGGTACAGCATATCCCACCACAAGCACTAAAGAGGTGGACCGATCGAACCATGAACCTTGTTGTCTTGCCTTCTTAATTCCCAGCGGAATAGAAATTAAATAAATCAGAAAAGTACTCACCAGCCCAAGCGAAATCGAAACAGGTATTTTTTCCCACAACAATTCCACGACTGGTTTATCTTTAAAGAAACTTTGTCCAAAATCTAAAGTTAAATAGCCTTTTAACATTAGAAAAAATCGTTCAGGGGCAGAATGATCAAAGCCGTACTGAGCCTTAATTTGCTCAACCATTTCAGGACTTAAACCTTGAGCACCTTGATAATAAGTTTCTGCACTCAATGCACGACCAATTCCCAAATCACTTTGTGCCTGATGTATTGCTTGCTCAACTGGCCCACCTGGTGCAATTTGAACAACCACAAAGTTAATCAATAAAATGACAAACAATGTGGGAATTATTAAAAGAAGCCGCTTGAGAATATATGAACCCATATAACAGGATTTCCTTTATGGCAGGTGCTTTTTATTGTTGATGTAAATATTTAGCAACTGTTTTGGCTTTGTTTGCATCACTCCACCAATATTCTATCCCAGAAGAAAGTGCTGGTTTACCTTTAGGTTGTTGATACATATTCCAATAAGCATACCAGTTTTCACCTTTACCATAGGTCGGAATTTGATAATAACCAGCTCTCAGCAATCGATCGAGAATGCGAGTATAAATAATCTGTTGTTCACGGCTTTTACTTGCAACGAGTTTTAAAATCACTTGATCAATTATTGGGTTGCGAATCCCTGCATAGTTGTAATTCCCATCCTGCGCTGCGGCGATACTTCCCCAAAACTGAGTTTGTTCATTGCCTGGATTGAGAGATTGCGGCAGATTCATTGTGGTCATATCAAAATCGTAACGACGAGTCCTTTCTAAATATTGCGGAGCATCGACCTGACGCAAATTAACTGCAATGCCTAACTTTTTTAGATTACGAATAAAAGGTAAGAGTGTTCGTTGTTTACCATCTTGCTGAATTAAGAACTCAAGCTGAACTTTTTTTCCTTCAGGTGTAAATAGCTGCCCTTCTTTTACTTTATAACCAGCCTGTATGAGTAATTGCCGTGCTGTTAACAAGTTCTGACGGTTGAACCCACTTGCATCCGACACTGGATATTTCCAGTCTGCTAAAACACCTTGCTGCATAAGTGGAGATAACTTAGGCAATAACGGTTTTAATAACTCTAATTCAGTTTTTGAAGGTCGGCCCGTTGCTGCTAATTCACTATTTTCAAAATAACTTTGAAGGCGTTGATATTGACCATAAAACAAAGCTTTATTTTGCCATTCAAAGTCATAGGCGTAGGTTAAGGCTTGTCTAAAACGAATATCATCTAAAGGTTTTCGTCTGGTGTTAAAAATATAACTTTCAGTGGCGATAGGATTGTGGTGACGAAATTTATATTGAGTAACCAACCCTGCTTTTACGGCTGGAAAACGGTAATCTGTTACCCATTTTTTAGGATTAGTTTCTTCATGCAAAGTGTATTGCCCAGATTTAAATCCTTCAAAAGCAATATCCCAATTTCGATAATAGACATATTTTAATCGGTCAAAATTATAGCGCCCTTTATTAATAGGCAAATCTTTTGCCCAGTAATTCGGGTTTCTTTTATAACTAATGCTTCTACCTGCATCAACTCGCTCGACCACATATGGCCCCGAGCCAACAATTGGCTGTAAGGTAATTCGGCTAAAATCTCTTTTCTGCCAATCTGCTTTTGAATAAATGGGTAAGGTTGCCAAAATGAAGGGCATTTTAGGATTATGGGTAGACTTAAAACTAAATTTTACTTGATGGATATTGATTACTTCTGTTTTTGCCAAATCGGCAAGGTACATCTGTAAACCTAAATTGGACTTAGTCTGATATGCATCGAAGCTAAATTTAACATCTGCCGCAGTGACTGGCTGTCCATTACTAAAACGCGCTTTAGGGTTTAAATAGAAAGTAACAGACTGCGTTTTTTCTGGGTCATAACTTACTTTCTCGGCCAAAAGCGGATATAAAACCCCGACCTCATCTAACGACTGAGTCATTAAAGTATCAAAAAGATAATTAACACCCTCTGTAGCATTCCCCTTACCATTCATACTATTGAGGTTATCAAAAGTTCCTTGAGCTGCCTGACTTAATAGACCACCTTTAGGGGCATTCGGGTTTGCATATGACATAGCCATCTTTCCCAAATATTTAGGTTTGGAATGAATCGCTATATATGAGGTCGTTTGCTGTGCAGAAAAAACTACATGCGAAACGGCACTGAGCCCGACTAGCAGGCTCAGTTGAAAAGATGATTTATGCATAAATTGCTAATTGTTTTATAAATTAGGCACTTTAATAACATCACCAATGCGAAGCTGAGTAGAAGGTGTCAAATTATTCAGCTCAGCCAAGAAATTGGTTTCTAAACCATATTTGCTAGCAAGACCAATTAATGTATCACCACGCTTCACTTTGTATTCCACAACAGTTTTTGGAATTACAATATTTTGGCCGCGCTGTAAATTAGCACTCGCTTTTAATGCATTCATTTCAGCAAGTTCACGCACTGAAATGCCGGCACGGCTCGCAATACTATTTAAAGACTCACCAGATTTCACAGTATATTTTTCAGTGTTTTTACCAGCCGCAACTGTTTTAGTTGAAGACTTGGTATCTACTTTAGCTGTTTCTACTGTAGGTACATCACCTGTTAGCTTTAAACGTTGCCCTACACGAACGCTACTGGTACGTGAAAGACCATTTAATGAAGCAAGGTAGTCTAACTGTAAGTGGTAACGGTTAGCGATATTACCTAAGCTATCACCAGATTTGACTGTATAAGTTTCTGGTGTTTCTTCTTTAGTATTTTTAGAAGGCTTAGTTGGTGCTTCTTCTTCAACTGTACCTGTGAGTTTTAAACGTTGACCAGCACGTAACCCAGCAGTACGAGACAAACCATTTAAGTCAGCCAAATAACCTGTTTGCAAGTTATATTTACTCGCAATCGCATTTAGACTATCACCCGACTTTACAACGTATTGTTCTGGAACACTTACCCCTGCTGGTACTTTTATCGTTTGACCAAGCTGTACATGGCTACTCGCTTTTAAGTTATTTAACTCGGCTAACTCAGCTAGGCTAATTTTTGATTTCGTTGCAATACTCGATAAAGTATCACCACGCTGTACTTTATAGCCCTCTGTTTTATAAGAAATACTAGCAGTAGCCTTCTCAGATTTACTAGAAGTTTTATTTTCAGCAACTTCATCTACAGAAATATCTTGTGTAGGCACATTAATTTTTTGGCCAGCCATCAAGTTACTGCCCGCAGATAAACCTGGCGTTAATTCAGCAAGTTCCTGATTAGAGAGCGCATAACGATCTGCAATCAATTTAAGGTATTCACCGCGCTTCACAGTATAACTTTTAGTTGCTATACGTTTTGCACTTGCCTGAACTGCTTTCGGCTCTGCTTTAGCAATTGAACGAATATTCTTAGGCTCTTTTAACTGTAGTTTTTGCCCGACAAATAGGCCATCGGTCACTGATAAATCGTTATATTCAGCCAATTGTTTTACTGACAAATTAAACTGATTAGCAACACCGCTTAAACTGTCGTTAGCTTCAACTACATATACATCTGGTTTAGCCGTACTTTTAGAAGTAGTTTGAGTGTCTTGTGGCTTAGCATCATAAAGATAAAGCGTTGACCCTACATATAACGTCTTTTCAGGGTCAATTTGGTTCCACTTAGCAACATCGCGCCAGTTCACACCATTTTTCATTGCAATAACGGCTAAAGTATCGCCCGGTAAAACCGTATAAGTACTACGTTTGCCTTTAGGTTGTACAACCACTACATCAGTATCAGTCTTGATGTAAGGTTTATCTTTGTTGCGCTGTCCATCTTCTGAATTCGCAACGCTTGCATCTTCAGCTAAAGTTTTTGGATAAGCAAAACCTCTACTTACCTCTTTACCTTGTTGCTCTGCAACTGACTGGCTCGTCTGAATTGCGGTTAACCTAATTTTGCCATCATACGGATCGACAATTTCAGTTCCTTTAGGCGCGATTGCTTTTAATTCAGCAACGACTTGATCTTTTTCAGCTTGAGTTGCTTGCGGTTGTAAAGCTTGATCTACAGTCTCTTTTTCACCTTCAGCGCGAACCGCCGCTAAAATCTTTTCACGTTCAGAAGCCGAAATTGGTGGCTCCATCTTAACAGGCTTTTTAATGTTAGCTGCATTGGTTACAGCTACAGGAATACGCGGTGCACTCGGTACATCCGCTGAAGCTGCAAAGGCAGCCAACGCATCTGAACCACGTGGAGTAGATTTTGATGAACTATTCTTCACTGGTGAAGATGGTTTAACTGGCTGAACTTGTGTTGTAGGAGTAGTTTTTGTTGTCACTGTAGTAGAAGGACTAACAGTTGTAGGTGTAGACGGTGAAGTTACATTTGCCCACCAACCAGAGCTACCACCCGATTTCGTTCCTTTTAATTTATTATCAATTGAAGGACTTAAATCTGCTGGAATCAAAATACGCATTGGGCTCGCAGGGTCTACTGCTTCACCACGATATCCTGGGTTCAATGCATAAAGTTCTGAACGGCTTAATCCTGCGGTAGAAGCAATTTCATTTAAAGTTAAAGGTGCAGATAAAGTCACTTCACGGAAATGGGGTCTATTTGCAATTGGCGGTAGTTCGACACCATACGCCTTCGGATTTTTAATAATTTGAGCAACAGCTAAGAAACGTGGAACATAGTTCATTGTTTCTGCAGGCAATTTTAATGACCAATAGTCAGTTGGTAAACCAGCAGCTTGGTTACGGTTAATCGCTTGTTGAATACGTCCTGGGCCAGCATTATAAGCCGCCAAAGCAAGTTCCCAAGAACCAAATTGATTATAGAGGCTTCCCAAAAATTCATAAGCTGCACGAGTCGACTCAACCACATCTCGGCGCCCATCATACATACCAGTTTGCTTTAAGCCATAAATACGACCAGTACTTGGAATAAACTGCCATAGCCCCGCTGCTGCTGCACTACTTGTTGCAGCTGGGTCATAAGAACTTTCAATTACCGGCAATAACGCAAGTTCAGTCGGTAAGCCACGGCGTTCTGCTTCTTTCACAGTATGGTACAAATAACGACTGGCACGAGCACTCAAGCGATCAAGGTAAGGCTGACGAGAAATAAACCAACTACGCTGAGCTTCAATACGTGAATCCCAATGATTCAAGTCCATTTTGAAGCCAACTGACATACGCTTCCAGACATCACCATGCTTCAAAATAAGCAGACGATCACCTTCTACAGCGCGCATATCGGTTGCTGAAAGTAAGTCTTCCAAAGAGTCAAGACTACTCGCATCTAAATAACCTGCACCACTGACCTGTTTCGATTTTGAGGTTTTTGCAGATTGCGGAGTCGATGAACAGCCTGTTGTAATACCCAACGCAGCTAAAGCAGAGCTAAGTACGGTAATTTTGAACAATGATGCCGCAGATGGCTGCCACACAAATGTGGTTGGTTTATACATAAAAACTTCCAAACAACTCGCGTAATATTTTTTGGGGTCTGGCCACAAACCCTAGGTCTTCGATGCCATTGTAGTAAAGCGTGCAAGATAGACAAGGCAATAATTTGATGTCATTTGCATGGAAATGTTACAAGAAATTAAAAAAACCTTGCTTTGTTACGATGGAACCGAACTTTTTGCGTATACAATACACCATATTCAGTTCTTTTTCTTTTAGTTTAGGTTTCGATTTATGTCTCAAACAATCACACTGTATGTTGATGGTGCATGTCGTGGCAATCCGGGGTTAGGTGGTTGGGGCGCATATGTCATTACCGAGCAGGGTGAACATAAACTATTTGGTGGTGAACCGGATACAACCAATAACCGCATGGAACTCACAGCTGCGATTGAAGGCGTTGCATTTTGCCCAACCGATGCTCATTTAATTATCTGGACAGATTCAAATTATGTGAAGCAAGGGATTACTGAGTGGATTCATGGCTGGAAAAAGAAAAACTGGAAAGATGTAAAAAATCCTGACCTTTGGCAAAAATTAGATGCTGTATGTGCTGGTCGAAATATTGAGTGGCATTGGATTAAAGGCCATGCTGGACATGCTGGCAATGAAATGGCCGATGAGCTTGCCAATATCGGAGCCGATCAAACTGCATTGCAAAAAAAAACAGTTCAAGCAACTGCCCTGCAAGATATAAAAAAGCCTGAAGAGGATTGGTTGCTTGATGACCCTTTTGGGTTTGACATGGCAGAAGTAGCCGAAGAAGATAATATTGATCTTGAACAGCCTAAAGAAGTTGAGATGATTATTGTGGAAGAAGAAGTTATTGAAGTTGAAGCTGCTGAGCCAGAAAGTAAACAACCCATTAATAATATTCATCCTCAAGTTGTTGTGACCGAAGCCAAACTACAATTACAAGGGCCTCGACAACTGATTCTCGATACGGAAACCACTGGTTTTTATTTCCAAGATGGCGACCGAATTATTGAAGTGGGCGCTATTGAAATGATTAACCGGAAACTCACCGGTAGCTCAATTCATATTTATATTAACCCGCAAAAACCCGTAGGCGACTCAGAAAATATCCATGGTATCAGTGATAACTTCTTAAAAGATAAACCGCTCTATGCAGAAATTGCTGACACGCTCTTTGATTATTTAAAAGGCGCAGAGATTATCGCCCACAACGCAACCTTCGATATGAACTTCCTTGATATGGAGTTTAGACGCGCTGGCCTTCCCGCGCTTTCGGAAGTATGTGAGGTAACAGATACTTTAGCTTTAGCAAAAAGCAAACATCCGGGACAAAAAAACTCGCTTGATGCCCTTGTAAGACGTTATGAAATTCCAGCACGTGACCGTACTTTCCACGGCGCATTACTGGATGCTGAAATTCTTTCAGACGTTTACCTAGCAATGACAGGTGGACAGGTTTCTTTTGATATAGATGCTTTATCTCAAAGTGAAAACAGCCTGAACACAGCAAATAAAACTAGGGTTCAAATTGACTTACCAGTTATTCATCCTTCCGAAGAAGAGCTCAATACACATGAGACTTGGGTCAAAGAATTTGAGAAAAAACATGGAGAACCTTGCCTTTTTGCAAAATAAATTTTTGATTCTTTAGCGTTTTTAGCTTTTCCCCTTTGTAAGTTAAGTTATATTAGTCACATAGATTTTTAGCTCAAATTACCGAGCACTACGAATATAACAATTGATTTTTTTGCAAAGGGGAACGTTTATGTCTGAGCATACTTCGATTCATTTCGATCCAACAGCTTTACTCATCATTAAACATGAAATTGATCGCTCAATAAAACTGGTTGAAGGTGCAGTAAGTACTTTAATTGAAGAACAAACACTCCCTTTTGGTATTGATGATGCATTAGAACAATTTAAGCAATGCACTCAAGTCCTACGTTTAATTGATATCCCCTATCTTGCAAAAATTACTCAATATTCAACTGAGCTAATGCAAAAAATTATTGCGAAGCCAACGCAAATTAATACGAACGATGTCGTTGCACTGAGTGAAGGCACGACTATGGTAAAACGATATATTGAGTTTATCTGTTTGCGTGAATTACAAGTACCTCAGTTTCTTCTTAATACCTTAAATAATTTAGAATTAGCTTTAAATAAACCGCTGACATCTTCTGGACAAGCGATTGCTCCTTTACTTGCAAATACTTCACTTGAACTTCCATCTCCAGAAGTGTTTATAAATGAACAAACTCAGTTTATTCATCAGCTCTACAAGCTATCTCTGCATCAATTTTTAAACAAGACAGAAGCTACGCATAATTTTCAAGCTTTTAAACTGATTGCGACCTATTTAGTCAGCATGGCAAACCATCAGCCAAGCCAACAATATTGGCAACTCGTAAATTATGCTTTCGATCATATCGATAACTTGCTTTTAAATGATTCACACCTACGCATACTCATTAATATTGAAAGTTATATTGGTCAGTTCCTAGCAACTCCAGAAACTTTTAAGCCCGATTTAGCTGCCCTTGCAGATATTTTAAGTATCGTTATCGCTCAGGAAGATGAGTTTGCGCACCATATTCGCAACCAACTGCATATTGGCGATGAAATACAAACAGACACGCAACTACTGGTTTTAAGCCGCCATCTTTTTGGTCCTGATTTTGAAACTATGCACGCAGTCAGCCAATTAATTTTGAGCGAAATGAACAAAGTGCGTAACGATATTGAGTATAACTATCAAAATATGTCGACTGAAAAAGCACAGCAATTACAAACAAGTCTTTTACAGCTCGCATATACATTTAAGCTACTTAACCTTGATGAAGCTTCATCTCAACTTTCTCAACAAGCGAGTAGCTTAAGTCAGCTCAATATATTAAGTAATGAAAACTATGCTCAGCAGCTTATGGACAGCATTTTGTCTGCCATGAACTCAATTGGTATTTTGGTCCGCCAATATACGTCTAGTCGCTTACAACTTAACGTGAACAATACGAATATTTCCTTAGATCGTCTTGATGAGGCACATCAAGCCTTACTCATCGAGACAAAAAATTTAATTGATTTTATTTGTCAGAGCCTTACGTTGTATGCAAATGATCCAACACAAAATATTGAAGCAATTGCAGGTTCACTAAAAGAACTAGCGGGTGCCGCCGAATTTCTCGGAAGTACCATTCAACAAGATGCTTTACTTCAAACTGCTCAATTTGTTCAACAACAACTTGAACAAAACCAGCCTTTTAATACAGACCAAATTCACTGTATTTTTAACGTATTAGCGGGCCTTGACATGTTGGTTGACAATTTAAAAAACAAACAACCTGTTCTACAATCTATGTTTGATGTAGCATTGTCGAGTAGTCAACAACTTCAAGAAAAGGCAGCTTAATGTCTGAATTATCACTTGCTTATATTTTTCATCATCAACAATTACTGGTTGACCAAAACCTTCAACTGCCCAAAGTCGAAAAGTTAGCAAGTGATTTACTTTTCACTCATGATGAGCAGGTCATTGCACGTGACTTGCTTGCTGAGGAACCTATCCCCGAAGGCTTACAACTTGTTCCAATTCGCCAACTCATTACAAGTTGGTCAAAAGAACAGTTCTTGCAAGCAAGCCGTGCTGTACAGTTACTTGAATGGCGACGCAATCATAAGTTTTGTAGTCACTGCGGACACCCAACAGAAGTTCACCCAACCGAATATGCAATGGTGTGTCCTTCTTGTCGCTATCACCAATATCCTCGTGTAAACCCCTGCATTATTACCGTCATTACGCGAGGTGATGATGAAATCTTGCTGGCGAAGTCAGTTCACAATAAAACCAACATGTATGGTTTGATCGCGGGTTTTGTTGAAGTTGGAGAAACTCTTGAAGAAGCGGTACAACGCGAAGCTTTTGAAGAAGTAGGCCTAAGACTCAAAAATGTTCAATATATGTCAAGTCAGCCTTGGCCGTTCCCAAGTAACCTTATGGTTGCTTTTAGAGCAGAATATGAGTCTGGTGAAATTAAGCTACAAGAAGAAGAAATTGCAGATGCACAATTCTTCAAAATTGATCAATTACCCGAAATTCCATTTAAAGGTAGTATTGCTCATTCAATGATTATGCAGATTACCCAAGCTGGGTAATCTGCCGTATTTTAAACGAGAATATCGTTTAAAATACTTCTTCAAGAAAATGTAAGATCGTTCTTTTAGTCCTGAAATAATGACTAATAAAACTAGAAAGACTGGCCAAAATTGTAATATGTCCAGTTTTAGGAATCACGGCGATATGGCTGTGATTTCCCTTTTCTCTAAGTGCTAAATCCATATCTAAAGTATTGTGTTTTTTCACAATCTGATCATTTTCAGCCATCAAAAGGTAATGCTTAATATTATTTTGATTGACGAAATAATATGGCATGACTTCTTTATAAGAGATGCCTTGATCAAATGCATCTTCGGCCAGTGGGTCACCCTTGTAGTCAAAATGATAAGGCCCAGCTAAACCAATTATTGCCTTAATTTTCCCTAGGCACTCAATTTTAGTTGAATCAGGGTGATAAACAGCAGACATGACATTAAATGCACCTGCCGAATGCCCCATAAGTACAATATTTTCTGTAGAGATTTCTAGCTTGTCTTGGTTTTGATGCAAATAGTTCAATGCCTGAGTCAGGTCATCAACAAAACTTGGGAAAATATTTTTAGGTGCTAACTGATAGTTAATCACAGCAACGTCATAGCCTTCTTTGGCAAATGTCTCACCAATAAAAAGATAATCTCGTTTATTACCATGTTGCCAAGCCCCACCATGTACAAAAACAATAAGGGGCTGATGAGTTAGCTTTTTAACAGATCGGTAAACATCCAAACGGTGGCGAGGCTTTAGGCCATAACGAACATTTGGAACCTGCTCAAAACCATCTTTTGGCGTAAAACGGTTTAAAGCAAAACTCCCCAAATCATACAGGCGGAAATCTTTATAAAGAGTTCGCGCCTGTTCAATTTTGCTTTGTACTTGTTCAATCAGATTCATATATTACTGTGCAGTCGAAGCAGGATCTGTTTGGTCAGGATCAATTGCAACAGGTGTTTGAACTGTTGGTTGAGCAATGACGTTATTAATAATCGGCGTAGTCGTTGTATTACCAGAACTTGCTGCTGGAGCAGGTGCCAAATCAATATTATCAATTAAAGTGACAATTTTGGTGACGTTACCAACGTTTTGTAAAACACTGTTTAAATCATTAATTTCAGCAGTATTTAAACGTCCCATTACATAAAGCACACCATCTTCGGTATGTACAAGAACCTTACTATCAGAAACCACAGGTGCTTTCATTAAAAGAGCACGCGTATTTGCTGTTACACCCGCATCTTGCATGATGGTGTTATAGCTAACTTTGTTACCCACCGTAATATAGTTATGTACGGCTTTCACATCACTCATGGCTTTAAGGTTGTCTTCTGCCAATTGTTTCAAGTACGGGTCTGGTACTTGGCCAGTTAATAAAACTGTACTGTGGAAGCTTTCGATATTAATACGTGACTGCTTGAAACGTTGATCAAGTTTGTAAATGTTGATATTTGCTGTACGTTTAATTGAAGAGTCAATGAATACTTGGCCTAGACTGCGAACACCACTATCTGTGCCCACTGGAGCTGTGCCTGTTCCACCAGAAATAAAACTTGCGCAACCTGATAAACTTGCGACACAAAGCATTGTTACAGCAATACGTTTTAACACTCCACCAGACTCCTATCAATTTCTTGGCTTGATCATAAAGCATCAGACTTAAATTTGCTCAAAAGAGTAATGAACTCTTAATCCAAAGTAAATGCATTTTCGATCCATTGCAGATCATAATGGAATTTTGAAAAGTCATGCTGTACTGTTTTTGCAATTTTCTGTGGAAAATCAAAACAAATCACATCAAAACGACAATAAAAATCCTGATAAGATGGATAGCGCTGTAAAAAACGCATTGCGGTTTTGATAATTTTCTTCTGTTTTGTCCACGTTACCATTTCACAAGCCTGCCCATAATTTCCTATAGTGCGTGCTTTTACTTCAACAAAAACTAACTCTTGCCCTCTTTTGACGATTAAATCCACTTCGCCACGGCGTGAATGGTAATTACTTGTGACCCATACATAGTTTTGTGCTTGTAAAAGGCTTAAAGCAGTTTGCTCTGCCCATTTCCCCAACTGTTGTGCTAATAGCATTTTTATTTTCCCCAATAAAAAGCATCTCTAGATGTTTTTATGCGTAAGTTATTTTCTTAAATTCATCTGTCGCATCAACTCTAAATCGAACAAATGAAAATCAGATCTTTTTCGAAAAGCTCAAGCTAGCAGACATTGTTCACGCCCAAATCATAATTTCGGGTAAACTACTCCATTAAAATTGTTTATCTGTACGGAGTAAGACCAAATGAGTGCTCAGTTATTTGTTGTAGCCACCCCAATCGGGCACTTAGATGATATGACTTTCCGTGCAATTGATATTTTAAAATCAGTTTCTATTGTAGCTGCCGAAGATACGCGTCAATCAGCACAATTATTTAAGCACTATAATATATCGACTCAACTTACTGCATGTCATGATCACAATGAAAGCAATAAAATTGAGCAGTTAGTTCAAAAACTACTTGCTGGCGATAGCGTTGCGTTAATTAGTGATGCAGGTACACCGCTCATCAGTGACCCAGGCTTTAAATTAGTCCGCGCTGCTCAAGAACATGGCATCAGAGTCGTTCCTGTGCCAGGTGCGTGTGCTGCTATTGCTGCCTTAAGTGCGGTAGGTTTGCCAAGTGACCGTTTTAGCTTTGAAGGCTTTCTGCCATCTAGAGCGTCACAACGTATTTCTCAATTAGAAAAACTTAAGAACGAAACTCAAACCTTAATTTTCTATGAAGCACCCCATCGTATTTTAGAGTCTATTAAAGATATGGCTCAGGTATTTGGTGAAGACCGTCCTGTAGGGTTTGCACGTGAAATTACAAAAACATTTGAAACCATCAAAAAAATGACCTTAAAAGATTTGGTCAGCTTCATTGAAAATGACCACAATCAAGAAAAAGGTGAAATTGTAGTGGTTGTGGGTGGTGCAGCGGCAAAAACAGATCTAGAACAAGAAAAACTAGATGAACTGTTAAAGCGTTTACTTCAAGACTTATCTGTTAAAGCTGCATCTCAACTTGCTGCCGATTTAACAGGAATTAAGAAGAAAGTCGCTTATCAACGTGCGCTCGAGTTAACTCAATCTTAATTTTTTAATTAGATATGGTGATGACATAGATTATTTGTCATCACCATCTGTTAATTTTGAATAATAATATTACAGATAAAATTACTTCAAAATCTGAACAAACTTTCTGGCTTTTAAAATACCTAATCGCTATCTCAATATGCGTTTTGCTGACTCCACAATAGTCTCTGTTAGTGCATCTAACTGTTTAGACTGCCTTTTCCAATGGTGCCAATATAACGGAATGTCTAGCTCAGCATCAGGGATAACATCCACTAAAGTTCCATTATTTAGTAAAGATTGAACCTGAAGCTCGGGCACCATGCCATATCCCAAACCTAATTGGATTGCTTTCACAAAGGCATCTGTGGCAGGAATAAAACTATAAGGATAGCTCTGCAAAGGCAACCCATAATATTTCAGTAATACCTCTGAATGCATGAGGTCTTTGTGGTTAAAAATTACAGCGGGTGCATTTCTTAAAGTTTCTCGGTTTACGCCCTGTTTAAACCAGTCAGCCACAAATTCAGCAGAAGCCAACATTTTATAACGCATTTCCCCGAGTGGTTGAGCTAAACAACCGGACATGACCTGCTCTTCTGCCGAGATACACGCGTTGACTTGTCCTGTTTCTAATAAAGTATGCGTATGCGATTGGTCATCAATTTTTAGTTCTAAGACTATTTTTTCTTTAAAAAGGGTTTGCTGAATGCTAGGTAAAAGCCAAGTCGCTAGCGAATCTGCATTGGAAGCTAGAGCAATTTTATAAAACTCCGACTCAGATGACTTGCCCATCAAACCTTGTAATAAATTTTGCTCCATTATTCTCGTATGACGTAAATGTTGCAATAACGTTTGCCCAGCTTGTGTGAGTACGCATGGGCGTCCACGTATAATTAAAATTTGACCTAAATACTTTTCTAAAGCTTGCACGCGTAAGGACACTGCTGAGGGCGTAATATATAAATGCTTACCTGCCGCATCAAAACTTCCCACTTCTGCTACTGCAAGAAAGGCTTCACATTGTTTGCTATCTAACATATCAAACCTAAATTTTTTTTAGCTAAACCTAAATATTCTTAATTTTACTTATTTCTTAAGAAAAAGTCAGATAATTCCCACATCTGATTTTTTCACCTTATTGTTATGTTCTCTCTTAGTATATTTTTTAAAGGTTTCGGTATTGGTAGCGGGCTTATTGTAGCAATTGGAGCGCAAAATGCTTTTGTTCTAAAACAAGGACTTAAACAGCAATATGTATTTTGGTTATGTTTAATCTGTGCGCTGTCCGACTCAATTCTAATCGCTTTTGGTGTATTAGGTTTTGCCGAAATCATGACAGCATCACCCATCTTAATTACAGTCGCTAAATATTTAGGGGCAACATTCTTATTGGTCTATGGTGCGAAAGCATTCTATGCTGCCTTAAAAACCACCCAAAGCATGGAGCTTGATAGCAGCCAGAAACAGACTTTAACTCAAGCACTAGTGACCTGTCTCGCCTTTACTTGGCTTAACCCCCATGTCTATTTGGATACCATTGTTCTGATTGGTTCAGTTGCAACTCAGCTAGAAGACAAAATTAGTTTTGCTTTGGGCAGCATTGTTGCCTCTTGGATTTTCTTTTTCAGCTTAGGTTATGGCGCAAGGTTATTAAAACCATTATTTATCAATCCTAAAGCATGGAAAGTTTTAGATTTCATTATTGGTTGTGTTATGTGGAGTATCGCAATATCGCTTCTCATCTAATGCATTCAAACAGTAAAAAGTACCATGTCTGAATGGTACTTTTTATACGCTCAAAATTATGCTTGAGAACCCAACACCAGTTTTGACTGTTTTCTTTCTTGCTGAGACTGTTTTATGACAGCATAACCAGAAGACACGCCCAAGTACGCAATGACAAAGGCAACAAATAAATCGGGAAATACACTACCTGTTCCAAATACGCCAACGGCCGCTAAAATCACAGCAATATTGGCAATAGAATCGTTTCTACTACACAACCAGACAGAACGCATATTGGCATCTCCATCACGGTACGCATAGAGCATAAGCGCAACTGAAACGTTAGCAATTAAAGCCATCACGCCAATTGCTCCCATCACCATAGGTTCGGGCGGAACACCATGAAAATACGACAAAACCACTTTTGCAATAACAAAAACACCAAAAGCTGTCATCGTTATTCCTTTAAGTAATGCAGCTGTTGCGCGCCAATACAAACTCATCGAAAGCACGACTAAAGATAATGCATAATTTGCTGCATCTCCGGCAAAATCTAATGCATCGGCCCACAATGAAACAGATTGGGCTTTATAACCGCCCAATATTTCAACTACAAACATCAAAGCATTGATCACAAGTGCAATCCATAATGCTCTTCTAAAACGTGGACTCACTTTCTTTGAAGGAGAACATGTTGAAGCACAACCACATCCAGCCATTTTATTTCCTCTAAAACTCTTTTATAGTCATTAAAAACCTTTGAGTAGCTCCAGAGTCAAGCCTTATGAATCTTTCTATTGGTCAATTATCAAAAAAAGCGGATGTTCCAATTGATACGATCCGTTATTACGAAAAAGTAGGTGTGTTGGACCGTATCCAACGTTCAGAAAATAATTATCGTATTTATACCGAGCAGACATTCAACGACCTATTGTTTATTAAGCATTGCCGAGAATTAGATATTTCACTCAGTGATATTAAAACGTTAAAAGAAATGAAAACTCAGCCTAAACAGGCATGTACAAAAATTGATAACCTAGTAGATAAATATTTAAATGAAGTATCTGAAAAAATTGAACGATTATTGCTTTTAAAAGAATCTTTAATTGATTTAAAACAGCACTGCTCTACCAATCGAACAGTAGATGAATGTGGAATTTTAAAAGAACTGCAAAGCTCGCCTTAAACCTATTTTAGTAAATTTACACAAATAAAAAAGCACCACTCATGTGATGCTTTTTTAAGATTAATGGTCGCTATGTTCATCAGGAGGAACTTCGGTAATTCTCCCACCCCGAGCTAAAAATGCGGCGATTTCATCTTCCAGCGCTTGGCGCTGTTTCTGTTTAGCAGTTACAGTCAGCGTTTCTGCCTCAGCAAGATCAGTATCACTCATACCGCCTACTTCTTCATCAGCTGCACCGCTTTCGGCTGCTTTCGCTTCATCTTCATCTACAGCAGAATCTTCTGCATCTTCATAATCATTGATATCTGACATTTCACACTCCCCACAATGATTTTTATTGCATCATCGCTATGGTCCCAAGACCTCAGAAATTTAGCAATCTCTTTGCGTTTAGCAAAGAGCCAATTTGGTCACTTCCGTATCTTTTATGACCAAATTGGTAATGATATATAAATGATTGTTCAAAAAATATCTACTGGCATTGAATTCGCTTAGTAGAGTATAGGCCCAGTGAATATTTTAATGCTTATAGCGGGTACTTTGTAAAGCCCCTAAACCATTTGCTTGTTGCATAAATCGATCTTTTAAAACCGGAGTCAGCTCAACTTGCTTAAGCCCCATATTACGAGCCCACACGACTGGAAATAGCTCACTACTTTCAAGCCAACCAATTGCCGACATGCTATGCATCATTGCATCATTCTGACCTTTACGGCGATGTTCATAGCGCATTAAAGTTTGCTCATGCGCCCATACACCACGGTTTAAATCGTGAAGCAATACATCACACAGTACTGCGGCATCAAGACAGCCAATATTTACCCCTTGTCCAGCAAGTGGATGAATTACATGTGCAGCATCACCAATCAAAGCTAAACCTGCTTTTACATATTGTTTTGCAGCACGAGCTTTGAGCGGAAATTGTGCTCTTGAACGAACCTCTAACACCTCACCCAACATGTGTTGGCTTTCTTGAGTTAAAAGTTGCATAAACGCAGTATCGTTTAAAGCTGAATATTCATCGGCATAATCATCTGGTAGTGTCCAGACAATGGATTGCCAGTATCCGTTCTCAGTTTCTTCAAGACTTGCCATAGGTAAAAATGCTAAAGGTCCTGTAGGTAAGAAAATTTGGCGGGCAACATAATGATGAGGCTTTGCTGTTCTGATTGCACAGCTAATGGCTGCTTGTTTGTAATCTAGTACATCGAGGTCAATAAAAGCCTGTTCACGTACAAACGAATTCGCACCATCTGCACCAATAAGAAGTTTAGTTTTAAGCGTAGTGCCATCTGCTAATTGAATATGCCAACATCCTACGCCCTGCTCAATACGTGTAACACGCACTTGAGTACGGTAATCTGTAAGCTGCTGCAACATTTTTTGCTGAATGGCAACGTTCAGTACACTGGGTTCCACCATAGAACCCAAGGCTTGCTCTGGCATCGGTCTTAGTTGCGACTCTTGGCCAAAATTAATTTCACCGTAGCCATTTAGATTCCAGACCTGCATGCCTGTATAAGGCATTTGACGAGCAAGATCATCCCAAACATTTACCGTTTTAAGCAAATGAATGGTCGCTTGGCTAAGTGCTAAAACACGTGGATTCATCACGCTTAATGTTTTCTCAACATCAAGTACAGGAGCCGCATCAAGCACTGTGGGTTGCACCCCACCTTGCGCAAGTAACAAAGCAGTTAAACCTCCAACCAATCCACCACCAATAATGACGACATCCAACACTTCACTCATGCTTTTAACCCCATTGCATAGTTAGCCACCAATGGTTTTACACCCGGAATAACATCAAATGCAATTAATCCCGTATTACGAATTAATTTTAATAATGGGTTTTGGTTACTAAAACCACGAACTACAGTGTCACAGAACTTAATAACCCGCTGCTGATCTGATAAACGAGCTTGCTCATAGGCAAGTAAGTTATCTGGGTTACCTAAATCATCAGAAGTGCTTAACTGGTTCACTAAATAACGCACTAAAACATCGGCATCACGTAGACATAAATTAAAGCCTTGTCCTGCAACAGGATGAATTGTATGCGCTGCATTACCCATTAAAATAACGCGACCAACAGCTTGTTTATGCGCAAGCACTTGTGAAAGTGGATAGCTAAAACGTTTACCCGTTTTTTCAAATTTACCCGCTCGGTCACCGTAAGTTTGTTGCAAAGCACTTAAAAAGTGTTGGTCATTTTCATCACCTAGCCATTCATTTTCGGTGCCTTTTTTCACAGGCCATACCACTGAACGGCGGTACTCACCGGGTAAAGGTAATAAAGCTAAAGGGCCTAATGCACTAAACCGTTCAAAACCTACCTGTTCATGCGGTTTTGATGTCTGAACCGTAGTCACAATTGCAACCTGATCATAGTCGTGAACATCAACACCCACGCCAATTGCCTGACGACAAAAAGAATCGCGTCCATCAGCCGCAATTAATAATTTTGACTCAAGTTTTAAAGTTTCCTCACCACGCAAAGCTTCAATATGTACTTGTTCGGCATCTTGAGTTAAAGCGGTAACCTGTACACCATCAATTAGTTCAATCAAAGGTTGTTGGCGCACTTGAGTTAAAAGTACACGTCCAAGCCAAGCATTTTCAATTACCTGACCAAAGCTTTCGACTTTTTCTTGTTCTGCAATTAAACGTGCCTTGCCAAAACTACCTTGCTCTGTAATATGGACTTGCAAAATTGGAGTCGCATGTTGCTGTAATGCATCCCACAACCCCAGCTTCTGATAAATCTGTACGCTACGACGCGATAAAGCCGTATTACGTGCATCAAAACTCGAATGGTAAGGAGCAACATTTTGATCATCATAGTTTGGGTATCTCACAGCTTCTAATAGCTTTACCGCAATATTAGCCTTCGCCAGCATGAGTGAAAGGCTCAAGCCAACCATTCCCCCACCTACAATAATCACTTGTTGTTGCATCGAATTTTGCTCCTTTGGCGAATACGTTTAATTATGCTTTAGCTTGCGCCATTAAATGTTCAATATCTGCAATATCTTTAACCACATGGGCAGTTAAAACTCGTGGTCCTTTCGATGTTGCTACCACATCATCCTCAATACGAATACCAATACCACGCCATTTTTCATCTACAGTTTCATCATCTGGTGCAATGTATAAACCAGGTTCCACTGTAATCACCATACCTTCTTCGTATTGACGCCAGTCTTCACCTTTTTTGTAAGATCCGACATCGTGTACATCCATGCCTAACCAATGACCTGTGCCATGCATATAAAACTGACGGTATGCTTCGGTTTCGATGAGTTCGTTAACATCACCTTTGAGCAAACCTAAATTAACTAGACCTTTAGTTAAAATTTTAACTGCTATTTCATGAGGCTCACGGTATGAATTACCAATACGTACTGCATCAATCGCTGCATATTGGGCAGCCAATACAACTTCATATAATGCTTTTTGCTCAGCACTAAATTTACCATTGACCGGAAAAGTACGGGTAATATCTGACGCATAGAATTCATATTCACATGCAGCATCAATTAAAACTAAATCACCATCTTTGAGTAGCTTGTTATTTTCAACATAATGTAAAACACAAGCATTCGCACCACCGCCTACAATACTGTTATAAGACGGGACACAACCATTTTTCCCAAAAATATAATTAAGTTCAGCTTCAAGAGCATATTCCATCATCTCTGGGTGTACCGTTTGCATCGCACGCGTATGTGCTTCAGCACTAATATTTGCAGCAATTTGCATTAAGTCAAGTTCTTGCGGTGACTTAACTAAACGCATTTCATCAACAATACGGTCGAGCTGGACCAATTGAGCTGGAGCACTCTCATGTCGGTGTTCGTCATCTGCTTTTTTAATCCACTGACTCACCCGCGCATCAAACGCAGCATTGTGCCCAATCCGATAATAAAGACGCTCTTTATTTAATAATTTTTCAATAATTTCTTCATCAAGCAAATCAATTACATATGCTTCATCAGCATCGTAGTCTTCAACTGCACCATCAACTCCGGCACGGAAACCATTCCAGATTTCCATCTCGCGATTACGTTCACGGCAAAAAAGACTATAGCTATAGTCTTCATCGTCAAAGGTTTCAATGACAGCAACTGCCTCAGGCTCAGCAAAACCCGTCAAATAGAAAAAACTACTATCGGCACGGAATTTATAATCCGCATCACGATTACGGTACATTTCCTCACGCGTTGCAATAATTGCAATGCTGTTTGGACCCATTTTTTCTGCCAGACGGTCTCTACGATGTCGAAAATCAGCTTGAGGCAATTTCATAATGATCTACTTGATTTAGAATTTTAAAGTCAAAAAATAAAATACAACCAATAACACATCGCCTCAATTAGCTTGGGCGATGTGGAGTAAACATTTCTACAACATTTTTTTCTGTAGCTACAGCAGCAGATTTACTTTTCGCATGAAAGTTTTTCAATAAAGAGCTTTCAGTTACAGTAATTTTTTTTCTGCCAATAGACAAACTTACAGGAATTAAGCGTACAAATTCATATAATTCTTCATAACTGCTTTCACCTTCCTCATCATTATCAGAGTCTTCAAATTCGACTGCTGCAATATCTTGAAGGTTCTCAATTAATTCAAGTTCATCTGGACGAATATGACCCGATGCCAACCCAAAACCTAATACAACACCTGCACACCAATCTGATAAAGCTTGTACACGCTCTTGAAGAAGGTGGTCATCATCAGGAAGCATAGGTAAATAATCTAATTCATCATCAGATATAGCGTGAACGACATCTTCTGCTTCATCAGTTAAAAGTGTTAGAGCATCTTCACTTAACTCTGGCACATTAAGGGTTGTTAAAATTTGTGACCATTCTTCACGCGTTGGCGCTTCTGTCACACAAACAATACCTGTTAATAGACCATGTAACTCACTAGGGCTTGAAATTTCTTCAATTCCTTCAAAATGAGCGTTCCAATCTGTCCAGCCTGAAATATCGTCTTGCATTCGTTTATCCAATCTCTATACTTTGTATATATTACCTTTGATTGCAATTCTGTGCGACCTCGTTATGTTAGAACAATTACAGCGGCTACAAGCGCATATTAGCGTATTAAAAACACGCTTACATCATTTAGAGAGTGAACATGCGACACTCTCGGAAGCTAAAGAACTGGCTGAAACAGAGCATCACGCACAAGTTGTGCAAAAAAATAGTATTATCACTAAAAAACAAGAGGAAATTGAGTCGGTAACTGAGCAACTATCTCAGTTAAAAGGTCAATTTCAACAATTGAATCAGGATGCTAACACACTTGCTGAACGTTATAGTCGATTAGAAAAAAGTACGACTGATTTAAAAAATCGTTTTCAAGAAATTCTTGCCGAACGCAATGAATTACGTGTTGCAAAAGAAAAGTTACAAGCCCACCAACGTCAAACTCAGCAAGAGCTTCATGATTTACAACAAGATCGTGATCGTTTGTTACAAAAAAATGAGCTTGCTAAATCAAAAGTTGAAGCCATTATTCAACGTTTAGGAATTTTAGGCACTGCCCAAGATCAGCATGCTCAAGAAATTCAGCAGCTTGCCCATCCTAATGCTGAAACTGGTGAGGAGACCCAATCATGAGTGAACAAGTCATGGTAGAGCTTAGGCTGATTGAGCAGACCTTTAGACTCGCGACTACGCTAGATAAAAAAGACGAACTTGAACGTGCAGCAGAACTTCTCAATGAGAAATTTAATGAGATGCGTCGTAGTGCTCCACGTGTTGAGCACAATAAACTGGTCATTATGGTTGCTCTACAATTGACTCAAGAAGTATTGAGCCTTAATAAGTCTTTGCAAGAATACACTCACTGTGAACGTTTACTGCAAACGATATTGGATGATGTTGAACAAATTGTTTAATAAATCATCCATACAAAAACGCCTTGCTCTATGAAGAATAGATGCAAGGCGTTTTTTATTGAGGCTATTAAGCGCAATTGGAAATGATTTTTGCATATTAGTGTACAAAGCTTCATCAAACGCAAACTAAGTTTACAGTTCCTGAGGATTTGAGGATTGCCAACATAGTCAGATCGGTTATACTTAAATTGTCTCTGGGGTGTTCGCCAGCGGGTCTATTCCCCTGCCGATACTTAAACTTATGGATGTGTTCTGTATATTTAGAGTGTATGCCTACCCTCGTGTAGGAAACCCAGCAAGTATACGTCGCGTCCACCTTGAACTCATCGGGTTCAGGGTAACGACACATGCAGCGGCATCTTCGGAGCATTTAGTTTTAACTTTTAAGAAAAATTCAAAACATTTATTTTAATTTAGCTTTCCATACAGACCTTTCAGTCTAAAATTTTCTTTTTAAAACATTAAATTGTAGTTTAGCTGATTAATCTACTCAGCCCTCTCTAATATTATTTTTTATTTCTATTAAGACACTCTTCATACCAGCCTGTTTGAAAATCTTCTATTGCCTTTCTTTTAAAGAAACTGGTTCTAAATACTTTGGCAGAGTAAGCCGAATTAATTAAATCTTGATAAAGTTGTTTGGCTTTAGGATCTTCGAGGCCATTTGCTATCTGTTGCAAGTCTTCAGATGGAACTTTTTGTTGACGTGCCTCCATGACAGTATAAGCAACTTTTTTTACTACATTACAAATCTCAGGATCACTTACATTTTCGTCTGCATAACAACTTAAAGCCAAAAAACTAAGCAGAAATAATCTAAACTTCATGACCCTACCTTTTTTTATAGTTTAAAATTAATGACAGAATTTAATTATTAAAAAAGAAATAGAAAATTTCTTACTATTTCTTTTTAAAGATCACGCTGGATTAATTACATAAAAATATAGAATAAGGCCAGCCAAAATGGTTGAAGCAATCGTTAAATATGTACCGACAGTATTAAAACTCTGTAAGAATTTCAAGATTTCCATATCTAGAACCCCCTAAATTAGCAACTATAAAGACAAAATGAAATTTATCACAATTCAATAATGCCAATCAATTCACACTTATCGGATTTTTTGAGAGTTAAAACATCAATTGGCTTATTGGTTACAGCTAATCGCTAAAGCATCCTTGTAGTAGTCAGTGGCACTCTTCAAATCTGACAACATTTTTTCTTCGGTATAAGGTTTAGGTGAAATTTTGATTAATGCAGGCATATATTGGGTCTTATAGACCTCAGGATAATCATGACACAAGATTTTTACTTTAACCTCTTGTGATATCTTCGGATTATCTAATTGATCTAAAAACTCTCCAATTTTACGGTCAGACTCTTCAAATTGAGCTTTATAGTCAACTTCAGCTGCTTCAGGTTCTGTTTGTTTTGTGCACCCACCAAGCATCAATACGGTGCTTATTGTAATGGTTAAAATTTTTAACTTCATAGGCTTAACAATTTCACATTCATCTTTTTAAATATTCTTATCTGATTAAATGTAAATAAATACTGGTAATACGTAAAGAAAGAGAATTTTTTAACGCCAAAGAAGATACCTCACATCAAGTAAAGTTAAAGTTATTTCTTAATTACTCCTCTATTTCCATAAAGCTATAGAAAAATAGGTATAATTTTGCTCGACTGATCTCAAATCTTTGTTAGATTTACACATGAATGAACTTAGTTTTATTAGAAAAAATTTAAGATCTAAAAGACGCTCTTTAAGCCCATTGGAGCAAAAACAAGCTCAGCTTAATGTCCTCCATCATTTAAACAGTCTTGCTATTTTTCATTCATCAAAAAAAATTGGTTTATATTTACATGCCTTCGGAGAAGTTCATACAGATCTGCTCATAAAGTTATGTTTTCAAAAAAATAAAAAAGTTTATTTACCTATGATTTGTTCTATGAATCAACATTTAGTTTGGGTAAGAATATCTAAAAACCAATATTTAAATCGGCGTTTTTCGCATCATCCGTTGGGTATGAAAGAACCCATGGCAACAAGAGGAAAACATGTATCAAAACTTGATTTACTGTTGATGCCACTTTTAGCTTGTGATCACTACGGAACACGTATTGGTATGGGAGGCGGCTATTATGACCGAACACTAGCAAGTGCAAAACATAAGCCTTATCGTTTGGGAATGGCGCATCAATTTCAATTTATTGAGCATACTTTAAAACGTCAAAGTTGGGATCAACCATTAGATGCTTTACTCACCCCTCAACATATTTATTATTTTAAAAGATGATTTTTATATAAAAATTTATAAAACTTAAAATATATCCTTTTACTTTTTAGTCCCTTAAAACGAAAAAGTAACCACCCTAAGGATGATTACTTTGCCGTGACAGACCGTTTTACCAACTTATATTAACACGCCTATTTAATGTTCAATATCGAATAAGCTTTGCATTATTGTTAACAATACATTGTGTATAAATGGCACAAGAAAATGGTTATTTACTATCCAAACGATTTTTTTATCATATGAATATTTCATAATTATTAAGCTAAATTACTTACCCTTTCTACAAAATTTTATTCTTCTTAAGAATTAATTCGTTGATTCATAATATTTTAATAAAAAAGTTGACTAAATTAGTCATTTTTTCCACATTTTCTATAAATAGGCCCTTGTAATTTTTGAAATACACATCACTATAAAAAACATGGCAACCTCGTTGTCACTCATTAGGAGTGCCCATGTCTGAACTTATTATGAATGAAAAAACTGACTTAGAGCCTCAGGTTCCAAGTGTATTACCACTTTTAGCGTTACGTGATGTAGTGGTCTATCCACACATGCAAATTGCGTTATTCGTGGGTCGTGAACAATCGATCAATGCAGTTGATGTGGCTCGTAACAGTGACAATTTAGTATTTGTAGTTGCGCAAAAAGATTCGCTTACAGAAGATATTGATCACGATAACCTTTATCAGTACGGAACTGTCGCTAAGATTGTTCAGGTCGTAAATCATGAGAATGATGAAAACTGTATCAAAGTACTTATTGAAGGGTTACAGCGCTCTAAACTTGAAAAAATTATCGATGAAGATAGCTATTTGACGGCTGAACATAGCTTAAGTCCAATGACAATTAACGTAGATAAAGCTACTCAAGAAACTCGTTTACAAGAGTTACGTACTTTATTTGCTCAATACGCTGAAGCAAAATTACGTAATGCACGTGAACTGGTTGCAGCTGCTAATAAAATTGAAGACTTACTACAGCTTATGTTCTTCGTGGCAACACGTGTGCCTCTAAATATTGAAATTAAACAGAAGTTTTTAGAGCACGATGAGTTTGAAGCACATTTGCAAGAACTTATGAGCTACTTGGTAAATCAATCTGCTGAACAGCAAATTGAACAAACTTTGCATGACAGCGTAAAACGCCAAATGGAAAAAAACCAACGTGAATACTTTCTAAATGAAAAAATGAAAGTCATTCAACGTGAACTTTCTGACATGAATGGTGGCGCTGAAGATGACGTTGCTGAAATAGAAAAACGTCTTGCTGAAGCTGATTTACCTGAACACGTACGTAAAAAAGCTGAAGCTGAGTTCCGTAAGCTTAAAGCAATGCAACCTGCATCTAGTGAAGCAGCTGTTGTACGTAACTATCTAGAAGTAATTTTAGATACGCCGTGGAATAAGGCGAGCAAAGTCAGTATTAACCTTGCGAAAGCTCAAGAAATTCTTGATACAGATCACTACGGCTTAGATGACGTTAAAGATCGTATTGTTGAATATTTAGCTGTTCAATCACGTGTTAAAAAACTCAAAGGTCCGATTCTATGTTTAGTAGGTCCTCCTGGTGTAGGTAAAACTTCACTTGGTGAGTCAGTTGCGAAAGCAACAGGTCGTGAGTTTGTTCGTATGGCACTTGGTGGCGTACGTGACGAAGCTGAGATTCGTGGTCACCGTCGTACTTATATTGGTGCGATGCCAGGTAAAATCGTGCAGTCTTTAACAAAAGTTGGCGTGAAGAACCCTCTGTTCTTACTCGACGAAATTGACAAGATGGCACAAGACTACCGTGGCGATCCTGCTTCTGCATTGCTTGAAGTATTAGATCCATCACAAAACAGTAAATTCAACGATCACTATTTAGATCTTGATCTTGACCTCTCTGAAGTGATGTTTATCTGTACTGCAAACAGCATGAATATTCCTGAGGCATTACTTGACCGTATGGAAGTTATTCGTCTACCGGGTTATACCGAAGATGAAAAAGTTAATATTGCTGAACGTTACCTTGTTCCAAAAGCGATTAAGAACAACGGTCTACGTGCTAAAGAGTTAACAATTCATGAAGAAGCGATTCGTGATATTGTTCAGCGCTATACACGTGAAGCTGGTGTACGTAGTTTAGAACGTGAAGTATCTAAAATTGCGCGTAAAGTGGTAAAAGAAGCAGTAAGTAAAAAGTCTAAAAACTTACAACTTGATGTGACTTCTGCCAATCTTCCAGAATACTTAGGTCCACATAAGTTTGACTTCGGTATTGCAGAAGAAGAAGCGCAAGTAGGTCGCGTAAACGGTCTAGCTTGGACATCTGTAGGTGGTGAGTTACTTACCATTGAAGTTGCAGCGGTAAAAGGTAAAGGCAAATTCATTACGACCGGTTCACTTGGTGATGTAATGAAAGAATCGATTACTACAGCAATGACTTTAGTACGTACACGTGCCGATGAGCTAGGTATTGAAGCTTCTCGTTTTGAAGAAACTGATGTACACGTTCACTTACCAGAAGGTGCAACACCAAAAGATGGCCCATCTGCTGGTTTAGCATTAACAACTGCCCTTGTATCAGCATTTACAGGTATTGCGATTCGTCCGGATATTGCAATGACTGGTGAAACAAGTTTAGGTGGTCGTGCAATGCGTATTGGTGGCTTAAAAGAAAAACTTCTTGCGGCACACCGTGGTGGAATCAAACTTGTATTTATTCCACAAGATAACGTACGTGATTTGGCAGAAATTCCAGCCAATGTTAAAGAAGGTTTAGAAATCAAAGCTGTGAAAAGTATTGATGACATCTTGCCTTTAGCATTAGTTTCAATGCCAAAGCCTTTACCTAAAACGCCGATTGTAAAACCGGTGGAAGGTTCAAAAGCAGCACGTCACTAATTAAAATACGAAAAAAGAGAGCTTCGGCTCTCTTTTTTTTGTTACACAATTTGATTGAAAAATATCCAACCATCCTCATAATAGGTATTAAGAGTATTTAATTAAATTAAGTATTCTTCGTTATCTATTATTTTATAGATAACCTTGTTTTTTTATTCTCTATGATCATCTGAACTCCAGACAGGTGATCATTTGATCGCAGTCCAACACAGTTTTTTGGACTGCGTTTTTTATGCCTATTTTACTACCACGAACTTATCTCTTCCTCAGGTATAATGCGCAAGCTGTTTTGAATGAATAGATAATATGAAAATTCGTATTCTGACCATTGGTCAAAAAATGCCTACTTGGGTTCTCACTGGTTTTGAAGATTATTTCAAACGCATCCAACCTTTTGTGCAAACCCAAGTCATTGAACTGCCTATGGCCAAACGTGGTAAGAATGATTCAGAAGCAGATATTTTAAAATATTGCCAAATTGAAGGCGAAAGCATTTTAAATGCTTTAAAACCGAATGAAACTTTAATTGCTCTAGAAGTCGGTGGGCGAGAACTCAGCACAGAAAAGCTGGCTGACACCATGAAACAGTGGATGCTTGAAGGCAATGATATAGTACTTGCGATTGGTGGCCCAGATGGCTTGTCAGATCAAGTACGTAAAGCTGCTGCATGGCATTGGTCACTCTCAAAACTCACAATGCCCCATCCTTTGGTACGCGTGTTATTAATTGAGCAACTGTATCGGGCAATGACTATTAATCATAATCATCCCTATCACCGTGCATAAAAACAACAACCGTTTCATTTTAGGAACAATCCGTTGAAATCAGGATACTTTTAACATGCCCTGATTTTGGCATAATGACTATTATTCTGCTTTTCAACTCAGGTGCAATGCAATGGAACTACAAACCCTTCCTGGACTGTTTATTTCACATGGTTCACCCATGCTTGCACTTGATCCAGAACAAGTAGGACCTGCTCTACATCGTTTAGGTGCAAATCTTCCCACACCAAAGGCAATCATTGTGATGTCTGCTCATTGGGAAAGTAAAGCACTTGAAGTATGTATTTCGACACGTCCAGAAACATGGCATGACTTCCGCGGCTTTCCTAAAGAGTTATATGAAATTCGCTACAGCGCACCTGGACAACCACAACTCGCTGAAGAAATCTTAAAATTACTGGCAGATGCTCATCTTGTGGCACATGCGAATAGTACGCGCCCTCGTGACCATGGTGTATGGATGCCTCTATTACATATGTATCCTGATGCTGACATACCAGTGGTCGAGATTTCTTTGCCAACCAATTTAAGTGCACAAGAAATTTATCGTATAGGGCAAACACTTGCGCCTTTACGGGACAAACAAGTTTTATTGATTGGTTCAGGCAGTATTACCCATAATCTTGCAGAGTTATCTTGGCAAGGAGACAATTCCAAAGTTCCTGAATGGGCTTCGACTTTTAGAAATGCTGTTGTGAATAAACTTACACATCAAGATTATGATGGCGTACTGGACTGGCAATCATTGCCCTATGTAAAACGTAATCATCCTACCCTTGAACATTTTGCCCCTTTGTTTTTTGCTATGGGCACAGGCAATCGCTTTACGATTGTTCACAGTAGCTTCACAATGGGCTCACTAGGCATGGATATCTATCGTTTTGATTAATTATTAACAAATACCCCGTTTTTCGGGGTATACCATTATTTTTGTTGAAAATTAGAATAACTTACAAACTTATACATTTTAAAAACCGAAACAATCAAATGTTTACATTTTCTTTTTTTAAGAATGTTTTAAGCTTATTGCTGTTGTTTTTTTACTTGAAGTTTTTTAAATGAAAATTAAATATTTAATTCTTGCGTTATTACCTTTTTCTTTGATGGCATGTCAAACAGTTACGAATACTCCAGCTCCAATTGTATCTGAGCAACAACAAAACCTTGCGGCCACTTTAGGTGAATATGCTTGGACTTATCAAAATGTAAAAGCTTCTAAACCACTTATCCTTAACTTTAATGCAGATAGCAAATTAGCAATCAATACAGGTTGTAATAGTCAAGGCGGTACTTGGAAAGTTGAAGGCAACCAACTTGTTACTTCTAACCTTGTTTCAACCATGATGGCTTGCCAAGATGACCTAATGAAACAAGAACAACTTTCTAATAGCATCTTTAATGACGCGAAATTACCAATCGAAATTAGTAACAATAATGGTCAGGTGATTTTAAGCGTGACAGATAAAACTGGTCAAAAACATATTTTCCAAGGTCAAAAAGCAGTAAATACTCAAGCTTTAACAGACTACTCTTGGTCTTATCAGCCTGAAAATACAAAAAAACCTATCGTTCTTAACTTTACCAATGACCGTTTATCGATCGCAACGGGTTGTAACCGCCAAGGAACAACTTGGAAAGTTGAAAACAACACCATCGTAACTGCTGATGTAATGTCAACAATGATGGCGTGTGAACCTGCTTTAATGAAACAGGAACAATTTTCTAGCAGCCTTTTCCAAAAACGTGCGATTCCATTTGAACTCAATACCACAAACGTTGATCAACCAACTCTAACGGTATCTGATGCTCAAGGTCAAAAATATACCTTTACTGGTAAAATGACACCTGAAGCAAAATATCAATCTGAAGGAAAAACTGTTTTCCTAGAAGTTGCTCCACAAACTAAATCATGTACTGGTGTTGCCCCACAAACTTGTATGCAAGTTCGTGAAATTAAATATGATGACAAAGGCGTTAAAACTTACGCTGACAAAAACTGGTCATTATATTATGGCCAAATTGAAGGTTTTGAACACAATCCAGATCAACGCGTAATTTTACGTGTAAAACGTTTTGAAGTGAAAAACCCAGCAGCAGACCAATCTAGTCAAGCTGATGTATTAGATATGGTTGTTGAACAAGAACTAGTTAAAAAACCTAAAAAATAAGTTTTTAGACTAAAAAAAATCCGATGCTTTTGCATCGGATTTTTTATTTCTATTTTTAGAAAATACCTTGAGCAAGCATTGCATCAGCTACTTTTACAAAACCTGCAATATTGGCACCATCAACATAGTTAACAGTACCATCTTCTTTAGTACCGTATCTTACACAATTGGCATGAATGTCTTTCATGATTGCATGTAAGCGTTCATCAACCTCAGCATGTGTCCAGCTTAAACGAATTGCATTTTGAGACATTTCTAAACCAGACGTTGCAACACCACCAGCATTAGATGCTTTTCCTGGCGCATACAAAATTTTAGCTTCGATGAAGTATTCAACTGCTTCAAGTGTAGATGGCATATTTGCGCCTTCAGCCACACAAATTACACCATTTGCAATAAGCGTTTTAGCATCTTCACCTGTTAATTCATTTTGCGTAGCACATGGTAAAGCAATATCGACAGGAATATGCCAAGGCGTTTTTCCTTCAAAATATTCAAAACCATGTTTAGAAGCAAACTCGGAAATACGACCACGCTTAACGTTTTTAAGATTCATGACTTCAACAAGCAACTCATCTGTAAAACCATTTTTTACATAAACTGTGCCGTTAGAGTCAGATAAAGTAACAACTTTTGCCCCTAGGAACATGGCCTTCTCTGCTGCATATTGTGCAACGTTACCAGAGCCAGATACTGAAACAGTTTTACCAGCAAAAGATTGTCCACGTGCTTTGAGCATTTCCTCTGCAAAATAAACCGTACCATAGCCAGTTGCTTCAGGACGCATTAAGCTACCACCAAATGAAATTCCCTTACCGGTAAAGACACAAGCGGTGTCATTACTCAGCTTTTTCATCATACCTGCCATATAACCGACTTCACGCGCACCCACACCAATATCTCCCGCAGGAATATCAGTATTTGGTCCTAAATGACGATAAAGCTCAATGATTAATGCCTGACAGAATCGCATAATTTCAGCATCAGATTTGCCTTTAGGATCGAAATCTGAACCACCTTTTCCCCCACCCATTGGTAAGGTGGTAAGTGAGTTTTTAAAAGTCTGCTCAAAACCTAAAAATTTTAAAATTGATAGATTGACTGATGGGTGGAAACGCATTCCCCCTTTGAATGGACCAATTGCTGAATTGTATTGAACACGGAAAGCTCGGTTAACTTGAGTCTGACCTTGATCATCCATCCATGAAACACGAAATTGAATCACACGCTCTGGTTCAACTAAGCGTTCCAACAAACCCTGCTCTGCATATTCCGGATTTTTTTCAATAAAAGGCCACAAACTCGTCATGACTTCTTCGACAGCTTGCAAAAATTCAGGTTGATGCGGATCACGCGCTTGCACGTAATTCAGGAATTCATTCAGGTTGTTATATTTCAATGCACGGTCCTCAGCATAGTAATGAATTAAATTGGTGCAATACATTATTAAATGCATCATTTAGCAGCAAAATATTAAATCCCTTTCCATCAATTTTAACAATAGTTATTTTAAATTATTTTATTCACCTTAATTATCAAAAACTTATTTTTAGAAAAACTACTTAAAAATAAGAAATAGTCATTTAACTTTTCACTTTTATTGATCTATTATTGTGCAATATTGGCGACATTTTAGGTCAATTAAAAACCCGATAAATTCGTTAAAATCCATTGACCTTACTTAGGTTTTTCTTCATTATCGCATCGTTTTAACCAAGCTATTTGCCCACTATGAATTCATCTATTTCTCTCATACGCGAGATTGATGCGTTATTACCACAAACACAATGTGGTCTATGTGGACATCGTGATGGATGTCTACCCTACGCAAAGTCGATTGCTGAAGGTGAAGAAGCAAATAAATGTGTTCCAGGTGGACAACCTGTTGCTGATGCACTCGCAAATCTATTAAATCGCTCCCCATTAATTGCTGAAAGTAGCGTGTGGCCTATACAAACAGATGGTCGCCCACAGCGAATGAAAGCAATTATTCGTGAAGATGAATGTATTGGCTGTACCAAATGTATTAGTGCTTGTCCTGTAGATGCTATTATTGGCAGTGGTAAGCTCATGCATACCATCTTGACCGACTTATGTACGGGTTGTGAGCTATGCATTCCACCGTGTCCCGTAGATTGCATTGATTTGGTTGAGGACACACAAGCCTTACCAAATGAACAACAGCGTAACGCAGAGCAAGATGATTTAAGACAACGCTATTACGCACATATTCAACGTGAAGAAAAGCGTCGCAGTCACCGTAAAGGGCCTGTAGTACGCGCTGAAATTGATACTCAACTGTTTGCGCAGTTTTCTCAGGCACTTGATGAATTACCTTCAATTGAACTCATTGAGAAATCTAAAGAAACTGCGCCAACTGATGCTAAAACTACAATTGAGTTAGCTAAAATTCGTACACAAATTAAGAAACTGGAAAAACAGTTAAGTGTACGTGAAGATGCTAAAAAACGTCTTCAACTCGAAGAACTACAACAGCAACTCATGCAACTACAGGAGGTCTGAATGGCTGTCAAAAATATGACGAAAAAGCAGATTCAAATTTTCTTTGAACGCCTTCGTGAACAACGGCCCTCTCCTCAAACCGAGTTAAAATATTCATCTTCTTTTGAGTTACTCATTGCAGTTATGCTGTCAGCTCAAGCGACCGATGTGAGTGTAAATAAGGCAACTGATAAACTTTACCCTGTGGCTAATACAGCCGAGAAAATCTACAACTTGGGCGTAGATGGGTTAAAGGAATATATTAAAACTATTGGCCTTTACAACGCGAAAGCTGAAAATGTTATTAAGACCTGCAAGATTTTAATGGAGCAATTTAACGGCGAAGTTCCAAGCAACAGAAAAGATTTGGAAGCTTTACCAGGCGTTGGACGTAAAACCGCAAATGTTGTTTTAAATACAGCTTTTGGACAACCGACTATGGCTGTCGATACCCATATTTTCCGAGTGGGAAATCGAACTGGCTTAGCCGTAGGTAAAAATGTACTTGAAGTTGAGCATCGCTTAATTAAGGTCATTCCTAAAGAATTTATTTTAGATTCACATCACTGGCTCATATTACATGGCCGTTATTGTTGTATCGCTCGTAAACCGAAATGTGCTGAATGTGTAGTTGCAGATGTTTGCAACTGGCCTGATCGCTTTGAATTTGGTGCACAAAAGCAAATTGCTATTAAAAATATTGAAGCTTAAAAATATGGTTGGGTATAGATAATATACCCAGTCAATCTTACTTTAGACGTTTGTTCTGATTACGCTCTTCTTTTGCTTGTTTTTGTACCTGCCTAAGCATTTTATAGCTCTGATAACTCAAAAAGATGACGAGTGCCAGACTTAGCAATACCACCAAAATCAATATGATTTTCATATTGTTCTCCTGCACCGAATGAAAGAAAAGAGCCCTCACAAAGAGGGCTCATTATCACAAACAATATTAAATTATTTGTCTAAGATGTTGAACAAATCTTTTTGTACATCTTCAATTGTACGCAAGCCATCAAGCTTGTCATAAGTCGGTGCATTCTCACCAGATGCAGCACGGCTTTGATAGAAACCAACCAATTGCTCAGTTTCTGTATGATAAGACGCTAAACGTTTACGGATTGTTTCTTCTTGGTCATCTGGACGTTGAACAAGATCTTCACCAGTTTCATCATCTTTACCTTCCACTTTAGGTGGATTGTAAACTGTATGATAAACACGGCCAGAAGCTGGATGCTGACGACGACCAGAAAGACGTTGTACGATTTCTTCGTCAGGAACGTCAATTTCAATCACGTGATCAATGCTAATCCCTTCTTTTTCCAAAGCTTCAGCTTGTGGAATAGTACGTGGGAAACCATCGAAAATGCAGCCATTTGCACAATCAGGCTGAGCAATACGTTCTTTTACTAAACCGATAATAAGTTCATCTGAAACCAAACCACCAGATTCCATTACACTTTTAGCTTTTAGACCTAATTCAGTACCTTCACGAATCGCAGCACGGAGCATATCACCGGTTGAAATTTGTGGGACATTGTAGCGCTTACAGATCAACTGAGCCTGAGTCCCTTTGCCTGCCCCAGGTGGTCCGAGTAAGATAATGCGCATAAAAAACATCCTCATTTAAAACAATGAATGTGAAGCCTGGCAGAAAAAGTCTCGTTAATCTTCAATAGATCCTGCCCGACATCGAATTATAAGAAAGCCACAAACAAATGTATTGTACCAGCAATAAATCCGGTTACCCCACCCAGCACAATAAGAATCCACTCATCCTCCTGAAATGCAGGACGCAATAAATTCTGAAACTCTTTTGGTGTCAGTTCGCGAATACGCTCTTTAAACATTTGAAAAATTTTCTGTGCCCGGCTTGCGTTTAGCGCAGGGTCACATACGGGTCCCATCGTAATTTCAATTGAACGATCAATCAAGTCCGTCTTTAACCTTGCGTACTCTCTTGGCCCTAAAGAAAGCTGTAAAGATGTACGAACTAACGGTGTTTCCATAATTTCGTTAATATGACGCTTCACAATACGACGGGTTTTATCTTTACGTGGCCCGTACATCATTTCAGTCATAATCGATTTTAACGTAATCAAATCTTCTGTTACTACGCTTGAAAACACATCAGAGACTTCTTCTTGACGCTTCATGAAAGCACCTTGGAAATTATAGGTCCCAATTCGAAGAACGGGTACAATCCAAGGAAACTTACGATCTTCTGTTAATCTAAAAATCTGTGGGTAACGAATATAATGTGGTTCAAGAGGATTAAATACCATCCAGATTGCAATCCAGTTGGTTAAAAAGCCCCAAATTGAAGCCCAAAACGGGACTGTCCAGTGCCAAGGTACGACAAACCAAACAATCATTTGGAAAATACCAAAGAACATCCCAATTAAAGCGCTAATATGCCAAATAAAGTTGATTTCTTTTTGTCCAACTTTTAAGAACATGCGTACCATCAAACGGCGATCACCTTCCATTTGACTCACGACCATTTCACGCATATTAACCAGTGACTCGACGTTCATGGTCAGCTCAGTCACTAATTCTCTTAGCACGCCTGGTAATTGTTTATGTGCCTGAGCATAAATACGGCGTTTAATTGAATAAGGTAAATTTTCCCAAAGTACGGCATTACGATCGATCATGACTTCATCAATCAGGTGTTCAAGTTCAAAACCAACCTGCTCACCAATAATGCGTGCCATATCTTCAGGATCCATTGCTTCTAAAAATTCACGCAATGAACCTAACTTAGATAAAGTATTGTCGGTAATAATACCCGAGATACGTCCAGCTTTACGTGGCACAATACCTTGCCAACCTACTGGTAATGGACCTAAATGGAATCCCCAAAATTTAATTGGGTAAAACACCATTTTTAAAGCCATCCACACGTGTGCCCATGTAACAAAGGCGGTGACTGGAATGATACTTAAAACGGCCCAAAAATCAGGTCTGTGTAAAAAGGTCTGCCACAATCCGCTGACGTACTCTAACATGTAAGACTCTCGTATTTATTTGTGCTCTGCTTATGGCGAGTTAACGATAAACTGCTTTGTTTTATAAACCAAAACTTAGAGAATAAGAAAATTGAATTTGTGGTTTCGTATCCGCAGCAACTGCTCCATTTTGGTCAGTTAATTTTTCCGCCGCGCCAATACCCACACTAAAAGTACTAATTCTTTCTGAATTCAACAATACATAAGCCAAATCAACACCAGCGCCTAAACGGGATTTATAATCACCATCGACCTCTTTACTATCGAGATGCCCAGCATAAAAACCAATATAGTAACCATTTTTATCTGTGCCGGTAAGATAGTAAGGATATCGAAACCCGACTTGGCCACCAGCAGTTTTGTCACCATTCAAAAATGCGCCAACTTTGGCATAGGCAATACCATAAGGGTTTACCCATTCACCGTTTAAATGTAATAGTTTTTGTGTAAAACCGGCACCCACATTCCACGTAGATGCAGTATGTCCTGCTAATTTTGCTTCTGGAAGAAACGAATAGTCTTGAGCATGAGCCCAACTACTTACCGTCAAAACTGCAAGTAAGGGATAAATTTTTCTCATTATTTTCTCCATTTTCCCTAATCGTATGGTGAGAACAACCCTATTCTATTGAATGAGAGACTTTAACAGAATTATTTTGCTTCTTATATACAAGTATCTACAATTTTGTTGTCTGCAAAGTCAAAAAGTATCTTATCGAAATGCACTGAAACTTTGAAAATTATGCAATATTTTAAGTGCTCTTGCGTTAGAATAAGCAGCTATTTTTCTACCCTATGTCATTAAGTCGATCCTTATGAAGCAGCACTTTCCTTTAAAAGATATCCAGCAAGAAAAGCGCATTTATCGAGGACGAATCTTTTTTGCCGTAGGTCTGGTTATCGTTTGCTTATTAGTGTTGATTAGCCGATACGCTTATTTGCAAATTTTTCACTACGACGAATTTTCTACTGCATCCGATAAAAACCGGATTCGCTTACAACCACTTCCACCAGCTCGTGGTTATATCTATGACCGAAATGGTGTATTACTGGCAGATAATTATCCTGTTTTTACAGCAACTTTAAGTAAAACAGATGTAGAAGATGCCGACCATGTTGTTGAGCAGCTACAGCCTATTTTAGATCTCACACAAGAAGATATTGACCGCTTCAAAAGTCGTATAAAAACTGCTCGAAAAACTGAACGTGTTGCGATTAAACTTAATCTAACCGAAGCCAATATTGCCAAGTTCAGCGAAGCAAAATATAAATTTCCCGGCGTAAGAATCGAAACACAAATGACCCGTTACTATCCACATGGTGAGTTATTTGCTCATGTGATTGGTTATGTCGGGCGTATTAACGATAAAGAATTAAAAAGTATTGATAAAGATTTATATGCTGGAACCAACCTGATTGGAAAGATTGGCGTTGAGAAAAGCTATGAAGATTTGCTACACGGAACACCAGGTTATGAATCTGTTGAAGCAGACGCTCACAGTAATATATTGCGCCATTTAGGCCGCAAAGACCCTACTCGTGGCAATGATCTCTATTTATCTTTAGATTATGGTTTACAGGTTGTTGCCTCTCAACAGCTCGCAGGCCGTCGTGGTGCCATTGTCGCCATCGACCCTCGTACTGGTGAAATTCTGGCTTTAGTATCTAGTCCAAGTTTCAACCCTAATTTATTTGTGACTGGTATTAACCATAAAGATTATAGTTCTTTACGTGATAGTTTAGATCAACCGCTTTATAACCGTGCTGTACAAGGTGCATATCCACCAGGTTCTACCATTAAACCAATGGAAGCGATGGGTGGCTTACACTACGGTATTGTAAACTGGTCAACAGCAATTTCTGACCCAGGCTATTTCCACTTACCCGGTGATTCTCATAAATTCCGCGACTGGAAAAAAACCGGTCATGGCATCGTAAACATGCATAAAGCCATCATTATGTCATGTGATACCTATTTTTATATTCTTGCCCATCAAATGGGTATTGATCAAATGAACCAATGGATGCGTCAATTTGGGTTCGGGCAAAAAACCGGTGTCGACTTACCAAGTGAAAGTGAAGGTCTTTATCCAAATCCTGAATGGAAAATGCGTACTCGCAAAGCCAAATGGATGAAAGGTGAAACGATTTCTGTGAGTATTGGTCAAGGTGCGTTTACTGCCACACCTTTACAACTCGCTATGGCAACTGCAATTACAGCCAATCATGGTTCTCATGTTACCCCTCACGTTTTACGTTCAACTCATGGTGCAAAACCATTTACTGTACGTAATGCACCAGATGGCAAAATCAACTTCAATGGAACGGATGAAGACTGGGTTCAAATGCGCGATGCCATGATTGACGTAATTCAATCAGGTACTGGCCGAGGCATTCGTACACCTCTCTATCAAATTGCAGGAAAGACAGGAACTGCGCAGGTTAAAAGTATTGCACAAGGTAAACGCTACAATGAATCAGCCCTGAACGAACGCCAACTTGACCATGGTTTATTCGTTGGCTTTGCACCAGCTGATAAACCAGAAATTGCGATTGCCGTGATTTGGGAAAATGGTCGTCATGGTGGTTCTGCTGCCCAACTTGCAAAACCTATTTTTGATTACTGGTTATTAACTCGTAAGAAAAACCCAGTCCGACCAGCAAACCATCAAGTTAATGGTGGACTGATGACTGCAGGAATTAAGCCAGGTGAACTCTCAAGCGGTGCTGAAAGCTCTAGTCCAGCAGCAGCTACTTCAACTGCACCTGCTGCCTCAACACCACTGGCTACCCCAGCTCGCCCTGCAACCAATGAGGTCGATGACTAATGAAAAATCAATTACGTATTATTGGCGGTGAATGGAAAAGACGAGTCCTTCCCTTCGCTAGCATTGAAGGTTTACGCCCAACGCCAGACAGAGTACGTGAAACTCTATTTAATTGGCTCATGTGGGATATTCAAAATGCGCATGTACTTGATATCTGCACAGGCTCTGGTGCATTAGGTTTTGAAGCATTGTCACGTGGTGCTGCCTCAGTTTATATGATTGAACCAGACAAAACTCAGGCACGTTTTTTAAAAGATAACGTTGAGCTATTAAAAGCCCAAAAATGTCATTTAATTAATGCGACTGCTCAACAAGCATTACCCCGTTTAAAAGAACAGTTCGATGTGGTGTTTTTAGACCCACCTTATAGTCTAGATTTATGGCAAGAACTTTCAAACTTGGCAGATCCACATATTAAAAAGAATGGATATATTTATGTTGAAGCCGATCGAGATTTATCTCAGCTTCTCCTCCCTTCAACATGGCAACAAGTTAAAACAACGAAAGCTGGTACCGTTCATGCAGGGCTTTATCAGAAAGTAGCTGAATAAAAAAGGTAGCTTAGTGCTACCTTTTACTTTTAAAGTTATGACTAACTTAATCCAATCACTGCAACAACTGCTGCACAGGCGCCAACAATTTTTTTGCCATATGGCACATATCGTGTAAGCGCAGCACCCAATGCTAATCCACCACAATAAATTAAAGCCATAGCTGAAACCATACCCATTACTAATGCAACGACATGGCCTGAGTGTGCTAATTCAACACCATGCGCTATGCCATGAAAGCTCGCAAGTAATGCCGCGGCGATAGGTAAAATCCGATTTGATTTTGTCCATAGTGCAATTGCTGTAACGACTAAAGAAGCAACAATTCCATATTCAGCAATATTTGCAGACACTAAGCCTTGAGCACCGATTAAAAAGCCAATAATAAGGGTAACACTCAAAGTCATTACGCCTGCAATTTTCCATTGCTTAGCTGCTGACCAGAGTAGAACACCAAAAGCCAAAGCCATCACTAAATGATCTAAACCTGTAAAGGGATGAATAAAACCCGCCATAAAACCAGAATGTTCATGGTCATGTCCTGGGTGTGCCATTACCAGTGTCGGCAATAATGCAAGGAGCCCTATGCCCCATTTTTTAATGAAGTTCATAATCTCTCCTTAAGCTTTAAACAGCCCTTGTTTCTCGATAAATTGAATGATTTCTTCAAGACCATCTTGCGTTTTCATATTTGAAAATAAGAATGGCTTTTCTCCGCGCATGCGTTTCGCATCCTGATCCATCACATCAAGATTTGCGCCGACCATTGGTGCAAGGTCTGTTTTATTAATAATGAGTAAATCTGATTTGGTAATACCCGGCCCGCCTTTACGAGGGATTTTTTCTCCGCCTGCCACATCAATCACATATAGAGTTAAATCCGAAAGCTCAGGACTAAATGTTGCAGCTAAATTATCACCACCGCTTTCAATAATAATAAGCTCCAAGCCTTCAAACTTTTCACACAAATCATCAATTGCAGCTAAGTTAATTGATGCATCTTCACGAATTGCTGTATGAGGGCAACCACCTGTTTCTACCCCCACAATACGATCTGGTGACATCGCTTCGTTACGGGTTAAAAAGTTTGAATCTTCTTTGGTGTAAATATCATTTGTCACCACAGCCATGTTGTATTTATTACGCAAGGCTAAACATAAATTAAGTGTAAGCGCAGTTTTACCCGAACCTACCGGTCCGCCAATTCCAACTCGTAATGGACTACGTTCTGTCATGATTTTTATCCTTCTTTCCTAAACTTAAGATCTGAATAACCGTGAATATTGTGTTTCGTGTTTCATGCTCAGCATGGCATAACGGGGTAAAGCACTACTCAATTGCTCATCAACAAGTTGCAAGGCTTTTTCCACGGCTTGGGGCACTAAACCATGTAAGTGCCATAAAATTCTTTGTCCAGCCATTTGCCCTAAAGGAACAGTTTTTACTGCTGCTAAAACCTGATTTTCTAAAACGGTAAAGGTATAAGCTGTGAGCACGTCAACATCGTTAAGCCCAAGTCGACCACAGAGCTGTGCATAGACAGGCACAAAACCAAACTGCTTTTTAACCTCAACAGGTTTTTTTAAAACATCTCTAATCCACGCATTCAAAGAAAATGCCAGCTGTTGAGACTCTGCTAAAAGCTCTTTAGTTTCACGGCTTGCCTTATATAAATTTGCCCAAATCAGAAACTGATCTTGGTCATCATGATGTTGCATGAGACGTTTTAATACTGGTAGCTCAAACCGTACTAACAGCATTTCCAGCACTTCTTCAAAATAAGCTATTGCCGAGGCTTCATCGTGTATTAAGCCAATATCGATGGCTGTTTCTACACCTTGTGAATAACAATATGCTCCAACTGGCAGTGCCGTAGAAGACAATGTCAGCAATTGAAGTAATTGCGCTGCGTTATGAATGGACATGATGCAAAGCTTTGATTGGGCTTAAGCGGTGGTCATGACTATGCTGTGCATAGGCGCCACTTTCAGGTTCAAACGGATGATCAGTTTCTGAGACTGTAAGCCCCAGTCCTTCTACCATTTCTGCAAGCACATGATCAGGTTCAAAATATAAAGCTGTAGGCGTCAACATTAATGGCACATGTCGGTTACCAAGGTGATAGGCCGCTTTAAGCAGATCAAAATCACTAGCTGCGCTGACTTGCATCAAACGTTCAGGCTTCGCATCTACGCGTAGTACATTACCCTGTTCAGTTGCAATATATGAACCACTACGCAAAATGCCAGTACGTGGTAAATCAGCACCAATATCTACACCACTCACTAAAGTCGCCCGAAAGCGAGATTTTTGGCGTGTATCAAAAGTCAGTTCAACCGTTTCAAATGTTTGATCAGGAGAAATATATTCAAGGCGTTGTGTATAGATTTTCATTTAGCTCTTCTCTCCTTATTTATTTCATTCATGTGTATAAATTAATGGGGCAAACCACCCCGACAAAACTAATCAAAACAAGAAATAACGCTGAGCCATAGGTAACACATCAGCAGGTTCACACGTTAATAACTCACCATCAGCTCGCACCTCGTAAGTCTCGGGATGTACCTGCATGACAGGGCAATATGTATTGTGTTTCATGTCAGTTTTGCTAATTTCACGCGTGTTTTTACACGGACTAATTAATTTCTTCAGGTTTAATTTTTCAGCAACTTTTTCATCAATCGCTGCTTGAGATAAAAAGGTAATGCAGGTGTTATGAACACCACGTGGATATGCACCAAACATTGGACGGTAATGCACTGGTTGAGGGGTTGGAATTGAAGCATTAATATCACCCATTGGTGCCGCTGCAATCATGCCACCTTTAATAATCATGGAAGGTTTCACACCAAAAAAGGCTGGCTTCCATAACACTAAATCGGCAAGTTTCCCGACTTCAATCGAACCGATTTCATGGCTTAAACCATGTGTAATTGCTGGGTTAATTGTATATTTGGCAATGTAGCGTTTAACGCGATTGTTATCATGAAACTCATTGTCACCCTCTAAAGGACCACGTTGAATTTTCATTTTATGGGCAGTTTGCCAAGTACGTAAAATCACCTCACCCACGCGACCCATCGCCTGAGAGTCCGAAGACATCATGGCAATCGCGCCTAAATCTTGCAAAATATCTTCGGCGGCAATAGTTTCACGGCGAATACGGCTTTCTGCAAAAGCAATATCTTCAGCAATTGCTGGGTCTAAATGATGGCAAACCATGAGCATATCTAAATGCTCATCAATGGTATTAATCGTATAAGGTCGTGTTGGATTTGTTGAAGATGGCAATACGTTACTTTGTCCAATCGCTTTTAAAATGTCTGGTGCATGCCCACCACCCGCACCTTCGGTATGGTATGTATGAATCGTACGATTTTTAAATGCCGCCAAAGTTTCTTCTAAAAAACCGCTTTCATTTAAAGTATCTGTATGAATTGCCACCTGCACATCAAACTCGTCCGCCACACTCAAACAGTTATCAATAGCTGCCGGTGTTGAACCCCAATCTTCATGCAGTTTTAAGCCAATTACTCCTGCTTTAATTTGCTCTCGAATGGGATCAGGTAAACTCAAATTCCCTTTGCCTAATAGACCAATATTCATAGGCAAATCATCAATCGCCTGTAACATGGTCGCAATATGCCAAGGTCCTGGAGTCACTGTGGTTGCCGAAGTTCCGGCTGCTGGTCCTGTACCACCACCAACCATTGTTGTTGTACCCGACATTAACGCAGTTTCAACTTGTTGAGGGCAAATCCAGTGAATGTGGGTATCAATACCACCTGCTGTTAAAATTTGTCCTTCACCTGCGATCACTTCTGTTGCAGCCCCTAAAGGAATCGTAATGTCTGGTTGAATATCGGGATTTCCAGCTTTTCCTATTTTCCAGATTCGGCCATTTTTTAAGCCCACGTCAGCTTTAACAATTCCCCACCAATCCACGATTAAAGCATTGGTAATGACTGTATCAGCAACTTCATCAGCTAAAAGCTGTGATTGCCCCATCCCGTCACGAATAACTTTTCCGCCACCAAATTTAACTTCTTCACCATAAGTCGTTAAGTCTTGCTCAACTTCAATAAAGAGCTCTGTATCCGCCAAACGAATACGATCACCAACCGTTGGACCAAACATCTCAGCATATGCACGACGTGACATTTTCATAACTTATTACTCATCTCTTTCATTATCGTTGTTATGTTTAATCCAACTTACCCATGACGCGGCCTGCGAAACCATAAACTTCTCGCTTACCGACCAAAGCAACAAGCTCCACTTCTCGAGTTTGTCCCGGTTCAAAACGAATTGCTGTACCCGCTGCAATATTCAGTCGAAAACCCTTCGCCATTTCGCGATCAAACTGTAATGCATCATTTGCTTCATAAAAATGAAAATGAGAACCCACCTGAATAGGCCGATCGCCAATGTTAGCAACTACAACTTTTACGGTTTGCCGTCCAACATTCAGTTCAATATCGGCATCTGGAGTAATGATTTCACCGGGGATCATAAGCGTTCCTTTTATACGATTGGCTGATGGACTGTGACTAATTTCGAGCCATCTGGAAAAGTTGCCTCGACTTGAACCTCAGCAATCATTTCTGGCACACCATCCATCACATCTTCGCGCTTTAATAAGGTGGTACCGTAATGCATCAAGTCGCTGACTGTCATACCGTCTCGTGCACCTTCAAGTAAAGCTGCTGAAATAAAAGCAATAGCTTCCGGATAATTCAGTTTCAAACCACGAGCTTTACGGCGCTCAGCCACTAAACCTGCAGTAAAAATGAGTAACTTATCTTTTTCTGTTGGATTGAGTTCCATTTCTCTTTCCTAAATTTCATTTATATTCTTTAAGCAAAATACGTGCTCAAAAACAGCATAGCTGTTTTAACTGTTTTTTAAATACGCAATTTAACGTAATTTAGGTTTTCCATATTCTTGGAAATTCTTCTTCTAAATCAAACCAATAACGTCTTAATTTTGCTCGTATAGCCGCAAAAGCATCATGACAATGTCGGACATCATTTCCCAAAAAACGGGCCAAAACCACATCATCCAATAAAGTTAATGTGACAGGTACTTGCATACGCATCATCAATTCACGAATGAGTTCTAGCTGTTGTTCTAAGTAAAATGATGAACGATATTTCTCTGGAGCAACTGCCCAAAAGCTTCCCATTACGGCTTGATTATTCATGCCTAAACATGAACTCAGCCAACGATCCTCTCCTTCAAAATACAATGTATCTGCAACCAATAACTTATGTTCTCGCCATAATTTAAACTGGTTGTGATAACTCCCTTGAGCAAAGCGCTCCCCACGTGCCTGCCGCCCAAGCACCAACATATCCCACCCAATAAAACTTGCAGCATTATCAAGATGAATATGAGTTTCTGAATGTGCTAAAGCCCCATCAAACAGCATCGTTTCTTGTGGAACCCACTCTAAAATGGACTGATCTTTCACGTGTAAATGAATATGCTGAAAAGCTTGCTTACCATTGGTTTTGTACCATTTTCCGGCGCCCGGAGTAGTTACTACCGCATGAGCTTGATCTTTGGTTTCAATTTCAAAAGTAAGATGATCTCCTCCTGCAATTCCTGCTGGTGGATGAACAATAATGGCATGACATACACCCGTTCTTTCAGGCCAGAGCATTTTTTGCACCCTAACAGGGCCATGATGCTTTCTGTGATTCATTATGGTGCGTGAATTTTCAAAACAAAATCCGAGTTCTAATCGCGCATACCAAAATGGTGCTAAAGAGTTTTTTGAAAACGTTTGTACCTGATTCATTCTGATTCATATGTTCAAAATAAGTGCTTAAACTTATAAGCAAAATACGCACCAAATATGAAAATAAGCCCACTGATAAAATTAGATACAATTTTTCGATTTTAATGAGTTAAAAAATCATCAATGTCTAACATAAAACCACAGTAACTTATGGAATTGTTTATACAATAGCGCCCATCCTCGCTCTTATAAATTTTTTCCATGAAAATCTTTTTCGTGTTAGTACCATTGGTATTTTTAACTGGGTGTATTTTTGGCCAATCTAGTGAGGTCAAACGTGCAGAAAAACTATTAAATAATTTTCAATGTAAAAATATTGAAACAAGTGAAATACCTACAAGTTCTATCAATTCTTATTACCAACAAACTTTAGCAGTCAGTAAAGACAAAGCAACCTCTTATGTAAAAAGCTATAACGATGGTGAAGAATTATTCGCTATGCCTTTAGATGAAGTTGTAAAGCAACAATATGAACTTTATAAATCAGCTTGCGACTCTCTAGGTGGAGTTTCAGCGCAACCGTAATTTATAAGGTATTCATTAAATCGTTTTAGTGGATACCTCCTTTTTATTTTTGTTTTAATAATTATTCCAAAATTTACTCACTTTACCTTTTGTTAAAATTTAATTACATACTTAAACTTTTATTAAGCTCTCATATTTCATAGCCTGTTATTTGCTTTTTTATTTATTTTCCGAGGTTTAGATCATCATGAAAAAAACATTATTATCAGTTGCACTTGTAAGTGCCCTTCTTGTTGCTTGTAGCAAAAACGAAAATAAAACCGATACAACAACTCAAGCCTCTGCTCCAGTACAAACTACAGAGACGAACAACAATGCAGTAGATACTGCTCATACGGCTGAAAACTCACTAGATTGGGATGGCACATATAAAGGCACTCTTCCATGTGCGGACTGTGAAGGCATCAAAACTGAGTTAGAGTTAAAAGATGATAAAACTTACGAATTAACTGAAACTTATCTTGGCAAAGGTGATAAGAAACCATTTGAAACCCATGGTACATTTACTTTTGATAAAGATAATACTTCAGTCATTACCCTAGATGATAAATCTGAAAACCGTAAATTCTTTATTGGTGAAAATACGGCAACTGCTTTAGATACAGAAGGTAAGAAAATTGAAGGCTCTTTAGCTGAGCATTATGTATTGAAAAAATAATTATTTTTTCATAATAAGAAAACCCGCTCATGTGAGCGGGTTTTCTTTTGAAATCAATTCTTAGTGAGCTGCGAATTGGTTCATTGTGTTTTTAGCATCATCATGTGCTTTAAGTGCGTTGTCACCAGAGAAGATTTCTTTGTGATCATCACCGATGTCAGAACCCGCCATTGCTTGGTGTTTCACACAAGCGATACCACCGCGGATTTCTTTACGTTGTACGCCAGCAACATAAGCCAACATACCTTCAGAACCGAAGTAACCTTGTGCAAGCTCATGTGTAGAAAGAGCAGCAGTATGGTAAGTAGGAAGAGTGATCAAGTGATGGAACACACCCGCTTCACGAGAAGCATCTGCTTGGAATGTACGGATCTTAGCGTCTGCATCAGCAGCTAATTCAGTAGCATCGTACTCAGCGCTCATTAATTTAGCACGGTCGTAAGCAGAAACATCTTTACCTTCAGCCACCCAACGATCGTAAGCTTGTTGACGGAAGTTTAAAGTCCAGTTGAATGATGGGCTGTTGTTATAAACAAGCTTAGCATTAGGAACAACTTCTTTAACACGGTTAACCATGTGAGCGATTTCTTCTACGTTTGGAGTCGCAGTTTCGATCCAAAGAAGGTCAGCACCATTTTGAAGGCTAGATACACAGTCAAGTACAACACGATCAATTTGAGTGTCAGCACGGAACTGGTATAAACCAGAAGCTAAACGCTTAGGACGGTGTAATTTACCATTACGTTTGATCAAGATTTCATCTTCTTGAGCATCAGCAATGTCAATTTCAACAGTGTCTAAGAAACCGATGTATTGAGAAGCAATGTCACCTGGCTCTTTAACCACTGGGATTTTTTGAGTCAAGTCAGCGCCTTCAGAGTCAGTACGTGCAACGATGATACCGTCATCAAGACCCATTTCTAAGAATGCATAACGTAATGCATGGATTTTAGAGATGAAATCTTCATGTGGAACAGTTACTTTACCAGCTTGGTGACCACATTGTTTCGCATCAGATACTTGGTTTTCGATTTGAAGCGCACAAGCACCAGCTTCAATCATTTTACGAGCAAGTAAGTAAGTCGCTTCTTCGTTACCGAAACCAGCATCGATGTCCGCAATAATTGGTACGATGTGAGTTTGGAAACCATCGATTTGAGCAGTGATTTCAGCAGCTTTAGCAGTATCACCAGCTTCGTTTGCTTTTTTAAGCGCACGGAATAAATCGTTTAATTCTTTTGCATCAGCTTGACGTAAGAAAGTGTAGATTTCTTCGATCAATGCAGGTACTGAAGTTTTTTCGTGCATAGATTGGTCAGGAAGTGGACCAAACTCAGAACGAAGAGCAGCAACCATCCAGCCAGAAAGGTAGATATAGCGACGTTCAGTAGTACCGAAGTATTTTTTGTTCGCAATCATTTTTTGTTGTGCAATAAAACCGTGCCAGCAACCTAATGATTGAGTGTATTTGCTAGAGTCAGCATCATAAGCAGCCATATCACGACGCATAATCGCAGCTGTATATTTAGCAATGTCTAAACCAGTTTTGAATTGGTTTTGCATTTGCATACGTGCAGCATCTTCTGGGCTAATATCGCGCCAAGTGCTACCGAATTTTGCTTTTAGTTCGCGGATTGCATCAATCGCTGTTTGATATGTAGTCATGATATTGTCCTGTATTCATTTTAGGATTTCATCGATTAAAGCCTAGAGTCATGTACTTAAATTTCTTATGACACCAGCTGCTTCTTCATGAACACAGCTTAGACTTAGCCAATCAATTAATCCAATATCCTTTATTAATCTTCAGTATTTATTTAAAAAATGTACCGATAAATCGATATTATAGATAAAACCAAAAACTTTAACACTTTGTTTATAAAAATAAAATTATTCTAAAGGAGTATAGAATTTTATTCTAAAAACTTAGTAAGTCTTATTTTTATACAATTTCTGAAGTTTTTCCCACCCATTTTTAACCTTAAAAGTCAATTGTAAATTAGGCTATTTTGCCAATGTTAAAAGTCAATTTTTATGCTAGAAAGTAATAAGTTATATATAAATATATTCTATTTGTCACCTTCATACTTAAAAACATAGCAAAGACAATAAAATCGAGCGTTTGAAGTACTTTTTACACCTACTTAATTCCTACAAAAAATGTCGTTTTTCTCATCATTTTTTCACACAATAGTTATTAGATATGGCATAATTTGAAACAATTTCAGGGTTTTATTTTCGGTATTTTTTTTATGAATCTGGAGCGAGTAGATCTTAATCTATTAATATATCTTGATGTACTTCTTCGTGAAAAAAATGTTACACGCGCAGCCGAACAACTTGGGGTAACTCAGCCTGCTATGAGTAATATTTTACGTCGCTTACGTAATTTATTTAATGACCCTCTTCTTATCCGTTCTTCTGAAGGGATGACTCCAACAGAACGTGCTCTTGAATTACAACCTCGTATTCGTGATGCACTTGCTGATCTCTCCATGATTTTGGAACCCCGTACCGAATTCCGCCCTTATACAAGTAACCGCGTTTTCCGCATTATGACATCGGACTATGCCGAGGCAACTTTAGTTCCTCGTCTTGTAAAAGCGCTCCGCTCTGAAGCTCCAAACGTTGTTCTTGATTTTCTTACACCAAGTGATGTGTCTTATAGAGACATGGAACAAGGTAAAGTTGATCTCGCAATTAATAGATTTAATGAAATACCGCAAAGTTTCCATCAGGTTTTAGTTTGGCGTGATAGTTTCAGTTGTATTCTTAACGACAAACACCCTGCTGTGACTCATCTAAATTTAAAAAGCTATTTAGATGCACAACATATCTGGGTTTCTAAAACAGGTATGGGTGTAGGTTTTGGCGTAAACCCCGATAAACAAGGTGGTTTAGGCTGGATTGATCAAGCATTAGAACGTATTGGTCAGCGTCGTAAAATTTCTGTATTTACTCGCCACTACCAAATGCCAGCGTTACTTGCTCAAAATGTAGACCTTATTGCCACCCTCCCAACACGGATGGCACGCCTACAAACACAGAATCCTAAACTGGTTATAAAGGATCCTCCTTTTTACATTCCAGAGTTCGAACTTAAAATGGCTTGGTGTCCGTTATTACATCATCACCCTGCTCATCGCTGGTTGCGCCAACTTATCTTATTTGTTGCTCGTCAAATGATTGAAGAGGAAAACCGTGAATTTCTAACCAACAATTCACAGTTTTCTCACTATTAAATAAATTTTAATTTAATTGTCGATTTCAGGCGCTGGGCAATCAATCTGATTACCTCAGCGCTTTTTTATGTTAAAACATAGTCATAATAATGATGAATCTCAGGTGATTTGTGAGTCTCTTTCAAAATATCATTATCATCGTACTGCTTATCATCGGAGCAGGCTTTTTATCTTTAACCGAAATTGCACTAGCTGGTGCCAGAAAAGTTAAGCTAAAAATTCTAGCCGAAGCGGGTGAAGAACGTGCCCAACAAGTACTAGATTTACAAGAACAATCTGCTGACTTTTTTGCAGCCTCTCAAATTGGTCTAAATGCAGTCGCGATTTTAGGCGGTATTTTGGGTGAAGCTGCTTTTCGTCCTTATTTCGTCACTTTAGTGGACCGTTTCTATGTAGGCCCTTGGACACAGACAATCGGTTTTGCCCTATCTTTTACTTTAGTGACATCACTGTTTATTTTATTTGCCGATCTTATGCCAAAACGTTTGGCTATGATTGCACCTGAAAAAATTGCAATTAGTGTTATTAATCCAATTCAGGTTTTTATTAAGGTTTGCAAACCCTTAGCTTGGGGAATTAACGCAATTGCCAATCTGCTATTCCGTTTATTTAAAGTGAATACCACCCGAGAAGACAACATTACTTTTGATGACATTTCAGCAGTAATGGACGCAGGTGCTCAAGCAGGTGTACTTCAAAAACAAGAACATCACTTTATCGAGAATGTTTTTGAATTAGAAGAACGCAACGTACCTTCCAGCATGACAACACGTGAAAATGTTGTTTATTTCACTTTAAATGAACACGAAGATAGCATTCGCCAAAAACTAGCAGAATATCCTTATTCAAAATTTTTGGTATGTAATGAAAATATTGATCAGGTCATTGGTTACGTCGATGCCAAAGACTTTCTTGTTCGCATTTTAAACAATCAATCTCCAACTCAATTGAATGAAACAACCATTCGTACTGTCTTGATGATTCCAGATACCCTAACCCTTTCGGAATTACTTGATCGTTTCCGCTCTACAAAAGAAAAGTTTGCGGTTGTAATAAACGAATATGCTCTTGTCGTAGGTGTTATTACTTTAAGCGATATTATGATTACGGTTATGGGCGACTGGGTAACCCCAATTGAGGAAGACCAGCAAATCTTTAAACGTGATAATAACTCATGGTTAATTGATGGCAGCACACCAATCGATGACTTAAGACACGCACTTGAAATTGACGAAATGCCTGATGAAGAAAATTATGAAACATTAGCAGGCTTCATGATGTACCGCCTACGTAAAATTCCACGCCCGGCAGATTTTGTAGAATTTGGTGGATACAAGTTTGAAGTAGTCGATGTTGATCATTTTAAAATTGACCAACTCCTTGTAACTCGAATTTTAGAACAAACCGAAGTACATTCATCAATTGATGAAAACTGATTTATATTAATTTAAATACCTCACAATTTTATGTGGGGTATTTTTTTAATCTAAATAAATTTTTCAAATATATGTAATAATTATTTTAGATTTATAAATTCAAGTTGCTCTTTTAATCTAAAAGCAATATTATTTAAATCATCATCTATATTAAATCTTAAATACTGAAAAATAATAAAATAATCCATATATCTCAATTAACACGAAGCGACTAAGCCCCAATTTACATTACCACTAAACTTATGTAACTTAGCTCAAAGCCAGTCTTTAAATGGTTCTCCTTCTCATCTCAACCATCAAAACACATATAATGAAAAAAAATATCATATAATTTTTATTTTTATAAAACCTTTATAATCCATTATAATGAGTTGTATTTATTATATGCTTACTATAATCCTAATATATATGTTCAGTATTTCGCCTAAATATACCTCTCCAACTGAATATATATTAACCAAATAAACTAAATATATTATTTGTCTTTTTATTAAAAATTAATAAGAATAACCAAGGTCAGAGTTTTGAATAAACTTGTTCAGTAAAACTATAGGCAAAGGATTGATTGTATGCTGACATTACTTGGTGTTGGCATGATTTTGTGCTTCATGTACTTAATCATGTCCAAACGTTTAAGCCCTATTATTGCTTTAATTCTCATCCCATTTATTTTTTCTCTTATTGCTTGGGGCCTCGGTCACTACTTTGAAAGTTTAAGTCACATTGAACTCAAAGGTCTCAGTGAGATGATGCTAGAAGGCATCAAAAAATTAGCGCCAACTGGCGTAATGCTTTTATTCGCAATTTTATATTTTGCCTTAATGATCGATGCAGGTCTCTTCGACCCACCGGTTAAATGGATTTTAAAAAAGGTTAAAGGCGATCCTCTAAAAATCACAATGGGAACCGTATTCTTAACCACAATGGTTTCTTTAGATGGTGATGGCTCAACAACTTATATGATTTGTGTAGCTGCAATGCTGCCACTTTATCAACGCTTAGGAATGAATACACTCATCATGACTGCACTTATGCTGTTATGTAGTGGTGTAATGAACCTAACACCATGGGGTGGTCCTACAGCTCGTGCTGCAAGCGCCCTGCAAATTGACCCAAGCCACATTTTCGTACCAATGATTCTTCCTATGGTCATTAGTATTGGTTGGTTATTCTTCTTGGCATACCTATATGGTCGTTACGAGCAAAAACGTTTAGGCGTTATTGAGCTTGAAACTCACCACGGTGACAATATTACCGTATCGAAAGATCCTGAAGCGACTCGTCCACATTTACGCAAAGTAAATATGGTACTCACAATCCTTCTTATGATTGCTTTGATCAAAGGCATTTTGCCTATGTCTGTGTTGTTCATGATAGCGTTCTGTATCGCAATGCTCATTAACTACCCAGATGTTGATATGCAGAAAAAACGTATTGCAATGCATGCTGACAGTGTCTTAGCTGTTGTAGGCTTAATTTTCGCAGCGGGTATTTTTACAGGTATTTTATCTGGCACAGGTATGGTTGAGGCGATGTCTAAAGAATTCGTCGCAATGATTCCCCCAAGCATGGGTCCATATCTAGCACCGATTACTGCTTTAGTAAGCATGCCGTTGACATTCTTCATGTCAAATGATGCTTTCTTCTATGGCGTTTTACCTATTCTTGCTGAAGCTGCTTCACATTATGGTATTAGTGCAGAAGCGATTGCTCGTGCTTCGATTGTAGGTCAACCTGTACACTTGCTATCGCCTCTTGTTCCATCAACCTATTTGTTATGTGGTCTTGCTAAAGTCGATTTTGCTGACCATCAAAAGTTCACTTTAAAGTGGGCATTTATAACTTGTATGGTATTGATGGGAACCGCTTTAGTGATTGGGGTTTTCCCACTTTTCAGTTCACTCTAATTCTTCTTTCATAATAAAAAAAAGCCCCAATCGGGGCTTTTTTTATTTCTGTACATATTCAATTAAGTGATCTAACACAATGTTAAAATGCAATGTAATGTCTTCTTCTAAAATTTTATAGGCATTATCAAATTGCACCATTGGCCAGCCTTCTTTCCAAAATGGAAAAATATTGTGTAAACCTTCAGTCACGATCGCATCTTCACGACTAATCGCTTGAGCAACTTGAGCTAAAACCTGAGCGGTTTCTGCACCATCCATAGCTAAATAATCAAGACCACGTGCTTTAAAAATACGGATACGGTCTTTTTTATAACGAATCTTTTTCGCCTGACCTGAATTCAAGCCTAATGCCAACGTAGCAGCTTCTACAAACTTATCTTCAAAGTTTGCGCTCAATGCAACTAAAGCCTGTTTATGTGCTTCTTGACGCCCAGCTTTCCCCCCATTACGGATAATCTCATTTGCTTCCGTATCAAGCTTATCTTTTTTCATAGACTGTAAAATGTCTAAAATTTCGATATCGCTTAGAGATTCAGGAGATTGCTCAAACATAGGAGTCCTTATACATAAAACTAAAGGCATATTCTCTCATAAAAGCGCTACTAAAGCAGAGTAAAATTTTAAATAGCCTATCAACTTGACTATTTTTATAGTCCTAACTTCAGAGACTACACTCATAAAATCAGATAATTCTTTGGTTATAATTTTAATTATTTGCAAAATTAATTTTACCCAGATAATATAGTTTTACCCAGATAAAATATACAGCTAAAATGAATACTAAAATCACCTATACTGCTTTCACTGGAAGCACGCTTATTGCGAGTGACTCCCTAGTTGAACTTGCAAAAAAACTCAAAGATCTTCCAAAAACAACGGAAAATATTTTGATTTTTAATGATCAAACAGGTCAACAAATTGATCTTGATCTTTCTGGTTCGGAACAAGAATTTCAACAACGTTATGCTGAACCGGAAGAAATTAAAAAAGTTGGACGACCTAAACTCGGAGTAATTTCTCGTGAAATCACTTTACAGAAAAAACATTGGGATTGGTTAGATCAACAAAGTGCGAGTGCATCAGCAGTAATTCGTAAGTTAATTGATCAAGAGTTAAATAACCCAAATTCTGAAGGTAATATTATGGTCGCTAAACAAGCCATCGACCGTTTTATGTCTGCCATGTTGGGTAATATGCCAAATTACGAAGAAGCAACACGCGCCTTATATCAAGGTCATCGAGATATATTTTTAAAGATGATTCAGAGCTATCCTAAAGATTTAAGAGAATATTTAACTTTAAAATCTCAAAGTATTTTCTAAACCCAATAAAAAAACCCGCTTACGCGGGTTTTTTCAAAATCAATTCAACCTATTAAAGACGAACTAATTCCACAACTTTTTCAGCGGCCTCTTCAACGGTTTCAGCAGTAACTTCTGTATCTGTGCCATCCACAACCGTAGTGATAACCACAACACCTGTCTCACGCAATAAAGTAATTTGCTCAGCAGTTAAGTTGGCTTTTGCAATCGCAACTACACCTTGGTGGATCAATAAGCTTTCTAAAACTTGAGCTTTCTCGATTAACTGTGCAGAAATCCCAATCACCGCAGGTTTTTGACCTAAACGTGCAGCACGATCTTCAGCAGTAACAGGATTGCTATGTGCAGTCCACTCTACCGCAGACTCAACCATACCCGCACCAACCGTTACATTGCTTAAACGATCAATGAAAATAAATGAACCTGTGTATCGTGAATCTTGATATTGATCAAATACGACTGGTGCATCGAATTCAACAACAACATCTGCAATTGCATTTAACTCAAGCTCTTCTACCTGAGTATGCTCAAGCGTATTCACATTCACACGATAGTGAATGTTAGTCACTTTGGCAGGAACAGTCTGTGTACCAATCTTAACGTTGTACAACTTACCCTTCACTAGAGGATGTTCATTCATCCATACTACTGAAGCACGAACACTGCGTGAAATTAATGGCTGTTCACCTGCACGTACTAGAACGTTGCCACGGCTAATATCAATTTCATCATTCAACGTTAATGTAACTGCTTGACCCGCAACAGCCTGGTCTAGATTTCCATCGAATGTTACGATTTCTTTAACTGTTGAACGCTTACCTGATGGTAATGCAACAATTTCATCACCAACATTGATTTCACCTAAAGCAACAGTACCAGCGAAACCACGGAAATCTAGATTTGGACGGTTTACATATTGAACAGGGAAACGGAATTCGTGTTTGTTTGATTCACGACTAATTTCAACTGACTCAAGAATGTTCATCAAGGTTTGACCCTTGTACCAAGCTGTATGCTCAGAAACATTTACCACGTTATCGCCATTTAAAGCAGAAATCGGTACAAATTGAATATTGGCTGGACGACGATCGCCCAATTGGCTTACAAAAGCATCATATTCAATCTGAATTTCAGTGAAGCGTTCAGGTGAATATTCAACCAAGTCCATTTTATTAATGGCAACAACAATATTCTTAATACCAAGCAAACTTGCAATAAAAGTATGACGACGTGTTTGTGTTTGCACACCATAACGTGCATCAATCAAGATAATTGCAAGATCAGCTGTTGATGCACCTGTTGCCATGTTACGGGTATATTGTTCATGCCCAGGTGTATCAGCAATAATAAACTTACGCTTTTCCGTTGAGAAATAGCGGTAAGCCACATCAATGGTAATACCTTGCTCACGCTCAGCTTGTAAACCATCTACAAGTAATGCTAAGTCTGGTGCATCACCTGTGGTTCCTACTTTTTTACTATCACGCGTTACAGCTTGCAATTGATCTTCGTAAATCAATTTTGAGTCGTAGAGTAAACGTCCAATTAAAGTACTTTTACCATCATCTACGTTACCGCAAGTCAAAAAGCGCAGAAGGTCTTTTTGTTCATGTTGCTTCAAATAGGCCAAGATATCTTGACTGATTAATTCTGATTGATGAGACATTGCTCAAACTCCACAAATTTAGAAATTGTCTTAGAAATAGCCTTCTTGCTTTTTCTTTTCCATTGAGCCCGCTTCATCATGATCAATCATACGACCTTGACGCTCAGAACTCGTGGCTAAAAGCATCTCTTGGATAATTTCAGGTAACGTATCTGCTTCAGACTCAACTGCACCAGTTAATGGGTAACAGCCAAGCGTACGGAAACGTACAGACTTCATCTGTGGAACTTCACCCTCTTTTAAACGCATACGTTCATCATCAACCATGATTAACGTACCGCTACGCTCTACGACTGGACGAACAGCAGAGAAATAAAGAGGAACGATTTGAATATTTTCTAAATAAATATATTGCCAGATATCCAACTCAGTCCAGTTAGATAAAGGGAATACACGAATACTTTCACCTTTGTTCACTTTACCATTGTAAAGATTCCAAAGTTCAGGACGCTGGTTTTTCGGATCCCAACGATGCTTACTATCACGGAATGAATAAACACGCTCTTTCGCACGTGATTTTTCTTCATCACGGCGTGCACCACCAAAAGCAGCATCAAATTGATATTTATCCAAAGCCTGTTTCAAAGCTTGGGTTTTCATAATATCTGTATATTTTGAGCTACCATGATCGAATGGATTAATTCCAGCTTCGCGACCTTCTTTGTTCTGATGAACGATTAAATCGAAGCCATGCGTTTTTGCCATGTTATCGCGAAATGAAATCATCTCTTTAAATTTCCACCCAGTATCTACATGTAATAACGGGAATGGAAGTTTAGCTGGATAAAATGCTTTTAACGCAAGATGAAGCATTACCGCAGAGTCTTTACCAATTGAGTAAAGCATGACCGGATTTTCAAATTCAGCAGCAACTTCACGGATAATATGAATACTTTCAGCTTCAAGTTGCTTGAGATGTGTAAGTCTTGATTCAGTCATGAACACGTCCTTCTCTATCCATTTTGCCCATAAAATCTAGAAGTGGTATTAAACCACCACGTAGAAGACCATGTGGAGGAACGAGTGCCATAACAACTCCAATTTTTCGTGATAGATAATCCAACCACAAGCCTTTATATGGCTTATAGCATTAGTTATGCATTATAGTGATTTAAAACCGATTCCTTTTGCTTGTTTTTTCATATTGATATTCGATTTCATCATATACATGTAATATGCTGTTCCACTTGCACAACTTGGCAATCGTAGCTTGTGTAGCCAACTTAAGCAAATCATGTTCTAGTCTTTAGATTTCTCTAAAAACCATAAAAAAGAGAAGCTTTGATAGCTTCTCTTTTCTAAAACAAGATCTATTCTTAGAAACCGAACATTTTACGTTCTAATGGAATTTCAATCCCAATAGATGCGCCTGCATCATTACCTTCTAGATCAGAATCACTTACCCAGCCATTAATTTTTAATGGAAGATCAGGTTTGATGTAATGCGTCCAAGTTAAATCAAGGGCTTTAATTTCATCATCTTTAGGGAATGCTTTATTGATTGCCAAGTTAGATTGGTTAACCTTAACCACCATTGCTCGACCACTTAAACGGTTCATGACATCAAAGCGGATATCCCCACCCACTGAATACATTTGCCCATCACCACCCATCGCATGACCTAACGGGAAACCATGTTGGTAATAGCCATCTTTATAAGTTGAATGAGCATAAGAGATGCCTCTTACATCACCATTAGTACGTGTATCTGCCCATTCTGCATAAAGTTGATAAGGCAAGTTATTGTAGCTAGATGAATAGTCCACACCTGCTAAGTACATTTTCTTAGAAGGTAAACCGCCTGCCTCATCTTCACCTACATATTGTCCATAGATGCTAACTGGAACTTGGAATAGTGGTTGTAATAATAAGCGGCCATCAAAGCCAGCAATTTGGTTTGATGGATCTGGTTCACCTGTTCCGCCATTATCTTTATTACCGACAAATGCATCCCATAAAGAACTAAAACTTTCAGGACGTCCATCACCACCCCATTGAATAGCACGCGATGCACCCAACTCAATATATGGTAATGGTTGTGCAGTCACACGTAAGCCAATTAACTTAGCATCTGGGACTGATTTATAGTCATCTAACTGACCAGCAAAAGCTTGATATTGCCAAGGCCCAATCCAAGATAACCATTTTGTATCAAAAGCATTTTGTACAGCACGTTGTGCAGTTACACCATAAACCGGACGGCTAGCATCACCACGAATTAAGCTACCATCATGGCCAGGCCCCCACCATGTTGGAATTTGACCCGCAACGACCCACTGATTCCAAAGTTTACCAGCAACATATGAACCTTCAACATTCACATCTTGACCATTATCAATTTGTGGGTCTTTTTCTGCATTTACTCGGATTTTTGCATCCCAGTTTTCGCCACCTGCATTAAACTCTAAAGAACCTTGATATTGAGCTTTTTGGTTATCACCAAATGCTTGGGGAATATTTTTGCTATCGGTTTCAGCAAAAGCACCCACTTTAACCGTATTATTATCTGCTTTTAATGCATCAAGAACTGAATTAATAACTTTTTGTTGAGCTGGATGCGTCACTTGTGCTTGAGAGAGTGCTCTCTGGATTTCATCACCACTTAACGGCCAAGTTGAGGTGCTAATCTTGATAACACCTTGTTGATTCAACCAATTTAAGTCTGTACGTAAGTCCTCATTATTTAGCACTAAACCTTGTGCAAAAATAGCGGATGAAGCAGTTGCCAATATTGCAATCGAAAGTGTTTTTCTTAGAAACATGCCAGCCAATTCTCAAAGTTATTTATGAGCAACACCTTAAATTTTTTATCACAACTTTGCAATTGTTAAACTGTGCAATTACATTTTTTAACGCTATTTTAAGATTAGTGTAGATAGGTAAGTTTTTGAGATATAAAAGTAATAAAAAAGGCAGTATAAATACTGCCTTTTTTTGTCTTTAGAAGATTAACCTTCTTTACGACGCATGTGCGGGAATAAAATTACATCTCGAATACTTGGAGCATCGGCAAATAACATTACTAAACGGTCAATACCGATACCTTCACCAGCTGTAGGTGGTAAACCATACTCAAGCGCTTCAACGAACTCTGCATCGTAATGCATTGCTTCATCATCACCAGCATCTTTCTCTGCAACCTGAGCTTGGAAACGTTCAGCTTGATCAATTGGATCGTTTAACTCGCTGAAACCATTTGCTAATTCACGACCACCAATGAAAAACTCAAAACGATCAGTAATATGTGGATTGTCATCATTACGACGAGCAAGCGGAGATGTTTCAGCTGGGTATTCAGTAATAAATGTTGGCTGACGAAGTTTAGTTTCAACAGTTTCTTCAAATACAATCGTTTGAAGCTTACCTAAACCAAAACCAGGCTTAACTTGTTCTTTTAATTCTTCACGAATAAATTGAGCAAGGAACTCACGGTCACCAACATTTTCAGGTGTAAATTGTGGGTTATTCTCTAAAATCGCATCAGACATAGAGATTTTCTTGAATGGTCCTTTGAAGCTAAACACTTCACCTTGGTAAGGCACATCAGTTGTACCTAAAATATCCAAAGCCAGCTTTTCAAGCATGTTTTCAGTTAATTGCATCAAGTCTTTATAATCAGCGTAAGCTTGATAAAACTCGATCATTGTAAATTCAGGGTTGTGACGCGTTGAAACACCTTCATTACGGAAGTTACGGTTAATTTCAAACACACGTTCAAAACCACCAACAACCAAGCGTTTTAAATAAAGCTCAGGTGCGATACGCAAGAATAAAGGCATATCCAAAGCATTGTGATGTGTTTCAAACGGACGTGCAGATGCACCACCTGGAATCACGTGCATCATTGGCGTTTCAACTTCCATGAAACGTTCATTGTTTAAGAATGCTCGAATACCTGCAACAACTTTGGCACGGATTTCAAAAGTTTTACGTGTTTCTTCATTCACAATTAAGTCAAGGTAACGTTTACGATACTTAACTTCTGTGTCATTTAAACCATGGAATTTATCTGGTAACGGACGAAGAGATTTTGTAAGAAGTTCAAAACCTTCAAGGTGAACATATAAGTCACCTTTTCCTGAGCGTCCGATATAACCTTCGGCAGCAATAATGTCACCAAGGTCTAAACCTTTAATGGTCTCAAGAATATCTTTTGGTAAACCTTTACGGTCAACATATAACTGAATACGACCTGTCATATCTTGAATAACCATGAAAGAACCACGGTTTAACATGACACGACCAGCAATTTTCACATAGACATGCTCAGCGCTTTCAATTTGTTCTTTCGACTGATCTTTAAATTGTTCTTGTAGATCAGCAGCGTAATGTTCACGCTTAAACGTATTCGGCCAAGGACTCTTTCCAGTTTCCTTCGCAACATCTTGGATTTGCTTTAATTTGGCATGACGCTGTGCAATTAAATCGTTTTCGGAAATAGTTGGTTCAGAAGTCGATTGAGCGTTTTGTTGCGTCATCTCTGCCTCGATTAAGTAAAAATTAAGTGCTATATCCTAACAGATTGCGGGAGTTTTTCGAATGATTTCAATCAAACAAAAATGAAAAAAGACAATTTTATAGAACAAAACACCACTTTTTAAAGGCAAAGTGACTTAGACCAATCGCTAAGATCATTTTTTAAAGCATTTAGTAAAATATAAAAAAATCCAAATAACCTCGATATTCAAAAGGCCGGATTTGCCTTTTATTTTATCAATGAGATTGTGTCGTAAATAATGAAAATTCTATTTTTACATGGCTTGGATTCTTCGCGTGAGTCGACAAAGTTCCATGCCATTTTACATCCTGAAAAATTTTGTATTGACGTCGATTATCGTAACTTAAGTTATGCATCTGTTGAGTACTTTTACCATCAGGCGATTCAGACGATCAAACCAGATTTATTGGTGGGTCATAGCATTGGAGGCTATTGGGCGCTAAAAACTGCTGCTCAACATAAATTAGCTGTGATTGTGGCAAATCCAAGTCTTACACCTAATTTTCGGGAAGACTACCCTCAGCTTTCTGAAGAAGAACTCATACTCTCTAATCCTAAAATGGCCTATTTAGAATTAGGAGATGAGCAACTGGATATGTATCAGGTTCAAGAAAAACTTGCTCCTTATATGAATATTGAAACGTTTGAAGGTGGACATCATCGCTTAGCCTATCCTTCTCGAATTAATGATCTGATTATAAAAATTTATAAAAAATATTTGGCTTAGACTTATATCGTTTGATTATAGAAAAACTGGTTTATAGGTGAATAAAAGAAGCTCTATTTTGCTTCTGCCATTTTTTTAACCACATCAAAACCTTGAACAAAGCCACTTTTCAACATGCCCATATATTCGGGTAAAGTGGCCAATTCAACTTTTAAAGTGGTTATATTACCTTTTTGGTTTAGAAAATATTTTTCTTGAGAACCACTCCAACCTTTAACCTCTTCACTTTCTAAATCTTCTTTACCCTCCTTAATCATACCTAAATGTTTAAAAATCAATATTTCCGGTTTTTGCATTTGTTCAATTGTAGAAACCATCCCATTTCCTTCGCCATCAAGAAAATAAGTTTTCCCACCTACTTGCCAGTCAGTACGCATTGAGGAATCTGGTGCAAAAAATTTCGTCCAAGCGTTATATGTCTCGCTATTCCAAAGTATGTCCCACACTTTTTCTATAGGAGCATCAATTTCCACTTCATATACTAAATTTTCCATATTTCACTTCCCTGATTTATACCGTCTTAAATGACAGTAAATTTTAATTTTCGGTTTTAATAATGACATTCTGGAGCGTCGTAGTTTGTTGTTATTTAGCTTTCAAATGAGATGAATCTTTTAAATAATTAGACACTCTTTATTTCATAATATTTTCAAAAATAAAATTAATTATAAGAATGCATTAGTTATTATTCGTTTATGGCGAAGTTTTGCCTAAATAACCAGTTATTTGTCCTAACCTGCCATTCATCTTTGCTTACGAATGATTAAACTCCGTTATTTACTTTACTTTGAATGTAGAACTGCGTAAAAATTTGATATCCGATCAAAGGCACATTGGTTATTATTGACCGGATCGTAGTTACATTATTAATAGATGGAATAGTTTTACTGAAAGGCAGCTTTGAGCAAACTTATCAGTGCGGAGAGTCTCATGAAAAAATATCAATGTATCGTTTGTGGATGGATTTATGACGAAGCGGAAGGTTGGCCACAAGACGGCATTGCAGCTGGAACAAAATGGGAAGATATTCCTGATGACTGGACTTGCCCTGATTGCGGCGTTTCAAAAGCTGACTTCGAAATGATCGAAATCTAAGAACGTAAAGTAAAAGGCCATGATAGACATGGTCTTTTTTACGAATATTACCAATCACCGTATTAAATAAATAATTCTAACTCTGGAGAAAAAAATGCATCCTATCGTCATTATCGGATCAGGCATGGCGGGTTATACCTTAGCACGTGAGTTCCGTAAGCTTAGCCCAGAGCAAGAACTTGTGATGATTTGTGCGGATGATGCAGTGAACTATGCAAAGCCAACATTATCAAATGCATTTGCAGGTAAAAAAGCACCAGAGCAGATTCCATTAGGTGATGCTGCTAAAATGGGTACTCAACTCAATATGCGTATTGAGCCTTTTACTTTTGTAAAAGAGATTTTAACTGAAGACCATGAGCTTGTTTTAGAAAAAGATGGTGTAACGTCGAAGCAACCCTACTCAAAACTGATTTTAGCTGTGGGTGCTAACCCAATTCGCCTTGCAATTGCAGGTGATGGTAGCGATGACATTCATGTCGTGAACTCATTGATTGACTACCGCGCTTTCCGTGAAAATCTAGCTCAGCGCAAAGACAAACGTGTTGTTATTTTGGGTGCAGGTTTAATTGGTTGTGAATTTGCCAATGACTTACTGCATAGTGAATATGACACCACTGTGATTGATTTGGCTCCGCAACCATTAGGTCGTTTACTTCCAGAACATATTGCTTCTGCTTTCCAGCAAAATCTTGAGGAAGCTGGAGTAAAATTTGCACTTGGAACCACGGTTGAAAAAGTAAGCAAAATTAATAATGGCGAAGACTATGCGATAACACTCGCAAATGGACAAACATTGGTTGCGGACCTTGTTCTTTCTGCAATTGGTTTACAGCCAAATATTTCACTTGCTAAAAGTGCGGATATTCAAACAAGCCGTGGAATTATTACCAATGGTTTACTTGAAACCAACCAAGCAGACATTTATGCAATTGGGGATTGCGCAGAGGTAAACGGTACTTTACTTCCATATGTAATGCCGATTATGCAACAGGCTCGCGCCCTCGCAAAAACACTTAGTGGACAACAAACTGCTGTGCACTACCCTGCTATGCCAGTTGCAGTAAAAACGCCAGCAGCTCCACTCACAGTTTTGCCTGCTCCAGTTGATGTAGAAGTGAACTGGGAAACAGAAGAATTCGACGATGGGATGCTTGCCAAAGCAATTGACAATGAAGGAACATTGCGTGGTTTTGTATTGTTAGGTGCAACCGCAGGTAAACAACGCTTAGCTTTAACAAAGCTTGTTCCAGATCTTATTCCAGCCCAAGCATAAGGTTTGTATCAGGAATACTCAGTTAGAGAGTATTCCTTTAAGGAATGAATAACATGAATAGCGCCTTACAGTTTAACATTTCACCGTACACATCTTTCATGCAAGAAACCAAAGTCAACTTAGGCAATGGAATTGAATTACATGTAGAAGTTGGTGGAAAACCAGAACATCCAACCATTTTGCTGATTATGGGTCTTGGTGCCCAAATGCTTTTTTGGCCAGATTTCTTCTGTAAATCGCTGATTGATCAAGGATTTCGTGTTATTCGTTTTGATAACCGTGATATTGGCCTTTCTTCAAAAGTACGTCATGAAGGTAAACGCTTAAATACTGTCAAATTGATGAGCCGCTTTGCACTAGGGCTAACTAATCAGGGTGCACCTTATACTCTGCATGATATGGCAGACGATGTGTCTATGCTTATTGATCGTTTAGGCGTAAGCAAAGCACATGTGATTGGTGCATCAATGGGTGGGATGATTGCTCAAATTCTTGCAGCAAAATATCCAGAAAAGGTTGAGAAGTTAGGGCTTATGTTTACAAGCAATAACCAGCCTTTTTTACCACCGCCTTTTCCGAAACAACTTTTGAGTTTAATTGGTAAACCCGAAACGCGTGACGAAGAAGGTATTGTTAACCACAGTTTAAAACTATTTCAATTGATTGGTTCACCTGGTTATATCAACCAGATTGAAGCAATACAAACTGCGCGTAAGCTTTATCAACGTAGCTACTATCCTGCTGGTGTACTTCAGCAGTTTTTAGCAATATTATGTACAGGCTCCTTACTTCAACTGGACCGTGAAATTAAGCAACCCGCATTAGTCTTACATGGCTCTCGCGATCGCTTACTTCCACCTAGCCACGGTAAGGCTGTAGCAAAAGCAATTTCCGGTGCTAAGTTTGAATTAATTGATGGAATGGGGCATGATATCCCTGCACATTTTATTCCACAGCTTAGCGGTTTATTTGCGCATCATTTTAAATCATCAGACTAGGACACTATGGCTGCATTACCCTCACTAAGACAGCTATCATATTTAGTTACGTTGTCGGAAACTTTGCATTTTACTGAAGCAGCACGCCGCTCTTTTGTCACTCAATCGACGTTATCAGGCGGCATCATGGAGCTTGAACGTTTATTAGGTGGCGTTCTGGTAGAACGTGATCGTCAGAATGTGCGTTTAACACCTTTAGGTGAACAAGTCGTTGCTCGTGCCCGTGTACTACTAGCAGATGCTCAAGATTTAATGCGTTTGAGCCGTGAAATGAGTGAGCCGTTAACGGGTGATTTGCATTTGGGTGTTATTCCAACCATTGCACCTTTTATCCTGACACGCTTACTTAATGAAGTGCATCAACAGCTACCTAAAATTCAGCTGCATTTGCATGAAGCACAAAGTGAAAAAATTGTAGAGCGTTTGGAACACGGAAATCTAGACATGATTGTTCTTGCTCTACCGTTTGACACTCGAGGTCTAAAAGTCGCTGAAATTTCGAAAGAGAATTTGTACCTTGTATGTAGTAAACAAGATACGAATGCTCTTCAAGCAAACTCTCTAGATGATCTTGATTTATCCAGATTAATTTTGCTTGAAGAAGGCCACTGCTTACGTGACCACGTTTTAAGTGCATGCCCTATCGGTGAGCGTAAAAACGACAACCGTTTAAAAGCAAGTTCTTTACCAACGTTAGTTGAAATGGTTTCTTCTGATTTAGGCTTTACGCTTTTACCAGAAATTGCAATTGAAAATAGTATGATCAAGTTTAATGATCAGATTACTGCAAAACCAATTGAAGATGCACCGAGCCGTACCTTAGCGCTAGTGACGCGTAAAAGTACACCATTGCAAAGTGAGTTCGATGTGTTACTACAAATTATGCAGAAAATCACGACAAGAATACATGAATAAAAAAAGGAGTCTTCGGACTCCTTTTTATTTTATTGCGGCGTTAAAGATGCCCACTTAAACACCCAAGCAGATGGCATATTCAAACTATTGTCAGCAATAATTTTTTCTCTAATAATTTGTGCAATGGCATAGTCATTGGCAGGGTCTACCATAACTCGTATTCCTTTAGTCGTTACACTCGTTACAACCTTGTACCCTTTTGCTTCTAACTGCGACTGAACCGTACTTGCCTTATTTTGATTAGCAGCTAGCGCCACTTGTACCATCCATTTCTTTTCACCATTTTCTAAAATTTCTTTAGCGACAGCTGCATCAAGTTGCTTTTTACTATCAAAATTTTTCTTTTCTTCTACTTTCTTGGTGTGGATATCTTCAATTTTCTTTTGAGCTAAAAACTCATCTTGTTTTGGTTTTCTTTTTTGGATGATTATTTTTTTATTTTTCTCTCCACTTTTGTTAGCTTTTTCATTAGATGAGTTTACAAAATAAGGATATATCGCTTGATCATCAAATCTTTGAAATACGATGATATCTCCATAACACTTCTGATCTGCATAGGCGGTCACTGGTATTATCCCCAAAAGTATTTTAATAAGTAAACTTCTAATAAAGCATTGCATCTTATTCATTTACCAAAGTTAAGTATATTTAATGCGGCGTATTAAAGTAGATTTCTCGTGATTTGTATATTTTTATAATTCAATGTTTTATGTAAAAAATCACATATTTTCAAAACATATTGCAGTGCTTCAAATTATTGTCGTTTATCCAGCAACCATTTAGAAAAACTAACTAAATTACTTTGAATTTCAGTCAATTAAAAAAGCCGACAAAATGTCGGCTTTTATTTATTCTTGAAAGTTGATTATTTAATGATTTCCAATAACGCTCTTTGAGCATTATGCAATTTTTCACCCTCTGCTGGCTCAGCACGAATCCAAGTACCATCACCTTGTAGCAACCATGCCTGTTGATTATCTTGTAAGTAGTTCACCAAACCTTGTTGATAAATACGTTTTTTCAACGCAGGGTCTTCGACAGGGAAACATGCTTCAACACGATTAAATAAGTTACGGTCCATCCAGTCTGCACTTGAACAGTAAATACGTGCATCACCATTATTACTGAAGTAATAAACGCGAGTATGCTCAAGGAAGCGTCCTACAATTGAACGCACCCGAATATTCTCCGACAGGTTCGGTAAACCCGGACGTAAACAGCAAATCGAACGAATAATCAGGTCAATCTGAACACCTGCCTGAGAAGCTTCATATAATTTATTGATTAACTGGACTTCGGTTAACGCATTTACTTTAACAATGATCTGAGCTTTGCGCCCTGCTTTAGCATTGGCAATTTCTTCATCAATAAAGTTAATGAGCTGAGCATGTAAGGTAAATGGTGCATGTAATAGCTTTTTCAATTTCGCCATTTTGCCCATACCGGTCAATTCTTGGAATATACGATGTACATCTTCACACAGATCTTTATCTGTGGTCATGAGACCATAATCCGTATAAATTCGGGCATTCGTCGCATGGTAGTTACCCGTCCCTAAATGAACGTAACGTACCAATTTATTATTTTCACGGCGCACAACCATAATCATTTTGGCATGGGTTTTATAACCTACGATACCGTAAACAACGACCGCACCAGCCTCTTGTAAAACGTTTGCTACCTCAATATTTGATTCTTCATCAAAGCGAGCACGTAATTCAATAACGGCAATAACTTCTTTTCCGTTACGCGCCGCTTCTGCCAAAATTTGCACAATTTCAGAATCAGCGCCACTACGATATAACGTCTGCTTAATTGCTAATACTTGTGGATCACGCGCAGATTCACGTAGCAATTGAATAACTGGTGCAAAAGATTCAAACGGATGATGCAGTAAAATATCTTGTTTCTGCATTGCCGAGAAAATACTCTCGGTCTTTTTAAATACTTTAGGCACAACTGGCGTATGCGAGTCATAACGTAAATGGGGACGTTTAAAATTTGAAACCAGACGAGCTAAGTTTACTGGACCATCAACTTTATATAATTGCTCATCAGTTAAATCGAACTCTTCAAGTAAGTACTCATAAATATGTTGTGGACAGTTATGAGTCACTTCTAAGCGAACCGCACGACCAAAACGTCGAGAACTTAATTCACCTTTTAATGCTTTAGCTAAGTCTTCAACATCTTCGTTCAATGCCAAGTCCGCATTACGTGTCACACGGAATTGGTAACATCCAGTTGCTGTCATTCCTGGGAATAAATCAGACACATGTTCATGGATAATTGCCGACAACATCACGTGATGTTCTTTACCACCTGTTAATTCGTCTGGTAGGCGTACAACGCGAGGTAATGAACGTGGTGCAGGCACAACAGCTAAATCAATTTGACGACCAAAAGCATCTTTACCTTCAAGCGTAATAATGAAGTTCAAGCTTTTATTAACAAGTCGAGGAAATGGATGTGCTGGATCTAAGCTAATTGGAGTTAATACAGGTGCAACTTGTTCCTGAAAATATTTTTTTACCCAAGCAGACTGAGCTGGAGTTAACTCACCACGACGTAAGAAACAAATATCTTCTTCACGTAGTTTAGGTAAGATTTGCTCATTTAAAATACGATATTGACGCTCAATCGCAGCATGAGCTGTTTCAGATATTTTTTGTAAAACTTGTCTTGGCGTAAGACCATCAGGGCTACGGCTTTCATTGCCTAGAGAGAATTGCTCCATCACTCCCGCAACACGAATTTCAAAGAACTCATCGAGATTACGTGAAAAAATGAGCAAGAAATTCATTCGCTCAAGCAATGGATGTAAAGGGTCTACCGCTTGTTCCAATACACGCAAATGGAAGTCAAGAATAGACAATTCACGATTTATATAACGGTCATTATAACTATATTCTATTGGGGTCGTTGCTGTAATCGCTGTATTCATGTCTAACTCTATTCTCTATCCAGCCAAAATCTCTATAAACCAGTATGCTGCAAAAATATGACAATTTGGTAAAAACTAAAAAATTAACACATCTTTAAAACAGCATTATTCAGGAATCTGGGTGCTATTCATATAACGTAAAATAACGCGTTTTCTATATTGTAGTTTATGATCGTTGCGGTGATCTTGATAATATTTTGGATCAGGCAATAATGCGGCTAAGAAAGCAGCTTGTTCACGCGTTAAGCTTTTAGCACTTTTACCATAATAATGATGAGCGGCTGCTTCAACACCATACAGATTTTTGCCAAATTCAACCGAGTTCATATATACCTCAAGAATTCGGCGTTTTGACCACATCCGTTCCATCATCCAAGTCGCGACTGTTTCTTGGCCTTTACGAATAAATGAACGCTTATTGTATAAAAACAAGTTCTTCGCAAGCTGTTGAGACACCGTAGAACCACCCGCAACCACTTCACCCTCTTCATTATTTCGCTCAAGGGCAAAACGGATACCTTGCCAGTCAAAACCATGATGATGGATAAATTTTGCGTCTTCGCCCGCTAAAATCGCATGTTTGAAATTGTCGCTAATATCATCATAGTCAAGCCACTGATGGACAATTGGCTCTGATGTATCAGACCAATAATCAATTCGCATGAACATGGTCGTATCCACTTCATGTGTCCGCCACCAGACCAAACTCGAAAAAATCCAAAGTTGAATAAGGAGAATCGCCCCAATAAAAATTAACAACACGCGAACAATAAAAGCTTTCATGTTCGTCCTGATCTCCTGTATTCAACTTTTTTCATGTTAAGCTGTAAAGCATGTTCATATATAACAAAAGCATAGCATGACTCAATATCAGCCTCCGCACATTAATCGTAAACTCAATGTACAAACTTGGTGGCTGACCGCCCTGCTCATCGCAATTAACGTAGGTTTGTTTGCCTGGCAAATTCTATCTGGCGTCGATATTAGTGACCCCGCCATGAAAGATGCTATTCATTGGGGAGCTGATTTTACACCACTTACTTTTTCTGGGCAGCCTGAACGTCTATTTACCAGCATGTTTTTTCATTTTGGTTTAGTCCATCTCATGCTCAACATGTGGGCCTTATATATTTTCGGTAATGTTGCCGAGTCACTATTTGGTCGCTTCTATTTTATTGGGATGTATTTACTTGCTGGCTTATTCGGTAGTCTGCTCAGTAGCTATATGACTATTCAAAATGGACATGAATTGCTGCAACATTTTGACCAGAGCTTACTTCCCCATGTCAGTGCAGGCGCATCTGGTGCTGTGATGGGATTAGGTGCTGCGTTAACAGTACTTTCTTTATTTCCCCCACTTCCGCATCAAGCCTACATACTCGATAAAAAAGCATTATTAATGATTATGGCAATCAACCTTATTTTTGGTTTTGTCGCAGCGGGCATTAATAATGCCGCACATATTGGCGGCATGGTTATTGGAGCATTCCTTGCACTGATGTGGTACTTAAGCTACGTCAGTAAATTTAAAAATACGCTCAGAATTTTAGGCTTATTCGGAGCAGTTGTAATTACAGGTGGTTTTTATATGTACTGTGTACAACTCAACTCACCTTTACTTCCACTATGGCATGAAATCATCATCCAAAACCCCGGAATTATTCCTTAAGCTACAGCTGGTTTAATTCCCTTAAGCTTTGTAAAGGCGGTAAGTTGCAAAGATAACCAAGTCGATAACGACCAATCAGCGCGCAAACCAGCATCATGCCAAGGGGTAAAATCAGCCATATTTCAAAATGCCACTGTATTGCCATATTCATTTTATAACTAGCAATCGCACTAATCACTTCTGCAAAACAGCAGGCTACTATGCCTGCTAACAATCCTAAAAAACCAATTTCAAAACTGAGCATCTGCTTCATTTTATTTTTAGATAAACCAAATGAGCGTAGTAAAGCAACTTCACGGCGCCTTTCATCCATTAATAGATTTAAACAAGCAATCAGCACTAATACACCAGAAAATCCGACTAAGGCAGCTAATACAGTCACAATTTTGACCAAAACATTCATTAAGCGTTTTACTTCATCCAAGATTCGATCCACATCAATAAAAACTGTATTTGAAAATTGCTGAATAATATTGATCATTTTTGGTTGGTCTTGCTTAGGTACATAAAAACTACCCAAGTAACTTCCAGCATTTTCGTCTAAGGTTTTAGGGGAAAAAATAAAGAAAAAATTAGGGCTAAAACTCTCCCACTCCACGCTCCGAAAATTGACAACTTTGGCTTGTAATGTGCCTTCTGGCAGGCTAAAGGTAAGTGTGTCTCCAATTTGGATTCCCAAACTTTCGGCAGTTTTACTTTCGACTGAAACTTGCCCCACGCCATTAAACTGGGTTTGTCCTTTTGTAATGGCATTGTCATTCGGCAATTCATTTGATTGCGTCAGATTTAACTCACGGCGCAAAGAGTTATTTTGTTTTATGGCTTCTTCTGAAAAAGGCACATCATTCTTTGCTACCAGTCGGCCTCGGATGTTTGGATATAACGGCGTACTTTGCCAACCATGTAACTTTAATTGTTGCTCAAAAGGTTTTAAATCGAATGGAGGTAAACCATATACAAATTGATTAGGAGTCCCTTCCGGAAGCTGTTGCTGCCATCGTTGTAATAAATCCGTTCTTAATACACTGAGTACCGTAATGAGGCTTAAGCCTAAAGCCAGTGCAGTAATTTGTAAGGCACTTTGCGAGGGCGACCGAATATAAAAAGACAAACGATTTTTCATCTTTTTTAAACTACGAAGCAAGAGCCAAACAACGGTATACAGCAAAATACAAAGAACGATAATCGCAGCCAAAATCATAATGCTGAGCATCAAGTTTTCACTCAACACCAAACTAAAAACAATCAGGCTGCTAATGCCAGCAAAAAACATAAAGAATAATGATTTTCGAGATTTGGCTTCTTCCCGAATCACCCGAATTGGAGGTGTATTTAAAAGCTCCCAAATACTTGGCAAAATAAAACCAAGCAGCACAATCACACTCGTAAAAATAGCAATTGGTAAAGGTCCGACTAAAAGAGGAATAACCGAAAAACTTAACTCTAATTGAGGAATCAATTGCAGCATAAGTTGCAGCAGGCCATATCCCATGACTAAGCCTAATAGACTGCCCATCACAATTGAAATCGCACTAACAATACAAAGCAATCCAATATAGGCCCATAAAATTTGGAACTTACTGGCGCCTAGACATCTGAGAAGCGCAATGTGATCTTGGTTTTGCTGAACATATCTTTGACTCGTTAAAGCAATCGCAATACCGCACAATAAAATCGTTAAAATATTGGCCAGTTGCAAAAAGGTATCTAGGTTTTCAAGCGGGCGTAATAACCGACTATTTGATTCATTTGCATCACGCAAACGTAGACCCGCCGTTTCATCTGCTTCTTTAGAAGGTTGATGCTGTTGCTTAAATTGCTTACTAAAGTTCTGAACTTGTTCAAGGCTACCAGCCATTAATAAACGATAGTCAATTCTGCTCCCTGTTTGAATTGCATGAGTTTTAGCAATATCGGCCTGATGAATAATAACCGTTGGAGAAAAACCTGAAAAACCGAGTTCCTGATTTGAATCACGCACAATCACGCCACTAAAACGAAAGGTACCATCAGCAATAGAAACAGTATCTCCCCTTTTTACTTTTAGTAAATCGGCAGCCCTTTGACTTAGCCAGACTTCACCAGATTGAATCGCTTGAGTTTTTGGCGCAATTTCAAGCTGTCCTCTTAGTGGAAATGCAGGTTCTATCGCTTTTACATTGACCATGACAAACTGATCTTGGGTATGCGCCATCGAACTAAACATGGTCACATTGGTTTGTTTCAGACCCAACTGCTCTGCGCTTTTTTTCCACGACTGTTCGATAGGTTCATTATTCGACAGAACTAAATCAGCACCCAACATTTGCGAAGCTTGCAAACTGACAGCATTTTTCACTTGGTCATTACTAAATTTCAGGGCTGTGGTTGCACTAATCGCAAGCGATAGAGCAATAATCAGCAGATATAATCCACCCGTACGAAAACTTTGTAGGAAGAGCGGCTTTAGAAGATTACGCATAATTTAACCACCCTGTACTATCTTTAGTCGGCCGTCATCTAACTCAACATGACGCTGACAAAGGGTTGCTAAATTACGATCATGGGTCACTAAAATCAGAGTCGTACCTAACTCTCGATTTAAATCAAAGAGCAAACTTTCAATTTCTTGTGCTGTCTGACCATCTAGGTTTCCGGTCGGTTCATCCGCAAAAATAATTTGTGGTTCTGCAATAAGAGCTCGTGCAATCGCCACACGTTGTTGCTCCCCTCCAGATAAGACTTTAGGCGTTTGTTCAACCTGACGACTAAGACCTACTCGATGCAACCAATCTAAAGCTTTTTTCTCTGCGGTTTTATAATCAAAATCTTTACGTAACCGTAAAGGCAACATTACGTTTTCAAGCGCACTCAACTGAGGTAAAAGTTGGAACGACTGAAATACGAAACCAATATGCTGCATTCTAATTTGGGCACGTTGTTCCTCTGTTAACTGATGAACAGCTTGACCACACAACCAAACTTCACCTTCAGATGGTTGATCTAAAGTCGCCAAAATTCCCAATAATGTTGATTTACCTGAGCCAGAACGCCCAGTAATCGCCACCTGCTCCCCTTCAAAAATCTCTAAATCGATATCTTTTAAAATCGTAAACTGATTTTGGTTAATCTGAATAGTTTGTGTAACTTGATGGGCAGCAATGATGGGTTGTGGCATGATGTAAAAAGTCCTATTTATTCAGAATCAGGGTCGAAGTACAAATGTCTAAATCTTTTTTGATTGGTTCTAAAAGCATCATGCTCATCTCATTAAGTATGCTGCCTATGCTTGTATCGGCAAAAACTATTTTAATTTTAGGAGATAGTATCAGTGCCGGTTACGGAATTGATCCCAAACAAGGTTGGGTACAATTACTGCAAAAACGCTTAGACCAACAGTATCCCAAACAACATAAAGTGGTCAATGCAAGTGTTAGTGGAGAAACAACCAGCGGCGCTTTAGCCCGATTACCTAAGTTATTACAGACTTATAAACCAAATGTGGTCGTGATTGAATTAGGCGGAAATGATGGCTTACGTGGGCAACCACCTCAAATGATTCAAAAAAATCTGGACCAGCTCATTCAATTAAGCCAGAAACAAAGAGCCAAAGTTATTCTTTTTGGCATGAAAATTCCGCCAAATTATGGGGCTGCATATAGCAAAGCTTTTGAAAATAACTATAAAGTTGTCAGCCAAAAATATCAGGTGAAATTACTACCATTTTTTCTTGATGGAGTCGCAGGTCAAAAACAGCTTATGCAAAATGACTTGATTCACCCCAATGCTCAAGCACAGTCAGAATTACTTAATTTGGCTTATCCATATATAAAAGGTGCCCTGTAGGCACCTTTTAGTTTTAAGTATTATTGCTAATATGATTAGAAATCAAAAAAAGTAACTTCACCAGTTTCTAGCGAATATTCAGCGCCAACAACAATTAATTTACCTTGTGCAATCAAGCTTTCAAGCACACTTGAACCGTGACGTAATTGATTTACCGAAGCAAAAACGTTTGAACGTACCGCATGACATGAAAGTTTCTTCAAATCATTTTTTAAATCAGTTTGCATTAAAATTTCAACTGATGGGCGAACACGGTTCACAATCGACATTAAGTTAGATGATGGTGGCTGATCAGGGTTCATTAATGTATCAATGGTCGCCTGAATCGCGCCACAATGACTATGTCCTAATACAACAACAACTGGGCAGTCATAACGCTCTGCCGCGAATTCAACACTACCTACTTGTGAAGGAGCAACAACGTTACCAGCAACACGAATTACGAATAAGTCACCAAGACCTTGGTCAAATACCATTTCTGCTGGAACACGTGAGTCTGAACAACCTAATACAATCGCAAACGGATTTTGATCCTTTGCCATTTCAGCGCGTTCATGATGAGATAAGGTTTTTGCAAGGGAAGTATTTCCATTTACAAATCGTTGATTACCAGCTTTCAGACGATCTAAAACTTCTTGCGCAGTAGGCATTTTATATTTCCATTGTTCTTTCAAGGTTGGAAATCATTTTAATGTGTCAAAATTTGAATGTCACTGACAAAAAATTAAATCCTTTTCCATGAAAAATTTAAAAAATACTTACTCTATTTGAATGGGGAATTTACTGCACATTTCGTACTGTTTAGTGAAAAAATAGACATACTTTGGTTCTCGGATTGACTATAATTTTTCTCCTTTTGATCATTTGGCAAATGACTCATTGGCAAAGTTTTTCAATAATTTTCAAACTCGCTTATGCCTCAAGGATGAAATCTTATGACGACGCTGTTTGTATCAACCAAAACGACCCTAAAGAAAACAGCTATGGCACTTGCCTTGGCTTGTAGCCTTACAACAATAACAGGTGTTTTTCAGACGCAAGCAGCTGATACGATAGATATAAACTTTCAGAATATTTTACAGCAAGAGCGCAGTTGGGCAGGTTTACAAAGTAAAAGTTTAAAAGTTGGCGAGGTTACATGGTCATATAGTGAAGGTGGTTCTACGGCTAAACCGACGTTGCTCCTTATTCATGGATTAGGAGGGAGTCGTGATAACTGGAACCGAGTTGCGCGTTATCTCACAGCAAATTACCACGTCATTATTCCAGACTTACCAGGTAGTGGTGAAACAATCGTTTCTCAAGACTTTGATTATTCTGTCCCAAATCTTGCTGAAAAATTACGTCGATTTGTTGAAGCTGCAAATTTAAAAGGTCCAATTCATATTGCTGGCCACTCACTTGGTGGTTCGATTGCCCTACTCTATGCTGGACAATATCCATTTGAAACCAAAAGCCTATTCTTGGTTGATAGCGGCGGTATTTTCCGTTCTGCAAATACAATTTATTTAAAAGATCCAGCCTACTTAAAACAACTTTTAGTATCTAAAAAAGGTGACTTTAACTATTTGTTAAAGCAAACCATGTTTAATCCTCCATTTATTCCTAAAGAGTTCCTTCAAGCTCAAGAAAAGCTCATGATTAATCAGGCGCCTCAAACACAAAAACTGGTTGATCAACTGATTGCACTCAATAAAGTCTACACGCCAGATTCATTTGCAGTTCTTACCAAGACAATCGATGCACCAACACTGATTTTATGGGGCAAGCAAGATAAGATTATTAACGTAGAAGTAGCAAGTGAACTAAAAAGACTTTTAAAGAATGCCCAGCCTCCGGTTATTTTAGAGAATGTCGGCCATATGCCAATATTGGAAGCCGAGCAACTGGTTATTCAACAATATGTACCGTTTTTACTTAAAGTAGAAACAAATCAGTCTTCAAAAACGACTACACCTTAAATAAAACTTCGGACTTGTGAGACCTTATGTCTACCCAACCGCTTATAGAAAAACTCATTGAAGCTCATGTTGATTTTTTAGATGAGGAATTTGCTCAGCCTCATGTTATCAAACAAGAATTTGAGCAATTTTATCATTGGTTGGGTAGTCGGCAACTACAACACCTCTGGACCTTTGAACAAATCCAGCAGCTCATTCAAAAGCAGATTTTAGAAACTCCTGCTTCTGATTTTCTGCTTGAACAAATTGCAGAACATATTCGCTTTGCACTGATTCATCCAGCTAATGAAAATACAACAATTGAAGATGTTATTCCTGTTTTAACAATTGATGGGATAGCGCAATACGTTGCAAGTAAAGAAGAGCATCGTAAAAAAATCATTAAAACGATTGTGAATAATCCTGCATTTTCAGCACTCTTGACTCAACTGATTCAACAAACAATGCATGATTACTTAGATGAATCTATGTCAAAGCGTGTGCCAAGTGTAGGCCGTTTTATGAAAATGGGAAAATCTGTTCTAGAAACAGTCACTGATTCAAATCTAGACGACACGATTAATCATTATTTGCAAAAGAATATTTTAAAACTCAGCCAAATGAGTGAGCGCGTTTTAAACCAACATTTTGACAATGATAAGCTCTACCATTTTCAGGCAAATGTTTGGCATAAAGTTAAATCTATGCCGCTTTCTGTTTTGAAAAACTATGTAGAAGTTCAAGATTTATCAAAAACTGTAGTTTTAGGACACGAGATTTGGGATCACATTCGTCAAACTGATTACCTGAAACAACAAGTCCATGATGGTATTTACACGTGGTATGTTCGCAATCAGGAACGTAATTTTGATTTGCTACTGCGCGATCTCAATATTAATGAAAGTTTAATTCAACATGAACTGACTCAGTTGCTTGTGCCTGTATTACAGCAATTAGTTACAACAGGGCATTTAAGACGTCGTGCCCGTGTTTACCTAGAGAAATTTTATTATTCTGAAAAAGCATTAGATATTTTAAATAACAAAGGCGCTTAAAGCGCCTTTGTTATTTGTCTTGATTAGAAAGAATATTTTAAAGAAGCGTAATAAGCTCGACCTGGCTCATTGTAGGTTTGACTGATCGAATTACTGTCTCTTAAAATTTGTTTATCAAACAAGTTACTTACGCCAACACGCGTACTAATATTGTCTGAAATTTTATAACCCATATTAATTCCAGCGGTGCTATAGCTTTTTACAGTACTTGGCTTAATTGCAGAATTTGTTCCACCTGAACCAATGCCAGATTCGATTCTATTTTCAGCAAATTGACGCGACTTTTGACGGCCATATTGAGTGAAGACAAAATTCACATCTAACTGATCTGTAATGTCATAATCAAAAATTGAGTTAATCGTATAGTTTGGAACTAAAGATAATGGGTTACCCGTTTGCTTATCTTTAGAGTCCATCATGTAAGTAAAGTTATTAGTCCAACGAATGTCACCAAAGTCTAACCCCAAACTTCCTTCAAAACCTTGAATTAATGCTTTAGGTGTATTTTCCCAACGTAAGATATTCCACTTGGTATTGGTCACAGCGCCTGTATTTGCGTTGGTACTTGAACCATCAACTGTTCCAACAACATTTGTACCAGCCACAATCTTATCTTTATAGTCATTACGGAACCACGTTAAGCTCGCGTTGACAATATCTTTTTGGAACTGAATGCCTAACTCTTTGTTTACCGAAGTTTCTGGTTTTAAATCACCATTACCTTGCAACAAGCAACGCGAATCAATATTGGCTGGGCAACCATTGCCGTTCGTACTGAGTAAGTATCCTTCAGCATTTTGATACATGTTTGGTGCTTTATAAGCTTTTGCTACCCCACCTTTTAAAGTGAAATAATCATTGAGCCGTTGAGTAACGTTTAAGCTTGGGCTCCAATTAGAACCAGATTTGCTATGGTCATCGAAACGCAAACCTAACACGGCATCGGTGCTATCTGTAAGTTTTAAGTTATCTTCGATATATGCAGAAGCAATACGTGATTCCATTTTACTGCGATTGCCTTTGGCTAATTGATCGCCATAACCTGAACTGCTGCTGTCTGTGCCCTCATTTGTCGAAATATTATCTTTAAATCTGTCTTCAACCCATTCAGTACCGAGTGTTAATACGTGTGGTACATAATATTCAAAAGGAATATTGGCTTCACCATTTAAACGAAGAGTCTCTAAGCGTGAAGTGGCTTTGTCATCCAGATTATTAATTTTTCCTTCTGTGCTGCCGCCAAGACCTTCAGGAAGACGTTTGTTGTGAGTTTTATCATATTGAGCAACTAACTTACTCTTACCCCAAGACCAATCCCCTTCGTGCGTTAACGCATAGCTATCGCGGTACATTGTGTTGGTTTCTTTACCAATAAGTTCCGAAAGAATCGCATCGGCTTCAGCATTTGCATTTAACTGAGAATCACCAGAATAAATATTACCTTGTTTGCTAGAAGAGACATCGAGCAAGACCGTTTGTTGGTCTGTTGCTTGCCAAGCTAAACGTCCTGAAATATCTTTATTTTTAACGCCTTCACGGCCAGCTGCGTTACTGCCTATTGATTTATTAATATCGACATCGTCAGCTTCTGTTTTATTGTAATTACCATATAAACGATATGATAAAACATCTTTGATCAGTGGCCCACTTACGTTAAAACCAACACGATTTGATGAACCTTCTTTTGAGTCTTCAGGTTGTGAAGTATAAAACTCTACTGAGCCATGGGTTTCATTCGTCACTTTTTTAGTAATGATGTTGACTACACCACCTGCTGCACCCGAACCATATCGAGCTGCGGCTGGTCCACGTAAAACTTCAATTGATTCGATTGCTTCTGCTGGGACCCAGTTTGAGTCACCTCGTGTATCACGCTCTCCTTTCCAGCCATAACGAACTGAATTACGAGAGTTAATCGGTTTTCCATCCACTAAGATAAGCGTATTTTCTGGACCCATTCCACGAATATCAATTTGTCGATTATTACCGCGCTGCCCCGTTGCGCTATTGCCTGTTAAATTGACACCCGGCATACGACGCACATAATCAGAAATATCATTACGGACTGGTAGTTTTTCTAAATCATCTTTGGTAATAACCGATACACCGAGCGATTGCTTCACTTGCTCTTCAGCTGTTACGAAAATTGTTTCCAATTTCACAGGTTCAGCAGGCTTTTCTAATGCTTGTTCAGCTTGTTCTTGCTCATTTTGTGCAGCATAAGCCATAGACATCATACTTGCCAGTACTGAAACAGAAAGCACTGACTGGATAATACGCTTCGACATAAGTATTCCCAATATATTGATTTATTAAACATCTCTCATTTTAAGTTCGGCATTGTAACAAATCTAAATAAAATTACAAATGATATTGATAATAATTATCATTATTTATATTGAATAATAAAAAAACCTCATTGCGAGGCTTTTTTATGTCACTTTTCAAATAATTTGATTATTTGAAATAAGCACCTTCAGCTTGCGTATGGTCAGTTTGGTCAACCACACGATGAAGCTCAGGAATCTGCTCTTTTAAAGTAGTTTCAACGCCCTGTTTCAAGGTCACGTCAATTGCAGAACAGCCTTGGCAACCACCACCAAATTTCAATACAGCTGTTAAACCATGTTCTGCATCATCTTGTACTTCTACCAAGCTACAATTTCCGCCATGCCCTGCAAGACCTGGGTTAATTTCTGCTTGAAGAATGTAAGTAATACGCTCTTCAATCGATGCATCTGGACCAACACGTGGAACCTTAGAATTTGGTGCACGGAAAGTAAGCTGACCACCAAAACGGTCTTTGTTGTAATCAATTACAGCATCTAAAAGATAAGGAATAGATGGTGCATCAATATAGGCAGGAAAATCAGGATAGTCCTGTTTATAATCCGTTGGGATCACTTCTTCTGGCGCACTATATGCCATGCAACATTCTGCACGTGGCGTACCTGGATGTTCAACAAAAACTCGAACGCCAATTCCCGGAGTATTTTGCTTTGTTAATAAATCGTGCAAATACTCTTGTGCAGATGGTGTAATCAAAAGGTTTGGAATTTCTTCTGCAACAGTAGTGTTGGTGTTCTCAGTCGACATAACAATATTCCTCAAGCTGATGCCTTTATATTAACCGAAGATGAGGTGGATTTAAAAAAAATCAACTAAATTTGTCGGATTTATACACAACAGGGTTTCAACTTAAGTTTTTAATGGCATTATTGAGCCAGTATTGATCATTTTTTAAATATTTCTTATGTTGCATTTGCCATTTAACCATACAGTTACTCTTATTATTATTACGGTCATTATCTCTTTAATTGCTTTTAGCAACCAAAACATGATGAACCGGCTGATTTTTTGGCCACCTGCAATGCAACGTGGACAAATTGATCGCTTCATTACTCATGGCTTTATCCATGCCGATGGAACTCATCTACTTTTCAACATGATTACCCTGTTCTTCTTTGGCAGTATTATTGAAAGTTTTTATCGCCAATATTTTTATGACATGGGTTTTGTGTTGTTCTATTTAGGCGGGTTAATTTTCGCGATTTTACCAAGCTACCTACAACATAAAAATGATGCGAATTGGGCCAGCCTAGGTGCTTCGGGTGCTGTTTCGGCGGTTTTATTTGCTTATATTCTGTTTCAGCCGTGGAAGCTAATTTTTGTATTTTTCATTCCTGTACCCGCTATTATTTTTGCAATTTTATATATAGCGTACAGTATTTGGGCTGGTAAACGCGGCAATAGTCATATCAACCATAGTGCGCATTTGTGGGGTGCAGCTTATGGTGTCATCGTAACAATTTTACTTGAACCAAAAGTTATTCCGCATTTCTTAGACCAACTTACTCGCCTTCCTTTCTAAACAAAATAAATTAAAGAATGGCCCCTTGTGGGTTTTTCTTTTTTTCTCATTTGTTTATCACCATAAATTCTCAGTCTTTTTTCTGATTATCTTTGATCTTTTCTTTGTTTTGATTGCAAAAACCATCTGATTAAACTCGTGCCAATTCTTTTAATAAATCAGATGATACAATGAAGTACAAAGCAATTTTATCTAGCCTTTCCATTGCTTTATTTAGCTTATCTTTGGCTGGATGTAATGACAACGATAATCAAGAAAATGTCGTAAGCACGCCTAAGCAACCGAATATCTTATTTATTATGGCTGATGACTTAGGCTATTCAGATTTAGGGGCTTTTGGTGGTGAAATTCATACCCCTAATATTGATAGTTTGACTCAAGAAGGTCGCCTTTTAACGGATTATCATACTGCCCCGACCTGTTCTCCAACACGCTCTCAACTCATTTCTGGTACTGATCACCATTTAGCTGGTATTGGGGCAATGGCTGAACTCACACCAGAACATTTGAAAGGGCAACCAGGCTACGAGGGATATTTAAATGAACGCTCTCTATCCATCGCTCAAGTACTTAAAGATAATGGTTACCGCACGTACATCAGCGGTAAATGGCATTTAGGGCTAACACCTGAGACGAATGCACACGCAAAAGGTTTTGATCATTCGTTTACCTTATTACAAGGTCTAGATCACCACTTTAAACAAGCACCAAGTGCGTTTAAACGAAATTCAACTTATACAGAAGATGGCCAAGTTATTCCTGTTTCAGCTTTGCCTGATGACTTTTTCTCAACAAATTATTTTACCGATAAATTACTGAGCTACTTAGACTCAGGCAAAAATAGTGGCAAACCGTTCTTTGCTTATGCTGCCTATACGGCGCCTCACTGGCCAATTCAAGCACCTGCTGAATACCGTGAAAAATATCGCGGTGTTTATGATGTTGGTTACGATGCTATTCGTAACGCACGTATTGCTAAGCAAAAACAGCTTGGAATTATCCCTGCAAACTTTGAGGCAGCAGAACCAATTGCGACTCAAAATGCCCCACAAAAATATGGAAAATGGGATGAGTTAACAGCCGAACAAAAGGCACTAGAAGCCCGTAAAATGGAAATCTACGCAGGCATGGTAGAAAACCTCGATGCTAACGTCGGGCGCATTATTCAATACCTCAAACAAAATAATCTTTATGACAACACTTTAATTTTCTTTGTTTCCGATAACGGTGCCGAAGGTTTTGTACGTGGCGGATATGGTAGTGAATCTGGTTTTGATAACTCTGTAGCAAATGTGGGCACGCCTACTTCGTATCACTATATTGGGCCACGTTGGGCCGAGGTCAGCGCGGCACCATTTCATTTATGGAAAGATACAGCTGGTGAAGGTGCAACGACTGCCCCTGCTATTGTGAAATTACCGAACCAGAAAAAAGCAGAAGAAACCAATCATAGCTTTGCATCTGTACTCGATGTTTTCCCAACCCTATTAGAATATGCTCATATTCCAGTACCTCAAGGCCAATACAATGGTCGTACCATTAATACGCCATCAGGGGTTTCATGGAAGCCTTTACTTGAAAATAAAACCACCACCATTCGCCCTGCAAATTTTAGTTTTGCCGATGAATTACATGGCAGTAAATATGCAAAACAAGGTGAATGGAAAATTGCAGTTCAAGGGCGCCCTGAGTTAGGCACAGGAACTTGGGAGTTGTATAACATTGCCACTGATCGTGGAGAAAATCACAATGTTGCACAGCTTTACCCAGCAAAAGTGCAAGAGTTGTTATCGGTCTATCAAAAATATACTGAGAAAAATGGTGTGCAGGAATATAACGCCAAATGAGATTAAAACCATTTTTAGTTACCACAATCAGCCTGTCTTTTATGGCGGGCTGTAGTCAATCTTCACAAGTTTCTGAATCAGCGCCCTCGTTGCAGCAGCAAACTTCTTTAGCTGACTTAGGCTCTATTGAAAAGTGTAAAAACTACACTGGACTACCTCAAGGTTGGCTCAAACAACCTAACGCTGGAATGGTTTTAATTGCCGATGGGCATGTTAATTTTGGTTCTGAAAAAGCCTATCCCGATGAACTGAATTTTGGAAAAAAACAACGGGAAGTCAAAGGATTCTGGATTGATCAGACTGAAGTTACGGTTGCTCAATTTGCAAGCTTCGTGAAAGCAACAGGCTATAGCACCGATGCCGAAAAACAAAAGCAGGCTGCTGTTTTTTCACCAGATCCTCATCACCCACAGCAATGGTGGCAGCTAAAATCAGGATATACATGGAAAACTCCAAATGGCAGTAATGGTGCTGTAGCTAATCCAAATGAACCTGTGCGCTATGTGAGTAAAAACGATGCTGAACATTATGCAGTCTGGCTCGGACATGATTTACCAACAGAACTAGAATGGGAATATGCAGCTAAAGCCAATTCAAAAACTGATACGCCCTTACATCAAGCTCCTACCGATGAACACCAACATCCACAAGCAAATTACTGGCAAGGTGAATTCCCTTTTCAAAACCTAAATCAAGATCACTTTAAAGATGTGGCACCCGTGGGATGTTTTGCGCCAAACAATTTCAAACTATTTGATACGATTGGAAATGTATGGGAGTGGACATCATCTCCTTATCAAGGCGCCCATGACCAACATATGGGAAATTATTCTGCTTTAAGACAACAACAAATCACCAGTACACAATATGTAATTAAGGGTGGATCTTTTCTTTGTGCTCAAAATTATTGTTCACGTTATCGAAACAGTAGTCGCTATCCGCAAGACTTTGATTTAGCAGCAACCCACGTTGGCTTTCGAACAATTTTAAGATCAGATTAGTTTCTTTTAATCAGGATTATTTAATATATTTTTAACGAAAATCAGGTCGAAAAATAATCAATATGTTTCTATAGTACAAAGGAGAAGGATAAAAAAGTGAGAACATGATGAAAGCATTATTTCTCTGTGTAGCAGCAATTTTCACAATGTCATTATCAGCCTGTGCAGTTCATACACGGGAAGGTAGTATTGTGATTGATCCAGATTCACCTTATCACAATCATCCCGGAGACTTTTGCCCACCAGGACAAGCGAAAAAAGGACGTTGTTAGAGATATCTTCTTTTAAAGTAATTTTGAAGTTACGTTAAAGAAATAGAGTTTAATTGAATGATAAGTGAGTTTGAAAATGGCGGGTTCCAACCCAAAAATAGATGGGATGAAACTAGAAAATTATGGTGCAAAAAAATCACCATATCCCCAAGATTTTTAAAAGACAATCTTATGTTGTCTTCTATCTAGTTTCATCCCAATTCTTTCTTATTCCGTCTGACTTTTCTTATCTTTTAATAAAAAAGTCTAGTTTTTAATCATTTCTGCATCTGTATTATTGATACATTTTGAACATTTTGCCTTCAGGTTAAAACAGATGTATTTGCTTAATACAAAATAATCATTTATGTAACGTAAGTCTATAAAAATGTTCTAAAATTGTGAAAAAAATTAAGACCAAAATGAGATGAATTTATCATAATAAATTGCTCTTTCATGTTTCATCACATAAATAATCAATATTATTTTGTCAGTTATTGCCACTCGTTTCCTTTCATTGGCATAGATAATGTATACATCTGTATATTAACCCAGTCTTATAACGAGATATTTTATGTCCAGCACAAGTCAAGTCGAAGGTCTACAATTTCCAGTACACGCCTCAACAAAAAAACAAAGCACATCTCTTACAGGCCAAGAGATTTTGTCAGAGGCTTTATCTGTTGTAGATAATAAAACCGCGCAACAAGTGTTGAATGAAAAAAACTGGCGAAAAAACTACCCTATCTATTTTAAAGTACTTGTTAAGCAAGGGATCTCAAATAGTAGCAACCCAATTACTATTGCTAAGCAAGGTTTGCATAAAGCTCACCATATTTTTGACTATTATCGTGATAGTAAACATTACCTTTTAAAAGATGCAGTTCATATTGCTTCATCAACACCACTTCATACTGTAAAAATTAAAGGTGAAAGTGAAGCAGCTCCAGAGTGGTATGTACCTTACAAAGGACAAAAACTCAGTGGACAAAGCTTGCTAGACCAAATTCAACGTTGGGAAGAGGCTGGTATTATTGAACCAAGTCATGCAAAAGCTTTGCGTGAAGCTACTGTTCATCCAGAATGGTTTGATTTGTCTGACCGTACCATGGTGTTGTTTGGTGCAGCTTCAGAAGCAGGCCCTCTGCCTTGGTTAGCCAAATGGAAAGCGAATATTATTGCTGTCGACTTACCAAACCCACGTGTCTGGGGCAAAATTTTAAATACGATTCAGCAAGGAAACGCAACTCTGATTGCACCAAGTGTTGAACAAATTGATTCATCAGCAAAAGTTTCTGAATTAAGAGATAAATTGGGTGCAAATTTATTGACTCAATTACCAGAAATTGCACAATGGCTAGTTCAGTTTCCGCAAAAGTTAGATTTGGCCGCAATTGCTTATTTAGATGGCGAAAAGCACGTTCGTGTATCCATGGCAATGGATAGCATCATGCAATATGTGAGCGAGCATAAGTCTGATACAAGCCTTATGTTTATGTGCACGCCAACCGATGTTTACGCGGTTCCTAAAGACGTAGCCAAAGCTGCTCAACAAAAATTTAAATCACGCACAAAAATACAAAAAATAGCAGTGAAAGGCGTTTCTACACTTTCCTTAAACCGTTTTTTTCAAGCGCCATATCAAGACTTGATTGATTGTGAAAATGGAAAAACTTATGGTATTGCCGACTGTCTAGTCGTTGAGCAAGGGCCAAATTATGCATTGGCAAAACGCATTCAACAATGGCGTGCTATTTTGGCCCGTCATCAGGGACAACACGTAAGTATTAATATTGCTCCCTCTACAACCACTCACTCTGTGACTAAAAACCCATTATTGAAAGCAGCTTTTAATGGTGCAGAGCTTTTTGATGTAGAAGCATTTAGCCCTGAAACCACCAATGCCATTATGGCGGCAATCTGGATTCATGACTTAAGAAATGAGTCTTCTGTAGCAAATCCTGAAACGGAGCTGGACCATCCGCTTGAACTCATGATGGAAGGCGCCAACCACGGCGGATTGTGGCGTGTTGCTTATTTAGCAAGAACTGCTCTGCCTTTTGCTGCAATCTATGGCTTTGCAACCGAAAAGCTACCTTTTGGAAAATCATCTAAAAAATAATTTGATTGAAGCCCAATTCTAGAATTGGGCTTTTTTCTGTGTTTATTTATTTTGAAAGTGTGATAGATATTTTTGCATTTCGTCAGACGGCACCATACCACCTCCTGTCGCCCATACTACATGGGTCGCCTGTTTTAATTTCTCGGCTGATAGTTGATGTAAAGCCAAATAATCAGGACTCGTCTGAACATAGTATGGACCCATCATGCCTGCCACCGCAGAAGGCTCAAGCTGAATATTTTCAGTTTGATTTAGAAGCGCAATGAGTTCATACAAACGTTCATCATGAATAGTGTAATACCCATCAATTAGCTGTTGCATAGCACGCCCCACAAAACCTGAAGCACGACCTACTGCAAGCCCATCTGCGGCGGTAACATTATCAATGCCAATGTCATTTACTGAAATCTGATCATGCAAACCAGTGTGCACGCCAAGTAACATGCAAGGTGAATGGGTTGGTTCGGCAAAAATACAATGTGCATGCTCACCAAAAGCCAGTTTTAACCCAAAACTCACTCCACCAGGGCCACCACCTACGCCACACGGCAAATAAACAAATAATGGGTGCTCAGCATCAACTGTAATTTGTTTTTGCTCAAATTGCTGTTTTAAGCGTATTCCTGCAACGGCATAGCCTAAAAACAATGTTTTCGAGTTTTCATCATCAATAAAAAAGCAGTGTGGATCTTGTTCTGCGGCTTTTCGTCCCTCTTCAACCGCTACACCATAGTCACTGGCATATTCCACAACATTGACGCCTAGTGAACGCAGTTTATCTTTCTTCCACTGTCTCGCATCGGCAGACATATGGACTGTGACTCTAAAACCCAGTTTGGCGCTCATAATACCAATCGAAAGCCCAAGGTTACCTGTAGAGCCTACTGCAATTTGGTACTTAGAAAAAAACGTTCGAAATGAATCTAGATCTAACTTACTGTAATCATCTTCCAACTTGAGAAGCCCGGCCTCAATTGCCAACTTTTCTGCATGAGCCAAGACTTCATAAATACCACCACGCGCTTTAATTGAACCTGAAATAGGTAAATGGCTATCTTTTTTCAGCCAGAATGCTCCATTCAATTGCACTTGTTCTGTTGAAGAAAGTGCCTTTTGCATGTTCACAATTTCAACGATATCTGATTCAATTTTTCCATGTTGAGCTTGAGTCTCAGGAAACACTTTTGCTAAATAAGATGCGAAACGCGCTAGCCTTGCTTCCGCGTCACTTACATCCTCTGCGGTGAGTCCAACTTTTTCTAAAGCTTCTGTTAAAGGATAGCGATGAGGTGTAAACCAAAATGTCTCTTGATAGGCTTGCAATGTCTCAATAAGTGGAAATTGTTGTTTTAACTGATCTATTTGAACCGCATCCATAATCTATCCTGATATCAAAGTTTTAAGCCCAGCTTTTGGAGCTGCTTGATGCTCTATAACGATTTGTTAATTTATAATTGAATGTACATGAAAATAGACTGAACTTTAAAAAGAAACAAATAAAAAAGCCACTGTTTTCAGTGGCTTTAATTTTTTAAATGCTTTTATACAAACTGTAAGAATAACCAGTACAAACCACCTGACAAACAGATTGTTGCAGGAAGTGTAAATACCCATGCAGATAAAATTGTTTTAACTGTATTGAAGTTTAAGCCTGATCTATTCGCGACCATGGTACCTGCAACAGCACTATTTAAAACGTGTGTTGTTGAAACAGGCATACCTAAACCATCGGCAGCTGCAATTGTACTCATTGCTACAAGCTCAGCAGACATCCCCTGACCATAAGTCATATGATGCTTACCAATACGCTCGCCTACAGTTACAACAATACGTTTCCAGCCCACCATGGTGCCTAAGCCAAGTGCCAAAGCAACTGCTACTTTCACCCAAGTTGGAATGTATTGTAAGAATGAATCCAAGCTACTACGGTATTCTTTCACAAGTTTTTCTTGTGACTGATCCATTTTTGGTAATGCATTCGCTTTGTCCAAACGTTTAAACGAAGTGGTGCTTAAATACATGTCATTACGAATTTCACTAATCGCAGCTTCTGGAATATCTTTTAAGTTGTTATAGCTAGAAACGCGCTCACCCAAATGATCAGTCATGCTTGCCAATGCAGGCACTACTTCTGGAGTTTGCTGTTTAGTTTGAATATATTTAGTCAAAATAACACGTGCTTTTTCATCGGTTAATTCTGGCTTATTTTGATTCAAAAATACGGCAGTTTGAGAAGAAAGCTGATGGAATGATTGAACTTGTTGTGTATCAAGGTTTTTATTTAATGAATAAGCCAACGGCACCAGACCAACCAAAATCAGCATGATGAGACCCATACCTTTTTGACCGTCGTTAGAACCATGTGCAAAACTTACACCTGTGCAGGTAAAGATTAAAATTGCACGAATGATTGCTGGTGGTGGTTTGTTACCTTCTGGTGGCTGGAATAATTCTAATTGGCGTTTAAAAATAGTTTTAACCAACAAGAATACAATCGCTGCAAAAGCAAAACCAATTAAAGGCGACAATAATAATGCCTTACCGACTTTAATCACCTGATCCATATCAACACCGCTGGTTGTTACGCCAGTCGATGCACTCAACAGATGGTTCATAATGCCCACACCCAAGATTGAACCAATCAAGGTATGAGAGCTAGAAGCAGGAATACCCAAGAACCAAGTACCCAAGTTCCAGAGAATCGCAGCAATAAGCAGCGCAAAAACCATTGCGAAACCTGCACCGCTACCCATGTTCATAATCAGTTCAACAGGCAACAATGCAATAATGCCGTAAGCGACTGCGCCGCTTGCAACCATTACCCCAAGAAAATTACAAAAACCTGCCCACATGACTGCAACTGGTGCAGGTAAAGCATTGGTGTAAATCACTGTTGCTACTGCATTTGCAGTATCATGGAAGCCATTTACAAACTCAAAGCCTAAAGCAATCAAGAGTGCAGTAGATAAAAGAATAACCGAATAGAGACTCAAAGGTGGAACATGTGCTAAATCAGCACTCACCTGAAATCCAATATAAATAAGTGTCGCAACAATAATCGTCAAAAACACCGGCATAAAAAACTTAGGTGTTGGGACATGTACATTCGTCGATTTGACTTGCAGGTTTGCCGCAAGTTTTGAATCCGAAACAGGGGGTAGATTAGAATTCATGCAGACGGTAAGAGGATAGAAAAATCCTCTGTATTCTTAAATTAAATTATGACAATTATATGACAAAGCGGCGCCTGATGAAGTCAATTTTTCATATTTTGACCTCATTTGATGCACCTTTCCTCTATCCAATTTATTTTTTTATTAAAATACAGCAACTTAAATCAATTTATGTCTTCCTTATTTGTGACTATTTTTAAAGCAAAAATATATAAAAAATTAGCTGTATGGTTATTTTTTAAACAGCTTAATTGTCATAAAACGGAATATTGCAGATGAAATATTTCAATATCATGATCATTTCATGAATATTTGATGAAAAAACAGTCTCTCTTTGTCATAAAAGCCGTTTTTTAATGAATCTATTACAAGTGAATGGCGGGTCGTTATAGCTCATCAATTGTGCAACTATTCTGTTACAATAGCGCCGCATTTTTAAATTTGTACAATATCGGGGTTTTCTATGTCTACGCTTGCCACCCTAAAAGCGCTTCTTGCCAAACGCATTCTGATTATTGATGGTGCGATGGGTACCATGATTCAACGCCATAAACTAGAAGAAGCCGACTACCGTGGTGAGCGTTTTGCTGATTGGGCACATGACCTAAAAGGTAATAATGACCTTCTTGTGCTGACTCAACCCGAAATCATCCAAAGTATTCATGAAGCTTATCTTGATGCGGGCGCAGACATTATTGAAACCAACAGCTTTAACGGCACGCGTGTTTCAATGTCTGACTACCATATGGAAGATCTTGTTCCAGAGATTAACCGTGAAGCAGCACGTTTAGCCAAAGCAGCTTGTGAAAAGTATTCGACTCCAGATAAACCACGTTTTGTAGCGGGTGTACTCGGTCCAACATCGCGTACTTGTTCAATTTCACCTAATGTAAATGATCCCGCATTTCGTAACATTACCTTTGATGAGCTAAAAGAAAACTATATTGAGGCAACTCATGCGCTCATTGAAGGCGGTGCAGATATCCTTCTGATTGAAACCGTTTTTGATACATTAAACTGTAAAGCTGCAATTTTTGCGGTGAAAGAAGTCTTTAAGCAACTTGGTTATGAATTACCACTCATGATTTCGGGGACCATTACCGATGCCTCAGGCCGTACTTTAACAGGTCAAACTGCTGAAGCGTTCTGGAACTCCGTACGTCATGGTGACTTACTTTCAATTGGTTTCAACTGTGCCCTTGGTGCAGATGCCATGCGTCCTCACGTTAAAACCGTGTCTGATGTGGCTGATACGTTCATTTCTGCTCATCCAAATGCTGGCTTACCAAATGCTTTTGGTGAATATGATGAAACACCAGAACAAACTGCTGCCTTCTTAAAAGAATTTGCAGAAAGTGGTTTGATCAATATTACCGGTGGTTGCTGTGGTACGACACCAGACCATATTCGTGCGATTGCCAATGCTGTAAAAGACATTGCACCACGTCAAATTCCTGAAACTAAGCCAGCTTGTCGCTTAAGTGGTTTAGAACCATTTAATATTTATGATGACTCATTGTTCGTTAACGTGGGTGAACGTACCAACGTTACTGGTTCAAAAAAATTCTTGCGTCTTATTCGTGAAGAAAAATTTTCCGAAGCTTTAGAAGTTGCACAGCAACAAGTGGAAGCTGGTGCACAGATTATTGACATTAACATGGATGAAGGGATGCTCGATTCGCAAAATGCGATGGTACATTTCCTAAACCTTGTGGCCTCTGAGCCAGATATTTCACGTGTGCCAATCATGATTGACTCATCGAAATGGGAAATCATTGAAGCAGGCTTAAAATGCGTACAAGGTAAACCCGTTGTTAACTCGATTTCCTTAAAAGAAGGTTATGACGAGTTTGTCGAAAAAGCTCGCCTGTGCCGTCAATATGGTGCTGCGATTATTGTGATGGCCTTTGATGAAACAGGTCAGGCTGACACTGCTAAACGTAAGCGTGAAATCTGTAAACGTTCTTATGACGTTTTGGTTAACGATGTTGGCTTCCCTGCTGAAGATATTATTTTTGACCCGAACGTGTTCGCAGTAGCAACAGGTATTGAAGAACACAATAACTATGGCGTCGATTTTATTGAAGCCACAGGTTGGATTAAACAGAACTTACCTCACGCCATGATTTCTGGCGGTGTATCGAACGTTTCGTTCTCATTCCGTGGAAATGAGCCTGTTCGTGAAGCGATTCACTCTGTGTTCTTGTACCATGCCATTAAACAAGGCATGACCATGGGGATTGTAAATGCTGGTCAAATGGCCATTTATGACGATATTCCTAAAGAACTCAAAGATGCGGTTGAAGATGTTGTTTTAAACCAGAACCAAGGTGAATCTGGTCAGCTTGCGACCGAAAAACTACTTGAAGTAGCTGAAAAATTCCGTGGCCACAGTGGTGCTCAACGCGAAGCAGAAAACCTTGAATGGCGTAACGAACCTGTAGAAAAGCGTCTTGAATATGCTTTGGTTAAAGGTATTACCACCTACATTGACGAAGATACAGAAGAAGCTCGCCTAAAAGCTAAACGTCCTTTAGATGTAATTGAAGGCGCTTTGATGGATGGCATGAACGTTGTTGGTGACTTGTTCGGTTCAGGCAAAATGTTCTTACCACAGGTTGTGAAATCTGCACGTGTCATGAAGCAAGCTGTAGCTTGGCTCAACCCGTACATTGAAGCTGAAAAAAATGGTAGCCAATCTAAAGGTAAAGTCCTAATGGCAACTGTTAAGGGTGACGTGCACGATATTGGTAAAAATATTGTAGGTGTTGTGCTCGGCTGTAATGGTTACGACATTGTTGACCTTGGCGTGATGGTTCCTTGTGAAAAGATCTTACAAACTGCGATTGATGAAAAATGTGACATTATCGGGTTATCAGGTCTGATTACCCCATCTTTAGATGAAATGGTATTTGTTGCGAAAGAAATGCAGCGTAAAGGTTTTAACATTCCTTTGTTGATTGGTGGTGCAACAACTTCAAAAGCACATACAGCAGTAAAAATTGACCCTCAGTACCAAAACGATGCTGTGATTTATGTTGCCGATGCTTCACGTGCTGTAGGTGTTGCAACTACCCTGCTTTCAAAAGAAATGCGTGGAAAATTCATTGAAGAGCACCGTGCTGAATATGTCAAAATTCGTGAGCGTTTAGCCAATAAACAGCCTAAAGCTGCCAAGCTGACTTATGCAGAGTCTGTTAAAAACGGCTTTAAAATTGATGAGAGTTATGTTCCTGCAAAACCAAATCTTTTGGGAACACAGGTCTTAACCAATTACCCACTTGCAACACTTGTAGAATATTTTGACTGGACACCATTCTTCATTTCTTGGAGTTTGGCAGGTAAGTTCCCGAAAATTTTAGAAGATGAAGTGGTTGGTGAGGCTGCAACAGATTTGTACAACCAAGCTCAAGCAATGTTGAAAGATATTATCGACAACAACCTTTTTGATGCACGTGCTGTATTTGGTATGTTCCCTGCTCAGCGCACTGATGCTGACACGGTCAGCGTATTTGATGAAGCGGGTCAAAATGTTACGCATACTTTTGAACATTTGCGTCAACAATCTGACAAAGTAACAGGTAAACCAAACTTGTCTTTAGCAGATTACATTCGTACTGATCGTGAGCAACAGGACTACTTAGGCGGATTCACTGTATCGATTTTTGGTGCAGAAGAATTGGCAAATGAATACAAAGCCAAAGGTGATGACTACTCTGCAATTTTAGTTCAGTCACTAGCCGACCGTTTTGCTGAAGCCTTTGCAGAACATTTGCATGAACGCATTCGTAAAGAGTTCTGGGGTTATAAAGCTGATGAACAGCTCAGCAATGAAGAACTAATTAAAGAGAAATATGTCGGTATTCGCCCTGCACCAGGCTACCCTGCTTGCCCAGAACACTCTGAAAAAGCTGTGTTGTTTGACTGGTTAGGTTCTACAGATAAAATCGGCACCAAACTCACTGAACACTTTGCAATGATGCCGCCATCTTCGGTAAGTGGTTTCTATTACTCTCATCCACAAAGTGAATACTTTAACGTGGGTAAAATCTCTCAAGACCAACTTGAAGATTATGCAAAACGTAAAGGTTGGACACTTGATGAGGCAAAACGCTGGTTAGGGCCGAATTTAGATGATTCGATTGTCTGATTTAGAGTCCTTTTAATCTTCTCTACCCCCTCTTTAAAAATAGAAAATAGAGAGATGTCATGTGAGTAAATGAAATACATGACATCTCCTCTCTTTGAAAAAGGGAGGTTGAGAAGGATTAAATTGATATTCAAATAAAAAATATATAATTTATCTATTAAATATTTTTAGAAAACTTTCAAATGGCAATAATTAAAAAATTTGAGTTAGCAAGCTTAGAATCTATTTGTAATATTTTAGGTAATACAGAAAATGGATTAACAGGTAGTCAGATATCTAAATATTTATCCGAATGCGATATCTCTGACCCCCAACTTAATTCCACCAAACGGAAAAAATTGTATGATGCTCTAGAACAGAAACAAAATAATGATAGATGTTCAAATAATATAATCAGCTTTATTCAACATGTAATGAAACCATCAAGACACTTTGATAACCAAGAATGGTTTCTAGATATGCGTAAAAAGTTAAATTTTGTACTTTCATTTGAAGGTTTAGAATTAGAAGAAACAGGATTAATAAGACAAATAAAAGCTACAACCACCCTATCTGAAGCAGAAGCGCGAGCACAGCAATTAAGAAAAGCTCTTATGGATAGAAAAATTCATAATGATGTTCTTCATTTTTGTAAGGCTGAATTATTAGTTGATAATTATTTCCATGCCGTTTTTGAAGCTACAAAAAGTATTGCAGAGAAAATTAGAATGAAAACAAATTTGACATCTGATGGAGCCGAGTTAATAGATCAAGCATTTTCCTTCAAAGGTAAAATTCCTCATTTAGCGTTAAGTTATTTAAAAACTGAAAATGATGAAAGTGAGCAAAAAGGTTTTATGAATCTACTAAAAGGAGTTTTTGGTACTTTTAGGAATACTACTGCCCATGCTCCTAAGATTACATGGAATATTAATGAACAAGATGCTTTGGACATTTTATCAACTATTTCATTAATTCATAGAAAACTAGATAAAGCACTGGAGCCTAAAAAAATGTACGAAGGAAAATGATAATGCTGCCCAATCTCACACTCAATAACTAAGCTTATTACTGAACAATAGAAATTATAATAAAGTTAGGAGTTAGCCTTTGTCGACAAAACTGTAATCCTAAAATTTGCTTAAGGCATAATGTTTGCCATAGCTACTGTTCTGTATCGGCCATATTGTTACGTAAATCACGCGATGGAAGTTTTAAGCTATTGTTATAAGACTGCATCACAACTCTCTTATTTTTTAAATATTCTTTTAAGAGTCTTGGCATAATATCTGCCAGAGAATAACAATGCACGAAACATCATTATGAACACAACTCAACTTTTTCTCGGCGTAATCTTTAGCTCAATTGGACTCGGCTATTTTCTCTATGGAAAAAAGCAAAAAATGACTGTGCCTTTTTCTGTGGGTTTAGTTTTAATGATTTTTCCTTATTTTATTGAAAGTAATGTCTTGCTTAGTGGCATTGGTACTCTACTATCCGTTATTCCCTATTTTTTACGTTTTTAGAGTCATTTCTTAAATGGTTTGAATTTCCTCAACTCTTAAGTGATGCATCATCTCTCGAACAAATACAAAGTAGGTAAAAACATAAAGCTGATTTGGGGACACTTGGCTTGTGTAGTAGCTCAAATGCTCAATAAAATCCATTTACCTAGCACTTTTAGATTAAACAATCAGTGAATAAAAATCCCCCAATCTTTAAGATTAAGAGATTTCCTTTCGATACTATTTATATCAAACACACATGAACTTTACTTCAAATGTGACTTAATCTTCTCTTTAACTGCTTCAGTTGAAATACCATAGCGATCATGCAAAGTGGGTAATGCCCCTGCATCTAAAAATGCATCTGGCAAACCAATCATGTCAAAACGAGGATGTTGTCCATTTCTTAGAAGTAGTGAGCCGACAGCTTCCCCTAACCCACCAATGACTGAATGATTTTCGGCTGTTAAAACAGGTCGACCACCTTTTGCGACTTCATCCAAAATAGTTTGTTCATCTAAAGGTTTAATTGTAGGCACATGCAACACTGAAACCTCAATGCCCTCTTTTTCAAGCTCTTCGGCTGCCTCAAGCGCACGCATGGTCAATAAGCCAGTCGAAATAATGAGTAAGTCTTTACCCGGTTTAATCACCTGTGCTTTACCCAATTTAAACTGGTAATTGTATTTATCGAGCACTAATGGAACCTGCCCACGCAATAGACGCATATATACAGGGCCATTATGAGCGGCAATTTGAGGAATCGCTTGTTCGATTTCCAAGGCATCACATGGGTCAATGACCATCAAGTTCGGCATTGCACGGAAAATCGCAATATCATCGGTTGCCTGATGGCTGGGGCCATAGCCCGTGGTTAACCCTGGAAGTGCAGCCACAATTTTGACATTCAGATTATCTTCAGCAATCGCCATACAAATAAAGTCATAGGCACGGCGTGATGCAAACACTGCATAGGTAGTCGCAAAGGGAACAAACCCTTCACGGGCAAGCCCCGCTGCTGCGCTCATTAAAAGTTGTTCTGCCATGCCCATTTGGAAAAACTTGTCTGGGTTTTCTTTAGCAAAAATATGCAGGTCAGTATATTTTGATAAATCTGCTGACAAACCTACGATATCGTCACGCTCTTTTGCCAAAGCATTCAGTGCATGTCCAAATGGAGCTGGTTTGGTCGGTTGGCCCTCGGCAGCAATAGAAGCAATCATTGCCGAAGTGGTTAGTTTTTTCTTAGGAGGATTGGCTAACTGGCTCATGGTGTATTCCTTACTGTCCGTAGTGGGTCAAAATATTTAAAGCGTCATCCCATTCATGTTCATCAACACGAATGAAGTGTGTTTTTTCGCGGCTTTCCAAGAACGACACACCCTTACCCATTTTGGTGTCACAAATAATGACGCGTGGGCATGCCCCCTCATGGTTTCGTGCTTGATTGAATGCCTTAAGTAAAGCTTCCATGTCATTGCCATCTACGCGTTGGGTGTACCAACCGAATGACTGCCAACGGTCTACAATCGGTTCAAACGCTAAAATTTCGCTTGAGTGTCCATCTGCCTGCTGATTATTCACATCAATAATGGCAATTAGGTTATCTAGTTTCCAATGAGACGCAGACATCACGGCTTCCCATGTTGAGCCTTCATTTAACTCACCATCGGACAGTAAGTTATAGACAAAAGCATCCGACTTTTTCTGTTTCAACCCTAGACATGCACCGACTGCAATTCCAAGACCGTGCCCCAATGAACCACCTGTAATTTCCATGCCCGGTGTATATGAAGCCATACCCGACATTGGTAGACGACTGTCATCTGCTCCATAGGTTTCAAGTTCTTCAAGCGGGATAATTTTCGCTTCAATTAAGGCCGCATAAAGTGCAATTGCATAGTGCCCAATAGAGAGATAAAAACGGTCACGGCCTTCCCATTCAGGGTTTTCTGGCTGATATTTCATGGCATGAAAATAAGATACTGCCAGTAGATCTGCTGCACCCAAAGCTTGTCCGACATAGCCTTGACCTTGTACTTGTCCCATACGTAAAGCATGTTGGCGAATGTGGTAGGCACGTTGTTGCAACTCGGCAATTTGGCCTGATTTATCAATATTTAACATTGTCATTTACTATTCCTTATCAACGATTGACCAGTTTCGCCGGAACACGCAGAACCAGACTGGCACCGAAAATTAATACTGCTGTGATTAAGAACATGCCGATTGCATTTGAACCTGTGTTGGTGGTGACCCAACCAATTAAATAAGGTGAGCAGAAGCCTGCGAGATTGGCGAAGCTATTGACGGCTGCAATACCTGCCGCTGCAGAAACACCACCCAAGAAGTTGGTCGGTAACATCCAAAATAAAGAGGATGCAGTCAGCACACCTGAGGCTGCGATGCAAAGGCAAATTAAAGAGAGCGTTAGATTTGAAGCGAATAAGGTCGCAAGTGTGAGTGCAATAGCGCCTGCACACATCGGGATAATTAAGTGCCAGCGACGTTCTTGGAAATGGTCACCACTACGCCCTGCCAAAAGCATAACCACAATGGCGCACATATAAGGAAGACTCGTAAGTAGCCCAATATGCCAGTTATCACTAATGCCTGAGTTACGAATGAGAGTTGGCAACCAAAAGGTTATGGCATATTGGCCCATCACTACACAAAAATAGATGCCTGCAAGTAACCATAAGCGTTTATCTGCGATGAACTCTTTAACGCTAGCATGACCTTCTTTGTGCTGGTTATCTTGAGCAAGCTCTTGCTTCACCAAGTTTTTTTCGTCTTGAGTTAACCAGTTGGCGTCTTGAACTGAATCTTTTAAAACAGCAAGTACCAATAGGCCAACAAACACAGTAGGAATGGCTTCAATAAGGAACATCCATTGCCAGCCAAACCAACCATGTACACCGCTCATTCGGTCCATGATTAAGCCTGAAAGTGGTCCACCAATCATTCCCGAAATTGGAATAGCGATAAACCAAAGTACAGTCATGCGTGCACGGCGGTAAGACGGAAACCAGTAAGTGAGATAAAGTAACAATCCCGGAGCCAAACCAGCTTCAGCAACACCAAGTAAAAAACGTAAAGCATAAAATTGCCATTCGGTTTGAACAAAGGCAAAACAACCTGACAAAATGCCCCAAGTAATCATGATACGGGCAATCCAACGTCTTGCACCTACCTTGTGAAGTACGATGTTACTTGGCACTTCACAAAGAAAATAACCAATAAAGAAAATCCCTGCGCCTAATCCATATACAGCCTCACTAAACTGTAAATCGTTCATCATCTGGAGTTTGGCAAAACCAACATTCACTCGATCTAAATAGGCACAAAAATAACAAAGCATTAAAAATGGCATGAGCCGAAATGCAATTTTTCGATAGGCTGACTTACGAAGCGCCGTATCTACTTCAGATGAAAATACTGTATCCATCATGCGAATCCCTTTACATTTGGCCACAGTATCCTCTTGTGACCATCATTCTATTTTTAGTTTTTAAATAGCGAGCGATTAATGAATCAGCATGCCACCATTTACATCGAGTGTTACGCCAGTTAAATATGCTGACAGATCACTTGCCAAAAATAATGCTGCATTTGCAACGTCTTGTGCTTTGCCTAAACGTCCGAGTGGAATACCAGCAAGAATGTCATGGCGACGGTCATCATTCATTAAACCGCCAGTAATATCAGTATGGATTAGACCCGGAGTAAGAGAATTTACACGAATTTGGTCAGGACCAAACTCACGAGCCATCGCTTTTGCCAAACCTAATACTCCTGCTTTGGCAGCGCTATAGTGTGGCCCGCCAAAGATACCGCCACCCCGTTGTGCTGAAACTGAAGATAAGCACACAATGCTTCCACCACCGTTTGCTTTCATGGATGGAATAACAGCTTGCGACATAATGAGTGTTCCGCGAAGGCTGACATCTAAAATACGGTCATAGTCATTGCGCTGAATATCGAGGGTTTTAACTGGCTGAGTAATGCCTGCATTGTTAATTAAAATATCAATCTTGCCGTAGTGCTGTAATGCTTGTTCAACAGCTGCTTTGACCTGTTCTTCATTTGCAACATTTGCAGCAAGACCTAAATGTCCTTCACCAAGTGCCTTCGCAGCGTTTTGGCTTTGAGCAAGATCTAAATCAACAATAATGACCTTAGCACCTTGTTGTGCAAAGATTTCTGCGGTTGCTCGCCCAATTCCACGTTCTGATGCTGCACCAGTAATTAATGCCACTTTTCCTTGTAGTAACATGTTCAATCCTCTTTTACGCTTTATTTCCTGAGTTCTGACTTAGAATCTCTTTTTTCACAAAGCCCAGCAATCAGCTCGAATTCAACAAGACATGAAAAAAATTCATGCCTATGCTATTTTTAAATAAGTTTTAGGGATAAAAACGGATCATTTCATGGATAGTAGTGAAAACAATTTCAACCAGATGCCCTCAATTAAAACATTACAGGCTTTTGAACAAACTGCTCGTTTTGGCAATGTTGCCAAGGCAGCAGAGCATTTGAATCTCACGCCTTCGGCAGTGAGTCATCAAATTGCCAAGCTTGAAGAAATGATTGGGCAGAGTTTATTTATTCGTGGTGCCCGTGGTGTGACACTTACCCCTTCTGGCGAACGCTATTTTCAAGACGTTACGACCATTTTGCATAACCTAATGTTAGCGACTGAAAAAGCTGCCGATAAAAGTCCTAAAGACAGTCTATATATTCATTCATCCCCAAGTTTTGGTTTGCTTTGGTTGCTCCCTCGCCTCGAGTCATTTAAAGAAAAGTTCCCAATGATTCAGGTCAATTTGTCCTGTTCGTATGAAAATTTGCACTTTACCCGCGACAAAATCGACATTGATATCCGACATGGTTTGCCCAACTGGACAGGGGTAGAAATCAGAACCATTCGTAATGAAAAGCTAGAAGTACTCGCGTCCCCTAAACTACTTGAACGCAGTCCGGTAAATAAACCTCAAGATTTATTAAAAAAAGAACTGATTTTATCGCGCTCGACCTTAGTTACTTGGCCACAATGGTTTGCCCATCAGGGTTTAAGCATTCCAGAGTTTCCCTACACTTTAAGTTTTGACCGCTCTTATATGTCACTTGAGGCAGCCACACACGGACTGGGATTTGTTTTGGAAAGTAATTTACTTACTCAAAATTATTTAGAATCTGGAAAGTTAGTAAGAGTTTTTGCAGATGAGCTATCGATTCCTATCTCTGCTCATCATTTGGTGTATCCAAGAACGCATCAATTTATTCCTAAAATTGAGCTATTTTTAAACTGGATTTATGATGAGTTAGCAGATTGAGAAAGTGATTTCTTAAATGATTTGTATTTGCTCAACTCTTAAGTGATGCATCATCTCTCGAACAAATACAAAGTAGGTAAAAACATAAAGCTGATCTGGAACTACTTGGCTTGTGTAGTAGCTCAAACGCTCAATAAAATCATTAAACCCATGCTCAAGCTCAATACGGCTGATTTGTTTTTTAGCACTAAAAAATAATTCACTGAGTTGTGTCATGGCTGCATCAGACGTAACAGCTACACCACTTATATTTAAATTTCTGAGTGGCTGAGACTCGATGATTTCTTCAATAAAATAAATCATCTTTTCGATAGCCAGCTCATCAATAACGCCATGACGAATACTGTTCGACTCAACAAAACTCAAGCCCTGCTCAATTTGAATGTGTTGGTTGCCTATTTCAAATGACAAGCCATTAAGACCAAGCGAAAACTTTAAAACCGAGTCGGGATGATTCATAAAATAGCTTACCGTTGAGCTTTATTAATAGGATTAGTGCCAGTTTGTTCAATACTTAGAGTTAACAGAGCTAATCATCATTAACACTATATATAATAAAAAACTCTTTAAAAAGACGAAAAATCAATCTTATATACATCTAATCCTAAGATTAAAAAATAGAGTATAAACATGAAAAAATTAGTAATTTTAGGTGTTGCGATTTATAGCTTTGCACAACTTGCAAATGCAGCAACATTAAATGTAAAGCCATATGGCACAACTCAAGATGGTCAAAAAGTTGATCTATACACCATGAGTAATAACAAAGGAGTCTCAGTTTCTTTTATTAGCTTTGGTGGGGTAATTACACAGATTTTGACTCCCGATGCACAAGGTAAACAAAATAATATTGTTTTAGGCTTCGATGATCTAAAGGGCTATGAAGTCACTGATACCAAAGAAGGCATTCATTTTGGTGGATTGATTGGTCGTTATGCGAACCGTATTGGCAATGCTAAATTTAGCTTAGATGGAAAAACATATAATCTTGAAAAAAATAATGGACCGAATTCATTACATAGCGGTAATCCCGGTTTTGATAAACGTGTTTGGCAAGTTAAGCCCCTCATTTCTAAAGGTGAAACCGTTAAAGCTTCTCTTAAGTTAACCAGTCCAAATGGTGATCAAGGTTTTCCCGGAAAGTTAGATGTGGAAGTAATCTACAGTCTTTCAGATCAAAATGAATTCAAGATTGAATATAAAGCCAAAACTGATCAACCTACAGTCGTTAATCTCACCAACCATAGTTATTTCAACTTATCAGGAGCTGGCAATAATCCTTATGGCGTACTGGATCATGTTGTACAACTTAATGCAGACCGTGTATTGGTAACCGATCAAAACTCTTTACCCACAGGTGAAATAGCTTCGGTTGCAGGTACACCTTTTGATTTTCGAATGCCTAAAGCAATTGTGAAAGATATTCGAGCGAATGATCAGCAATTGGCCTATGGATATGGCTATGACCAAACTTGGGTAATTAATCAAAAGTCTCAAGGAAAGTTAAATCTTGCTGCTCATGTTTTTGATCCAAAGTCTAAACGAACCATGCAGGTTTTAACCACTGAACCAAGCGTTCAAATGTATACAGCCAATCATTTATTAGGAAATGTTGCTGGGGCAAATGGCGTACTCTATCGACAAGCAGATGCGCTAGCACTAGAAACACAGCATTTTCCAGACAGCCCGAATCAACCATCTTTCCTTACTACACGTTTAAACCCAAATCAAACTTATAACAGTGTTACCGTATTTAAGTTTGGTATTCAAAAATAGTATTGTGAATTAACACTATATTTATCTAAAAAAAACTCTCAGCTGAATATGACTGAGAGTCTTTTCATTTATTTAACTTTTGTGTTTGGTAAAAATGCAGTTGCGAAACCAAGCAATGGTAAAAGTGAACATAATCCAAATACCCATTCAATGCCGTTAACATCAGCTAAATGCCCTAACCCTGCTGCGGCAATACCACTTACCCCGAACATAAGGCCAAACATTAAACCTGCAATCATGCCGACACGGCCCGGAACAGCTTCTTGTGCGTAAACCACCATGGCAGCAAAAGCAGATGACAGTACTAAACCCGTGATAATTGACAAGACCGTTGTCCAAAATAAGTTTGCATACGGCATCATTAATGCAAACGGCGCCATGCCTACAAATGAAACCCAAATAACAGCTTTACGACCAATTTTGTCACCAATTGGGCCACCCGCAAATGTTCCTAAAGCCACAGCAGCCAAGAAAGCAAACAAATGCAATTGAGCAGTCTGGATACTGATATGGAACTTTTGAATTAGGTAAAAAGTAAAGTAGTTACTAATGCTGGCAATGTAGGTAAATTTAGCGAACATCAACACACTAATCGTGCTCAAAGCAATAATGAGCTTACGGCCATGTAATTTACTCTGTGCTTGGTTTGCACGTGTAGCTACCTGATTTTTAGCATGACTCACCGTCCAGCGGCTTACGCCAAATAAAACCCAAATGGCTAAAAGTGCAAATATGACTAAGCCTGCAACTGCATGCTGCCCAAATGGAACAATCAACAACGCTGCTAATAATGGGCCAATGGCAGTACCTGTGTTTCCACCCACCTGAAAAGTTGACTGAGCAGTACCAAAGCGCCCACCCGATGCCATTCGCGCCACCCGCGAAGCTTCAGGGTGAAAAGTTGCTGAACCTACCCCAATAAGTGCAGATGCACATAACAACACTGTAAAGCTTGGTGAAAATGCTAACAAGATGATGCCGCAAAAAGTGACCATCATTCCAAGTGGCAGAAGATACGGTTTTGGATGTTTATCGGTATAAAGTCCAATCCAAGGCTGAAGCAGCGAACCTGTAATTTGATATACAAACGAAATCAGGCCAACTTGAGCAAAACTCAGCGAAAAGTTTGCTTTTAGCATTGGATAAATAGCGGGTAGCACGGCTTGAATCAAATCATTCAGTAAGTGTGCAACCGCCACGGCGCCTACAATTTTAATAATCATTCCTTGAGGCTGATCATTTGCAACGGTATTGGCAATACCATCTTTCAATTGTATTGAAGACGTCATACCTGAAAAACTCCAATATTCTAAGTAAGGTGCTTATTGTAAATTGTCGCTTATAAAGTTATCTTCCAATAATCATTGTATAAGTGACATTTTTTAGGATGGATTATGTCCGATTCTCTTATTCAGTCTGATTTGTCTGAACTTGTGATTGGGCTATCTTCTGAGCATGCTTACCGAGAAATCACGCCGACTCATACGCATACACGCGCTCAGTTTTTGTATGCATCCACAGGAAACATTCAGGTATTTACACCGAATAATGTCTGGATTGTGCCACCCATGTGTGCGTTATGGATTCCTGCGCATGTCGAGCATAGTGTGATTTCACTCAGTCACGTTAAATTGAATACCGCTTTGGTTGAAATAAATGCAGCCGCTTTAATGGGGCAACATTGCTTTATTATTCGAGTGAGCAATCTTTTGCATGAGCTTTTGATTCGTTTAAACGAAATTGAACGAGAGGAATCACCCAATATTACGACCTCTCAAGAGCTTTCGCGTTCTTTGCAAATTCTGATTTTTGAAGAAATTCATCGAGCCAATTTGCTGCCTATCCAGATTCCATGGCCAAAAGACAAACGACTATTAAAAATTTGCCAAGCGTTATTACACGCTCCAAATCAATCAAAAGATTTAACAGATTGGGCAGATGATATTGGTGCGAGTTCGAGAACTTTAATGCGCATGTTCCAAAAAGAAACTGGGCTGTCTTATCGGGCATGGGTCCAGCAAATGCATATTGCACTTGCCTTGAGTAAAATCGCGAATGGTGAATCTATTGCCCAAATTTCCGAGTCACTGGGGTATAACAACCCCAGCGCGTTCAGTGCAATGTTTAAACGACACCTAGGAAAAACACCTCAGCAGTTTAGAAGTGTTGCGATGTCGTTATAAGTCTTTTTTTTTGCAGGTAGGTCATGCTTTTCGAGCAAATCATCAAAATCATGGTAAACATGAAGCTCACGATCTTTACCTGTTCTCGCATGATCTAATCGCTGTTCAGGATCGACCAAAACAAGGGTATGACCATCATCAATCAAGCGATCTACCCCTTCTAAGAACATGCGCTTACCCACCTCATGGATAAGTGAAATCTGGGTTAAATCGATTACGATTGTACTTTGATCAGTTGTCTCGTCTTGTAAAATACGCAATAACATTTCAGCTTCGGTAAATTTCAATACGCCGCGAAGCACATATACGCTTAATGATGCATCTTTTCCTGTACGGTAATGGCTTTGCACAATGGTTTGTGCAGAAGGTGTACCTTCCATGAGATGTAATCCCATGTCACGAGATAAACGCTCTAAAATATCGATGCCTCGAATACTATGACCATGCTCATCTAGTCGAGGAGAGAAAGCAGCAATACTGACCTGACCTGGCAGCACACCTAAAATACCCCCTGCTACACCACTTTTAGCAGGAATACCTACAGTGGACAACCAGTCACCCGCGGCATCATACATACCACAGCTCATCATGACACTGAGCACTTGCCTAACCACAGAACGGTTCAATAGGCGTTTTCCGGTTTTAGGGTCGACCCCACCGTTGGCAAGCACACTACCCATGCGTACCAGATCTTTAACCGTAACCATGATCGCACATTGGCGAATGTAACCATTCACAATATCGACTGGATCGGTTTCTAAAATTCCTACTGTTCGCAACATATAGCCAATCGAAAGATTACGATAGGCTGTTTTCACTTCCGAATCATAAACAGACTCATCAAAACTTAATTCACGTCCTGCAAGTTCGCTCATAAAACGGCGTAAAATTTCTGCACTATGTAAACCATGTTTGACCTGAATCAAGGAATGTACAGTAATTGCGCCAGAGTTGATCATCGGGTTTTTAGGACGACCATCTTTCCCCAATGAAATTTCATTAAAAGCTTCCCCTGAAGGTTCCACTCCTACCTTATTGAGTACCGCATCAATGCCAAGCTGTTGTAAAACATAGGCATATACAAACGGTTTAGAAATCGACTGGATGGTGAATTCAGTATCATCATCTCCAATCGAATAAATTTCGCCATCTACCGTAGACATGGCCAAAGCTAATCGATCTGGATTTGCATTTGCTAACTCTGGAATATAGTCAGCTAGATGCCCGCTATTATCTACCTCACAGGCTTCTATCACATTTGCCAAATAATCTGGGAGAGGGGTTTTCATGGTGAGTAACCTTAAATGAGGAGATTTACACTTTCGAGCAATTTTTCAGCACAATCCGCTGATAATATTAAAATTATAATTTTTGAGTGAAATAAAAATCACGATATAAGTATTGTAATTCCGATGGCTTATTTATTTCAACCTCATTATACGTTTTTCAAAACTTTAAATAGAAGATTAGATTATTCTTTCTACAAATAGAACTCCATTTAAATGATCGACTTCATGTTGAACAATACGGGCAGGAAAACCGTGAAAAATCGTTTCAACGACTTCACCCTGAAGTGTTGAATATTTAACCTTTACCATTTCTGCACGTTCAACTTGTCCGCGTTCATCTGGCACGCTTAAGCAGCCTTCTTCGCCTAAGAGCGTTTCACTCGAAAACTCTAAAATTTCAGGATTCACCATCACCACAGCATCCATTTCAGGAGCATCCGGATAGCGTGGGTTCGGTCGAGATGCCACAATAATGACGCGTTTAGAGATATAAACTTGTGGTGCGGCAATCCCTACTCCATTACGCTCAAGCATTGTCGCATGCATAGCATCAGCAAGCTGATAAAGCCAATTACTGTTTAGCTCATCTGCCGAGACAGGAGCAGCAATTAACGTCAAAATATCTTCACCACGCTTAGCCACAGGTAAAACTACACTCATCCTTTGAATCTCTCATTTAACTGGCTATGACAAGTTTTATTGTGTCGCTGAACGGCTCAAAAGAAAAGTCATTCCTACATCTGTTTTTGTTTCATCTAATGCGTTTTTTGTTTTAAAGCATTTTGTCTTTTATTCGTTAGGCTTAATCAGGTCCCCATAGAACAAATTTCATCCATTTACTTTTACTTCACTTTTCCATTAATATCCAAACTTCAATTACAACAACTAAGTAAAAAAATGGATCAGGACTTAACTTTGCAGGATGCGAACTATCTTAATAAAGAAGATAAACGAACCATTGCCCTTTCTTCACTAGGCGGCGCTTTAGAATTTTACGATTTCGTGATTTATGTGTTTTACGCCAAAATCATTTCCGATCTTTTTTTCCCCAGCACGCTTAGCCCTTTTTGGGCCATGCTGAACACTTACGGTATTTTCGCAGCAGGTTACTTTTTTCGTCCTTTAGGCGGAGTTGTAATGGCCCATTTTGGTGATCTGGTCGGGCGAAAAAAATTATTCTCACTTTCTATTTTGCTGATGGCGCTGCCTACCCTGTTTATCGGGATTTTGCCCACCTTCGAAAATATTGGGTATTTGGCACCGCTACTTTTATTGCTCATGCGTGTGGTGCAAGGTATTGCGATTGGAGGTGAAATTCCAGCCGCGTGGACCTTTGTGTCTGAACATGTACCTGAAAGAAAAATTGGACTGGCAAATGGTTTACTCACTGCCGGACTATCTTTAGGAATTTTACTAGGCGCACTGATGTCTTTATGGATTTCACTGAATTTTAGTGAAGGGCAGATTCACGACTGGGCATGGCGTATTCCTTTCATTGCAGGTGGTATTTTTGGTCTGGTCGCACTTTATTTACGGACCTATTTAAAAGAAACCCCTGTGTTTAAAGCCATGCAGGCACGTAAAGAAATTTCAAAAGAAATGCCAGTGAAGCAAGTGTTAAAAACGCATAAAACAGCCGTAGCGATTGGCATGTTATTTACATGGTTTTTAACAGGCTGTGTGGTAGTGGTGATTTTAGCCATGCCAAATCTATTGATTGGTTCATTTGGTTTTGAGCGTGCACAGACTTTTGAAATGCAAAGCGCAGCCATTATTATGCAAATGGTCGGTTGTATTTTGGCAGGCTATTTTGCTGACCGTTTTGGTTGTGGCAGAGTGATGATGGTCGGTGCGCTTGCCGTTGCACTCACAGCAGCAGTTTTCTATAACAGTTTAGGTCACGCGGCACATTCAACTATTTTTGGTTTATATATGTTGTTGGGTCTATGCTCTGGTACTGTCGGCATGGTGTCGAGCAGTATGGTCAAAATGTTCCCCGCACCTGTTCGCTTCTCAGGCATTTCATTTTCTTATAATTTATCTTATGCAATTGTGGGTGGTTTGACATTGCCTTTAGTGCATTGGCTTAGTCAATATAGTGATATTGGTGCGATGTATTATATTTTCGCGCTGACTATTTTGGCCTTTGTGACTGCTTTTGTATTTTGGAATAAGTTTGAAAAAAACAGATATTAAAACTTTAAATTATTAAATAAAAAACCACGCCGATCGCGTGGTTTTTTATTGCTGTTCACTTTAGAAAGTAAACCCGATATTAAAGTTAATGCGGTATAGCCATTTATCACTGTTTGGCGAGGTTGCAGAGGTATAACCTGTTGAGTTGGTCGAGCCACCAATGATATTGGAGTTTTTACCCCACGTATAATCTGCCCAAACCATAAAGGGTGAAGCAATAAACATCATACCTGTGGTGTTCATTTGCGAGTCGGACCAATCATCACGTTTTTTATCAAGGTAACTATAGTCATTATAAAACTTAATGGCTTTTAGCTTGCCCATATTGGTCACAGGCAAAGTATAGGCAAGGTTTAAACTGGCAATCGTTCCTTCCGAAGCAATGAAATAGGCAGGTGTAAGGCCATTTGCACCCATCAAAGTCATATCACTATTTACACCATCTGGGTTTTTAGCATCGTATTGGTAATGAATGACCGAGCTTTGTAAATTAAAGCGTTTGTAGTTGTTTTCGGTATGCAAACCGACTGCATAATATTTGCCGTCTTTATCGGTAATATCATTATGTAGCTGGGCAATTGCACCCGATACACCGAACTCTTGCTTACCGAAATCAGTTTCTAACTTGCGAACAATGCGGGTATTCACCTGATTGCGCTTTTCATTTTGATAGACTTTTTGAGATGGAAACGCGTTTCCTGCCAAATCATCATAAGTTGCACTTTCAGGTGAATAACGCAAGTTCGTCTCTAACATTTGCGGGTAATAACCGAGTTTTAAATCCCAATCTTTGTCGTGATAATTCCAGTTAATCCCTGGTGCAATATTGTTGCCATAACCTAAAAAGAATGGAATGTGATAGGTCCAGCCATTTTGTGGATAAGGATAAATCGTGAAAGGCTTATAAACCAGACCCGCTTCAATACTGTTATTGGCATCTAAGTTATAGCCAACATATGCTTTTTCAATGGACGTTTTCTGTTGGTCTTGAAACATATAACTGGCATTGATGTAGGCATCATCAAATTTGCCTTTTAGGTCTACCCTGAAAATATCAAAATGGAGCTTACCAAAACCACTATTCGGTCCTTCCCAATCTTCATAGCGCTGATTTAACCGAACTACCCCACCTAACTTTAACGAGTCGGTGCCATCATCACTTTTCCATTCAAGTAATGAATCTTTTGCAAATGCATTGACGCTTACCCCCAGCGTAAGCGGTGCAATGAATGCCATGATCAATGAAGTCTTTTTCATCTCTACATCCTTGATTGAGTTCCAGCGTCCTGCTGGAACTTTATTTGTTTTACCTGTAAAACTTAGTTTTTATTGTTTTTTAGACAAAAAATTTTATCTAAAAAAAGGATGGCTTAGCAGCTCCCATCGCATATGTACTAAACCATCCAAACTGGTTAATACAGTTTCTTTTGCGGTGGACCCGCAAAGTTTAATGGTCCAATCGAGTTCATATCGAGCTCAATCACGGTGGGTCCTTCAAAAGCAACAGCCTCTTGAATAACCGTTTTAAACTCATCAGCACTACCAACTTTCCAGCTCTTCACACCCATTGATTCGCCAAGAAGTTTATAGTCCGGTGTATGCAATTCATTGAAATACTGACGACCACCAAAGTAGTTATTTTGAATGCCACGCATTACGCCATAACCACCGTCATTCATAATCATTAAGACCATGTTGGTGTTTTCTTGCACCATAGTTGCAATCTCACCAATACCCAGCATTAAACCGCCATCGCCGACTAAACCAATCACTTTTTTGTCAGGGTTAGCGACCGAAGCACCAATTGCTGTTGCAAGACCTAAACCAATTGCACCCGCAAGTGAGTGGATGTTTTGATTTGGTGCTTGTACAGGGAATAAACGGCTACCCCATGTACTACCCGACATCGTGATGTCACGTACAAAAATGCCATCTTGCGGTAAGGCTGCACGTAAGTGATCACAAATTAAAGCGTATTGGTCGATTTGCTTACGCAGTGCATCAATTGCAGCTTGTTTAGCAGCAACTACAGCGGCATCGTAATCGGCATTAACTTTTGAGGTTCCTTGAAGCTGTTCTAACACACGTGTTAAGACATCTTTGGCATCGCCACAAATGAAGTTACGGATTTTGTAATTACGTTGCTGAGCCATTGGGTTTGCATCTACCTGAATAATATTTTCAGGGAACTCAACCGAATAGGTTTTAGTTTCATTACTACGTAAACGTGAACCCATCACAACCATTAAGTCAGCATCTTTTAATAACTGCTCAACCGCCGCCGAGTTATGGAATGCACCTAAGCTACGCGGATGATCATCTGCCAACACTCCCCGAGCATGTGTAGACGACACAACTGGAATACCTAAATCTGCAATCGCTTTGACTTCGGCAACGCTATTTAAAGTTCCACCGCCAATCCAGAAAATCGGACGTTTTGCTTTTTTGATTTCACTGACAAGAAAATCAATTTCAGCTTGCTCTGCCTGTGGCAACTCAAGTGCTTTCACCGGTCCAAGGTTAAGTGGCAAATCAATTTCTGCGGCTTGCACATCAATTGGTAGTTCAACACTTACCGGTCCCATTGGAACTGTAGTTGCTACACGGATTGCTTCACGAATCACACCAACTGCATTGTCTGGACTGGTAATGCGAAATGCCGCTTTGCTTGATGCACGTAAGAATGTAAGTTGGTCTTTAGTTTCATGAATAAAACTTGCATCACGGTCGAGATATTCACGCTCAACTTGACCCGTTAAATGCAATACAGGACTACCCGCATTCATTGCTTCTATTAATGAACCTACGGCATTTCCTGCTCCAGCACCCGTACTGGTTAACGCTACACCTAGGCCTTTAAAGCGTGAGTGTGCATCTGCCATGGTGACCGCACCAGCTTCACCTCGAGCTGCAACAAAGCGCATTTTTTCACGGCGTCCTACTGCATCGGCAATAGGTAAATTGTGGATGGAAATAACACCATAAATACTATCAACTTGGTGCGCTTCTAAAACTCTTGCGATTGCTTCGCCTACATTTACACGTTCAGTCATGTCTGTTCCTCAAAATTTGTTTTCAGTCCTTGAATTTATTAATCGCACCAAGGGTTAGGCTGTTCATTCAGCCCCATATAAATACTCTTTTGTTGCATGTACGATAAAATGCCCAAACGGCCTTTTTCGCGCCCAATCCCACTGTCTTTAAAGCCACCAAACGGCGCACTAATCGAGAACTTTTTGTAGGTATTAATCCACACTGTTCCCACTTCCAAGGCACGTGCAATGCGCCAAGCTTTGCGATAGCTTTCAGTCCAGATGCCTGCGGCAAGGCCAAAACAGCTGTCATTGGCTTGGGCAATTAAATCTTGCTCGTTGTCATATTTCATAACGACTAAAACAGGGCCAAAAATTTCTTCCTGACAGGTTTGAGCATTGTTATTTAAACCCGTGATAATGGTGGGTAAGTAATAGCTTCCTTTGGCATAGTCACCAGTCGTAAGTGCTTCACCACCAATCAGAACCTGACCACCTTCGCTTTTGGCAAGCTGCACATAGTGGTCAACTGACTGCAAATGTTTGTCATTGACTAGTGGCCCTAAATGCACACCAGCCTGTTCCGGATGGCCGACACGTAAGCCTTTGGTAATTTCAACCAAACGCGTTAAAAACTGATCGTAAAGGCTGCTATGAATAAACAAGCGAGAACCTGCAATACACGCTTGGCCTGCCGAGCTAAAAATTCCGTACGCGACACCTTTAGCAGCCAGTTCGACATCTGCATCTGGCAAAACGATTGTTGGTGACTTACCACCTAACTCAAGCGAAGTGGTAATAAGTTTTTCAGCGGCAATATGTGCCAAATGACGACCCGTGGTTGTTCCACCTGTAAAAGAAATTTTACGAACCAATGGGTGCTGAGCAATGGCATCGCCAATCACAGAACCACGACCAACTAACACACTGAGTAAACCCTTGGGTAAGCCTGCTTCTTCAAAAATTTTGGCAAGCTCTAAAGCAATGAGGGAAGTCGCTTCTGCTGGTTTTAATACAACTGCATTTCCTGCTGCCAAAGCTGGAGCAAGCTTTTGAACTTCACTCGCAATTGGAGAGTTCCACGGGGTAATAGCTGCCACAACACCTACAGGTTCATGCACACTCATGGTCATAAAGTCTGGAGCACGTTGAGTGGTGAGCTCATCGTTCATCGTTTCACATGCTGCTGCAACATAACGTGCAGTCGCCGCAGCGCTCATCACCAAACCACGAGTTTCGGTTAAAGGCTTACCATTATCGCGGGTTTGTAATCTCGCTAACTCATCTACACGTGCTTCAATAATGTCTGCAACTTTATAGAGAATACGTGCGCGCTCATGTGGCAAGCTGTTTCTCCAGCTCGGTTGACGCCAAGCCTGATCTGCTTTTTCAATTGCTTCATTCACATCTTCAAGCGTTGCTGTTGAAAGCTCAGCGTTTACCGACTGATCTGCCGGAAACAAGCTTTGAATGACTGCACCTCGGCCTAATCGCCATTCACCTGCAATATAAATTTCCTTTGCCATGATCAAATCCTTCTTAAATCTGTATTGCTTCTACACTGTTGCGACAAGCACGAATCACGCTAAGCGCAGCCAAAGTTGATGTTTTCGGGTTACTTGGCAACGGCACGCCCACTAGTTCAATGGTCATTTGCCCAAAGCCACCTTCTGCCACAATGGTGTGTTTATTTTTGTTGATGGTTGGATCAACAGTTAACTCAACCATGGTTTCATCCATTCCAAGCCCTGCAAGTGCAATCGTTGCTGCAACATTGGCATTGGCTGGAAATTTGGTCGCAGCTTCGCGGGCAGTTCCTGTGAAAAAAACTGTAGCCTCAGCAACATGGTCTAGATCGACCAATTGCTCTGCATAACTGCCCTTCCAGCTTTTTGGACTTTTACAGCCCTTGTAAGTGACTTTTTGCAAACCACCTTCTTTAGCCGCGGAAATACCGTCAATGCCTGCGATAGCCCCTGCAAGTAAATGCAGATGTGCATCATTTTTTTCGGCAGTTTGCTTAAGCTGAATTAAAAACTCGTTATCAGCCAAAGTTCCAACCGAGATCAGACCAATGGTCCAACCTTTTGCTAAAACTTTTTGAGCATGCTCTTTCACTGCTGCTTGACCTGCCACCTCAATGACATAGTCTGGCGCACCATCACATTGCTCAATATCTGAAATCACCTGAATCTCTGAAGACACTTGTGACTGCACTTTTTCAATACTGCGAGATGGCACGACAATCCATTTGAGTTGCAGATCTTGAGGCAAATGGGCATACACTTCTGCTGCCATTGCGCCAAAACCAATCATCATCAACTTTTTCATGACAGCACCTAATATTTATAAATGTTTGTTAAAACCACCTGAGACATCTATTGCCGCACCTGTGGTGTAAGATGCCAATGGTGATGCCAAGAAAACTAAAGCCCGAGCAGGTTCTTCAGGACGGCCTAAACGCTGCATAGGAATACCGCGGTTTTTTGCGATATTGCCTGTCCACTCTTCCCACGACTGGTTTAAGTCTGAGCGAGTTTCATAACGGCGTTTCCACTGCGCAGATTCAACCATTCCAAGTAAAATCGAGTTAACACGAACGCCATATTGAGTAAATTCATGTGCCAAAGAATGGGTTAAATTCAACAGTGCAGCTCGTGCAGATGAAGTCGCAATCATGTGCGGTTCCGGCTGCAATGCCAGTAACGAGTTCACATTGGTAATTGAGGCATTTGCCGACTGTTTTAAGTCGTCGAGAAAAGCCCGTACCGGATGTAAAACACTGAAATATTTCAGCTCGATTTCTTTCATCCAGTCTTCATCTTGCGTATTTTCAAAATTTGAAACACGACCTTGCCCAGCATTGTTAATGAGCATGTCCACATTGCCCAAATTGAGTTTGACGTCTTTAGCAAATTGCTGAACTTCTTCTTTTTTCAATACATTGCATGCTTTGGTAAAAATATTGGCATGCGGATATTTTTCTAAAATATAGTGCTTAGAAGCATTTAAACGTTCTTCATCGCGACCACACCAAGCTACTTTTGCACCCTCTGCAACCAGTATTTCAACAGCAGCCAGCCCAATCCCAGATGAGCCACCGGTAACAACTGCAACTTTTCCTTCAACTTGGAAGCTCATAATCCTTAATCTCTCTTACGATTGTTCCTGAATCGTCAACATAATTTGGTTAAATGCTTGCGGTTGGTCGACATAACTTAAATGTCCGGCATCTTCTATGACGAAGCGCTGTTCCAACTGCAATTCCTGAGCAAGCGCTTGTATACCTAACGCAGGAGTGATTTGATCTTGCTGCCCTGCAATCACTGTGCATGGGACTTTTAAATGGGTTAAGTAATTACGTATTTCGTCATATGCAAGTAAGTACGATGCATGTGTGAAACCCTGTAGGGTCAACTGTTGCATCACCTCTGAAACTAAGGCTAAGGCTTGTGGCTCTTGTTTATAAATCAAATGAGGTCCACGGCTTTGGGCCATTCCTTTAGCACCAAGTTCTTTCAACATTTTTGGTCTTTTTTCAAAAACCTGAATTTGTGTTTGTTCATCGTGGCGTTGGTAGCCCTGAGCTAAGTTAGCGACAACCAAGTGTTCCACTCGCTCTGGGTAAAGTGCAGCAAATGCACTCGCCTGTAAGGCACCTAACGAATGTCCGACCACAATTGCTTTTTCAATTTTTAAAACTTCGAACAATGCTGCCAAACGCTTTGCGTAGTCGGTAGCATTCGGCAAATCAGTTAAAAGTTCATCTGATTTGCCATAGCCCGGTGCGTCCCAGGCAATGACATGAAAATGATGAGACAGCACTTCAAGTTGGTTCACCCAAGAAGCAGAACCTGAACTAATGCCATGTAACAGCACGAGGTATTCGCCCTGACCGGCTTCTCGATATGCTTGTTGCTGGCCTTGAACAGTCACCGTTTTAACCGGAAATTCTGCTAACTTTTCAATGAGTGTCATCATTTTTATTCCTTTCCCTTAACTCACATCATCAAGCGCTTAACGTTTGATTTGAGACAATGGATGCTCTGGTGGATAGTTAGGAATCGTCGGTTTACCTGTTCCTAACATTACGCACATCAAGGCATCTTCTTGACCTGGGTTAAATAGACCACGGTAGATTCCCGGTGGAATTGAAATCAGGTCACGCTCTTTTAAACGGGTTTCGAATTTTTCGCCGTTGTGCTCAATGAACAAATCAATTTCGCCGCGGAGCATAAAGAAAACCTCTTCAACGTCATGGTGAATGTGCAAAGGACCTTCACACTGTGGTGGCAACACCATGGTCGAAAACGTAAAGTTTTCTGCTGGTACAGTGTTACCGTCATTTGCAACACCTGTTGCGCCTGTACCCATGTAACGCATTTGAGCACGGCGATATTTTGGGTCGTAATCGGCTTGGAACTTCAAAGCCTCAAAGTCATATTTACGTGTCTCAAAGCGAGCAATACGCGTGTTTAACCAATCTTCTAAAGAAGAATTTTCTGGTTGTGCCCACGATTCGAATTGTTGTGTAGTCATTTTTTAAACTCCTATACAGTGAATTAATATCGTTTTAAAAGAGGAACCAAGAAAAATGACCCGATGACAGCGACAGCAGCCAAGAAGGTAATTCCCAAATTAAAACTATGTGTTTGCATCACGATGTAACCGATAAGTACAGGTGCAATTGCACTTGCAAAATTACCCAAACCGTTAAATATTCCACCCGCAGTCGCCCCTACATTTGAGGTGGTTACTTTTGCAAGCAGAGCAAATACAGCGGCCACTCCAAAACCCCAAGCCATCGCACTTAAAGACATCGCTGCAATAATCAATAATGGCTCGGTCATGATGACCATCACATACATGAAAATGCCTGCGAGTAATAAGCCGCTAAAGACTTGAATTGCGCGGCGGTTTAATTTGTCAGATAAAAATGCGCCGATCACTTCGCCAATCAACATGGCAATGAATGGAAAGCTTGAATACATCCCAAATTCTTTGAGGTTAAAGCCTTTGTCTTGCATTAAATAAGAAGGAACCCAGCTATTTAAGCCCCATAAATAAGTCATCAATGCAATGTTAAAGAAACAAACCAGCCAGAATGCTCTATTACTCAAAAGTACCTTGGTATTGGCAATATGGCCTTTGAAATTGGTACGTTTACTCTCGCCTTCAATTTCCACGGTTTTCTTGAGTTGCAAATTACGCAAACCGAAAACAATGCTGAAAATAGCGATTAGCGTTAACCCAGCCATCACAAAAAAAGTGGTATGCCAGTCATGGTGTGCCAAAACACTTGCCGTGATTGGGAACCCAAGGAATGCACCAATTGGTGTTCCAAGTAAGAACATGGTTGAAGCACGAGCTTGCTGACGGTCTGTATATGTCTGTTTTACAATGGTATAAGCCAAGGCAAACAACGGACCTTCTGCTAAACCTAACAGCACACGTAAAATCAACATACCCGAATAACTGGTGGTGAACCCCATGCAAAACATGAGTAAACCCCATGAAGCTACACTCCAAAACAGCATTTTCTTTGGGCAGAAGATGTCACCCAAAAAGCTTAGAAAGACTGAGGAAAAACCATAAGCAAGTAAGAAACTTGTCATGAGCCAACCTAATTTGGCCTTATCTTCATCAATTCCCATAGCACTTTGAAAATGAGGATCTGAAAATAAAACCGCAATACTAATTTTGTCGAAAAATGCCAGTACCACACACACCATAAGGACAAAAGCAGGTACCCAATGCTTTAATCCACTTTTTTCTTCATTACTCATGTGTCATTCCTTCGATTTGGTAATGAGAACCAGATTTAATGTTTACGGTTTTAACTTCATGACATTAAATTCAGAATCTTCTAACAGTTTTGGGTCTAAAACAGTGTTGGCTTGCATCCAACGTTTTGCCAGTTTGACCAGTTTAGAATCATTAATGGCAATCATGTTGAGCAAACGATTTTCATGGTCCAGATATAAATAACTCACCTGATCTTCACCGCCTTGGCGAATCACTAACTCTTTCGTTTTTTCAGGTTGATACGTACCTAATATCTGGATATTAAAGTGGTATTGATCAGACCATAACCATGGAATATCGGTATATTCAGTTTCAATACCCAACATCGACTTCGCTGCGGCAATTGCCTGATTTTGTGCATTTGCCCAAGACTGAATGCAATAGCCCAAACCCGGATGAATCGCGACATCGCCTGCGGCATAAATGTGTTGATCTGAAGTTTGTCCAAAGCAGTTCACCACAATGCCATCTTTCACATCGAGACCAGCGTGTACACCGAGCTCTTTAGCAATCTCGGCACCCGCACCCACCACCACACAGTCAAACAATTGACTATTTTGAGGATGGTTTACCACTTCAACTTTTTGATGAGGTGCTTCAACCAAGTGAAGGCTCTTGCTGTCTAAATGAATTTTTGTGCCTTGGGTTTCATGCATGTTTTTTAAAAATGCAGAGACTTCAGGGCTCACGCTTCTTGCACATAAACGGTCGCCATATTCAAAAATATGAACGTCTTTACCTTGCTTACGTGCAGTTGCCGCAATTTCAAGACCAATCCAACCACCGCCAATCACAGCGACATTTTTTGCATGCTTTAAAATTTCGGCTAAGCGTTCACAGTCATGCACATTACGTAATGTCACAACATTTGGAATGAACTGCCATGTATTGACTGGTACACGTGCACGGCTTCCTGTTGCAATTAGTAATTTGTCATAGGGCAAAACCTGACCACTTTCGAGATGAACCTGTTTTTGTTCACGATCAACTTTTGTCGCAATTTCCGGTTTGTGCCATTGAACATTGAACTCTTGAACCTGTTCAGGAGAGAACAGATTCAAACTTTCATAAGTTGCTTCTTTTGAAAGTACTTGCTTAGACAGTGGCGGACGCTCATAAAACACTTGATCTTCATTTGAAACCACGTGAATTTCGCCCACATAACCATTTTGGCGTAGTGTGCTTACTGCCCAACCCGCTGCCTGTCCGGCACCTACAATTACGATCTTTTCCATAGCCATCTTCCTTGTTCAGCAATACCTGTTAAACAGGCTTCACCTGACGGCGGGTTGTGTCATCAAGACCACCCTCAATCGCCCACTCGGTGAAAAGCTCTAGACGATGTTCTTCCACACGTGGCTGCCATTCTTCTGTCAAATAATCATCGTTGGTGTAATATTCAAATGCACCGCCCAATGGTGAGTTGACGTACCAGAAATAAGCAGAAGAAATTGGATGACGTCCCGGCCCAATAAAAGTTGACCATTCAGAACGATTCATGTTTAAACCACCCCCAATCACCTCGTGGATATCACGTACGACAAAAGCAACATGATTTAGGCCAGCAGGTTTATTTGGAACACTGAGTAGGAATAAATCATGGTGATAACCTTTACCGCGGCAACGTAAGAATGCACCACGATTTTTGTAGGCATCAGACAAATGAAAGCCTACTTTTTCAATATAGAAATTTTCAGTTGCTGCTAAATCTGGTGTGAAGAACACGACATGTCCAATCGCAACAGGTTGACCTTTTTCATATACAGGACTTGCCGCATTCACACGTTGAATATTGCCGTATTGGTTAATGCCTTCCGTTTTAAGTTCTTGAACATCTTTCACAAAACTTTGTTCAAAACGAATAGTCATGCCATTTGGATCAAGGCACTGAACTGTATTTTCAGAACGCTTAAAACCATTTACATCGGCTAGGCGGCCTGCCAAGTCTTCAAGGTCTTGAGCATGATCAACACCCCACGTGACTTCACGTAAAGTTGAACCTTGTTCAATCGCAGGTGGTAGACGGTCATCATCACAATTAAATAGATAAATCTTGCTACCGTTTTGAGTCTGATATAAATCAGCGCCTTCAATATCAGAAGCACTTTGGTTTAAACCAAAATCTGCTAAAAACTTGTTTGAAGCGGCTCTATCTTCAACTCCAAACTTTAAAATCTCGATCCCTGTAATCATTTGACTACTCCTTAGTTAAAGACAAAACCGCCATTGACCGGAATATTTTGACCTGTCACAAAAGAGGACAAATCCGACAGTAGATACAATGCTGTCCCATTTAAATCTTGTGGAAGTTGCTGACGCTGAATCGCTCTTCCGTTGACATATAAATCATGACGTTCCTGCGGTACATATTCAGTTGCTTCAACTAAAGTCAGACCCGGAGACAATGTGTTGACACAGATATTGAACTGCCCCAACTCTCTTGCCATCGAACGTGTCATGGCAAAAATTGCACCTTTACTTGCCACATAAGCCATCAGGTTCGGTGCGCCCCATAACGCAGTATCTGATGCAACATTCACAATCTTGCCAGCAGCCGACTGCTTTAAGTGTGGAACACATGCCTTACTGATCAGCCATGTGCCTTTTACATTAATATTCATGACCCGATCCCAAAGTTCAGGATCATAATCAATCATATTTTTCCCACCTACATTGGTTGCAAGCGCCGCACAGTTCACAAGGCCATCTAGCCCTTTTAACAGCTCAACACTTTTTGCTACCGCATTTTCAATAGAGTCTGCATTGGCAAGGTCAACGGTAACAGCATGAACATTCAGTCCTTGTTTTTGCAAAGCTTGCGCTTCTTGTTGCACCAAGTCAGATAAAATATCTGCCATCACAACTTCAGCACCAGCCTCGGCAATCGCTTGGGCGAAATCTCGCCCTAAACCACGTGCAGCACCAGTCACTAAAACTTTTTTGCCTTGCAGCAACGCTACATTAGCCATGAGCTTCTTCCTGCATCTCGATACGGTTTGATGCATTTAGTGCAGCAATTTTCTTTAATTGCTTCTCAGCTTCTTTCTTCATTAAACGGCGTAAACGTGCAAGACCCACATCGTGTTGATATAAGAATTCTTTTTCACGAGCATTTGGTGCAAGGTTTTCTAAAATAATGCGGTCTTGTTCCAACACATCCCAATGCAACTGTTCTAAGTGATTGCGATATAAGAAACGCCATACATTACGTTGCCAGCCACTTACTTTACGGCAGCGCCAGAAAAATACACGGGTATTGTTGGCATCAATTGGCGTTGCATAACCTACAATCCAAAATTCGCCACCTGGACCAAATTGCTTACGATACGGAATTGAAAGACGTAACCAACTTGCACCTGTAGAGCCATATTCAACCCAGTCGAAGTTCACACCCGTTTGGCCTTCTTTTTCAAAAACAAAACCATTATCGGTTGTACGATGCTTCATCTCTGCGGTACGTTCACCATCTGCCATCGAGTGCGATGTCGCGTGTAAATATGTACCGTGCATTGGGTCCATCACGTTATCAATCGCATATTGATGGTTTACTTTCCAGTCGGCTTGGCAAAGGAACGCACTCCACTCTTCGCTTGCAAGTTGTTCTGGGAACTCAAGTGGTTTTGGCTGTTCATTTGCGTCGATACCAAACCAAATAAAAATTGCGCCATGCTGTTCACTAACTGGATAGCTTTTTAAGCATTTGGTTCCTGTCATTGGACATTCGTGAACGGCTGGTACATCTGCAACCACACCATCAGCACGAACTTCAACACCGTGATACCAACAAGCAACTCGATCACCTAAGTTCCAGCCTAATGAAAGACGAGCACCACGGTGCGGACAGCGGTCTTCAAGTGCGTGTACCTGACCTTCGGCATCACGCCAAACCACAATGTTTTCACCCAAACGGGTAATTCCGACCGGATTGGCAGCCACTTCCCAACTTGCTAAAACCGGATGCCATTGATCACGTAAACCGAGTTCTAAATATTCTTCAGCGCTTTGTGAAGCTGATACGATTGCGTTCATTTTATTCTTCCTTGAATTAATAACCTAAACGTTGCATTTCTTCTGTAAAGCTCGCAGAAGTCCATTCATCACCAGATTCACAGCGGAAACCCTGCTGATTAAGTGCAGAAACAACGTCATCTAATGCTGTTGCGCCCGCAGAAAATGCTTGAATCAAGTTCTTTACAAAATCTTGTTCGTAGACGGTTGGTTCTTTATAACGTGTTTGCCAAACCAACAATTCAGATTGACCAGGAATTTGAATATTGTTGATGCCTGCATCGGTTGCCGGCGTTGCATGAATCCAGCTTGCCAACTTTTCATTAAATGTCTTCATTGTTCTGCTTCCTTGTACCTGTGAGGACTAGAGTTGAATTTGAATATCTTGTCCTTCAACACGAACTGGGTACGTACATAGGTTTCTACATCCCGGTCCACTTTTTAGCTCACCTGTCTGAATGTCAAAAATTGCTTCGTGCAATGGGCATTCGACAGTTTGATCTTCGATAAATCCTTCGGTTAATAAGGCATATGCATGAGGGCAAACATTTTCAATCGCAAAGTAATTTTCATCGACGAAAAATACGCCAATTTTCTTCCCTTCAATTTCGATGGCTTTCGGCTCATCTTCGCTAACGTCACCCTGCTGACAAATTGAGATCCAACTCATACCTTGCGTCCTCATTTTGTTTTATATACAAAACATAATTTGATTTTCAAAACATGAGCTAAGCATAATACCCTTGATCATTTTTTGTCAAAGTAAAAATAAATAGATAATTCATTGGTTTAATAAATTTTAAATATTTTGTTACGTTTCAAACAAGAAACAAAGTTTTAAATATAAAAATTGTTTTATGTATTTTTAACAATTACAATAGTTCTAAAATAAAGCAGCATGCCCCAAATTGAACCTTGTTTTATTTATAGGAAAACGACACGAATGAGCCTAACTATTGAAGAAGATTCGCAAGAATCAGAAACAACAAAAAATGATGATCGATATTTAGTACCCGGCCTTGTACGGGGTTTAGCCATCTTGCAAGCATTTAACCAACAAGCACAAGAAATGACGATTACAGAAATCGCTGAAATTTTAGAAGTGAACCGTTCTAGTGCATTTCGTCTAATCTATACACTCGAATCTTGTGGCTATTTAAGAAAAGCTTCTCAAAAAACTTATGCACTTGATTCAAAAGTCATGGAATTAGGTTTTAACAGTTTATCTAAACTTTCATTGCTCGATTTATCGACGCCTTTAATGAAAGAATTACGTGATCAAACCAAACTTGCCGTGCACCTTTCTATTTTAGAAAGCACACATATTGTCTTTGTAAATAATATTCAGTCGATGGGAACCTTCACGAGCAACATTAGCTTAGGTACTCGCTGGCCTGCTCATGCAACCGTGATTGGTCAAATGCTATTGTCTGATTTACCTGAAACTGAAGTACGTCAGCGTTACCGTAACTTTGATGATTGGGATAGTTTTTCTGAACTAACTCCAACCAATTTAAAAACCTTATTGCAAAGATTAGTTTATGTAAAAACACAAAAAATGATGGTGAGCTGGGGTCATTATAATCATGATATGGCAGCCTGTGCGGCACCTATCTTTAAACAGTCAAATGGCAAAATGGTGGCGGTTATCTCTGTGAGTTGCCCAATTACAACTTATGATGAAAGAACGTTTAAAGAAGATATCGCAAGCCTAGTCGTTGAAACAGCAAACAAAATTTCAAAATTTATTTATTAAAAAAAGCGACGTTAAGTCGCTTTTTTTTGCAATTTTACTTCACAAATTAAAAATTACGCTTAAATACGTTCCCATTCATATCTTGAAAAATAAGTGCCGAATGGTTTTCTTTAATATCAAACTTTAAATACTGCTGTTTAAATTGTACAACAGCATAAAACTCTTCAGCACCGTCATCTAAGCCAGTGGCAGAAATCTGGCTGCCTTGTGGGAAATCTTTGAGCCACGCGACATTATAAAAATCTGACACTGAACTAAATTCACAATACTGTTTTGGCTCTGCCATTATTTTTGCAGCAATCAGATCAAACTGTTGTTGTTTATAAACATCTAAGCTCAACAACATGATCACTCTCCAAATTAAAGCTGGTTAGAGGCTAAAAGCTGTTTCTTTTTAACCTTTTCCCATTGATACCAACCATAAGCTGCCATCAAAACAAATGCTGCATATAAAGCAGCTGTTAAAAATAAATCTTTATAGATAAACATGCCCACATAAATAATATCGACAAATACCCAAAGTACCCAAGTCGCAATATGCTTACGACTGGTCCAATAGGTTGCCAGCAAGCTAAATGCTGCAAGCTGTGAGTCGAGCATCGGTACTGCTGCATCAGTAAAGTTTTTAAGAATTAAACCAAACAGTAAGCCACCTACCGCAGCAATAATCATTTGGATGATAGCCGTTTGAAATGCAATAGGTTCAATTCGAATGTCGTGATCTTGCTGCTTTCCTTTAAACCAATAGTAAAAGCCATAAAAATTTACGACCATAAAAAAGAACTGCAAAATCGTCTCGCCATATAGCTTAAATTCGTAAAACAAATAGGCATATAAAACAAAGGCAAAGAAATTAAACAACCAACACCACATGTTACGGATGACAGTTAATCCGACTCCAATGAGACTAATTAAGACCGCAAAGATTTCTAGAGGTGACATAAAACAGCTGCTTATTGAGATCCATTTGACAGGGTATTATGAGAAAAATATGAAGCTAAGCAAACTACTAATTTAAAGTAATCAAAAAAACCATGTCTCATGCTTGAATCTAATTTGTACTTTTTCATTTATATGTTATAAAAATATCATCTATATTTTTAATATACTTATCATGTTTTTATCTAAAGCCCATTGTTGTCTAGCGCGTCAATCATACGCCCCAGAGATTAAGTTCGATGTGGTCAATTGGCGACGTCCTTATTTCAGACAATTTGGCGCTTTGGATACGAAAATCGAGATATTTAATTTGTAATATATTCCCTGATTTTCATCACAAGCCGCCATAAAACGCGGCTTTTTTTTATGCCCTTTTAAAACACTAAAGAACAAACTTTCTGGAGCTTTCTATGAAGCCATTATTTGAACAACAGAATATATCCACCCCGCAGATTCAGCCGGCTGTAGCGCCATCTTTAGCTCCGACTCGCATTGCTACAGCCGGCCAATTTATTGCTGTCGTCATTATTTGGTCGCTTACTCCACTCGCGGCCGTCTGGACAGTACAAGAAATTCACTGGGCATGGGGATTATTTATTCGATTCAGTTTGGCAATTCCAATCGCCTTGCTGTGTCTAAAATTTTTTCGTTTAAAGCTCATTTTTAGTAAAAAAGCTATTTTAAGTTACTGTGCTGGAGCCATTGGCTTATTTGGCTCTATGGCGTTTTGCTACATGGGTGCAGATAAAGTCCCCTCTGCCATTATTTCAATTATTTATGGCACCTCTCCGTTAGTGTCCGGACTCATTAGCTCCTTTTTATTAGGACGTGAACGGTTTTCAGTATGGCAATGGCTTGGACTCGGTATTGCTCTTGTCGGGATGAGCTTTACTTTAGGTCTGTCTTCATCAGGTTTTCAGCTCAACCGCGTCGGTATTATGTTAGAACTGATTGCGATGCTGTTTTATGTCTTGTCGACGTTTGCCGTGAAATCTGTCGGAGCCCATATTCCGCCCATTACACAAATGACAGGTGCTACCCTTGTCTCATGGGTCGGTTATGTATGTTTGTTACCTTTCTTTTGGTCACATCTTCCCACTGAATTTCAAAGCCTGAAAATTTCGCTAGCAGTATTCTACAGCGCGGTCTTTTCCTCTGTACTTGCCATGATTTTTTATTATCAACTCATCAAGATACTACAACCGACGACTGTGCTACTTATTACTATTATCACCCCCGTCTTAGCTACATTTTGGGGGACATGGTTTAATCATGAACAGCTCAGTTCACATCTTATTTTAGGTCTAACCTTATTATGCCTAGGGTTATTGATGTATTCACGCCGTCCAACATAATATTTATAACCTGATTGAGAACACTCATCAGGTTATTCTCCCCCTCATCTTTACATTAACCTTAATAATAAAAACTTAGTTTTCTTTTAATCGCCCTTCTATTTTTGTTTACGGAATAGTCAACAAATTGTATTTGACACTTTTTAAACGATCGTTTAAAAACTTATTAAAAATAAACAAAGGACATCGGAAAAATGTCAAATCAAGAAGGAAAAGTCAGCCGTGAAACCCGCGGACATATTTTTTTAATTGGTCTAGATCGGGCAGCAAAACGTAATGCCTTTGATAGCCACTTGATTAAAGATTTATCACTAGCACTTACCGAATATGAAAATAATGATGCTCTTCGCTGTGCAATTATCTTTGCTCATGGTGACCATTTTACGGCCGGATTAGATCTAGTTGAGTTACAACCCAAGCTCGCTACAGGTGTTTTTGATTTTAGTGATGAAGAAGTTAACCCTTGGGGTACAGTTGGGCGAAAACTGAGTAAACCTTTAATTGTTACGGTACAGGGTTATTGCTACACCGCTGGTATCGAACTATTTCTGAATGCAGACATTGCTTTAGCAAGTGAAAATACTCAGTTTGCACAGATGGAAGTTCAACGCGGCATCTTACCTTTTGGTGGAGCTACTGCGCGCTTTACTCAAGCCGCAGGTTGGGCCAAAGCCATGCGCTATTTGTTAACAGGCGACAGCTTCGATGCTAAAGCAGCTTTTGATATGAACCTGATTACAGAGATATGCCCAGAAGGTACGGAGCTCAACCGTGCAATAGAACTGGCTGAACATATTGCTCAAGCTGCGCCACTTGCTGTAAAAGCAACCCTCGCCTCTGCCCGTGAAGCTATAAATGAAGGTTATGAAACTGCATTTAGTCAATTACAGGGCCATCTCCATCCCCTCTTAAAAACTGAAGATGTTCAAGAAGGTGTTTTTGCCATGGTGCAAAAAAGACCGCCTGTTTTTAAAGGTAAATAAAATTCATCACGCTAGAAAAATAAAGAGAAAAGCAATGCAACCAGCAACTCAAATAAATGAACAGCTCAGCCAAACTGTACAATTTCCAGCTTTAGATGGCTATCAACTCAAGGGCACACGTTACTTTACAACGACACTAGCTAAAGCAAATATTGTCGTTGCGGGAGCAACGGGTGTGCCACATGAGTTTTACCGCCGCTTTGCTGAATATATGACGCAATTTGGCTATCAGATATTTACGTTTGACTATCGAGGCGTTGGAAAATCGAGTCCAAAATCTTTAAAAGGATTTGATATGTCTTATTTAGATTGGGGACAATATGACTTAGCAGGTGCGATTGAATATTTATCAAAAGAACCATTACCTCTTTTCATGGTTGGTCATTCCTATGGTGGCCATGCGCTAGGTCTACTACCTAATCATGATAAATTATTGGCCTGCTATACATTTGGTACAGGTGCTGGCTGGCACGGCTACATGCCACTGAAAGAACGTTTTAAAGTTCAAGTGGTCTGGAATATCGTATTTCCACCCATTGTTGCCGTGACAGGTTATTTGCCTTGGAGCAAATTTAATATGGGTTCTGATTTACCCCTCAATGTTTATAAACAGTGGCGTAAATGGTGTAAAAACCCTAAGTATTTTTTTGCTGACCCAGAACAACAACACTTAATTGAACAATATGCCTCTGTCAAAACCCCAATTTATGCAGTCTCTGCCCTAGATGATGATTGGGCTTTACCTACTTCTTGTCGGGCATTTATGCAGCATTATCGACAAGCTCAAGTTTCATACGTCAGTCTTCAACCTCAAGATGTTGCTATGAAAACCATTGGCCACATGGGTTATTTTAAAAAAGATGCTGAACACATCTGGAGTAAAATCCGCACCACTTTTGATGGTTTTTTATAAAACTGCTTTATGTTTTGGATAATGTGAAATGAGACCGCAAAAACTGACCAAAGAAGACCTGCTTAAGCACTGCGCTTTGCAGTTTAAAACTTATGGATATGCAGGAACGAGCATGGACATGCTGGCAAAGGCTTGCGGCCTCACCAAAGCTTCTTTTTACTATTATTATCCAAACAAAGAGGCACTTTTGCTTGAGGTGTTAAATGGCACTCATCAATATTTAATCCATTCTTTATTTGGAACGACTGCAAATTCAGAACTCTCAGCCATTGAACGTTTTGAGCAAATGCATAAACGTGCTGTTCAGTTTTTCACCCAAGGGGTGAACGGTTGTCTGATTGGGGTGATTTCAATGGAAGCGGCGTATGGTTCACCTGAAATTTTAGCCAAAATACGCAGTATTTTTCAGGACTGGCAACTGGCTATTCAATCTATTTTTGCGAAGAACCTTGCTCAAGATCAAGCTGAAATTTTAGCAAAACAAAGTATTGCTGATTATGAAGGTGCGATCTTAATGTACCGTGTGACTCATGATGAGTTTTACATCGATCAAGTTAAGCAACGTATTCTTGGACTTCTTAATTCTTAAAAAAATAAAGCCCACTTAAAGTGGGCTTTATTTTATGGCTAATCGTTATTCAACTCTCACGATTTTACCTAATTCATCGTGGTGAACGACTGTAATTTTTTGGCTACGCCCCTGCTCAATTTCATGTTCAGGTAAATCAAAATAGCGTGAATAATCATCAGTCTGTTTTGCTTTAAGCGCACTGCCACCGACACGGCGCTCTGGTAGCACATGGCTCCATAACAATAAGCAAATTGCACAAGCAATTAATGCTGTAAAGCCATGTTCAAGTCCTACACCAAAGGCACTAAATAAACGGTGTACCAAATGAGTTTTTTGTAGTTCAACCAATAGCCATACAAACACGAACGGACGCCACAACAACAACCAAACCGCCCACATCATGGCTGTGCTTGTTGTAGAAGCATAGCGTTTATGCCATGGTAATTGACGGCGTAAATCAATAATCAACGAATCTGTCTTCATTTCTCTCTTTACCTAACGAAGTGCTGTGGTTTTTCCCCAGACATCAATACAGCACGATCTTTAAAATCTCATGACTCTTGCATTTCATTCTAGCGAATGCCCCGATCCGGGCTCACCCAACGTGCTCGTTTCTCATCTCCACGTCGTAAGACTTTTGGAAATGCCACAATGGTTGCTGAAATAGTGATTAGCCAAAAGACCAATGGATACCAGATCATCCAGAAATAGTTTTTTCCTAGATGCGGTTCATAACGACTATCCATCCACTTGCTTAAAGCAAACTGAATTAGACAGGTTGCCCCCAATAAAATACCGGTACCATACGGTAAAAATGGGGAGCTCACAACAGCTAATGCAGGGAGTGGTAAAATAAAATGTACCAACCACAACAAAGCCATTGCCAGCATTAAATATGACCACACTAAAGTTAAGCAAAGCTCAAACATTAAAGGCCATAAAAAATTCAATTTTGGTTTGGTGAACACATCAATATTTTTAATTAATACTTGTGCACCACCCATTGCCCAACGTAAACGTTGTTTCCACAACCCATTGAGGGTTTCAGGCATTAAAATCCAAACCAAGGCATTCGGTTCAAACTCAATATCCCAACCTGCACGCTGTAACTTCCACGTAATATCGATATCTTCAGTCAACATATTGGGTGACCAATAATCGACTTGGTGAACGGCGCTTTTACGAAAAGCCGTAATTACACCAGATACGGTAAACAAGCGACCAAAGGTACGTTGTGCACGTTTAATCATGCCTACAATCGAAGAAAACTCACCGACCTGAATACGTCCCAATAAAGTTGAACGAGTACGAATACGTGGGTTTCCAGTAACGGCTGCAACTGTTGGATTTTCAAGGAAATGACGAATCATCCACTTTGCTGCATGTGGATCAAGTAAAGCATCACCATCAATGCCAATTAAGAATTCGGCATCAGTCATTAAGCTTCCAGCTTGCAATCCCATGGCTTTACCTTGGTTTTGCGCCAAATGAACAACACGTAATTTTTCATGTTGTTCTGCTAAACGATCAAGTACTTCACCTGTATTATCTGAGCTGCCATCATTAATCGCAATGACTTCAAAATGAGGATAGTCCAGTTTTAAAGCATGGCTAATGGTTTCCTCTGCATTATCCCCTTCATTAAAACAAGGAACTAATACAGCGACTTTTGGATAACTTTCTAAAGGAGCTGGTTGATCGTAAGGCGGAGCCTGACGTTCTTTCCAATAGAAAATGATCGCACCCATCATCCATAAATACGACATGAATAATGGATAATAAAAAACGAATTTTAAGGCATGCGACCATATTGCAGCAAAGATTGTCATGTTTCAGCCCCGACTACGGCACAAGACGAGATGATTTTTCGGCAAATGCTTTATGCATTACGTCAACATCTGGGTGATCTTTGATTGGGTCATCAGGGTAATATCCGACATGCATTACACCTTGCTGATAAAGTGAGTGAATTGTTGCTGCCATTTCAGTTGAAGGTACCTTTTCATTTTTACGCCAATCGGTTGCCTGTAATTCAAAAACGGTTTTCTTAATGCCATTAGGATATTGTTTCACGCGATCAACCATGTCTTTATAGAACTGATCTGAGTTATCGACCTGCTCCATATAAGGCATTGCCATAATAGCTGTAAAATCGTAACGCTTTAATGACTCTTCAAGCGATTGTGAATACCAGTTTTCTGCATATGGTTTTAAAGCTACCTGCGCATATAAGTTACGCGCAGTGACCAAGAACGGTTCATATTGTCGCACGTCATCAACGAGTTGCATTGCAAAATCATCTAGATATTTTGTCTTATATGCAGTCCATTTCTGTAAGTCTTGATCGTTTTCACGAATTTTTGCTAAATCTGTTGGCAAACCTTGTTTCGCATAAGCTTTTAAAGCATCAGGACTTGCATCTTCATAATCAGATAAGGTGACGTCGTCATGGAATAAAAGTCCGTTAAACGGCGTTGATTTAGCTAAATCCTGATAAATTTCACGAATAGTTTGGCGTGCATCTTTTGAAAACGGACTTAAACGTATATACCCCATATTAAGGTGTTCACCCGTTTTTTCCTGCTGAGTCACGACTAAGTCCTTAGAAACAGGGTCGGTTTTTGGTAGTTCCCACGCCAATAACGGCATCCATGCATAAATACGGCTTACAGAAGTGCGCGTTTGAATTTGCCATGCAACACGGTTAAACAAGTCTGCACGCATTGGAATGTGGCGGTTTGGGAAATAAACCATATCAGCAGAACCATTCGCATCTGGATCTGAAAATGCCTGTAAATAAACTGTATTTACACCCATGCCATTAATTCGATCTAACAAGTGACCTAGATTACGCTCTTGTTGTTTCGGGTCTGGATCATAAATATAGTCCAAATCGACATGCATGATTTTTTGCGGACGGTTATTATCCGTTAAATTTAATTCACGGTTTTTAATTTCTTGAGCCAAATCATCAGTTGTCATTCCGCCCTCTACCAAAATACGGCTCATATTTTGTAGAGATTGTTTTGCGTGGTCTGCCCCATCATCAAGTGTAATGGTCACAGGCATGCCTAAATTTTTTGCAATTTGGACAGTTTGCATATTATAGCGACCGTATGGCCAAACCATAACACGTGGCGAACGTAAGCCATGCGCTTTTAATAAGTCATTATTCTTTTTCAGGTCGCTATAGATTCGTGCCTGATATTGTTTATCGTTTTCATATGTTTGTGTTTTAACATCATAAAAACGTGTGGTCGCAGCAGGTTCAGAGTTGCCTTGCGGGTTGCCCGTAATACCACGATGCAAATGATAGCTATGATTCGCGATTTCGACTAAACCGCTGTCTTGCATTTCTTTAAGTTCATTCCAACTCAAGATCTTATCGCGAGAGATTTCCTCACCAGAGAAGTCAACTTTTTGGCCAGCTTTTGGTTCTAACCATGAACCTACTACAGCCAAAACAACCGGAATTTTTTTTGCTTTAATAACAGGATATACATTTTGATAAAAAGACTGATAACCATCATCTACGGTCAATAATACTGGCTTGGTCGGTAGTGGATTTTTACCTTGATGCGCACGAATTAATTGATCAACCGTAATAAAATGAAACCCGTTTTTTTGTAGCCATTCAACATGCTGTGTAAATTGTTGAGTAGTGACTGCATATTGAGGGATCATTGCATTTTTTGTATCAGTAACTTCATGATAGCCAATGACCGTAAGTGTTGAAGCATCGAGTTTTTGTGGTTTAGCCAATGCCATACCAGACATGCCTGTAAGGGCCAATCCAAGCGTAAGATTCAACAAAGGAGATGCAAAGCGGATAATCATGAAATAGCGTCTCAATAACAATATAGATTATTTATGTGAAATTTGAAGTTAAGACGCAAACTTTCTGAAATTTGGTCTTAATATCACACTGCCCACAAATGAACAGTTTTTCAGTCAGCATTTATAATCAAATAATCTGAAAATAATCTTAAATATTCAAAAAGCTAAAATATAAATTATGAATGTATTTATATTTAAAGCTCATATAAACAAGAAAGCCCCCTCAAGGGCTTCTATTTTTCACTAATCACGAGTTTTGACATCAAATAATTCAATTTCAAAAATTAAATTAGAATTAGCTGGAATAATCTTACCCATTTTACGTTCACCATAAGCCAAATGAGAAGGCACGATTAATTTACGTTTACCGCCAACTTTCATTCCCATGATGCCTTGGTCCCAGCCTTTAATGACACGCCCTGTTCCAATTACGCATTCAAAATAGTTACCACGGTCAATTGAAGAGTCGAATTTAGTACCGTCTTCTAACCAACCAGTGTAGTGAGTCGTAATTAAAGCACCTTTAACAGCTTCTTTGCCTTCACCTACTTTTAAATCGATAATTTCTAGTTCATTTGACATGGTTTACCCCTTAAATCGAATTTCTAAATAGCAATTGGTACTTAGTGTACCAATTGAATCTGTAGAATTTGTTGCGCTTTTCTATTTTACTGTAACTGCGTCCACACAACATTTGCCTGACCCTTTTCACCTAAAAGCGTCCACTCTGTGTCCATGACATTTAATTGTAGCTGCATGGTGCGTTCACAGATTTGTTCGAGCTCAGCTGTGCTTTGAGGAGCAATTTGCCAAACCTGAACGTTACTTAACGTTTTAATTTTACTGTTTCGCTTCCACCATTCTTCGACTTGTGTGCCATAAACAACAACCGCAACTGTTTTACAGCGCGAACTGGCTTTTTTGACTTTATCTTCAGATGGTAAACCCACTTCAATCCATGCTTCTAACTGACCTGTTAAATCTTTTTGCCATAATGCTGGTTCGTCAGTTTCAAAAAGGTCTTTAGTAAACTCAAGCTCATCACTTGCAAAACGGGCAAAGGCCATCAAACGAACCATTAAACGTTCTAAAGTTTCTGAAGGATGCAAGGCAAGTGTCAGTTGGTAATCACCATAAATATGGTCATCCATATTGGCAATATTCAAGTCTGCCTTATAAATTGTTGCTTTAAGCGCCATGATTAATATGTTCCAAAATTTGGCGCTAAGGATACTCGATTTTAGGTAAAAATTTATAAAAAAACTGAGCAATCCACAACATAGTAATTGGAAATTTGCATATTCTTCCAAAACGCTTTGCTTGCTTGAGAGTTGGCCGGCTTTTTGCTTGAAAGAGAAATATTCTCCTCTTGCTAAAATTGATGACTTATGTGGCAGAAGCTTAAACGTAGTTTATTTTTACAGGTTCTTTGCGCTCTCTTTCTTGGAGTTGCAGTTGGGGCTAGTTTTCATGATTTCTCCCTATCTTTAAAGCCTTTAGGTGATGGTTTTATTTCTTTAATTAAAATGCTGATTGCACCAATTGTGTTTTGTGTCGTTGTGCTCGGCATTTATGGTGCAAATGACATCAAAAAAATGGGCAAAGTCGGTGCAAAAACCATTCTCTATTTTGAAGTGGTTACCAGTATTGCTTTAGTTTTAGGCATTATTGTGGCTTATGTATTTAAACCGGGCGTCGGTATGAATATCGATATCAGCCATTTAGATGCAAAAGATTTAAGCACCTATACTGAACGCGCCCATGAAATGCACACAGGTTCGGAATTTCTACTCAATATTATTCCAAAAACATTCACTGCCGCTTTTGCAAACGGCGATATTTTACAAGTTTTATTAATCGCTATTTTATTTGGTGTATCACTCCTTTTAATTCCTAAACATTTGGCAGAGTTAGTACGTCAGGCGCTTGAAGCTTTTTCTGAAGTCTTCTTTAAAATTATGGGTCTGATTATTCGTTTAGCACCTATTGGTGTGTTCGGATCAGTGGCCTATACCACTGCCAAATTTGGTTTAGATTCACTTCTACAATTGGGCTATTTGGTTCTACTGTTTTATGCGACCTGCATTTTATTTGTTGTTGTGGTTTTAGGTTCAATTTTAAAACTTACCGGTCTCAACATCTTCAAATTTGTGGCTTATTTTAAAGATGAATTAGCCATTGTTTTGGGTACAGCATCTTCTGACTCTGTTTTACCTCAAATTATGAAAAAACTCAGAAATCTGGGAATCAAGGATTCAACCGTCGGTCTGGTCATTCCTACGGGTTATTCTTTTAACTTAGATGGGTTTTCAATTTACTTAACTTTAGGGGTGATCTTTATTGCGCAAGCCTGCAATATTGATTTATCCACTCACGACCTATTGGCTATTTTGCTGGTTTCACTCATCACATCTAAAGGCGCACACGGTATTCCTGGCTCAGCTTTAGTTATTCTTGCAGCGACCTTGTCAGTTATTCCAAGCCTTCCTGCGATTGGCTTAGTACTTCTATTGTCTGTAGATTGGTTCATTGGCATTATTCGTGCCTGCACCAACTTAATCGGTAACTGTGTTGCTGCTGTAGTAATTGCACACTTGGAAAAAGATATTGACCATGCTCAAGCCAAAGCTGTGTTAAATACAAAACCTTAAATCTGCTTTAGAGAACATTAAATCGTTTTCTTTTAATGTTCTCTATTCTTTAAGCTGACAAGCAAGTAACGCCGTTTCAAAAGCCAACCAATCGTGATTATGTTCACTAATGATTTCAATACGGTTATCAATACCCTCTTCACCAGACTTATAATTAAACTGATCAGGATTAAAGTTAAAAACTTTCCAACCTTGATCTGTATTAAAAATTCCCTTAATTCGCAGCCAGTCTTTTTGTGCACATAACACATCGAGCAAAGCATAAAACTCAAATTTCCAGCGTTTAGGCAATTTCCAACCCGCGACAATATAACCTTGTGCCGACTCCACATAATGATACGGTAACTGCTGAATTTCTTTTACCACCTCAGTTTCAGTCATTTGTTTTTGAAGTTTAAGTAAAGGTTGAATAGAGCGTTCTGTTAAACGAGCAGCCACATCAATTTTATTTAACGCTAACTGACCATGTTCAGTTTTAATCCACTCTTGTTGATAAGGCTGATATTCTTCTTTTAATAACTCAAGTGCCTGATCATCTTCAAAAGTCATCACATCAGTATGTGAGACTACAACAATCTGAGCAGCTTTTAACTGATCTTCATAGAGGTTTTGCTTGACCCAGTTTGTATCATGTAAACGGCTACCATCTACAACAGTAATTAATGCTCGCATGGCTAAACTACTTTGCCAATGCAGTTCAGTCAGTTGATCAAATAACTGCGAAGGATGCCCAAGACCAGTCGGTTCAATAAATAGTCGGTCTGGCTTTTGTTCACTCAATAGACGAGCTAAAGCAATATGCATAGGCAATTGACTGCTACAACATAAGCAACCACCTAATAATTCTTTGACTGCATATCCTTCATCTTGAGGTAAGAGTTGTTGATCCACTCCAATCTGCCCAAACTCATTCATTAATACAGCCCAGACCTCATCTTTAGGTTTCTGACTTAATAAATGCTGCAATAACGTGGTTTTCCCCACCCCTAAAAAACCGGAAATAATATGGGTAGGAACAGTTTTTTGGGCAATAAATTTCACGAGTCACTCAAATTGGAACGGTCTAAAACATTTTAGGTATATCACTCTTTTTTGTCATGTAAATGATTTTTAAACTTGGGTGATGATTCTTTAATTTTTACTTAACAAACCAATAATGAGACTTACTTCTCATTTAAAATCTAAATTAACTTTAAAAAACCACAATTCAAACGGAATATTCTATTTATATGCATTCACAATTCATGCCAGAGTGTTAGGTTTACGTAACACAATTGGTTTTTTTTCATTCAAGAAGAAATATTTTTACACATTTTAAGGTGTATTTAAGCCGGTTAACTTTACAGATTCCGCACATAAACGGCCCGTATATTTCATATTGTTAAGATAGGCGTAATAGATTGTTAAGTTAATTGATGTAATCCAAACCTCGGCTTAGCATGTGTCCTAGCTTAGTCATTCAGCCATACACGTTTCATGTAGGTATGAACGATTAGGTTTGATTTACTTTTTTAATGAATTTAAGGATGCCATAAAATGAAATTAGCTAAGACTCTACTTGCAACAACTTTAGCTTTAACTGCTGCTTCAACTTTCGCTGCTTCTAAACATGAACAAGCACACAGCACTGCTGGTGAAGAGAAAGTTGTTGTTTCAACTCAAGAACAAGCAAACACAGCAAATGCTGCATCTGATGCTGTAGGTTCTGCTTCTGAAGCTGCTCCTGCAACTCGTTAATTCTCTCAGCACTCTCCTCCAAGCTCAGAGATAATTTTACTGAAATGAAAAATGGATGCTGAATTTCAGTAAAGAAGAAAAGGATCGAACCATGCTGCGGTTCGATCCTTTTTTTTAAGAAGATTTTTTATACATACTACAAGATGGGTTGTGATTTTCTTGTAGACGTAAAACCTTACGGTGCTCGGCTGCTTCAAAGCGGCAACGTTTCCACTCAGTATTTAGATTTAATTGAGGCACTTCACATGGCTTGCTCTGTTCATCAACAGCAACCATGGTGAAATAACAGCTATTGGTATGGCGCACTGTACGCTTCTGGATATTTTGGGCTTCAACACGTATTCCCACTTCCATTGAAGTACGGCCTACATGGTTAACACTTGCCAAGAAGGTTACCAGCTCACCCACATAAATAGGTTCTTTAAAATTCACCTTATCTACAGATAACGTCACCACGTAGCCACCCGAATAACGACTCGCACAAGCGTAAGCGACTTGGTCTAGTAGTTTTAGAATCGTACCACCATGAACATTACCTGAAAAATTTGCCATATCAGGCGTCATCAAAACTGACATCGTCAATTCAGACTGATCATCAGTTGCTGTGGTTATTTCATCTAATGTAGGCATAGCTCAACTCTGTGTCTTAAAACAAGCTCAGTCAACATTATGGTTGATAATTCACAAAAAAAACATGATTAAATCCACAACATGGCATTGTATTTTTTAATATCTCTGATTGTTTTTTAAAATCTAATTTTTTAAAGCATTATTTTTAAAGTTATTTTTTATAGCTGCATCATTTATTTTAAAGTTTTATAGAACATGCTATGCCATTTTATTCCACGCTTAATGGCATAGCAGGGTCTTACAGATCACTCGCTATACTTTAGTAATAACGCCTGTCACACCATTAATAATCATATCAATGGCGATCGTTCCGATTAATAAAGCAGATAAACGTCCCACAATGTCGAAATAACGGTCGATATGCTTGGCATGTTTATAGCGTAAATGATCATGTGAAAATTTCATCAAAATCAAAATACTACAGGTTAAAAACAAGGTGAAGGCAATCACTAGGGCTGCCTCACCAATTGACATTTCAATACCTGTAACCACAGCGGCACTAATAGTTCCGGGGCCAATCATAAATGGCATTGCAATGGTGCCAGCCAGATGTTCTGGCGCTCCACGCATTTCACCAATCGTATCGGCACCCTGAAAAACATAACGATAGCCAATGACCAAAAAGATAAGGCCTCCAAAAATCTGGAAGGCTTCAAAACGTACATTCAGATATTTACTAAAAATTGTTTCGCCGCCCCATGCAAATAGCATGAACACGACAAAAGCAATCAAGCTTCCCTGAATCAGTGCTTTATTAAACACCTTTGTTTCTGAATGGCGGATTAGGCCAATCATATAAATGCTCATTAAAAATGGATTGAGCAAAGAGAAAAATAAAGCAAAAGAATGTAGATAAGGAGAAGCCATGCATTGTCCTCTTAAGCTTGTGGATCTGGGAACAAAGGTCGGTTCCCTGGGCTAATACGATTAATATGTAAGAACGTCATATGTCTTTCATATTTATCTAAAATGTCATTAATAACCTGTTCCTTACCGTAACCAACGAGGTCGTTATCTTGAGAACCATCATAAAGATAGGTTTCAAGTCGGTAATAGAACTGTTTACCCCGTTTCACACGTTGACTGAAATTCGGTGCGCTATAGCGTACGGGCCAGATCTGGTAAACAAAGTTTTGTTCTTCTTCCAAATGAATTGTGAAGTCGAGATGGTAAAGCGTATCTTCATCTTCGAGTAGCGTTTGCTGCACATCCACATTCATTCCCTGCTTAATAAGTTCATCAGCAACGGCCTGAACTGCTGGTCGGCAGACAGTGTCCAACATGCGCAGAGTTTCAGTGGTTCCCGGATGGTGCATCACTCGGGTTAAACGCTGCTTCCAATTCAAAATATCAACATTACCAACCACTGGAGCTGCATTCATACTGCGGCTGGCCTGCCTATAATCTTCAAGCCTTAAGGACTTATAAAGTCCTGCCATAACAAGGAACATCACGAAACTAAACGGCAATCCCATAATGATGGTTGCGTTTTGCAAAGCCGTAATCCCGTTGGTCATCAGCATTGCCAGTGTGAGCAAACCAATCGCAATTGCCCAGAACACACTCAGCCAACGCGGAGCATCATTATCAATATGCGTTAACTTGGTGGTGAAGTTCCCTAGAACCAGCGCTCCCGAATCGGCAGAAGTCACATAGAACAAAAGCCCTGTTACGGTGGCAATTGAAGCAATAAACGTAAAGCCCGGATATTGTGCTAACAAATCATAAAAACCATGAGCCGGATTCGCCAACACAGTAGCAGCTAAGGTTTGGTTCCCTTCAAAAATAACGCTGTGCAACGCACTATTACCAAAAATAGATAGCCACGTGATCGTAAATAAAAGTGGGATAATTAAAGTACCAGACACAAACTCACGAATGGTACGCCCTCTTGAGATACGCGCCAGAAAAAGTCCTACAAATGGAGACCACGCAATCCACCATGCCCAGAAGAACAAGGTCCAGCTACTCATCCACTCTTTAGGCTGTTCAAACGCAAAACTTTGTAAGGCCAAAGACGGGAAACGGCTTAAGTAATCACCAACATTTTGAACAAGGGCATTGAGTAAAAACTCAGTATTTCCCAAGAATAAGATAAACAGTAAAAGGCCAATCGAAACATAAATATTGATTTCAGATAAAATCCGCAGGCCTTTATTCACGCCTGATGTCACCGAAATAATACTGATCCCAACTGCGATGGCAATCAGGGCAAACTGCATCCAGATATTCTCTGGTAACCCCAATAACACATGTAGCCCATAATTTAGCTGTACCACCCCAATCCCGCAGGTCGTTGCAATACCAAAAATTGTCCCGATAACGGCAGCTGTATCAACGCTATGCCCAATTACACCATTAATTCTTTGACCAAAAATTGGGTAGAGTGCAGAGCGAATGGTAAGCGGCAGATTATAACGATAGCTAAAATATCCCAATGACATGCCAATCAAGGCATACATACACCAACCAGTTAAACCATAGTGGAACAATGTCCAGACCATACTTTGACGTGCTGCTTCATAAGTCTGAGCTGCACCTACTGGCGGTTGCATATAATGAGATAAAGGCTCAGCGACCGAGAAGAACATTAAATCGATACCGATACCGGCCGAAAACAGCATGGCAGACCAACTCAGTAAACTAAACTCAGGTTTTGAATGCTTAGGTCCTAGCTTAATATTGCCATATCTTGAACAAGCAATAAAAATCACAAACGCCATGTAAAGTGTTGCGGCAAGCAAGTAATACCAACCAAAGGTTGAGGTTACCCACTGAAGTACGGTGTTCATGATTCGGTTTGAAAAATCGTTGAACAAAAACGTGACGAGAGAAAAAATTAAGATAAGTACAGCTGAAAAATAAAAAACCACACGGTTGAGCGGGTCTTTTTTAGATTTAGATAATGTTAAATCATCAACTGCTCTTGGATTATCTGTTGCCATACAATCCTCAAGGAATAAAAATAAAAACAAAATATTTAATTTCGTCTTTTCACTCTTATTTAAAACAATGAAAAGACGACTTTAAACGCAAAAAAATAATATATAGATGTGATCGGTTGAGGTTATAAAACCTCAGTCACTTTATTCTGGTCACCATTCGATGGGACTGAAATGTCTTTTGAAACAGCTAACTGTTTTTTCACTAATTGAGGGTCAAAATCATCTTGCTTTAACGCTTTGGCTAAGCCAAACATATAAAGCAAAATAATGACTGAAAATGGTAAACCACATAACACCACAGCACTTTGCATGGAGTTAAAACTACCGGCTAAAAGCAAGCCAATACTTACAATGGTAATTACCACAGACCAAAAGACGCGTAACCAGATCGGTGAATCACTATCATTGGTGCCCCCTTTTGAGGACAAATTAGCGATCATTAGTGTACCAGAGCCAACTGGTGTCAAAAATAAAACGAAACAAATTACAACAACAATGCCAGCAACATAAGGATTAAATGGCAGATATTCGAGTAGCTTAAATAAAGATAATGCAGGATCAGTTAAGACCATATCACCCAAAACTTTCTGTTTTTGGTTCAAGATAAAGTAAATGGCAGTATTTCCAAAAACCGAGATCCAAGCCAGCGTAAAGCCAAGTGGAATCAGGCATACACCCAGAATAACTTCCCGAATCGTACGTCCTTTTGAAATACGGGCAATAAACATCCCTACAAAAGGTGCCCAAGCAATCCACCATGCCCAATAGAATACTGTCCACGAACCTAACCAGCCACTGGCTTTTTGGTTGTATAAATACATATCAAAGCTTTTACCAATAAAATTGCTTAGATAATCACCCGTATTTTGCACAAGACCATTTAATAAATGATTTGTAGGACCCGTTAAAAATACGAATAAAAGTAAGGCATACAGTAGACGTAAATTAATACGAGATAACCATGCCAGACCTTTTTCAATGCCGACCACTGTCGTAATTGTGGCAACAAACATCATGACCAGAACGGCAGTAATTAAGGTCACAGAGTTATCAGGAATTTGAGGAAGTAAATAGCAAATGCCAGATACGAGTACCAAAGCACCAATTCCTAAATTGGTGACCAAGGAAATAACCGTTGCTAAAATTCCAAAACCATCAACAAAATCCCCCACCAAGCCATGAACACGCTCTCCAAAAATTGGATAAAGTGCCGAACGTAATGCTAAGGGCAGGTCTTGTCTAAAGGCGAAATAACCTAGAGTGACTCCAAGCAATGCATAGAGTACCCAGCCATGAATCCCCCAATGCAAAAAGCTATAGGTCATGGCATTTCGGGCAGCTTGAATGGTTCCGGCCTCACCTTCTGGTGGTCTCAAAAAGTGATCAACAGGTTCGGCAACACCATAGTAAAGTAAGGCAATACCAATACCTGCCGAGAACAACATTGAAGTCCATGCCAAATAAGTAAACTCAGGTTTATCGTCGTCTTTTCCTAGGGGAATCTGCCCCACTTTTGAAAAAGCGAGCCAAGCCACAAAACCTAGACAAAGCACAATCACCAGCATGTAATACCACCCGAAAAAGTGATTTACTTGCTCTTGTATATAGGTCAACCAAAACTGACTTTTTTCTGGAAACAGCACAAAAAGTAGGCCAAAAATGCCAATACTGATGGCCGAACTCCAAAATACAAAACGATTTAACCGAATATGGTCTGAAGAATATCTATCACTTTTCAACACCATCTTATTGCTCCTTGCAATCGGTGTATTTTCTCAAAATAACGTGATAAGTAATGTACTTATGCGCATCATCCTATCCTTAAGAATCTTCGATTTTACCTCCTTATTCCTAGAGGCAATCTTCAAAAATTCATTGATTTTTACATATCATACTTGTTATTGATTGAACGTTCAATCAATAACAAGTATGATAAAAAAAGTGCTATGATGCTCTGCAAGTTAACATGCTGAATTTAAAGCACCACTAAAAGTGCTGATGTGGAAAAACATGACAAAACGCAGAGTAAAACCAGAGCACGTGCGACGTGAAGAAATTATGAACGCCGCACTCGACGTAATTTATGAAGTGGGGTTATCCAATACCACCATTGCACAAATTGCAAAAAAAGCCGAGCTGTCGACCGGCATTGTCAGCCATTATTTTGGCGACAAACAAGGGTTGATCAATACCTGTATGCAAGAAATGCTGAATGTTCTGCGTCATAAAACCGAACAGTACAGAGCAGAAGCAGATTCGCATCCAGAGAGCCAGATTAAGGCGATTATCGACTCTAACTTTGACATTAGTCAGGTCAATGAAAAAGCAATGCGGGTCTGGTTAGACTTTTGGTCAGCAAGTATGCATGTACCAGACTTAAGCCGCTTGCAAAAGATTAATGATCAACGCCTGTACTCTAACTTGAAATTTTATTTTCTCAAGTTAATAGATGAACAACAGGCCAGTGTTGCCGCTCGCGGTTTGGCAGCATTGATTGATGGATTATGGTTACGAGGCAGTTTAAGCCGTCATAACGAATTTGACAGCAACCTTGCTCGTTCCATTGCTTACGATTATGTACAAACGCAAGTTCAATTTGCGAACAAGCCTTTGCAGGAGAGACAAAATGAGTGATGCACAAGTTCATCAACTGTATATCCATGGACGCTACGTTAACGCAACCAGTGGAAAAACATTTAATAGTATTAACCCTGCCAACGGCGAGACGATCGCAACTCTTCAGCAAGCATCTGAACAAGATATTGAAGCTGCTGTACAAAGCGCACAACAAGGACAAAAAATCTGGGCTGCCATGACTGCCATGGAGCGTTCACGTATTTTACGTCGCGCAGTCGACATTTTACGTGAACGTAATGATGAACTTGCCCGTCTTGAAACACTCGACACTGGTAAAGCCTACAGTGAAACATCTACCGTCGACATTGTGACTGGTGCAGATGTACTCGAATATTATGCAGGACTTGCAACTGCCATTCAGGGTGAACAAGTTCCGCTTCGCGAATCAAGTTTCTTTTATACACGCCGTGAACCTTTAGGCGTGGTTGCAGGTATTGGGGCTTGGAACTATCCAATTCAAATCGCTTTATGGAAATCTGCCCCTGCCCTTGCTGCCGGCAATGCCATGATTTTCAAACCTAGTGAAACCACCCCTCTTACTGCATTCAAACTTGCAGAAATCTATACAGAAGCTGGCTTACCAGACGGCGTATTCAACGTAGTTCAAGGACCAGGCCGTGAAATTGGTCAGTGGTTAACTGAACATCCAGTAATTGAGAAAATCTCATTTACAGGTGGTGTTGAAACTGGCAAAAAAGTCATGGCAAGCGCTGCTGGCTCTACACTTAAAGAAGTCACCATGGAACTTGGCGGTAAATCTCCACTGATTATTTGTGAAGATGCCGATCTTAACCGTGCAGCTGATATTGCTGTCATGGCGAACTTCTTTAGTTCAGGTCAAGTTTGTACCAACGGTACTCGTGTATTCGTTCCAAAATCTCTTTTAGCCGATTTTGAAAAAGCCGTTGTAGAACGTGTAAAACGTATTCGCATTGGTGACCCAATGGCTGAAGAAACCAACTTCGGGCCACTCACCAGCTTCCCTCACATGGAAAAAGTTTTGTCTTTCATTGAGTCAGGCAAACAACAAGGCGCTAAAGTCTTAATTGGTGGTGGACGTGCAACAGAAGGTGACCTTGCTAAAGGCGCTTATGTACTACCGACGGTATTTAGCGACTGCAATGACCAGATGGCAATTGTTCAAGAAGAAATTTTTGGACCAGTCATGAGTATCTTAAGCTACGAGACTGAAGAAGAAGTGATTCGTCGTGCTAACGACACCACCTTTGGTTTAGCTGCCGGCGTGGTCACTCAAGACATTAGCCGCGCTCATCGCATTATTCACCAAATTGAAGCTGGTATTTGCTGGATTAACACTTGGGGCGAATCGCCTGCCGAGATGCCAGTGGGTGGCTACAAACAATCTGGTGTAGGCCGAGAAAATGGTCTAACCACGCTTGGGCACTATACCCGTATCAAATCTATTCAAGTTGAACTTGGCGATTATCAAAGCATTTTTTAATGCATCAATTGCCTTAAACACTTCAACCTAAACCACATATGCAGAGCAATCTTTATAGATTGCTCAGGCAAACTGTTAGTAAAAAAAGGATAGTTATGAATATTAAAGAATATGATTACATTATCATTGGCGCAGGATCTGCCGGAAATGTACTTGCTGCACGTCTTACTGAAGACAAAGATACCACCGTTTTATTATTAGAAGCTGGTGGACCAGATTATCGTTTGGATTTTCGTACACAAATGCCGGCAGCTTTGGCCTACCCTCTTCAAGGTCGTCGCTATAACTGGGCTTATTTAACTGACCCTGAACCGCACATGAATAACCGTCGTATGGAATGTGGTCGTGGTAAAGGTTTAGGCGGCTCATCTTTAATTAATGGTATGTGCTATATCCGCGGTAATGCAATGGATTTAGAACAATGGGCAACCCATAAAGGCCTAGAAAACTGGTCTTATGCCGATTGTTTGCCATACTACAAAAAAGCTGAAACTCGTGATATTGGCGAAAATGACTACCATGGTGGCAATGGCCCTGTGTCCGTTGCTACACCTAAAAATGGCAATAATGTCTTATTTCATGCCATGGTTGAAGCTGGCGTACAAGCAGGTTACCCGCGTACCGATGACTTAAATGGTTACCAGCAAGAAGGCTTCGGCCCAATGGACCGCACGGTAACGCCTAAAGGCCGCCGCTCAAGTACCGCACGTGGTTATCTGGATATGGCAAAAGGCCGTCCTAACCTCACCATTTTGACTCATGCAACCACCAATAAAATCTTGTTTAACCAAAAACAAGCCGTTGGTGTTGAATATATTATCGGGGCTGACCAAAACAACTTGCAACGCGCCTTAGTTAAACGCGAAGTCTTACTGTGTGCAGGTGCAATTGCTTCTCCACAAATTTTACAGCGCTCTGGTGTGGGTCAAAGTACCTTCTTAAAATCAATGGACATTGATGTCGTTCATGATTTGCCAGGTGTAGGTGAAAACCTGCAAGACCACTTGGAAATGTACCTACAATATAAATGTAAGCAACCCGTTTCTTTATACCCTGCCTTGAAATGGTATAACCAACCTGCCATTGGTGCTGAGTGGTTATTTAATGGAACAGGTATTGGCGCAAGTAACCAGTTTGAAGCAGGCGGATTTATCCGTAGTTCAGATGAGTTCAAATGGCCAAACATTCAGTACCATTTCTTGCCAGTTGCTATTAACTACAATGGTAGTAATGCCGTGAAAGAACATGGTTTTCAGGCACACGTTGGTTCAATGCGCTCGCCTTCACGTGGCCGTATTAGACTTAAATCAAAAGATCCGTTTGAGCATCCAAGTATCTTGTTTAACTATATGTCGAGTGAACAAGACTGGCGTGAGTTCCGTGATGCGATTCGTATCACCCGAGAAATTATGCAGCAACCTGCACTTGATCCATATCGTGGTGATGAAATTAGTCCGGGCAAACATTTGCAAACCGATGCAGAGCTTGACGACTTTGTTCGTAACCATGCAGAAACGGCTTATCATCCGTCTTGTAGCTGTAAGATGGGTGAAGATGAAATGGCTGTCGTGGATGGTCAAGGCCGAGTCCATGGTATGCAAAGCTTACGTGTGGTTGATGCCTCGATCATGCCGCTTATTATTACCGGTAACTTAAATGCAACCACCATTATGATTGCCGAGAAAATTGCAGACCAGATTCGTGGACGTGAAGCATTATCACGTTCAACTGCACCATTCTATGTAGCATCATAAAACCGTTAAGGGCATATTTCTTATACAGAGATATGCCCTTAATTTAATAGGTACTGCACAAGCATTAATAAGAACTATGTATGACAAAAAATAAGCGGTTATAAGGTGAACATTTACATAAATATGCCATGAAATAAAAATTAATCTATTTTTATAGGCAAATATTCTTCAAATGATTTAACTTTAGCCAAATCAATATTATTGCTTTAATTTCAAATACTTAAATTAAAATAATTAACTTAAACTATCTTATAAAACCTCAATTTGATTAAATATAAATCATATTTATGATTTTGATGAACCCCATTTATTATAAAAATTGTCTTGTCAATGCAAAATTAGTCTAAAATATAGAGTGTTTGCGATAATCCCAAGTCATTTTTATTTTTTTCGAATTTCTCTAATTTTGAGAATTCAGTTTCGCATTTATATCCATTTTGTCTGGATACGCTGTCTAGGTTTCCTCACTCCTTAAGTGACTCAAATAACTTATTTTAAGGTCCCCCTTACATGAAAAAGTTTTTGAAATACCTTCTGGTATTAATCATTCTTATTTTAATTGCAGGTATTGTTTTCTTGTTTAGACCAACTGCGTCAAAACAAGTCGAAACTGCAAAAGATGAGCCAGTTGTTGATGCTGTTCTTGTTGGCGGCGGCATCATGAGTGCCACTCTTGGTACTTATTTAACTGAGCTTGAACCAAACTGGCAAATTCGTATGTATGAACGTCTTGACCAAGTTGCTCAAGAAAGTTCAAACGGCTTTAACAATGCCGGAACAGGCCACTCTGGCTTTATGGAAATGAACTATACCGAAGAAAAAAACGGTAAGATGGAAATTGTCAAAGCTGAAAAAGTTGCTTCTCAGTTTGAAGTAGCGAAACAGTTCTGGTCATATCAGGTAAAACAAGGTGTTTTAGCTGAACCTAAATCATTCATTAATCCAGTTCCGCACATTGCTTTCGTTTGGGGCGATAACGTTCAATTCTTAGAAAAACGTTATGCTGCCATGATTCAAAGCCCGCTGTTCAAAGGCATGAAATTTACTGAAGACCCAGCTGTAATTAAACAATGGGCACCTTTAGTCATGAACGATCGTGACCCTAGTCAAAAAGTTGCAGCAACCCGTATGGATGTTGGCTCTGACGTAAACTATGGTTCTATCACTAAACAGTTAGTGAATCGTTTAGATCAAAACCCGAACTTCAAATTACAGACTTCAACCGAAGTGACTGGCATCAGCCAAAATGATGACAAAACTTGGACTGTGTCTTTCAAAAATTTGAAAACTGGTAAAGTAGATCACGTTAAAACACGTTTTGTATTTATTGGTGCAGGTGGTGCAGCAGTTAAATTATTGCAACTTACTGGTTTACCAGAAGCGAAACAATATGCTGGCTTCCCTGTAGGTGGTGAGTTCTTAATTACTGATAACCCAGCGATTACATCTCAACATACAGCGAAAGTATATGGCCGTGCTGAACTTGGTGCGCCTCCAATGTCTGTACCACATATTGATACACGTTATATCGACGGTAAAAAATATGTATTGTTTGGACCATTTGCAACGTATTCAAACAAGTTCCTGAAAAATGGTTCTCAGCTTGATTTACTTGCATCAACTAACAAAAACAACGTTTTACCAATGACCACTGTTGGTCTAGAAAACCTTGATCTTGTTAAATACTTGGTAAGCCAAGTAATGATGTCAGACCAAGACCGTCTAAATGAACTTCGTAAATACTACCCAGATGCGAAAGCTGAAGACTGGCGTTTAAGCCAAGGTGGTCAACGTGTTCAGATCATCAAGAAAGAACCAGGTAAACCTGCAACCCTTCAATTCGGTACAGAAATCTTTGCGTCTAAAGATGGTGCTGTAACTGCATTGTTAGGTGCGTCTCCAGGTGCTTCGACTTCTCCATACATCATGCTTAACTTGCTTGAAAAAGCTTTCCCTCAGCAAACTGAAGGTAAGTGGAATCAGAAGCTTCATGAAATTGTAGTGTCTTATAAACAAGACTTGAGCAAAGACCCTGTGTTACTCGACAAAGTTCGTCAGTACACAAGTTCTACGCTTGGCTTGAACTATACATCTCCGTTCAAAGCTGCAAACGATGAAACTGCTGCTGCCCCAGTTGCAAAAGCAAACTAAGTTTGACGATGTATAACTAAAACTCCAAAAGGATGAATTTCGATTCATCCTTTTGTTTTTAAGTCCTCAGTTGAGATATTTAGATTCGCTATGACGCCTTTAAAATCAACACCTCGCCTCTTATCATTTTGTTTTAAGCTCGTGCTTGTTTTGCTACTGGCTTATCTGTTGTTAAGCGGGTTTTATATGTGGATGATTGGCGGTACAACGATTTATGTCAGCTCAGCCCTATTACTCGCCATCACTGCTTATGCATTTAAGCTCGGCAAATATCAAAAACTATGTTCTGTTTTAAACGTACTGATGAGCGCAGCCGCATTATATTTCAGTAGTGCTCATTTATTTTTCTCTCCTGTTCAGTTCTTGATATTTTTACCTGCTCTGTTTTTTGCTGTGCTTGCTTTTATTTCTCAGAACAAGACTCGCAGCTTATGTAAGCTTTTATTATTAATCAGTTTATTGATTTGGTCAGGCGTACACTTTACGCAGCTTGAACAACTTAAAGCCTATTATAAAACACAGCACACAGGCGAAAGCTGGCAACAATTTGGTGCGTTGTAAGATTATTTTTTACGCTATATTTCAATATAAATACCTTATGTTTTCTATATAAAGTTCATCAGTAAAACTGAACATCATCTACAGAAATCCTTTTAAGAAAAAATATTCATAACAATCTAATTTATTTAGAAATATATCGAGCATATTAGCGATTGAACACGACTCATCTACACGCTAGATTACACAAATATTTTTTCTCCCTTTATGTCGTAATTTATGAAAATTTTAGATGGTGGTTTAGGCCGTGAATTGGCTCGTCGTGGTGCTCCGTTTCGTCAACCAGAATGGTCTGCACTTGCACTGATTGAAGCACCTGAAACAGTAAAAGAAGTACATCTCGATTTTATTAACGCGGGTTCAGAAGTCATTACGACTAACAACTATGCTGTTGTGCCTTTTCACATTGGACAAGAACGCTTTGAAACTGACGGCGTACGTTTAATTAAAGTTGCCATCGAACAAGCAAAAAATGCAGTTAAAGAAAGTGGCAAAAATGTCAAAATCGCAGGCTGCTTACCGCCTTTATTTGGTTCTTACCGTGCAGACTTGTTTCAACCTGAACAGGCTAAAAACCTTGCCGAGCCAATCATTAACACATTGGCACCAGAGGTTGATTTTTGGTTAGCAGAAACTCAATCGTGCTTAAAAGAAGTTGAAACAGTTCATGCGTTATTACCAAAAGATGGTAAAGACTATTGGGTATCGTTCACGCTGCAAGACGAAATCAAACATGAACAAGCACTACTTCGTTCAGGCGAAAACATGCAACAAGTGGCTGATTTTATAAAACACTCAAATGCAAAAGCAGTGTTATTTAACTGCTGCCAACCTGAAGTGATCTTGCAAGCGATTAAAGAAATTAAAGGATTTATTCCAGAGTCTGTACAAATTGGTGCCTATGCCAATGCTTTCCCGCCGCAAGATGACAGTGCAACTGCCAACGATGGTCTGGATGAAATTCGTAAAGACTTAGACGCTCCAGCTTATCTTGGTTTTGCTAAACAATGGCAGCAAGCAGGTGCAAGTCTAGTCGGCGGTTGCTGTGGCATTGGTCCAGAACACATTGCTGAACTTTCTCAATTTTTTAAAGAATAAATACCATGTCTGCTGCCAAAATTGGACTATTGTCTCTTACAGCGCTGGTCTTTAGTTCTATGGTGGGGTCAGGCGTATTTAGCCTTCCCCAAAATATGGCTCAAGTCGCTAACGGCTCTGCCCTTCTTGTTGCATGGCTCATTACTGGGGTCGGCATTATTTTCTTGGCCCTCACGCTATTGCATTTAACGCGTCAACGACCAGATCTTGACGGTGGTATCTATAACTATGCGCGGGAAGGTTTTGGAGACCTGATTGGTTTTTGCTCGGCGTGGGGTTATTGGTTGTGTACCACCATTGGTATTGTCGGTTATGTGGTGATTGCCTTTTCAGGCGTCGGCATGTTTACCGATAGCAAAGACCATATTATTTTTGGTGAAGGTAATACGCTCTACTCTCTGATTGGCTCAAGCATTTTTGTATGGCTAGTGCACTGGTTAGTGAGTCGAGGTATTAAAGAAGCTGCGATTGTGAATTTACTGGCAACTATTGCCAAAATCATTCCAATGGTGGTTTTCATCTTCTTTACCTTTATTGCCTTTAAGTTTGATTTGTTCAAACTCAACTTAAATGACTTCTCTTTAAAAGTTCCACTTTGGCAGCAAGTGAAAGACCTGATGCTCATTACCCTGTGGGTATTTACCGGTATTGAAGGTGCTGTAGTTCTATCATCGCGTGCAAAAAACCGTTATGACATTGGTAAAGCGACCATTTTAGGTGTGTTACTGGCGTTAACTTTTTACGTGATGGTGACAGTATTGGCTTATGGTGTGGTGAGTCGTGAGGCCCTTGCTGGCATGCACAACCCATCAATGGCAACCATTTTGCAGCAACTGATCGGTTTACCGGGCACAATCGTTATTACCATCGGGCTTATTATTTCAGTTTCTTCGTCTTATTTAAGCTGGACATTATTCGCCACTGAAATTCCATATTTAGCTGCAAAAAATGGTGCATTCCCGAAATTATTTTTAAAGAATAATCAAAATAATGTACCCATTTCATCACTTTGGCTAACCACCATTGTCGTGCAAGGTGCCTTAATTGCGGTGTATTTTTTCAATAAAAACTACACTCAGCTTTTATTAATTTCATCGGTCATGATTTTGCTGCCTTACTTTCTGGTGTCGGCTTTTTATCTTAAAGAATCCATTCGCCATAAACGCACGCCGCATATTGCCATTGCAAGTGTCGCTTCCATTTATGCACTTTGGTTGCTCTATGCAGCAGGATTAGATTTATTACTTCTGTCTGTAGTGTTGTATTTGGTCGGCTTGGTTATTTTTTCAATCAGCTATTTTGAGCATAAAAAATCGCTCAAACAAAATCAGCTTAATTGATCATTTCAACCACTGTTGAGTCGTTTCAGCAGTGGTTTTCTAAAAACAAAAATTCTATTTTAAAGGCTGTGACTGCTTTAAATGCAATCTTAAAATACGCCGTAATTCTAAAATCGCTTCTGGGGTAGTTTGAATCGAATGCCCGCCCTTAATCATCAGTTCCGACTGTTCACCACCTAAATGTGAACTTTGATACGGCACAATCCCATCGCTGCTTTTTAATTTATCAGTCGTGCCATTTATGTTCCCCATAATCGAGTGATAGACCACGCTGGAGGATGGCTGAATGGCTTGCGTAAGCTGCATAAAGCTAGAAGAACGACTTAAATTACTCGCCCCATTTTCAATTAAACCTTTTCTGAGCTTTGTGTTTTTCTCATCTTTCATTTCGACCGCAATAAAGAAATCAGCTGGCAAACGAATAATACGGCGTGCAATTTGGGTAAACCATCGATCAGCGTAATCTGTGCCATGATGCGGTGCCGAAACAAAAACAACCCGCTTAAAATAAGGCAAAGCTTTGAATTGAAAACGCTCTAGCACCACAGGATTTTCTTTTAAACGGTTTAGCTGGGCTTCATTCATTTTTTGCATGGCTTGCTCTGAAACATCGGCATCGCTTACCAATAGGCGACTAATCACTCCGCCCATACTATGCCCGACCAGCACTGCATCGTGTGCAGCGTAGCTATCTTTAGCAACATTTTGAAAAGCTTGATTCAGCAAAGAATAAATCTGAAAACGACTTTCAAAAATCGGCATATTGGTTGAATAAAACACCTGCCAGACTTGATAGTTATTTCTTAATTCGGCATCGCCCATAATGTCATTGGTTAGGCTTACCCAAGCCTCTGGGCTACTTGCTAAGCCATGAATAAATACAATGATTTTTTTATTGGGGTTAAAGGGTTCCAGCATATATAAATGCGGCATGATCAAATTGTTTTCTTTATTAATTAAAGACCAATAACCTGCTGCCCCTAAATTATATTTCGACAGCCAAAGCCCATAAGGCGCCGAATAGTTTGCAGTGAGCGGATAGTCCACACCATCAACCTTTACACGGTCTTGTCGATATGGATCAAACATGGCAATTTCTAAATCTGCTCCAGCAATGACCTGATCTGCTGTGGCTTTTTGTTTTGGGTAAGCAATGGCAGTGACTGGAAAGAAGCGTGGTAAATGTATGTTCGGATTATTCTGATGAGCATAAAAAGCATCGGGGTCTAAAATGAAGCCGTGATTTACATCATTTTCTTTACGCCCAACAATAAATTCCGCCCCTAAACCATCCTTACGGTTAACGGTATTAAAGCCAGAAAAGTTCATGTTATAGCTTGAACGAAAAGTATCGACTTCAATTTTTTGTACATCTACGGCATGGTCAAAATTGACGTGGTACTCATGGCCATCTGCTTTAAGCAATGGTGGAAAGCGATGTGTATTTAAATGATTAAAATACGTGGTCATAAGCTTCGACAAAGCCACGTTATAAAAAATACGCACCTGATTTTGCCGGTGATCAAATACCCGATCGAACGGCGACTCTTCAGAGTCAAATAAATAGACATAACTATAGCGCAAGCTTTTATCAAACAACGCCAACTCTTGCTCAAGGCAACTACTACTTTTATTGATGGCATTACATTGGCTATTACGTCCGACGTCTAAAGCTTTTGCCAAATAAATTTCACTGAGCGCAGCATAGCGTTCTTCTCGACTGCTATTTTCAGATAAGCTTTGAATTTTATTTAAACAATCATCAAAATTTTGCAGACAAGATTTTTCGTCTTTTTTAACTAAATACAGCAAGTTTTGAGTTTGATGACTTAAGGTGCCGTCGGTCAGAATACTTTCATTCTTACTTTTTAAAGCATTACTTAAATTACTTTCTTTTAAATTAATGACCTGACAGCCACTGAGCAAAGCCATTATTGTTATGATTGAATAATGATAAGACTTTGTCATTGTGCATTCCTTAATCGAATGTATTCCCCATCTGGTCATTATGCCTGTAAAGCAGTGAACGAACAATTTCGGCTCAGCTTCCATTTTCCTTTATTGCGAAAAAAAGCCTGAACTCATTTTAATTCAGGCTAATTTATTATTTTTTCTAATCAAGCTTGGTTGAACTTTTGCTGTGAAGCTAAATAAGAAAAATACAAAATTGGTAAGATAAATGGCGCTACACTCCAGAAGTCAAAATAGACATAGAGTATCGCTCCCAAGAAAGCACCAATCACAAATCCAATCACAATACTGGCACTTTTTAGAAAACTTGCCCGATTGGCTGCATTATTGTTTTTAAGCAAGTTGGCAATATCAATACCAAGCTGGGTAGTGTTACCTGTCATCATGGTACTTGGGCTAATATTTTTAATGAGGGTTTTGCTGGAAGTATTACGAATAGCCAAAGCAATTAAACCCAACCCGCCTGTTACTGCAACTGTTAGTGCGTCCGGATTTTTAAATGGTTCAAAGTAAAGTCCTGCAACCATGAAGGCACATAGAAAAATAGCTTCAAATAAAAACAAATAAGACAGTGTTTTGTGCTTAACCTGACTACGGTCAATTAACAATTTCGTGATCACCACCGTCAAAATAAATAGCGGGATTGCTGCGAGCTTAATCCATATACCAGTACCGCCTTTAACCCACGCAGCACCTGCCAATACTAAGTTTCCCGTAACATGAGCGGTAAAAAAACCAAACAGCGCAATAAAACCAATGGTATCAATTGCCCCACCCACCATGGTCAACAAAACAGGATCTCGACATATTGCCCAGGTACTTTCTGTCTCTTTTTGAATTGGGGTATCTGCCATATAAAATATCCTGTTAAATTAGAGTTTTAAAACAAGTAAGTTGTATATAAATGATTTAAAAATGAATAATACTAAAGTGTTTATGAAAGCAAAAAACGATGTAAAAAAATAGAGTGCGTAATGTCGCAACACTGTCTTTAAAATGGCAACAATTAAAATTGAGTGTTTTTAAAACAATAAACGGTTCTCAACTTCAAATCAATTTGACCTCTAAAACTGTTATAACTATGATGAAGCCGCAAGTTGATATCAATTGGTTTTGAACCTGAAAAAGTTATGCCAAGATATGGATAATGAAAAACAACAACCAAGAGTAGATATATGTCACTTTATAATTTTTCAGTTTTTCTAGGTGGATTATTATTTGTATCGATTGCCTCTGCTGGCTATAAAAGTAATGCACACCGTGATTTTTACTCAAAATGCATCGCAGCTGGACATAGCCGTTCAACCTGTCTGTGTATTTATCATCGTTTAGAGCGTCAATATTCCCCTAAACTCATGCATAAACTTGGAAATTTAAGTCTACAAAGCCCTGAGGTACCGCGTGATTTTGTGAAAACCATGATGCGCACCATGCAACAGTGCAGATCATAATTCTTTCATTTTTTAAGCCACATCCACGCTAACACCCCAGCCATACATAAAATTGCTGGATAGACAAACCACGGATGTGGAATGGTCCAAATCATAAGTCCCGCAGCCAAACTCATACTCAACGTCGAGATGTATTTTGCTTTTTTAGGAATACGCCGATGTTCTTGCCACTCGCGAATGAGTGGACCGATATAACGATGATTTCGAAACCATTGATGAAGTTTTTCAGAGCCTCGAGCCGCAAAGAAAACCGCCAAAATTATAAAATCAACGGTAGGTAAACCCGGAATAAAAATACCCAATATGCCAAGTGCAATGCACAACCAAGCCAAACCAATAAACACCCAACGCGCCCAAACAGAACGGGCAAGCTTACTGACTGGTTGAGCGGGTGCTAACGACTGCTCATGTTTTACGATTACATTTACTTGATTGAGTTTATCCATATCGGGTATTCCCTTTATCCACTTTTTATTATTTCAATTCATCAAGCTGATCAAGCGCCTGACCAAAATATCCAAAGGCATCTAACGCTCCCTGAACGACTCGGTCTTGTTGGGTTTGGTCAAAGCCTGTTTCATCAAGTGCTTGAACAAAACGTTTCCAAACTTTAGCGCGCCCTTCGGGATAAGCAGCTAAATTACGCGCAGCAAACGTTTCAGAAAAACCCAAATGCTTTTGAGCTTCTTTAAATAAAAATGCAGCCCCTAAAGTTGAACCTTCAGACACATAAATCCAGCCTAAAGCTTCGGGTAATTGTACGTTTTCACTGTGTAATTGCTGTTCATTGGGTTGAATACCCAAATCATTTAAATCGGCAAGTGCTTGTTTTGAGCGGCCACGAATGTCGAGGTCTGGAATCAGCCCTGCCACACCCTCTTTTTCAAAAAGATGTTCAATTTCACGCTGAAAGTAATATTGAGACAACGTAAATTGCGCGTATTTTTCTTTACTTGAAAATACCTTTGCCTGTGACATTAATTGATGCATACGTTCATGTTCAGCAGCGGTTTCTTGTTTCAAACGTAAAGACAAGCTGTTGCTAATGATTTGGTCTGTAGATGAGTTCATCATCTTTCTCCTGCAAAATGGATATCGCTCATCGGTTAACGGCCCCGATTGAGTTTAAGTTGGACTGGAAAATCCACAACAATAGTCACGGCTCGACCGTTAATTTTGTGGGGTTTAAATCTGGATTTACGTGTAGCTTGCATGACCCGTTCATCAAGGCTTTGAATGCCCGAACTTTGACGTAATTGAATATCGATTGGCTGCCCTTTTTCATTAATGCGAATCCGAAGCTCAACCAAACGATTTTGTTGTTTTAACTCGCGGTCATCATAATCAAGCCCGCCAAAACTCAGCACATCCACGCTACTCACCTGAACAACGTCATCGTGTTCAACTTGAGTACTCGGTGCTTTGGAATATTCTTGCTGCATTGCGGGTGTTTTGACGCCGCCACTTTTAGTTTCGCTATTGGTGTTTTGTGGCAAATGCTCAGTTTGCGTTTGTTCAAGGTCTGTCGAACTCAGTTTTTTATCGTTATGAACCGCTAGCCTTTCTGTACGCTGCAATGGTTGGAGCGAAGTTGAATTGTTTAAACTCGTTTTTGATGGTGCTTGCTGTTTATCATTTAAATTATTTTGCACGACCTCTTTAGCGGCAGTTTTTGACGCTAATGTTTGAACATTTGTAGGCGAGTTTTTTGATTCTTCAGGTACTGAAGATACCGAACTGTTTAATGTAGATTTAGGCGTTACACTTTTTTTAGGTTGGCTTTCGGTCTTTTCAGCCGATGGCTTTTTAGCAGGTGCCAATGACACAAAACTTACTTTTAATGCATCTACTTTTGGCGATGCTTGAAAAGTATAAGGTTCAATTAAATGGCTCAGCATCCAGACAACAAACACATGCAGACCAATCACCACAACTACGGTTAAGCACTTATAAAAATGCTTCGGCCCCTGTGGTAAAGGCAACATAACCATCGGCTTATGTGTAGGGAATAAAGATTTTGATTTCATGACTTATTCCCTAAAAACGATGCTCAAGCTTGAGACTAATGTTGTGTTTATCGTAGGAATACAACCAATCGACATTGCTTTTATTTTGGTTATAGCGATAGGTTAAATTGGGTGTCATGCCATAAAACTCAAAGCGCGGCATTTGCACAACAAAGGTATAGTTCTGTTCAAAATCATGACGACGAGCTAAGAAAGTTTCTGCGTATTTGTCAAACTGACGCCAACGGTAAGAACTTAACAAAGTGGTGTTAAATCCTGTGCTCCAAGATTTGCTTAAGCCTAATCGTACGCCTTGCTGTTCGTAGGCAGCTACATATTTTTCTTGTGCAGAATGGTCAACTACATCTAGACCACCAAAAACAGTCCATTGGTCTGGAAAAATCTTCCAGAAAGTGGCAAAAGCTGAATTTTCTATACCATCAAAGCTTTTATATTTCTGATAATTAAAATCTTTTCTTTCAACTTCAAGCTTAAAGGCTTTATCTGACGAGATAAAATGCATCCACTCGGCACGGGCCCCCCACGCATTATAAAGGCCGTCATTGCCATAACGTTTATGTTCAAAAAGTGGACTCACCCCAATTTGATTTTTTAAGTCAAAGTAGCTGTAGCCTGCATTAATGTTAATGGTAGATTCATTAAATGCCGCGTAGTCGTTATAGGACTGTCCAAACGCCAGCGCACGTAAAGCCACGCCATGATGCCCTTCAATCGCATAGCGTTTGATAAGACTGGCTTCGTAGTCTAATCCCGTTGCTGACACAGGTTTAGGACTATCACGAGTAACTTTCTGAGACCCAATAATCTTACCGTCCTTATCTGTCTGATAACTCATCCATGTTTTGCTCTGTTCAGACGAACTATTTAAATTACTGACATAGGTATAACCCGCTGAAACAGAGCCTTGCCAAGAGTCTCGTTTTTTTAGTGCTTGAACAAAGGTATTCACTGTTGTTAAAACCCCAGACGGGATTACCGCAGGGTCACTTTGTTTCAGTTTGTCTTGAATGGAAATAAAAAGGCGTGCTGCTTCCTTATTTTTCTGTTGTTCAAACAGCACGCGCGCTAACTCAAGTTCACAAATTAAATTATGAGGTTGTTGTTTTAGGCTGCTTTGAAATTTTTGTTCAGCCAATTTCAGTTGACCCTGAGAACGTGCAACTGCCCCTTCGGCAAAGTCGGTTAAAGCCCGATCGTAGCCAACATATTTCTTATAATGTTCTAAATAAACCGTGGCTTTGAGCCACTGTTTTTGCATGACTGCCAAATATAACGCCTTGGCAAGATCATTCTGGTTTTGTTCAACACTGTATTCTTGTCCATTAATTTGAAGTTTTGGTAATTGCTCGGTACTACGAATGGTTCCCTGCTCATGAAACTGTCGCTGTTCTTGTAAAAGTGTTTGGTCCAAGCTTTGATTAAGACGAAGCTGTGTGTCTTCGTCGGCATATAAAAATGGACAACTCAACAATGTCAGACAGCACAAAAGCGTTCGTTTCATAAAACAATAAACCTGAAGCAACCAAGCAAAAGTCAAAAAACAAAAGGAATCTACGTGTGTAGATTCCTTTTGCATTCATTAATTTTTAGCACCGCCAAAAGCAGTGTTGTAAGACACGTTATCAAACTGGGCAATACCCGCTAAAGCCGACGCATTTGCACCAAAGAATTGACCTTGAACCACACCAGAGTTGTCAACACCAGCCGTACCGTTAGCTGTTGCCAAACCTGCAAACGCAGCAGTACCTGGGTTAAATGCCACACCATCTAGGCTTAATGATGAAACAGCTGTACCAGTTCCTGTAAGCGTTCCTTCAAGTGTGCCCGCGCCATAATTTGCCGTGAACGTACCACTTAACAGATTGCTTCCAGAACCGTTAATCCCTGCAACGGTATAGGTTGCAGTACCCGCGGTTGGAACAGTGGTATTGGTATTATCACCCGCGTAGTAAACGGTATGGCTCGCGCTTGCCGGTGTGTCGCCCGCTTTCCACCATTCACCAAAATAGACTTCCTGTGTGCCCACCTGACCAAAGTTAAAATTACCTAATGCGCTGTGTGAAGGTGGCATTGCAGACACTGGAATATGCGAAATATTAAAGGTTTTGCTGCCAACCGTTACATTGGTGTTACTTGTTCCCTGAGCAGCAAAAGCCTGAGCCAAACCTTTTAACGAACTAAAACCTGTAAAAGCGTTATATGGTGCACCCGCAGCTTGAACCGATACCGCTGACACACCACCCGGATGGCTTGCATTGGCAGCAGCACCAATTTTGATGTTACTTTCATTACTCGAAATACCATCAATACCTGCATAAGCAAATGCAGTTGAACAAGCAACAAGACCCAAGAACAATTGAGAGATTTTCATTTGTTGTTACTCCATCTTTTTTAAAACTAAGTTATTGTTTAATTTAAAATAACGATTTCGCTATTTTTAGTTTATTGAGTAGACCCAGCTGCAAACCTACTCAGTTTTTTTGTAAATAATAATCATTCAATCTTATTATTTACTGTTACCTGACTCCCCTTTTATGTATGTGTAGAGGGAATCAAATTCTGTTTAAAATTTGGTGGTCCAACTAATTTTCATCGTTCGGCCGGGTGCGGCCATGGCACTACGGGTTAAAGGATCGATATAAAACTGGTTAGAAAGGTTACTGCCGACAAATTCAACCGTGTTGTAGTTATCGACCTGATAACGCGCATAGGCATCAAAAATCCACGTGTCATCCCAAGCCAAAGGCACATTGAGGTAATAGCCTTTATTGATGCTAGCATCATTGTTTTTGCGTAACGGGCTTTCATAAGCTTTATAGAATGTTGCACGTGCACCGAGCTCTAACTTTTCATCAAAAAACCGTGCGCCAAGCAAACCGTGAAAACTCAATTCAGGTGTGGCCATGGTTACCAAGTAGCCATTTGGGAAACCATCATCGACACAACGCTGATACGGTTCACGGAACTCAAGGCCCTGCTCGGTTTGAACCGTGCCGCCTAAAATCATTTTGTTAATGGCACTATTGGTGTCACACACTTCATTTTTTAAGTTATAGGCCACGCTCAAGTCTGTGAAAAAACCGCCATTATCAAAACGGCTTTGTAACTCTAAACCTGATAGCTTTTGCTCATCCATATTGGTAAAAATAAGGTTTTGATCACGCTCAATCACATTTTTGGTTTTGTTGTAGTAATAGGCGAGCTTAATGTCAGCATTGCGCGCTGTGCTGAACCAATCACGCATGTCATAGACATAACCCACTTCGTAGTTAAAAGCGTGTTCAGGTTTGATTGCTTGATATGGCAACATGGCAGAAAAACCGACAGTGCTTTCAAACAAACTTGGTAAGCGATATTCCTCTGCGTAGCGTGCATAGATTCTGCTATTTGGCGTAAGATGAATTGAAGCGCCTAATTGTGGTGCCCAGCCGCTATCTTTAACTTTATCGGCAGACTCAACTGGAACTTGGTCTACCACTGACATAAAGTTCCCGCCAGTTACGACGTACTTTTGTCCAGAGGCATTAAGCTGGTTTAAAGGATTATCGGCAAGCGACAATTGCCCATTCGCATCTGCTTTCCAGCTCAGCGTATTTTTCTGTGACCAGATCATGCTATACAAATTGCTCTCTGACGCAGGCACAGTGTCGAGCTGCCCATCCCAATCAGGATTTTTTGTGGCATAGCGCTGTTTTAAAATATTGATTAAACGCTGCTGAGTCGAGGTGTAACTCTCAGGCATGGTTTGATATTCAAAGGTATATTCTTTAAGCCTACTTTTTTTGGTAAACAGCGGATTTAAACTCGGGTCAATCTCGCTCTGCAAAGACTTATTTAAAAAGTCATCAACAGCCCAATACGAACGATAACGCATGCCCGCATCAAAACTTAACCAAGACAACGGTCTATAATTAAAGTTAAAGTCGAACGTTTTTTCCTCACGACGCCCTGCTCGTGGCAGTGCCTGATAGAGCGAATAACTTGGGCCAAATTCGCCATATATATCATCGGACGTTAGTTTTTCTTTTAAGAAACTTCCACCGAGCGTCAAATCAAGCTGGTCTAACAAACGGGTTTTATTACTGACCGTTATGCCTTTACGCGTATTGTCAGAATGGCTTATCGCCGTGTTAATAATGGTGTTATCTCGAAAATCGATTGTGGTTGGCCAGCCACCACGTGTGTAGGTCTGGCTTTCGGTGTCGGTTTGCCAAATGTTGGCATAAAAATCAACCCAGCGATTATTCTCAGGCTTAAACTTATATTCGAGGCTATAGGCTTTAGAGTGAATATTGCTTAAAGGCCACTGCGGAACCCCTAAGTCAGGCGTAATGCCCCAAACAATTCGAGATGGCATAATTTCACCAAAAATATTTTTGGTATCTCGGTAAGTCAATTTAAGGGTCTGGTTATCGGTTGGACGATAAGTCCCTTTTAATAACCACGACTCCATATGACTTGAAGTGTTGGGAACTTCATCGCCCGGTTGATAGGCATAGGCAAAGTAAGGAATAAAATCGAGGCTACTATCTGGCGTCGCTCGTTTATAGTAGCCCGCGCCATGTGTGCCCGAAAAATAATTACCGCGCTCACGTACTGCATAAACTGCCAGTAAATCGAATTTATCTTGCTTGGTGGCAATTGCCAGTCGGCCCGCTAAGTCATCGCCCGAGAAATTAGAGTTATCACTTCTGGTACGGTTCTTTTTATAGATATCGGGGTCATATTTAGCCCCATTCATGTCGATCCAAGGCGTTGTGTCATCGTAGTTTTGACCCACTCTACTCATGTCTGGCAAAGACGGATCAATTGAGTTGGTTGAACCTTCTACTTTTAACTCGGCACCAAAAGACTTACCCGGACGAACAATATCATCGGCCTCTAGCGTTTTAACGACTACACCGCCGCCAACAGAAGTTGTGGTATTGCGCTCTAAAGATGGGCCTTTAATGACTTCAATGCCCGCAATGAGATTGGGGTCGATATAGTTTCGGTTGTTTACCCCGTTGTAGCCACGCCATACGGCAATCGACTGTTCGGTGCCATCAATGGTTAAAGGCACACGACCAACACCCTGCACACCACGTACACTTGGGTCGAGTGCGCCACTGTTACGGGCATCGCCGCTATAGACTCCCACCATGCCTTGTAAAACATCGGCTGGGTTGGTTCCTTTAAAGCGTTCGACATAGTCTTTGCCCGCATAGACCGAAGAACGGTTTGCGTCATAAACTTTGTTATAGCCTTCTGTGTCACGGTCTTCTTTGCCGTACACCACAATTGGCGTGAGTCGTACCGATGCATCTTCTTCAATTACGGCACTACTTGGCGGCAGGCTAACGGCCTGAACCTTAGATGAACTTACCCGTGGTGTAGATTTTTTGCTGAGTGTGTAGCCCTGCCCAACCTTTACAGCATTAAATTCGGTTGATTTTAAAAGCTGCTCAAAACCTTGCTCGACAGCAAAATTGCCTTTTAAGCCTAGGCTATGCAACCCTTGGAGTTGCTGAGCATCCATTGCAATTGAAGTACCCGATTGTTCGGCAAACTGGTTGAGTACGTTAGCAAGGCGACCAGCAGGAATGTTATAGCTTTTAACTCCGGCTGTTTGTGCATAGGCCTGCTGCATAGGCAGCGTAACAAGCCCACCCATCGACACAACATGTATCGCAAACGCCAGTGTTGAAAATCGAAAAATCGATCGATTCCGCTTTTGCCCCGTTCCCACTTTTTTCATTTGCCCCGCCCCAGTAAATCGTAATAAGAATCATTTAATACAACTGATTAAAATGATCCATATTTATTGCTTCTACTTACTATGACGAACGACTTTCAAAAAAGTGGAACCAAAAATTGAAAATAAATTTAATTTTTTATTATTTTAAAGAAACCATGACCACAAACGGCGTGATTTGCTTAATTTTCAGGTCAGGAAAAACCGTAGCCAAAAGCTTAAGTGATTCTGTGGTTTGGTCTAAAGGCAATACCGCATTGACGCGTACATGTTGCAACGCCACATCATTAAAAATAATTTTGCCTTTATAGTTGCGGTCTAGCTCTTGTAGCACTTGATTTAGCGGCAGGTTTTCTACCATAAGCTGATGCTTTTGCCATTTTTGTTGTTCGTTATAAACATTCAGTTCAGGCAATTTTTGTACGCCATTTTTGTCCATTTTAATGGCTTGCCCTGCTTCAACAATGGCCTGACGTGTCGCATGCAATTGGAGCGTTTTAACCTGTGTAGCTTCTACTTTTACCTTTGAGTGCAACATTTTGAGTTCGGTTGCCGAAGGGTCATAACTGACACTAAAAGCTGTGCCGAGTGCCTGAATTTGCCCATGACTGGTTTTGACCAAAAAGGGTCTGGTCTTATCTTTAGCAACATCGACATAAATTTGACCTTGCACCAACTCAACCACTCGCTGGTTGGTTTTAAAATCAAGATTGACTGCGCTTTTGCCACGTAAAATTAAACGTGAGCCATCTGGTAAGGTTTGCGTAGTCCACTGCCCCGATTGCCCGTGTATGTCGGCCGTAACATAGGCCACGGTGGTGTCAGTTAAATAAAATAACGCCCCACTCATGGCAACAAACACAACTGCAAAAGCTGTTCCTGCACGTAAATGTTTATAGGCTTTGCCTGAGTTTAGACCAGCCTTAAGGGCAACCTTGGTGACTTTTTTATGTCCGCTGGTTTGAGAAAGTTTTTGAATTGAACCTATACACTGTTCAATATCGGCAGCCACTTGGCGGTGTTGCTCACTGGTTTTTTTCCACTCTTCAAATTTTTGATTGGCGGTTTTCCGTGAGCTTTCATCATCCGAACTCAGTTGAACAATCCAATGCGCGGCTTCTTCAACCAGTTGATGATGTTTGCTTTTATCCATGGCCATTTAAATACAGGCATCCATGTCTTGTCGGTTTTGGTAGCACTGAATTAAACAGCTCGCCAAATATTTTTGAATCATTTTGGTCGACACACTTAAACGCTCGGCAATTTCTTTATGGGTATAGCCTTCGAGATAATGCAAAATAAAAGCTTGCTGTGCTTTTTCGGAAACCCCTTCGAGTGATTTGCAAAGCTGGTTAATCGCTTGAATAATTTGCATTTGCTCTTCGGGCGAAGCCACCGCATCAAGCATATATTCCATTTGACTCAAGCCATCTAAATAGGCTTGTTCAATGCGTTTACGGCGAACTTGGTCAATCAGCAGGTTTTTAGCAATCGAGGTTAAATAGGCACGCGGTTCCTTAATGCCGAATAGCTCGTCACGCGTTTGTAGCAGTTTAATAAATGTGTCCTGAACCAGATCTGCGGCCTGATCAGTATTACCTAATTTTTGTCTCAACCATTGGTGAAGCCAGCTTTGGTGACTTCTATACAACTGATCTACAAGCAAAGAAGTTTTGTTCACAGCAATTGGACTCAAAACAAGGAACCCACAAATGATAATAATTATCATTTAAACAAGTCAAGCAATAATTCAAGTAAAACTTAAATCACTGTTTAATAAATTGAATTAATTGCCCGCTCGCTTTGCTGCACTTCTCTTAAAGCAAATTGGAAAAATTTCTAATTTGTTGAGTCTTTAATAAAAACAACTAAAACGATATATAAAAATTAGAACCTGCAACATGTATTTATTAATTACTATTTTACATTTTAAGAGCAAGCTAAACGTTTAGTTTAACTTTATTATCTTTATTAATTTACTCACTTAAATAGATTAACTTTTGAGTTTAATTAAAATATAAATATATATTTAAAATTTTTATAATATTTTATTTAAATTGAATTGACCTGTTAAAAACTTATGATTATTATGGTCTCGCTGGCCTACATTGCCAGTCGGTTTTAGCAGACCGTAGATCCATGGCGGGTTATAGTTCCACTATAAGTCGTTAGACCCTTGCGTCCCTTTTCTTTGCGGTAGGACGAGAGGGGGACGCGCTTGCGCGTGCTGGTTCCTTGGATCCCAGTCTGCTAACCCCTTTTCGTTCTACCACCATAATCAATTGACGGTGATCTTTGGTGGTAGAGCTCCATAAATTTTAAGGAGTTGACTATCATGCTTTCTAAACTTTATTCCTCTCCTATCTCGTGATTTTATTTATTTAAAATTTAGGTTTTCTCTCACCTAAAATATTTTAAATTTATAAATAATTTTATTTTAAAATTTTAATCATTTTATTTTCCTGTATTTCAGGCGGGTTAACTACACCCTTTAAAAATGATTTTAATACTTTAAATATATGCAGCTTATTTTTTATTAATAACTTAGTGAAAATTATCACGAGAATAATATGAAACTTTATAAACCTATTTTGGCTTTAAGCTTTTTAATAGGCGATTACGGTGTTTCTGGTTGCAACATTCACACTCAGCAGGATTTTGAAGAAATTTGCCTGTCGGGTGGGCACACCCAAGCCAGTTGCAACTGTATTTACCAACGGCTTGAACAAGCGTATTCGCCTCAGCTCATGCAACGTCTAGAACATGTCAGTTTGCAAAGTCCTGCTCTCCCACAGGACTTTGCCCCTACTTTTTTTAGCGTGATGCGGCGGTGCGATAAAAATGACATGGGCTAAGCGTTTGGCTTAGCTCCCTTATCTCTGTGCCGCAATGGTAGATGACTTTAAATCAGCGCAAAAAATTAAAGTTCTGTTGTGGCATGGGGGCCTTGGGGGGAAATCATTTCATTACTTCCTTTTCTAAGGATTTGTTCCTACTATTTGTCTTGAAGTATCTATGTTAATCAAAAAGTTTAGTCTATTCTTTTACATAGAAAGAATGCTCAAAAAATTAATCATTTGATTTAAAAAAAATTGCTCATCTAAAATTTAATATTTCAAAGCGAGCCATTCCTATGTCAATAGAAGATTTCTTTATAAAAGACTCTCCCTCTAAGAGATATCTTTTAATGAGCTTAGCCCTATTCATGTTAATAATGGCTTTAATTGCTTACTTTAAGGGAAAGTTGGGATTTGAATATATATTTTCTCTTATTGCAGGGTACGCCTTAATATTCTTTATTTTAAAAAATGCAGTATTACCACTTCCCCCCCCCACTTACGGAAAAAAGTAGTGATGCAAACGCTATGGCTAGAACAACAATAGCAATTGTTTATATCCTTGCTTTCATAACTCTAACTATTTCTTATTTTTTATAATTTAATTACTCTTCAATTTTCTTGCTTCACTCTACAGAAATATATTCATTTGGAATACAATCTGCTTCTCAATATCCTCAAATCTATAAAAAACTAAATTATTTTTTATTAACAAGAGATAATATTTTAAAATTACAACAGTTATAACTAATTATGTGAATTTCATGTTAGATTAAATCTAATTTTATATTTAACATTTATAACCATGATAGATCACATTGAATTAAAAGTAACTAATTTACATTTAGCTTATAATTTTTATACTTATCTCTTAGAGAGTATAGGATACAAATGTTTAAAAAAAAGAAAAGATGATAATGAAAATATAAGTGCTTATGGTTTTGGAATGAATAGTAGAGTTTATTTCTGGATAGCGAGTAGTTCAGAAGACGGTGTCCGTAGTAAAGTACATCTTGCCTTTTCAGCTAAAACAAAAGATGAAGTAATTTCTTTTCATAAAATGGGCTTAGAAATTGGTGCCAAAGATAATGGAAAACCAGGATACCGCTTGAACTATAGTACTAATTATTATGCCTCTTTTCTCATTGATATGGATGGTAACAATATTGAAGCAGTTTTAAGAGAATGATTAATTAAGGTTTGTAAAATTCTTAATAAAAATAAATAACAGTATTGAACCAATAATTGTCACAAGATTATTACTTTTAATTTGCAACAAGATAAATATAAATATGAATGAAATAATAGCTGGTAAAAAGTTTTTCTGTATTTCAGTTATAAAAAAATATACAGCCATAGGTATAAAAACACATATGGGCAAAACTTGCTCAATATTATCCAGTGTTTCACTATTCAGTCTATTTTTTACAAATGCAGGAGCTATTCTGACAATAACACTTATGGAAAATAATATTACAACACCAATTAATAGTTTTGTATTCATTTAAATTTCCTAAAAATAATATAATTAGTTAGAATTGCTGGTATCCAAAAAAACCTTTCTCCAAAAATAAAGAAGGATAAAATAGTTACCAAAAACAGAACAAATATGACTTTAATATTATTTTTCGTAGTTTTATTTTTTATATTAATAAAGCTTAAAGTAAATAAAATTGCAGAAATAGGAAACGATACATTTAAATAACTTAATATATAGTCAGGTATATATGATGATAATATCTGACCAGCTAGGGTAGATATTACCCATGTAAAGAAAATATATAATCGGATTTTGAGATGATCATGATATGTATCTGTGTATCTCTCAGTAGCAAACGATTCATCAGAAAGTATATGACCATAGACTATTTTCGAACTCAGTTTAATATCTTTTGGAGTGCTTATTAATGTCATTGGAATATATCTAACATTCATACTTAATATAAGTAAAAATGCTGTTAAATATCCAATATCTATAAAGTTATTCTGATAAAAACTTAAGAGAGCAAACTGCCCACTCCCCGAAAATCCGAAAATACTTAATAATAGAACTTCATAATGATCAAGATTCTGTTGGCCAGCGAGAATACCAAATAATAAACCGATAGGTGTTAATGCTAAGCAAACAGGTATAGTTCTGCTTAGCAATGATGTATGAGTTATCATTCTATACAAGGACATCCAATTGATTTATTTCGTGCTATTTTTTTCCCTTCTTTTCCAATTAGGTATTCATTTTTATTGTTTTTCACTACAGTATTTGGGCAAATTATATCTAAATGATATTGTGTGTACGGTGTTAAACCTAAACCAAAATGTATAGCACCATCAGTATTACCAAAGGTTTCATTCATAGCTTGGTTTCCATCGAGTATTTTATTGTGTGTATTTACACCAAACCCAATTTCCCAAAGAATTCTATATCTAGAATCTACATTAAACATACTATTTAACATATTTAGAGCATTCGGACATTTGCCAGTTGGATCACTGAGAGCAGTGATAACACCATTTTCAACAGTAGCAATAATCGGGTTATGTTTAATTTCTATAAGTTGATCAAATATCCTTTTTTGATCTTCGCGCAAGAAGCTAACAGTCCCATTATGTAAAATAGGAACCCCATGTAATGCGATTGTTCCGTTAAAATCTAAACGTAAAGTTTCATCAAAATCTTGAATTCTCAAAGGTAAAACACTAATTTCCCCAGCAGGAGCTAATTGTTGTTCCCCATAACCTAAATGACCAGCCTGCTCACTCCATAGATAGCTTTCATCTAAATGATTAAATGTTGCTAATGTATTATTCACTGGATCTACAAAGTTTAAAAAATCTGAATCTTCACCAATACCAAAGAATCTATCAGCAAATTCTTGCTGGCTATCTGGATCAGTATTTTCAATTATTTCCATAAAATGTTTTATGGCATTTATATCGGTTGGAGTTGAGTTGCATGCCATAGCAATCAACTTTCTTTTGCTTCCAATATGTTTTTGATCAGGTGATTGAAAAAAAACATCAGGGGAAATAACTAATACATGAGAATTCTCAGGTATTACATTTTCCAATAAATTTTCAAACTTATCATTAGGTTTATATAAAATAATCTTACTTTCAATATAGTTAGAATCATCAGTAATTTTAATTTTATCTTCCAAAGATTCATTAGTTACTATACAAAAATAATCATTATTTGGGTTGCTAAAAGTTTTAATAAAATTTGGACGAATACTAATAACTTCCATGACCATATTCCTTTAAATTATTATTTTTCATTAATTTTAAAAAATAGTATGTCTATGGATATAGACATACTATTTTTATCGAGGATACCGAATTAACCTAACAAGGTGCCTAGGTATTCAGCATTTTTTTTACGATTTTTCATGATGAAATTTCCTTTTTTAAATTAATAGTTTTTGTTTCGGTTACTAAATCAACCTAACAAAGTGCCTAGATATTCAGCATTTTTCTTACGATTTTTCATGATGGTACTTCCTTTTTTAAGATTAATAGTTTTGTTTCGGTTACTAAATTAACCTAGTAAAGTGCCTAGGTATTCAGCATTTTTTTTACGATTTTTCATGATGGTACTTCCTTTTTTAGATTGATAGTTTTTGTTTGGGTTACTAAATTAACCTAGCAAAGTGCCTAGGTATTCAGCATTTTTTTTACGATTTTTCATGATGATACTTCCTTTTATAAATAGTTAAATACAGATATACAGACAAATCTGTATAGTTTTTATATCCTTTAAAATTCTTGTTTTCAAGCAAAGAAATATAATGTTACATATTAATATATATAATTATGTTTTATATTTAAATAAATCATTGTTCTAGCAGGTTTTAATTAATTTTCAAACGAAATAGTATGTCTAAAAATAGTGAATAAATATTTTTTAATAAATACTTTAGATATTTTTAATAATAATCAGGAACATTAACCTATTCACAAAGTCATGTTTTATGCTAACAAATTCACTATATACATAGATTTATTAAGAAATAATTTAAATAAAAATTAATGATTAATAATCTATAATTAAAACAAATTTAAATAGTTAGTTCATTCAAATTTTTTCATTTCTCCATAACACCAAAGCCATAATCATAAGACCAAGTAGGCATTTCATCTCTAAAAATGTTTTCTCAACTCACTTAAACATATACGTTTCTTAATAAATACGTTTACGTGAAGCCATTAAATTATGAATATTCCCTGTCAAAATATTTGCGTCTACATCCGACCAAGGAAATAACTGCTCTCTCACAGGACTTTGCCCCTACTTTTTTAGTGTGATGCGGCAGTGCGATAAAGAAAACATGGGCTAAGCGTTTGGCTTAGCTCCCTTATCTCTGTGTCGCAATAGTGGATGACTTTAAATCAGCGCCAAAAATTAAAGTTCTGTTGTGGCACGGGGGCCTGTTTATAAGAGAGTTTGAATACTGGTAAATTAAATTTTCAAATAATTAACAGTGAAATATTTTTATAAAATAAACAATATGTTATATAACAATATAAATTAAATACTAGATAAAACAAATGATTAGTCTTACTGCTATTACTACTGTATTGGGGGCCTTAGTTCCTTTAATGGTTGCGTATATTTCATCGCGGCATAACTTTAAAAAACATCCAAGATTGGAGTTTAGCGAAAGTATTGACGCTGCTAAAGAGTTTGCCGCAATTGTAATTTCCGCTGAATCACAATTAGTAAAAGATCGTGTTGCTCAAAAATTGATAATGAAAAAGAATATCAATTTTCTAGAAACACAGTATTTCTATAGCTATGTAGATATGGAACTTTGGGTTGAAAGATATGTTGATGTTCGGAAATACATAAAACCAATTATTGATGAGAATAATAAGATTGTGGACTTAAAGAATAAATATACTATGGCAAAGGGTGTCCTATTTTTATGCATGTATTTTTTCTTTGCCATTTTAGCCATGATCCCATTGATATTTCTAAAGTATTATGTAGAAATCTTGCAGCGATCTATTGATACTATTAGCTTTTTAATAACATTTAATTTAATAATTTGGCCAATTCTATTTGGTTTTATAGCCCTAGGTGGTCTTCATAAAGCTAATAAAATATCTGATGCTTATAATTTTTTAAAGAATTTTGAACATGAAAGAATAAAAGTTGAGGAATAGATAATTATGGGATGACTAGCAAGCATGAAAAATCCGTATCCCATTAAATAAAAAAAGAGCTCACAAGAGCTCTTTTTTATTTTCAATAAATTTTAGGAAATTAGTTAATGCTAATTTATCTTTAAAGTAAACGCCTATTCCATGTTGTGTAGGATTTTTGGCACAATCAGACTCACTAGAGTGTGGGAATCGATCAAATGCTGTATTCATATTTCCTTTTTCTTCAAAACTAAACTCAACTTTCTCTAGCTTTGTTAAATCTTCTTTAAATTTCAGAAAAGCTGGATGTATCATAAGCCTCGAAGGTTCTTTTTTTCTTTTTTGGCTATCTTTCAAACGTTTAATATAAAGATATTGGCCATTCTTTAATTCAAATTCATGAGCATATTCACGAGTATTAGTTTGTATATACCCTAGCTCTGTCATGAGTTCATAAATTTCTTTACAGCTTAAATATGTCAGATGCAGCCATCAAACATTAAAATTTTACAGATTAGTAAGAGATTGTTCTTTCAATTATCTCTTTCTTTATTTCGACTCAAATAATAACTGATCTATAAGTAGAGAAAAATCTAAAATATTTTTTAATTTACCTAATGCATATTCATGAAACTAATTCATCCCTATTTTACCTTATAAAAACTAATTAAATTATTGATAGATACTTAACTAAAAATTATAAATACTCTTTATTTAATTTATAGTGAAACATCTAAAACAAATATATCAATAAATCCTTTTAGCTCAACAGGTAAGTGCTTATCCAAAATTTCTTTTAATTCCTGTGCTGAACTAACACCATGATTAGTTAAGTTTGCAACTTTTTCATCGGCGCCAAACCATAATATAAAATAAATTCCCTGCTGTTCTGCATGTGGATGTATAGAGTATCGGTCAGACAATTGAGTTGTTGCAGCATTGTAGAGCTCTGAATGCCATTGACCTTTTGATTCCAACACCAAGAGTTTTCTTTGATTATCAATAATCTTTGAGAAAGTTATATCACAACGATTAGCATTTTGAAGTTGATGCTCTGGTGTTACAGTAATTCCTTTATGTTCTAATCTCAACCGCAACCTATCAGCAACACGTAAAGTAGCCTCAACTTCACCTAATCGTTTAAATTCGACTAATTTAGCTGTCTTATATTGCAAATTATAAAAAATATTCTTAGAAGTTGTTTCACTACCATTTAAATCTAATTGAAATATTTTTAATTCCTCTAAAATTAATGATCTCAACCCCTCTACGGTAATTACTCTATCATTATCTAAAAAATTAACTATTTCTTCTGGTGAAGGAGCATTAAAATTTATTAGAGCAAGATTTCTAATTACTGTTGAACGAATACTTTTTAAATCTAATAGCATAGCTTCAAATCTAGAATCTGAAATTAAACTATTTACAATTGGTAAAGTATTTTCAGAAATATACTTTGTAAAATTCCAAATTACATTACTTATAAATCTATAGGCTATTTCATTAGGAGGATCCCCTGTCCCCCAAGAATCAGGTAAATTAACCTTCGGCCACTGATCTATAAATGCATCTAAAATCCACCCAATTTTTGTAGATGTTAATGCAGGCCAAAATATATGATTCCCATGTCGAATTCCTTCATGTCTATCACTTAAAAGAAATATTGTTTTTTCTTGCTCTTTTAAAAAGTTCCAATAAGGTACAATCTCTGATTCATTAAGAAAGAAAAATGCTCTTACAAACCAAAACATAACTTTAGAATTTAAACTTTCAAAATCGGTAGCATGTTTTGTAAGTAACGTATTTAAATCATCACATCTTTTTATAATTAAATTTTTTAATTTATTTTGATCACAAAATTGAGCACTTAAATCAAATAATGTTTTTGTGGTTTCTATACTGATATTTGGATATTTATATAACCACTCTAATGGTAACGTATCTTGAAACTCTTTGAATGTCTCACTAAAACGTAACCAGCTTACTTGTGTGTATTGACAGTCGTTATAGGTCAGTTGAGGTTCAATGTAATCTTTTATAAACTGTAGTCGACTTTTAAAGTCAGGGAAAAGTATTCTATCAACTTCCTGTCTAAATGCTTGATGTTCTTTTTCATCAACCGCATAAGAACGACTGTCTATATTTGTTCGTAAGGCTTTTAATAATTCTAATTTAACATTTTCAAGATTTCCGCTGTTTCTAAATATTTCCAAACATGCAGCATTTAAAATTTCTTCTGAAGAATAGTGAACAGAATCACATTGTGCCTTAGCTAATTCAATTAAACTAGGAACATGAGTTTCAATAAATGGTAGACAGTTTCTAAGAGATGTCTTTACTAATTCTTCATCTCCAAATTCCTCTATTATTCTTTGAGGTTGATTCAAAGTTAAGTTTGCGAAATCAGTTAAAAGTCCCCAATGCTCCCCCCTCTCAATAAGTTCACGATTATTCTGGATGTAATTTATATTTTCATTTCTTATCATTTTTCGTTTGAAATTTCCATTTCTTATACGATGTCTTATTCTAGCTTGTGTCTTTTTATAGCTTGCTTTAGCAGCTAAATTTTTTCTTATCCATGCTTTCAAAAACTCAGACTTTTCTCTTGCCTGCAATTTTGCATATTTACGTAGTTCAAAATTGGTTTGATTTCTATTTGCTACATGAAATTGATGTGTCTGAATATAATACGTCCATAAATTTATATTATTATTTTCAAAGGCCCAATCTAAAATAAAATAATAATCTTGTAATCTTAAGTTAAGTCCAGAATGAGTATAACAAGATAATGTTTGCCAGCTTACTCGATGAATTTCCTCTAGAGATTTTAGTCCTTCAAATGCTAATAGAACAATATTCTGACGTAGTGCATCTTCATTTTGTAAAACTTTTACAGCAATACTATCTTTTTCAGTTTTTCCATGATGAAAATTCAAATTTCTTAGCCATTTCCAAATCTGACTAGCATCATATAATTGTTTTTCAATTTCAAAATATCGGTCTAAAAGTGTTCCAATAATTTTGCTCACACCATTTCGACAATAGCATTCATAATATTCTTTCCTACAAATACATTGAAGATCATGACTTAAATCATCAAGTAAATTAATGACTAATTCATAATTAAATAAAGAAATAAGACTTTTGATAAAATAACGCTTTCCAACAACTCTCTCTATACCTTGCTTATTATGACTTGGATATAAAAATGAGCATTTTTTTAGAAAGCTTAAAATTATTTCATATTGTACCGAATCAATATTACTTTTTTCTATCAAATTAGCAGCAATATCTAATGAAGATTCTGTTCCAATTTCTATAAGTCTGATAATAGATTGTTTAATATCATAATCAATTATTTCGCTTACTCTTAATCCAGCTAACTTTCTAATATATTTATCAATAGTCTCATCTAATAGAATTTTTTCTAATTCTGGTGCTAAATATTCAAGTATTCTTGCATTTTTTAGTAACTCTAGAATTAGCCCTCGTAACACACCTTTATCTGACTCAACCAATATTAATTTAACTATTGATATAGAATCATCGTCAAAAAATCCTGAAACTGAAAAATTTCTCCACATATCACTACGACGAAAATACGGATCTTCGTTAGCAAGATGAATTAATTCTTCTAATAAATACTTTTTTGATGCAGATAATAGTTGAGAAGGATCTCCATTTGCTAAAACTGCATATGGATCGATATTGATTAGGGTTTTTTGCGTTAATTTATTGCCTAAGGCTGCCATCCATCCTAATAAGCCTCGTAATTCATCACGTACAATTCCATTAGGAGCTATAATTGAAAGACATTGAGAGAGTGAAATACCGTTTCGGCTAGTATTAATTCTTCTTATTAAATAATTTGCTGCCGAGAATTCAGCAATAATTTTGTGGCTCGGCTGATGTTGACTTTCATTATCAGCTAGTTTGAAAAGTCTAGTGGATAATAAAGATGTATAGTGATCGGTATTATCCAATTTAATTAAGGAATCTATTCGCGGATATAGATTGTCTAGATCATCTACATTAGTGCTCACCCCTTCAGATCCCGATAGAAGTAATTTGGCAAATATTTCCTCAGTACATTCTATTTTTCTAGGTAAAGGCAGATCATTTCTTACATTGAAAGCAATATTTGTCTCTTTTGCCAAAGCCTTAACAGCTTGACTAAATATTGATTTTCGATCAGCAAAAACTCTATTACTTTCAATATAAGCGTCTGCAAAAATCTTCAAAAACTGAGGATTAGAAAGCAATTGTTCTAAATTATATTTTTTTACTTCAGATTCAAATTTATGAAAATCTTCTTCTAATTTATAATTTTCAAAAATCTGTTTTTGTTCTAACTCATTAAAAGAAAATAGACGAAGAATTCGTGGCTCAATCTCAAAATGATCTTTAATTATTCTAGTATAAGATTCATCCCATTCGCTTGATCTACTAGAAATAATTAAAGTAGATGGATCTAGATCTGCTACTTTTCCTAGTAAGCTATTAACCGCTGATTGATCTATTCTTACTAACTCATCTAATGCATCAATAATTAAAATTGAATTTTTTTCTAGATTATTCCTATACGAAAAAGTATTCGCTGTTCTTTTCTTAACATTTAAATAACTTGAAAAGCTCTGTAGTAAAGAAGTTTTACCAGCCCCAGGTTCAGCTAAGATAACTATTATTCTAAAATTCTTTATAACTTCGAGTTCATCGTAGTCTCGTTCATGATCATGAAGCTTTCTTTGCAAATAAAATTCAGAATTCATAGTAAAATATTATAAATATCATATGCATTTTTTACACTGAAATAGTTTTTATGTCCATCAGAGTAGATAATTTAAAATTTTAAAAATATTTTACCTCCCCCCCTCCCTAAACAAGTTTCAACCTATTTATAAAATAATATTAAGTTTTAGTAAATTATTTATTAAATTCAAACTCTAATAAAACATATGAGAATCACTATAAATCTCTTAATAAAATATTTTCCAATAAAAAGCCCCGAAACTTACGTTTCAGGGCTTTTCACGAATTTTGGTGGGATGGCGTCTACTTACAAATAATTATAACTAATTGATTTTTAAAAACTATAATTAGTTTCAATTTAACAACTATACACCAGACTATACATAAATATTCTTATTAACACACAGTTCAATTCCACATATCCACTAACGAGATAACATTTAAACCATTAATTTTTAAAATAAATTAAATATAAAACCAATGATACACCACGTGATACAAGACGAAATCTTTTAAAAGGATAAATTTATTGATCTTTTACTATCGCCAAGACAAGTTGCACACCCGTATGGGGATCAATCTTTAGAGCTGTACAGTACCAAATATATTCTACGACATCTAAACGCCGTTCGCCTTGCTCAACTTTTTGTACATATGAATGAGGCTTATCTAGGCGTTCTGATAATTCCCGCATAGTTAATTTTTGTGTGATACGTTGCTGTTTAAGCCAATCACACAAAGCACTCATTTCAGTGGTATGGATACTATTTGTCATTGTACCTTTTTATGGTACAAATTAAATTTACCCAAAATAGGTACAAATATATTAAAATACTATTCTTTATGATTAATTCTTAGGCTATCTACTAGTTTCCAAATGAACAAAACGATTAGATAAGTTAATGAACCAATCTATAAACATAACTCTAGCTAAATTATTATCGGGGGAAATTATGACTTTAATATTGTGCCAAGAGTGCAAACGAGAAATAAGTGATCAAGCAAAAGCTTGTCCTCACTGTGGTTTTCCTATAGAGGAAAGCTTTAAACTTAAATCCTCAAATTGGCCCCCAACTGTTACACCCCCACCTCTGCCAAACCTAGATCATGATAATAAAAACTTTACTACTGGAAGCTCAAAAACTGAAAAGAGCTTTAACTTTTTTAATTTGTTTTGGATTTTTCTTTTAATATTTATTATCTCAGTCTTTTTCTTTAATAGTAGTTTCGAAGATAACACCACTTCTGAATCGTATAGTACTAATAATAATTCAAATGAAAAAACAAAGACTTCTACTTCGAATACCAATGAAGATATTCAAAATAATAAAAAGCTAACAAAGGAAGAGAAGAGTGAAAACGCACAGTTAATTGAAAAAGATGCACTAATTGACGATCAGCTCAATGAAGATCAAGTCAAAGTTGTAATTGCATTTATAAGACTTAACGACTACAAATGTGACAGTGTCAGCTCAATGGCACAAACTAGAGATGAAAAAACAATTCGAGTAAATTGCAATAATTACAAATACAAATACTATATAAATGATGAAGGTGGGAAATGGACTATCTCACTTAGTAGTTAAAGTAAAATACTTTAAATCTAATAATTAATTTAAAAGTATCATATGTCTCCCCATATAATACTTTTAAATTTAAATATTATTTATCTTTCCCAACAGGAGAATTTCTTTTTCTAAAATCTCTATCATGCCTAGATTTAACTATATCAAATAGTATTTTAATATTAGGCATTAGCGTAACAAGTAAAGCATGAGCTTGTACTAAAGCAATAATATAAATATATGATAACAATACACCACGGAGTATACTTTTATATTGAATAAAGTAGTCAAGGTTTTTAATAAGATTAATTGCAGGCAAGGTTACAATCATTATTATTAATACTGTAGTTACTATTATTAAGCTATAAATCAATTTTTCAAAAACTAATTCACTCTCTTGCTCCTCTAATGTTTGTACTTTAAGAATTTTTTGTAAATCGTTCGGATAGATAACAGCGATCCAAGCTCCTAAAATAGCAAAAATAATAGAAGCTGTATCTTTAAGACTATCTAAAATATCCTTTTGATCACTGAATGGAACATTTTTACCATACACAAAGAAAATGGGTGTAATAAGCAAAAATATTAAATAAAAAATTATTTTAATCATTCTTCTAATTTTTCATCAAGTTTAAGGATACTAGAAGTAATACCAGTCAACCATTCAACTAACTCATCAGTCTTGAATATTCCCCCTTGCTCTTTAGTAAGTGGACAGTCAAAATCATTATTAGCTCGACTTTCACTCAACCAGATCACCTTTTGACTTTCACCGATTAAAGAGAAACCTATATCTTCCCATTTTGTTGGGTCTTTCTTTTTTTCCCATTCATTAATCAATTCTTTTAGTTCAGACTGATTATTAAAATTCACATCAGCTTCTAATTTAAATTTAATACCTGATTTTTTTGATGTAGAGGCATTCATACCTAATAACTTACTAACCCCTCTTGTTAAAAGAGGTAATTTTACAATATCTACAATAGACATTTCATTATGTTGATATACTTTTCTAATATCTTTCCAATGATTTAATAAAAAATCAATTTTCCCTGAATTAACAACAAGGTTAGTTTCAAAATGACTAAATAATAAAGGGTATTTTTTCCCAACATTATTAGGGTCTTCCCAGCACTTTATTTCTTCTATACCATTCTCATCAGTAACTGAAACAACAAATCTACTCCACTTAATAAAAAATTCACGTAGATATTTTTCTACAGCTTGACGCCCATTTTGAGCATAATCAAAAGTTAAAGTTGCATATCTATTCTTATTTGGCATTATCCAAAAATATGTTGGGAACCCCGGAATATCATCAGGTTTATGGGTATTTGTTTGAATAGTAGCTTCACCAACTTTAGATGACCCAGAAACTGTAGCAACAGCATTGTTAGAGCTGGAATTTTTATTCCATGTAATTAGCAAATAATTTCCATTTACATCCTTCTTAATATCATAACAAAAAGTTTTATTTAACTCTTCATCATCTAAAGATGCATAAGTACAGGTTTCTTTCAGAGTTTTATCTTTTATATGCACCCATTTTTCTAAATCTTCTAGAAAAACACTAAGATTACCTAAAACAGGACTTTTCCCACCTTTTTCATATAAACCACACTCAGTAATTTTATATAAAGTTATTCTTGCATTAATACTATTTTGGCTCATATTAGTTAAAAAAAGTTATATGTTTAAGCAATTTTAATATTATTTTTACATCAAATCTATATAAAAAAAACTATTTTTTAAGATTTAATTTAAAAAAAGCTAACCATATAAATAGATGGTTAGCTTAAATTACATAAAATTAGTTATGATTATGTTGTAAGATTTTACGAATTGAAAATTTAAGCCCTTCATAAGAGGTTACAGAATCTATAACTGCCGAGTTGATCCTTGCATTAGCTTTCTTATATTCCTTATATGTCATACGAACAGTTAATATAGCCTTCTCATCATTATTTAATGGGAAAAGTTTTTTAATACCATAGAAGTCAGCATCTTTTCCACTTATACCATCTTTATGAAAATCATCATTTCGAATATCTTGATTAGAGGTAATACTATTTCCAGCATGGTTAAAACCTCTATCCGCAGTCATGAAGGAATGATTAAGAACACGCCCTTCTTTTTCATGCTCCAAACGAGCTACACAATTACGTAAAGTTTCTGCTTTCGTACTTTGAAGATGACCTAATTTCGTTAAGTCTCTAATATAGTTTCCTTGTGCTTTATTAGTTTCAGCAGTAGGAAATACATCATCTAAATCTAGACCAATAATTAAATGGTTATTCTTAAAATCAAAAGCAAAGAAATCAAAAGCATTCATTACATATTGAACTTTGATAATAACATCTATAACTTCACCATATTCGTCATCAGCAAATAAATGTTCTTTATTTTTAGGATGTCTTGTTTCAGTGCGATTCCTACCACTTCTTAAATAAATTATTTTAAAATCTTCATCTTTATCAATAATTAAACTTGTTTCCACCCTATCATGATCAATCATCTCATAATTAAATGTCTTATTCTCAGAGTTATAATCAAAATACTCATTTTTTTCTGTCAAAGCTTTAAATAATCTATTGAGAACATCATTTGAAAGACCATAAAAGAATACACGCTTATTGTTAAAGGCAACATTCTTATATAACAATTCATCAGTTACTTTTTTAGCCTCATTAAGGGTTTTAGCTACATCACCCAATTGAGTTTTAGCAATTTTTGATATGAGTGCTTTAAATGTATTTGAGCTTTCAAATCCAATATTCATAAATGCTGTATTAATAGCCCCACAAGCAGCATCGCGTTTTTGTAATTCAAGAATATTGCTAACAATATGTAACCGTAAAGAGTCAAAATCTTGCTCTTGTTTCATAAAAAACCTTCTAATTTATCAATTTATGTATATTTTATAGACTATATCAGGTTACTTTTTACTAACAAAAAGACAATTGTAACAAATTAATTAAAGGTACTTTTATTTGTTTTCTAATATAATATCCAAGTATTATTATTGAAATTAACTTTACCCATATAATTATATACTATACATATCAAACACTTAAATACTTTCTAGGAAGAAACCATGAACCAATCTACTATTTATGACTGGGAAAATATATCCCAAGAAATAAGATATATAGCTACGGATAAAAGTGGTCGAGCATATGGCTATACCAACAAACCTAGAGCATTTAAAACTTATGGTAAATGGACTAATGCTAACTTTCTTCCTGAGGAGGAAGGTGGGGTAATTATTGATAAAAAAGACAATCCTTTTCAGGGAATTTGGTATGAGTCATTAGAAAAACGCCCCTCTCAAAAAAAGAAGGGCAAATAGTATAGTTAATATTTCTCTTATATAAACTCAGCATCATTAACTTTAGTTTGCCACCAACACACAATTTGTCTTGTATCAAAATAAACTGCTGCTTGTCTTGTTGTACCATCTTTTATTGCAATAGGAAAAGTAGGATCATTTTTCATTAGTTTCCCCAACTTATCTCTTTTTATTGATAAAATTTCACAGGCTTCATTTATTGTTATACGTAACTTACGATCTAATATACTGCTTAACTGCCCTCCATTGATTGTTACTTGATTCATTTTGTATATTTCCTCCTTAATTTTTAGTTAATAATTTTTGCCAATGCGCTTAAAAGATCATACTTCTTCATAGTTAGCGACTTCTTTTTCAATGCCATGTAAGCTAATTTTATCTACAATCTCTTTAGTACAAGTATTAATTAACTCCTCAATCCTACTAATCTCATCTACTTCCGAAATTCTAATTTCACGTGTTATCAATCCATGTACTAAACTTGATAAGTTTGAGTAGTACCCAAGGCTTGTATATTTTATCTTGCCTACATTACAAACATCAGGCGATCTCGTAGCTGGCTTTTTACTACCAATTATCTTCTTCTCCTGTAAAATAAAGTTGTACTCATCAGTTACCACACGATATTTCTCATTTAAATCTAATTCCATTTTTACCTCTATTGTTTATTTTACCCATAAAAATAGCCATAGTTCTTACCTGTCTGGTAGGTAACTATAGCTTCATTCAAAATCGCTCTATAACATGCTTAAATCATGCTTAGAATTAAAGTTTGGTTGTCATTCCCAAGACTTTATTTTCAATTAATTAAAAACTCATGTTTTAACTCCTTTTTTCTCTAGTGATATTAAAGCTATTACCCTTTTGAAATCGTTCAGGTAGTAAAAGCTTCTGTTCTGTTTTACACAAATAAGATGCCCTAATTATTGCATCCTCAAATTCTTTTTTTAAATCGTGCCAATAATAATCAATAAACTCAGTCTCAACTTTGACCTTGCTATTACTATCTCGTAACTTAAGAAATCCTAGTGACACTACTCGATAATTTTTGATACATACACAATCTTCATATACAACCTCCTCTAAACCAGAGATTCTTGAGATTGCTTTATTAACACAAATTTTTATCTCATTACGTCCATAATCATTATGCCCAATATCTACTATTATGATGATATGGATATGATGATATATACGCTCACTATTCCCCTCTTCATGCAAATATCTTTCGTATTCACCAATTTTGATGATTTTTGATTCAATACTATAAAGTAACTCGACTTCGGGAAGTCTCCTTCTCTGATAATATTTAACTTTATCAGTTGGCATCCATTCCTTTTTATGTTCTTTATTTCTTAACTTTATTTCACTAATAAATTTTTCTTTAAATGATTGAATAAATTTATTTGGAAATGCATCAATATCTACAATTTCTGATACAAAATGAAGCATCCGAGGATTTATCATTGTATCTTTAGCCCTTGATAAAACTTTAATCATTGAATCTAAATTATCTTTATTCATTTCTTTATTTAGTATTATGAAGTCTTTATATTCTGTACTACCTACCATAGTCCTCCTTTGTATGTTTAGTTTCTAGTCAGTATTTAACCAACCCTGTTCTCAACACTAAAAAGGCAATAGCTATCGCATAGATTTATTCTTTAAAAGAATATCTAGGATATGATAGTAATAACAAATATAGCTACAGAAGAAGATGCGGTAAGTTTAGTGCACTTATTGCTGAGTAAATTTCAATTAGATGTATTGCGATTATTAGTGTTGGTTTAAATAATCAATTATGTTTTTTATTAAAAAAACGTCTGCCAAATCAGACAGGCGGATAAATATATACAAGTTAAAAATATTTGTCAACAGTTTTATGAAAAATATTTCTCTACTGGCTTTAACACATTAACTAATTCACAAGATTTCAAACACTTACTACAGAAGATATAAATTAATAAAACATACCCCTTAAGCAACTCTAGTAACAATTTAAAATCAATTACTTAGCTACAATTATTACATATTAATTAATTTTACTTCCCATCTTCAACTTTCGTGTAACACACTAATTACAATTAAGAATTTATTTATTCATAGGTTAAGCACAACAATAGAGGGGCAAAATAAATTCAATGTTATTTTTTAAAATATCCCCACCACTTGTAGCTTATGCCACTTCTCTTTTCATCTCTGCATCAATCAAACCATCCAAATAATCAGCCCATCTTTGTATCATTGCTTTTCTTGGCTCAACATAAATCGCTTTGTTATAAACACCCTCAACACCACCAACTTTATGAGCTAAAGCAGCTTCCACATGATCACGAGCAAAACCTTGCTCTCTTAATTCTGTTGAAAAGATATGTCTGAAACCATGGGGTGTTTGTTTACCTTGATAGCCCATACTCTTTAAGGCTTTGTTAAATGTATTATTAGATACTGGTCTGTTTGAATCACTACGACTCTTAAATAGATAGACACTGTTGCCAGAATATGATTTTAATTCATTCAGTAAAATGAGGGCTTGAGTAGGTAATGGAATTGTATGCTCAATTCTTTTTTTCATCCGTTTAGATGGAATAGTCCATAAGCATTTTTCAAGATTAAATTCATCCCATATAGCTTCTCTTAACTCTGTTGGTCTGCAAGCTAGCATACTTAAAAGTTGTAATCCTATCGAAGTTACACGACTTGGATATGCTCTAATATCAACAAGCAATTTTGGTAACTCATCAATCTTCACAGAATCCATATTCTGCTGTTCATGCTTCTCTATAAACTTTTCAAGACCTGATAATGGATTAAATTCAATTCGCCCCGTTACTTCTGCTAGATCATAAATGTCTCTACAAAGTCCTCTAACACGATTGCCCATCTCTACAATTGGTTTACCTGTTCTAGGGTGTAGCTTTTTCTGAATATCTCTAATTAGGTCTAACCATTCTTTTTTAGTGATCTTTCTATAATCACGACTACCCACTAATGGATAAACATGATTATTCAATGCTCCCTCATTTCGGGTTCTTGTACCGTCTGTCCACGTTTTGTTATTACAATACTCAACTGCTAAACTTTTAAAGCTGAATTTATCACTGTTTAACAATGCTTGTTTTTCTTGGTCACGATGCTCTTTCGGGTCAATACCATCAGCAAGCAATTCCCTAGCTGCTGCTGCTTTTTGTCTAGCCAACTTACCACTCACTTCGGGATAAGCACCTAAACCCATCCAGTTCCACTTTTGGGTTAATGGATTCTTGTATCTAAAATCCCATCTTTTATTACCTTTAGGACTAACAACAAAATGAAGATTATCGCCATCATTGATTCTATACTCTGTATCTGCTTCAGGTTCCAATGATGAAAGAACTGTATCTTTCATTGGCTTTTTAATAGGATCCGTTCTCTTCATATTGATTCTTGTATAGTGAAAACAAGTGAACTCAAACTATACATCACACTATACAATCACACAAACTATAAGTTACCCCATATAACGGTATATACAAGTATAAAAAAAGCCCTAACTACTGATAGTTAAGGCTTTTAGTCTTATATAACGTCATACTGAGTTATATAAATTTTAGTATTTGGTGGAGATGGCGGGAGTTGAACCCGCGTCCGCCAGCATTACGCTCGAGAATACTACATGCTTAGATATCGTCTATTGTTTTAACACCAAGTGACCCGACGAACAGGGTACAAGGTGCGATCCTCTAAGTTTGGTATAAAGCCCCGAGGCTTGACTCTATACGGACTTGTGTGCGTGCGCTACGGTCGGGTTCCTAAACCACAAGTATTCTAGGAAGCGGACAAACTGCCCTTAGGCAGCTAGAGCGTAAGTTTCGTCGTTTGCGACTAAAATATGCAAATTTGATTTACGAGAGAAAATGCGCTCTCGGCATGCATCTATGAGTTTCATCACCAGCGTCGAAGCCAATAACATCCCCATGAATGTCTGAGCATCATAGCATAACTAAAATAAAATACTGTGCATTTTATCAACAGTCTGCTACTGATGAACATATTTACATAATTGAGTGTCTTTTGTTTTTTTCAAGGGCCACATAAAAAAGCTGCCAAAAATGACAGCTTTTTTTAAAGTTGGGTCTATAAAGCACCATTGCCTAACACAATACCTTCACGGCGTGGGTCTACCCCACCTGCGTATTTACTCTGATTATTAATATTTACTTTCATAATCGTTGAAATACCGCTGGTTTGCGCAGTGTTGGCAACGCCATGCCCTTTTGCTTTTAAACCTTCAATCAAATCAAGCAAAGAAAGCTGCACATTCGAGCTATCTACATTGGTGTTTTTGCTATTGGTTGTACCAAAGTTAACAAGCGAAGTGGCCTGCTGTGCGTTTAAGTTCCAGTCCAACGCACCCACCAAAGTTTTAACCACATATTGAATGATCGTACCGCCACCTGGTGAACCTGTTGCCATATAAAACTCATCTGGCGTAGTGCCTTTAAACACTAAAGTTGGCGCCATGGTACTGCGTGGGCGTTTGCCCCCTTCAACACGGTTAGCAACCAGCGCTCCAGTGCTGTCTAGCGGGTTGGCGCTAAAGTCAGTTAACTGGTTCGACAGCAAGAAACCATCCACCATGTGGAATGAACCCATGCTCGATTCAACAGTCGATGTCATTGAAACCACATTGCCATAGGCATCTACAATCGTGAACTGAGTTGTACCGTGTTCAACAGTGGTGTCGACTCCCGAAGCAGGGTTGAAATTACCCGCTGGTGCAACGCCCATACTTTGGTTCGGGTTAATCAGTGCTGCACGTTGTTTCAGGTAATTTTTATCAATAAAACTTGCAATACCCTGTGCTGGTAAAGCGATAAAGTCAGTATCAGCCACATATTTATCACGGTCAGCGTAGGCCAAGCGCTCTGCCTCAGACACTAAATGCACGCCCATCACATCCGGTACGCCACCTTCATTTTCAGGGTTTTTAGGTGGATAAAGCGACATATCAAAGTTTTCTAAAATACCCAGCGTTTGCGCAACCGCAATCCCTCCCGAAGATGGAGGCGGCATGGTACAAACATAGTAACGGTCACGATACGTCGTACAAATTGGGTCGCGTTTTTTTACTTGATAGTTCGATAAATCCTGCAAGGTCATTAAGCTTGGCGTAATCGGAGTTTTTGCTGGGTCATCCCCTAACGTCTGTCCTGCTTTTGTCACAATTGCTTGGGCAATTGGCCCTGTGTGCAACGCATTTGCGCCTTGCGTAGCAAGTGCTTCTAGGGTTTTTGCATAGGCTTTATTGGTCATGGTCTCACCGACTTTACGAGGTGAACCATCAGTGTAGAAATAGGTTGCCATTGCATTTGCATCAAGCGCTAAGCTGTTTGCATTACTTGAAATTGCGTCTGCCAAGCGGCCCGGAATGCGGAAACCGTTATCAGCTAACTCAATCGCTTCACCAAAAAGCTGGTTCCACTTAAGCTTGCCATGTTCCTGTTGCGCTTGTTCAAGCAAACGCATCACACCCGGCACACCAATCGAGCGACCACTACGCCGCGCACTTGGTACAGGTGCTGGTGAATTTGGGTCATATATATCTTGGCGAATTAAATAATATTCATTGGCTGCGGCTGGTGCTGTTTCACGACCATCATAGGCAGTGACTTTTTTGGTTTTGGCATCGTAATACATCATAAAACCACTACCCGCAATGGTGCTCGATTGAGGCTCGACTAAACCCAGCACCGCTTGTACCGCAACGGCTGCATCGACTGCGCTACCACCTGCTCTTAAAACATCACAGCCCGCTTTTACCGCAAGTGGTGTGTTTGCCACCACCATATATTTATCTGCGTATTTAACCGTGTTACCGAGTCTATAACCCGATGCACCTTCAGGCGCTGCTGGATCACCATTTTGGTTTGAACCGACCACCACGTTTGAACCATCTTGTGCCAATTTGCTACAACTGGTGGGGTCATTATCAACAATTAAATTCGGCGGGGTTGTATTTGAATCATCCTTGGGCTGATCTGAAGAATCATCTCCACATCCTTGTAATAAACCGACTGCTAATAAACTACTGAACAAAAATGAATATCTTTTATTCACGTGATAACTCCAATATATACGCTTGCCTATCCATGCAATTGCCATGCAAGCTTCTTTGTTTTCAGGTATTAAGTTTTTTTAATCTTTGATAAAAATAAGGTTTTATAATATTGAATGTTTAAGGGCGTTTTATCCTGTGCCCTGTCTTAAGCCTCCTTGCTTGATATCACACGCTTTTATATCTGATCTGCCCGATTCTGGCATGCTTTATTTAGTGAAATACAGGCAAAATCTACCATTTATAGACTCGCTTTATTTTTTAATAGAGCTAAAAAAAGCACCTCCGAAGAGATGCTTTTATCTTTAGTGAGAAGGCATTCCGCCGACGTCCCCTTTGGGTTTCGGACACAGCCAAATGACCAGCCCCGCAAAGACAAACACCATTGCAAATAGCAAAAACACATGGTTTGCTGACATGGTAATCGCTTCTTTATCAACGAGGTTTGAAATGATTCCTAAAGTCGAGTCAGCCGAAAAACCATTTTGCGCAAGGTTATTTTGAACTTCGGCAGTATTTAGATTTGATACCATTTCACTGCGTGCAACTTTGGCGTGGTCGTCCCACACGGTCACTGCAATTGACGCCCCTATCGCTCCTGCCATGGTTCTCAAGAAGTTCATAAGGCCCGCAGCAGATGCAATCTCTTGCTGGTGTACCGAACCGAGTGCAATATTCGACAGTGGAATAAAGAAGAACGGCACAGCAAAACCTTGCAGGATTTGTGGCCAAGCCAGCGACATAAAGTCGGCATCTGTGGTCCAGAATGCTCGCATTAAGGTCACAGCACCCAGCAAAATCAAACCGAAACTCGCCAGAGCTCGTGGGTCATGTTTGGTCGAAAGCTTTGCCACAATCGGTGACATGGTCAAACTACCAAAGCCCATGGTTGCGGTTAAATAGCCGGCCCACGTGGCGGTATATGAAAGGTTCATTTGCAGCCACTGCGGGATCAGCACAATACTGCCAAAGAACGCTCCAAAACCAAGTGATAAGGCCAGTACCGAAACTGCAAAGCCCCTATGCCTAAAGACTTTCACATCCACGACGGGGTGTTTGTCGGTTAGCTCCCATATGAGGAACACCACAAAGCCAATGGCGGCAGTTAAGCCTAACAACACAATGCTGGTGCTATTAAACCAGTCACGTTCGTGCCCTAAATCGAGCATGAGCTGTAGTGCGCCAATCCACAAAATTAACAGACCTAAACCAACGGTATCAATTCTTAAAGAAATCGTTTCTGTTTCGGCTGGTTTAAGCAATCGTATAGCTGCTAAAACACAAATAATGCCGACTGGTATGTTAATAAAGAAAATCCAGTGCCAAGATAAGTTGTCACTAATCAGACCACCCAGAATTGGTCCTAAAATTGGCCCAACGACGGTCGTCATTGCCCATAGGCCCATTGCTTGTGCATGCTTTTCTTTAGGGAAAATACGCATGAGCAAGGTTTGGCTGAGTGGCATGAGGGGGCCACCGCATAGACCTTGTCCAATACGGAAAAACACCAGCATGCCTAACGAGTTTGCTAGACCGCACAAGAAAGAAAAAATGGTAAAACCAATCAGGCCAAAAATAAAAACCCGAACGGTACCAAAGCGCCCTGCAAGCCAACCTGTTAAAGGTACACAAATCGCTTCTGCAACAGCATACGACGTAACAACCCATGTTCCTTGTGTGCTTGAAACAGCAAGGTTACCGGTAATGTGCGGTACAGATACGTTGGCAATGGTCGTATCGAGCACGACCATAAAGTTCGACAAGGCAATAACAAACGCTGCCAGTAATAAACGGCCACCGCTTAGTTCGGCAAAAGGTGTTTGCGTTTTCATAAGCGTTTACTTCGCAGATAAGTCGACTTTTGCTTCCATCGACAAGCCAACACGCAGTGGGTGTTCAGCAAGTTCTTTCGGGTCAAGTGCAATACGAACTGGTAAGCGTTGAACCACTTTAATCCAGTTACCTGTTGCATTTTGAGCCGGAATTAAGGCAAAGGCAGAGCCTGTACCACCAGAGAAGCCCATCACTTTGCCGTGATATTCAACATCGTCGCCATATAAATCTGAAGTAAGCGTAACGATTTGACCCGGACGGACTTTTTTCAACTGACTTTCTTTAAAGTTCGCATCTACATATAAATCATTAAGCGGCACAATCATCATCATGCTGGTGCCCGGTGCAACACGTTGGCCAACTTGAATATTACGACGTGTGACCACACCATCGACTGGCGCACGAATCACGGTACGTTCTAAATCAAGCTGAGCTTGTTCAACATGTGCCTGTGCAACTTGTACATCAGGTGTTGAAACTTCGCTTACACCCTGAATTAAGGCTTCGTTTGCAGCTAACGTGCTTTCGGCAGCTTTACGGCTTGAAGACGCTTGCGCTAAACCTGCTTTTGCAAGCTCTAGCCCTGCTTTTGCTGTTTCAACTGCACTTTGTGCCTTAGTGAGTTCTTCTTTAGACACTGCACCAGACGCGGCAAGTTGCGCACGGCGGTTGAGCTCTAACCCAGCTTTGTCGTAGTCAGCCTGAGCTTGAGCAACTTGTGCTTTGGCACTGTTAATTTCGTCAGCACGCACTACAACTTGAGAGTTTAAAGAGCTACTGTTTGCCGAAGTTTGTTTGTATTGGCGTTTTGCTTTGGCGAGTTCTGCCTCAGCTTGAGCCAGTGCAATTTTGGCATCACGTTCATCAATACGAACGAGCACGTCACCACGATGTACCGTTTGGGTATCTTTTACAACAACCTGAGCGACCTGTCCGCTCACCATTGAGGTAATTTGCGCGGTTTCTGCACCGACATAGGCATTATCCGTACTCACGGAATGATTTAAAAATAATGCCCAGATTGCATATAAAATAGCGGCGATCAATAAAATCAGAGCAAAAAAACCAAGAAATTTTTTGCGCTTGTTTTGATTGTTGTCATCCGAGGCAGATGTTGTTGGCACTGTTTCTTCTACATTGCTTTGTGCATCAGTCATGGTATGTTCCTAAAGATGAGTTGGCTTTGCCATCAATCTCGCACTACACCTTGCTATAGAGTTTTTATTTTTCTCTAAACAAGACATATCGCATTGTCAAAGGAGCTAATTTTAACGCTAAAACCTCACAATATGAGAATAAAAATTTATAACTCATGCGTTCGTTCTAATTAAATGAATGTTTATCTCAAAGTTTTTATGAAAATTTCAGCTTTTCAAACACTAAAAAAAGCGCACTTGGCGCTTTTAAATGTCTCAATTCATTGCTTAATAGGCATATGAAGCAATACCCGCAGCAATGGCTTTCTCTTCATCATTGACCATGGTCATGCGCATGGTACAGCCCTTACGTCCTAAACGTAGCACTTCAGCGCGTGCAATAAAATACTTACCACGCCCCGGCGCCAAATAATCTACACGCATGTCGACGGTTGCCAAACGCGTTACTTGTTTAATTGTTTCAGGCAAGGTTTCAGGTGTCGAACGACGATATAGATGTTCCATTGCCACAATTCCGCCAATACTATCGAGCAAAGTTGCAGCAACGCCGCCATGTAAAACCTGAAAAGCCAGATTACCAATCAGATTCGGTTGCATTTCAACATAGCCTTCAATGTGGCCGTCTACCACACGCATAATCATTCCACTATGCTTAAAAAAAGGGCAGCTATTAAACGCTTTACATAACTGGTTGAGAACCACGTTTAGGTCAGTTTTGGTGCCTAAATGAATGTTCCCAGTCCAATTTTTCTTTTCATCACTCATACATTGCCTAAATTTAAAAGCATGATAAACACCCATAATTTTGTACAAATCCAACATTATGGGGCTACAATACAGCAGTCGGTTGACAGTAATGGAATATCCGCCAACCTCTCCTAGTGTAATACCGAACATCGAGATTGTTATGACTTATACGTTCAATCGTCCTGCATTTCCAGCCACTCGCATGCGCCGTATCCGTAAAAATGACCAGTTGCGTGCGATGGTCAGCGAAACACAGCTCACTACCAATCACTTGATTTATCCAGTATTTGTATTACCGGGACAAAATCAGACCCAAGATATTCCAAGTATGCCAAACATTCAGCGTTTGTCAGCAGATTTATTACTGAAAAAAGCTGAAAGACTTCTGGAATTGGGCGTATCAAAACTGGCTCTTTTTCCAGTCACCCCTCAAGAAGATAAAAGCCTCACCGCAGAAGCTGCATGGCATGAAAATGGTCTAGTACAAACCACCTGCCGTTTGCTTAAAAAAGAATTACCAGAAATGGTGTTAATCACTGATGGTGCCCTCGACCCTTACACCACGCATGGTCAAGACGGCATTATTGATGAAACTGGCTATGTGCTGAATGACGAGACTGTCGAATGCTTGATTAAACAAGCGTTAAGTCACGCAGAAGCAGGTGCCGAAGTGATTGCACCAAGTGACATGATGGATGGCCGTATTGGCGCGATTCGTCAGGCTTTAGAAGCCAATGGTCACATCTACACCAACATCATGGCCTACTCTGCGAAATATGCGTCTAGCTTCTATGGCCCATTCCGCGACGCTGTTGGCTCTGCATCCAACCTAAAAGGTGGTAATAAATATAACTACCAGATGGACTTTGCCAACCGTGCCGAAGCGTTACATGAAATCGCGCTTGATATTCAAGAAGGCGCCGACATGGTGATTGTAAAACCCGGCATGCCATATCTAGATGTGGTACGTGAAGTGAAAGATACCTTTGGTGTTCCAACATTCATTTATCAAGTGAGTGGCGAATATGCGATGTTAGCCGGTGCAATTCAAAATGGCTGGTTATCAGACTCAGTCATTTTAGAATCACTCATGTGCTGCCGCCGTGCTGGTGCAGACGGGATCTGGACTTACTTTGCAGAAACCGCAGCCGAAAAACTCAAGGAAATGAACTAAGTTCGCAGAGAAAGGATAACACTGCATGCATATTGCAATCATTGGCGCGGGCATAAGTGGATTAATGTCTGCGCTGGAGTTGGTTGAACAAGGCTGTACTGTCAGCATTTTTGATCAACAACAAGCGGGACAAGCAGCCTCTTGGGCTGGCGGAGGCATTCTTTCTCCGATGTACCCGTGGCGCTATGTGCATGCAGTGAACCAACTTGCTCAATTTGGCAAAGCCTCTTATCAAGCATGGAACCAAAAACTCTCCTCTGTTACAGGCATTGATTTTGAAATTCATGACACAGGCATGCTCATTTTTGATGAAGAAGATTTTGACGTCGGACTTTCCTACGCCGAGCAACATCAAGAACCTATGCAACGCTGTGAATATTTACAGCGAGATGCGCTAGAACAAGTTAACCCACATATTTCCGATCAGTTTCAAGAAGCGATTTATTTCCCCGAACTGTCTAATATCCGCAACCCGCGTGTATTACAGTCCCTCATTAGCTATTTAAAACAACATCCAAAAGTTGAGTTTTTTGAGCACTCCGCTGTTAAAAAACTGATTCAACAGGGTGATGCCATACAAGCCGTACAAACTGAAGATGGTCGCAAACACACAGCAGATCATTTTGTAATAACTTCGGGGGCTTGGAGTCATTACTGGAACTCACAATTACAACTCGAAATTCCAGTCGAACCTGTGCAAGGTCAAATGCTGTTGTTTAAAACCCCTGCTCACTGGCTACCGACCATGTGTATGAATCGAGTCATGTATTTGATTCCTCGTATGGACGGTCATATCGTATGTGGGTCTAGCATGGCACATCGTGGTTTTGACACTTCTACTGATGAAACCACTCAGCACAATATTTTAGAAGCATGTTTAGAAATGGTGCCTGAACTGGCCGATTTCCCAATCGTACAGCGCTGGGCGGGACTCAGACCAAGTTCACCAAATGGTGTTCCCTACATTGGCAAAATGCCTGAAATGGATAACCTATGGGCAAACTTTGGTCATTTTAGAAATGGCTTATGTATGGGTGCAGGCTCTGCACAATTGCTCCGTCAACTTATGCTGGGTCAACCGACCTTAGTTGATGCCAAAGCATATTCCCCAGAGCGTTTGCAAAATAAAATCTTAGCCTGACGCCAATATATTCTCTAAAGCCATTTTTAACTGAGGATAAGCAAACTCAAATCCTGCTGCTTGCAGGGCTGCGGATTTGACGTATTGACCATTTAAGATCAATTGCGACTGTTCCCCCAACAAACAGCGAAAAACCGTGCTAGGCGCCGACAATAGTGGTTTCTTATTGAGTACCGCAGCAGCTTGTTCAACAAATACCTTTTGAGTCACACTTTCTGGCGCCACGACATTGTGAATTTGGGCAGATTGAGGATGCTTAAATATAAACTCGATTGCCTTTAATACATCTTTAATGTGTACCCAAACTATCGGCTGACGACCGTGACCAATTTGACCAACTAAATTGAGTCGAATCGGAAGCAACATTTTAGGCAAGATGCCACCGCCCTGCCCAAAGACCACACCTAAGCGAATAATTTTAGTATTTTGCTGAGTATCTGTTAAAGCTGCTCGCTCCCACTCTTGGCAAAGTTGAGACATAAAAATAGGTTGTGGTGAGCTTTGTTCTGTGCACACCTCTGCCCACTTTTCTTGATTATCAATTCCGTAATAGCCAATCGCGGAGCCAGAGACAATCACTTCTGGAAAAATTTCAGATTGCGTGAGCCATGCATACAATTTTCGGGTCGCGTTTACACGGCTTTCAATGAGTTGTTTTTTACGTGACTCGGTCCAGCGTTTTTCGCCAATATTTGCACCTGCCAAATTCACCACATAGTCAATTTGACGTGTCGTAATATCTTCGAATTTTTGCACCCACTGTAAGGCAGGATGGTCAGATTTCTTTCCAGCCTGCCGTGTCACAGCAATCACGTTATAATTTTTTTGCAGCAGGAACTTAATTAAATGCGTTCCGATAAAACCACTGGCACCCGTGATTAATACACTCTTATTCATATTTCCTCCTAAGTTGAGGACTCAAGTTTTATTTAATTATATAAGACCCATTTATATTTAATCGTAGCTGTTTATATAGTGATCTATTGCACATTAAACATTTTGCTTGCCATTCGCTGTGCCTGTTTGCCATAAAACCAGTAGGTAATTAAATAAAGCGGGATAGCTAACATTAAAAGCATAATCACCATAATGCTCAAGAACTGAGGCTGTTTGAGGTAAAGCATAAAGTTTTGCAAAATCTCAGGGTCTTTTCTGGCAAATAAAAACAGGCCAAATAAAACGCCACTCAAGTTATAGCCCCAAAAAATCAGGGTAAAACCTAAAGTAAATTTCTTTTTTTCTTGTACAGTCGGAGCACGGCGTTCTTTCTTTAAAAATTTAAATAAGACAAAAATCATTGCGCCTAAATAGGGAACGGCTGTTAAAATACCGCCTACACTCGCTGGTAATAGTGCTGCAACCACACCAACAACTAAGGTGAGTACGATGCATAAAGCAAAAAACCAGAGAAAGTAAGAACGTAATTTGGTCATATTTTTGCCTAATTTATGGGTTTAAAAAATAATTATAAATTTTTTTCAATTTTTTTTCATTTTTCTGTCAACCAATCTGAATCTCTTGACGTTATATAGGGTAATAAGGTCGCAGCAACCGAATACTTCCTTTGCACGGCATCCGCAAAATTGTTTCGGTGACCTTTCATTACGACGCTTTTCTTCCTTCAGATTAGGTTTTGTTAGCAGCCGAAACCCTTGATGAAGTTTTTGACCGACGATTCTCTCATCACTCGAATCGTCGGTTTTTATTTTCTGGCACTTTCATTTATTTTACGCTCAACATACACAATCGTTATTTCATGGTCATGAAAGCCATGCGTATACTTTTACACCATAAAAATATGTTTTAAAAAATATGAACAACATTGCCTATTTTGAAATCCAGTCTTCAACCCCTGCCCGCGATGCGCAGTTTTATCAAGCTGTGTTTGGCTGGCAATTTAAATTAGATCCAAACTTACCGATTGAATATTACCGTATCGAAACGCCCTCAATTATGGGTGGACTATTAAAACGCCCTGCTCAAACGCCGCCAATGGAATATGGCACCAATGCCTTTACCTGCTCAATTCAAGTCGAGAATTTCGATGAAGTTGCGACAAAAATTTTAGCGCAAGGTGGCATCGTTGCGATGGATAAATTCGCCATTCCCGGTCGCGCTTGGCATGGTTACTTTGTCGATTTAGACCACAACGTTTTTGGTATTTTTCAAGTCGATGAAAATGCAGCTTAAAGATTTTATTTAACGGCTCTATTTATTTGTTAATGTATAGCCACCGCCTTTTTATCGGTGGCTATTTCATATTGATTATTCAGCAAAACTAAAGCTGGCTTCACATGTAATTGGGAAATTCACCGAATTGGCAATCATACATTCATGATGCGCTTCTTCATGTAATTTTGCAGCAAGTTCTTGGTCAGCACCTTTTTCTAAAACAACTTCGGGCCTTAAAATAATTTGGGTAAAGTGACCACGTTTAACTGGATCTGCATCTTCCATAAAGCCAAGTGCATGGTCGATATAACTCACAACATGAATATGGTTGACTGCACATAGGTGCAAATACCAAAGCTTATGACAAGCTGAAGCTGATGCAACCAATAAATCCTCTGGGTTCCATCTAGTCACATCACCCAAATAAGCGGGGTCTGATGAACCTTGAATCGTGGCCTTTTGCGGATGCTGAATACTAAAATCTCTTTTATATGAACGATAAGAAGAAGTGCCTGTTCCTGTATTCCCTTCCCACTGTATTTTTACTTCGTATTCATGAATGGTCATTTTGTTCTCAAAGTTCATGGTTTGCATTGATAGTAACAAAGCAAAGTTTAAAGTGAAAAATTTAATTTAAGTTTCAACTTAGGCTTAAATAACGAGCACTTTAAAATGTCTTGATAAAATCTCCTGCCAATTTATGCTAACGTATCTGTGTTTATTTTGGCTTGATGTCTGTTTCTATGTCCGTACATTTTCTACATACTTCTGACTGGCATTTGGGGCAGTTTTTTTATAATCATTCACGCCACTACGAACACCAACAATTTTTAAGCTGGTTGCTCACTCAAATTCAAGAAAAACAACCGCATGCTCTGCTTATTGCCGGCGATATTTTTGATGTCATTAACCCGGGTTCCCAAGCACAAAAACAACTCTACCAATTTTTAGCAGATGCCCATCGCCTTGCCCCACACATGCAAACGCTCATGATTGCGGGTAACCATGACTCAGGTTACCGTATTGAACAGGTCGAACCACTCTTAGAAAAATACAATGCAAAAACCGTGGGCGTGGTTCGCTGGAATGAAGATAAAACCCTAGATCTCGATCGACTACTTTTACCTATTTATAATCAAAATCAAGAGATTGTAGCGTGGTGTCTTGCCCTGCCTTTTTTACGTTCGGCCGAAATTACGGGTTTTAATGAACATACCACCAACAGCAAAAATGCGATTGCCTATTTGCACCAGCAACTGATTGCAGAAGCCAAACGTCGTAAAACACCAGACCAAGCCCTGATTTTAATGTCGCATGCCCACATGCAAGGTGGGGAAACATCTGACTCTGAACGTCCAATTATTATTGGTAATGAAGAAGCGCTTTCAACCACTTTATTTGAAGATGCTGTCGACTATGTCGCTTTAGGGCATCTGCATAAACCACAAAAAGTGGGTCAGCCGCACATTCGTTATAGTGGCTCGCCTATTCCACTGTCTTTTAGTGAAATTAACTATAAGCACCAAGTGGTGGAGGTCAAAATCGGACCTTCTCAAGACACTGACAACCGTTTGCAATTTGAAGCTGTAAAAATTCCACGTTGCATACAATTGCACCGCATTCGTGGTGAATTAAACGAAGTGCTGCAACAACTCAAAGCCTTACCTCACGGCGTGATTGAAAATATTGACCACCGTGAATATGTCGATATTGAATATTATAGTTTAACGCCGCCACAACCCAATTTACGTCAGCAGTTTGAAGCAGCCTTACCGCCTAACCGCTATCGTTTAGTGCGTATTTCACGTCAATATGTGAATAAAGACGCTACCGATTCAAATACTACTCAGCAAATCGCTCTTGAACCACCAACACCAGAAAAACTCTTTCAAAATATTTGGGAAAAACAAGGTTACAGCGCCGATGATGCGGTCTTAAAAGATTTTCTGAGTCTGGTACAAGAAGCACAAAAAAATCTTGAAAATGATGCAACCCCTTAAGGATATGTCATGAAAATTTTATCCATTCGAATAAAAAATCTGGCATCTCTTTCTGATGAACACTTTATTGATTTCGAAAGCGCGCCCCTAGCCCATGCAGGTCTTATTGCGATTGTGGGAAAAACGGGTGCGGGTAAATCAACTATTTTAGATGCCATGTGTCTGGCCTTGTTTAATCGGGTTCCTCGTCTTAAAGACAGCGATGGTAAATTGAAAGATGTTGATGGTTCAGAGTTACTCACCAACTCACCTTTGACTGTCTTACGCCGTGGTACAGGACATGGTTTTGCTGAGCTTTGCTTTATTGCACAAGATCAAAAACGCTATTTGGCACGTTGGGAAATTAAGCGGGCACGTGAAAACCCAAGTGGTAAATTACAAAGCGTGCAACGCCATTTAAAATGCCTGACCGATGGTGTCGTGCTTGCCGACAAAGCCAAAGCGGTTGATGAAAAAGTTAAACAAATTACCCAGCTTTCATTTGAGCAATTTACTCGTGCTGTGCTGCTTGCCCAATCTGAAGTGACTGCATTTTTAAAAGCACGAGACAGCGAACGCGGTGAGTTACTTGAGTACCTGACCAACTCCAGTATTTTCGCCAAAATCGGTGAACTGGCTTTTCGTAAAACAGCAGATATTGCAAAACAGCGTAAACAGCTTGAAGAGTTTTTAGGACATATTGAAATTTTGTCTGATGAAGAGATTGCTGCATTTACCGAACAATATCAGCAAGCCGAGCAAAACCATCAACAGTTAGAACAACAAAAAAATGTCTTAGACAAACAACAACAATGGTTTGAACGTAAAGCGAAACTTGAGCAAGAAGTTCAAGCTAAACAACAACAGTTTCAAACCCAGCAAAACCATCATCAGCAATTGGCTGGTGAACGTGAGCAATTACAACGGCTCGAAGTTTTTTCTGAAATACGTCAGCAGGTTTTTCAGCAAGCTCAAAATTTACAAACGCTACAACAACTTGAGCCGCAAATTCAGCAAGCACAAACCAAGTTTAATGATTTGGTGCAAATTTTTGAAACGGGTCAAAAACAATATCAACTTGCAGAGCAAGAACTCAAACAGACCCTCGATTTTGAACAACAGCATCAACAATCTTTAAATCAAGTTCGACAGTCCATTCAAGAACGTGCATTTATTGCCGACGAATATAAAAAGTGCAAAGAAAAAAGACATGTACTTGAACAAAAATTGAGTCCACTGCAACAGCAACAAAACACTGTGCAACAGCACATTGCACAGCTTGAGCAGAACCAAATTCATTTACAACAGCAGCTTACCCAAACTCAGCAATATGCTGTGTTAGACAAAGGCCTTTCAGCACATCTGCCTCAGCTTGGGCAATTTATTCAAAATTACCAAGCGATTGAACAACAGCTCGGTAATCCTACCCTTGCTCGCCAAAAGCTATCGGAAGCTAAAAGTGAACTCGAACAACTGACAGCCTCACTAGGCACAGTTGAACAGATTGAGTTAAAGCTTGAACAACAGCGTAAAGATAAAGATCAAAAGCTTACTCAAATCACGCAGTTAGATTTGATTCAGCAAAAAATAAAAACTTATCATGAGTTATATGCTGAGCTTCAGCAATTTACCGAAAAACATACCCAAGCCTCCGCGCAAGAAGAACAACTTAAAACTGTTTGCCAGTTAGCTGGACAAGACTACCAAACAGCAAAAACTGAACGTGAAAAGTTACAGCACATCCTGCAACAGCAACGTTTACTACACACCGAAAATATTGAGCAGTTACGGGCCAATCTTAAAGACGGCGAAGCTTGCTTAGTGTGTGGAAGCACACATCATCCCTATCGTGTTGATGACAGTGCTGTCTCTAAAGCTTTATTCGATTTGCAGCAACAACAAGAGCAACAGGCAGTAGCGCTAGAACAAACTAAATTTAATGCATGGCAAACTCAGCAACATGCACTTACTCAGTGTCATGCCGAGCTTGAACAGGTTCAGAAATACCTAGCTCAACTGCAAGTAAAACAGACGAACTTACAGCAAGAACTTGAGCAGCAGTTTAGCCTCAATCAATTGCGAATTGAGCTTAATCAAGCTCCTGAACAAATCTTGCAAACGCTTAACGAACTCAGACAAGCCGCACAAACTGCGATAAGTTCATTTGATTCAGAAAACTTGCGTTTAACCCAAGCGATTAAACAACATAATCAGTTGGTTCAATCTATTCAACGTAATGAAAGCTTGCTTAATACGGCACAGCAATGGCAACAACAAGTTAAACATATTGTTGAATGTTTATCTGAAGCTGAACAGCAGGCATGGCAGCAATCGAGTAGCCAAACAGCTAAACAGACTTGGTCAATACTTGATGTACGCGCTAAGCAACTTGAACAACAAGAACAGATTTCTCAGCGTTTTGAGCAACAGCAGCAAGAACTTAAAATGTCAGCTGCCAACCTTGAACAAATGACCAAGCAAATTGATGAGATCGATCAAAATCTCAAAGAAATTACGCTTAAAGGCCAACAGAATAATGAAAAAGCGGTGTCGCTCATTCAACAAATGACTGGCCACGCTGACATTAAACCGCACGAATGGTTAATTGAGCACGACGCTAAACGTCAGCAGCAACAAACGGCGTACCACGAAGCTAAACAACGTTTCGAACAAACCAGACAGCACTTTGAACAACAAAAACAGGCACTTGATCAGCTCAAGCATCAACATCAACACACCTCGCAACATCAGCAGCAGGTTGATGAACAAATTCAAAACTGGTTAAAGGCTCACGCTGATTTTCAAGCATCTGCTCTTACGGCGCTCATGCAAATCAATTCCGCCCAAGAGCAAGACATTCGTAACCGTCTTAATCATGCAGAGCGTTTATTAAGTGAAGCCTCATCTGCCCTTAAGACCATGCAAGAGCAATTGAGTGAGCACTTACAAACTCAGCCAGATATTGAACATGAAAAGCTTGTTAGCCTTATTCAAGACAATATTGCAGAGCTCAAAGCACAACTTGAAGTACGTGATCGACTTAAGCTTAAGCTCGAAGTACATCAGCAAAATCTTGCGAAGCAGCAACAATACGCTGAGCAAATTCAAAATATTCAGCAAGAAGAACATCGCTGGAGCAAAATTTCAGGTTTAATTGGTGATGCTAAAGGTAAAGAGTTCCGTGACTATGCCCAGCAATATCACCTAGATATTTTAGTAGAACATGCTAACCAGCAACTGGCGATGCTGTCTCAACGCTATATGCTTAAACGTTTAGAGCAATCGTTAAGTCTTGCGATTATTGACCACGATATGGATGGAGAAATCCGCTCTGTTGCCTCTTTATCTGGTGGTGAGTCGTTCTTAACTGCCCTTGCCTTGTCTTTAGCGATTGCCAATATGGCCTCGGGTTCAATGAAAATTGAATCTCTGTTTATTGATGAAGGGTTTGGTACTTTAGATGCTTCGTCTTTGCACATGGTTATGAATGCTTTAGATCAATTGCAAAATCAGGGCCGTCAGGTCATTCTGATTTCACACATTCAAGAAATGCATGAGCGTATTCCTGTACAAATTCAGGTGAAACCTCTTGGTGCTGGCGCAAGTACGATTGAAGTCGTAGGCTAATTTATTAAGATTTCATATCTGAAAGTTAATGAATCTTATATAGCAAAGGGGCGTATCATTTACGCCCCTTTGTCTTGTATTCATTTTCTTTTATTTTAAAACATCAAAAATTAATTAACGCAGAGCACTACAACTGCAAAACCGATACAGTACATACCGAACAAATGCCAGCGCCCATGTTCTAACCATGAAGACAACCATTTTAGCGCCAAAAGGCCAGCACCAAAGCTAAAGCACATGCCTAATAAGCTGGGAACCATCGAATGGAACACTTGTCCATGAGCTACAGTTTGTAAGCCTTGAGCGTGAACTAAACGATATAATTCTTTTAAAATTACTGCTGGTGTTAATACAACCGCCAGCGCAAAACTGAATTCTTCAGCCTTTTGGCGTGATACACCTAAAAATAGCCCTGTAGAGATGGTTGCACCAGAACGTGAAAAGCCACGGAAAGGCAAACATAACGCCTGCACTGCCCCAATAATAGAAGCACTACGTAAACTGATTTCACCTTGTTGTCCGCGATCTAAACGCGAAGATAAAATAATCAGAACACCTGCCGAAATCAGCGCAGCTGCCATGAGTTTTGAGTTACTAAACAAATACTCAATTTCGAAACTGCTCGCGCCGCCGAAGAACACATGTTTAATCATAGATTGAAGCGCTAAGCCAAGCACACCTGTAATTAGGGTTGCCAAAATAATATAGAAGGCTTGTTTTTTGAAACTTTCCCATGAAGAAAAATAGGTTTTTTTCCAAGATTTCCAAAAGTAGACAATCACTGCAAACATCGTACCTGTATGTAACATCACAAGTAAGAAAGTCATATCAGGTGCAGATGGATCATACCCCATTAACTTTTCAGCTAAGATAACGTGTGCGGAACTAGAAACTGGCAATAATTCAGCAAAACCTTGAATGATTGCCAGAATGAAAACATGCAATAAATCCATACCCTACACACTCAAATATTAAAATATCTGGGTTATAAGCTAGGAAAATTAAATTTAAATTAACAAATTACAGTTACCCGACAAAACGTTTATCTAAATTGTAAAAGTCATTTTTTCTCTACTGTATCGCGCTTTCCAAATAGAGCCGTTCCTACACGTACCATGGTTGAACCTGCGGTAATTGCAGCGTCTAAATCACCTGACATTCCCATGCTTAATGTGTCCCAGTGTTCTGGGTGAGCATGTTGTTCTTTCACAGCATCAAACAAGGCTTTAGCATCTGCAAAAGCAGCTGTATTGTCTGGCGCTGGAATCACCATCAAACCGCGCAATTTGATTTTCGGCAGTTGACTAATTTGAGCAACTAACTCGGCAACCTCATCTGGTGCACAACCATCTTTACTATCTTGCCCATCAATATTCACTTGCAAACAAATATTCAAGTCAGATTGATCTTGAAGTCTTTGATTGGATAATCGCTCAGCAACAATTAAACGGTCTACACCATGCACCCAATCAAACTTTTCAGCCAAATGTTTAGTCTTGTTGCGCTGAACATGACCAATAAAATGCCATTCAATTTCTAAATCGTGTAAAGCTTCGATTTTGTCTAAAGCTTCCTGTAAATAGTTTTCACCAAATGCTCTTTGCCCTGCTGCATACATTTCTCGCAAACTTTCACTCGGATGTGTTTTCGACACGGCTAAAAGTTGCACATTTTCAGGCGCACGCTGAGCATGTTCACAAGCACGTTGGATTTGCTGTAATACGAGCTGTCGCGCATCTTGCAGGTAATTCATTGACAAGGTTCTCATTTTCAAAAAACTTTTTTGCTTTTCACCTAAAGCGAGGTGTTGGTAAGCCTCGGTGAAAGCCGTATATTATTCTACAAAATAATGACATATTTTGATTTACTTGGGGAAATTATGGATATTACAGAGCTACTCGCTTTCTCTGTGAAAAATGGCGCGTCCGATTTACATTTGTCTGCTGGCATGCCACCGATGATTCGCGTTGATGGTGAAGTCCGTCGCATTAACTTACCAGCTCTAGATCATAAAGATGTTCACCGTCTGGTCTATGACATCATGAATGATAAACAACGCCGAGACTACGAAGAAAAGCTTGAAACCGATTTTTCTTTTGAAGTGCCAAATGTTGCTCGTTTCCGTGTTAACGCATTTAACCAAAACCGCGGTGCTGGTGCAGTATTTCGTACCATTCCATCTAAAGTACTTACTATGGAAGATTTAGGCTTAGGTCAAATCTTTAAAGATATTTGCGACTATCCACGTGGGATTGTACTGGTTACAGGTCCAACAGGTTCTGGTAAATCTACGACGCTTGCAGCGATGATGGACTATATCAACGAAAATCGTTATGACCATATTTTAACGGTTGAAGACCCTATCGAATTTGTACACCAGTCGAAGAAATGTTTGATTAACCAGCGTGAAGTGCATCGTGATACGCATGGCTTTAATGCAGCACTACGTTCGGCACTGCGTGAAGACCCAGATATTATTTTAGTCGGTGAGATGCGTGACCTTGAAACCATTCGTTTAGCACTTACTGCTGCCGAAACGGGTCATTTGGTGTTTGGTACGCTCCATACAACGTCTGCTGCAAAAACCATTGACCGTGTGATTGATGTATTCCCTGCCGAAGAAAAAGACATGGTTCGTGCCATGTTGTCAGAATCTTTACAGGCCGTTATTTCGCAGACCCTGCTTAAAAAGAACGGCGGTGGGCGTGTGGCAGCACATGAAATCATGATTGGTATTCCTGCCATTCGTAACTTAATTCGTGAAAACAAAGTCGCCCAAATGTATTCATCAATTCAGACTGGTGCAAATCATGGCATGACGACTCTCGACCAAAGCTTAAAAGGTCTAGTTTCTCGTGGCGTGATTAGTCCACAAACGGCTCGTACTGCTGCAAAACAGCCTGAATCATTCCTATAAAAAGAATTAGAGAATAAATATGGATTTTAATGACTTACTCAACCTCATGGTTGAAAAAAAATCATCCGATCTTTTTATTACAGATGGTGTTGCGCCATCTATGAAGATTAACGGGCAAATTGTTCCAATTTCAAAAAATAGTCTTTCAGGCGATGTTATTGGTCAACTCTTACATTCCATCATGAGCGAAAAACAGCGCAAAGAATTTGCGGACACTCGTGAATGTAACTTTGCCATTATGAACCGTGATAAAACTGCCCGCTTTCGTGTGAGTGCTTTTCAGCAGCGTGACATGCCAGGCATGGTACTACGTCGAATTGAAACTAAAATTCCTTCAATTGATGACTTGCAGTTACCACCCGTTCTTAAAGATTTATCAATGACCAAGCGCGGCATCATTATTTTTGTTGGTGCGACAGGTACGGGTAAATCGACGTCTTTGGCTTCAATGATTAGCTATCGTAACCACAATACTAAAGGTCATATCATTACCATTGAAGACCCAATCGAGTTTATTCACGAACATGCGGGCTGCATCATTACCCAACGTGAAGTCGGAATCGATACGGACTCATTTGAAATTGCCTTAAAAAATACTTTGCGACAAGCACCAGATGTAATCTTGATTGGTGAAATTCGATCTCGTGAAGTGATGGACTACGCGATTGGCTTCGCTGAAACAGGTCACCTTGTATTAGCCACAATGCACGCCAACAACGCTAACCAAGCACTCGACCGTATCATTCACTTCTTTGAAAGTGACCGCCACAGTCAGCTCTACATGGACTTATCTCTTAACTTAAAGGCCATGATTGCTCAGCAACTTATTCCAACGCCTGATGGTAACTCGCGCCGTGCTGCAATTGAAATCTTAATTAACTCACCATTAATTTCGGACTACATTCGAAAAGGTGAAATTCATGAAATTAAAGATTTAATGAAGCGTTCCCGTGAACTCGGTATGCAAACCTTTGACCAAGCGTTGTTTGATCTCTACAAAGCAGGCCAAATTACCTACAAAGATGCATTAAAACATGCCGACTCACCTAACGATTTACGTTTGACGATTAAGCTTGCCGAAGAAGGACCTGATCAAATTGCAGGCACAAATCAGCATTTAACCTTCGACCGACAGTAATTTCCCCATAAAAAAAGGAAGGTTAAACGTAACCTTCCTTTTTTATTTGTTTTCTTTGTGTGAAAACGATTATTTCTTGCGCAACACTTCCTGACACTCAGGTTCGTTACAGTAACCGTAGAGGTTTAATGAGTGACCCGTTAAGGTAAACCCATATTGGTCTGCTACAGCATGCTGTTCCTTCTCGATAACATCATTAGTAAATTCAATAACTTTGTTGCAATTATAGCAAACCAAATGATCGTGATGATCTTCTTGCATAATTTCGAAAACAGAATGATTATTTTCGAAATGATGACGCTGAATGATACCTGCAGCTTCAAATTGTGTTAACACACGGTAAACTGTCGCAAGACCGACATCTTCCCCTTGTTCTAACAAAGTCTTGTAAATATCTTCAGCACTAAGATGATGTTGCTTTGAATTTTCTAATAATTCCAAAATCTTAATTCGTGGAAGGGTAACTTTAAGTCCAGCTTTGCGCAAATCTTGATTGGAAATAGGCATGAAAAAAGGTCTCTCAACAAATCTCAAGTTGGAATAGGCAATAGAATTTAGATGAAGTATGATCTATCCTTTGATCAAATGCATCATAATTTATTGGGATAGTGTAGCAAAATGCAAAAACTCGTGCTGACGTTATTAGTCACTTCACTCCTTGCTGGTTGTTCAATCTTTGGTGTATATAAGGTTGATATTCCTCAAGGGACTCCTTTGACCAAAGCTCAGGCCTCTCAAGTACAAGTCGGCATGAATTTCCAGCAAGTGCGTTTTTTGCTTGGTAGTCCAACTGTGACTGATCCCCTCAATCCTCAGCGCTGGGACTACATTTACAACTATATCCCGGGAACTTACGCTAAAAAGGCAAAAATCCCCGCAGCACATGGTCAGCATTTAAAAATTTACTTTGATGGCACTGGCACAGTAACTAAAATTGAAGGTTTAGAAACTATTCCAGAATCGCAACCAGGTTTACCTGCTTCTAAAGAAGCGATTTTAACTGCCCCACCACTATAATCGTTTTTTCTAATAAAAATAAACCCCTCAAGTGAAATACTTCGAGGGGTTTTATTTATGGGACTTATTACTTTAAGCGATTACTTTTAATATATCGCCCCACAGGATTTTTCTCAGCGCGGTTACGGCGTATATCCTTAGGATTAATCGTTAAAGGTCGATAAACCTCTACCCGATCGCCTGCTTGTAAAATCGCATGTGCCTCAACTTTTGCACCAAAGATGCCAAGTTGTAATGGCTCAGGCAAAGTTACCTGTGTCTGCAAGCCACTCGCTTCAACTGCTTGTAATGCTGTCATTCCAGCTTCAAATGGAACAGCAACTAAAAACTGTTGCTCTGGGGCTGCAAAAGCAACCCACACTTGCTGAGCTTTTTCCATCAGATCATTTGTCCAACTACCGCAATCATGGCAATTACAATTGAAAGCGGTAAAACAATACGTACCGCAATACGCCACAAGTTATAGAACAACTCATTGCTAAAATTCATTGATTTACGCAAGTGGCTAATTTTCATAATCCAGCCAGCAAAAATTGCATAGATGAGGCAAATGAGTAATCCCCAAAGCATCAAAATCAGCGTAAAAATGCCGTGAAGTTCAGGCACAGCCCAAACCGCAATTGCTACAACAATAATCACCCACTGTAAAACGTACATCAGTTGACGTTGAGCAAGCTGTTCTTTAGCAAGTTGAATAAACAGAGCTGTTGTCATTACCGCAGTAAAAATCCAGGTAAAAACAGGAAGCTGTGCTTGAAGAGAAAAGAAACCAAACGCAACGACAGCAATTAACTGAGCTAACCAGATTGGAAGTACAGTTTTTGTAGCGCCTTCTTGAGAGTGAATGACAGACAAGCTATTTTGCCAGTAAAGTCCTAAGCCTAAACCACTCGCAACAAGAGCAAGTACAGTCGCATTACCCCATTCTTTAAACTCAACATTTGTCCAATGCCAAGGCTGTAAAGTCGTTCCCATTGTATTAGCTAAAACAAGAGAAGCGATTACACCAACTGTCATGAGCAGAATTAAAATCTGACGCGGAATAAAAGATAAAATTAAAGCCGCAACTGCTAGCCCAGCAAAAACAATTTGCCCAGAAACGCTGTTATTGAGCTGTACTGTCAATAAATTGCCAGCAGTACTCAGTACATTCCCTGCTAAAAATGGAATAAAAATAACTGCAAGCCAACCAGCCAAACGCCATTTTGGTGAACTATCTGCTTCACGAGTTAAACTTGATAAAGCATTTAAAGCAGTAGTCTTCGACCGTTTTGCTAAAGCAATTTCTAAATAGCAAACTGGCAAAGCCAATAACAGCATTGTGCCTAACCACAATAACCAGAAATCGATTTGACGATCAATCTGGATCCCCATAGCGGGCGCCAATGTCGCCATAATGATGAAAGATAAGCAAAACGCCATCAGGGGCGATAACCATCGTGACATAGGTATGTCCTGCATTATGCATTCCTTGAAAAAGACTATCGATATTTTGCCCGTCTCATGCCTGAAAATCAAAGTTTGCTCAATAAAAAAAGCAAACTACCGAAACGATAGTTTGCTGCGCTAACTAAAATTATAAGTTTTGTTATTTAAATTATGCGAAAAACCGAGCAAACCAGTTTTTCCCTTTCTTCTTTTCTTTTTCTCTAATAATTCCCATCATATTTTCTTTTACTGCCCCCACATAATCAGCATCATCATGTTGAATATGGTTAATTAACCATTTTGCTAAAATTTCTTGAAGCTCTTTTTCAACAGTATGTCCCATTTCAAAACGCTCACGATATAACTCTATTTTTTTAATAAATAAGTCATGTACACGTTTATGTGGTACACGATATTTATAATCTGCTTCCTCTTGTAAACTTTCTTCAAAAGTAAAATGTGATTGCGTGTAATCAATAATATTATCTAAAACATCTTTAATTCGACGTCTATCTTCATCATCTTTTACATCATCAATTTCATTAATATAATCAAGTATTCGTTTATGTTGCTCATCAATTACATCAATACCCGTATTATATTCTGAAGCCCATTTCATTTTCATACATCTCCCCAATGATGTTCAATGACTATTGCATAAACCTCATGATATATTTAAAGAATTAAAATAAAAACAAAGCTATTTTGTCGGGTTTATCACATAAAAATTATATTTAAATCAAACCATTGTTTTTATTGTTTTTTTAAAAAATTAACCAACTAAAATAATAAAGTATTTTTTAAACAAAATACTTTATTATTAAACGTTTAATATATAGATATTTCTATTTATATATTTTAAATATACTTTATATTAATATTGATCTGCACGAGTAATACGCTTAAGTTCAGGATTATCCTGCTCACGCTTTAATCTTTCCACATGAGTAATTGCTTTTTTAATCGGCTGACCATGTTGAAATAAAATCATTTCACCAGGTAGATAAGCTGTCCAATTTTCATTATGTGTTAAAGGCTCCGTTGTTATTACTGCTACACGATCTTCAGGGGTTGTTACCTGACTAAAATCGACTTCAACATCTAAATCAATTAAATGAGCCTGATTAAATGGATATTCTCGAACCAACCAATGTAATTTAGTAATCGCATAACTAAATAATGCCTTGCCATTCGATAAGCAATAATTAAATGTACCGTACTCAGCAATTTGTGGCGAAATTTTTTCTAATACTTCAAATATCTGTTCAAGGCTTGGTTCTTCATAGCCAAAAGCTTCAACAAGTTGATCGAGCAAATAACAAAATGCGCGTTCACTGTCTGTATTCCCGACCGGCGTAAAACGTCCACTGAGTGGTGGATCAAAGTCATGCAAATCACCATTATGGGCAAAAATCCACTGACGCCCCCACAGCTCTCGAATAAAGGGATGAGAGTTTTCTAAAGTGATTTTGCCTTGAGTCGCTTTACGGATATGCGCGATCACATTACGTGATTTAATTGGATAATTACGGATAAGATCGGCAATTGGAGATTCAACTGCCGACTGGTTATCGACAAATAGTCGACAAGCTTTATCTTCGAAAAATGCAATACCAAATCCATCACTATGGTCTGAGGTAATTCCTGCACGCTGTGAAAAACCACGGAAAGAAAAAGTGATATCCGTTGGTGTTGCACAATTCATTCCTAATAGCTGGCACATATTGCTTTTAAACTACTTCTAATTACCCCATCTGCTCTATTGTGCATGAGAGTAAAATTGCTTGCAAATCTCAATATGTGCTGGCTATTAGAAAATAGGACATATGATTAACGCTGACCCATTTTATTCATGACAAATGAAGTCGCCACTTTATTCACTTCCAGAAATACAAAATAATCTAGACAGTTAAATTCTTCATCAAAAAATGCCTGCTTCGATAGTTTTGACTGCATGCTCAAATACATTTGGAATAACTTTGGCATACGTTCATCTTGTGGAAAACTAAACTCAGGATATTCAGGTTCGTAGATTTTTTTCGAACGAATATCAATTGTTTTGCTTTCAGATAATTGCTGAATCTGGCGATGCGTGTAGTACGCTCTAGCTAAATTATCTTGTAGATGAATACTGACACACCCCATCAAATATTTAGCACGCATTGACCACAACACTTTTGGTGCAAGATTCATCCAAAGCATTGAAAGAGCCTTACCATTACGAAAGCGTGGATGCACACAGGTACGCCCTATTTCTAACACATTCGGAAGGTGTGATAACTGAGGAACAATATCAAACTCATGCGCGCTGTAGCTTTGTGCGATCTCATGACCTTGAAATAATTTTAGACGAGTATACGCGACAATTTCTCCAGTCCACTTTTCACGTAGGACTGCGTGCTCACAACCAAAATCATAAATGTCTTGGTCTAAGTTATCTTCAAAATGAATTCCAAATTGTTGGCTAAATTGTTGTGCACGAAACCGCTGTACATCTTGTAATTCTTTTAAATTATCAACCCATTCAAAACGAAATTGTGTCTGATTTATTGCTTTATGACGATTTAAAGGTAAAGTCCAGGTTTGGCGATATTGATTAAGTTTTTCCAGCATAATGAACGCTCCTAGTGACACCCCATACACTAGTCAAAGCTCATGACAAAAAAATGACCAAATTAAAATGGTATAAAAAAAGACCACCTAGGGTGATCTTTTTATTGAGAATAACGGATTTCTTAAGCTGTTTTACTGCGATTAGAAATAAGCGTACCCACTCCATGATCAGTAAAGATTTCAAGTAAGGTTGCATGTGGTACGCGACCATCAACAATATGCGCGCTCACAACACCACCTTTAACAGCATCAAGTGCACAACCTACTTTAGGAATCATACCGCCATAGATCACGCCTGTTTCAATGAGGCGATCAACTTCTTGCGTAGTAAGCCCAGTTAACAGATTTTTATTTTCATCAAGCACACCAGTAATATTGGTAAGCAAAATTAACTTTTCAGCGCCTAGTGCTTCTGCAACCTTACCTGCAACTAAATCAGCATTAATATTATAAGTATTGCCTTCTTCATCTACGCCTAATGGCGCAATCACTGGAATAAAGTCACTTTGGGTAAACATTTCCAATACATCTGTTTTAACGCCTGTCACTTCACCAACCATACCCAAATCGATATGTTTGATAGAACCGTCTTCTTCTTGCTTTTCCATAAGTAATTTACGAGCACGAAGTAAATTACCATCTTTACCTGTTAAACCAATTGCACGGCCACCATGTTTATTAATCAGGTTAACAATTGATTTATTTACGCTACCACCTAATACCATTTCAACCACTTCCATGGTTGCAGCATCAGTTACACGCATACCGTCAATACGATCAGACTCGCGGCCTAATTGCTTTAAAAATGAGTCTACTTGTGGTCCACCACCGTGAACAACAATCGGATTTAACCCGACAGTTTTAAGTAAAACGATATCTCGGGCAAATGAACTTTCGAGCTCCGGATCAGTCATCGCGTTGCCACCGTATTTCACCACCAGCGTTTTACCAGTAAAGCGTTGAATATACGGCAAAGCTTCAATCAAGATTTTTGCTTTGTCGACACCGATATGCTGATGTTGGGGCATTACGCCTCTCCTTACTTAGGCCTCTGAAAGTTCTTGTGCAATTTGTGGATAGTGTTCTTGCAACATATCTACAAATTTTTGCTGGATTTCCTTTAATCGTAAAGGATTATCCGCATCAAATCTTACTGTAAAATATTCACCAGTATTTGATGCTCGAATAATGCCAAAACCATCATCAAAATCAAGACGTACGCCATCGATTTTACTGATGTGGGCACCTAAACGATGACTTAAAATTTCAATATCTTGTAATACATACTTCGGATCGGACTGATATGTACCAATATAGGTATCTTCTGTACAACATCTTTCTGGATAAGGAGCAAATAATTCGGAAATTGTTGTCGCACTCGATTGGGTAAAATATTCCATTACACGTAATGCAGCATATAGACCATCATCATAGCCAAAACCACGCCCATCATTAAAAACGTAGTGGCCTGCATATTCTCCACCAAAAATGGCGCGTCCATTTGACTGAGATAAATAAGCGCGTAAGAAACTACTTCCAGTACGGATCATTTTTGCTTTTCCGCCGAGTTGTTCGACTGTTTTTTGAACCATACGTGAACATTTCACATCAAAAACAATTTCTTGCTCGGGGTGTTGTTCTAAGCACATTTGCGCAAAAAGTGATAATAAACGATCTGCTGTCAATATCTGGGCTTTTTCATCGACTAAAACGACACGGTCACCATCGCCATCAAGGGCAATGCCTATATCTGCCTGCTGCTCAACCACTGCTTTACGCAAATGAGTTAAGTGAGCTGCATGCGAAGGGTCTGGTGCATGATCTGGAAACTCTCCATTTGGATTAGTCCGTAAAGCAATCACTTCACAGCCCATTTTTTCCAATATTAATTTTGAGCAGTGGCCAGCAGAGCCATGTAAACCATCTAAAATAACTTTTAAAGGCCGTTTTAATTGAATATCTTTAAAAATGGCTTGCTGGTATTTCTGGCAAAATTCAGCTTTAAATTGAGGTAATGTTAACTCAAGTACAGAAATGGAATGAGCTGGTACATGATTTTGAGCTTCGTCACCCACCTGCTGAATCATTTCTGGAGACGGCGGTTCACCTTTTAAAATCCACTTAATACCATTATCCGATTTTGGATTATGGCTTGCAGTCACCATAATGCCATTGCCACCAAAATCTCTCGCAATGTAATACATCATTGGTGATGAACAACAGCCAATGTTGGTAACTTTTAAACCTTGTTCTATTAAAATCTCTTCAATTAATTTTGCATAGGCTGGACTTGTGAGACGGGCATCATAGCCAACTACTAATTGAGTTTGTTTTGCTTGTTTGTATTGTTGTGCCAATCCGTAGGCAATCGAACGAACAACGTCCGCGGTTAAGTAAGAAAGTTTGCCTCTAATATCGTAAGCACGAAAAATACTTTTTGGAAATGAGTGTCTTACATTCATAGCGTATCTTCTATTTAAAGATCAATCCGATCTATCGCAAAAACATAGATTATTCAAAATTTTTGAAAGGTTTGTTTGCTAAAAAAGTTAAAAGAATATGAGTAAAGCGTGTTGTAATATAATCCATTGTAACATTCAAGATGTAAAAAGAAACGCCTGTTCAACAGGCGTTTGATTTTCGTTAATATTTTAAAAAACTTATTGTTTACCTGTGTGACCAAAGCCACCAGCACCACGTAAAGTTTCTTCAAATTCTTCTACTTGCTCAAATTCAGCTTGTACGACTGGCACTAAAACATACTGTGCCAAACGCTCCCCTGGTTCTAAACGGAATGTGCTTTGACCACGGTTCCAAACAGAAACCATCAATTCACCTTGATAATCTGAATCAATCAAACCAACTAGGTTACCAAGCACGATACCGTGTTTATGACCTAAACCTGAACGCGGCAAAATTAAACCAGCAAAATTTACATCATGAATATAAATTGCCATACCAGTTTTAACTAAAATAGTTTGTCCTGGTTCAATATCAATTGCTTCATGGACGCAGGCACGTAAATCTAAACCGGCTGAACCTGCTGTTGCATATGAAGGTAAAGGCCATTCTTTACCTAAACGCGGATCGAGCAATTTCACTTGAACTTTCATGGGATTTCCTAAAAATTAAAAAATTAACGCTTTAATAAAGCTTTTAAATTTGCCAGATATTGTTGAGCCTGTTCTTTAGGGTCAACATTAGCCGCAATTTTCTTTTTACGCCCTAACCACTCGAGCTCATCTTGCGGAAGTTCATCAAGGAAACGGCTAGGCGTCATTTGTTTCATCTGTCCGCCATTTTTGCGCTGTTCCGCCAGTGTTAACGTTAAACCTTGGCGTGCACGGGTAATTCCCACGTACATGAGACGGCGCTCTTCCTCAATGGTTTCAGCTGCAATCGAGTTTTTATGCGGCAATAGTTCTTCTTCCAATCCCATAATATAAACATATGGGAATTCCAAACCTTTTGCGGCATGCAGAGTAAGAAGGTTAACTTTGTCCGTATCTTCTTCTTCCTGCTGCTGTTCTAACAGGTCAAGCAGAACCAGTTTTCGAATGACACTTTCAATATTTTTTTCATCAACATCTTCTGCACGGTTAATCAGGTTTTGAATACTGTTAAATAAGTTCTCAATATTATCGAGCTTACTTTTCTCTTGTGCAGGTGTTGCAGACTGTTCACGAACGTAATCCATATAACCCGCTTCGTTCATCATTTGACGAACTTTAGGCACAGGTTCATCGTCTTCCAACAATTCACGCGTAAATGTCGCGATAAAGTCAGCAAAATCATGAAGTTGAGTTTGTGCTTTTTTAGGAAGAACCATGCTTAAACGTTGGTCAGCAGAAGCACCAAGTAAAGACAAATTATTTTCTTGTGAGAATAAACCTAACTTCTCAAGAGTAACCGGACCAATTGCGCGTTTAGGTGTATTAATAATACGCAAGAAAGCACTGTCATCTTCTGGGTTAATAATGAGACGTAAATAACTCATCACGTCTTTAATTTCTGCACGAGCAAAGAACGAAGTACCACCAGAGAGTTTGTAAGGGATTTGCATTTGGCGAAGCTGTGTTTCTAATACACGCGCCTGAAAGTTCCCACGATATAAAACGGCATAATCTTTCCAATTTTTACCGTTCATGAGCTTGTGAGTAAGTAAGTCTTTGACCACGCGCTCTGCTTCATCATCATCATTACGACACGTAATAATTCTGATGACTTCACCATGACCTTTATCACTCCACAATTTCTTATCAAAAATATGTGGGTTATTTTGAATAACACAGTTCGCAGCCTTTAAAATACGGCTGGTTGAACGATAGTTCTGTTCAAGTTTAATAATATGTAAATTTGGGAAATCCTGATTCAGCAAAGCCATATTTTCAGGCTTGGCTCCACGCCATGCATAGATCGACTGGTCATCGTCACCTACCGCTGTAAACTGCCCCATTACCCCAACTAAAAGTTTAACTAAAATATACTGAGCCGTGTTGGTATCCTGATATTCATCGACCAATAAATAGCGAACACGGTTTTGCCACTTATCACGTACTTCTGCATTTTCTTGCAATAAACGTGTTGGCATAACAATTAAGTCATCAAAATCGACTGCATTGTAGGCACGTAAATTACGTTCATAAAGTTGGTAAAGATGGGCAAATTGTACATCTTCAGGTGTTTCACATGTTGAATGTGCTTGCTCTGGCACGATCAGATCATTTTTCCAATCTGAAATTTTCTTCATTGCCTTGGCAATTAATTCTTTGCTTTCTGCACCCGACAAATTATCACGATGCATCAAATCCATCAAAATACGTTTACAGTCGTCTGCATCCAAAATCGAAAAATTAGCTTTTAAAGGTAAATTTTTAAGTTCTAAACGTAAAAGGTTTAAACCAAAAGTATGGAAAGTAGAGACCGATAAACCTTTTGACTCTTCACGTGATAAAAGCTTGGACACACGCTCTTTCATTTCACGTGCAGCTTTGTTTGTAAAAGTCATCGCAGTGATACGATGCGCCGGAATACGGCATTGCTGCACCAAATAAGCAATCTTACGAGTAATTACCGATGTTTTGCCTGAACCAGCGCCAGCAAGCACCAATAAAGGGCCTTGAGTATATTTCATGGCTTCTTCTTGCTTGTTGTTCAATTGACTGGCAGATGACATCGTGTATTACCTCTTAATTTTTCGAGCATGATTATAGTCATCTCTGTTTTAGAAACCCAATAGTAAATCTACGGATATGTATAAATGATGTCTAATAATGCAATTTATGCGCCGCAGTTTGTCGTGGTTATTTATTATTCATAGTCATAAAAAAACCACCCGAAGGTGGTTTTTGAAACAATAAACTAAATCTTATTGTTTTGCATAGATGCTGATTTCTACACGGCGGTTTTGTTCACGGCCAGATGCAGTTGAGTTATCTGCGATCGGGTTAGAAGCACCTTGTCCTTCAGCATTAACTCGGCTTGATGAAAGGCCTTTATTTACTAAATAGTTTTTAACAGCAATTGCACGACTATTTGACAATGGAATATTGATAGAGTCATTACCCGTGTTATCAGTATAACCAGTAACCAAAATCGCGCTCTTGTTATCTTCAGCCAATGTTTGAGCTACTTTGTCTAAAGTTGCATAGAAGTTTGGCTTGATGTTTGATTTGTTTGTATCAAAAGTAATGCTACCAGGCATAATCAATTGAACAGAACCATCTGGATTACGACCAACGTCTACACCAGTACCCGCCATTTGTTGACGTAATTTTTTCTCTTTTTGGTCAAGGTATAAACCACCAGCGCCACCAAGAACTGCACCAATTGCTGCAGCACGGTTGTTTTGACGGCTAGAGTTTGCACTTGATTTAGAAATACCGTAACCAGCTGCTGCGCCAATTAAAGTACCTAATGCGGCTTTATCGTATTCAACGCCACCAAGATTATTACCAGTTGTTTGACAACCAGATAATACTACTGCTGCCCCTACCACTGTCGAAATAACTAATGCACGCATTGCATGCCTCCTCACTTTGTGTGTTTTGTTGTCTGAATGAATAATGAAACAAAAAGGAAGTATAAAACATTGATATTTTGTTAATAATAAACACTTTAGTTACTTTTTTGTAATATTTTGATGCACTTTAAGATGCAACCTCATCACAATTTCTTCATTGTTGTCTAAGATATCGTTGTATTTCATATTATGACAGTTATAGTTGAACAACTTTTCTATGGATTTTAGACATTCGGGGTCATTCATATGTCAACTGCACCCAATAAGCAATCTGCGCTAAAAAAAATTACACGTGGACTCACTGTAGGTACAGTCATTACAGGAAGTACGTTTTTTCATGGTCCACCTGTCCTTGCACTAGGCCTGACCAAACTTTTAAAAAAATCATCAAAAGTCGATGAAACCAATATTCAAATTACAAATAGCTGGTTAGGCGTAAATAATTGGTTAATTGACCATGTTTTACCAAATCTAAAATGGGATATTACGATTGATGAGGGACTTGACCTAAATATGCAAGGTCGATATCTCATGACGTGTAACCATCAAAGTTGGGTTGATACAACGGTAAATCAATATTTTGGTTTAACCCGTATGCCACTCACCCGCTTTTTTACCAAATGGGAACTCATCTTTATTCCTTTCGTTGGACAAGCTTTTAAAATTCTAGGCTTCCCGATGATGAAGCGTCACAGCAAAGAACAGGTTGCAAAGAATCCTGAACTAAAAGACCGTGACATGATGGAAGCACGTAAAGCCTGCGAGCAACTTTTAAGTCAGCCCTTTACATTATTGAATTATTTAGAAGGTACTCGCTTTACTCAAGAAAAACATGACCAGCAAAAATCACCATATAAACATTTACTTAAACCTAAAGCGGGTGGTTTAGCGCTTGCCTTGAATATTTTGGGCGACAAAATTGATGCCTTGGTTGATATGACAATTGTCTATCCAAATGGCGTACCCGGATATAGTGATTTCTGGTTAGGCGATGTTTCAAAAATTGCGGTAAATTTGCGTAAAATTGAAATCCCAGAATGGGTTCTGGGTGGAAACTATGAAGACGATGCGGTTTACCGTGAACGTTTCCAACAATGGGTCCATGAAATCTGGACCGACAAAGATCAACTTATTGAGCAAATGAAATCTCAATATACCTCTACAAATATTTAAGAAAGCATCCGTTATTATGCAAAACAGCGCTGGGAAAAAAACGAAATATCATCAGGTAGATCCAAACAGTCTTTCGTTTAAGCTGTTTTTGATCTATGACATCTTTATGGTGTTTATTATTATTTTTAACCTGTTCTGCCTTGCTATAAATTTCTTTTTAATGAGCAGTATTGGGGCATGGTTCTTTGAACACATTCATTTGCCCCAAATACTGAGCTTTTACCGTAATTCACTACATCCATGGGTAATCACATCAGAAGCATGGTTTATTGGTTTTTTAATTGTTGAACTGCTTGTTCGTTGGAGCATTGCGATCATCAATAAACACCATAAGCGTTGGTTCTTTTTCCCTTTTATTCACTGGTATGAAATTTTAGCCATTATTCCACAGCTTCGTTTTTTACGTTTATTCCGCGCGGGGATTATTGCTTATCGCTTACAGGAAATGGGATATCAAGTTATTCCCGAAAGCTGGCGAAAGACTGGATTATTTTACTATCGCGTCGTGATGGAAGAGTTGTCTGACCGTGTTGTTATTACCGTGATTGATGGTATTAGATATGAACTTCAAACCAGTTCTAGCCATAAACAGATCATTCATGACTTGGTTAATCATCATCGTGAGCAATTTACTGCTACCCTCACAGCATTATTACAAGAGTCTTTAGCCACTGCTTTAAAACAACAAAAGCCAGCAATTACAAAAGGCGTTGGGAAAATTGTAGATCAGGCTATAGTAGACACACCTGAGCTAACCCAATTATTACGCTTAATTCCTTTAGTCGGCGGTCGCATTGAACAGCAAATTCAAAGCATTGGTCAAAGATTAGGTGAGAATATTAGTGCAGGTTTAATTGAACCTTTAATTGAAGGATCGCCAAACAATCCGAATACCACCTATCAATTAATTTCTCAAAAAGTCAGTGAAATAAATATTAATAATCGTCAGCTTGAGCAATTGGTTGAATCTGTCGTGTTCGAGACGCTCGAATCTGTACGAAAACAAGTTAAGGTCAAACAATGGCAACAAACGCTTGCGGAGCATGATCGAATCAAAGAATAAGCATTTACTTAATTTTTTATGAATCTTGCTAGAGAATTGGCATAAATTGTTCTAGCATTTGCCCTATTTACAATAAACTTAGCGCTATTACAGCTCGTTTAACGCCTTGAAGGAAGACTTATGGCTGATATCCGGATTACCGGCAGAATGGTTAACTTTAGCAGGATAACCTTCGATACCAATGATCATGATGTGATCCGCCAGCAATTATCAAATATATTAAATGAAGGTTCCCATCAAGGAACTTTAGTAATTATTGACAGTACAGTTGAGCAAGAATTAATTGCATTAATTCAACTTCTGGTGAGCTTGGGTCTACAGCCTATGGCGGTAATCGACGGTATTTTAGGAGATGAAGCTCGCGCTATTCAATTCCCTGTTTTATCGGCAGATCAACCATTACAGCGTATTAAAGCCACAACAGAACAAGTAGCGATTGTAGAAAAACCAGCTACCGCCCCTGCCTCGTCTTCAGCAGAAACAAAAAAACCACTAAACAAGATAGCGGTTGCTCATATTACCTCTTATCATGATGAAATTTTGCGTACGGGCCAATCCCTCGTACAAGATAACGGCGATATTATTTTGAAAGCTGGCATGAATAGTGGTTCTGAAGTTATTGCATCAGGAAATATACATATTTATGGCACAGTTCGTGGTAGAGTCATTGCTGGTGCGGGCGGGCACGCAGCTGCACGCATTTTTTGCCAATCTTTAGAGGCTGAGCTCGTTTCCATTGCCGGAACGTATTGTGTCGCAGATGATATCCCTAAACATGTGGTAAAAAAGCCAGTACATATTTATTTAAATGAAAAGCAAGAGCTTGAATTCGAAGCGATTGAACTTTAGTTTATTAAGCAAATCACCAAAAAACAGCCCTTTTAAGGGTGAATGACCATAATAGGAGTGGATTCGGTGGCCAAAATTGTTGTCGTAACATCAGGCAAAGGTGGTGTAGGTAAAACTACAACGAGCGCATCTTTTGCAACAGGTTTAGCCCTTCGTGGTCATAAAACTGTTGTGATTGATTTTGATGTAGGCTTACGTAACCTTGATTTGATTATGGGTTGTGAGCGTCGTGTTGTTTATGATTTTGTCAATGTTATTAACAACGAAGCACGTCTGCAACAAGCCCTTATTCGCGATAAAGATATCGAAAACCTTTATATTTTACCGGCTTCACAAACACGTGATAAAGATGCGTTGAGCGACGAAGGTGTTGCTCGTGTTATTGATGAGCTATCTCAAGAATTTGATTATGTCATTTGTGACTCACCTGCGGGTATTGAACGTGGTGCGATTTTAGCCATGTATCATGCAGATGAAGCAATCATTGTAACAAACCCTGAAATCTCTTCAGTACGTGACTCTGACCGTATTATTGGTATGTTAGATAGCAAAACCAAAAAGGTTGAACAGAACGAAGGACGTATACGTAAACATTTATGTATTACACGCTTCAACCCTGAACGTGCAGACCGTCAGGAAATGCTCACCATTGATGATATTTCTAAAGATATTTTACGCGTACCGACATTAGGTGTTATTCCAGAATGTCCAAGTGTATTGCAAGCATCAAACGAAGGTAAGCCAGTAATTCTGTATTCAGAAACTAAAGCTGGTCAGGGTTATGATGATTTGGTTGCTCGCTTTCTTGGTGAAGACCGTCCTTATAGACACATCACAGCTCAACCTAAAGGCTGGTTAGCAAGACTATTTGGAGCGTAGATATGGCAGGATTCTGGAGTAAATTATTTAGCAGTGACGAAAAGCCATCAAGTGCTCAAACTGCAAAAGATCGTTTGAAAGTTATTGTTGCTTCTGAACAAGGTTTAGGCCGTCGTTTAAGCCAAGACAAGATTGATCAGATGAAGAAAGAAATCATGCAAGTGGTTAGTCGTTATGTCAGCGGTGTAGGCGAACAGCATATCCAAATGCAAGTTCGTTCTGAAGCTAATATCGAAATGTTAGAAATGAATATCAATTTACCTGAAGAACGATAATTCTATTTCTGACTATTCAATAAAACAGAATCAAGGCAAAATAACGCAAGTTATTTTGCCTTTTTTAAAACTGAGGAGATTGTCATGGCATTATCACAGCCAGCAACTTTCAATGAAGAATGGTCCGATGAGCGTGTTTTTGCCTACCTCAACCAACTTCCGCCAGCGGGTGTAAACGCAGATTTTCATGTGCTCTACCATGCATTCAAACATATGCGTCCAACAGACTATGAACGTCTTTTGACTCAATTTATTGCGGACGGACGCGATATTAATGCCAAAGACCCTGAAGGCCAACGTATCCATGATGTGATTGCCAAATTTCCGCGTCAATCGGCACCATTTTTAGAAGTTCTAGCAAAGTTTGCTTAAAAATAAAAAGCCTCTTCAAGAGGCTTTTTTCTTATCTCAATTTATCGATTACCAATCAGGAAAATACCAAACACAGTAAAAATACCACCTGAAATACCATCAATCCATTTTGAAAAATTACGATACGCTGCTCTAAAGCTCGGTAATGAAAAAATAAAAGTCACAAAGCAGAACCATAAAATCGTTTCAACCGTAACAATAATAAAGAGTAGCCAGTGAACCTGATCAAGTTGAGGGTTGGCTAAAAATAAAGAGAAAACACTACCAAAATAAATAACAGCTTTAGGATTTGATAGATTCGTTATCAGGCCTTTAATGAAAAATAAGTAAGGTGCTTTTGGTAGCTCTACAGCAACATTGTCTTCTTGCTGCTTTTTTGAAAAAGCTGAACGTAACATCTGATAGCCTAACCAACACAAATATAAGCCACCAGCAATCAGTAACCCTTGCTTTAACCAAGCCATTTTCTCAAAAATTAGATTTAATCCCATGAGCGCTAAACAAGCCCAGAACATAACACCTGCTGTTATACCTGCAACCACTAACATAGCGTCTTTACGTGATCGACTAATCGCTGTTTGAGATACAAGGAAAAAATCAGGTCCCGGAGTAATAAGTGCACAAAAATGGATAAAAGCTAAAGTAATCAGAGCGAGTAACATGTTTTCCTCCAGATTGAATTCATTGTTATTTATTTAGGAAAAATACATTAGCATTTTTTACTATACGTTAAAATCTTTAAGTCATTTATAAATAGATTCGTTTTATTTTAATTATAAAAAAGCCCCCAGAGAGGCTTTTTTATTAGGATTGAGATATTAAACCAAAATATCCCGCTTACCATTAGGTCCCATTGCGCTCACAATGCCGTTCTCTTCCATTTGATCAATGATACGGGCAGCACGGTTATAACCAAGGCTAAATTTGCGCTGTAATGACGATGTAGAAGCTTTGCGGGTTTCTAAAACAAATGACACACATTGGTCATAAAGTGCATCACGGTCAGAACCACCCTCACCGTCTTCAAAACCACGTGAAGTCTGTTCTTCGTCAAATGGCGTCAAGATTTCGTCGACATAATCTGGTTCACCACGTTCACGCCAAGCATCACAAATGCGGTTTACTTCATCATCACTAATAAATGCACCATGTACACGTTCTGGCTCAATTTTACCAGGTCCTAAGAACAGCATGTCACCATGACCGAGCAAATCTTCTGCACCACCAGCGTCCAAAATAGTACGCGAGTCAATTTTACTGTTTACACGTAATGCAACACGCGTTGGAATATTGGCTTTAATCAAACCGGTAATGACATCAACAGATGGACGTTGAGTTGCAAGCAATAGATGGATACCCGCAGCACGAGATTTTTGCGCTAAACGTGTAATCATTTCCTCTGCTTTTTTACCGACCTGCATAATCATGTCGGCAAACTCATCTGCAACAATCACAATAGATGGTAATGGTGTTAGACGAGGTGCGCGTTCTTGCGTTGCCGAATCACTTGGTTTCCAAGTTGGGTCAATTAAATCTTCCCCATTCGCAATTGCTTCTTCAACTTTACGATTGTAGTCACTTAATTTACGAATCTTCAAGAACGACATAAGCTTATAACGGCGTTCCATTTCATTCACACACCAGTTTAATGCGCTTACTGCATCTTTCATGTCAGTAACGACTGGAGTTAATAAATGAGGAATATCATTATAGTTTGCAAGTTCAAGCTGTTTTGGATCGATTAAAATCAAACGTAACTGGTCAGGTGTATATTTAAGCAACATCGATAAAATCATCGAGTTTACTGCAACCGATTTACCAGAACCTGTTGTACCAGCAACTAACATGTGCGGGGCTTTCGCTAAATCAGTTAATACTGGATTACCTGAAATATCTTTACCCATTGCCATACTGATTAATGCACTTGGATCACGATATGTTGGCGTTTCTAATAGCTCAATCAAACGCACCATTTCACGGGCACTGTTTGGTACTTCAATACCAATATACGGTTTACCAGGAATTACTTCCACTACACGAACAGACGCCATCGACATTGAACGGGCTAAGTCACGCGAAATATTCGTGACCTTAGATGCTTTAACACCCGGTGCCAAATCCAACTCAAAACGGGTGACTACAGGTCCCGGTTGAGCTTCAACCACTTGAGCTTTAACATTAAATTCTTGTAGCTTAATTTCAAGTAATTCAGATAAACGCGAAAGCTGCTCTTCAGTGAAGTTAACTTTCTTATTTGGATCAACATTATCGAGCAGCTCAAGGCCAGGTAATGTTGGTAAATCTAAACGCTTCTTGGCAACTTGCATTGCACGAGACATTGGTCGACCAGCTGCATCTGTTAATGGTGCATCTAAATCGAAATCGTCTTCATCAATATCAGGATTTTCCTGAGGTTTCCCAGCAGTTTCCTGCCACGCCTCAATAAACTCTTCTTTTGAAAGTTTATCGGCCTGAATAGTCGTTTGAATAGGAGCTTTTACAAATGCTGAAGACTGAGCATAACTACTTGCTCTGACAGGTTCTGCTGGCGCAATATCTTCATCTATTAATAAATCATCGAAGTCTTCAAAAACTTGTTCATTTGCTAAATTTTTAGGTGACTGATTTACATTCGACAAAGGTGCAGAAGTTTCTTTCGCAATATTCACCGATTGCGAAGGAGGTTCTGCGACTACATGCTGATCTTGAACAAATGGTGTATGCACATCTGTTGCAGTTTTACTGTTTGGAACCGCAGCAAGCAATTCATCAAAAATCTCATCATCATTCCAGTCAAGACCATGTAAATCTTGTTTAGCTGTAGATTGAGTTTGATGAACTTGAGAAATGGTTTGCTGGAATTGCTCATGAGCAGGAGCTTGTTCTGTTGAATCATCAGCTGCTCTTAAAAGCGCATCAATTTCTTGCTTATGGCTCGCATCATCACGTTGTAAAGCACGCCATACTTCACCGGTAGCGACTAAACGTTGACTATCTTTTTCAAGTTTATGGGCTTGCTCAAGCGTATGCTCAAAATTTTGAGTATTTGCAACTGGCGTATCTGCTACAGGCTCAGGTCGGCTTTGCTCTTTGGCTAGCATATCTGCAAATAGACGCTCAGCAACTGCATCATGTCGTGTTGCTGCTGGTTGTGATGGAGTACTTTCAGATTGAACTGAAGCCACTTTCTCACTTGAAACATTTGTCTCTGCGTTTTCTGCAACTTTAACTGCCGCTGCTTTGTTAGCAGGCTGAGTCGTTAAATCATAATCCGATTCGTTCGGTGATACATTTTTATAAAATAAATCTTGTAAATAACTTGGTGTCGCTTTGAGCGTAACCCATGTTTTGCTCCATTGCACCCCAAATGCAAGAGTAAACAAGACCACTCCGAAAGCCAGTAAAAATAAAGTCGCGCCGTAAATTGTTAGCAATTGAGATAGGCTCTGACCTAACTCGTAACCAATAATTCCCCCAGCCGCATTATCTAAAGTATCTGCCGGTAGATTCCAGTGTAAATAAAGCAGGCTAGACACAACCAGAATTAAAAAGAATTGTGCAGCATAACGAAATGGGCGGTTTAAAAAACTACGTGGCCACCACACCTGAATTGCTTCAATAAAAAGGAAAATTGGAATAAGCAAACTTGCCCATCCTAAAAAACCAAACAGCAAATCTGCAATCCATGCGCCAGCAATACCACTCGCATTGGATACTTGCTGAGTATCACTGGAAATATGCATCCAGCCCGGGTCAAATGGTGTATATGTTACTGTCGCCAGAAACATATAAATGCCAAAAGAAACCAAGAATAATGTCATCAATAAGCGCTGTGCATAAACACTCGACACCGCAGTCATATACTGTCCTGTAACCCATTTAATTATTGGTTTAGAGATGTGAAGAACTACATTTTAGATCTTCAACGAATGAACTTTATATTATGCACCTGTTCTTACAAAAAAGGTGCATGATTCTTTACAGTTGTTGTTAACATGAGGCACTTCTACATTGTTATATAACTTAATTCGATTGACCTGATCAATATTATCCACATTGATTTAACGCTATTGATCGGCAAATTCACGTATAATTTTCAAAATTCTCGAAATAAATAAGGATACCCTCAATGAGTGTTCGTCATTCTCGGTTAGTTATTCTCGGTTCTGGTCCTGCGGGCTATAGTGCAGCTGTCTATGCAGCGCGTGCAAACCTTAAACCTACTCTAATTGCAGGTTTACAACTAGGTGGGCAGCTTACAACAACAACCGAAGTTGACAACTGGCCGGGCGATCCTGAAGGTTTAACAGGTCCTGCATTAATGGATCGTATGCAAGCACATGCTGAACGCTTTGGTACAGAACTCGTCTATGACCATATTAACGAAGTAGACTTAAATGTACGTCCTTTTGTTCTTAAAGGTGATATGGAAGAGTACACATGTGATGCTTTGATTATTGCAACTGGTGCTACAGCTCAATACCTTGGCCTAGAATCTGAACAAAAATTTATGGGACAAGGCGTAAGCGCATGTGCAACATGTGACGGTTTCTTCTATAAAAACCAAAAAGTAATGGTTGTAGGTGGTGGTAACACCGCTGTTGAAGAAGCGCTTTATTTATCGAATATTGCTGCACATGTAACTTTAGTACATCGCCGTGATAGCTTACGTTCTGAAAAGATTTTGCAAGATCATTTATTTGCCAAAGAAAAAGAAGGCAAAATCAGCATTATCTGGAATCATGAAGTTGAAGAAGTATTGGGTGACAATACTGGCGTAACAAGTGTTCGCCTTAAATCAACTCAAGACGATACTAAGCAAGACGTAGAAGTTCATGGTCTATTCGTTGCAATTGGTCACAAACCAAATACTGGAATGTTTGATGGTCAATTAAACTTACGTGATGGCTATATTCAAGTACAAAGCGGTACTTCTGGTAATGCAACAGCGACTTCTGTAGCTGGTGTTTTTGCTGCTGGTGATGTCGCTGACAGTATTTATCGTCAAGCCATTACTTCTGCTGGGTCAGGCTGTATGGCTGCTCTAGATGCTGAAAAATATCTAGATAATCTCGGTTAATTCAATCGATGCAAAAGACATCCAATAAAAGATTGGGTGTCTTTTTTTTATGATGTTCATCTCTTCATATTTTCAAAATGGTCTAAATGTGTAAAACGTCCAGAACTCGTCTGGTATTGGTCAATCTGAGGAACTAACCGTTGAAAGTGCTCAGACTGAACATGTCGATCTAAAGCGACTCGATCTACCCATTCCTCAATAAAAACAAAATGTCCTAAATTTTTTATATCATGATATAAATCGTACGCAACACATCCTTCTTCACATCTCGTTTTTTCAATGAGTTCTTGATAAAGGGGTAAAACAAAATCAATTTTTTTAATATCAATAAAATCTTCTGCAATAATTTTTAGCATTACGCCAACCTTTTCCATGTATACATTCATGCTAAAGATGAACAATAAAAATTGTCAATGATGCTCAGTTACGTTAATTTTGAATTATTCCATTTTATTTTATTTTCTATGCAGAAACTTCCACTCTCTCAATTCATTTTCCCTGACCCCATTGAATCCGATCCGGATGGTCATGGTTTAATTTGTATTGGAGCTGATCTCTCCCCTTCTACCCTATATGAAGCATACACCCATGGTCTATTTCCTTGGTTCAATGAAGATGAACCTATTTGTTGGTGGAGCCCAGAGCCTCGTTGTGTGATCTATCCTCAAAATTACAAGCCAAGCAAGTCACTGCTTAGAAACATGAAAAAATATGACTATACAATTACTGTTAATCATGCGTTCGAAGAAGTTATTCGCTCATGTTCTCTACCAAGAAGTTATGCAGATGAAACTTGGATTAGCGAAGATATTATTCAAGGCTACTGTGAAATGTTTAATGCTGGCTATGGTTATAGCGTGGAAGTTTGGGAGCAAGACAAACTTGTAGGAGGTTTATACGGCATTACGATTGGTAAAGGATGCTTCGGCGAGTCAATGTTTAGTAATGAGACAGATGTTTCAAAAATGGCTTTTTATACATTAATGCTGATTGGACAAGAAAATCAGTTCCCTTGGGTAGACTGTCAACTTGTAAATAGTCACTTAATTAGCTTAGGAGCTTGTACACTTTCTCGTCAAGACTACTTAAAATCGTTACAAGATGTAATTATTCACCCCTCTATCAATTGGAAAAAGTATCAAGAACGTGTATTTTCAAGTAAAACAATAGCGTTAGATGCAAAATTAATGGAATGATAACAGGAGGGACCAATCATGAAATCATATCACCCGAAGTCCCTTTTAAATGATCTGCAGTATTACATTACTCCACCTCATGATTGCAGCTACCTAGAAAATAAATCGGCGCGCATGGTGTTTTTAGACCCTATTCATCGGATTGATGTGGTCACTCTTTCAGAACTTTCCCGTTTAGGATTTCGTCGTAGCGGTGACTTCGTTTATCGCCCTGAATGCCACTTATGCAGACAATGTTTGTCTTGTCGTGTTCCAGTTGCCGAATTCCAAATGAACAGCATGCAAAAAAAAGCGTGGAAACGAAATCAAGATCTGACCATGACTATTTTGCCGACTCAGCAAGCAGCACAAATTCATTATGATTTATATGAACGCTATATTAATGAACGCCATGCTGATGGTGACATGTTTCCACCTAGCTTAGACCAGTTTGAAAAGTTTTTAGTACATAGTTGTACAGATAGCTTTTTCCTTGAGCTTTGGAAAGATAACCGTTTAATCAGTGTGTCTACCTGCGATCTAATGGATGATGGACTGTCTGCGGTCTATACTTTCTTTGATCCAGATGAGCATCGCAGATCTCTTGGTGTGTACTCTATTCTGAACCAAATCGAATATGTTAAATCGCTTGGTTTAGAATATCTTTATTTAGGCTACTGGGTGCCGCACTCAGCCAAAATGAATTATAAATCGCAATACACCCCTTTAGAACTTTTACTCGATGGGCAATGGCGCCGTTTAAACAGATCCTTATCACCAGACGAAATTCAACAGTTAGGTACGTCGCTTATGACAACATTACCTTCTGAATGGAACAATTTAATTATTAAATAATTATGATCTGGCTTTCTTATGAAAAGCAATTAGATCAAAATTTAGAATAAAGAAGCAAAATCATCGGTACAGGTTTTTACCATAATGACTGCATGTTCCCGCCCTCCTTCTGGGGTAGGATAATAATTGCGACGGAGGTCGATTTGGTGAAAACCTGTTTTTTCATATAAACCGATAGCGGCTTTATTACTTTCACGAACTTCTAAAAATATTTGTACTGGCTGATTTTTTAACTGATCAATTGATGCATTTAATAATTCATATCCTAAGCCCTGACCTTGCACCTTAGGATCAACTGCCATGAGCAATAAATTTGCTTCATCTAACACTGGTTGTAAAATACAAAAGCCAACGACTCTATTTTTTGACTCAATGACGGTACATTGATAAGAATTTAAAGATTCTACAAATTGCTGTCTTGACCATGGATGTGTTTGCACTGATTTTTCGATTTGTACAACAATATCAACATCAGTGTTTTGCATAATACGAATCATGGGTTCCAGTACAATCAAAGTTTTAAAGTAATGCGTATTATAAAAACTTCACAAGAAAAAACGAGTAAAAAAAAGGACAATTAAATTGCCCTTTTATCATCTTTTTTTAAAGACCTAGTTTTTCACGCCAAGTTGCTAACAATGCTGTAGTGTCAGAATCATTTGGGTGAAATTTTGGTCTTAAGAAATCAAGTAACTCTGGAATTTGACGGGTCATAAAACCTTTACGTCCATACATGAACTTAAGCATGTACTTAGTATCTTTCCATGTTAATTTTCCATCGGTTTTTAATAACTTAGCAGTGAAATGTGTCTGAGTTGCAAAAATTAATGCCATTGCAATGATTAAAGCTGTTGAACGCATGAAATAGGCTTTCGGACCTTGCCCATACATGCTTGTGTACACATCAAATGCCACAGCTTTGTGTTCATTTTCTTCTACAGCATGCCACATCCACAAATGATACATCGTGTCATCTTGGAACATTGCTTGTATTTCAGGATTCTGTAAAAGTTCAGCTGCAATCGTAGACGTAAAATGTTCTAGAGCACATGTTCCAGTCAAATCAATCATTTCTTTAGTGTAGCCAAAAGGTTTCATTAATTTGGTTACAACAGCCGTACCCATATTAATGACTTTTCCTGTTTGCTTTTCCATATGACGTACATCATATCCATAAGCCTGAGCAGAGGCATTAAATGCTAAATGCTCTTTCGAATGCATTGCTTCTTGACCAATAAAAGCACTTATTTCTTTTTGAAGATCTGGATCGGCAAGCTTTGGATCATTTCGAACAGCACGAGTACTATTTACAAAGAACTGCTCACCTTCTGGGAAAAGAGCCGATAATGCGGTCATAAAATGAGTTAATCCTGCATCATAATTCGCCCAATAGCGTAGGACCTGAGCAAACTCAAAGTCCATACGACGCACAGGAAAACTAGCACCAGCACGATTTGAAATATTTACTTTAGCATTCATCTCAGACTCCTTTTAAGTGAATAGCTAATTCACATATAACTTTATTTATTTTCTTAATATTTATAATCATACGTCTTTCAATGTGCCAATTAAGTGCAGATGAGGACAGAGAAATATCAGATGAGGTCATTAATCACCCCATAAAAGTGCATTGATCTGCTAATAGTTATTGTGAGCACCTAAAAGAAAAGGGCTACTCATGAGCCCTTTCAAATAAACATAGATTTAACTTACAAACCTAATTTTGCTTTCCATGTTTTCAATAGACCCACTGTATCTAAATCATTTGGATGAAAACCAGGCTTAAAGTAAGCCAGCATTTCTTTAGCCATACCAGTAATAATGCCTTTCGATGGACTATATGCGTATTTATAAATCACCGATAGCTCATCTAGATTTAACTTGTTGTCTTGCTTTAATAGACGAAGCACAAAAGAAGACTGAATCAAGAAAATCAAAGTCATTGCAAATACGAGAGAACTCGTACGTAAGGCATAAGCTTTTACGCCCTTACCAAACACACCTTCATACACGTCAAAAGCTACGGCTTTATGCTCATTTTCTTCGATAGCATGCCAATACCACATAGTTGACATGGTTTCGTCTGTCATCAACTCTTGAATATGTTTATTGACTAATAACTGTGAAGCAATCGTAGCAGTAAAATGTTCAAGTGCTGTTGTAGCAGTTAGATCAACCATGTCTTTGGTCATACCAAAAGGTTTGACAATTTTTACAAAAGTTTTGATTGCTGTTTGAATTGCTGTGTCAGTAAACTTCTCTAACGCATCTACATCGTGACCAAACTTTTGAGCAGAGGCATTAAAATTCACATGCTCTTGAGTATGCATTGCTTCTTGCCCAATGAAGGCACTAATCTCTTTTTGTAATACTTCATCATCGTTAATAGATGGATGATAACGTACAGCCCGTACGCTATCTATGAAGAATTTCTCACCTGCTGGAAACAAGGCTGACAATGCTGTCATAAAGTGTGTTAGTCCAGCAGAACCATTCATCCAATATTCTGGTACATCATTAAAGTCAAAATTCATACGACGTACTGGAAAACTTGCGCCTGCACGATTCGTAATATTCACTTTAGCATTCATACCCAAAGCTCCTTAATAAGCAACCCAAGTTACTCAAACTTTATTGTTCGTTTTCTTGATTCTTATCATACAAAGTTAATAAAAAGGATTAAGTGTAAATAAGGACATTGAAATATCAGTTAAGGCCAGCTTTTATAGTAATTGTTAGACATTTAGATATAAAAAAAGCGCTCTAAAAAGAGCGCTTTTTTTCACTGAAAGTGATTATGCAGTTACTTTCGCAACAACACCAGCACCTACAGTACGACCACCTTCACGGATCGCAAAACGTAGACCTGGGTCCATTGCGATTGGGTGGATTAATTCTACTGACATTTCAACGTTGTCACCTGGCATAACCATTTCAACGCCGTCTTGTAATTGGATTGCGCCAGTTACGTCAGTTGTACGGAAGTAGAACTGTGGACGGTAGCCGTTAAGGAATGGAGTATGACGACCACCTTCTTCTTTAGAAAGTACGTATACTTCTGCATCGAATTTAGTGTGCGGCTTGATTGTACCTGGTTTAGCAAGTACTTGACCACGTTGTACGTCTTCACGCTTAGTACCACGTAGAAGAACACCACAGTTCTCGCCTGCACGACCTTCGTCAAGCAATTTACGGAACATTTCTACGCCAGTTACAGTCGTTACTACTGTGTCACGAATACCAACGATTTCAACTGATTCGCCAACTTTAACGATACCAGATTCAACACGGCCTGTTACTACAGTACCACGACCAGAAATAGAGAATACGTCTTCGATTGGCATTAAGAATGCTTTGTCGATAGCACGTTCTGGTTCTGGAATGTAAGAATCAAGCGCAGCAACCAATTCGATTACAGCAGATTCGCCATACTGACCTTGGTCACCATTAAGTGCAGCAAGCGCTGAACCACGGATGATTGGAGTGTCATCACCTGGGAAGTCATAAGTAGAAAGAAGTTCACGAACTTCCATTTCTACTAATTCAAGTAATTCTTCATCATCAACAAGGTCACACTTGTTAAGGAACACAAGAATATAAGGTACACCAACCTGACGAGAAAGAAGGATGTGTTCACGAGTTTGTGGCATTGGACCATCAGTCGCAGCACATACAAGGATCGCGCCGTCCATCTGAGCAGCACCAGTAATCATGTTTTTAACATAATCGGCGTGGCCCGGGCAGTCTACGTGAGCGTAGTGACGGATTGGAGAATCGTATTCTACGTGTGAAGTATTAATTGTAATACCACGTGCTTTTTCTTCAGGTGCCGAGTCGATTTGTGAGTAATCTTTCGCTTCACCGCCGTAAGTTTTTGCACAAATAGTTGCAATCGCAGCAGTTAAAGTTGTTTTACCATGGTCAACGTGACCGATTGTGCCCACGTTTACGTGTGGCTTATTACGTTCAAACTTGGCTTTAGCCATGATGATCTTCCTTTATAAACTGCTCATGCAGGGTCACTGCACGAGCGCTTGGTTTTTAACTAAGAATTAGTTTGGGCTTATAGTAATCGAAAGATTACTCGTCGTCACCTTTTTTACCGCCAGTCTGGAACTTAGCGATGATGCCTTCAGCCACGTTACGTGGAGTTTCAGCGTATTTAGCGAATTCCATAGAATAAGTCGCACGACCTTGAGACATAGAACGCATTTGAGTCGCGTAACCAAACATCTCAGCCAATGGAACTTCTGCTTTAATTGCTTTAGTTCCACCAGGAAGATCATCCATACCTTGAACCATACCACGACGACGGTTTAAGTCACCCATGATATCGCCCATGTAGTCTTCTGGAGTTTCTACTTCAACTTTCATGATTGGTTCAAGAAGGATAGGATCAGCTTTCATGAAACCGTCACGGAAAGCGTACGAACCAGCCATTTTGAACGACAATTCATCAGAATCGACATCGTGGTAAGAACCATCAAATAATGTCGCTTTGATACCCACAACAGGGTAACCAGCTAATACACCATTCTTCATACGTTCTTGAATACCTTTGTCAACCGCACCAAAGAATTCTTTAGGTACAGTACCGCCGACAACTTCTTCAGCGAATTGGTATTCTTTACCAGCTTCTTCAACATCCATAGGCTCTAAACGAACATATACATGACCGAATTTACCTTTACCACCTGTTTGACGAACGAACTTACCTTCTTGCTCAACAGTCTTTTTGATTGTTTCGCGGTAAGCAACCATTGGTTTACCAATGTTCGCTTCAACACCGAATTCACGCTTCATACGGTCAACGATGATGTCAAGGTGAAGCTCACCCATACCAGCAATAATTGTTTGACCAGATTCTTCATCTGTACGAACGCGGAACGATGGATCTTCTTTCGCCAAACGACCTAAAGCAATTGACATTTTTTCTTGGTCAGCTTTAGTTTTTGGTTCAACAGCCAATGAAATTACTGGCTCTGGGAATTCCATACGCTCAAGTGTAATGATGTTTTTCTCATCACATAATGTATCACCAGTAGTAACGTCTTTAAGACCTACACACGCTGCGATATCACCTGCACGGATTTCATCAAGATCTTGACGTTCGTTCGCATGCATTTGCACGATACGACCGATACGTTCACGCTTAGATTTAACTGGGTTATAAACCGGATCACCTTGTTTAAGAACACCAGAATAAACACGTACGAAAGTTAAGTTACCTACGAATTTGTCGTTCATGATTTTGAACGCTAACGCAGAGAACGGAGCTTCGTCAGATGCTTCACGAGATGCTTTAGTTTCAGCTTTGTCGTCAAGAATACCTTCAATTGCTTTAACTTCTGTTGGAGAAGGTAAGAATTGAATTACAGCATCCAACATACGTTGAACACCTTTGTTCTTGAACGCTGAACCACAAAGCATAACTTGGATTTCAGATGCTAATGTACGAGCACGAAGACCAGCAATGATTTCTTCTTTAGAAAGATCGCCTTCTTCTAAGTATTTGTCCATTAACTCTTCAGATGCTTCAGCCGCAGCTTCAACCATCTTAGTACGCCAATCGTTCGAAATATCAACGAGGTCAGCAGGAATATCACCGTATTCGAACTTCATACCTTGAGATGCTTCATCCCAGATAATCGCTTTCATTTCGATAAGGTCAACAACACCAGCAAACGTATCTTCTGCACCAATTGGCACAACGATAGGTACAGGATTACCACCTAAACGAGTTTTAACTTGCTCAACAGCACGGAAAAAGTTTGCACCAGTACGGTCCATCTTGTTCACGAATGCTAAACGAGGCACTTTATATTTGTTTGCTTGACGCCATACAGTTTCAGACTGAGGTTGTACGCCACCAACTGCACAGTAAACCATGCACGCACCGTCAAGAACACGCATAGAACGTTCAACTTCGATTGTGAAGTCTACGTGTCCCGGGGTGTCAATTACGTTGATACGGTGTTGTTCGAATTGGTTACCCATACCAGACCAGAAACAAGTTGTAGCAGCCGAGGTAATTGTAATACCGCGCTCTTGCTCTTGTTCCATCCAGTCCATTGTTGCTGCACCATCGTGTACTTCACCAATTTTGTGAGATACACCTGTGTAGAACAAAATACGTTCTGTTGTAGTTGTTTTACCTGCGTCGATGTGCGCAGAAATACCGATGTTACGGTAATTACTAATTGGGGTTTGGCGAGCCATTATGTCTACATTCCTAAATGTTATATTTAAAACAGGACGCATCAATTAAATTGATGCGCACAAATATCCAAGCAGGCAACTTAAATACCCGCAAAGCTCCCACTTTGATAAAGAGCAATGTTGAATCGAGCTGCTGTACGCATGAATATTCTCCTGATTAGGGACTGTTTTATCCGCTTAGAAACGGTAGTGAGAGAAGGCTTTGTTGGCTTCAGCCATACGATGCACGTCTTCACGTTTTTTGATTGCTGAACCTTTACCTTCAGCTGCATCAAGCAACTCACCAGCAAGACGTAAAGCCATCGTTTTTTCAGAACGCTTAGCAGCAGCATCTACTAACCAACGCATTGCTAAGGCAGTACGACGGGATGGGCGTACTTCCATAGGTACTTGATAAGTAGCACCACCAACACGGCGTGCTTTTACTTCAACCATAGGACGAACTTTTTCAAGAGTAGTCTCGAAAAATTCAACTGGGTCTACTTTGTTTTTTTCTTGAACACGTTCTAAAGCACCGTAAACGATACCTTCAGCAACAGATTTTTTACCATCTTGCATTACGTGGTTCATGAATTTAGCGATTGTTTGGCTGCTAAATTTTGGATCTGGAAGGATCTCACGAGCAGCGACTACGCGACGTCTTGGCATTTTAATACACCTAATAATATGACACTTCAGGATAATCCAGCAGTTTGTACAAGTGTCATGTACACGACGCTGGCCTTACTATACGTCGCTTGAATTACAAATCTATGAAGAATTCAAACAAGCGAAACGCTAAAGGGCTTATTGGACTAGTTTCCTAGAATTACTTCTTAGGACGCTTAGTACCGTATTTAGAACGTGATTGATTACGATCTTTAACACCAGCACAGTCTAATGAACCACGAACGGTATGGTAACGTACACCTGGTAAGTCTTTAACACGACCACCACGGATAAGAACAACACTGTGCTCTTGTAGGTTATGACCTTCACCACCGATGTAGCTAGATACTTCAAAACCTGAAGTTAAGCGAACACGGCAAACCTTACGCATAGCTGAGTTAGGTTTTTTAGGTGTAGTTGTATAAACACGTGTACAAACACCACGACGTTGTGGACAAGCCTTCAACGCAGGAACTTTGGATTTTTCAACCAAAGTCGTACGACCCTTACGGATCAACTGATTCGTTGTTGCCATATGGCAATTCTCCCGTTATTAAAAAACCTTAAAAAGAAAACACCTCTTTTTAAGGGCACATAATTGTAAGCTAAGATGCAAAAATGGTCAACATGGCAATACGTACCAAATGTTGACCATATCAATCTTTGACAGGATAACTTACAAATTTAAATAGAGTTCAGATTTTATTTTTAAAGCTCTTATTTGTAAGCGTATTGTTAAGAGTATTTTTTACCATCCTGATCCTCTTCATCTTCCTCAGGAGTTAGAGCTGGTTTTTGCTCCGTATGCTCATGTTCCTCTACATGTTTATCAGCAAGTTGCTCGATACCTTGATGAACATTTTCCTGAATTTTCTCTTCACTCTTTTTACTTTCAGTAGGCTTTAAGACAATAGATACTTTTGAAATGACATCATGATTTTCTACTTTATGATGATGTGCAGCATGAATATTGCCATCTTCACCCACATTTAAAAGACGCGGACTAGCTTTCTGAATCAGTGTTACCGCAGCATAATAAGCCTGTAGCGGAGATAAATGCTCACTTGGATGTTCATTTAAATAATGTCTTGCAGCGCCAAAGATAGCCTGTGCTTTGTGACCAACATCTTCTTGTAGTTTCCAACTATATCCCGCGCTTAAAACAGCGCCAGCAACTGGTGTAACTTTGCCAAAGGCTGAGAGTTTAGGAATACGATTTAACCAACTCCATTTAAACTCTCCATCTTCATCAACTAGCCATTTCTTTAAAGTATCTAAATCGGTAGTTGAACCTAACACTTGCTGAAATTGATGAATATCTTGTGTTTCCAACATATTCCGCAATGTTTTTAAAGCCAATAATAAAGTTTGCTTTTCAGCAATCAGGCTAATATCAACTTCTTTAAAGATAAATTCGACAACGTCTTGGTCTGTAACTTCCAGAAGATCAAAGCCATGTGATCTTCCAGTCTGATAAATCGTTCTTAAAACCAACACAAGTGAAACAGGAATATCTACAGCAGCACCAACCACACCCGATATGCCAGTAATTGCTCCTTGTATTGTCGCAATTAATTTATTTTGCTCGATGAGCGCCTGACTTAAACGTTGAGAACGGCCCGTATCCTTTGTTAACTCAAACAAATCTTTAGCACCCGCTTCTTCTAAGATTTTTTCAGTTAAGGTGCTTTTTGAACTAAAGTCATTCAGCCAATCAAATAAATAGCCTGAGATTTTTTCATCCCAATCTGGGGAAAGAAATGTAGCCACACCATTTACTTTTGTAAAATGTCGCCCAAAGACCTGCCGAGTTACTTTCGGCAATTGTTCACGTAGCATTTGTTGAGGACTTTCATATTGCTCAACTTCAAATGGGCTTTTTGTTCTCGATTTTCCTTCAACCGTTTTACCAGTTGGAATTGGTTCAATTACCTTACTTACATCACCTGATTGGTTCTGTTGTAAGATACTCAATCCTGTAGAACTGAGCTTTTTAGCCACTCCGAAGACCTGAGAAAACAAATTGTCAGATTGATTATTATTAAATTTTGTCATCAAGTACCTCGATTTTTTAATTTATCTAATTAGACATAAATACTAGGTGGAATGTGGATTTATCTCAACTTGAATGTGTGTATTTTAGTTAACCCTAAATGCAACATACCATGTATTTAGTTATTTTTTTTAAATGTAAAATTGTCATAAAGATTTGCCATAAGAAATAAAAATCCTTTCTGCTATCATGTTAACAACGAAAAAACATGAGTCTTGTTTTCTTACAGCTATATTCTCCTATTCGTTTTCGTAGCTGTTGATCACGCTAGACTCTTAATATCACCATAAAGGGACCTGTAGATGAAACGTGTTGTAATCACTGGTATGGGTATTAACTCATGTATCGGTAACTCTTTAGAAGCAGTTACTCATTCACTTCAAAATGGAATCTCCGGGACACGTTTTAACCCAACTTATGCTGAACTCAATTTTAAAAGTCATGTGAGCGCTGCTGCAGACCAAGATTTTGATCATATTGACCGTAAGTTAAAACGCTTTATGGGCGTATGTGCAATGTACGCTTACAATGCTGCTGTATCTGCTGTTGAACATGCAGGTCTTACTGCTGAGCAAATTGGTGGTAATCCACGTTACGGTATCGCAGGCGGTTCAGGTGGTGGTTCAACTGCATCTGTTGTTGAAATGACAGAGCTTTTAGAAACTAAAGGTGCACGTAAAGTAGGACCTTTCTTCGTACCACGCAACATGTCAAACACTATTACTGCAAACGTAGGTGTTGCATTTAAATTGCAAGGTATTGCTCATACCATTACGAGTGCTTGTGCAACTTCTGCTGATGCAATTGGTTATGCATACAACCTTATCCAACTCGGCAAACAAGACCTTATGCTTGCTGGTGGTGGTGAAGAAGATCATTGGTCTCAAAGTTTATTGTTTGATGCAATGGGCGCACTTTGCTCGAAATATAACGAAACTCCTGAAACAGCATCTCGTCCATATTCAGCAGACCGCGACGGTTTCGTTATTGCTGGCGGTGGTGGTTTCGTAGTACTTGAGTCACTTGAACACGCTCAAGCACGTGGTGCCAAAATTTTAGCTGAAGTCGTTGGTTATGCTGCAAACAGCGATGGTGCAGACATGGTTGCTCCAAGCGGTGAAGGTGCTACACGTTGTGTATTAATGGCGCTTGAAGAAGCTAAGCAACATGGTGTAGACAAAATTGACTATGTAAATACACATGGTACATCTACTCCAGCTGGTGACATTACAGAACTTAAAGCAATGGAACGTGCATTTGGCGAAGGCAATGTACCTCCTCTTAGCTCAACTAAATCTATGACAGGTCATAGCTTAGGTGCAGCTGGCGTACAAGAAGCTATCTACTCTGTTCTAATGATGCAAAATGACTTTATTGCACCAAACATCAATGTGACTGAGCTTGATGAAGGCGCAAAACCTTTTGATATCGTACTTGAAAAACGTGATGCAAAATTGAATACTGTAATGAGTAACAGTTTTGGCTTTGGCGGTGTTAACGCTTGCCTTATTTTCAAAAAGTGGGATGCATAATCCCACGTAGGATTATCGATGGATGCACCTTCTGATGCTTTTTTGTGGGTAAAAGCATTACATATTATTGCTGTGGTTTGTTGGTTCGCTGCTTTGTTCTACTTACCACGGCTATATGTTTACCACGCCATGAGTGAAGATACTGCTAGTCATCAACGCTTTGAAGTAATGGAACGTAAGTTGTATCGCGGAATCATGTGGCCTTCTATGATCGCCACCTTAATTACCGCCCACTTTCTTGTAGATTGGGGCGATGCAACTCGACATTACCATCAGGCAACATGGTTTTACCTTAAAGTTGGATTAGTTGCTTTATTAGTCATCTATCATTTGGCATGTGGCTACTACCGTAAAAAACTTATCGGAAATGCTCACTACAAATCACATAAGTTCTGGCGCTTCTTTAATGAAATGCCAACCTTAATTTTATTTGCAGTTATTATTTTAGTTGTCGTAAAGCCTCAGTTTTAACTGGGGCTTTTGCTTTTTAGACAATTTTTTTGATTTAGATCCTAAGAACTCTCAGAGTGATTCATATATTCACCTTTGTTCAATCAAAAGCATAAAATCAATGTTTTCTTAAGGTTGTATGCAATGAATCAATCTGACTCTTTATTTACTAATAAGTAATCTATACTATTCTAAAGAAATAAATGAACTCATTTAATGGCAAAGCTATGCTAATCCTTACTGCCCTTAAACGCTCAACCCAACAACAATTTATACGTCTTACGCTTTTTATTTTTCGTCACTTAAAAAACTATCCGATTAGATATTTAACTGCTCAAGAAAAAGTATTAGCACAACTCGTTTTCGGTGACATGCTCAATTGTGAGCAACCTAAAATTATTGCTACTCGCTACCTTCCTTGGCAATCTTGCGGTATTTTTATGGCACCAAACGGAAATATCTATGTTAATTCTTCCGATTACAGTGAAAATTACGCTCTAGAATCTAAATTCATGCAGGGTATTTTTATTCACGAACTCACACATGTCATGCAATATCAAAAAGGTATTCATGTACTACTTGAAGGCGCATTGTTGCAATCGGCCTATTATCTTAGCTTAAAAAAATACAACCCCTATAAATACACCTACTCTCCCCACAAGGCATTTAGCTCGTATAATATTGAGCAACAAGGTGAAATTGCCCGTGACATTTGCTCTGGAAAAATCCCAAATATTATCTGTTCACCTCAACTTCATTTGTAACTAAATAATCAATCTTGCTTTGGACGTAACATTTTTTGCTTAATGTAAATGAGAATTCTTATAAATCAGAAATACTTACTTAAACTAGAAAATCACTCTTATTTAATTCAAATTATTGAAAAAAGTATAACGCGCTTATTCCAAATTGGCTTCTGATAAGGCAGTATACAAACAATAAAAATAATGAAGCCTGTTTCTATTCTATACAGAAAATCTCGTTATTTTTACGCAGAAAATATGTGATTGGTATATATTATTGATCTTGACATTTTTGTTTACTATTTTAATTGTTTACTATCGCACCATACACATCGTTGAAAAATTATATTTATAAAAATCAACACTGTGTGTATCTATATTCGTTATGATCTAGGATTAGGTTTGAATGAAAAGTTTTAAAGTTGCCCTTGCTCAGTTTTCTCCGCATATTGGCAATATTGACTCAAACACCAAAAAGATGATTGAGCAAGTAAATCAGGCGAAAAAACAAAACGCCGACCTGATTATTTTTCCCGAGCTTTCTGTTATTGGTTATCCAGCTGAAGACTTACTGCTACGTCCAAATTTAAATAAACGTATGCAAAAGGCTTTTGCTCAACTTGCCGAAGTTAAAGATATTGTCATGGTTTTCGGATTTGTGAACCAGACAGAAGATGGTCAACGTTATAATTCTGCTGCTGTCATGAAAGACGGTCAAGTTTTGGGTGTTTTTAACAAACACAATTTACCAAACTATGGCGTCTTTGATGAAAAACGTTATTTCCAAAAAGGACATCAGCATTTGGTGTTTGAATATCTTGGACATAAGTTTGGCGTATTGATTTGCGAAGATATCTGGTCAATTAATACCGTAAAACAGTTAAGCCAATTAAATGTGGATACTGTTCTTGTATTAAATGCATCACCATATGAAGTCGGCAAACCACAGCACCGCACACAAACCTTGAGTGAACTTGCAAAACAACTTCATCTAAACATTGTGTACGTTAACCAAGTGGGCGGACAAGATGATTTAATTTTTGATGGCACAAGTTTTGTCAGCAATAAAAATGGTGAAATTGCTTTACAAGCACCAAGCTTTAAAGAAGATCTTTACATCGCTGAATTTGACCCCAAAAACAAATCATTTAAAGTCATAGAATCTGCTCCTGCTTTAGAAACCTTTGCAGAGATCTATCAAGGTTTAGTGCTGGCAACACGTGATTATGTAGAGCGCTCAGGCTTCCCAGGTGTAATTTTAGGCTTATCTGGCGGTATTGATTCTGCCCTTACACTTGCTATTGCTGTTGATGCAATCGGTGCAGAAAAAGTACAAGCCGTAATGATGCCTTATACTTATACTTCTCAAATTAGTGTAGAAGATGCGGCTGAACAAGCTCGTCGTATGGGTGTAACTTTCGGTATTGCTGAAATACATTCAGTTGTAAATAGCTTTATGCAAACCTTGTATCCTTTCTTTGGCAACTCACCAGCAGATACGACCGAAGAGAACTTACAAGCGCGTGCACGCGGCACATTACTCATGGGCTTATCAAATAAATTTGGTAATTTAGTACTCGCTACTGGCAACAAATCTGAGCTTTCAGTTGGCTACTGTACACTTTACGGTGATATGGTTGGTGGCTTTGCAGTTCTAAAAGATGTTTATAAAACTATCGTGTTTGAATTAGCGAAATACCGCAATAGCTTAAGTGAAACTCCTGTTATTCCTGAACGTGTTATTACTCGTCCACCTTCAGCAGAACTTCGCCCAGACCAAAAAGACCAAGACTCTTTACCAGCATATGATGTATTAGATGCCATTCTTTACGCATACATTGAAGAAGATTTAAGTCAGGCAGATATTATTGCCAAAGGTTTTGATAAAGAAGTAGTTGAAAAAGTCATCCGTTTAGTTGATCGTAATGAATATAAACGTCGTCAAGGCGCGATTGGGCCGAGAATTACTTCTCGTGCATTTAGTCGTGAACGACGTTATCCGATTGTCAACGGTTGGACAGCGAATGACTGAGCAGAAAAACTCATCAAAAACTACAACACTTGCTCAAGCACTTTTGCTTGAGCAAGTGGAATTTTTCAAAAAACAATTATCTATAGAAAACTCACCTATTTATTTCCAGCAGTTCATTCAACTCTTTATGCAACATGCTGACGAAATCAAGCTGCATGAAGTAGTTGATTTAGAGCAACTACAAGCCGTTGTGAAACGCTATGCTTTTGAAATGCAGCTAGGTGCTGGTTTACTTGAGTTTATTGGGGAAATTGCGCAGCGTATTTACCTATCTGCTATGAAGTCCCCAATTCAGCTACAAGATTTGGTATCTGATCACCAATTTGAAATGTGGCTCTCCAAATTTTTAGAAATGGAACATATTCCTCTTTATCTCAATCAGTTTTTAAGAAGCAGTCCTTCTGTACAACAACTTTGCCAATATATTGCAACCTCAACCTTAGAACAAAAATTACCAAAATTTCTAAGCACATCTAGAGTTGATGACTACCACTTTGAGTGGCAACATAAACTCAAAAAATTCTCCTTTCTACAGCAACAACGTCTTGAGCATAAACTTGAAACTTGGATTGCTAGCTTTATTCATGAGCAACTCACAGAATTAAGTCTTTTATCGAGTGAAGATTTAGAAAGTCTGATACGACATGTATGGGAAGATCTTAGACATAAAAAAATGTATGAGTTTATGAAGCAATTAACTCCTCTTGATGTTGAAGAGTTCTTTGTTTTAATTTACGAATACTGGAAAGAATTACGCCAGTCACAATTTATGCAAGATCTTATTCTGTATGGCGTAGAAGTTTTTTATGACTTTTATAAAGACGAAAGTTTATTTGAAGTATTAAGTGAGATTGGTTTAACTGAAACCGATTTACAAACTGAAGCCTTACGTTTTTACCCTAAGGTCATGAATGCCTTTAATGAACACGGTATTTTAGAACCGTTACTTCAAACGATTTTAGCTCCTTTTTATCAAAGCTCAAAAACACTCGATATTATTGAAAAACATTTTAATGAGTAAAAAAAAGACAAAAAGAAACCATGCATGAGCATGGTTTTTAAAATGGTGGCTATGACGAGACTTGAACTTGTGACCCCCGCATTATGAGTGCGGTGCTCTAACCAACTGAGCTACATAGCCGTAAACTGTGTGCGCATTATCTATAGTTCTACAGAACAGGTCAAGAGTTCAAAACCACTAAATCCCATCAAATGAACAAATAAGATTCAGTTCATCATTATTTGTTCATTTTTTAGAAAATTTGTGTTTTAAATAATTGATCAGCCACAGAAATATATTAGAGATTTAATACTAGTTTTTTTCCTTTTGCTCTTGATACACAAATCATCATGCTCTTTTGTGAAGCCTTTTCTGCATCACTTAAGTATTGATCGAAATGTTCGGCCTCACCTTCTAAAATAGCCGTTTCACATGTACCGCAAACCCCTTCTCTGCATAAACATTCCACATCAATATTTAATGTTTCAATGGCTTGTAAAATTGTCTGATTACTTTGTACTTCAATTTCCTGATTAGACTTAGCAAGTACAACAGTAAATGCTTCACCATCTTCAGGAACTGTTGAAGCAAATTGTTCCCAGTGGATATATTCATCGCGGTAACGGTGCTTGTTACAACAATCAATCACAGCATCAATCATTGGTTTCGGCCCATAGACATGTGAGCCCTTAGGTTGTGATGAAATCAATTCATCCAAATTTAATGCACAACCTTCTGAATCAACATAACTAAACATATGCTCAACATGTTTCTGCTTTAACTCATCTAACAAAGCCGCATGTTCAGGTGAACGGTAGGCATAATGTAATTCAAACTCAGTACCACGTGCTGCAAGCTCATCCATTTGAGGCAAGAATGGTGCAATACCAATACCACCTGCAATTAAGATATGTTTATTACCTATTTCGGCTAATGGAAATAAATTTTTAAATATTAATAAATTAATCAAAAATCCAATAACATCTCATTATTATAAAATCGATCTTTAGAACTACGCTTTATCGGGAAATGAGCATAAAAAAAGACCACGCAGGAGCGTGGTCTATAAAATGGTGGCTATGACGAGACTTGAACTTGTGACCCCCGCATTATGAGTGCGGTGCTCTAACCAACTGAGCTACATAGCCGAAAACTGTGCGCGCATTATCTTAGTTTCTTTAATGCACGTCAAGAAAAATTTTTAAATAAATTAGGTGAAGTGAGCCTATAAGCCGGGTTCTGTCGAGGATGGTCATTCCTCTAGGCGTACAATCACTCATACGCTCAAGCGACCTACCCGAATCCAGTACGGGCCGTACCTCAGGATTCCTATTTGGTCTTGCTTCTGGTGGGGTTTACCATGCCGTGAACTGTTACCAGACACGCGGTGCGCTCTTACCGCACCCTTTCACCCTTACCTCACGAATGAGGCGGTCTACTCTCTGCTGCACTTTCCGTCGGCTTTCACCGCCCAGGCGTTACCTGGCACCCTGCCCTATGAAGCCCGGACTTTCCTCCCCTGCTTCAGTCACGAAGACCTCCACAGCAGCGACCATCCAGCTCACTTCAGGGGCGCATATTAACAAATTTATTTACTAATTGCTCGTGCTTTTTTGAGCAATTAATTTTTTATATTTGTCGAAGAGCTGTTCTTCAGTTTCCTCATGCTGCGGATCTTTAGGAATACAATCTACAGGACAAAACAATTGGCATTGCGGTTGATCATGATGACCAACGCATTCAGTGCACAAATCTGGATGAATTTCATAAATCACTTCACCCATGAAAATTGCTTCATTCGGGCAAACTGGTTCACAAACATCACAGTTTATGCATTCATCGGTGATATATAACGACACGTTACCAACCTTGTTGATGTTTACGTTCAAAGGCCTCAACCACCGCTTGCGGAACAAACTTGGTTACATCCCCTTTTAAACGAGCAATTTCCCGAATCAATGTCGAAGAAATAAATGAATATTGCTCAGATGGTGTTAAAAACACCGCTTCAAAATGTGGATCAAGTTGACGGTTCATATTGGCAAGTTGAAATTCATATTCAAAATCAGAAACCGCTCTCAAACCACGAAGTACTGCTGTTGCCTTTTGCTCTCTGAAAAAATTAACCAGCAGACCATCAAAGCCGACAAATTCAACATTTGATAGATGGCTTAATGAGCTTTGGGCCAGTTCAACTCTTTCTTCTAGACTGAACAAAGGGTTTTTATGATGTCCAATTGCAATTGCTACTACAACCTCATCAAACATTCTTGATGCTCTAGTAACTAAATCAACGTGTCCATTCGTGATGGGGTCAAATGTTCCAGGATAAATTACACGCGTTTTAGACATCCGCTAGTACTCTAATTATATTGTGAACCTATTTTAGCAAAAGTTATACATGAGGCGAAATATTCATGTGCAGGAAAAACTTCACCTTAGCATCAGTTTACGGCACAATAGGCATAATTGTGGAAGTTTGAATTATGGCGAAAGCAACAGTAGTGAAAAAACACAATGGCGGAACAATCGCACAAAACAAACGTGCCCGTCATGATTATTTTATCGAAGAAAAATTTGAAGCAGGCATGTCACTTCAAGGTTGGGAAGTAAAATCCTTACGTGCTGGACGTATGACTTTGACTGAAAGTTATGTGATTTTCAAAAATGGCGAAGCATTTTTACTTGGCTCACAAATTCAGCCTTTATTATCAGCTTCGACTCATGTTGTACCTGAAGCAACACGTACCCGTAAGTTATTGCTCTCCCGACGTCAGCTTGAACACCTAATGGGTGCAGTTAACCAGAAAGGTTACTCATGCGTTCCTTTAGCGTGTTACTGGAAGGGTCATTTAGTCAAACTAGAGATTGCACTTGTGAAGGGTAAACAGCTTCATGACAAACGTGCAACTGAAAAAGACCGTGACTGGCAACGTGATAAAGCTCGTATATTTCATAAGTAATAAAATAAAAGCCTCTTTTCAGAGGCTTTTTTACGTCGTGAAGTTCATTAGTTTAATCTGTATAAAAGACCTGCAATATATTCACCAAACCATTTAGCTGTATCTAAATCGCCTTGTGGAGGAGTAATTTCGACAGGCGCATTATCTGACTGGGTCATCAAACCCAAGCAACTCGATAATCGGTTTAAATCTTTTTCACTATGCCCTGTCGTCATTAGAGGTAAACCTGACCAAAGCATGCCATGCTGCATGGCAAAAATATTTAATTGTTGTAATACCGCGAGTTTATCGCCGCTTAATCCACCCGAATTTGCAAAGCCAGCCGCAAGCTTGCCTTGCCACAAACGTTCTTTCCAACGTTTAGAAGTACTGTCCATAAATTTTTTAAAATCGGCAGTCATACTTCCCATGTAAGTAGGTGATCCGAAAATAATACCTTGTGATGCATCAAGCGCATCCCAATCAATATGCTCAATATTCATTAAATGTACTTTCACCCCCATCACCTCTGCACCAGCAGCAATAGCAGAGGCCACCTTGGCGGTATGACCATATGGACTGTGGTAAACAATTGAGAGATGTTTTTCAGGCAAAGACATAAGATTAAAATTTTGAGCGATTTTTTCTATTTTATCATTTTATTAGCGCTTGCTAAACCTACATCTATAAATATGAAATCGAAGAGTATGAATACACTTCACAATCCTAATATCGTTAAGCTAAATAAAAACTCTCTTACTTTGTTTAATTACTACAAAATAAGAGAGTGAATTTACTGTTATCTATGAAGCTTAGATAAAAACAAAGGTAGCCATACGCCCAGTCTTTGCATCACGACGATAAGAAAAATATTCATCGCTCTGTTGATATGAACATTGGTCTCCACCTAAAACCTGCTTCACACCTAGACTCTGCAAAATAAAACGTGCAATTGCATATAAATCTGCATGAAATTTATTTGGAGCTGCGCCCTCAACAAAAGCTGTTTCCAATTCAGGATACTTATCACAAAAAGCAGCCTTTACTTCAGCCCCGATTTCAAAACAAGGTTGGCTAATCGCAGCTCCTAACCATGCCCAAGCTGGAGGGCGATGCATAGCGGCAACTGTGTTTTCAACAATCCCACCTGCTAAACCACGCCAACCCGCATGTAAGTTTGCGACTTCGGTACCCTCGGCATTACCCAACACAACAGGTAAGCAATCAGCAGTCATCATCATTAAAGCATGGCCTTTGGTTTGAGTGACCAAACCATCACCAATTAAAGCCTTAAAAGGAATTTGTTCATTTACTGTATGGCAAATCGTACTATGTGTTTGAGTCATCCATGTCATTTTTTTAACACCGAACTTAGCAAACTCATCTAGCAATATCATGCGATGTTGCTGAACACGTTGTGCCTCATCGTTGACATGTAAAGCCAGATTAAAGCCAGACAACTCAAGTTGATCCGTTGCTAATGCAAAAGGATGTTGGACACGTGTCTGTCCTACACATACGCCTTGAGGTAAACCTTGAACAAATTCCATATACGCGTCCTTAGTATGCAGCGTTTTCTGAACGTAATACATTTACTAAATGTGTAAAATCTTCAGGCCACGGCGCTTCAAATAGCATTTCTTCACCAGTACGAGGGTGTTTTAAACCCAATTTAGCTGCATGCAATGCTTGGCGTTTAAAACCACGCAAAGTATCAATGAGTAATTCAGACGCCCCTGCTGGTACACGTACACGGTTCATATAAATCTGATCACCGATCAGTCCATAACCGATATAACTAAAATGGACACGAATCTGATGAGTTCGACCTGTTTCAAGACGAGCTTGTACACGAGTAAAATCTTTAAAGCGTTCTTTTACATTGTAATGGGTCACAGCATCACGCCCGCCCGGTAAAATCGCCATTTTCACACGGTCAACTGGATGACGCTTGATAGGCTCATCAATCGTACCGCCAGCAATAACATTGCCATAAACAACCAAGTCGTATACGCGGTAAACCGATTTATTTGCCAACTGTTTACTTAAAGAAAATTGTGCTTCAAGGCTTTTGGCAACAACTAACAAACCGCTAGTATCTTTATCAATACGATGTACTAAACCGGCGCGAGAAAGTTCCGACAATTTAGGGAAATGATAAAGCAAAGCATTCACTAAAGTTCCAGAACTATTGCCCGCCCCTGGATGTACCACCATACCGACTGGCTTGTTAATGACTAAAATTTCGTCATCTTCATAGACAATATTAAGTGGAATATTTTCAGGTTGACTCGTGGTCTGAGCTTCAAGCTCAACTTCGAGTGTAAGCAGCTCTGTCCCTTCACAACGGTTCTTAGGCTTGACAATATTACCATTCACCAACAGATGGCCATCCTTCAACCATTGTTTAAGCTTTTCACGTGAAAACTCATTCCACACCAAGGCCGCAACCTGATCGATGCGTTGTCCCAGATAGGTTTCATCTAACTGAACTTGCAACGATAAACGTGTTGCAGTTGTATCAGAAGTATGGTTATCTGCATCCTCAGAATCTTCAAGTAAATTGAAGTCGGTTTCAGATAAGTTTGTGTTTGAAGATTGTGTTGAAGTCATTTGATCATTGAGATAAAAGTGGTTTAATAGCGCAATTGTAGCTCATTGCCCAACATAACAGAGGAGTTTTTATGTCGCTACCACGTTATAAAATTACGATGCTTGCCTTATCTTTAGGTTTAGCGTCTGCATTTGTGGGCTGTAGCAGCAATCCAAGTAAAAAAGAAGTGGTCGATAGTGGCCCCCAATCTAGTGAACAAGCTTACTTTGAAAAGGCCCAAAAGTCGCTTGACCGCGGTCAATATCTTGATGCGACCAAGTCTTTAGAGGCAATCGATACTTATTATCCGACTGGGCAATACGCACAACAAGCACAACTTGAACTTCTATATTCAAAATTTAAACAAAAAGATTATGAAGGCACGATTGCCTTAGCTGAACGTTTTATTCGTTTAAATCCTCAACATCCAAATGTAGATTATGCGTACTATGTTCGTGCTGTAGCGAATATGGAGCAAAACTACGACAGTTTGATGCGCTATACATCTTTGCAACAATCTCACCGTGATGTGAGTTATTTAAAAGTTGCTTATCAGAATTTTGTTGATTTAATTCGTCGTTTTCCAAGTAGCCAATATTCAGTTGATGCCGCTCAGCGCATGAAATTTATTGGACAAGAGCTTGCTGAAAATGAAATGACTGCTGCACGCTTTAACATTAAACGTAAAGCTTGGATCGCAGCTGCCGAACGTTCACAATGGGTAATTGAACACTATCCACAAACGCCTCAAGTTCCAGAAGCATTAGCGACTTTGGCATATAGCTATAACCAATTAGGCGATAAAGCGACTTCACAACAATATATTGAAGTTTTAAAGCTTAATTACCCTAACTTGGTGAAAAAAGACGGCACAGTTAACATGCGTGCTGCGCGTAAAGAAGGCAACTGGATTAACCGTGCAACTCTAGGTATTTTTGGTCGTGAATCTACGGCTGCAACGCCAGAAAGCACAGCTGAAGCAGAAGCTCCAAAACGTGGTTTCCTCAATCGCGTAAGCTTTGGTTTAATTGGTAATTCGAATAAAGAAGAAACTGAAGAACCAGAAAAAACAACTGTTGAAGCTCCAAAGTCAGAGCGTAGTTGGACAAATCGTTTAAGCTTCGGTTTATTAGATAAACCTGAGCCACAACCAGCAGAAAATACAACTGTTGCCCCTGCTGTTAGTTCTACAGATGGATCAACTGATACTCAATCAGATGATGCAACACAAGGTACTAACGACGCAGCTCAATAAGTTACAAATTTTAAAAAGCACCAATAAACAGGCAAGTGATACCACTTGCCTGTTTGTTTTTATAAAATATTAAAATATTTATTGTGTAGATCTTGCCTCATCATGTCAGAATATTCTGACCCACTCTCTCATCAGTTTTAATACGGTTATTTGAATTATGGCAATTCCACAACATACGATTGATCAAATTTTAGATCGCACAGATATTGTCGATTTGATTGGTCAGCGTGTGAAACTGAAAAAGACGGGACGTACATATTCCGGCTGTTGCCCTTTTCATCAAGAAAAATCCCCATCGTTCCATGTCTATCGTGACAAGCAGTATTATCACTGCTTTGGGTGTCAGGCCAACGGTAACGCGATCCGTTTTCTCATGGATATTGATAACCGAAATTTTATAGATGTGATGAAGGAGTTATCGAGTAGCGCCGGAGTCGAATTACCTAAAGATAATACTGAAAATAAAAAGCTGTCTTATACCCGCCAGGTTACGAAAGCACCAGTTGCTAAAGCAAATACAGCAGAGCCTGTAACTCCAATTCCGCAACAACCAACTGATGAAAACTATAACACGCTTGAACCTGTGTTTTTTGATGACCCATTTGCTCAATTTGAGCAGCCTTTTAGTTTTGATGAACCAGTTCAAGAAGGTAATTTATATGACTTACTGGAAAATATTGCTCAGTTCTATGAGCATCAATTACCTAATAGTCAAAAGGCAAAAAATTACTTTAAACAACGTGGCTTAACTAATCAGACTATTCAGTTTTGGCGCTTGGGCTATGCTCCAGAAGACTGGCAACATTTAGAAAAAGCTTTTCCTTATGATATTGATGGTTTAAAACAACTTGGACTTATCCGTTCAAGCGATAATGGTCGTGATTTTGACTTATTACGTGACCGCGTTATTTTCCCGATTCGAGACCCTAAAGGTCGCGTTGTTGGTTTTGGGGGACGTGCTTTAAATGATGAAATCAAACCTAAATACATCAACTCTCCGGACTCAGAAGTATTTCATAAGAATCAGCTGCTTTATGGGCTTTATGAAGGTAGAAAACTTAAGTCTAGCGACTGGTTAATGGTTGAAGGCTACATGGATGTCATTGCGCTTCAGCAATATGGCATTACAGGTGCCGTCGCAACTTTAGGGACTGCAAGTAATACAGAACATCTTAATATTTTATTTAAACAAAATAGCCGTATTACCATTGCTTTTGATGGTGATGCTGCAGGTCAAAAAGCAGCACGTAGAACATTAGAAATTGCTTTACCACTTCTCAATGATGGGCGCGAACTCAAATTTTTCGTGCTACCGAATGACCACGATCCTGACTCTCTTATCCGTCGTGAAGGACTTGAAAATTTCCAGAAGCTATTACAACAGGCCCCTCTTCTGTCTGATTTTGTCTTTGCCCATTTAACGGGTCAACACGACATTAGCACCCCAGAAGGCAAAAGCTTAGTCATGGGAGAACTCAGAGAACTGACTGAACTATTACCCAAACAGGGCTCTTTCCGTTATTTACTTAATCAATCTTTCCGTGAAAAACTCGGATTAGGTAAACGTTTTACACCACAAATCAGCCATGATGCCTCGCTCTCATTTAATATTCACACTAAAGATGAAGACTTCGCGATCGCGATTTTAATGAATCACCCTTTTCTTTATATTCATTTTGAAGGGTTACGTGCCTATATTCAGCAAGATGAATTGTTGGCAAAAGTTCTGGCTATTTTAAATCGTATTTTTGATGACTTACCAGATGATCAAGAGTTAGCAACTTATTATGTGCTTGGTGCTTGTAGTAGTTATTGTCATGAAATTGCCGATATTATGCAAAGAACCAATATACAGGCATTAACACAGGCACCTGAAGTGGCTGACAAGTTAGCTCAAGAATATGCTTTAGGCCTAAAAGAAAGATACTTACGTCAAAAGCTTAAGTCGCCAATTTCACTGATTGAATCAAGAAATCTAAGACAACAACTCAATGAACTAACAAAACAAATTAGCTTAAGATTGCTGTCTTAATGTTTTGGCTTACGCTCATGATCAAACACATCCTGTAAATGCTGTTGTAGCCATTCTAAATAATCAGGATTTTCTGCCTTGGCAGCTTCACGTAGCAAAATAGATGTCGGATGCATCAGCTTTTGCGTCAAACGATGCGCGAATTGCTGCAATACTTGTTCAGCATTTTCACCATGATGCAAAGCCTCTAATGCATGCGTAAGCTCTTGTTGGCTAATTTCTTCACTATGTTGGCGGTAAGCGTGAATTGTACTGCCAGCCTCTTTAACTTTTTGATGAGTAATTAGCTGGGTAGCTAACTGATTAACCATGACTTCTGCTTCAACAGCAGCCTGGCGTCGTTGAGCAAGGTTCTCATCGATCACGCTTTGTAAATCATCAACACCATACAAATAGACGCCATCAAGTGCTTCAACTTTAGGATCTATATCACGAGGCACTGCTAAATCAACCATTAACATTTGTTGATAGCGACGTTTCTTTAACGCAGCCTTAACATCTGGATAAGCAATAACTTGATATAAACTCCCAGTACAACTCGACACAACATCAGCACGATACAAATTTTCAGCCAATGCTGCAAAATCAATAATTTCAACTTCAACTTGATGTGAAATCTCTTGAGCCAATTGGTCAGCACGCTCACGGCTACGATTACAAATAATAATTTTAGCGACGCCCATTTCAGCCAAATGTTTAGCAACCAAACTATTCATTTCACCCGCAGCAACAACCATTACTGTAAGTTTTTCTGGCTTACTAAAGACCTGTAAAGCTAATTGTGCAACCGCATACCCCATCGAAACTGCATGACTACCCACCGCCGTTTCGGAACGTACACGTTTAGCTGCATAAAAAGCATATTCAAAAACACTGTTTAATTCAGGAGAGACGGTTTGAGCTTCTTTAGACAATGCTAAAGCACTTTTAACCTGCCCTAAAATTTGTGGCTCACCTAGCATGAGAGAGTCTAGACCACTCGCCACTCGCATTAAATGTGTAATTGCCTGCGTGTTCTCGTAACGATAAACATGATGAATTAAGTGCTGTACATCAATATTATTGGCATCGGCTAACCATTTCAGAAGGCTTTCGGCATTTTCCGCCATGGCATACACTTCTGTGCGGTTACACGTCGAAACGACCACCAAATCCTTTAAGTTTTGATGATGTTTTTGTTCGGCAAACAAACGACTTAATCGCTCTGCATTGAAAGCAATTTTTTCGCGGAGTTCGACAGAAGCTGTTTGATGGTTGACACCCAATGCAAAGAAAGACATATCAGATCATCATTTCGCTAAATTTATGCTATTGTGCAACATCGGTGTCATAAAAAGCATTACTTTGGATCAATAAAAATTGCGTCAAATGAATAGCCGTATTAATTTTAACGGTGCTTCGATAAGACAGTATTCTACCACATTCTTATTGTTAGGTAGCATGTCCTCGCATGTCTATGCACGTCCTGTGCAAGAGACCTATGCCGTGCATTCTTTTGATCAGGCATTAGAGCAAACTATGGTCGCTGAATTTGCTCTGGCTTATGATGATATTCCTAACGCTTTGCACAATTACACAGTCCTCGCAATTAAAAGTAACTCTACTTCAATTAAACAGCGGGCTTTAGACGTTGCTCTTGAATATAATGATTTTCAAGCTGCTTTAAACATTGCTACACATTGGGTAGCCCAAGAACCCAAAGATGTCCCTGCTTTATTTTATTTGTCACATATCGCTTTAAAAACACATGAATACCAGCTTGCCGCTGAAACATTAGATAAAATTTTAAAAATAGATCCAACTGCTGATTTAGAACAAATTTTAGCGAGTATCGCCCCAGAAAATGCTCAAGATCGAGATGTATTATTAACAGCTTTACGTTCTAGTGCAGAAAAAGATAACCCTTCTATTTTAGCGCTCATCGCCAACTTAGAAGCCCAAAATGGCCAATTAGAATCTGCTCTAACCAACATTAACAAAGCATTACGCCGACGTCCTAAAGTGACGAGCTTTATTTTAATGAAAGCAAACCTACTCATTGCTCTTAGCGATCAAGAAGGTGCGCTTAAATGGTATGCAAAATCCAGTCGTAAATATAAGAAAAATTTAGACATTCGTTTAGCTGAAATTCGCTATCTTATACAACTGAATCAATCTCAACTGGCTTTAGAAAAGCTCGAAAACGTTATAGAAGCCAATCCTAAAGCTGAAGAAGCATTGTTTATTGCAGGCTTAACCAGTATTGATTTAAAGCAATATGACAAAGCAGAACAATATCTTGTTGACCTACGAAACTCTGCAAAATATCAAAATGAAGCCTATTACTATTTAGCCATTAATGCAGAACGCAAACAGCATTATGAAACCGCAAAAGCATACTATCGTTTAGTTGATGGCAGTTTATACGTTGTTTCCAGACGCAATCTGATTGCAATATATGATAAACAAGAAAATTTACATGATGCTTTACGGTTCCTTACTCAAGAACGCGTAAATTATCCTCAACATGCAAGTTTCTTATATCAAGCTCAAGCTGAAATCTTAAAGAAAATGGGCAATAAAAAAGCTGCATTAAATTTATTAGATGAGGCGATAAAGAATTTACCAGATGATCCGGAACTCATTTACGCAGAAGTTTTATTACTTGATCCATATACTGACCGCGATAAACTCGACAAAACATTAAAGCAATTATTACAACTTGAGCCTAACAGTCCAACTTACCTCAATGCATATGCTTATACACTAGCCCTGCAAAACCGTAGGTTAAAAGAAGCGCGTCAATATGCAGAGCAAGCCTTAGAATATGCGCCAGAACAAGCCTCAATTCTTGATACGCTTGGTTATATTGCATTTTTACAGAATGATTATGAAGCTGCGGCAGAGGCGTTGGGCAAAGCTTATGAACTTAGCCACAATATAAATATTGGCGTTCGTTATGCTAAAGCATTGTATATGCAAGGATCATTAACTCAATTTAGCGCTGTGTTACAACAACTGAAACAAAAACATGCCAATGATCCACAATTACAACAGCTTGATGCGTTAATTTTACCTACATCTGCAAAAAAGAGTTAAATATATGAGCAAATTTGCCCAACTGTGCACAGCGATCTGTGGGTCAAGTGTATTATTTCTAACCGGTTGTCAGCATTTTACTCAACCTAAACCAGCGGTTACCCAACAAGTTCAAGATGAAAAACACTTCAATTTACAAGGTAAAATCGGGGTTCGCACACCACAGCAAACTGGCAGTGCTTTTTTCACATGGGTTCAACAACAAGATAATTTTGATATTGAATTAAGCGGTATTTTAGGTGTAGGAAAAACTCAAATCCAGGGTAAACCTGGTGAAGTGAAGTTAAATAGTTCAAAAACTGGATTAATTACTGCTGCCTCTCCAGAAGAACTTTTAGAGCGTGCAACGGGTTGGCAAGCACCAATCACTCATTTAACGAGCTGGATTTTGGCCAAACCTGCAACCTTAAATGCTCAGATCAGTAAAGATAATGAAAATCGTGTAAACCAACTCATTGAAGATGGCTGGACGGTTAATTTCAGCTATGATGGCGAACAAACTTTGCCAAACAAGCTAGTTTTAAAGCAAGCTCTTGCTGAAGATAAAGAAAACCGTATTACAATGGCCATCCAAAACCGCTAAATCTAATTATATAAATCTATGATTCGAGTTCCTTCTCCAGCTAAACTCAACCTGTTTTTACATATTACAGGCCGACGCGAAAATGGTTATCATGAGTTACAAACCATTTTCCAACTTATTGATTTATATGACTGGATGACATTTACACCGACTTTGGATGAACACATCGAAATTGATGGATTGAGTGAAGTCCAGCCTGAAGACAACCTGATTTATCGGGCTGCTCAAATTCTAAGACCGCATGCAAAAAAATTCTGCGGTCTACACATCAAAATTGAAAAAAATATTCCAATGGGTGCAGGTCTGGGCGGAGGTTCATCCAATGCTACCACAACCCTAATTGTGTTAAATCAATTATGGGAATGTGGATTAAATCAGGAACAACTTGCGGACTATGGTGTGAGGCTGGGTGCCGATGTTCCTATTTTTATTTATGGTAAAAATGCATGGGCTGAAGGTATAGGTGAACATTTATCATTCATAGACTTAGATCAAAAACAGTTCATTATTTTAAAACCTGATTGTTTTATCAGCACTCAATTGCTTTTTTCACAAAAAACATTGACAAGAGACTCTAAGACCACTAAATTTTGCGCCTATCAGTTAGAACCTTCTAATTTTGGAAATAACTTTGAGCCATTAGCTCGGCAGTTATACCCTGAAGTAGAAGAAGCAATGCGATATTTAGATCAGTTTGGTCAAGCAAAGCTTACAGGTACAGGTGCTTGTGTTTTTATTGAAGTAACGAATGAAATGAATATTGATGAAATTCTTAACCATTCACCATGTAAATCTTACTTGGTAAATAGTTTAAAAGAATCTCCTCTTAATCATTTTAAGGTTACATGTTAGGGGCGTCGCCAAGTGGTAAGGCACCGGGTTTTGATCTCGGCATCCGTTGGTTCGAATCCAGCCGCCCCTGCCA
>NZ_KB976986.1:2169554-2295545 GCF_000399665.1 Acinetobacter calcoaceticus ANC 3811
TTAGGGGCGTCGCCAAGTGGTAAGGCACCGGGTTTTGATCTCGGCATCCGTTGGTTCGAATCCAGCCGCCCCTGCCATTCTCTTATTTTAAAGACAGACTTAATTGCCATGCTTTTTGTTGATTGATCTTGACATTGTATTGCAAAAATATTAAAGTTCTGCCGCATTAGGGGCGTCGCCAAGTGGTAAGGCACCGGGTTTTGATCTCGGCATCCGTTGGTTCGAATCCAGCCGCCCCTGCCATCTATTTAATTACATACCAACCGCCAAGGGTGCTTCATGCCCAATCTTGTCGTTTTTAGTGGAAATGCTCATCCACAGTTCGCTCAAAAAGTCGTAAGTCACTTACATATCCCTCTAGGTGCTGCATCAGTCGGTCACTTTTCTGATGGAGAAATTTCAGTAGAAATTACTGAAAATGTTCGTGGTAAAGACGTATTTATCGTTCAGCCTACTTGTGCCCCTACCAATGATAACCTTATGGAAATCTTGGTTATGGCAGATGCTTTGCGTCGTGCAAGTGCTGGTCGTATTACCGCTGTTATTCCTTATTTTGGTTATGCTCGCCAAGACCGTCGTCCACGTTCTGCACGTGTACCGATTACAGCTAAAGTTGTTGCAGACATGCTTACCACTGTTGGTATTGATCGTGTCGTAATGATTGACTTACATGCTGACCAAATTCAAGGTTTCTTCGATATTCCAGTCGACAACATCTATGGTACTCCTGCTTTGCTTGCTGACTTACGTCAACAGCAGCATGATAACCTTATGGTGGTTTCTCCTGATGTTGGTGGCGTAGTACGTGCTCGTGCCGTTGCCAAACAAATGGGTGACATCGATTTAGCAATTATTGATAAACGTCGTCAAAAAGCCAATGAGTCGCAAGTTATGCACTTAATTGGTGACGTACGAGATCGTGATTGCGTTATTGTAGATGACATGGTTGATACTGCCGGTACATTGTGTAAAGCAGCTGATGCGCTTAAGCAATTTGGTGCACGCCGTGTAGTTGCATACGCAACTCACCCTGTACTTTCTGGCAAGGCTATTGAAAACTTACGTAATTCAGTTATTGATGAATTAGTTGTCACTGACACTATTCCTCTTTCTGAAGAAGCATTAACCTTGGGCAAAATCCGTCAGGTTTCTGTTGCTAGCATGGTTGCTGAAACGATTCGTCGTATTAATAACGAAGAATCTATCAGTGCGATGTTCGATAGTTTATAATACCGCAGCTTTTATAAACCCTGGCCTTGGCTGGGGTTTTCTATCACTAAACTGGTCGCAAGTTTAGTACATTTAAACTTTAATGAGGATTTACTCATGGCAAACTTCGTATTAAACGCTCAAGCGCGTGCTGAAGACAAACAAGGGAAAGGTGCGAGCCGCCGCCTTCGTCACGAAGCATTAATTCCAGCTATCATTTATGGTGGAAATGCTGAGCCTGTAGCTATTACTTTAGAACTTCGTCAGCTTGTAAAAGCTTTAGAAAACAATGCTTTCTTTGAAGAAGTTATAGAAATCCAAATGGGCGACAAAGTTGAAAACGTTAAAATCCAAGCGTTACAACGTCACCCAGCGAAAAACACTCCTATGCACGCTGACTTTAAACGCGCATAAGTGTTGAAAGGCGTAGATTAGTGTCAAATATTTCGCTAATTGTTGGTTTGGGCAATCCTGGTTCAGAATATGCCCAAACCCGCCATAATGCAGGTTTTTGGTTCATCGAACAACTTGCTAATAAGTATGGCATTACATTAAAAAATGATCCGAAATTTCACGGAATCAGTGGACGTGGTAATATAGAAGGACACGATGTCCGTCTACTTCTACCTACTACATTTATGAACCGTTCTGGACAAAGTGTAGTTCCATTTGCAAAATTTTATCAAATTGCTCCCGAAGCAATTTTGATTGCTCATGATGAACTTGATATGAACCCTGGTGTAATTCGTCTAAAAACAGGCGGAGGACATGGTGGTCATAATGGTTTACGTGATATTGTCCCTCATATTGGTCCAAATTTTCATCGTTTACGTATTGGTATCGGACACCCTGGCTCGAAAGAGAGAGTTTCAGGTCATGTACTTGGTAAAGCACCAAGTAGTGAACAAAGTCTGATGGATGCAGCAATTGATCATGCCCTTTCTAAAGTGAAACTACTTGTTCAAGGTCAAGTTCCACAGGCCATGAATCAAATTAATGCATATAAACCCACATAAATTGTTGAACAATCAAGCTTGCTATCTTGCTTTTTTAAGAGCAAAATGCGCATCAGCCACTTTGCCAACCGCAAAAGCTATATAGATTTCACCATAAGATCTTAATCTTCTTAGGTCTACTTAGGAGACGCTAGCCATGCTATCTCGTTTATTAAAATGCAAAATTCACCGTGCAGTTGTAACACATGCTGAACTTCACTATGAAGGTTCTTGTGCAATTGATGGCGTATTGATGGACTTAGCTGGTATTCGTGAATATGAAGAAATTCATGTTTGGAATGTAACCAATGGCAAACGCTTCACGACCTATGCGATTCGTGGTGAAGATAACTCTGGAATTATTTCAGTAAACGGCGGTGCTGCACATCAGGCAGACGTTGGTGATTTAGTCATTATTGCTACATTTGGTGATTTTACTGAAGCTGAAGCAAATATTCATAAACCACGTTTGGTCTATGCAAACCCCAATAATACAGTCAATCACACAGCGAATTGTATTCCTGTTCAAGTTGCCTAATTTATTCTAAGAATAAAAAAAGCCCGCATTAACGGGCTTTTATAATTTTATAAATCCTAAATAGTTCCTTCCCACCAATTCTTTTGCTGTTTGCAATTCAATGGTTGAAGCCCCTCTCCTCGTAAATCAAACAGAATCGCCTCTCCTTTTGTATTTACCTTAAATTCAGCATATTTTGCTTTCTCATAGCATTGAGCTAAACCTTCGGCAAACAAGAAACTTCGTGAAGCGGGATATAAAGCCTGTAAACGATTTTCAGGATTTTTTAAAATTAATCTTTGTCCAGCAAATGAATTATTGATATCTAAAACTGTACGAACTACACGATTTTGTGAATCCAAAATAACTTTTGCTGGAACAGATGAACGATTAAAAATCACCTGATCTAGAGCATCACTCTCACTTCCTGCAAGAGCTTTAAGAGATTGTAAATTTAATTCATAAGCCAGTGCCATATAGTCACCTTGTAAAATTGAACGAGGATCAACAGGCCTGAGTTCAATAAAAATACTTTTACTATGATGCAGATGCCATTCGTTTTTCGCCACTAATCCGGCAAAAAACAAGATAGTGACTAGTGCAAGAATAAGAGAAAAATACTTCTTCATTATTTTTCTCCTTCAATCAAATTGCGTTGATTTTCATGGTGAAGTAACCAATATAAAGCCAACAATACAATGCCAGAAATAAAAATTGATGCACTCTTGGCTAGAAAAGTTACTTGTAAGTTGTAATAGAGCTGCCAGAACACTAAAACAAATACAGCTAAGCTAACTCCATAAACAATATAATCTTGCTTTTTTAATGCCCACGTTAAAATAATAAGCAGAATGAAAATTTCAAAATATCCCAATGCAATAAGTAACGCACCAAAAATTAAAAAGGCGAAAAAAGTGATTCCCTGAAGTTGTCTATATAAATGAAAAATACTAAAGCACAACAACCAGATACTAGGCAGTAAATATAAAATCCATATCTGCTGATCTATCGAGATTTCTGGAACTAAACCCACAAAAGCATCAAAGAAAGAAGCTACCAAAATTACTGCAAGTACACATAACAAAATACTACGCTCATATAGAGCTATTGGTCCACTCTTAGGCAAGAGTACCAAGCTAAAAACCAAGTAGCTGAGCAAAGTTAAATTTAAATAGATCTGAGTAGAATGTATTGACCACAATAAATGGTCTAGTTGCAACAAATAGATAAAAGCTATGCCATATGTAGCGAGCATTTGAATTAAAATGAAGAACCAGTGCGGTTTAAGGAAATAACTCACAAATAGAATAAAAATCTGTGCAATTAAAACCCATAGAATTTGATCTGTTTCTGAACCAAGATGAAATAAAAAAGCGGTCTGCCCACTAATAAATAAACAATAGGCAAATTGGCGAATGAAGTGATGTTGGGTTTTTTTCAATAAAATAGCGGCTATACAAACAAAAATAGCCCCTATAACTAAAGAAACAGCTTCCCAAAATACTAGTGTAAAAGCAGCAAGTGCCAGACCTGCAAGCCAAGCACCAATTGCTAAAGGAATTACATAAAAGCGGCTTTGACGAAAGATTTTTATTAGAAAATAACTAATTAATGCAAACCAAATAAAAATAATGCCCGCAATTAATAAAAAGATGAACTCATTAGAATCTTTAAATAAGTTATTAATGCCATCTACAAGCCATATTGTTGCGGTCACACCGAGAACGGCAGCCATTAAACTAGCACATAGCTGATCGTCTTTTTTGAAAAAATAATAAAAAGCGATTATTCCAGCAAAGAAAGCAGAGATCAGGTAAGGAATATGTTCACTTGATAAAAACTGGATCATTCCCGTTATCGAAATAACTGCAAACCAAGCAATAAAGACGAAACGTAAAGCAGGATATCTCTTTATACATATCCAAAACTCGATAAGGCTTAATAAATTTAGAGCAAATAAATATAAATAAGGAAATTTTTCTGACCAAAAAGTCTGCTTAAAAAATAAAAAAAGTGTGAGCTGACTGGTAATACAAATTAAAGCAAAGATTCCAATATTCGGTCGATATAACCACGGTAGTAAAAGTAATGTCCAAATTAAGAAAAGCAGATAACTGTCTGCACCAGTTTGATAAACCTGCCCGATTACAGCCAAACTTAAGCCTACCATCAAACCGCAAACACCATGTAAAGTCTGCCTAACTCCTTCACTTAAGGTATCTTTTACGCTGAACCATGCTATCACAAGTAATATAAGTGGTGGGATGGCTAGCTGAATACTGTCTGGAAGCATTAACCAGTTAGCAGCAATTAAATAAAGAATACCGACCGCCATAAATACATAACTGAAAATATGGAGATGCTGAATAAATAAAGTATTCCTAAGGGGATAATCGTCTCTTATCTGCATGAAACACCTATTTTATTTATAATTTTCTATAAAAAACATAGCATTCCATTTTCATATCAACAAGTAAGCTCTTGTTAAAAAGCCTAATTCTGTTTATGAAAATACTTATTCATAAAGAAACTTAGCATTCTACAAATGCATCTAGCCAATTTTATCAAGCGCGCTATAATAAAACCCATCGCTTCAGGGCGGGGTGTAATTCCCCACCGGTGGTAAAGTTAATTTTTATGATTAGATTAACAAGCCCACGAGCTTAAATTGTGTAATTTGAGCAGATTTGGTGAAACTCCAAAGCCGACGGTATAGTCCGGATGAAAGAAGACGACGAACTGGGATAAATCCGTTTTATTTCAGTGCCAGCCTGTTTTTACATCAGTCCTGAAATGTTCAACCGTATTTTTACGAGAGCGTTTCATTATGTCTAGCTTAATTCAACCAGAACTTTTTTTCTCAGCCCTCTCTCCTGCTGAACAACGTATTCAACAAGCATTAGAAGATATCCGTCAAGGCAAACCAGTCTTGGTTATGGATGACTTCGATCGCGAAAATGAAGCAGATTTAATTGTTGCAGCCGAAACTTTAACAGTAGAAACAATGGCACGTATGATTCGTGATGGTTCGGGTATCGTATGTTTATGCCTTACAGAAGAGCTAGCAGATCATCTAGAACTTCCCCCAATGGTTTCTCACAACTCAAGCCAGTTCCATACTGCTTTTACAGTCACTATTGAAGCAGCTCAAGGTGTTACCACAGGTGTTTCTGCTAAAGACCGTGTGACTACCATTCAAACTGCAATTAAAGATGGTGTTGTCCCAAGTGATCTTAACCGTCCGGGCCATGTTTTTCCTTTACGTGCCCGTAATGGTGGAGTACTTACTCGTCGAGGTCATACCGAGGGAACAATTGATCTAGCAAGACTGGCTGGGCTTAAACCTGCTGGCGTGTTATGTGAATTAACCAATCCAGATGGCACTATGGCATCTGGCATTCAAGTTTTGGCATATGCTCAAACTCATCACCTAACTGTGATTACAATTGAAGAACTTGTTCAATACCGCCAACAACACGGTATTTAAATGAAAAAAGGTTTGGCTTTATATCAAAGCCAAACCTTTAAATTAAAATTTAATAATATTTAAGATACTTTCTTTTGTGCTGCCTGCTCTTCAACATAGTCCAAAAGTTCAGAAAATTGCGCAATCGTTGCTTTAGGCTGTGCTTGTTCAAGTTCCTCTGGTGTTCCATAACCATAAGTCACTGCAACTGCTTCAATACCATTATGGCGAGCACCCAAAATATCGTATTGGCGATCACCCACCATTAAACATTCTTCAGGATTTAGTTGCTCATGTTCAAGAATATAATGAATGAGTTCAGCTTTATTAGTCCGCTCGCCTGTTAACTCACTACCATAAATATGTACAAAATATTGGCTTAAGTCAAAATGATCCAAGATACGTTTTGCATAAATCGTTGGTTTAGCAGTGGCAACAAATAAACGATAACCTTCTTCTTTTAATGCATTAAGCGTTTGGGCAACTGATGGATATACTTCATTCTCAAATAAGCCCGTAACTGAAAAGCGCTCACGATAAGCAAGTAATGCTTGCTCAGCCAAAGCATCATCTTGAGTAGCTAACAGTTTTGCTAATGACGCTTTTAACGGGGGGCCAATTGTCCAGTCAATATTTAAATCGACAGCTAAAGGATATCCCAGTTTATCCATTGCATAGCGAATTGAAGTATGGATACCAACTTTTGGGTCTGTTAGAGTTCCATCTAAATCAATCAAAATATGTTTTATAGCCATTCAATCACTAACCCAGTAAAGTATTTAATTCAATTGGTCGAGAGTTTAATCAAACTCTCTTATACTAACGTAAATTTAAATTGAAAAGGAAATAACCGTGCGTCCAACCGTACTTTGTTTCTCGGGTTTAGACCCTTCAGGTGGTGCAGGTTTACAAGCTGATATTGAAGCGATTGGACAAAGTGGTGCTCATGCAGCAATTGCATGTACAGCCCTCACCATTCAAAACTCACAACAAGTATTCGGCTTCGAAGCAACCTCAAAAGAACTATTATTAGCTCAAGCAAATGCCGTTGTAGGTGATTTACCAATTAAATGCGTTAAGTCAGGCATGCTCGGCACTACAGATAATATTGCTGCTCTAGCTGAGTTTCTTCGCGCACATCCAGACTATCAATATGTACTTGACCCTGTTTTGGTCGCAAATAGTGGTGGTTCTTTAGGTGATCAAGCGACTCTCGTTAAAGCATTTGTTGAGCTTATTCCCCTAGCCACTATTATTACTCCCAATACAGTCGAATTACGTGCTCTAACAGGCATTGCTGACTTAGAACAAGCAACCAAAAAACTTTTCGAAATGGGTGCTAAAGCTGTATTAGTTAAAGGTGGACACGAAGATACACCAGATCATATAAAAAATAGTTTATATATTAATGGTGAACTTGCGGCGAGCAGCAGTTGCCCACGCTTAGATGGTGAGTATCACGGTTCAGGTTGTTCTTTAGCTAGTTTTATTGCTGGTCGTTTAGCTTTAAGTGATTCTTTAAAAATTGCAGTTCAGCATGCTGAAACATGGTTATTTGGTGTTTTAAAGAACGCCGACACTCCAGTACCAAATGGGCAAAAAATACCAAAAAGATTTTAAAAAAGAAAAAAGGCGCTAAAAGCGCCTTTTTTATTACCCTCAATTATTGAGGAATACGTAAAACCTGACCAGGGAAAATCTCATCTGGATCTTTTAACATTGGTTTATTTGCTTCAAAGATTTTTGGATACTGATTTGCATCACCGTAAAATTCTTTAGCAATTTTTGAAAGGTTATCACCAGATTTCACTGTATAAAATTTGCTTTCTGGTTCAGGAGTTGCAACAGTCATTTGATCATCTACATGTGCCACATGATCAATATTCCCAACAATAAGAATAATTTTTTCTTTATCTGCTTGGCTTTGTACTTGACCATTAATAGTCGCAGTATCAGTTGAACCATTATAGGTTACAGATAAGCCTTCTACCCCTAAACCTAAGCTTTTAATTAAACCTAATAATTTATTTGCGATTTCTTGTGCAGAAGGTTCTGCTGGTGTTGCTGGAGCTGGTTGTGGTTCTGCTGGTGCGGTATTTTTCTTACCAATACCTTTTACAAAATCAAAAAGACCCATCTTTTAGTCCTCATATTCTTGTTTATAATAAAGTCATTAAACTGACCCTTATTGTTATACGTGAAAAAAGAGACACCTCTGCTATCAATTGAGGTTGATCTTGTAAAAATATGTATCTCTTCTTTTATTTTGCTCAAATAAAAAAAGCCACCTTACGGTGGCCTTCTTTTTATTCAGCAATATGCGAATTAACCAAGTTTTTTAGTTACATAGTCAATTGCAGATTGAACTGTAGTGATTTCGTTAGAATCTTCATCAGGGATAGTGATGTCGAAGTCGTTTTCGAAAGACATTACAAGTTCAACTAGATCTAAAGAGTCAGCACCTAAGTCATCCATAAAAGATGCTTCGTTTTTAATCTCTTCAGCTTTAAGACCAAGTTGTTCTGCAACTGCTTGTTTAACGCGTAGTTCGATATCGCTCACAGGAATTCTCCTCATTGCTCGTGGCGTTTGATTTGCCACTAGTTTAATTGAATATAAAAAAATTTAAAAGTTTATACATCAGCCTTAGGCCATGTATAAACCACCATTTACATGTAATACCGTACCGGTAATGTAACCTGCTTTATCACTTGCAAGGAAACTCACCGCATTTGCGATATCTTGTGGCTCACCTAAGCGATTTAAAGCCACTTGATCACTCATTTTTTTGCGAATGTCTTCACTAAGTGCATCTGTCATTTCTGTTGCAATGAAACCTGGTGCCACACTGTTCACAGTGATTTGGCGGCTACCCATTTCTTTTGCAAGACTGCGGCTAAACGCTTCAATACCTGCTTTTGCAGCAGAGTAGTTCGCTTGACCTGGGTTTGCAAAGTGCGCAACAACAGAACTAATATTAATAATGCGGCCAAAGCGCGCTTTTGTCATACCTTTAAGCACACGTTTAGATAAACGATATACGGCTTTAAGGTGAATATTGAGAATGTCATCCCAATCATCTTCTGACATGCGTAGCAATAAATTGTCTTTCGTGATACCCGCATTATTAACCAAAATAAGCACAGGGCCATAGTTTTGTTCAATATGAGAAACGACTGCTTCAATCTCATCGAGATTACGCACATCGAGAGCTAAACCTGCCCCTTGCTCACCAAAGCTTTCACTTAGCTTTTGTGCACCAGATTCAGATGTCGCAGTACCTACAACAAAATAACCGTCTTGAATAAGTTGCTGGGCAATAGCAGCGCCAATGCCCCGACTCGCGCCCGTTACTAATGCAACTTTGCGTTCTTGTGTCATGCAATTTTTCCTTCTGCCACTAAAACAGCATTTAGGGCATCTTCTATTTTACTCTTGCTATCGATAGCAAAAGCTTTTTCTATATTTGGTAAACGCTTCGCGAGATTACTCAATACTGTACCAGGTCCACACTCAACAACGTAGTGAATACCTTCATCCTGTAAAAACTGCATCGTGTCTGTCCATTGTACAGATTGGTACAATTGAGCAGTTAATGCCTGACGCAATTGAGCAACATCGGTAGCTATTCCCGCGTTGACATTTTGTATTACAGGTATGGTAGGCAGCTCAATGGCAGTTTGTTCCAAAGCTTCTGCAAATTTTTCAGCAGCAGGTTTCATCAATGAACAATGCGAAGGAACTGACACAGGTAAAGCAATTGCCTTAGCAGACTGCTCTTTTGCCAAAGCCATTACTTGTTGTACAGATGCTGTACTTCCAGCAATTACGACTTGGCCTTGTGAATTATAGTTTGCAGCTTCTACTGAGCCTTGACCTTCTGCATTCACGATTTGGCAAAGTTCAACCACTTTTTCATCAGCCAAACCAAGGATTGCAGCCATAGCTCCTTGCCCTTGAGGAACAGCGCTTTGCATGAGTTTGCCACGCAAATTCACGAGTTTCACTGCATCTGCCAAGCTCATAGATCCTGCAGCAACTAAAGCGCTGTATTCACCTAGAGAATGTCCTGCAAGGTACTTAGGTGCCAGACCACCTAAATCAAGCCATACACGCCATAGAGCGATACTGGCAGTTAATAACACAGGTTGGGTATTTTCTGTTTGGTTGAGGCCTTCGCCACTTTGCGCAATATGCCACAGATCGAATCCAAGTGCATCCGAAGCTTCAGCAAAGGTTTGCCCAACCCCACTAAACTGTTCTGCTAGTTCAGCAAGCATACCGACTTTTTGTGAACCTTGACCAGGAAACACAAACGCAGTTTTTGTGGCTAAAGCTACTTGTTCAAGACGTTTAGCAGACATAAGAAATCCTTTTTTGGGTTTTCACTCATTTCTGGAGCGGAAATTTAACATGTTATTTATATTTTTATAATTGCGAAAAACAACAAAAAAAGGGAGCTTTCGCTCCCATTTTTTCTATACTTAAGCATCACGCTTAATGCATATCATACAATTATTCAGCATCAGCTGCTTTAGCGAATAATTGACGACCACGGTAGAAACCGTCTTTAGTAACGTGATGACGACGATGAGTCTCACCAGTTGCTTGGTCTACTGTTAATGCATTCTCGGTTAAAGCGTCATGTGAACGGCGCATGTCACGGCGAGAGCGACTTTTACGGTTTTGCTGAACGGCCATGATGGCTCCTTACAAAGATCGAAAAAATGGATCAGAACAAATTCAGTTGTCTTATCTCACAATTATATCACAAATTATGAGTTAAGTTTACCCTTCAAACCTGCCAAAACATCAAACGGATTATCCCGTTTTTCTTCAACAACATCTTGAACGGTAGGTTGATGTTTATTTTCACAAGCATCATGCTTGGGAGATAAAGGCACCAACAATAACAGTTCATCTTCTAGTAATGCGAGCAAGTTAATCGAGGCAGGCGTATCATAATCGCCTTTCGTCGAAGACTCACTTTCACCTAAAACGATGAAATCAGCATCCTCATCCAAGCGCTCTATCAGTGACTCATCATCTATTAATGCAATATGAAAGTCTAAGACAAGAGGTATTTCAACAGGTTCCAAACAACGTTGGCACTCCATTAAAACTATCGTGTCTATATGACCATCCATCCACACAATGCGATGATATGCATCCATTGATAGCTTACAGTCTATGTTGACCAATTGATTATCAATTGATCCAACAGCTTCACGAGCGATACGAGCAAAGCGAGACAAGGACAGTTGACCTGACCATGTAAAGCCTTGTTCAGCCCATTTAAACGGCTCAATCTGTGCCGGAAAGGTATTTGCTGACATAATTAAGGCGGCAATTCTACAAATTCATCGGTACTCTGTCAAAGATTAAGATACAATTTTGCACTTCTTTAGACAGAACTCGGGGTAAATTAAGCAATGCACCTGTTGCAGCCGCAACCTGAAGTTAACACTTCATTACTCGTTTGCACCCATTCAACTCATCAGAACACGCTTGTACCTGACATAGTGCAACTCTCACCATGGTCAAGCTCAAAATCGGAGTCTGAGCAAGTCGATTGGCTTATTTTACACTTTAATCACTGGTTTTCCCACCATAATGTGACATTAGTTCGTGGAGATTTTGAACCAGAATATTTCCCAGCAACAAATCAGGGTCCGGCTAAAATCCAATTCGCCCACGGTTTTTTGAACAGCGCGTTACATGAAATCAGTCATTGGTCAATTGCTGGCGAAAAACGCCGCCTATTACCCGATCTAGGATATTGGTACGCTCCCGATGGCCGTACGCAAGAACAACAAAGTCTATTTGAACAAGTAGAAATTAAGCCGCAGGCAATTGAATGGTTATTTGCGCAGTCTTTTGGTAGAAAGTTTAGAGTCTCGCTTGATAACCTGACAGGTGATGGCGGAGATGGCAAAATATTTAAAGATAATGTTTATGCTCAAGTACAACGTTATTTTTCAGGTGAAGCCAAGTTACCGCGTGATGCAGCAGCATTTATTGGTTTTATTTGCCAATGTACACGTTCAGGCATAGCATTACAATCAAATGAATTTAAACGTGAACTCCTTGATTAATTGACAAAAAAACCACGTTAATCACTTGCATAGGTTATTTAAAAAGCCTAATAATTATTTTAACACTGGCGTGATGGAGTCTCTAAAATATGATGCATTTACATGTACATCCTGAAAATCCACAGCAACGCCTCATTAGCCAAGCGGTTGAACGCATTCGTGCCGGAGATGTTGTGGTTTACCCTACCGATGCTGCCTATGCAATTGGCTGTCAGATCGGTAATAAAAATGCTATGGAACGTATTGCGCAGATTCGCGGTTTAGGGCCAAAGCACCAATATGCAATTATGTGCTGTGATTTATCTGATATTGCAACTTATGCAAAAGTTGATAATGCAACTTATCGGCTATTGAAAGCGAACACCCCAGCCATTACGACTTTTATTTTACCGGCAACCAGTGAAGTTCCGCGTAGGTTAATGCATCCTAAAAAGAAAACCATTGGTTTACGTATTCCAAGCAACCCAATTTGTCAGGCTTTATTAAAAGAACTTGGTGAACCTCTACTCACCAGTACATTAATTTTACCAGGCCAAGAAGACCCACTCGATGATCCATACGATATTGAAAATCAGTTAGATAAGCGAATTGATGTATTTATTGATGGTGGTTTCGGTACTTTAACAAGCACAAGTATTGTCGACTTATCAGGTGAACATCCTGAAATTATCCGCCGTGGTATTGGAGATGTAAGTGCTTTTGAATAAGCACTTACAATTTTCACCAACAGTTTTAAAAAAAGTATTATCACTCAAGAAAATACTCTTTATTTATTTTGGATTTTTTTTACACTTTAGTCGTTAATTAATTTATTAAAAGGCACAATTCATTTAGAATGATCGCCACTATCTGCTGTTCTTCTATTTACAGCTCTCTTTGACTTGAATAACAAGTCTCATGCTTTTGAAAATTCGCGTGGCTTATAATCGTAATGAATCAATCACTTCATCAATCCATGGAAGACGCTCCACACATCCGTGTTTTAGATGAGTGGCATGACAAGATTCCTGAAGATCTCTATATTCCTCCTGCTGCATTTGAGATTTTGCTCGAACAGTTTGAAGGTCCGCTAGATTTTTTAATTTATCTGATTCAAAAAAACGGTTTTGATTTAATTCAAGTCGATATTGCTCCTATAGCAAGTCAATATTTAACCTATATGGATAGCATGAAATCCTTAAATATTGAGCTAACCGCTGATTATATGGTGATGGCAGCCTTATTAGCTGATTTAAAGTCGCGTCTACTTTTACCAAAGCCAACAACGATCAGTATTGAAAAAGATCCCAAGCAGGACCTGATTGATCGACTTGAAACCTATCTACGCATTAAGCAAGCGGCAGAACGTTTAGGTCAAATGCCAATTCTTGAGCGTGATACATTCAATGCAAATGTGAGCTTAGGTCATATCGCTCCTGTTTACGAAGGCTATGATATTTCAGCATTACATGATGCATTGTTCTGTATATTTAACCGCCCAGAACCTGTTGTTCATGTTGTAGCTCAAGAGCCTGTATTACTCGAAGAACGCATTGCATATATTGAAGAGAAATTAGAGTCTGGTGACGTGTTAAGTTTTAAAGAATTACTCAATCCTCTGCAAGGTCGCATGGGAATGGTTGTTACATTTATGGCTGTTTTAGAGTTAACCCGTCAACAGCGAGTTAAAATTATTGCCTCTGGTATTGAAGCTCCTTTAGCAATTCAAGGATCTTCAATATGAGTTTTGAACAAAATAATACTGATTTGTCATTAGCCGACATTCATCACGAAGTTTTATTACAACTTGAAGCAATTATTTTTGCCAGTGATGCGCCCGTTTCAATTGCACGCTTAAAAGAAGCATTTAATAATCAGTATAATAAACAACAGCTTCGTCAACTCTTACAACAGCTCGCGCTATTACAACACGGCCGATCTATTGAATTGATTGAAACAGCGCAAGGGTTTCGCTTTCAGGTAAGATCTAAATATCGTAGTATTATTGCGCAAATTTGGCCAGAGCGACCAACTAAACTGTCGCCTTCATTACTAGAAACGCTGGCCGTCATTGCTTATCATCAACCGGTTACCCGCGCAGATATTGAACAAATTCGTGGTGTGTCTAATAATAGTCAGATTCTTAGAACACTATTTGACTGGAACTGGATTAAAGAAGCCGGTTTTAGAGATTTACCCGGAAGACCCGCGTTGTTAATTACAACGCCACAGTTTCTGAATGCTTTTGGTCTAGCTTCGATAGGCCAATTGCCTCCCCTACAGAACGCCAAGGAAGCCTTTATGGCTCTCGATGCAAATGCACCGAAATCATAAAGAGGTGGACTGTTGATCATTATGTCTAAGGTTGTGCTGTCATGAGTGAAAAATTGCAAAAAGTATTAGCGCGAATCGGATTAGGTTCCCGCCGATATATGGAAGAGGTTATTGCCGCAGGACGCGTGAGTGTAAACGGCCGTGTTGCCCAAGTGGGTGAACGTATTGAACCAGGCGATGAATTACGCATTGATGGCCGTAAAGTTCAGTTTCAAATTGAAGACGAAATTCGTCGCCGTGTATTGATTTACTATAAGCCAGAAGGTGAAATTTGTTCACGTAATGATCCTGAAAAACGCCCAACCGTATTTGATCATTTACCACAAATTGCGAATGACCGCTGGGTAATGGTAGGTCGTTTAGATATTAACAGTACTGGTTTATTATTATTTACAAATGATGGCGAGCTTGCTAATCGCTTAATGCATCCATCAAATGAAATTGAACGTGAATATGCTGTTCGAGTTATGGGTGAAGTAACGCCTAAAATACGCCAAAAAATGGTAACTGGTGTAGAGCTTGAAGATGGTCCAGCTAAATTTGAGTCTTTCTCAGAAATTGGTGGTGAAGGTATTAACCGCTGGTACCAAGTTGTCGTGAAAGAAGGTCGTAACCGTGAGGTTCGTCGTATTTTTGAATCACAAGAACTTAAAGTAAGCCGCTTATTACGTACGCGCTACGGTACAGTTATTTTACCACGCGAATTACGTACTGGCCGCTGGATGGAACTCGATAAAAATGACATCGATAACTTAGCAAAATCTGTTGAGTTAAAACCACGTCAAGGCACAGGTCTATTTGGTATGGCAAAACGCCGTACTGACCGTATGACCGAAAAGCCAATGGCAGCTCGTCGTGGCGGTTACTTACGTCAACAACGTCGTGATGAAGAAAATGAAGCTCCTGTTAACACGGGTAACCAACGTAAATCGACTGGTTTTAACCGTGGTTCTAAGAAATTCTAAAATATTGAATAATATGTAAAAAAAACCGCTCAAATCAGAGCGGTTTTTTTATAGCTTTTTTTTAAATTAATTCATTTTTTCCAGCTCAATCCATTCAGTTTCAGGGAAATGAATTGCTAAATAGTCTTTCAAATAGTTTGAAGTATCTTGAGAAATTAATGGATCTTTTGATTCATCTTTTAAGTTATATACCAAAGCTTTTAATTTCAGCCCACGAGACTTGAGCGCTTCAAGGCTAAGTAAAGTATGGTTAATACTTCCTAAACGGCCCGATGTTACTAAAATAACGGGAAACTGGTGCTGAGCAATATAATCAATGGTGAGTAAGCTTGTAGTTAATGGCACCATTAATCCACCAGCACCTTCTAACAATACAATTTCAAAACGCTCCGCCAGTGTTTGAGTTGCATTTTCAATTTTTTGAAAATCAATTTCTCGATTATCTAAGCGTGTTGCAAGATGAGGCGAAGCAGGATAGCTAAAAATTTCAGGCATGGTGAGCTTGTCATGATCTTCTTGAAACCAACCCTGCCCCATAATTTCACGATGCTTTTCAATATCTTCAGAAATATCAGCATTACCAGTCTGAATGAGTTTTTGGGTAATTACTTTTTTACCCTGCTCAGTCCATAATTTTGCTAAAAAGCCTGTAGCGTAGGTTTTACCAATGTCGGTATCAATCCCACTCACAAAATAGATCTGACCACTCATTTACTTCATTCTCCGGGCAATACAATAAATCGGATGATAGGTTAAGGAATATCCCTCGGCATGCTTAAACTGATCATAATCTTGATAAAACTGCTGTAAAGTTTGCTTAGTCCAACGGTGCTGAGCAGTTGCGGTTACGCCTGTGGCTTTTAAATGCTGCAACACGGCTTTAGGCGAATCAAAATAGAGTTGAGTTTCTGACTCTGACAAATGCAAAATTTCAAAACCAGCATGAGTTAAGGCATTATTCCAATTTTCAATAGACCAATAACTTAAACCTTGGCCTGTTAATTCTTTAATTTCGATTAAGTTCTGAGGGCCAAAAGTTGAAAAACATAACCAACCTTTTTCATTCAAAGCAGCATGGCAATATTGAAGTACACGAGGTAAATCCTGCATCCATTGTAAAGCTGAACCTGAAATAATCATCTCGAGCTGCTGTGGAAACGCTAAAGTTTCAATGTCCCCAATTAACCATTCCAAATCTTCTGGGTGAGTAAAATGCTGCTGCACATCAGCATACAGATCATTCAAAATTAACTCTTCAATCTGAAAAGATGCAGTAATAAGTCGAGTTAAATTGCCAGAACCACAACCAATTTCAAAAACGCGTGACATCGTACTCGGGCAAAATTGCTGGAGTAAAACTGTTAAATTTTGGCAAATTTGTTTTTGAACAATTGCATGCTCTGAATAGCTTTGCCCTGCTTTGGCAAAACGCTGGGCAACCAAGTTTTTATTCAAACTCACAGAAAACTCACCAATTCTTCAAGCTCATGTTGCTGCACCATTGACGTTAAAGAAATACGCAAACGAGAACTATTTTGAGGGACTGTTGGTGGACGTACTGGCATAGCATAGAAACCACTTTCTTGAACCTGTTTTGCCTTATCGATAGCAGCCTGACTTTCTCCCACAATAACTGGAATAATATGGCTGGTCGATGGACTTACATAACCTTTTTGCACAACAGCCTGTTGAAAATACTGACTAATATTTTGTAAATGTTCACGTTGCGGTTGAGCTTGTAATACTTTTTGAAAAACAAAGTTTGCCCATGCCATAACAATCGGCGGTTGAGCAGTACTAAAAATAAGTGGGCGCATTTTATTAATGAGGTAATCTTTAATAATTGGATCGCAAATAATGTAACCACCTACTGCTGCCAATGCTTTACCTAATGTACCGACTAGGAAATCAATTTCCTGAATCACATTATATTGTTCAGCACATCCTAAGCCTTGCTGACCACGAACACCAATTGAATGAGCTTCATCGACATATAACATGGTTTTAGCAAAACGTTTTTTGAGCTGTACTAAAGCGGCTAAATCCGTTTCATCACCATCCATACTAAAAATGCTTTCAGTCATCACAATGATTCGTTCAATTTTGTCATCATCATGATACTTTTGCAGAAGTTGTTCTAAGTGCTTTAAGTCATTATGTCGATAACGTACATATTGAGCGCCAGATAAACGTATACCGTCAATCATGCTCGCATGGACTAACTTATCTGCCAAAATTAAAGTTTTGCTATCAGCAACAGCAGGCAAAATACCAATATTCATGTGATAGCCACTATTAAATAACAGAGCTGACCGACCACCAAATGCTTTACTTAGGCTATTTTCCAACTGTTCATATTCATCAAAGTTACCCGTCAATAAACGGGCCGATGAAGAACTAAAATAACTCCGCTCTAACGGTAAGCTATCTAAAAACTCTTGACGAAGATTAAGATCAGCCGCCAGTCCAAGATAATCATTTGAAGCTAAGTTGAGCATTGTTTTATTTTGAATTGTAATAAAACGGCCATGTTGCACATTTTGGGTAAATTGTCTGAAATTACCTTGTTGTTTTAACTCATCTAACTCGTTAGCAAAATGATCAAGCAATGACATCTTAATGCGCTCCCTGCAACGTTTTAACAACTTCAACCAATTTTTCAAGCAAATCACTTAGTTCTTGTTGAGTGATGACATACGGTGGCATCACATAAACCAGTTTGCCAAAAGGACGAATCCAGATTCCACGGTCTACAAACTCTTTCTGTAAAGTTTTCATATCAACATTAAAGGTAAGTTCTACTACACCAATTGCACCCAGCACTCGTACATCAGCAACATAATCAAGCTGACTTAAAGGCGTTAAATATTGGCTAAGCTGTTGCTCAATTCGCTTAATATTGGCTTGCCAATCTTGTTCAATTAACAATTGCGTACTTTTCAAGGCAACAGCACAAGCAAGCGGATTGGCCATAAAAGTTGGACCGTGCATAAATACCCCAGCCTCACCGCGACTAATCATTTCTGCAACATGCTTTGTGGTTAAGGTAGCCGACAAAGTCATATAGCCGCCTGTTAGTCCTTTACCTATGCACATAATGTCTGGCTCAACTTGTGCATGTTCCCACGCAAAGAGCTTACCAGTACGACCAAAACCAGTAGCGATTTCATCAAAAATTAATAACAGACGATATTTCTCACAAAGCGCTTTAGCCTGACGTAAATATTCAGGATGATAAAAACGCATGCCCCCTGCACCTTGAACAATTGGTTCGATAATGAGTGCAGCAAGGTTTTCATGATTTTGTTGAATAACCTGTTCTAGCTCGGCAATATCTTGAGGATTCCAATCTTCATGAAATTTGGTCTGTGGCGCTGCTACAAAAAGACGGTTGGGTAAGCTTGTGCCAAAAATCTGATGCATACCTGTAACCGGATCACAGACAGACATCGCATTCCATGTATCACCGTGATAACCCGAACGCGTAGTAATAAAATTGGTTTTCTGTGGTTGGCCTTGTGCTGTCCAAAATTGCACAGCCATTTTCAAAGCAACTTCAACGGCAACCGACCCTGAATCTGCGTAGAAAATTTTGTCGAGACTTGGCGGCGTAATTTTTAAAAGAATTTTTCCAAGTTCAATCGCAGGATCATGGGTGAGTCCACCAAACATGATATGGGACATGTTTTGTAATTGGTCTGTCACTGCCTGATTGAGTTCAGGATGGTTATAGCCGTGAATTGCACACCACCAAGACGACATACCATCAATTAAAGTCCTACCATCATCTAGTTCAATCGTTGCCCCATAGGCACGTTTCACTTTAAATGTCGGTAAAGGTTGGGTCATTGAAGTATAAGGATGCCAAATATGTTCCAAATCAAAATTATCGGTCATCCTATTTACCCTTTTACAGCATTCAAATCTTTCATTGAAGACATGTTAAACCTGTTAAGAATGAAAGAAAATTGCGATATCAATCAAAGCTTATTAACTTTGCTGATGAATTGTTAAAAATTGGCAGATTTCTTCAATTGTTCTTTCGACCTGTAGGTAAGGAAAAGCATGTGTAGCATCTGTTAATAGCTTATAACTCATGTTTTTTGTCGCTATATCTTTAAAATTTTCAATAATCTTGCAAGGAATGACGCCATCTTGCTCTGTGAATAAATGAAGCTGTGGACCAGAGTAATTTTTTAAGTTATCTACCAAGTTTAAATGCTCTAACATTTCTAACCCTTGTAATAACAGCTCATACGGAGGCGGGTTTGATATATTTTGCATGTTTAGCCAATCTTTTTTAGCTTGTGCTGAACCTTGAGTAATTAAATAATAAAAGCGTTTTAAAGTCGCTTGTTGGTTTTGCAAAAAAGAAGCCTTAAATTGACTGAACACATCAGCAGGCATTGCAGTTTGCCACGTGTTATTGGCAACAAAACATGGATTAGAAGCAAGCGTAATTAAAGTTTTAGTTAGACCAGTGCTGTTATAAAAAGAATCAACTAAGTGAGTCGCTAACTGACCTCCTAAGGACCAGCCCATTACAACATCAACCTCAGCCACTAAATCAAGCTGTTCCTGGAAACTACCAGTTAAAACATCAAATATATTAATAAGTTGTACATCACAACCCTTCTGTTGCAAATGTAATTTTAATGATTGCAGAGGTTCAATTCCTACACCCCAGCCTGTAATCAATAAAATTTTATTTTGTAACTTCATATGCTTGCCCAGAGCTAGTTTTATAAAGATTATATATTAATATCAATTTAAAATATCTTTTAAAATCAACATAAAAAACAAATCCCAAAGATTAAAATCAAGTATTTACACTTATTTAATATTCTGAAATATATTGATAAATAAGACCTGTATTATTAATAGGAAACATACAAAAATTTAATTATCTAAACATTGAAGCCACTCAAAAAACAACACAATCCACACTTCGCCTATAAATCCATTATGCAATGTAATTAATGTTAATACTTATGTTTTTTTATTAAAAGAAATGACTCATCAATTCATTTTAATGTTAGAAGATTAATTGTTGAACAAAAAATATTAGGAAGGCTAATATGAACAGTCAGAATACAATATCTGATGGGAGAGAAAATAATACATATTTTGTTACACCAGATGATATTATAAAAAATTTATCTTTAGATAAAAATTACTGCTTATTTTTGGATATTGATGGGACGTTAGCACCCTTCCAAATTAATCCTGAGCAAAGTTTTATTCCAAGTACTACATTAGAAATTATAAAAAAAATTATTAAATTAAATATCCCCGTTATTGCTGTAACAGGTCGAGATGTAGACACAGCTTGCAAACTACTACAGCCTATTGAGATTCCTGTTGCTGGCTTGCATGGTTTAGATATTTATTTTGGCTCAGATCATTATATTCGACCAGATTTAAGTTCGATTAATTTTAAAAAATTAAAACAAGATATTATGAAATCTTGTGAGAAATATCCTGAATTATTAATTGAGGATAAAGGATATTCTATTGCCTTACATTATCGAAAAAATCCTGAATTAGAAAATCATGCTATTAATATTATGCATCAGATTATTCCTAATTACCCCCAATTAAAAATAAATAATGGAAAATTTGTTGTCGAGTTAATTCCAACCCAAGCTGATAAAGGTAAAGCAATTCAAACCATATTAAATCATCTTAATATATCTTCAGCTCACCCTATTTTTATAGGTGATGATTTAACAGATGAGTCTGGTTTTATTTGTATTAATCAGAAATTTGGAACTTCAATTAAAGTAGGTTCTGGTGAAACACAAGCTCAATATAGATTAAAAGATATAGATACCGTCACAAACTTTCTTCTTTTATTTCAAAACAGAATAAAAAGCTTATATGTCAAAAATAGTCAAAATCAGAATGGAGAAAAAATATGTCTAAGTTAATTGTATTATCGAATCGAATAAGTATGCCTTCAGGTAAAGCTTCGGCCGGTGGTCTTGCTGTAGCTGTACAAGATGCATTGAATGATAGCAATGGTATTTGGTTAGGCTGGAATGGTCAGCAAATTACCGATAGCGAAGCACCAGAATTCGAACAAGCCTATTCTGAGGGAATTGACTATATTACCTGCCCTCTTACTCATCAACAATACGCGCAATATTATTGTGGCTTTGCCAACAAAGTTCTCTGGCCAGCAATGCATGCTCGAGAAGATCTGATTGAATATGATGGGCAAGAATATAATACCTATCAAAAGGTCAATCGCTTATTCGCTGAAAAATTAAAACAGCTTGCTCAGCCTGAAGATATGATCTGGGTACACGATTATCATTTTTTTAGTGTAGCTCGCTACTGCCGTGAATTAGGCATGCAAAATAAAATTGGTTTCTTTCTACATATCCCCTTTGCTAGCCTGAACATCTGGCGCAAAATTCCCGTAGCCCGCGAATTAATTCAAGACTTAAGCCAATATGATGTCATTGGTTTACAAACTCAGATCGATCAAAATGCATGTATGCAAACTTGTCTAAGTTTGCTCGAAGCTCAGAAAATTCGCCGCGATAGTATTAGCTACAAAAAACGTCAAATACTTATTAAATCTTACCCAATTGGCGTTCAACCAGAAATTATTCAAAAACAAGCACAACAAGATTTATTAAGCCCTTGTGTGTTTAATTTTGAAGAAATACCTCGTCAAAAAACAATCATTGGAGTTGACCGAATTGATTATTCAAAAGGTTTACTTGAGCGTTTTAATGCATTTGCAACCTTTTTAGAAACCAACCCTGAATATCATGGTTTAGTTCGACATCTGCAAGTGGCAACGCCATCACGTACGGATATTGCAGCTTATCAACGCTTATACGAACGTTTTAAAACTAAATTGGAACTGATTAATGAAGAGTTTGCACATGAAGACTGGAGACCTGTAGATTGTTGTTATGATCCAGTTCAACACCATAATCTCATGCATATTTATCGTCACTCTGATATTTGCTGGATCAGTTCATTACGCGATGGTATGAACCTAGTCGCTAAAGAATATATTGCAGCCCAAGACTCAGAAAACCCGGGTGTGCTCATTTTATCTAAATATGCGGGTGCTGCTGAGCAGATGTCTCAAGCCTTGATTGTTGATCCGCAAGATAGAGTGGCAATGATAGATACTTTAAAAATAGCTTTAGAGATGTCTAAAGCGGAGCGTATTAATCATTATCAACAATTGATAGAGGATTTATCTGCATCTGATCTTACTCATTGGCGAAATAATTTCTTAGATGATTTGGAAAAAACACCAACTCTACTGATGAAGCCTCAGCGATTATTACAAGATAATTATCAATCTATTTATCAAGTTTTATAAATCTAAATAAAAGAGCATCAAGAAATTAAATTTCTCGATGCTCTTGAGATTATTTCTATTATTTATAAGTTAATTCGTCTTTGCGAGAGTAAAGCGATTAAGTAAAGCAATAACGAATAACAATACAGCTACCCCTGTTAAAACCGTACTTAAACCAGTCCATTCCCCAATTAAACCAATTAAAGCTGGGCCGCTTAATGAACCTGTATAGGCAATCGTTGAGACTAAAGAAAGTGCTGCTGCTTTAGGCATATCGTTTTGTCGACCTACGCGAGAAAACATGACTGGCACAATATTGGAACAGCCTAATCCTAAAAGCGCATACCCTAATACAACCACTTGCCAGACGGGTGCGGTCACAATAATAACCATACCAATCGCTGCACCAATTGCACTATAGGTTACAACATTTTTTTCGCCCCACTGTTTTAACAAGATATGGCCCGTAAAACGTCCAGTCGTCATGCTCAGAGCAAAAAAGGTATAAGCAAGACCGGCAAAGGCTGGATTAAGCTGATACTTACTTGTTAAATAAATACCTCCCCAATCCATTGCAGCACCTTCTGATAAAAAGGCAATAAAACACATCATGCCAATAAGTAAAATAATACCGTTAGGTCGATAGAATTTTTTAGGTATATCGGTTTCTTGATGTGGCTTTTCATCCTGTTCATAAGACGTTAAACAAGGAGGAATAGCAACTGCACCAATGACAAGCAAAATCATGACAACAGATAAAGTACTCATTAATGGCGAAAGACCTATTGCCAATAATGCAGTCACAAGCATAGCGCCTGTTAAGCCACCAAGGCTGCACATTCCATGAAAACTAGACATGAGCGCTCGCAAGCTATGTTTTTCGACAACCACTGCCTGTAAATTGATAGCGACTCCTAAACATCCTGCTGCCGACCCAACCACAAATAATACTACAGCCATCATCACGATACTGCTCCACATCGTGAGGCTTGGTAATAACACCATTAACAGCATCAATGCCAAACCAATTAATGGACGACATCCCCAACGCTTGACTAAAGCACCAGTTGCAGGCATCGCAATCATTGAGCCAATCCCCATACAAAGCAAAAGTAAACCAAAATCGGCATGATTGAGGTTTAGGCGCTGCTGCGCAAAAGGAATGAGAGGTGCCCAAGCCGCGGTCGCAAAACCTAAGCTAAAAAAGCTGAGTCGTGTTGCAAGACGCTGTGTGCTTAAGAGAGTAGCTGTATCTAAAACAGCAGGTTTGGTAAATAACATATTTCGCGAACTCACCATAAAATCATTGGCGATCCATACCAACCGATTTTCCATAGAAAAACCCTTGCCTCATTAGATTTCTAGGCAAGGGTTTTGTTGGCGAAATTATATCCAATTTCATAAAAAAAACAGGGGGTGTGATACAATTTTTATGAATTTTTTGTAACTGCCAAAGCCTTATATAGTAAGGCTTTGAATATGTTCAATTTGAGAAAAATGTTTTTCTATCTGTTTTATTAAAACTAAAAATCAGATAATAAAAAACCCAGCATTTGCTGGGTCATTTTATTAAATTTGAGATTGAATATAGTTTTGTAAACCAATCAATTCAATTAAACGTAATTGCTTTTCTAACCAGTATGTATGGTCTTCTTCGGTATCTGATAATTGTTGACGCAACATATCACGGCTAATGTAATCGCCTTTCTCTTCACAAAGTTTGATACCTGTCGCTAGCTTTTCACGAACATGATATTCGAGTGCCAAATCAGCTTTTAAACAAGATACAACGTCTGTACCAACATTGATGTCTTCACGATGCATGTTTGGTTTAGCACCTAAAAACAATACACGGCGAATGATCGCATCAGCATGAGAAGCTTCTTCTTGCATCTCATGATCAATACGTTCATAAATTTTATTTAAGCCCCAATCTTCATACATACGAGAATGGATTAGATATTGATCACGGGCAGCCAATTCTCCGCCAATGAGCATATTTAAATAGTCTATGACTTCTGGATTGCCACGCATAATAAATCTCCTATCGTATGAAAACTATTATGGGCAATCTTAAAAATGATTGCAAAGTAAAAAATAGTTAAGTTTATGATTTTTATCAAATTAAAATGAGAAACATACGCATTTGCAGTTTAAGTTAATTAAATTTTCTCTGCAAAAAGAAACGCTTGTCTGATTTATGAGTTCAAACAAGCGTTAAAATATAACTAAAACCATCAATTTATAAATTTGTAACTAAAATCAATGGTTCTTATTTCGGTAGGGTTATTCGCTTAAGGTCTGCCCATAGTTCGCCATAAGTGATAAGAAATCAGTCTCATTCATAACAACAATACCTAGTTTTGCTGCTTTTTCTAGTTTCGAACCAGCCTTTTCACCCGCAACAACACATTTAGTTTTGCTCGACACGCTACCACTTACACGTGCACCTAATGCTTGTAGCATTTGAGTCGCTTGATCACGAGTCATTTGCTCTAATGTGCCTGTTAAGACCCAACTTTCGCCATTTAATGGCTGACGCGTTGGAGCTGTTGGTGCATCCCAATGAATGCCTGCTGCAATTAAGCGATCAAGCACTTCAATGTTGTGCGGTGCCAAGAAAAAGTCAGCAATCCACTCCGCAGTAATATCACCGACATCTGGGGTTTTCTTTAAAGCTTCAACATCAGCCGCTTTAAGCGCTTCTAAAGTTTGGAATGTATTCGCTAACATTCTGGCAGTAGTTTCACCTACCCCACGAATTCCTAAAGCATAAATAAAACGTGCAAGCGTTGTCTTCTTACTGGCTTCAATGGCATCAATCAAATTTTGTACCGATTTCTCGCCCATTTTTTCAATACCGAGTAAAGTTTCTCGGTGCTCATGTAAATGATAGATATCGGCAACATCTTTAAGTAAATCAAGATGTAATAAAGACTCTACCCATCGGTCGCCCAGACCTTCAATATCGAGAGCTTTACGTGATACAAAGTGACGAATCGCTTCAATTCGCTGAGCAGCACAATAAAGACCACCAGAACAACGTGCTAAAGCTTCTCCTTCAGGCATTACAACTGGTGAAGCACAAACAGGACAACTTTCAGGTAAATGTACAATTTCAGCGTCAGCCGAGCGGAATTCTGGCCAAACTTTTTCTACTTTAGGAATAACATCGCCTGTACGATAAACACTAACCGTATCGCCAACACGCACATCAAGACGATGGATTTCACCAATGTTATGTAAAGTTACATTGGAAACTGTTACTCCCCCTACAAATACGGGATTTAAACGCGCTACAGGCGTTAAAGTCCCTGTACGCCCTACTTGCCAATCAATCTGATCAACCGTAGTTAGTGCAGCTTGAGCAGGGAATTTATATGCCGTTGCCCAACGCGGCTCACGACTTAAGAAACCAAGTTGCTGCTGCTGTTTTAAGTCATCAACCTTTACGACCATTCCATCAATTTCAACTTGTAGATCTGGACGTTCTTTTTGAATTTGCTCATAGCGCTGCTGTACTTCTTGAATTGAATTACATAGATATTGACGCTCAGCAATTTCAAATCCAAGTTGTGTGAGCCATTGTAGGCTGTCGTGCATGGTCGTTAAGCTATGATTTGGTTCGCACTGGGCAATACCATACGCATAAAACGCTAAAGGTCTACTAGCCGCAATATTCGGGTCGAGCTGTCTTAAACTACCTGCTGCGGCATTACGCGGGTTGGCAAACGTTTTATCACCTTTTGCTTCCTGATCAGCATTAAGTTTCTCAAAACCAGACTTTGGCATGAGCACTTCACCGCGCACTTCAAGCAAACGTGGAATTTCAAAGTGATCTGAATGCAACACTTTAGGCAAGTTGCGAATCGTTTTGACGTTTTGAGTAATGTCTTCTCCGGTTTCGCCGTCACCACGTGTAACACCACGTGTTAACACACCGTTTTCATACCAAAGCGAAATCGCAAGACCATCAAGTTTTAGTTCTACTTCGTATTGTACTTTTTGGTTTGGTAGTCGCTCTTCTACACGGCGAGCAAATGCAAATAAGTCTTCCTGATTAAAAACATTCCCCAAAGAAAGCATCGGAACGACATGAGTCACACTTTGAAATTTAGAGAGTGCTTGTCCGCCTACTTTTGTTGTTGGAGAGTCTGGTTGAACCTGATCAGGATATTGCTCTTCTAAAGCTTTTAACTGGTGAAATAAATGATCGTATTCACTGTCCGAGATTGTCGGCTGATCCATCACATAATAGGCATGGTTATGCTTTGCAATCAGTTGAATAAGCTGACGCATCTGTTCGATCACGGAAGTTGTTGCCATTATGTTATTCACCATAAAAAAGGGTGGAAATTTCTCCACCCTGAGCTGCGACTAGATATGTTGCAATTATCGCAACGAACGTAAAAAATTAAAACTAGGCAGTCGCATGTGCCGGACGATAATCAATCACATGATGACGCCAGTGCTCTTTTAACTGTGGTGTAAATTCAAGATTATTCTCATCATAAACTTTGCCATCAATTTCACGAGCAATTAAACCGGCAATACTTGCCATCATGTCAAAACCAGTCACAGCTTTACTGTTTGGAAGCGCAAGGAAAAATGCCAACCCTTGAACTTGTTCACTAGATAAGGTTTCAAGGTCAAACCCAGCTGGTCCATTGTCTGTCATACGCAGTACTGAAAACATTAGTACGCTCGGCTCATCCGTATTTTCATAGCGATGGAAACATGACATTTCGCCATAACGTAAACCGTATTTTAATAATACTTTAAGTGCTTTATCGCCAGACAACGCGCGACGCGGATTCGGAAAGACATTTAATGCAATGATCTGTTCAGCGACCGCTAATGCACTTTCATCATCATAGCGTTGCTGTTCATGCAAATGTACGTCCAGAATATTACTCTCGCCTTCAAATTCAGCAATTTCGGCAGTTTCAATATTTGGGTTTAAACTCAACTCAGGCTCAGTTTTTTCGCTTTCAGATTTTAAGTTTTCTTCTGATAAAGCTTCAGCTTCTGATTTAACAGAAACGGTATTAACTAACTCAACTGAACTATCCGTGTTAATGGTAGAGCTTTTTACAGTTTCTTCAGATTTAATTTCATCTGAAGAGTTTTCAACAACTGGTTGAGTTGGTTCGGCTGAAATTGATTTAGCGGGTTCTACAGCCAGAGTTTCTGTTTGTTTTGTTTCACTGGCTTGTACCGATGTAGATTCATTTAACGTCGGCTCTACTCGCTCTGCGCTAGTCGCCGATACACGCTCGGCTTCAGCTTGCTCAAGCTGATCTCGCACATGCCTAGGTATAACTGGTTGATTACTATCAGGATTAATATGCAAATCACTATCTAATGAAGGTTCGGCATGGTTTGACTTTTTTAAAATCATTTTTAAGCCAATTAGCATAATAACAATGGCGACAACGATGCCAATAATCGTATTGATTTCCATTCTATGACTCCGAAACTAACCCGTATTCTTTTGCCTGTTCTAAATCGACAGTGACTAATTTTGATGTACCCGGTTCAGGCATGGTCACACCCAACAAATCAGTCGCCATGGTCATCGCCAGCTTATTATGTGTAATGTAAATGAATTGTACATGTTCAGAAAGCTCTTTTACCAAATTACAATATCTCTGAACATTCGCATCATCAAGTGGTGCGTCCACTTCATCTAACACACAAAACGGTGCCGGATTTAATCTAAAAATCGCAAATACTAATGCTAACGCTGTTAAAGCCTTTTCTCCACCGGAAAGTAATGCTAGAGAACTATTTTTCTTACCCGGTGGTCTTGCCATCAGTTTAACACCAGATTGCCAGTCATCTTCAAGGCTTAAACTCGCTTCACCACCATTAAAGACCTTTGGAAACAGATTTTGCAACTCTTGATTAATCTGATCAAACGTTGTCATAAACAACTTACGGGTTTCCTGATCAATGCTTTTCATCGCATCTTTTAGTTGAGTTACCGTATTTTCCAAATCTTGGATCTGGTGACTCAACTCATCAAAACGCTGAGAAACCTCTTCAAACTCTTGTGAAGCCGCCAAGTTAACCGCACCGATTTTTTCAAACTGTTTCTGTACTTTTTCCAGTTTTTGCTGGTGCTCGGTTAAATCTATCTGTAAAACTTTTTTGATTTCGGCATTTAACTCTTTTAGCTGTTCTTGGTAATGTTCACGATCTGACTTAGCCGCTTGCCATGCCAAACGCTTCTCTTCAAGTTGTTCTCTGAGCTGTTCATCTTTTTGTTGATATTGATGACGCTGATCTGTCAGGGTTTGTTGTTTTTCCTGCACGCTATTGAGTTCAAGCTGCCATTCATTCCAGTTCTTTTGCAACTTTTCAGTTTGAGCAAATTGTTGCTGAAATTCGGACTCAAGATTTGGTAACTCTAACTGAATAGGGTCAACAAATTTTTTCGCCTGCTCCATTTGAGCATTAATCTGCTGATATTGGCTCTGCAAAAATGAGATATCTTTTTCAAGTAATTCAATTTGTTGAGTTGTTTGCGTGCTATTACGACGTAAAATTTCACGTTCTTGTTGCTGATGTTGCAAAGCTTGTTGCTGTTCTTCTAGCTGCTCTGTTAACTCTTCTACCCGAAATTGCAAAGTTTTATAGTCAGGTAGAATGGTTTCAAGTTTGATTGCTAAAGCATGCAAATCAATTTCCAGATCATCTTTTTGCATTGCATCTTCTTCAAGCTGCATGTCTAGCTGAGCTAACTGATCTTTCAATTGTTGTTTTTGCAGTAAAAATGCTTGTGCTGCGGTTTGCTGTTTAGCAATTTGCACATCAAGCTGTTGTAAGTCTTTTTGTTTTTGTTTAACAACTTGCTGTTTCTGCTGCAAGTCAGACTGCAACTGCCCTAGTTTATCTTTTTGCTGAATTAAAATTTGATCTACTGTTTGTAATTCAGGTTGTTGCTTTTCAAGGGCTTGTTCAATTTCATCTAGACGAATTCGATGGCTCAGCATACCTTGTGCACTTTGACTCTCATCATCATACATAAGAGCAATCACCCAATCCTGCCCGACATGATAACCATCTATAGTCAAAATAGACTGACCATGTTGTAGTTGCTTCTGCTCATTTAAAGCACTAGTCAAATTTTGTACAATCGCTACATTCGAAAAGATTGATAACTGTGGTGAAGCAATCCAATCATTTAAACAAGCTAAATTACCTTTAAATTGACTTGTTTGCTCTGAAGGTTTTAACTGGCGAGCAACGCCTTCCTGAAAAGTTTGTTCGGTCTCAAGAATATGAGCTTGTAACCATTTCGCTAAAAACTTTTCAACAATCTGCGCATGTGGTTTGCCTTGCTCTGTTAACTGTAAAGCCTGCATTAAACGTAGTGCATTTTGATGTTGCTTTGGGCTTTGCTTAGCAACAAGCTGGCTTAGATTTTTTTGCTCTGAAAATAAAACCTGTATTTCTGTTTTCAGCGTTTGATGCTGATTTTTACTTGATTGATGCTGCTGTTGAGATTGCTCTAAACGTAGCAATTGTTGCTCAATTTCAGTTTCAAGTGTCGTGATTTCACGACAAAGCTGTTGTTGCTGTTGCTCAAATTCGCCCTGCTCATCTTCATGAACATGCGATTGAATCTGACTTGCTTGATGTTGCAACGTTTCTTTTTGCTGTTCAATGCGTTGAACATTTTTACCTAACTGCTCAATTTGGGCAGACATCTGCATTTTTTGCTGCTGTTGTTTTTCAACCTGAGCTTTTACTTGTTCAAATTGTTGCTGTGCTTGTTTTTGCTGAGATTGTAAATCGGCAAAGTTTTGTTCAGCTTCCGTTGCAGTATGCTCAATTCCAGTTAATGATTCAGTTTGTTCATCTAACTGATTATTCAGTGTTTCAAGTTGCAATTCCGAAAGTTGTAAACGTTCTTTAGTTTGGAATTTTTGCTGTTCTAACTGAACGAGAGTCATACTATTTTGCTGGTATAAACTCTGTTTTTGTTCCAGAGTCATTTTCAGTTCAGATAGTTTTTTCTCAGCTTGTTGCCACTCTTGTTGTAGTGGTGAAGATTGCTGAATGAGGCGCTGAAATAAAGCACTGGTTGCTTCTAAATCATGTTCAATCGTACTTAACTCTGAGCGAACCAATTTAAAAGTTTCACCCAATTCATTCATTTGAACTGTATATTCTTCTTGTAAGCGTACGCTTTTATCTGCCTGAAAAGATAAAATTTCAATTTTCAGGGTACGAATCTGGCTTTCCAGAGTTTTATATTGAACCGCTGTTTCGGATTGACGTTTAAGCGTCTTCAGCTGTGATTTTAACTCGAGGGCAATATCTTCTAAACGTGAAAGATTTTGCTCAGTATGCTCAAGATGTTGCAACGTTTCGCGTCGACGAGCTTGATAACGTGAAACGCCTGCTGCCTCTTCAATAAAGATACGCATTTCTTCAGGCTTGGCATCAACCAAACGGTTAATCATGCCTTGTTCAATCACTGCATAAGAACGCGGCCCTAACCCTGTTCCTAAGAAAATATCGGTGATATCACGACGGCGGCAACGTGTGCCATTTAAGAAATATTCGGACTTACCTTCACGGGTGACCTGACGACGAACGGCCAACTCATTATAAGCATTATATGATCCGCCCAATTTGCCATAGGTATTATCAAAACGTAGCTCAACACTCGCTACACCCACTGGCTTACGCTTGGAGGTTCCTGTGAAAATAATATCTTGCATGCTACCACCACGTAGCTGACGAGCATTTGATTCGCCCATCACCCAACGAATGGCATCAATTACATTTGACTTGCCACAACCATTTGGACCAACCACTGCTGTGCGGTTAGCCTTGAAATTTAAAGTTGTACTATCTGCAAAAGATTTAAAGCCGGAAAGTTTTAAACTGCTTAAACGCATAATGCCCTAACTAGCGGCGTGAGCGTCTTGCCCAGGCCAATTCAATCTGTTTCATTCGTGTCAGCGATTCCAACACAAGGTTACGTAAGTGTCGACAAAAATCTTCCATAAATAAAGCGGCTTGTTGTGATTTTCGGATCAAAATTGCATCAGTCACGAGTTTAAATAATTCAAATGCTTCTTGTAGTTCCCGCTTTGAGGTATTTAAGGTCAAAAAATAACTACGACGTAGTGAAGGTAGTAACTCTTTATAAAACTTCATTAGGTAAGGATTACCGACCATATCTTGCTGTTCAGCGAGATATTGAAAAACACCATCATAAAATTTTTCGATATCACCTGCTTTTACATGCTCAAATAATTGTTCTAATAAGAGCTGCAATTGATCTGCTTCATGTGCTCGCCATGTTTCACTGATGCGTTGAACAATATGCCCCAATAACATCATATTTGTGTCAAACAGTGCTTTAACCTGCTGTGCAGACATTTCTGAAACAATTGCCCCGCGGCGCGGAAATATCTCAATTAAATGAGTACGCTCTAATAATAACAATGCTTCACGAACTGATCCTCGGCTCACATCCAGCTCTTTGGCAATACGTAACTCTTGAATACGCTCGCCTTCAACCAGCTCACCACTAATGATCTGTTCGCTAATATATTTGACAATTTGCTCAGAAAGACTTTCTGTCTCTTCGAGATTCATAAATCACCCGCTACTTTTTATATGCATTAATCCATGCTTTTCTTTCGCATCCTTGTTTTTAACTGATCGCACCGATTAAAAACTATGTCATTGTCTGACAATTTTATTGCATTTTAAGCCAACCCATTTAAAAACAACACCCAAATCGGATGAATAAAAGCCCCGAATGTTCTTATTTTATTGAATAAAAAAAGCTCGAATTTCTAAAAACTCAAGCTCTTAAATCATAGTTCTAGCAAGATGAATATTTTATTTTCTAGTGCATAATCCCTTTATATATAAAGTAAGTACCTACCACCACTAACAAACAGGCAAAGCATTTTTTCAACATTTGTGGTGACAATGCATGAGCAACTTTTGCGCCAAACTTGGCTGTAACAAAACTCATGACACTAATGCCAATAAACGCATAGATGTGCACATAACCAATCGTGTTAGGTACAGAGATGTGTTCTTTTGCACCAAACCACATAAAGCCAATTGCACCCGCAACAGCAATGGGTAAACCACAAGCAGCAGAAGTTGCGACTGCTTTTTGCATAACAACGCCATGACGGTTTAAATATGGAACAGTTAAGCTGCCGCCCCCAATACCAAAAATTGCAGAGGCAATACCAATACCACCACCCGCCATAAATTGCATAGGTGTTGAAGGAAGCTGACGTGTTGGGTCAACAACCACATTTGCCCCTTTAAACATACGATAGGCCATCACAACCGCAAAAACACCAATAATGAGCTGTAAATGCTGACCAGACATCAGATCGGCAATACCCGCTCCTAAAAATGAACCAATCACCAGCCCAGGTGCTAAATTACGAAAAACAGGCCAAAGAACCGCACCCTTTTTATGGTGGGCCGAAACTGAACTAAAGGACGTTACGATAATGGTTGCAAGCGATGTTCCGACTGCAATATGCATGATTACCGCTGGGTCATAGTGCAACTGGGTAAAAACGACATAGAGGATTGGTACAATAATTAGTCCACCACCAACTCCAAACAAACCGGCAGTAAAACCAGCAATTGCGCCAATGAGTAAATATATGATTAACTCCATAAATGTTTTACCACTCTGCTCATATTCAACATGGATTTAGAGACTCGCCAACTACAACAACTTTTAAGCGCAAAAAACCAGCTTCCAGAAGTGGTTTTATTAAAAGCAACCACAACTTCGACCAATGATGATATTCGTGAAATTGCCAAAAAAGGCATTACAACGGGCTTGGTTTGCAGTGCTCAACAAACTCAAGGGCGAGGTCAACATCAACGGCAATGGATTTCACCTGAAGGAAACATTTATTTAAGCACATTGGTTCAAACTCGAACACCCTTAGATGGTCGCTTAGCACTTGAAGTTGCTCTAAATATTCTGCAAATCCCCCAGTTACAAGCTCTGAATTTGCAAGTGAAATGGCCAAATGATTTGTATAGTACGCATGGAAAATGGGGTGGAATTTTGGTCGAACCGCTTTCCCAGCATCAGGCTATTGTGGGCGTAGGCATTAATTTAAAAACACCACCAGTGACTGATAGTGATCAACCGATTACATCTCTAGAGGATTTAGGTCTAGAACAAATGAGTCGTCTTGAACTCATTTCAGAGCTTTATGTGGCGATTCAAAATGCAGCTCGCTGGTTTGATCATGGTTGCTACAACTTGGCTGGACGTTTTAATCACCATGCTGCATGGCTTAATCAGTTGGTGCAGTTCGAACATAGTCAGGGATTGGTACATGGTCGTTTTGTTGGAATTTCCAATGAAGGTGCAGTAATTCTTGAAACTCCTGAACCTCAGCAGTTTTATCAAGGTCGCTTAAGACCACAAGCAAATCAATAAACAGGTGTTCTTCCATGAAAAGTTTATGGCTTGATATCGGGAACACCCGTTTAAAGTATTGGATTACTGAAAATCAACAGATTATTGAACATGCAGCTGAGCTACATTTACAGTCCCCTGCCGATTTATTATTGGGTTTAATTCAACACTTTAAACATCAAGGTTTGCATCGCATTGGGATTTCTTCAGTACTCGATACCGAAAACAATCAACGTATTCAGCAGATTTTAAAATGGCTCGAAATTCCTGTTGTTTTTGCCAAAGTTCATGCTGAATATGCTGAGTTAAAGTGCGGCTATGAAATTCCAAGTCAGCTCGGGATTGACCGTTGGCTACAAGTACTCGCTGTAGCTCAAACAGATGAAAACTATTGCATTATTGGTTGCGGAACAGCGCTTACGATTGATTTAACGCAAGGCAAACAACATTTAGGTGGTTACATCCTCCCTAATTTGTATTTGCAGCGCGATGCGCTTATTCAAAATACAAAGGGCATCAAAATTCCAGACTCAGCTTTTGATAATTTAAACCCAGGCAATAACACAGTCGATGCAGTACACCATGGTATTTTGTTAGGCCTTATTAGTACGATTGAAAGCATTATGCAGCAATCTCCTAAAAAGTTGCTCCTTACGGGTGGAGATGCTCCTATTTTTGCTAAGTTCTTGAAAAAATATGATCCGGTCGTAGAAACTGATCTTTTGCTCAAAGGACTACAACAATATATTGCTCATTATCCTAAAGACTAAAATACAGAACAAAATAAAAGGCGCTATCTGCGCCTTTTATTTTATAAGTTTATTTCTTTTGGTCATTGTTGCCAAACAGTGGGCCCATTCCGCCGCCACCGCCGCCGCCAAATTGTTTTTGCATATTGCCTAATGAACGCATCATTTTGCTCATACCAGATGGATTCGCAAATTTCTTCATCATTTTAGCCATTTGTGCTTGTTGCTTAATGAGTTTATTCACTTCAGCAACATCCATACCACAACCAGCTGCAATACGTTTTTTACGACTCGGATTCATCAAGTCTGGATTACGGCGTTCTTTAACGGTCATTGACTGGATAATAGCTTCCATTTTCTTGACCTGTTTTTCAGGATTTGCTTGCTCAATCGCTTGCTGAATTCCTGCACCGCTCATGCCAGGCAACTTATCTAAGAAGCCCATCATGCCGCCCATACTTTTCATTTGCTCAAATTGCATCAGCATATCTTCAAAGTTGAAGCTGCCGCCTTTTTGCAATTTTTTAGCCATTTTTTCGGCTTTTTCTTTGTCGATTTTGCGTTCAACTTCCTCGACTAAAGAAAGTACGTCACCCATGCCTAAAATACGTTGAGCAACACGATCTGGATGGAATGGTTCTAAAGCATCAAGCTTCTCACCCATACCTAAGAACTTGATTGGCTTACCCGTAATTGCACGTACAGAAAGCGCTGCACCACCACGTGCATCACCATCAGTTTTAGTAAGAATCACACCCGTAAGTGCTAATGCATCATTAAACGCTTTAGCTGTATTTGCAGCATCCTGACCTGTCATGGCATCAACCACGAACAAGGTTTCAGTCGGCTTAACGGCAGCATGTAATTCTTTAATTTCGTCCATCATGTCTTCATCGACATGCAAACGACCTGCGGTATCGACAATCAATACATCAGCAAACTGGATTTTTGCTTGTTCAATTGCACGATTAACGATATCAATTGGCTTTTCAGAAGCATCTGAAGGAATAAAACCGGCACCAACTTCTGCTGACACAGTTTCTAACTGTTTAATCGCTGCTGGACGGTAAACGTCCGCAGAAACCGTCATTACTTTTTTCTTTTGACGTTCTTTTAAGAAACGTGCCAACTTAGCGGCAGTTGTTGTTTTACCCGCACCTTGTAAACCAGCAAGTAATACAACAACGGGAGGCTTAGCACTTAAATCAAGTGTTTCATTCGCCTCACCCATCATCTTGGTGAGTTCGTCATAGACAATTTTTACAAATGCCTGGCCTGGTGATAACTGAGTCATCACTTCTTGGCCCAATGCCTCTTCCTTAACTTTCGCGATAAATTCACGAGTTACAGGTAACGCGACATCGGCTTCAAGAAGTGCCATACGTACTTCACGTAAGGTATCTTTAATATTGTCTTCGGTCAGCTGCCCTGAGCCAGTAACATTTCTTAAACTCTGTGTGAGTCGTTCTGTTAAGGTATCAAACATTGCAAAATCCGCTTAAAATGGCTAGTTGCAAAAAAATCTTTCTCGAAATAGAAAATTTATGCATAGAATGCTATAGGATACTTTAGTTCGCAGCGAATTTATATCTTATATAGATGAATTAATCCTGAAAAAGGTTTGACATGATTAGCCTCCCCTTGGTTTACACAATTTTGGCACTCATCGCATATACCACTTCTTTCTGGTATTTGTTTATTCGTTTAATGTCAAAACGTGAACCAAACCCATGGTTATTTGCTTTTATTGCGACTTTGGCACTTCTGCTGCATGGTACAGTTTTATGCCATGCCATGCTGACACCAGCCGGCATTAACTACGATGTTTTTAATTTAGTATCGTTTACATCGTGGCTTATGCTGTTGTTAAGTTTAATTTTTAGTATTTTTCGCCCTATTGTACCGTTGAACTTATTAGGTATTCCTGTAGCGGCTATTGGCCTTATTTTAGGTTTTGCATTCAGCCGACCAAATCAATTTATTGAGCAGCATTCATTAGGCTTAGATACTCATATTATTCTTTCACTTTCTGCTTATGCAGTTTTACTGATGGCAACCATTCACGCTATTTTGCTATGGTTCCAAAATCGTGAACTCAAAAAGAAACAAAAAAAACGTTTTTGGGTCAATTTACTTCCGCCAATTCAGGCGATGGAGTCTTTGTTATTTGATCTGATCATTACTGGATTTATTTTATTAACGATTGCACTCGCTTTTGGTTTCTTGACGATCGATAGCTTCTTTGCACAGCATCTCGCTCATAAAACCGTATTTAGTATTATTTCTTGGTTTATCTATGGATCACTCTTGATTGGCCATTACAAACTTGGATGGCGAGGTCAAAAAGCGATTCGTTTTACCTTAATCGGTTTTGTGCTTTTGGCGATTGGTTTTATTGGCAGTAAATTTGTGCTTGAAATGATCTTAGGCCGTTAAATAAATTAAAACTTCTTCGATACTAGACAGCGTTATACATATCCCGTATAACGCTGTTTTCTTTTTGCTCAGGTGACACAGACTGTGAAACTCATACTCGCTCCAATGGAAGGTTTAACTGACCCGATCATGCGGGATACACTCACATCTGTTGGTCATTTCGACTGGTGTGTGACCGAGTTTATTCGAGTTACAGACAGTATTTTGCCAGACCATATTTACTATAGTTTTTGTCCAGAATTAAAAAATGACGGTAAAACAGCAGCTGGTACACCTGTTCATGTCCAATTCTTAGGTAACAATCCAGATATGCTGGCAGCAAATGCAGCAAGAGTTGTAGAGCTTGGTGCACCAGCAATTGATCTAAATTTCGGTTGTCCTGCAAAAACTGTAAACCGACACAGAGGCGGCTCTGTTCTTCTTGATGAACCTGATGTTGTACATATGCTCATTAAAGCAGTCAGAGATGCGGTACCTGCACACATTCCTGTTTCAGCAAAAATGCGTTTAGGTTATCTCGATGAAAACCACACCATGGAAAATGCCCACGCTGTTGAAGATGCTGGTGCAAGCTGGTTAACTGTACACGCTCGAACTAAAGCAGATGGTTACACACCTCCTGCTTATTGGGAAAAAATTCTGCCCATTAAAGAAGCTTTAAAAATTAATGTAATTGCCAACGGTGAAATCTGGAACAATGCTGATGCTAGAGCCTGTCAGCAACAGTCTGGTTGTGACGACTTAATGATTGGTCGTGGTGCGGTAACGACTCCAGATTTAACACAATGCATTCGCCAAAACATGGATGAAGCGTTATTTAGTTGGGAACAACTGGTTGATTTACAAATTCGCTTTTTAAACGGTCAGGCAAAGACAGAAATTGGTATGGTTGGTCGTTATAAGCAATGGTTAGGCATGATGACGAAAGCCTACCCTCAAGCGAAAGAATTATGGGACCAAGTTAAACGTATTAAAGCTTTGGATGAAATTGTCCAACAGTTAGAACACACCAGATCAGAAAACATTTAACGCAGTATAGTCAAAAAAAAGAGGGCGATTGTTTTTACAACCGCCCTCTTTCGTTTTTCAGGTTAAGTAATTATTTTTTCTAAAAGCCACTTACTTTCATTTTAAAGTCAGTTACAGAAACACCAGTGACACCAAAACTCCCCATTGAGCCATTCGGTAAATTATTAAACGTTGTTGTATTTTGGGTACCCATATTTCCTAAAGTGACATTATTAAGTGAAGCATCAAATTTACTTGATACGCCTGTATTTCCAAAAGTTAATCCAGTTGGATCAACACCTGCATAGAAACCATCAAGTACAAAACCTGTTGAGGTATTTGTGCCAGCAAATTTAAATCCAAATGTAGCACCCGTATTATCAGACACTAAAGTAATTGGACAACCTGCAGCAGCAGAACAAATAGATTGAATTGCCCCTCCAAATTTAACCATAACTGATTGAGCAGCATGGCCAAGCTGAATATTTAAACGAGGTTTATTAGTTTGTACAAAGTTAATATCCAGATTGCCAGTAGAACGGATCAGCTCTTTTACACCCGTATTTACTGTCGTTCCCGAACTAAAAATTGATTTTGGTGCATAGCTTGTTAGTGCGTAATCGGATGGACTAGATAAGGATGCACTTGGGGCTAAATAAACTGAAAATGGTAAAAGTCGAATACCATTTACATCACTCCCCATGGATACCGCTAAATTTAAAAAAGGATTTCCACCACCAGCATCGACATCCATTGCAATATTAAAAGAAGGATTACTCGATACGGCAGCTTTAATAAACTCTATGCCAGGAACCGGATTAGTAGAATTCCCTGCAATGACAAAGCCAGCCTTACTGTTATATGAAGTTGAAGCGATACCATTTGTATCAATCAGAGCGACTTGATTAAATTTAACTTTATCAGCCTGAATACCTAAGGTTAAACCATTTTGGCCCGTTGCTGCCGCAAGGCTTTGATCATCCAAAGGCTGCATTGCAAAAACACTTGAACTACTGGCAAGTAGCAACCAGCACCCTATATTTTTATTCTTCATGTCGCTCTAATCCTTAAGAGACAAACGCTTATTATTTGTTCAGACTATCAGAATAATATACAAGTACAAAACAATTATCCCTATAACCCGACGAATGCAAATCTAATCACATTAAAATAAAAACCACATAAAAAGTGGCAATGACTGCCATTTTTTGATTAGTTAAAAGCACCATTTCTAGGCACAATACTAAAGCTACTATTTAAACGTCCACCAGTAATCGCAAGCTCACCTAAACGTGCACCTGCACCAGTTGAAGGTGGGTAAAAATTAATATCTTTAACACGCAATGCGCCGTCGATACTCTTATCAGGATTAAAATAAACCGCCGTATTTACGCCAACTTTACCTAAACCACTTGCACTGTCTTTACCAACAACTAAAGCAGTATTAAACGCAAGCTTTCCAGTAATATTATCAAAGCCAATTGCAGAACCATCGATCGGATCACTAATTTGAACCGTATTTCCAGTTGCTGTGGCAGGCATGGTGAAATCACCGAGTACAGTTAGAGCACTACCATCTGCAATTGAACTGTTTGGCACGATCGATAAGTTAAGATCTCCACCTAAACGCAGTTTTAGACCAAATAAGACATCATTATTTCTGGCAAAGTTATCAATTGGTGAGGTACATGAACCGGTAGCTGGACAAGTTTTATATTTTGCCCCAGGTAAATAACCTGCTGCAATTTCAGTTGATAAAGCAAGTAGCATCTCTTTTAAACTAATATTAAGACTGCCATTTTCTAAACCAATGCTTCCATTGCCTTTGACGAACATATCAATGTTACGTAACCCCATATAATAATCAGTCGGGTTACCCGCATTATTCGCATTTGGAGAACCATCAATTAATAAAATTGAGGTCGTTTTAGTTCCAGTCGCATCACGTCCAGTAGTTCCAGCAGCAATACCAAAACCTAAACGCGAAGTCGTTCCTGATGCAGCAACAACATTCTGAACAGGTTTACCATTGGCATCTTTTGTATAGTAATAAGCACTATTTGCTGGCGCGTCTAAACCATAAACAGCAGCATTAGCATTTAAGTTATAAAAAGGTAATGCCAAGCCCCACTGGTTGTTTGCACCATTGTCTGCAAACTGATTTGCAGGAGCGACATTCGCACTTGTCGTAAAACGACCACGTCTTGAAAATGCTTGAAACTCTGCTCCACGCATAGCAAGAATTAAACTGAATGGATTAGTAACCGTATCACGGTGAATGTTATGTTGATAATCAGCAGCTGTTGTTAAAGTACCACTGCCTAAACGAATTGCATTTAAAGTCGCGTTGTTTGGCATTAATAAGGTTTTTGTATCAGCAAGATTTAGATAAATATTTCCGCTGTCAAAATAACCACGCGTAGCTGAGTTAAGACCAGTTAAATTGCCAAACTCGAAACCGTAAGCATTCAGACCCGCTCCACCAATTTCTAAAGTGGTCGCTTTGCCATCTGTGCCTAGCATTGAATCATTATCTTTGGTGAATTCACCTTTCATACGAAAGGCAATGCCAGAATTACCTAAAATACTATTACTTGAACCTGTACCCGCAGCGGTATTTGCCGTACCTAATGTTGTTGAATCTGACGTACCGTCCATACCACGGAGTTGTAAATAACTATTTACCATACGTCCGCTAGCACCTAAACGAATCAAACCTTTCGCATTTTGTGGGCTATTAGTTGCATCTAAAGCATAAGGGTTAGTTTTATCTACATTCGAGCTGAGCATCACCTCAATATTCAGGCCTGAATTGGTTACTTTTCCGCTACTGTCAACATATGTACCCGCAGTTAAACCAGAAGCTGAATCTGCTACACGGTTAAAATCAACATAGCCATAGGTACTATTCGGAGTTTGCCCTACACCAGCAACATTAGTTCCAGTATTTGTCTGTAAAACTAAGCCACGAGTTGGGTCAATCAACATGGCCCCTTTACCAACAAAATTAAAGTTAAAATTTCTTAAAATTAACTGATTTAGCTGGCTGCGAGCATCCAATTGCCCTAGATAAATATTGGCATTATTAATACCAAGCGTCATGCTTGACTGACTATTTGCATTAAATAGCCCATCTTGGGTTGTAAGTGCCAAATTTAAAGGAGAAGTCGTTTGAATAGCCAACTGCCCTAAAGTTGGCGAGCATGTAGCTGAACTATTACAAACTTTAAAACTATTTACGGTAATAAGTGATGGACTACTTTGCATAGAAAAGTCTAGTCCAGTTTTACCCGTAGTTGGGTTACTCCCTACATCTAAACGATAATTAGTGCTTAAAGGTTGGCTAGATGCATTACTTTTTTGGACTTTTACACCACTTGCTTGAGCTCTTAATACCTGATCAGCACTTGTTGGCGTACCAGCATGGTCATCCCAGTAAGCATTATCAATATTAATTTCATTAAACGTAGTTTGAATAGAGATCCCATCTTGTCCATTGACGGCACTCAAATCAGCATCTGTTAAAGCTTCTAAAGCATAAATTTGACCACTCACTAACAACATGCTGGTTGCTAATGTATTTAAAATAAACTTTGAGCTGTGATTTTCTTTATTTTTTTTCATCACTTCAGTTCCTTTGAAATCTACATTACCCCTTAACAACGAGGATGGCTACCATCACAGCTAAAGACCATGACTTTTCCTTGAATAGCCAAATTCCCATTCATCATTAAACCCATGAACCCAGTTTCACGCCCATAGTCATAGGCTGATGGAGTTGCTGTAGCAACTTGCTGTGCAGCACTATTAGCAGTCGCAGCATATGTCGGTTTTTTGAAATATGCATAATCATACATATTTGCGCTCGAGCCTTGCGTTGTTGTTGAGCTGGTAAAGTTATCTTGTTCAATCGATAAAGCATTGAAGCCAAAATTACGAAATAAAATAGGTTGAGCTGAGCTAAAACTAAGCTGAATAGCAGGCTTAATAATTTCAGTATTACTTTTATCCAGATACTTTAAATCAGCACCATCCAAGCCCATTTTTTGAATATTTAAAGTTCCTTGTACACCTTTAAACACAAGCCAAAGTTTATTACCACTATCGCTATTTTCTGCCCAACCACTTGGTTTAGTTGCATCTGCTTGTACGAAACGTTTGTTAATCGCCAAGCCTAAATGACAGAACTCTACGTTCTCACAGACACCACCACTCCCATTATCAAATATACCGTTACTCGTCTGGTTTAAATTGAGCATTAAAGATAAATCAGCACCAGCCTGACCATTAATTGCCTGCAAAGCGTCATTATCTAAAGTTTGCAGCTCCGCATGAGTAACCGTTGCGCAAAGAGCGAGGATCAAAGTACTTAATTTTTTCATATTATTATCCTCCTCTTATAAACCTTTGGTTGTCAGTTTCAAATGTTGGATTAAAACACCGTCAATAACACCTGAACCCATGTTATTACTAATGGCTGAGCTAATTTGTGCCCCAGATAATTTATAGGTGTTCAAATCTGCATTTGGTGTGGTGGTAGACCAACGTCCATTGTTATAAAGTGCATCTGGTAAAGGTGTGGCAGTTGGTACAACATACTGAGCGCCATTTCCGGCATCAGCTAAGGTATAACCTGTATTATTTACTGTCGGGTTGTAATAAGAGGTATTGTCAATACTCGCCCAGTTAGCACCTTGAGAGTCAAATTTTAAACCTGTGCCTGCATTTCCAGTCCAGCCCGATGCTGTACGGTACTGCCAAGTATCATAACAAGTACTTAAGTTCAAAAATCCACAGCTATAACTGCCTGCACGACGTTCTTGATTTTGCAATTGGTAGAAGTTTTTAGTCTGCGTTATAGCCGCTACAGTGCCCGTAGGTAGTTTACCAAATGAAATACCGACCGCATCTTGTGTACTATTCCCTTTAAATGCTTCTAAAGTATTGTTCGAAGAATTATAAACAGTTGAACCAATTGAAATACTGCTATGTGTTGCACTAGAGCCTTGGTAAGTTTTACCACCTAACGTGACACTGGTGCCACATTGGTAAATATTACAAGTAGAACCTAAATAACTCGTATCGGCACCACTATAGTCTGTATAAATTTTCTTATAAATTTCAGGTTTATTCGGAATGCGTGCAAGTTCTAAACTAAAGTTTTTACCATCTGAGCTTAAAACTAGTGGTTGATATAAAGAACCCAAAACAAGGTTAATATTCGGGTTATAGAGGTATAAACCTTCATTTGCATCAAAAGTTGGAGCAAGCCCACCATTAATTGCAGGTGTTACCAAATTACCTTGAGTAGTTCCAGATTCACGCGTGCTCAAACGTAATACGTTATTCATAGCGCTGTCTGTTGGGGCAGTCCATGAACCAGTTGAAGTAACCGTCGTAGTTTGACTGCGAATCCGATATAACCAATCAGCGCTTGGAGAGTTATTACTTGGGGCACCCGTATATTGGGTACTATAACGATTTACCCAAGGCCCTACCGAAGATGTTGGAGTATTTGAAGTAATTGTCGCTCTTAAATTAGATGCATCACCGCTATTTAAACGAATAACACCAGCGAAACCTAAAGTATCATTATAAAAAGGACTCATTCCACCAGCAGATGTTGCGCCCCCTAATGTTTGGAAAAGCTGTAAACGACTACCATTTAAGCTAAAGTTATTCCAAACTCCTTGTAAACGAAGACGGTTTGCACGGCTTGCATCCGTACTCGTACCAATTAAGCCATTTGAGTCGCCATAATTAAATTGGTCTGCTGCACCATTTATTTTATTTGGATTTCGGACAAAGATATCTGACCATAAACCTAATTTCAGCTTATAGGCATCTATACCTGCGGAATCCTTCGTTCCAACCTCATATAAAGGAGCTTCCAAAGCTAAATAGGTTACTTGGCAAGATGGATCACTCGCACCACTACAAGTAGCCGCACTGAAATTAGGTACTGAGTTTTCTGTCGCGACTTTAAAAATCCATGGGTTGACGGCAGTCCCCCAACTTGAAATTGCAGCAGCAGTGTCAGTAGAAGCGATACGGCTATTCGTATCATTATCAGATTTGGAAAGCGCTAAACCATAAAGAAAAATATCTGCTTTACCAACAGCGCGATCACCGGAATCGACAGAGCCATTTTTATTGGTATCTGCTGCTGTCATACTTAAAGGACCGACAGGTACATAATTGATATAACCCGTGTCTTTAGTACGATCTGTTAATATCTGACTTGAGGTTTCATTAGCACCTGCGCCACGAAATACCATATAAGCATTCTGCGGCAAGATAGCAATACCTTCACCTGTAGTTGCACTTAAGCCCGCATCAGAAAGTTCTTCGAGTGCGAAACTAGCTTGGCTTATACAAAGCCCGATTAAACTTGCCAAAACGGTTTTTTGAAACCTTACCGTATAATTAAGTGTAGTCATCTTGACCTTCCTGTTTTATACGATGCCGCGCACCATATTTATTTTTCTTTAACAATCCTTGATGCCAGGTGAATCTATCCTTTTCACCTTAGGCAAAGAGGCAAATCCAAAAGATATTGCCAACCTTTCCACATTTCTATTATGCGGAATATTTGCACAAATGCAAAAAAAAGCATGTAAAAAATTACTTTTCCGATGAATGTAAAACAACTTAAGTTGCCTTCTCGGAATTTAACAAAAAGTTAAACCTGAACCATGGCAGTTTGGCTTAAAGTTTTGATTCGTTAACTGCAAGTTGCTTAAATTTAATGTGAGCGGACTATTTTTCAAATCAACTGTACCAATATTTACATCTAAATCCCCCAGCTTTAATAATCCTCCTAAATCAGAGGTTTGTGCTGGGTTAGCTTGTAAATAGGCAGAAACAGCCGTTGAAATTTGTGGAAAAAGAGGTGAAATATCAATCGCATCTTGCGGAATGATATTACCGACGTTAACTGGATTTGCAAAAGACATCCACCAACCTTTTTGAGCCACATCATCTGCTTTAGCGCCTGGCCATTGAAGCATTTGATTTTGTAGAGCAAGGTACATGGGTGAGTTAATTGGTAAATTATGAATAAGTCCCAATGACTGAGTTAAATTTAAATTCGCTGTAATATTTGAAATTGTACCATTCATATATACATTAGAAAATTTAGAACCTTGGCCTGCAATGAGACATGCTAATACACTACAGCTTGTTACTGTGGCTTCAACTTTACCACCCTGAGTATAAATACCTGTTGGTTCAGGATAAGCTGGGTCGTGTGGACCTGCCGCATTGTATTGCACAACACCATCTACTGGGTACGAACTACTATGCCCAACATAAATATTAGGGACTTTTACTGGAGCAGATAAAACTTTAGAACTGACTCGATTACCATTGACCTGAATTGGGGCAATTTCAAAATAGTTATTTTGAATGCCTGGAATATTAAATCCACCATCTGAAGTAACAAAGCTTACCTCAGCGGCCCCTCCTAAACCCAAAGCCTGTAAACGACCTGTAACTGCATTTGTTCCATATAAATTGTCCCGTGTAGCAGAAGTTGTCGCGTAACCTTTAATTAAACCACTGCTATCAGATTGAACTTTCATATAACCAGAAATCGAGTTAATGCCATTTGGCCTAGATGTATTTTCAGTACCTGCTGTAAGCAAGCCGATAAATTTCTCAGCACTTAATCTTAGACCTGCGACTTCACGGGTTGATGCAGAATTAGGATTTTTAATTGCAAACTCTATGAACGGATTTGTTAAAACAGCAGAAGACGAAGCACGCTCTTCACTAGACATCGCCAAAGGATTACCATTCGTATCGAACTTTTGACCACTTAGGCTTAGATTATCAATATCAATATCACAGCCACCCGCACCGTTAACACCACCACAACCTAACTGTAATTTACGAATATTGGTATTAATTTCTAATTCAGCTTCCAAGCCTAATTTATAGAAGCCAATATTACTACTATTGTCGCGTAGTTTTTCTAAATTTGCAGAATCCGTAGGCGCAATATAAGACATACTCATCAATGCTTGACCACGAGTTGCGGATAGTTCCGAATCTGACATAGGGACTAATGTAGAGGCAGCATACGCTGAAGAAAAGCATAAGCTTCCAAGCGCTATCGCTACATGAAGAGACGTAAACTGTCGCATGACCGACCTCCGTATCCTTGGGGGCTTAATCCTGTTTAATTTCTTTTTATTTGGTCTGTCTGAGTTTAGTAGATAACTAAGTAACCACTACAAAAAGACAACCTCTATCCAATATATTTGCTTTTAAATTCTGTGACGCAGAACAAAAAAACAAATCAATTATTGATCATATTATATTATTTCATACAAAAGGAAACTGTCATTTTTCACTATTCCGATAAACGCACTTCATGTAAATTTTATTCATAAAAGTGGGCCACCTAAGCGACCCATTATTTTAAAACTCTTCTTTATTTAAGAAAAATTATGTTTTAGGAAGTGTAACGCCTGTTTGACCTTGGTATTTACCACCACGATCTTTATAAGATGTTTCACAGACTTCATCACTTTCAAAAAATAGCATTTGTGCTACACCTTCCCCTGCATAAATACGGGCAGGTAAATTAGTGGTGTTTGAAAATTCTAAAGTGACATGACCTTCCCATTCCGGTTCTAACGGAGTCACATTCACAATGATACCGCAGCGAGCATAGGTCGACTTACCTAGGCATACAGTCAACACATTACGAGGAATACGGAAATATTCAATTGTACGTGCTAAAGCAAATGAGTTTGGCGGAATAATACAAACGTCAGACTCAATATCGATAAAACTTTTGTCATCAAAATTCTTTGGATCGACAATTACAGAATGTACGTTAGTAAAAACTTTAAATTCACGGGCACAGCGTACATCATAGCCATAGCTAGAGACCCCGTAGGAAATCAACTTTTCACCATTTTCATCAAAACGGACTTGATTCTCTGCATAAGGTTCAATCATGCCGTGTTTTTCGCTCATTTCGCGAATCCAACGATCAGACTTAATAGCCATGTATTTTCTATCCAAAAGGTAATTTCATTGATTGCGACGTACTTTAACGTAAAAAAGCAATTATGAAAACAAGGCTTGAGCTACTCTTCTCAATAAGAATAGCTCAGCAAGACTTTTAAAGGTTGAGTAAAGCAGAGTAGCTAATAGGAATTGAAAAGCTGACTAAAACGAGTGAAGCTGTTTTTTGCAAATTAGTCTGATTTAACCACGCAACTTTCTTAGAAGCTAAAAGTGATCCTAAGAAAATCCAGAATAATGCAATTGGCGTAATAAGCGCTAAGTAAGCCATCATATGAATCAAATAAATATGAAAATTGCTCCATGCAGCCACAGGAAAAATTGCTGAAGCAAAGAGTAAGGCTTTAGGATTCAGTAAGGTTGCACAAAATAATTCACGAGTACGGATCGTAGGCTGATTTAATTCAACTTCTTGATTTGCCGTATGCCATAACTTAATGGCTAAGAAAATAATATAGCAAGCACTCAATAGCTTAAGAATAGGCGGCAGCAATGGCAATGTGGTAGACACTTTACCAATCAGCATTCCCCATGCAGAAATAGCGATTACATAACCCAAAACTTCTGCTGGAATAAGTTTTACCGATTTCCGTAGTCCTACTTGCACGCCTGAAGAAGCGAGCAAAGTGTTAGTTGGACCAGGTGTAAGTAAAATTGTGGCTACTAAGCCAATAAAAAGCCATGAAATCATTGAATGACCTCACAATATAGTCATCTCAGATTAATAGATATCCTGTCACATGGCAAAAAGTAATTGTAAGACAAAGTTTTTAAAATCGTTTTTTAATTTAAAATAAAACAATTAAAAACAAATGCTTATAAAATTACCACAAAAATTGGTAAAGAAAACTTTACGGTCAGTTGTTATGTTTTTCAAATAATTTCGTACTTAAGTAACATAAGTATTTTTATTTTAAGTCTATTTTTCCATCAAAAGTCTTTATAATAAAAAATATATAGTGATGGTAAGTTTAAATTTTAAGCTTTTAATAAGTTTCAATTCATATATTGTTTCTGATTTTTTTATATAGAGCACCGCGCTCTACTACCTTAATGATTATGGCAAAGCACTTTTTTCAATCTTGGCTTCCCTCACCCGAGAAAGTTTCAAATATGAAATTTCTAAGGATTTTTGGTAAAAAGACCTTGAATCCTGTGCTTTGGTACGTCAATCGAAAATCAATTACCCGAGCTGTTTTTGTCGGAACCTTTTTTGGTTTACTGCCTATTCCTTTTCACAGTGTATTTATTGTGATGGCGGTCTTACTATTCGAAGTCAATTTACCAATTAGCTTAATGCTGGCTTGGCTTAGTAATCCTCTTACTTTAGTTCCAATTCTTTATATTGGTTTTTGGTTTGGTGCGCATATTTTTCATGTGCATATGATTAATAAAGAAATGCTGCTGGGTGTATTGCACCAAATTTCCCGCTGGATTACTCATTTCGGGCACGGGCACATTGATTTTAGTCTTGCGAAAATTTTAATGACAGGCCTAGTTGTCGAAGCTTTCGTATTTGCCGTCATTTTATATCTATCTACAGAAATTTTCTGGCGTTGGATGGTTATTAAAAACTGGAAAAGTAGACATCGTCATAAAAAGCAAGAAAATGAGGCTTTATAAAAACTCCAATCTTCTTGCTTAGTTTTAAATTATTATTTTGGTAGTTTTGATTTCATATACTCTTCGGCTACATTGAGTACATACTCTTGGCAAGCCTCTCCTGTACCAGGGTCATAAGCTCCGTTATTCGTAATATTATTAGATAAGATTCGAATTCCTAGAAAAGGAACATTCAACTGACTTGCGATTTGGGCAACTGACGCTGCTTCCATTTCCTCAACTGAAGTGCCATAACGTTGGTGGAAAAATTGAATACGATCAAGTTCGTTATTCCAAACATCTGCTGAACCAATTGTTCCCTCAACCACCTCACCTTTGTCATAACGGACTTTATGTGCCGCCATTAATAGCTCTTGATCACCTTCAAATTTGCGTATTGCAATCGGTTCCGGATCAGACTCATCTGTTGGCAAAACATCAAAAGCTTCAACCCAAGTGAGTGAATTTGACCCAGCACCCAATGGCTGTTTAGGGGTTCTAAATGCACCAATATTGGTCGCATATTTTCCTAAAACAATATCGTAAACGTGTAGATCTGGGTCGTGCCCACCGGCTGTTCCCTGATTAATGATCGCAATCGGTTTATAACGCTCGATAGCTAAAGCAGTTGCCGCAGCTGAGTTACTCATACCCATGCGAGTTTTAGAGATAATCATTGGATAACCGTTATAGGTACCCTTCCAGAACTTCCACCCACCAATTTCTTCAACAGTCTTATTCTCTAATTTTGAAGCCATTCTTTCCGATTCTACTGGCAAAGCACCCTGAATAATAATCGGCTGTAGTTTCTGTTTTTGTTCCTGAACGGTTGGTGTTTGTGCAACAGAAGAATCGTCATTATTGCATCCGACTAAAAATAAGGCACTACATAAACTGATTACGCCAAAAGCACATTTAAATTGCATTTTTTACCCTTTCTTTTTAAAAAGTGTAAAGTAGCAATCTACATGCCAATTTCAAGTTTAGCTTTGTTATTATAATTCAGTAATTTAATTTTTTATTTTAACCAGACAATAAAAAACCCGACTTAAAGTCGGGCTCTAATAAATTAAAAAATCCGCTTGTCATCACGTGTACGTTGAGGAATTTTTTCAATCTGTTCCCACATAACTTTAGCAATATCAATATAACTATCAGCTGCATCATCCATTGCTACAACACTTGGTTTACCCTGATCAGCATGCTCACGGATCTGAGCGTTTAAAGGTAAACGACCTAACAATGGAATGTGGTACTGCTCAGAGAGCTTATCACCGCCACCAATACCAAAAATTTGTTCTTCATGACCACAGTTAGAGCAAATATGGGTCGACATGTTCTCAACAACACCTAATACCGGAATGCCAACTTTGTTAAATAACTCAATTCCTTTTGTAGCATCTAGTAAGGCAACATTTTGTGGTGTAGTCACAATGATTGAACCAGTCACTGGAATACGCTGAGCAAGCGTGAGTTGAATATCACCAGTACCCGGTGGCATATCAATCATGAGTACATCTAAATCAGGCCAAAGCGTTTGATTAAACAATTGCATTAAAGCACCCGTTGCCTTTGGCCCACGCCACGCAACAGGTGTGTTGTTATCACCAGTTAAATGTCCAATCGATAAAACTGCCATTCCATAAGCATCTAAAGGCACGAAATTTTCACTTTCAATAAGAGGTGTTTTGCCTGCATTGCCTAACATTGTTGGAATACTTGGGCCATAGATATCAGCATCCAAAACCCCAACCTTAAGTCCCATTTTTTGCAAAGCAAGTGCTAAATTAACAGTAGTTGTCGATTTACCAACGCCACCCTTTCCAGATGAAACTAAAATAACATGCTTAATGCGCGGATGAAGTGGAACATCTCTTTGTTGAGGAGCAGCTTTTTGAATAGGAGGATTATTCGGATCAGGTTCTGATTTAGCTGATGCATCTAGCACAGGCGGTAAATTTGAACCTTCTTGTGTAGGGCGCTTCTGCTGAACTACATGCAGGTTTAATTCTTCAATACCACACTTTTCTAAAGCACCCACCAAATCATCATGAATTTGTTGCAAGTGCTCTTTTTCATCAGGAAAGGTATTAATGGTGAGTTGTAATACTCGACCTTGAACTTGTAGCTGACTAATGCGCTCTTTTAAAGCATCTTTTGAATGCGGTAGTAAATAATTTTGGAGTACGGTTTGGATTTCATCTTCTTTCACTTCTTGTGCAGGTGAAAAAACAGACTTCAATGAAGAAAGCCAAGACATATTGTTTACTCCAAAAACAGATCATTACAGCTTAATGGAGATAGTGTAACAGTATTGGTCCGCACTCGCTCACCTTGGGATGAATAATTACTCACTTACAATCTCATCTTTTAGGTCAGGAGTGCGGATTTTAGTTTAGATCAGCTTATTCAGCAGAATCATGGTTTTTCAATTTATTTAACTTATCAGTTGCTGTTTTCTTCAACTCGTCAAATTTTGCTGTTGCTTGAGTTTTTAACTCATCAAATTTTGTTGCAGCCTCATCTTTTAGCTCTGCTGCCTTAGCTTTGGCATCATCAAGTTTATGGCTTGCCTCAGTACGTAAATGATCGAACTTGTCTTGCAGAGTGTGCTGAGCATCTTCAAGTTTGCCTTTCAAATCACTTGCTTTATCTTCAACCGCCTCTTTACCAGCAGCTTGTTTCTCTTTTACATTTTCCTTTAAATCATCCAAAGCTTTTTCGCCTTGAGCTTTTGCATCTGCCGCTTTTGCCTTTAATTCGTCTACTGTATCTTCAACAGCTTCTTTACCCGCAGCTTGTTTAGCTTTTACGGTTTCTTTTAAATCATCCAAAGCTTTTTCACCTTGAACTTTTGCATCTGCCGCTTTTGCCTTTAAATCATCTAATTTATTTTCAGTAGTCATCGTTGTTATCCTCGTAGTTAATTAAAAAATTACCTGAATAAGTTATTAGTTATACATCGTTATGGCTTGTTTTCTGACCGTAACTGCAATTTGAAACAAAGACAATACAGGAAGATTCAAATATTTTTCGATTTGTTTATCTGTTCTAAAGAGAAATAACTTCCCCATTAAAAACCGATTTTTACAAATACTCATTGTTACCCAACAAAGATTATTATCCCGCCACTCAAGCACAGCTCTCGTCTTGCGCTCGGGCAAAGATTATTAACCTTTGCTTATCCCACCACTCAAGCTTAGCTCTCGTCTTGCAGTCGGACAAAGATTATTAACTTTTGCTTATCCCACCACTCAAGCACAGCTCTCGCCTTGCACTTGGACAAAGATTATTAACCTTTGCTTATCCTCGCTCATCAGTTAAAATCTTCCACCTTATAAATACGAATGAGAGAATGAAATCCGTGCGTAAAATTTTAGTCACTAATGCCCTTCCTTACGCTAATGGTCCAATTCATATGGGTCATTTACTCGGTTACATCCAGGCAGATATCTGGGTTCGTGCCATGCGGGCAATGGGTCATGATGTGACTTATGTATGTGCGGATGATGCTCATGGTACTGCCATCATGCTACGTGCTGAGGCAAACGGTATTAGCCCAGAAGAGCAAATTGCGAATGTTCAAAAAGAACATATTCGTGATTTTGATGGCTTCGGTGTACATTTCGATCACTATGATTCAACTCATAGCGATGCCAATAAAGCACGTTCAACAGATATCTATATTAAAAACCGTGAAGCTGGAAATATTGCAGTTCGTCCTGTAACTCAATTATTTGACCCAGAAAAAGGCATGTTCTTGTCTGACCGTTTCATTAAAGGTACATGCCCAAAATGTAAGTCAGAAGACCAATACGGCGACTCATGTGAAGTTTGCGGTACAACTTATAATGCAACTGAGTTACTTAACCCACGTTCAACGTTAAGTGGCGCAACACCAGTTGAAAAATCTTCAGATCACTATTTCTTTAAATTACCGAACTTTGCTGAATATTTACAGAAATGGACCCGTGATGAAGGTCGCTTACCTGTTTCAATTGCAAACAAACTTGATGAATGGTTTGAATCTGGTTTAGCAGATTGGGATATTTCTCGTGACGCGCCATATTTTGGTTTTGAAATTCCAGATGCACCAAATAAATACTTCTATGTTTGGGTAGATGCACCTATCGGTTATATGTCTAGTTTTGAAAACTACATCAAAACTAAACGTCCAGATTTAAACTTTGATGATTTCTGGAAAAAAGACAGCCAAAACGATGTTTACCATTTCATTGGTAAAGACATTGTTTATTTCCATGCCTTGTTCTGGCCTGCAATGTTAGATGGCGCAAACTATCGCACTCCAACTGGTCTTTTTGTAAATGGTTTCTTAACTGTGAACGGACAAAAAATGTCTAAGTCTCGCGGTACTTTTATTAAAGCAGAGACTTATTTACAGCATTTAAACCCAGAATATTTACGTTACTACTTTGCATCTAAACTTTCAGATAAAGTTGAAGACTCTGATTTAAATCTTGATGATTTTATTCAAAAAGTAAACTCTGACTTAGTTGGTAAAGTCGTCAATATTGCTAGCCGTTGCGCTAAATTTATCAATAGTAGCTTCAACAATACTTTATCTGCTGAATGCGCAGAACCTGAATTGGTACAAAGCTTTATTGATGCAGGCGATTCAATCGCTAGCGCATATGAAGCACGTGAATTCTCAATGGCTATTCGTGAAATTATGGCGCTTGCTGACCGTGCAAACCAATATATTGACGAGAAAAAACCATGGGCTCTTGCTAAACAAGAAGGTCAAGAGCAACAAGTTCTTGATGTGTGCTCAGTCGGTATCAACTTGTTCCGTCAATTAGCGGTGTACTTAGCTCCTGTTCTTCCAACTTTGGCGGAGCAAGTTCAAGGTTTCTTAAAACTTGAAAGCTTTAATTTCGAGTCACGTAAACAAATTCTTGTAAGCCATGAAATTGCGCAGTTCCAACCGCTCATGCAACGTGTTGATCCAAAAGCTGTTGCTGCAATGGTTGATGCATCTAAAGAGTCTTTAGGTACTCCTGCTCCAGAAGCAACTAAAGCAACGGCGAAAAAGGACAAATCTGCTGAGAAAAAAGCAGCTCCTGCTCCAGCAGTAGGTGAAGCAGAAATCATTGGTATTGAAGATTTCTTAAAAGTTGACTTGCGTGTTGCTCAGGTCGTTGAAGCAGGTACTGTGGAAGGTTCGGATAAATTACTTCAACTTACTTTAGACGTTGGCGAAGCTGAACCACGTAATGTATTCAGTGGTATTCGTAGCCAATACGCACCAGAAGACTTAAAAGGCAAATTGGTCATTATGGTTGCTAACCTTGCGCCACGTAAAATGCGTTTCGGTATTTCAAACGGAATGGTACTTGCTGCTGGAAATGGTGAAGGTATTTTCATTATTTCTCCAGATACCGGCGCGAAACCAGGCGATAAAGTTTCATAATCAGCCTTAATAAAAAAGCTTCCTAAATTGGAAGCTTTTTTATTTTATAAATATCAGAACTGAGTGAATCAAAGTATTAAATAAATTTAGAAAGCGAGTGCTTTCAAATTATGACCACGGCCACCCTTCACAAGGATTATTAAATAAAACATGTATGTTTCCTAACTCCTCATTTGTTAAATAACCATTCTTATTTTCATCTAGATAATGAAATAGCTCTGTTTGCTTGTTTTCACCTTGAAAACGTTTATCGCTCGGCCAGTTGTAAGGATAGAAATCTTCAACACGTTGAAATTCTTTTAGGCTGTACATGCCATCATGATTTAAATCATATTTTTCCTGAAAAAGCTCCCAATCTAAAGAAGCAGGTTCACATGCACTTACCATATTCAAAATACAGTAAGTTGCACATCCAGCAAGTAACTTAATAGTTAGATTGCTCATGATTATTCGCTTGTATATCGGAAATTTTGTAATCCTTTTCATGAACAGGAGTACCAACAATACTCATGGTCCGCTCATTTGCCGGTGGTTGCTTGCTCATCGTTCTCATCTCACATCCTGTAGTTAAGATGAGAAAAACTACAGAAATGCTCACCATTAGTTTTTTCATAGCGTGATCCTCATTTCTTTTTGTTTTATTTATTAAGTTACCACTTTTAAAGTGTTTAAGTGCTAAAAAAGATATTTCAATTTGTATATATTTTACGCAAAAATAAAGCCAGACTATAAATAGCTGGCTTTGGATTTTTTAGATATTGTAATTAAAGACTTATTATTTGAAGAAAATTAACTTTAAGCCTAATAAACTCACAATACTTCCAGCAACTCGGTCAACGCCAGTTTTTGCTTTTAAGTACATTGTTCTAGGCTTCTCTGAAGATAACAGCATTGCCACACATGAGTACCAACCAGCATCAATCATAAAACAAATCACTGGTAATGCGACGTAGTAATAATTTGGGATTTCTTTTGGCAACAAAGCAGTAAATACACTCGCTAGAACGACTGCAATTTTCGGATTACTTAACTGAGTAATCAAACCATATCGATATGCTTGTTTATAAGTCATTTTCGATTTTGCATCGTTTTCAACTGCAATTGGTTCTTTGGCATGTTTAATAATTTTAAAAGCAAGCCATAGTAAATAAAGCCCACCACCGATTTTTAAAATCAAATATGCAGAAGGCACTGCCAATAAAACTGCTTGTAACCCCATAACAGCTAATAGGCCAAACAGAGCTGCGCCTGTCCCCGTCCCTAATGCTGTAAACAAACCATGTTTACGTGATTTAGAAATTGAATTTTGCGCTACATAAATAAAGCTTGGCCCAGGACTTATTGCTCCAAGCATCAATGCCATCGCAATTGAAAAAAGAGGAATAAGGGACTCAAACATTGTATTGACCTAGCATCACGCAATTGCGCGGTATTCTAGCAGCTTTTTATGACGCATATAAAAATGCAGAAGATATAAATAATGAAAATTGAATTTTCATGTTTTTACAATTTATATCTTCACAACGGACAAAAATGTCCGTTAAATATATAACCTTTGAAACTCCCCAATCGATGACATGAGTAAACGTCAAAAAATTGCTGCCCATAATCGGGATGAATTACTCAATGCAGCCGAAGAATGTTTTCGTATTCATGGCATTAATGTCCCTTTACAAGTTGTGATTGACCACGCTGGTGTTGGCCGAGCAACGTTTTATCGTAACTTTGGTGATCGCAAGGCTTTAATTAGCGCGCTTTTAGAACATGCGATTACACAGTTAGAGCAAAAAGCAGCTCATTTTCAACAATTCGAGGACGGTTTATTTCGTTTAATTGAAGGACATATTGGGCAACTTCCTAAACTCGCAATTTTGCAAGATTTTTGGAGAGTCATTGATCGACAAGACCCAATTATGTTAAAAATTTATGAACGGCGAAATAATGCACTTAACCCACTGATTGAAAATGCGATAGAACAAAAATTGTGCCGAGCTGATTTCACTGCCGATGACTATGCAATGGTCACTGCAATGTTGGGTTCTTCATTTCAAGGACATGAGCCAGAAGAACAGACTCGCTTAGCAAAACGAGCAATTGAATTACTATTTCATGGTATTCAAATACAAAAAATTCGAGGGATAGAATGAGTAAAACGCCTCGTTATTTAGAAACACCACCCGACTGGACACCAGAAGAGCAACCGACTCTACCTGGTTCACCAGCAGCTATTGCGCATTCTGTACCTAAGCGGTTTATTTACTTTTTTATTGGTTTATTCATCGCGCTATCGGCAAGCTTAAGTAATGGTTTTATTACGGCAAATTTACCCTTAATCCAAGGCGAATATGGCCTGACGCCTTCCGAAGCTGCTTGGCTGCCTGCGGCCTATGTCATGGCAAATGTCAGTTCAAACCTGATTTTATTTAAAGCCAGACAGCAATATGGTCTGAGAGTATTTTCAGAAATAGGGCTCGTTATTTTTATTGCCGTGCTGGTTTTGCATATTTTTGTACATACCTATGAAATGGCCCTATTCGCTCGGGTTGTGGCGGGTTTGGCTGGTGCACCACTCAGCTCTTTAGGTATGTATTACACCATGCAAGCCTTTAAAAAAGCAGACATGGCAAAAGGAATATATATCGCCTTCGGCTTTCAGCAACTTGGCGTACCGTTGGCTTGGATTATTTCTCCATTTCTTGTCAGTACAGACAGTTGGTCTGTTCTTTACACCTTTGAACTTGGTTTAGCACTTTGTTGTTTAGCGATGGTGGTTTCATTGAAATTACCACGTAGCTTAAGAATTTATGTTTTTGAGAAGCAAGATTTCTTTACCTTTGCCTTATTGGCTCCAGGTTTTGCCTGCTTGTGTATTGTGCTCACGCAAGGCCCAATTTTATGGTGGTTTAATAGCGAATGGCTTGCTTACGTCTTAATTGCAGGTTTTAGCTTAGTTGTTTTAGGTTTGCTCTATGAACACTATCGTGCCAATCCATTAATTATGACACGTTGGTTAGGTGCTTCTTCGACTCTACGTTTCATTTTCGGTGCTTTTGCCATCCGACTTTTAATGTCTGAACAAAGCTATGCTGCTGTTAACTTTTTAAAAACAATGGGAATGGGTCCAGACCAATTTGTGCCACTTTATGTTGTCATATTAGTCGGGATTTTAAGCGGAACACTTTTTAGTGCACTTACCTTTTCACGCGAACGAATTATCTTTCACTTACTTTTTGCAGAATTCTTAATTCTGGTTGCCTGTGGGCTAGATTACCACTTAACCAGTGATGTTCGACCTGTGAATTTCTTTGCAAGTCAGTTTTTAGTCGGTTTTGCTGGTGGCCTATTTATTGGTCCATTGCTTCTGATTGGCTTTGCGCAAACGCTTGCTAAAGGCCCATCTTACGTAGTGACCTTTATCGTATTATTTTCTGCGACCCAAACTTTCGGTGGTCTTGTTGGGTCTTCTTTTTTCTCGACCTATCAACAACATCGTACGCAAAACTATCAGGCAGAGATTATTAAAGATTTAGAACAAGCGGACCCTCTAGTTGCTCAAAGGCTCTCTACCTATCAACGCAGTGCATCCATCACCACTACTGACCCAGTATTACAAACAGCTCAATCCATGCGCTCGCTTAATCAAGTGGTCACTCGTGAAGCCCAAGTGCGTGCCTACAATGATGTTATTGCTTTAAACGGTATTTTTGCCGTCGCCCTACTCTTATGGGGTGGATTTAATATTGCACGTAGTAAATATCTACAACGCAGAGGAATTAGCCGTCCTTAATGGCTTTCGTATTTGATGAAATAGAAATTGAGATTGATATATGTCAGATGATCAAAACAAACCGGAAAAAACACCTGCTCAGGCAGCTGCCAACGAGCCAACACCTGCACCTGCACCTGCACCTGCACCTGCACCTGCAAGTAAACTGATTCCGACAAAACGCTCAACTCTATTATGGATGTTAGGTGTTCTTATTGTCGGTATTTTAGTAATTTTATGGGCGTGGAGAATCGGACCTTTTGCAACCAGTGTTCAGCAAACTGACAATAGTTATGTCAAAGGTAAAACCACAATTTTATCGTCACAAATTAATGGTTACGTTAAAGATGTAGTCGTTAAAGACTTTGATCATGTCAAAAAGGGTCAAGTGCTCATGCATATTGATGCAACTACTTATGATCAAAAAGTAACTCAAGCAGCTTCTGGCGTTGAGCAAGCTAAAAATACTTTAGCCAATCAAACTCAATCCATTGCTCAAAAACAAGCTGACATTGTGGCAGCTCAAGCCAAAGTAGATCAGGCAAGAGCTCAATACGAACTTTCTTTAGCACAGCTCAAGCGCTATCAACAGCTAGGAAATAGTGGCGCAGCTTCTAAATCTGAGCAAGATAAAGCCGCAGCAGATGCTGAAAATAACCTTGCAGCACTGAAGCAGGCCGAAGCCAATGTGTTAGTTGCAAATGAAGCACTTAAAACAGCACAAGTTGCAGAAGCTGGTTTAGAAGCACAAGTTTCAAGTGCTAAAGCACAGTTAGACCAAGCACAAACCACTAAAGACTATAGCGTTATTGTTGCTCCGATGGATGGCCAACTTGGTGAAGTTAACCCTCGTGTTGGGCAATATGTGGCAGCAGGCTCACAGTTACTTTACCTTATTCCGCAGCAAACTTGGGTGATTGCCAATTTTAAAGAAACCCAAATTGCCAATATGCGAATTGGGCAAAAAGCATGGTTTACAGTCGATGCCATGAAACACAAAAAATTTACAGGACATGTTGAGCAGATCTCGCCTGCTGCGGGTTCCGAGTTCAGTGTGTTAAAACCTGACAATGCGACAGGTAACTTTACTAAAGTTGTGCAACGAATTGCCGTACGTATCACCATTGATCCAAATCAGGAAGGAATGGAACATTTACGCCCTGGCATGTCAGTGGTTACTTCTGTTGATACAAATTCGTAAACAGCTTTTTAAAGTTCTATTTAAAAAGCTACAATGTGATCAATCATTATTTTCTCAATTTCTAATGTTTGATCACATTACTCAATCAGTTCCTTATCAACATATTCAACTACCCTATCCCCTGCATCTCGACATTAAGCGGTTAGACTTAATTCACCCTCAAATCTCGGGTAATAAGTTTTTCAAACTAAAATACAATCTGCTTGCAGCAAAACAACAAGCGTTATCAGGCGTTTTGACTTTTGGCGGGGCTTATTCAAATCATATTGCAGCAACTGCCTATGCAGCTCATCTTTTTGGCTTTAAAAGTGTAGGCATTATTCGTGGGGAAGAATTAGCAACCCAGCCTCTTAACCCAACCTTAGCCAAAGCTCAAAGTTTAGGAATGCATTTACATTTTGTCTCGCGCACTGAATATCGTTTGAGAGATGACGTAAACTACCTTCAACAATTACACAATCAATTTCCTGAAACTTTCATTATTCCTGAAGGTGGTTCTAACGAGCTAGCAGTTCAAGGATGTCAGGAAATTCTCAGTCAAAGTGATTTGCAAAACTATGATGTGATTTGCTGTGCAGTTGGAACTGGAGGAACGATTTCAGGGCTGATTGAACGAAGCGCACCGCATCAAAAGGTTCTAGGATTTTCAGCATTGAAGGGCGACTTTCTACAACAAGAGATTCAGCAGTGGACTAAAAAACAGAATTGGTCGCTGACAGATGCTTATTGCTGCGGGGGTTATGCGAAAACTTCACCTGAGTTATTGGCATTTATAGAAAATTTCGAAGAGCAACATGCGGTACCCCTTGAACCGATCTATACGGGAAAAATGATGTTCGGTCTGTTTGACCTTATCAAAAACAATTACTTTCCTGAAAGAACACGTATTCTGGCAATTCATTCTGGTGGGTTACAGGCAGATATAAGAAATAAATAATATCAATCACTTACTCATTTTTAAGCCGGGTCGTTCTCTACCGTGATAAATGTCTTTAGCACGCCTAAGGCTCGGCATGATAGTATATGCCCCTTTTAAATTTTCAAGATTAATCGAGAATCTCTTATGTCTAACAGTCATGTCGATGTCATTGTCTTAGGTGCAGGCGCTTCTGGACTCATGTTGGCTGCACATGCTGCTAAACGCGGGCGCTCGGTTTTAATTTTAGAAAAAGCCAATAAAATTGGTAAAAAGATTTTAATGTCAGGTGGCGGTAAGTGTAACTTTACCAATCTGTATGTCGAACCTGATAACTATATTTCTCATAATCCACACTTCGTTATTTCTGCCTTGTCACGCTATAGCAACTGGGACTTTATCGGTTTGGTGTGTGATTATAAAATTGCCTATGAAGAACGTAAACATGGGCAATTATTTACGCTAAACGGCGCTAAAGAAATTTTAGAAATGCTTGTGAATGAGTGTAATAAAACTAAAAATGTAGATATTCAAACCCATTGTGAAGTTGGCCAAATTACGCCATTGGAAAAAGGTGGATTTTCACTAAACACCAATCAAGGACATTACACTTGTGATTCTTTAGTTATTGCCACTGGAGGCTTATCGATTCCAACATTAGGCGGTTCTGGTTTTGGCTATGAAATGGCACAAAAATTTGGACATCAAGTTTTCCCAACGCGTGCAGGTTTAGTTCCATTTACTTTTTCAGATCACATTAAAGAAGTGACCACACGCTTAAGTGGTAATGCTTTGGATGTGACGTTAAGCAACTCAAAAAATAGCTTTACTGAAGCGTTATTATTTACACATCGTGGCTTAAGTGGACCAAGTTCTTTGCAGCTTTCAAACTATTGGAATTCAGGAGAAAGTTTTAAAATTGATTTCTTCCCTAGCCAAGATTTAGCGACTTATTTAAAAGATAAAAAGAAAGCACAACCGAAAGTTTTATTACGTACCCTTCTTAATGAGTTTACTGCCAAAAGTATTATCCAAGAGTTACAACAACTCATCTGGTCAGAACAGAGCGAAATAGCGATTGGCAATATCAGTGATGCACAGCTAGACCATATTGCCGAGCAGATACATGGCTTTACAGTTAAACCGTCTGGAACAGAAGGATATCGTACCGCTGAAGTTACTTTAGGCGGAATAGATACAACAGAAGTATCTTCTAAGACCATGGAAAGTAAAAAGCAGAAAGGACTGTTTTTTGTTGGAGAAGTGCTTGATGTCACTGGCCACTTGGGGGGCTACAACTTCCAGTGGGCATGGTCTTCTGCCTATGCTGCTGCCCAATATGTATAAGCTAATTTGAGTTTTTCGAACTACTTGATGCGTTCGATGAATCTTGTGGCTGAGAAGTAGTCTGTTTTGAGCTTTCCGACTTACTAAATACAAATTTATAAGCACTTGCTAAAAAACCCACCGTAATTCCGGCAATGACAATCGGTGCTAAAAAACGACCTGGTTTCTTCATCGTATTTTCCTCACTTATTTGTTTTTATAACGGCCAAAAAAGAACGACCACTCAATATAGAGTGGTCGAACTTATCACAAAAATCAAAGATTTTTTGTACTGTTTATCTGAAATTTAATTTAATTCCCTTAAATTTCATCATTTTCGCCTGTAGAACCAAACGGTTTATTTACAGGAGGGTGCGCTGGATTCACCTGTACAGAATCTGCTGGTTTTGCATCAGATGGAGCTGTTGATGGTGGAGTTGTTGGCATAGATGTAGTTGTTGACGTACTTGGAGCTGAACTACTCGTACTAGAAGGTGGTTGATAAAGAGGATTGGGTTGATTCGCTTCTTTTTTAGCTTTATCAAGCAAATCAGTTAAAAGTCGTTCTGCTGGTTGACGACCACCTAAACCAAATGCAAGAGCGAAAGCCACGGCAACCGCGCCTAGAGTCAAACCAAATGCAAGGTTAACAATTGAATCCGCAATACCCATCGCTCTTAGACCAAGCGCAAGTACAAGACCAATAATTAAAACACGAACTAAACTAGCTAACCAACGCGAGCTATTATATTCACCACGTTGAACTACATTCGCTACAACATTCGCTAGCCAGAAACCAATCACTAGAATTACAGCACCCAAAAGAATGTTTGCACCGAAATGGATAAACATTGCAATTAGACCACTGATTTGGTCGAAACCAAGACGATCTGCTGCTTCAGATACTGCAAAAAGCATAGTAAAGAATACGATTAGGCACCCGACAGCACTAGAAACTTTAGTTTGGCCTAAAAAGCGTTGTACATCTAATTTGGCAGGAATTTCATCAACACCAGTTCCAGCAATTAACTCTGCAACCAAACGCCCAACAAAGCGAGAAACAATATAGGCAACCAGTAAAATTAAACCAGCCGCAATAATGTTTGGAATGGCTTGCAAGATTTCATTCAACATTGCTGTCGCTGGCTGAGAAATTGTCTCAATCCCTAAAGCTTCGAACGCTACAATTAATGTGGTAATGATGATGATGGCAAAAACAAATGAACCTAAGAATTTGCCTACATTAGAACTTTTGAAAAGACCAATTTTTTCCGCTTGAGCTTGAACACCTAAGCTATTTACTAGACCTTCAACAATACCGCGTACAATTTTTGCCAAGATATAACCAACAAAAACGATAACGCCTGCAATAAAGATATTTGGTAAGAAAGCTACGGCATCATTTACCATATTTTGAACTGGAATGAGTAAGCCTGTTAATCCTAATATTGAAAGAACAATCGGAAGGAAAAGTAACAATACAAGCCAGTAAAGAATCTCGCCAATGTTTTGGCTAATTCCACCTACACCCACTTCATTACTTAATTTATCGTCAAGTTGGGTTCTGGATAAAACATTGGTAATGCCTGCCCGCACCAGTCGAGCAACGATCCAACCAATAAAACCCACCACCACAGCAGCAATAATATTTGGAATGTAGACCAGTACCTGATTCACCATATTGCTAAATGGACCACTCACTCCACTAATGTTGAGCACATTTAGAGCCGCGACAACAGCTAAAATCAAAATAAACCAGAATACAACCTTGGAGATCAGGCCCTCAATATTTGGCGTTCGGCCAGTAGCTGAAGATAGTTTGGCATTGGTATTTACTTTTTGTAGAAGCTTTTTCACACCTGCTGCTACCAATAATGCAATTATCCAACCAACCAATAAAATCACTATTGCAGCCAGAATAGGATGAAACTGATCCCAGTAATACATCGCATCAAATTGAGCGCCGCGAGGCCCATTAAAAAATTCATTCATATTGTTATGTCCTCAATTGTTATGTTCTTTTCAGTGTTATCTCTAGGAAACACCATTCGTTGTAAAAATGACAATGAATGCGGTCTATCTCACATTATGTTTTGAATATTTTCTAATCAACACACTTCTGCATAAATACAACAAATTGATGCAAAAGGTTGCAAAAAAGCCTTCAGGTTTACACCTAAAGGCTTGATATCAAGATAAACTGATTGGCTCATTACCCTATATAGGTCTTTAAATTCAAATCAGAACTACCCTTAATTACATGTGGTGTGGTCTCATTTTGAAAAGCTCCCTCTTGTTTAGGAGTCTGGTTGTGGTCAGCAACCATATAGACAATAAGTGCAAGAAGAAAAAGCCCAACAATAATTAAAATATAAACTGGCAGTCTTCTTTTTTTCGCAGTTTCTTCAGGACTCGTCACATGAGGTGGTTTTGAAAAGTCATGCATCTTCTTTCCCCTCTTCTATTATCATTAACTTTATATTCATCATAGCAATTTGCTTTGTTGCATTGTGTGAAAAAGCATTATTCGAAGGTGTCTGTGATTGCAAAACTCTACTTTTAAAATAATAAAAACAGTATAAAATTTGCACACATTAATTTAGACAATTAAAAATAATTTCTCGTTATTTACCAACTTCTTCTATGTCCCATTTGTAATACAATATGTTTTAGCGCTTACTTTTTATAAAATAGGCTATAATAAGCCCCCTTGTTTTAAAGCTGCTCTATTTTATGATGTATCGTCAGCAAAACGTAACTCTTGATCTCGACACTGACGTCACACATCAATGTTATTTACACCAGACGAGAGATGAACATCTCATTGGTATTATTGAATTTAATAAGCCAAGTTATGAACTCAAATGGGGTGATCTAGAGTATTTTCGTCGTCGTACTGAAGAATTTTCAGTGATGCCTTTTCCTGACTGCATTAATGCCATGATTGTTGATATTCGTAATATCAATATTTTTCTGGACAATGAAGTTCCGATTTTACCTTGGCGTTTACTTGAAGAAGACTGTCCTGTTCGCTTAGTTGTTCCCCAAGACCGTTTAGAACATTATGCAGGTCTTTTTGAACCAACTTGGCTTTCAAGCGATGTAGACAGTGCTATTTCCGAAATTCGTGAATTTATGGATATGTTTGTCCATTAATAAACATATCCATAAAATAATTTTAAAGTTCTTTTAATTGTCGTTTGTTACCAGTAATTTTCTACTGCAATATTTCCCTCACCTCGACGATTCATCGTCAAACCACGGCGTTTTAAAGCCTCTTTCGTGTCATCTACCATTTCTGGATTTCCACAAAGCATGACATGGCTTGTTGCAGGACTCAGCTCTATACCAGCAACTTTTTCTAATTCACCGTTCTCAATCAAAACCGGCAAACGGTCATGCAATTGTGCTGATGGATCACGAGTGATAATTGAAATAAATTTAAAACCGACGTGCCCTTCCCCAAAACTTTCAGCAATCTCTTGAATACGATCTACATAAGCTAATTCAGCGGCGGTACGAACACTGTAGACCAAATTGATTTTTTGATATTTAGACCATGTATCGAAGTCTTGCAGCATCGACAAAAAAGGTGCTAAACCAGTACCCGTTGCTAATAACCATAAATCATGCGGTAAAGGCTGCTGATAACGAGCTAAAGTAAGATAACCATAAGGTATTTTTTCTAAGTAAAGCTCATCACCTACCTTCAAATGTTGAAGATTTGAGGTAAATGCACCATCTGGGACCACAATCGAGAAAAATTCTAGCGTTTCATCAAATGGAGAAGACACCACCGAATAGGCACGAACAACAAGTTCATCCCCAACTTTCAGTCCAATACGCGCAAATTGCCCAGCAGTAAATTTAAAATGTGCAGGGCGAGTCATGGTGAAACTAAAAAGAGTTGGGGTCCAGCGGTGTACAGATAAAACTTTTTCTACGCTAAATTTTTCAATTGACATGATTTCAACGTGGCATGAAATAGTGCGCTCATGTTAGCATGACAGTCGAAATAATGAATACTTTTAAACGTTAAGGCTTTTTAAACATGCGCATGACATTACGCCAGTTGGCTGTTTTTGTAGCAGTCGCTCAAGAAGGAACTGTCACCAAAGCCAGTGAAGCGGTCAGACTGACGCAAAGTGCAGCAAGTATGGCTTTAGCCGATTTAGAGGATGGTCTTGGTGCTCCTCTATTTGATCGTTTAGGTAAACGACTACAACTCAATGACCTTGGTCGCTTTCTATTGCCTCAAGCGCTAGAAATATTAGGTCGCTGTGAAGCTTTTGAGCAAGCTGCAAAAGGTGAGTTACAAAGCATTGATTTACGTATTGGGGCAACTCTAACGATCAGTGATTATCTCATGCCAGATTTAATGGCGAACTTTTTACAGTATCACCCTAAAGCGCACCTGCAATTACAGGTGGGCAACACACGCCAAATGATTGAAGCAGTCAATCAGTTTCAGCTTGATTTGGCATTAATTGAAGGCTCGTGTCACCTGCCTCAACTTCAATGTATTCACTGGCGAGATGACGAGCTTGCTGTATGCTGCTCCCCTAATCACCCTTTAGCACGTTTAAATCGACCTTTAACAGCACATGATTTTTATCAAGTTGAATGGATTTTACGTGAAGAAGGTTCGGGAACTCGTGAAGTGTTTGATAATGCTATTTTGCAAGACCTCCCAGACGCTAATATTCGCCTAACCCTAGGTCACAATGAAGCAATCTTGAAAATAGTTGCTGGTGGTTTAGGAATGTCTTGTATCTCTAAACTCGCTATTGAACCTTTAATTGAAAAAGGACAACTCGTTATTTTAGAAACACCATTCTGGCAACTTACTCGCCCACTTTACATGTTGGTACACCGTCAGAAATACCAAGGTCCTGGCCTCAAAGCATTCTTACAATTCTGTGAAGATCAAGTTTAAGACCTGATCTTCTAATACCATCTTGAGTCATTTTCACAAGGCTCACCATTCTTTTCATTTTATTATTTATTACTTAAGACAATTAAGGGAAGCTTACACCTCCCTTAATTTATATTACTTACTCGTTCTTCACGCCATCAAGAATCTTCTCTGCCGCTCTTAGCTAAACTCGACACCAAGCTAGCTTTGAAGATTGAGAACATGATTAACGTCGGAAATGTGATAACAACTCTGACGTAATCGCTTTATTATGATCGGTGATTTGAGTTTTTTTGGTTTTAGACGGATTAGGATCGATACGCTCAATCTTAATAGCCTTAAATTTCCCCTGATTATCTACAGCAAGAAATTTCACTTTTTCATTTCTTTTCGGTTCCCCTTCTGATGCAGGAAAATCCGAAATATGAAAGAAAATATCTCCTTCAGCCGTTCCAATAAAACCAAATCCTTTTTCAGGATCATATTGTTTAACTTTTCCGGTATAAAACTCTTGCTTCATGATCTTTACCTTACTTTTTCAATACTGATATTACAGCAGAAAATTAAAAAGAGACTTTCAATCCGCCCTCAAAACTTTACGGTTTGATTAAGTCTCTTTTTATCGTTATTTCAAAAATTAGTCTTTTTGGACACTACCAAAAATTTTATCGCCCGCATCACCTAAGCCAGGAACAATATAGCCTTGTTCATTTAAGCCGTTATCAATAGATGCTGTATAAATCTGTACATCTGGATGAGCTGCTTCAACTTTAGCAACACCTTCCGGAGCAGCAACTAATACCATAACACGTATATCTTTACAGCCACTTGCCTTTAACACATCAATGGCAGCAACTAATGAGTTACCTGTTGCCAACATTGGATCGATAATCATTGCAAGACGATTAGCGACATCTGGAACTAGTTTTTTATAATAAGTACGAACTTCTAGTGTTTCTTCATTACGTTCGAGACCTAATACACTCACTTTTGCACTTGGAATCAAATTAAGCACGCCATCCAGCATACCAATGCCTGCACGTAAAATCGGTACAATCGTTATTTTTTTACCAGCAATACGCTGCGTAGCAACTGTTCCAGCCCATCCATTAATTTCACAATCCACAACTGGTAAATCTTTTGTTGCTTCATAAGTCAACAACATAGTCACTTCCTGAGCAAGCTCACGGAAATTCTTAGTACTGATGTCAGAACGACGTAACAAACCTAATTTATGACGAATAAGTGGGTGACGAATTTCTTGAATGGCCACAGATGTTACCTAAAAATATATAAACGTATTTATTATAAACTTTTTTTAATGCTCAATAAAAAAAAGCCTCCAGATTTGGAGGCTTTTTTGTACACTAGAATTAGTGTTGTTGTGAAAGCATGAAATGTAATGGAGATAAAATTTCTGCTTTTAATGCCAAATTAATCAGTGGATCTGGATAAACACCCAAAATAATAACTAACGCAGCAGCAGCCAATACCATTAAACCACCTACTTTTTGACCCCAATGAGCATCTGCATCAATACGAGGAGTTTCTGGTGGTGTCATATACATTACAACCATCACACGTAAGTAGTAGTACAAACCAATACCACTACCCACAATAATCATTGCAGCCAAGAACCAGTGTTGAGTTGTTACAGCAGCCATTACCACCAAGAACTTACCAATGAAGCCTGCTGTTAATGGAATACCAGCCAAAGATAACATCATGACTGTTAAAGTTGCTGTAAGTACTGGACGACGCCAGAACAAACCACGGTAGTCTGCAAGACTTTGTGCTTCATCTACGTTGTTATATGGGCTAGACATTAACGCTACCGCGCCAAAAGCACCGATAGTTGTTAATACGTAAGAAACCACATATACAGTTACGCTACCCAAGCTCGCATAAGTCATGCTAATTAAAGCAATTAACAAATAACCAAAATGAGCAATAGATGAATAACCAAGAATACGTTTTAAGTTAACTTGGCGAACAGCGAGTAAGTTACCAACTAAAATCGACAATACTGCAATGATTGTCAAAATAGTAACTAACGAATCCACCATAATTGCGCCTGAAGCAAGCATGTAGCGCACGAACAAACCAATTGTTGCAACTTTAGCAGCGGTCGCCAAAAAAGTTGCCATTGGTGCTGGTGCACCTGCATATACATCTGGTGTCCATTTATGGAACGGCGCAAGCGATAATTTAAACGCAACAGCAAAGATAATGAGTGCTAAACCTAATAACACCATTGGCTGTTTGATTGCGCCAAATAAAGCCTGTACAGAATCATAGAATGAAAGTGAACCAGTATATGCATAGATATATGCCATACCCATTAACAACATTGCAGAAGCTGTCGCTGAAAGTACAAGGTATTTAATACCAGCTTCAAGTGAACTACTACGTTGATAAGTATAAGCAAGTAAGCCGTATACAGGGATCGACATTAACTCAAGGCTAATGAAGAACGATGCATAGTGAGAACTTGCAACCATCAACATTGCACCTGCTACTGAAGCAAGTAACAAAAGATAGAGTTCTTCGCGGTTATCTTTATAGGTTTCGATGTAAGCGTGAGACAAAGTACAACAAGCCAATGCCGCAATCAAAATCATAAATTGATAAAACATGGTAAATGGATCAACCATAAACATGCCCATCACATTTGACGGTACAAACTTACCGCCAAATACTGCAAATAAAATATAAAGTGCAGCGAGGTTTAAACCAACAACAGAAGCTGTTGCGATTAAATTATGATTACGCTTAATTGAAATTAACAGCATGACGACGATTGTTGTCAAAGCAACAATCATCACCGGAGCTAAAGGCATAAGCGTAGCAAGTGATACTGTGAAGTTCATGATTATTGGATCTCCACATGGTCAAGTTGAGTAGCTGTTTGCTGAACAGTTTCAACGACTTCTTGAACTGGCATAGAACTATTGACAAACCACTGCATGCTTGAATGAGATACATCCAAGAATGTTTGTGGGTAGATACCAAGCCAAACGAGACCAATCGCACAAACCATCAAAATACCAACTTCACGAGCAGATAAGTCTTTTAGTGGACTAGTGTAGTGTTGCTTTTGTTCAGGATTTGGTTCACCAAATAAAGTACGGTGAACCAAAATCAAGCCGTATAAGCCTGCAAATACAAGGCTGATAGAAGCAAGAATCGTGAATACAGGATATTTATTGAATGAACCCATCAAAATCAGGAATTCACCGATAAAGTTACCCAAACCTGGCACGCCTACAAGAGCAGCCACGAAGAACATCAAGAAAAATGGCAAATACTGAAGCTGGCCACGAAGACCACCCATTAAACGTAAATCACGTGTATGTAAGCGTTCGTAGATTTGACCAGACATAATGAACAATGCAGCTGATGACAAACCGTGTGCCAACATCATGATCATTAGACCTTGGAAGGTCAAAATATTACCTGCATAAATTGCTAGTAATACGAAGCCCATGTGTGAAATCGACGTATACGCAAGTAAACGTTTCATATCAGTTTGCTGGTAAGCACACCATGCGCCGTAGAAAATACCAATCAAACCTAAAATAATCGCAATATCTGCAAACTGAGCAGAAGCTGCTGGGAAGAAAGGAATAACAAAACGAAGCAAGCCATACGCAGCTGTTTTAATCAAGATACCCGCTAAGTCTACAGAACCTGCTGTAGGTGCTTGAGCATGCGCATCTGGTAACCAACCGTGTAATGGGAATACTGGTAACTTCACCGCAAAACCGATGAAGAAACAGATCATGAAACCATACGCTAAGCTAGGAGGTAAGTGGTTAGCTACAGCTAATAAATAGTTGTAATCAAAACCGATCATTCCAGTCATCATGTAGCCATAAACTACAAGACCAAGAATACCGATTAACATCACTAAACCAGCAATTTGCGTATAAAGGAAGAACTTAGTAGCTGCGTAAACACGTGAACGACCGTTTGAACCTTTATGACCCCATAACGCAATCAAGAAGTAGATTGGTACAAGCATCATCTCCCAGAAGAAGAAGAACAAGAACAGGTCAATCGCTAAGAATACACCGATAACGCCACCTAAACTCCATAAGAGGTTTAAGTGGAAGAAACCAACGTTCTTTTGAATTTCGCCCCATGAACAACCAACAGCAAGTACACCAAGTAGCGCTGTTAGTAAAACCATGAGTAAAGATAAGCCATCCACAGCAAGGTGAATGCCGATACCGAGTGATTGAATCCACGGTAAATAGAACTCAGCAGACCAAGTTGGGATTTTTGAGCCCATCTCATAGGTATAAGTTCCACTTTGCCAAAGTGCAAGACCTAAGCCCAAAGTAATGAGCATACCAATTAAGGCAATCCAGCGTGGCAAAGTTTTGTCAAGCTTATCGACTAACCAACAAATAAAACCAGCAATGAATGGAACAAGAATCAGCGCGGGTAAAATTAAATTGTTTTCCATTTTATTTCCCCACTACCTGAATAACGATCAAGATCATCAATAACACCACTACACCGAGTGACATACTTGATGCGTATTCACGCAATGAACCGGTTTGACGTGAGCTTGTAAAACTATTTCCGCCTTTCACAAGTGCAGGAAGAACTAACCACAAACTGTCAATCGGGTCACGGCCAAAGATTTTGGCGAAGAATAAATAAGGTTTAACAAAAACGATGTCATACAATGCATCAAAACCAAAAGCGGTACGGCAAATATGTGCCAAACCTGAACCCAAACTTGTTTGAGCGAATGATTTCACTGCACCATAAGCAAATGCGAATAATGCTATACCAACAACTAGACCAACTAGCGCAATTCCTACTGCTAAATGCTCTGCCCCATGCATGCCTTCAACAAATTGTTCAGCTACATGGAATTCAGGAATTTTTGCAGTATTAAGAATACCAGCTACAGGTGCTTTTAATACGGCACCAACAAAAGTAGACAGTACAGCTAAAATGCCTAATGGAGCCCAATAAGTTGCACCTTTAATTTCATGGTAAGGCGTGTTTTCTTGACCAAAGAATACAACCCAGATTAAACGGAATGTATAGATTGAAGTCAGAAATGCACCTGCTACACCCACCCAATATAAGGTGTGATATAGAGCAACTGATTGACCTTGTACCCAAACTTCACCAAGAATCGCATCTTTAGAGAAGAAGCCAATGGTCAAGAATGGAATCGCTGCTAATGCACCACCACCAATCGCGAAACAAGCAAATAGGAATTTGTTACGTTTGAACAAGCCACCCATTTTGAAGATGTTTTGCTCGTGGTGATAAGCCAGAATCACTGCACCAGAAGACAAGAATAATAATGCCTTAAAGAATGCGTGAGCCAACATGTGGAACAAGCCAGCTTGATAAGCTTCCGCACCTACAGCCATAAACATATAACCCAACTGACTCATTGTTGAGTAAGCCAAAATACGTTTGATGTCTGTTTGAACGAGTGCAGCAAAACCTGCAACTAACAAAGTCACAGCACCTGTTACCGAAATGAATTGCATCACTTCAGGCGCAAGTTCGAATACGCTAAATAGACGACAGCATAAATACACACCAGCCGTTACCATTGTCGCAGCATGGATTAATGCAGAAACAGGTGTTGGACCTGCCATTGCATCTGCTAACCATGTTTGCAATGGAATTTGAGCAGATTTACCAGCAGCACCTAAGAACAACATCAATGCAGTCCAGATTGTAAGTGACGAGCTCTTCGTCATTACTTCTGCTGCGTGTTCAACGATATACTGAGTATTCAGCGTACCAAATTGTTGGTAAAGCAAGAATAAAGCGATAAGTAAGAATACGTCACCTACGCGGGTAACTGTAAATGCTTTGATCGCAGCCCAACCATTTGCAGGGTTTGCATAATAGAAACCGATAAGCAAATAAGAGCAAAGACCTACGCCTTCCCAACCTAAGAATAACAACGCTAAGTTGTCGCCCAATACAAGCACAAGCATGCTGGCAACAAACAGGTTGAAATAAGAGAAGAAACGCGCATAGCCCTCTTCACCACGCATGTACCATGATGCAAAGATGTGGATTAAGAAACCAACACCCGTCACCATGCCCATCATGAGTAAAGATAAGCCATCTAAATGTAAGCTAATGCCTGGCGCAAAACCACCAACATTGAACCATGTCCACAGGTTTTGAACAAAAACTTGCTGACCACTCGTGGTAAATGCCATGCCAGCAATCAGAGCAAATAATGCAGATAAACCTACAGAACCAACACCAATAATTGCTGCAACATTTTCAGAGAGCTTGTCTCGTCCTGCCGCCAATAAAATAAAACCGATTAGCGGAAATAATATTGTTAGATATAAATAACTCATCCGCGCATCTCACTAGCAGCATCCACATCCAAATGATGGAAGCGATGATAGAACTGAAGGACAATCGCAAGACCGATACATGCCTCTGCTGCTGCAAGGGTCAAAATCAGAATGAACATCACTTGTCCATCTGGTTGTGCCCATACGCTACCCGCAAGAACAAATGCCAATGCAGCAGCATTCATCATGACTTCAAGGCTCATTAACATAAATAATAGGTTGCGTCGAACCATTACACCGTAAAAACCGAGTGCAAAAAGGATGGTTGCAACAATCAAACCATGTTCTAAAGGAATCTGGCCCATTATTCTTTTTCCTCTTCTGCACCTGGTTCACGTTTACCTAAGTGGTATGCTGCAACAAGGGCTGCTAGCAATAACATCGCGGCAACTTCAACCAATAGTAAATAGTGAGTAAAGAGTGCTTGACCAACTAATTTTGGTCCAATCACTTGTGCCCCAAGTGGTGCTGAAATTGTGGTGTATTCACCACCAAGCATCCAAACTAAAAGCAAGCCGAGTAAGAAACTCATTAGGGCTGGATATGCCCAAGCATCTGAAGAAAGCCATTTACGTTCTTGTTCAACGGTGTGTTGACCTAAGTTAAGCATCATCACAACGAAGACAAACAGAACCATAATTGCTCCGGCATAGACGATGATTTCAAGAGCACCTGCAAAAGGCGCCCCCACGATCATGAAAATACCAGCAACAGCAAGCAATGAAACAATAAGACTAAGCAAAGCGTGTACAGGGTTCGTGTTAGTCACTACACGAACCGTAGAAACGATGGCCACGAGTGCCATCAAATAAAACGGCCACATCATGGTAATAGACTCCGTACATCGATTGGTGCACTTTCTTTTTGTGCTTGACCTTTCTCTTTACCGTTAATCGCCATACCCGTTACACGGTAGAAGTTGTAGTCTGGATATTTTCCCGGACCTGAAATGAGTAAGTTTTCTTTCTCATAAACAAGGTCTTGACGTACATATTCACCAAGCTCGAAATCTGGTGTCATCTGAATCGCAGTTGTTGGACAAGCTTCTTCACACATACCGCAGAAAATACAACGTGAAAAGTTAATACGGAAAAATTCCGGATACCAACGTCCATCTTCTTTTTCTGCTTTTTGCAATGAGATACAGCCAACTGGACACGCAACCGCACATAGGTTACATGCCACACAACGCTCTTCCCCATCTGGGTCACGCGTCAACACAATACGACCACGAAAGCGTGGCGGCACAATCTGTTCAGCCGGTACTTCTGGATATAAAATCGTGTCACGTTTACGCGTTACATGGCTAAATACCATAAACAACGAACGTACAATCGATCCGAATCCAGCTAGAAATTTATACATTTTGTACTCCCTGCTGTCCTAGGCCTGATTCATCAGAATCACAGCACCAGTCACTAACAAGTTGACCAACGCCAATGGCAAACAAATTTTCCAACCAAAGTTCATGACTTGGTCATAACGTGGACGCATTAAAGAACCACGAGCCAAAACAAACATCATTACAAAGAATGCTGTTTTAATCACAAACCAGAATACTGGCGGAACAAATGGAATTTCTAAATTGAATGGTGCTAACCAGCCACCGAAGAATAAAGTTACGATCAATGCAGAAATAAGTACCACGTTGACATATTCAGCAACGAAGAACATACCCCATTTCATACCACCATATTCAACATGGTAACCTTCAGCCAATTCTTGTTCTGCTTCTGGTTGGTCAAATGGATGACGGTGAGTTACCGCAACACCAGCAACCACAAAAATCAAGAAACCTAAGAATTGTGGAATGACGAACCAAACATCACGTTGTGCTTCAACAATTTCACGAAGGTTAAATGAGCCTGCAATTGCAACCACACCCATCAATGAAATACCCAAAAACACTTCATAAGAAATGGTTTGAGCAGCTGAACGTAAACCACCAAGCAATGAGTATTTGTTATTTGAAGCCCAGCCACCAAACAATACTGCATAAACTGCAATACCAGCCATTGCCATGAAGAACAACAAACCGATACTCATATCGGCAACACCCAGTGAAGGACTCACCGGGATTACCATGAATGAAAGAACCGCTGTTGCCATTGCAACAGCTGGTGCTAAGCGGAATGTAAGTTTGTCAGCAAATTTTGGTGTCCAGTCTTCTTTGAACATGATCTTGAGCATGTCGGCAACGATCTGGAACATACCACCAGGACCAACACGGTTTGGACCATAACGGTCTTGCCACCAAGCAAGTAAACGACGTTCAATAAAAGACATCAACGCTGCAACTAAAACAACAACAAGCAAAATCACAACTGCTTGAACTACAGCGTAGGCAATTGGCCAGTTCTCAGCCCAAAGTGGCGTTTGACGTATAATTTCTTGATTCATGAATTACACTCCTAAAGCCACTGAAACAGGCTCAGCTAGTGACACCATTGGTGCTAAACCAACTGGGTAACCAATATAACCTGTAGGTAAATATTCAATTACTTGTACAGGCAAGCTCACTGTGGTTTCGCCTGCTTTTACTGTAATGCGTTGACCTTCTTGAAGGTTCAAACGAGTTGCATCTTGTTCGCCCACTGCAAACATAGCTTCTGGAATACGAGTTTCCATTGCTGGTGTTTTAATAGTGAATTCACCAGAACCAAAAATATGATGCATTGGTACTAAGCGGAAACTTTCAGTGTTTGCAACTACAGGCACTGGAGCAACATAGCTACGTGCAGGACGTTTTGCCAAGCGATCGAATAAACGAACACCCGAATCACCACCTTTTAAGTGACCACCCACTTCATCTTGGTATTTGTTCCAAGATTGTGGAGAGTTCCAGCCCGGAGCCCACGCAAAGGGTACCAATGAGGATGCTTTTTGCGGACCAACATAACCTTCCATTGAGAATGTTAATGCTGAATCTGGATCGGTAGGCTGTTTCGGTTCATGAACTGATAACGGCGCACGCATTGATGTACGACCTGAATAACGGCGTGGTTCACGCGCAATTTTCAAACCATGTACACGGTAACCTGCATCAGGTGCCACATCTTGAATTGCTTCAAGAACTGGTACATTTTTCACGATGCTTTCAATCACATCATCAAGCAATGTCCAATCTACAGCCTTACCTTTAATGCCAGTTTCAATGGCATGTAACCAGCGCCATGATTCTTTAATTGCATATTCAGGCTTGTAGTAACTTGGATCGTAAACTTGATAGAAGCGCTGTGCACGACCTTCTTGGCTTACAACAGTACCGTCACCTTCTGCAAAGCTTGCTGCTGAAAGAACGATATCAGCCTGTTTCACAGTTTCAGTTTCACTGTGATCAAGCACGATTACTGTTTCAGCTTTATCTAGTGCAGCTTTTACTTGAGCAGCAGGTAAACGACGGAACAAGTCATTTTCAACAATAACAAGTGTGTCGTAGTCTTGAGCAAATGCTTGTTCAAGGCTTAAGCCGCCAAACAATGCCAAGCCCATAGAGTTCACTTCAGGAACTACAAGACTTAAACCAGCTTTAGAACCTAAGTTCTGAGTCAACTCAGCCGCAGCTTCCATAATAGAAGCATCTTGCAAACTTGTGCCCGCAATGATTAATGGTTTGTTTGCTGCTTTTAAAGTGTCAGCAATGGTTTGAGCAAATGCTTTTGCATCGTCATCCAGACCAATTAATACATCACCTTTCACTGCTGCTGCTACGGCAAAGCCTAAACGTGCAATATCATTTGGTGAAGCAACAACTTCACCAGTTGCAACGTCGGCAAGACGAGTTTGAGTTGCAGCCAAGATATAGATCGGAGATTTTGCTTCTTGACCAATACGTTGTAAAGGTTCAGCCAACCAATCTGGAGTACGTGTTTTCGCAGCCATTTCACGAGCTTTGTTTTTCGCAGCTTGGCGAACAGACAATGCCATACGTGGAGCAGTTTGAGTTAGGTCTTCACCTAAAATCAGAACAGCATCATAGCTTTCAATTTCACGCATATTCGGGTTGTAAATACCCTCGGTTTGCATGATAGATGCAGCAAGCTCAACAAGTTTTTGCTCTTTTTGAGCAACACCAGTTGAGTAGTTTTCCTGACCTACAAGCTCACGTAATGCGTAGTTCGATTCCAAGCTTGCGCGTGGAGAACCAATACCCAAGACTTTTTTGCCTTGAAGCTTTGCAATCGTTTGATCTAAAGCTTGATCAACAGAAACAGTTGCAACAGTTTCACCGTTACGGAACTGAGGCTGACGTGGACGGTCTGCACGGTTTACATAACCTGTGCCAAAACGACCTTTATCACAAAGGAAGTACTGGTTAACCGAACCATTAAAACGGTTTTCTACACGACGGATTTCACCATAACGTTCACCCGGAGAAATGTTACAACCAGAAGAACAGCCTTGACACACGCTTGGTGCATACTGCATGTCCCATTTACGGTTATAACGCTCTGAATGAGTCTTATCAGTGAATACACCTGTTGGACATACTTCAGTCAAGTTACCCGAGAATTCAGATTCTAAAGTACCTGATTCTGGACGACCAAAGTAAACACGAGATGCATTGGCATACACACCAAAGTCTGTACCGCCCGCATAATCTTTGTAGTAACGAACACAACGGTAACAAGCAATACAGCGGTTCATTTCATGTGCAATGAATGAGCCGAGTTCTTGATTGTAATGCGTACGTTTTGTGAAGCGGTAACGACGACGGTCATGACCAGTCATCACAGTCATATCTTGTAAATGACAGTGACCACCCTCTTCACAGACTGGACAGTCATGCGGGTGATTCGTCATCAAAAATTCAACAATAGATGCACGGAAATCCGTTGCTTCTTTGTCTTCAACTGAGATATAGGTATTGTCAGATGCTGGTGTCATGCAAGACATGACCAAACGACCACGCGTATCTTCTGGATTCGCATATTGCGTAACAGCACATTGACGGCAAGAACCAACCGAACCTAAGGATGGATGCCAACAAAAATATGGGATGTCGATGCCCAGACTCAAACATGCTTGTAGCAAGTTTTCCGAGCCGTTGACTTCATACGATTTTCCATCGACATGAATTGTAGCCATAGTCGAATTCCTTAAACTTGTTCTACGTTGCTGGTTTGCACGACAGGACGAGTCGTCACTTTCGCTTCAAACTCACCACGGAAATGTTTGAGTGCGCCCATAAGCGGCTCCATCGCACCTGGTGCGTGGGCACAGAAAGTTTTACCGATCCATAATTTACGAGTCAATTCTTGTAAATGGTCGATATCTTCTTTCTTACCTTCGCCTGCTTCAAGTGCTTTAAGCGCTTTAACAGCCCATGGCAAACCATCACGACATGGTGTACAGAAACCACATGATTCACGCGCAAAGAATTCTTCTAAGTTACGAGTGAGTGATACCATGCATTGAGTTTCATCTACAACCATTAATAAACATGTTCCCAAACGAGAACCTGCTTTCATAATCGTGTCTGCATCCATTGGTAAATCAATGGTATCAGCTGGTAAAAAGTCAGTTGAAGCACCGCCCGGTAACCATGCTTTAAGCTTTAAGCCTTCTCGCATACCACCAGCATGATCTTCAATCACTTCACGTGCAGTTGTACCAAATGGCAATTCCCAAAGACCTGGGAATTTCACTTTACCTGACGCACCATAAATTTTAGTGCCTGGGTCTTTTGATTTACCTGCTGATAAACCGATATACCACTCTGGACCACGAAGCATAATTGCTGGCAAGTTGTTATAAGTTTCAACGTTGTTCACAATTGTTGGACGGCCCCATGCTCCTGCAACTTGCGGGAACGGTGGCTTAGTACGAGGGTTAGCACGACGACCTTCAAGCGAGTTAATCAATGCAGTTTCTTCACCACAGATATAACGCCCTGCACCCGTATGTACGTGCAACTCAAAATTCCAGCCAGAACCTAAAATATTTTCGCCTAAATAACCTTTAGCACGAATCTGTTCTAACGCTTCATTTAGATATTGAGCAGCCTCGATGTATTCACCACGGATAAAGATATAACCATGAGTCGCCTCTAAGGTATAACCCGCAATTAACATCCCTTCGATCAATTGATGTGGAAGTTTTTCCATCAACAAACGGTCTTTAAAGGTACCCGGTTCCATTTCATCGGCATTACAGATCAAATAACGTGGACCACCATCATTTGGTGCCATTAATGACCATTTAATACCCGCTGGGAAACCCGCACCACCACGACCTTTTACGGTTGCAGCTTTAATCACGTCTAACACTTCAGCAGGTTTCATGCCTAATGCTTTTTTAAAGCCAGCATAACCTTCAAGTGCTTCGTAATCATCAGCACCACGAACTTCTTCACGTTTACTTAAACGCCAAGTTAGTGGATGAGTTTCTGGATTACCGTCGCCATAAATTGGTTTTGGTTCAGTATTCATACATACTTCTCCAATAACTGTTTGACTGATGTCACTTCAACTAAACCGTGAGTATCTTCATCAATCATTAAAGTTGGGCCTTTGTCGCAGTTGCCTAAGCAGCAAATTGGAAGCAGCGTAAAACGACCATCTGCAGTCGTTTGACCAAACTGAATACCTAATTCGCGCTGGAATGCTTCAGCAAGTGTTTCTGCACCCATCAAGAAGCAAGCAATTGAGTCACAAAGCAAAATTACGTGACGACCTACCGGTTGACGATAGATACGGTTGTAAAATGTTGCAACACCTTCCAAATCAGCAACACTCATCGACAATAACTGTGCGATGGCATTCATTTGAGCGTCATCTACCCAACCATTACGGCGCTGTACACACTTCAATGCATCCAAAGAGGCTGCACGAGGGTATGGATAGTGACCAATGTGATGTTCGATATCGTGAATTTCGTCCGCAGTCAAAATCCCTTCAACATTCACACGTGGCTTTTTATCAGTCAAAATCATCATTATGTGTTACCTCTTAGCGATCCACGTCAGCCATAACCACGTCAATGGTCGCCAGATAAATGATTAAGTCAGATACCAAACTACCGTTAATCACTGCAGGCATTTGCTGTAAGTGAGTAAAGGTCGGTGTACGAATACGAGTACGATAACTCATCGTCGATTTATCTGAAGTCAAGTAATACGTACTTGCGCCTTTAACCACTTCAGTCATAAATGATGACTCGCCCGCTGGCATGACAGGACCCCATGAAACGCTCAAGAAGTGCGTAATCAAGGTTTCAATATCTTGTAATGTCTTATCTTTCGGTGGTGGAACAGCCAATGGATGATCCGCTTTATATGGACCAGAAGGCATGTTATCCAAACACTGTTGAATAATTTTTAACGACTCAGTAATTTCACGGAAGTGAACGAGTACACGTGCATATGCATCGCCTTCATACTCAACTGGCACATCAAAATCGAAGTTTTCATAGCCACTGTATGGACGATATTTACGAACGTCAAAATCAATGCCTGTCGCACGTAAACCAGTACCAGTTACACCCCATGCGAGTGCAGATTTGGCATCGTATTGTGCAACGTTACGCGTACGACCAATAAACACAGAGTTTTTCAATGCTGCTGTGTAGTATTCGTTTAAGCGCTTAGGCATCCACTCTAGCAATTCTTTAACAAGTTTTTGCCAGTTGTTTGGAAGATCGTGTGCTGTACCACCAATACGGAACCATGCTGGATGCATACGGTAACCCGTGATTGCCTCAACAATGTCGTAAACTTTTTGACGGTCTGCGAACATATAGAATACTGGTGTCATACCACCGGCATCCTGAATTGCCGTACCACAGAATAACAAGTGGTTATTAATACGGAACAATTCGTTCAACATGACACGAATCACTTGCGCACGTTCAGGAACTTTAATACCTGCCATTTGCTCTACAGCCATTACATATGGCATGTTTTGAGCACAACCACCTAAGTAGTCGACACGGTCAGTATAAGGAATGAAAGAATGCCATGTTTGACGCTCAGCCATCTTTTCCACACCACGGTGGTGATAACCAATATCAGGAACACAGTCCTTCACTTCTTCGCCATCTAACTGCAATACAACACGGAACGCACCATGTGCAGATGGATGGTTAGGACCCAAGTTCAGGAACATGAAGTCTTCGTCAGCGTTACCACGCTTAAGACCCCAGTCTTCTGGCACAAAGCGTAAGTGCTCTTGTTCAAAGTCTTGTTTCGCTTTGTCTTGCATGTACGGCGTATATTCCGTCGCACGTGCTGAATATTCTTTACGTAAAGGATGACCTTCCCAATACGTTGGCAACAAAATACGACGGAGCATTGGATGCCCTTCGAAATTGATACCGAACATATCGTAAGCTTCACGTTCATACCAGTTGGCATTTGGCCAGATATTAGTCGCTGTCGGAAGGTTAAGATCATTTTCGTTCAAGGCAACCTTGATACGAATGTCACTATTACGCTCAAGCGATAATAAATGATAGAACACAGTGAAGTCAGATGCTGGTAAACCATCGCGATGAACACGTAAACGCTCATCCATCGCAGATAAGTCAAACAGCATTACATATGGACGTTCCACTTTACGTAGGAACATAAGGACTTCTTGCACGCGTGCGCGCTCAACCCAGACTGTTGGAAACTCTTCAAAAGTCGCCTGCACGTAAAAGTTCTCACCAAATTTGGTTTTGAGTTCTTCTACGATTGCAAATGCTGGGCGTGAATCAACTGGTGTTGACTCTGGCATAGCAATGTCAGTTTCAGCCATTGGCTTGGCTTCCTATTTAATACAAATTCTGTCAATTTTCTCGATGAACATATCGGTTAGATATGTCAAAGCACCGTCAAAAAATTATTTAATCTCATCCATAGAGCGTAAGTTTTTAACGGCAATACGCTGCGCATTCTTACGGTCACGTTCTGGCATCATCTTTGGCTTATACACTGGCTGAAGATCATCACCGATCACGGCAGAAAGCGGGCGTCGCTCTAATTGAATCTGGTCTTGTAAAAGCATTAAAGCTTGAATTAATGCTTCAGGACGAGGTGGACAACCTGGGACGTACACGTCAACAGGAATAATTTTGTCTACACCTTGAACCACTGAATAGATGTCGTACATACCTCCAGAGTTTGCACAAGCACCCATCGAGATGACCCATTTAGGCTCTAACATCTGTTCATATAGACGCTGAATAACTGGTGCCATTTTTACGAAACAGGTCCCTGCAACAATCATCAAGTCAGCTTGACGAGGTGAAGCACGGATAACCTCTGCGCCGAAACGTGACAAGTCATGCACACCGGTTAAGGTCGTTGCATACTCAACGTAACAACATGAGGTACCAAAGTTAAATGGCCACAAGGAGTTTTTACGCCCCCAGTTTACTGCTGTATGCAAGACATCCTCTAAACGAGTCATGAATACGTTTTTATTCACTTCCTCTTCTAGTGGATCTGTCACGATTTGACGTTCTTGCAATGGGTATTGGTCAGCATCCGGATTCGCGCGGGTCAGAGTATATTTCATCCCGACTTACTCCTTTTCAGATGACAATGCAGGTGTAGTTTTTGACTTAACACGACCTGATGATTGAGCTGGAATCTGGCCTGTAGGGTCAGTTACGAGCTCTTCAATAGAGTTAAAGCGTGTAATTTCAGCAATGTTCATTGTTGGTGAACCGATTTTAATCGTCTCACCTGCTGATTTACGGCGATCTGCTGGTGACCAACTTAAAGCACCTACAGAGAAGGCATAAACAAGCGCAATCAATAAATCAACGACAAAGATCACGACAGTGGTATATCCCAACCACCCTACTTCACGCACAGAAGTAGACCATGCATAGAGGTAAAGTGCCTCTAAGTCGAAGACAACAAAGAAAATTGCAACTAAATAGAACTTTGCAGACAGGCGAATGCGAGCGCCACCAGCACTCACGACACCCGATTCAAACTGCTCTTGCTTAGCACGCCCCCACGATTTCCCCCCGAGGAGTAAGGGAACTGTGAGCATAAAGACGCAAAGAAATGTAACGCCGATCACGAAGGCGATAATCGCCCAGTCGTATGGAGTAATGGCACTCATGCGGGGATAACTCCTGGCAGGCCTATTATTTAACAAAGAATGTATGTATTGGCCTTCAAATACACCAAACACAAAATTAATCCCGCCAATTGTACCTGATTTCTAATTTCGCATGCTAGTTGAAGCGTCTTAGTCTTTCGGATGATTTTCTTGGTAAAACTATTCTTCTATGGGTTGTAAGGGGGGTTTCACCGCACATAATCGGTTTATTTAATAGTTTTTTTGTTTATGATGATTTTTTTCATTTTTTAATTTTAGAATAATTACACAGTTCATCCATCATTAAGTTTTAATAACTTACTTTTTTATAATATTAGTTTGTTTTTTATTGTATTCAGCTTCTCCTCTGAATTATGATGAATGTTTAGTCATGCATAATATTTTATTACTCTTGGATAAGAGTGTTTATCATTAAGGGCAGCTGATGCCATACTCACTTCGTGAATTTTCATTTTCCTCTTCTTTAAAATTTTTTCTCCTGTTTGGCTTCATTATTACGGTATGTTGTTTTATTGGCATCGCATCGCGTCCTTTAAGTTTTCTCGCGTTCTTTTGGCCTGCCAATTCTGTTTTGCTCGGGTTACTCATTCGCTTTCCAAGCACACGTCGGCTCAGTGCATTTTTAGGTGCCTATATAGGATATGTGATTGCCGATCTAATTCAGGGTACTCCATTTGTTCTCACACTCGTTTTAACAACATCAAATTTTATTTATGTTGTGACCACCCTCGCACTCTATACTTTTTTCAACCAAAATATTAAAGCAGCCTACAGAGGTTATTCTTACCTTTTTTTATTTGCTTTATGCGGAGTAGGAAGCGTAGCAGGCGCATTGTTTGCAGCAACTTTTGTGCCCATGTTTAATACCAAATTTATGCTTGGTAATTTATGGGATGAATTCGGTTACTGGTTCACTTCAGAACTGCAAAATGCTTTACTTCTTTTGCCAATCATATTGAACCTACCTCAATACAGTCAGGTAAAACATTACTTTTCGAGAAATCGTGGCTTACAAGCGATTGACCTTTTACCCTTTATAGCTGTCATCATTTCTATTGCCGCCAGCTATTATGACTCAGGTCCTGGTTCGTTACTCTACCCAATTGCTGCACTCATCTGGTGTGCCATTCGCTACAAACCGATTATTGTTGCACTCATTACGACCTTTACCAGTGCCTATATTATCTATCATGTCTCTGGACATTACCTTTTGCTTTATCCAAACGAATATTTAAGCAACACCATGTCAATTCGTATTGGCTTAATCATGATGACGATTGCACCTCTTACCGTCTCTAGCATTAGTGTTTTACATTCAGAATTAATTCAAAAGCTTCAACACGCCATTGCACATGATGAGCTCACCTCAAGTCTCACTCGACGCCAATTTTTGCAATCGGTCAGACTACTTCAAGAAAAAGTACACAAGGAAAATAAAACTTCCGCCTTTTTCATGCTGGATGTGGACCACTTCAAACAAGTTAATGACAACTACGGCCATCAAATAGGTGACCGTGCTCTACAAACCTGTGTCACCACCATCCAAAACATTTTGCACCCTCATGATTTGTTGGGAAGATTTGGCGGTGAAGAATTTGCAATTTTCATTGCAGATACAACTAAAGAAAGTGCCTTTGACCTTGCAGAGCAAATACGAATTAAAATTAGTCAGCAACCGATTTATATTTATGGAAAATTACCAATTTTCATACAAGTCAGTATTGGTATAAGTTTATATTCCCCTTCATCCCATAGAGCGATTGAAAATTTATTTAAAGAAGCAGATGACGCTTTATATCAAGCAAAACGCCAAGGGCGTAATCGGGTCTTTATATCTTTATAGGTTTCCATTTAATCATCTAGTGTAATGAATTTTATACAATAACCTGTGTTTTGCCATGTATGCTAATAACAGATAATAAGGAGAAAAATGCATGACTCTAGAATATACGCACAAACCAAACTATTACTTGTTTGCGCAGTTACTTGTGCGACATATAGAAAGCTATATTCACAAACATCCAGATGCGAACAATGCAATTTTTGACTTGCGAGATGTCTATGAAATATTTAGACAGGATTTTGCGTCAACCACAACAAACCTAGAAGGTATTTTGCATATTGCGGATGAATATAAAATAGAAACGATTAATGGAGATCAACCTCTTATTCAAAAATACCAGATTGATGCAAAAAACAATTCATTACTGATCGACTTTAATTCCGATGCGTTGACTAGCTTAAGAAGCGGAAAACCTATTTTGGAACCAGATGCAACTCAATTATAAGTAATGTAATAAAAAAGCACCTTTATGAAGGTGCTTTTTTATTGGCTTTCAAAGGAGGTTGTTTAAAACGTTTTGCAGGCCATGTCATGATAAAGCGAGCTCCACCTAAGGTAGGACTCTCATCTACTTTAATTTCACCACCGAACCAGTAAGCAATACGACTTACAATAGACAACCCTAGGCCATATCCACCCGATGCACGCGTACGACTGTCATCTAAACGGGCAAAGGCTTCAAATACTCTTTGACGATCTTGTTCAGGAATTCCGGCACCATCATCTTCAACACAAACAAAGGCCATGCCATCGCTGTGAACACCACCTGTAATGCGAACTTTATTATCGCAATAACGAACAGCATTACCCACCAAGTTTTGAACAACACGGTGAAGATAACGACGCTCTGCATCTACTTTTAAATAAACAGGAGGTGCAACAAGTTCAATTTCTTTTTGCGTTTTTAAAGCTTCAGTTTCTACCGCAACCTGATCTAATACATCAAATAGCGCAATTTCAGCAAAATCTAATGAAGGTGTACCCTGCTCTAGTTTTGCATAAGTCATGATTTCATCAATTAAGGTATTGAGCGCTTCAATATCTTTATCAATCATGTCGACCTGATGCATACGATGGTTGTAATCGTCTTCCTCTGCCAACATCTCTGTACCAAAACGGATACGGGCAACCGGCGTTCTAAGCTCATGAGATACAGCTCTCATCAACTCGCGCTGAGCCTCAATTAAACGCTGAATATGATCAGACATATTGTTATAACTTGATGCCAAGTTTGCCATTTCGTCACTTCCCTCAATAGGAACACGCAATGACAAGTCACCTGACTTCATGCGGTTTAACGCATAACGAACTTGGCGAATTTTACGCTCTAACGGCAAGATAAGACCATAAACACCCAGACTCAGTAAGAATAGGCTAAATAAGGTAATTCCAGCAGAAAGCTGTAAAGGCATCCAGTTAAACATTGGAACCGGTCCAAGAACCAGAACTTGTGTCGGATGATTTGGAATTGGAGATACGATTGAAATGGTTGTGCCACGCATTGTTGCACTATCTTTGTACAACATGACACTTTGGTCTTGGCGTAAACGACCAATTTGCTCAGAGTCTAGATTAATATCTTGAATGTTGTGGATATTAATTGGATATGAGAAATGTTTTTGAATCTTAGCAAGATATTCTTGTTCTTGCCCCGGATAAAACATTAAATAATCAAGTACAAAAATAGGGAGAGCCTTCATTTGGCGCTCACTAATTTTGTCTACTTTTATTGATAAAAAGTGCTGAGGGTCATCACGCAAACCAATAATAATATACGCAATACTATTACTGGCATCGTAACGAACTACAGACTTTTGAGCTTCGATCCGTTTTTTCTCGGTACGAGATAACTCGACCTTGCTCGCATCAGTGTAATAAATTGGGAGTTCCAATAAATCTGATGCATCTGAAACCCAGTCTATTTTCTGCTGCTTCCCTGGTTGTCGAGCGACTCCCTCACTAATGACATAGGAAATACCATCAGTTAAAGATTCACGGTATTCTTGTGCCCGTTGATAATTGATAATTTGTACAAGCAAATAACCAAAAACGGCAACCAAAACAACAAGAATTACCAGTCCCGCATAGATTCGCAGGAATATGCTGTGTTTAAACACTCGACCAACCTTATAGGAAGTTTATTCAGACCTTATAACCCATTGGTTTCTTTAACGAACAAGTAACCTTTACTACGCACTGTTTTAATACGCTTTGGATTTTCAGGATCATCGCCAATTTTTGGACGAATACGTGAAATACGGACATCGATTGAACGGTCCTGACCATCGTATTCGATACCGCGTAAACGTTCGAAGATATCTTCACGCGATAAGATACGACCAGCATTTGATGCAAGCAACCATAATAGGTCATATTCTGCGCTAGTGAAATCAACAAGCTCACCATGCAACGTTACAGAACGGCCGCCATTATCAATCACTAAATCATCAAATTCGATACGCTGTGCAACTTCGTCTTCAACAGTTTTATCTGTACGACGTAATAACGCACGGATACGGGCTAATAGCACACGCGGTTGAACTGGTTTAGCGACATAGTCGTCCGCACCCATTTCAAGACCAAGTACCTGATCCATATCTTCTGTACGTGCAGTCAACATCAAAATCGGTTGGTGATAATGTGGACGAACTTCACGGCAAACGGTTAAGCCATCGGCACCCGGCAACATGACATCCAAAACCACGAGGTCTGGTTGTTCACTAATAATACGACGAATTGCACGGTTACCATCAGTTTCTACACCAACTTCCAAGCCGTTGCGGATTAAATACTCTTGAGTTAATCGTGCTAAACGCTCGTCGTCTTCAACGATCAGAATCTTTGGTAACTTTTCTTCTTGGCTCATATCATTGCCCCTATAAATCTCATTACATGCATCTTAAAAATCTTGCAGATACATTCGTTTATCATTTGCAATATACACACGTTTACATTGTAAACAAGTAGGCGTTCACCAAACTGATACATGACAACCGTGTTTTGTTGCATTTTATTAGCCTTTGAATTTTCTCGTGTTTTTAACATTTAGTTATTGTTATTAAATTTCATATTCTATTCATATTTCCAATGTATGAATATTAAACAAATTATTTCTCTACCTACATTAATTGTATTTAAGTGCTTGTTTTTTGAGTTATCCACAAACTTATCTATAAGCGTTTTTTCATAGCTTTGCTATGCTATCTCCCATCAAATCATACAGATAAAAAATTACTAAAAAGTCAAGATTGATCTGCTATGAAAAATCCCGTATCTTGTGTTCAAAATAAACTTTAACTACTAAGTCTTGTGTTTATCCCTCAAACATCGTGGCATACTTTTTGCTCGGTTCAAACGGTCTATAAACATAACAAAAGTGACAATGGAGCTATGCTGGCATGAGCGTAATTACTTCGACTCCCGGTCAAATTCAAGTGATCAAACGCACTGGAGATGTTGCTGCATTTGATGCAGAGAAAATTTCTGTTGCGATTGGTAAAGCTTTTCTTGCTGTGGAAGGTCAACAGAGTTCGGATTCAAGCCGTATTCACGACCGTATTACCCAACTGACGGAAATGGTATTAAATACTTTCACTCGCCGTTTACCATCGGGCGGTACGATCCATATTGAAGAAATTCAAGATCAGGTTGAACTTGCTTTAATGCGTACCGGAGAACAGAAAGTTGCCCGTGCTTACGTGATTTACCGTGAACAACGTACGACTGCTCGTCAGCAAACGAACTCAAACCACCATCCTACGTTACAAGTGACCGATGCAAACGGTCAGCTTCAGCCACTTGATTTAAGTGCATTGCAAACAACGATTGCTAAAGCAGCTGAAGGTTTGGAAGGTATTGATGTTCAGGCTATTGTCGATGAAACCGTTAAGAACTTATATAACGGCGTAAAAGAGAGTGATATTGCCACTACGATGATGATGGCAACACGTACTCGTATTGAACAAGAACCAAACTATACTTACGTGACTGCACGTTTGCTTTCTAGTGAATTAGTGAGCACAGGTTTAGCGTTCTTAGGCTTACCTACAGATACTCCTGAAAACACTGCACTCGAAGCCTTCTTGAAAAAAGGTGTAGAGCTTGATTTGCTTTCGCCAGACTTGCTTGATTTCGATTTAGAGAAACTTGCAGCAGCAATTCAGCCAGAACGCTCTAATCAGTTTACCTACTTAGGTTTACAGACTTTATTTGACCGTTACTTCATTCACTCAAATGGCGTTCGCTTCGAATTACCGCAATTGTTCTTTATGCGTGTGTCGATGGGTCTTACGTTAAACGAGCAAAATAAAGAAGAACGTGCAATCGAGTTCTATAACTTATTGTCTAGCTTCGACTACATGGCGTCTACGCCTACCCTGTTTAACTCAGGTACATTACGTCCACAGCTTTCTAGTTGTTACTTAACAACCATTGGCGATGACCTCTATGACATTTATGGCGCAATGCGTGACAACGCAATGCTTTCTAAATGGGCTGGCGGTTTAGGTAATGACTGGACACCTGTTCGCGCATTGAACTCTTACATTAAGGGTACAAACGGTAAGTCTCAGGGTGTTGTTCCATTCTTGAAAGTTGCGAACGATACAGCTGTTGCAGTAAACCAAGGTGGTAAGCGTAAAGGTGCCGTGTGTGCATACTTAGAAACTTGGCACTTAGACATCGAAGAGTTTTTAGAACTTCGTAAAAACACTGGTGATGACCGTCGCCGTACACACGACATGAACACTGCGAACTGGGTTCCAGATTTGTTTATGCAACGTGTATTTGAAGATGGTGAATGGACATTATTTACTCCTTCTGAAACTCCAGACTTGCACGACTTAACAGGTGCTGAATTTGCTGAGCGTTATGCTTACTATGAGTCTGTAGCGAAAGAAACCAACATGCTACATAAGAAAATACGTGCTAAAGACTTATGGCGCAAAATGCTTTCTATGTTGTTTGAAACTGGTCACCCGTGGATTACATTCAAAGATGTATGTAACTTACGTTCGCCACAACAACATGTTGGTGTAGTTCACTCATCTAACTTATGTACTGAAATTACCTTGAATACAAATCAAGACGAAATTGCAGTATGTAACTTGGGTTCGATCAACCTTGTACAACACGTTCAAGGTGGTGTGTTAGACCGTGAGAAGTTAGCTCGCACAATTAAAACAGCAGTACGTATGCTCGATAACGTTATCGACATTAACTACTACGCTGTGCCACAAGCGAAAAACTCGAACTTGAAACACCGCCCAGTGGGTATGGGTATCATGGGCTTCCAAGATGCTCTATATGAAATGAACATCGCTTACGGTTCAGATGCTGCTATTGATTTTGCTGATGAATCAATGGAAGTAATTAGCTACTACGCGATTGAAACTTCAAGCAACTTGGCTGTTGAACGTGGTGCTTACTCAACATTCAAAGGTTCATTGTGGGATCAAGGTATCCTTCCAATCGACTCTTTAGAAATTGTTGCGAAATCTCGTCCAGAGCGCATGTTCGAAGTTGACCGTACTCAACGTTTAGACTGGGACACTTTACGTGCCAAAGTTCAAAAAGACGGTATGCGTAACTCAAACGTGATGGCGATTGCCCCTACAGCAACCATCTCTAACATTTGTGGTGTTTCTCAATCGATTGAACCAACATTCCAGAACTTATATGTGAAATCTAACTTGTCTGGTGAGTTCACTGTAATTAACCCTTACCTCGTTCGCGCATTAAAAGATCGCGGTCTTTGGGACACAGTGATGGTTAATGACTTGAAACACTTTGAAGGTTCAGTACAAAAAATTGCTCGTATTCCTGAAGAATTAAAAGCAACATTTGCTACTGCGTTTGAAGTAGATACACGTTGGATCGTTGATGCTGCTTCACGCCGTCAAAAATGGATTGATCAAGCTCAGTCGCTTAACCTTTACATTGCTGGTGCAAATGGTAAGAAACTTGACATCACTTACAAGATGGCATGGTTACGTGGTCTTAAGACGACTTATTACCTCCGAGCTTTAGGCGCAACTTCTGCTGAAAAATCGACAATCAACACAGGTGCTTTAAACGCAGTTAAACCTGCGACTGTTGAAGCGGCGGCAGTTGCTGCCCCTGTTGTAGAAGCGAAGAAACCAGAAGCTGTTGAAGAAGATGGTTTTACCCAAGCAGCTCCAGTTCCAATGGCTTGTTCAATCGATAACCCAGATTGTGAAGCTTGCCAATAACATTCAATAAAATTGCTCTTTTTCACTAAAGAGCAATTTTAAAAGAGGTAAAGATTATGCTTTCTCATCTCAGCCATAACTATATGCTTGGTGTTGGAGTTTTAATCTTTGCCTTTCTTTTCTTTTATATACCACTGATTTACGCATTTTTCACAATACGTAAGCAACAGCGTAAGCAAAATAAGTTGTAGTGAGTAGAGACCAGAGGCACAAAATTTGGTCATGCATCAATAAAACTTAATTTTGTTTACACATTAAAAGCGTATAGTAGGGACATCTTCGTTTAAGAGATGTCAAATATAGATATACACAACGAAGAGAGAACAAAAATGTCTATCCTTAGTTGGGACGATTTTGAAGATGATTCGCAAAAACCGGCTGCACCTGAACACAAGTCTGCGCCCATCCAACCGGAAAAAACGTCTGCTTCGCAGAATGTATCTGCTGCGCAGTCATCATCGCAGAGCATGGCAGCTCCACAATCCGCTGGAACCCATTCCGTGCGACCAACAGTTGCCTCCGATACGGTGGCTAGAGCCTCTGCAGCCTTAGAACATTTAGATGTTGCCCCTGGCCTTGAAGAGCTAGAAATGGGCGCGCAACGTGTTCAAGTTGACGACAAAGCAATGATTAACTGTCGTGCAGACTTGAACCAGCTTGTTCCATTTAAATACGAATGGGCTTGGCAGAAGTATCTTGACGGGTGTGCAAACCACTGGATGCCGCAAGAAGTAAACATGAACCTCGATATCGCGCTTTGGAAGTCTGAAAACGGCTTAACTGAAGATGAGCGTACGATTGTTATGCGTTCTTTAGGTTTCTTCTCTACTGCGGACTCTTTGGTTGCAAACAACCTAGTATTGGCAATTTACCGCCACATTACGAACCCTGAATGTCGTCAGTACATTTTGCGTCAAGCATTTGAAGAAGCGATTCACACTCACGCTTACCAATACTGTATCGAATCTTTAGGTATGGATGAAGGCGAAGTCTTCAACATGTACCGTGAAGTTCCATCTGTTGCACGTAAAGCAGCGTGGGGATTGAAATATACTCAATCTTTAACTGACCCTAATTTCCACACAGGCACACCTGAAAACGACCAGCGTTTACTTCGTAACCTGATTGCATTCTACTGTGTTCTTGAAGGGATCTTCTTCTATTGTGGCTTTACTCAAATTTTGAGTATGGGTCGTCGTAACAAGATGAACGGTGTTGCTGAGCAATTCCAATACATCTTGCGTGATGAGTCTATGCACTTGAACTTTGGTATCGACATGATTAACCAAATCAAGATTGAGAACCCTCACCTTTGGAGCGCAGAGTTCCAACAAGAAGTGGTTCAAATGATTGTTGAAGGCACAATGCTTGAAATCGAATATGCGCGTGACACAATGCCACGTGGTGTATTGGGTATGAACGCAAGCATGATGGAAGAATATTTGAAATTCATCTGTAACCGCCGTTTATCTCAGTTAGGTTTACCAGAGCAATTTGCTGGTGTGACGAATCCATTTGCGTGGATGTCTGAAATGATGGACTTACGTAAAGAGAAGAACTTCTTTGAAACTCGCGTAACTGACTACCAAACTGGTGGTGCGTTAAGCTGGTAAGTTTAAGCATCTGCTAAATAAAAAACCGCTATCTATAGCGGTTTTTTATTACTCAAAATTTCAGAATTTCTTAAATATAATCAATCTTTTCCTGAGTACAAAACTGAGCCAACTAAAACCGCTTGGCCTGCAATACTGACATGTAATGTTGAATCTATTTTCTCAACTGTCACTAAAACTCGCCCCGGTCTTTGTATGGCGAGACCTTGATATCCCCAATAACTTATCTTCTGGTCACATTCGATTAAATCGTGATGAACAAGGTAGGCCCCCGCTGGACCATTTGCATTACCAGTTACAGGATCTTCATTAATACCGATTGCAGGTGCGAACATTCGGCCATAGGTAATAGGTTCTTGCTTACTACCTTCCAAGACAAATGGGAAAAACCCATTGCAACCTATTTCAGCACTGATAGCTTTCAATTTTTCATTGTTCGGCGTTAATCCATCAAGCTTACTTCTACTCAGCATTGGCACCATCACCTTGGAATGCCCCGTCGTGACAACTTGTATTGGTAAGTCAGCAAAATCACTCTCGCTCACACCCAGTGCGCTTGCAACTTCACTCCGTTGATTCGCATTAAAAGGTGGTAAAAACTCTACGCGACCTTGAGTCATTTTCACCAATAACGCTTCTGGACTTCCAAATATTGAAACGGGTAAATGACCAGCCCCCGTTTTTGCGATTAATGGATAGTCTGATTGATGGCCTGTAGTTGCACGTAAAAAATGAGTAGCGATTGTCGCATGTCCACAGATCGGGACTTCATTTGTTGGCGTAAAATATCGAACATGTATGTCATGGCTTTGATCTTTAGGTAACAAAACAAAGGCAGTTTCTGAATACCCTGCGAATGCAGCAATATCTTGCATCTCTTGAGTTGTAAGATGGTCAGCATCTAGAACAACCCCTGCTCGATTTCCTGTATTTGGTTTGGTGGTAAATGCATCAACCACATAAATGGTCGTCATGGCAGAACTCCTCTGTTGTTAATATTGTGATCTCAGAAATAGCTCCTGCCATAACCAGAAAATCTTATTTAATTGCAGCAATGCATGTCGTAGCTCTAAAAAGTTTATAGTCGCCTCATATAATGATTTTTTGAGTCCTTGTAGTGCTTGTTTGAATTGTATAAATCTAGACAGCAGGGATACTATAGTTTTTATTGCAAACGCATTTTCTAAATATGGAAAGGTATGAACTGGGACGATACTAAAATTTTGTTAGCTATTGGGCGAACTGGCGGATTGAGCCGCAGTGCAAAATTGCTTGGTATTAGTGTTTCTACCGTACATCGTAGAGCCGTTGAACTTGAGAAAAGTCTCAATGCGATTCTTTTTTCCCGAGACAGTGATGGCTATACACTCACCCACGTTGGAAAACATTTTTTTTCTTTGGCTGAAAAAGCAGAAGAGCATTTAATAGCGATGGAACGTTACAACGATCAAGGGCAACAATCATTGTTCCGCATTGCTTTACCTGAGTTAATCGGGCAACAGTTGCTTCAATCAAAGCTAACAGCATTGCAATTGAAGCATCCAGATTTACAATTAGAAATCTCAACGAGTGTCGTTCCTGTTGATTTTTCCCGACGGGAAGCTGACATTATTCTTCGACTTGTTCGTCCAGAAAGTGGGCGTTACATTATTCGACGCCTTGGCCAACTGGAGTATGGGCTTTATTGTAGTAAGGATTATCTCTCCAGTTTCACAGAACATGCTGAAACTGATGATTTATTGAATCATCGTATAATCGGTTGGGATAGAAGCCTTCAATATACTTTTTTAGCACAATGGATGCGTGAACTCACCCGAGATGTAGCCCCTGCTTTGTCTTTTGATAACATGCACTCGCAACTAAGAGCAGTCATTGAAGGACAAGGAATTACAGCCCTACCTTGTTTTGTTGCAAAAGCTTCAGGTTTAGTGCAAATACTACCTGAGCAAACTTTAAAACAAGATGTGTGGTTAATGCGTCATTTAGATACGAAGGATAGTGACTATTCAACGTTGATTAGTGAGACGATTGAAAAAGAACTACAAGAATATCTGTTGTAATAAAAAATTAGCTTTTATTCTGATATTTAAAAGCCTTTAAAAGTAATATTAAAACAACCACCACTAGCCAGATTAAAATTAAATACCTCATCAATAAGGTGGGGAACATAACCCAAATCCACCAAGAAGCAATTTTTTCTTCACTAGTTGAAAAATTAATTACACTCCCTTTTTCATCTTCAAAGAGAACACTGCTAGCCACAATTTTATTACCATCAAGAAATATTGAAGGATAAGGGAAAAAACTTCCTTCTAATTTAAGCAATTTTCTAGGTCTATATAATTCACAGAATGAACCATTTTCATTTTTAAAATATGCACAATTAATTAAAAATTTTTTATTTCCCCTTTTTATTATCAGTGATGTCATACGCCCATGTTTAATTTTAAATTCAGGCTCATAAACAACAAAACCCTCTTTTTTAGGAGTAAAAACTATACTTGGGTTAAGAGCACAAAGTAGTACGATCAGACAAAAACTTAAGGTAAGGACAATAACAAAATTTTTATAAACATACGAATATAATGAAAAAAATGGATCAACCACTTCCCTAGAGATCCACGTTTTAAGTTTATAAATCACATCTACCCCCACTATAAAACAATAGTAAAAAAGCCAGAGGCCAATAAAACACCAATGCTAAAATTACCAATGAAATCAATAAAATTTACAACATATATATTTTTTAGCTTTGTATAGTTTTTCACTTGTCTCACTAAAAAAAATAACAAAAAGAATAAAAAATAGAGTACAGAACTGTTAACTGAGTATAGGTCATTAAAATAATTTACTCCTTTACTTCGTTTAGCAAGTAGATAAAACATAAAAATAGAGTACCCCGTCAAACCTAAGAAAATTGAAGTAAATGCACTTACCTCTGCTTTACTCATAATTTCATCTTTCATAAATTCCCCAATAAAAAAATAATTATTTAGTAAAATAAAAAATGTGATTTTATAGCAAAATCAATAATCTTTAATACAAATCCAAATAACCAAACACAGCTTTTTCAACTCGCTGCTGTAAATGACTTAAATCACTTTCCCCTGCTATGCCTGCCGCGTTAATCATTCCTTTGCTTAAAGCAATTACATCTTGTGCGGCTAACTGTGCATGTGAAATGCCAGAACGTATAAACAGATCAGAAATTATGGTTTCAAGTTCGTATTGATGCTCATTTTCCTCAATGTCTTTTCCAATGATTTCAGAAGCAAATTCTAGAGTTCGTGCCAACTGTGGTCGACTCAATTGATGTTGCACAGCGGCTTGTATGACGAGTTTTAATTTTTCTTTTAAGTCTGCAGCATCGTGTTGCTGTATGGCTTCAACAATACAATTTGAAAGCTCAGCCCGCTCACGTCGAATTAACTCGACGATTAAAGCATCTTTAGAAGGAAAGTACTGATATAGGCTACCAATGCTTACGCCAGCAAGTTCAGCCACGGCATTTGTGTTAAATCCAGCAAAGCCTAAAGACTCTAAAATGCGAGCAGCCGCCTCTAAAATAGCTTCAAAGGTAGCCACTGAGCGTGCTTGACGTGGGCGTTTACGTGGGTCTGGAAGTGTTTCTGACATGAGCCGAAATGCGAGTATGTAATGTGAGTAATCACTCATATACTGACTGAGTCATGTTGATATGACAAGCAAATGCTGTCTTTTCAGTTGAACTACAACTCGGCTCAGTTATGGAGTGATTATGTCTAGAACCTATACTTTTTTTATTCATTTAAGAGCATTACCTGCTTGGTTGGCTTTAGCTCGTGAAAAGCGTGCTGAGTTTAGTGTACAAAAGCTTGAAGCTATTTTTGAGAAGTACCCGACTGTAAAAGTTCGCTGGTATGACGTTGAAGCATTTAGCACTAAAGCCAGTGATATTGCTGTGTTTGAGACAACATCTCTGCAAGATTATTATTTTGTGATTGATGCGATTCGAGACTCTGAATTTTGTACAGTACCCTACTTTGAGTTTGTAGAAATTATTCCTGCCATTGAAGATGGATATGTGGAGTATGAAAGTTCTTTATAGAGGTTGTCGATAACCTAATTAACTTTACACGACCAGTAGATGACTTAGTTCTAATAAAAAAACCGACAGTCAGTCGGCTTTTTTATAAAAAATTAAATTAAATGTATTTCATCTTCAAGAAACCACTCTTTTTCAATTAATTGCTTCTTTAAAAATGCTGGGCTTTTTGTATAACAAACTACCGCCAAACTTTTTTCAGCACGGCTACAAATTACATAGAATAATCTTCTGGTACGAGATAGAGCACTATCAAGTCCTAAAGACTCATTCTTTCTGTCGGTTACACTTAAATCCTTAATTCCTAGAAACTTTTCATAATCAAATAAAAAACCTCCTGCTTCATCATCATCTAAAATTGCCATTACTCTTTCAAACTGTAAACCTTTCACCCCTTGATGAGTATCGAATGCCGAACTTCCATCTATATAAGATGCATATTTAAATAGCTGATCTGTTTTTGCATCTAAGGCTTGGCTATATGCAATAAGTTCGGAGGAGGTACTGTCTGTATCTGTAGCATAGCTATCTAAAATTGATGCCTGTATTAATAATGGTGGAATATTTAAGAGGTTATTTTCATAAATATAATTAAGAATAATTTTTATAGAATTATTACTATTCATCAAAAGATCAAACAATTCATTTTTTTTATCTCTTATATTTTTCAAATAATTCAACTGATCCTCTATAGTAGAGAAATTACGAAAAACATCTGAACTTTCTCTTAGTATCTTTATGATATTAAAATCATTTTTAGACTTTACAGAATTAATAAATTCACAAAATGTACCCACTAAAAATCTTAAAGATTGAGTATCAGCAGCACTCAACTTACTTCGTAATGCCGAATCGTATAATGGTTTATAAAACTTATGGAACCCAGAGCGAGTTGCAGCCATATGATGTTCTAAAATCAAAGTCTTTATCTCAGATCTTATATTCCATTTATCATCATTGGTTATTTCTTTCATAGTTTTACAGATTTCAGCTTCAACTAACAATTTATCTAAATTCTGATTATTTGTATCAATAATTAAACAACGAGCAAACCCATCATCCTTAACTTTAGATTCTTGTTGAAATTTATCGGCTTCGAATCTTATTTTATTAATCAATGTCACTACTCTTTTCGGACATCTCCAGTTTTCAACCTTTTCTGGACGTTTCCAATTTTCAGGAACAAATCCACCTAAATCTTTCTTATTATTAGTAAAAATTCGCTGCATATTATCACCAAACAATCCTATTACAAACTGATTATGAAATTCAATTTGTGTTTGGACTAATGCATCAATTACCTTTTCATAAGTATCTTGAGCTTCATCTAAAAAAAGAATAGGAAATTTATTCACCAGAATTTTTTTAAATGACTTTTTTTCTAATAATAATTTTGAAAAAATATCTATAACTTCCGAGTGTTCCAATGAACTTTCTTCAACATTTGACGAATTTGGATTATAAGTAAAACACCTAGTTGATTCTAATAAAGATAATCTTTTTAAAGACTTTTTAACTCTCTCTTGCCTGCTTATACTGGTTTTATTGTTTAAATCTCTAGATTTTTTTAATGCCTCTTCCTCTTCACTAATAATTACTTTTAAATTTTCTTTAATAATTTCTTTAATTTCCTTTGTAAAGGGTGATATTAAACTCCAAGCAAAACTATGTATTGTACTAACAAAGAAATTATCATCGAAATTAATTCGCTCTTTAATTTCATCACAGGCAGCATTTGTATATGTTATAACAGCGAGCTTTTTATTTTCTCGACTAAGAGATAAAAGTATATCTTCTTTTATTTTCTTTAATACCTGATGTAATGTATGTGTTTTTCCTGCACCAGCGCCTGCGTATAGAATAAAACTTTGTGGAGGAGATGACGATACATAATCAAATATTAAATCTTCTAAAACTATAGGATTAGCAGACTTCATTAGCTTCTCCTTGTGCTAACTCATCAATGCCTAATATTTTATTTTCCAACCAAATTAGACCCTCATCAATATATTTTGGTGTTTTTAAATCCTTAGGCTCTAGACCATAAATTAAATCCATAGCCATATCCACTTTATTACTTTCTAAAGCTAAAAAAACACTTTTCCTAAAATCATCAAACTCCTCGAAATCTTCAGCTTTCATCATTTTAAATAGAACTCCAGTTGCTTTAATTCGAGTATCCTCTTTATCAACATCTGTTTTAAAAATAGTATTAATCAAATTTCTATTTTCAAAATAAATAGACTCTTCAAATGTATAAGGAAATACTATTTTATTTTTACTCTTAAAATCTAAAGTGACTTGAGTCTGGTAACTTACCCTTATATTCCCAATAGTTTTTTCTTCATACGTTAAATTCAATAGTTCATCAATCTTATCTTTAATAGGAAACCATGTTTTTAAAGTATCATTATTTGTTAATTGACTTGTATTCGGTAACGGTATACTCTTTTTATACTTCACTTTTTCAGTATTATTTTTATTTATTTTAATATTTCCATCTTCATCCGTTTGAATTACTCGACTAACTGAATCTAGATCTGTGATAATTAAACAAGGTAGATCAAGTTTTTCAATTAAGTTCTTTAATCGATGAGCATGTGCCCCCCCAACTGAGAGTATAGAGATATAACTGCTATTAAGTTTAGGAAAGTGATTCTTAATAAAATGGGGTAAGAGTAACCTTTCAGCATCACCTTCAACTAAAATAACTCCATTTGCAAAAAATAAATCACAATGAGTAGTTCTAATATATCGAGTTACAAACTTCTCATTCTGTGATGAGTTTTCATCAAAAGTTCTTGAAAGATCTACTATTTCTGCATGTGGTATTGCATCACTATTTTTCCTTTTAAAGTAACGCAGATTTGAGAAGTCTAGCTCTCGAGCTAAATAACTTGAATGAGTGCTTACCAATAATTGTGTTCCGCAATGACTAGGTTGACCCATACACAAGGTCTCATATGCTTTCTTTATAAAGACTTGCTGTACTTGAGCATGTAAATGAGCTTCTGGCTCTTCAATAAGAACTAAGTGTAATGGTTCAATAGGATCTTGATCTAGTTTATTCTTTCTTAACCAAGTTTCACGAAAATCTATCAATGTTAAAGTAATAGAAATTAGCCTTCTAAAACCTAATCCATTTAATCCTTCAGGAATTCTAATTTCTTCTTCCCCATCATTATTAATCTTAAAACGTATTGCACTTTCATGACCTAATGTCTCAATTTGGTCAATCTTACTGGAAATACTAATATTAGGATCATTTTTACTTCCAGGATAACCTAAGTCTCTTATCTCACTTAATACTTCAGAGAAAGTTTCTGTTAACGTCGTATCAAAAGCACTTTTAGAATCATTTATTGCTTTAATTGCTACTAAATCATTGGCTGTTTTCTTACGATCATCATTATCAAAATGTGACTTATAAAAACTTTGAATAATACTCGATAGTAAGTTTTTTGCACCATTACTATTAAAAAATCCAGCATCCTCACCAATTACATTTATTTTTATTAAATCTTTCAGAGGTTCACTAGTCTCCAATAAAATCTCTTCTGTATTTTCAGAATAAGGATCAATAACATATGATTTTATTCTAAAATATTTATCTAGATGTCGACTTAAGAACTCTTGTATATTTTCATTTGGCCAAAAATTGCTAATCGCAATTTGATCATTCTGCGAGATGACTCTTTTATTCTCATTGCATAGTTCAACAAAATCATTTCTCAATTCCTCTATATTTTTAGGTTCAAATCTTAATCTCAAACCAACAAACCCTCCATCCCAATCCAATGAAGGTAAAAACTCTATTACATGATGAATTTCAGAAGAATCAACATTTATGATTAAGTCTAGACTAGGACAAAATTTTTTCCATTCTTCTAATTCTTCTTCTGGATTCATTACAACTGCTTTATCAAACCAACATTGGGCTTTTTTGTTTAATTTTCCCCAATTATCAAATGTAAAATCTGTATACTTAAAACCTTCCTTTGAAGCCGTATCATTAGAGGATCCATGTTTTAAAAATAATTTTAAAACTTTTATTGCTGAGGTTTTTCCACTGTTATTTGCCCCTACTAAAATAGTTTGATCTGATGAAAAACTAAGTGAACAATTTTTTAATTTCCTGAAATTTCTTATGTCAGCCCTAACTAATTTCATTTTTTATTCCAATTTTTTATTAAACATAGCCTTAACATTACAAAAATATTTATAAATCTTCTACAATTTTGTAAAAAAAATTAACACTAAACAATAAAACTTATCTCTTAAAAAAATTATTCGATTTTTTTTACTTTTGCTACTTCAGAAAGCCTAATTTCTAATTCTCTTATAATTTTAGAAAGGTTTTTAGAAGACCGATCTCTTCTCAATGATCTTAAGTATTTAGATTCCATTGAAAAATATTTATTTCCCATTATTTCTCTATCTGTTTTATCTAGTCCTTCATAGTTATAAAAGTTATGTTTATAAAAAGGAAATATTTCCCCATTTTCTTTATAAACTAAAGCTTTTAATTGAAATAAACTTATTATCTCAATAAATTTTTTATCATAAGTCAAAAAAGCTGGAAAAAAGTAACATTCTTGATCACTCATTTTAAAAGTCGCATTTTGTTCGAGCTGTCTGAAATGTAGGACATCCCAAACCATACCTTTTAAAACGGGAAATAATTTTGCATAATTCAATTGAATTTTCGAGAAAAAACCTAAACTATTTTTTTTACTAAAAAACTCTAAAGCTAACATAGTATCTCTAAGATTTATGTTAGCTATTAGCTCATCATGATATTTAAAATATAAATTCAATTTCTCAATTAAACTATTATTTTGATTTTCAAAATGAATTATTACTATGACTAAAAGTGTAAAGTAAACATAGTTAAAGCGTTTATTTAAAGCCTTATGGAAATTATCATCTGATAATTTATATATTTCATAAGATATACGTGTTTGAGCTAGCATATTAAGCTCTTCATCTGATAGTTTTGTTCTTAATACTCTATTCTTTTCATAAAGCGATACATCAATATTCTTAAAAAACTCATATGCTTTAATTTTTTTAAATATTTTTTCACTATTTCTTAGGTTCACAATATTAAAAGAGTTTTCAAATTGATACGGAAAATTATCATAATTAATATTATTTAAAACTAGAAAATCTACAACCTCCAACATATCGGCAGGAATTCTAGTTAATTTATTTTCTATATAAGGTTCTAGATAACTAACTGCTTGAGTATCCATTGAAACAGAGTAATCTGTATGAATTTTTGAATTTTCAGATTTAAAATTTTCAATAAGTGACACTTCATCTAAAACGAAAACTCGATTAGATCCGAATAAACTACGTATTGCTCCGCCATTAGAAAAATTTTTATCTAAAGCTTTACCCGTAATAAAACCTTCATTTGAATCAGCTGTTAAAACAAACTTATACCCTTTTAAATAACTTAAATTTTCTCTATAAATTTTAATAGCTTCTCTCAAAGTTGTACTATTTACAATTTTATCTATTAACTCAAGTTTATAATTATCATCAGTGTAAATCATTTGTAATATATCTCTTTACAGTATTAATTATATTATCAACTTTAAACTACTATCCATGATATAAAAAAGGCTAAATTTTCAATTATTAACTCTGGAAACTGCAAGATCATATCGCTTTCCCCCAAAACCTCTCCAACACCACATCCCTTTCATCCACACTATTTGAACTTAAAACTTGTAGCATCAAGCCATCAATTAGGTTTAAAACCATGTTGGCATCGGGATTAAATGCATTGGTCTCCAGACTAAAGACCAAATCAAAAAGCTCTCGAAGTAGCCATTTTCGATATTCAACGGCCATGTGGTAAGCCGTTGGATAAAGCTGTTTTATTTCAAAAATGGCTTTAAACAAAAGGTGGTAAAAGCTATTTACATCGACATGTAAACGCACAATTTCTTTAAGTTTATCGCTTGGTTTTGGGTAGCGGTGTGAATAGACAATTGCCAGCACTTCTTCTTTCAGTCGGCTTTTTTGAAAGCTTATGCAGGTTTCAACCAGCTTTTCTTTCGAGTGGAAGTAGTTATAAAGCGTGGCTTTTGGAATTTTAGTTGCTTTGGCAATTAGGTCTACGCCCGTGTTGTGAAATCCATAGAGATTAAATAGGTCTATCGCGCTATGAATAACTTTTAATTTTTTTGAAGCCGTTTCTAAAGGTGGCATAGTTTTACCATTATAAAAATAAGTTGTTATGTCTGGCTGAGATAAAAAGCCTGTGCCCTTTCTGGGAGAAAAAAAGGCACAGCAAAGCCGTAAGACGGTGCTTGGCACATCTCAAGTTTTATTGTTGATATGATTTTTTAGCCGTAATGACTTAAAGTCTGAAAAGCGGTTAAGCCTTCAAACTGTTTAAAGATGAATTAAGTGGTGTCGTTATAGCTTTTGGCAATGAGTGCCAAGAAATGATGGATGTGCATAGCCAACTCCTGATTTTGGGAGTTCTGCCAAAGCATTCATTTGGAATTATGGTGGCAGAACGAAAGAGGGTTGACAGACTGGCCTTAAGATCCCAGCACACCCGAGGGTGTCCCCCTTCCGTCCTACCGCTACAAAAAGGGGGACGAGTGAGTCTACATCAAAAAAATGACTTTTTTCAATGCTCTTAAGGACGGCCTGTCAAAGCCGACTGGCAATGTGGCCAGCAGGCAAAGGATAATCCGAGAGTTGATAGGTGTCAATGTAGCTTTTATGACAAGTATTTAAATTTCTTATTGTTTTTCATTAGATTAACTTAATTATTATTTTAAATATTATATTTAATTGTATTTTTAAATTAAGTGAAGCGATCCATGCTTATTCATTTCTATCTTTTAACTTTTTAATGTGCGAATACACAGCGGAAAGTCGGTTTAGACAATTTCCGTCTGCCCCACTTGGTGATAAGCACGATTAAAATAAACCAAGCTTTGATCATGCTGGCTTTGTTTAATCGCAACAATCGGACAAATAAGAATGGTGTGTGTGCCGACTTGTTGAATTTGCTCAATCTCACAATCGAAACTGACCAAAGCATCGTCTAACACAGGTGAACCCGTTTCTAACTCAATCCATTCGCCATGTTTAAAGCGTTCTTCTGGCGTGAGCTTAGATGAAAATGCTTTTGAAATATGTTCGTGGTGTGCACCTAAAACATTCACAGTTAAGATTTTGTTATCTAGGAAATGTGCATGTGAACTCGCAGATTGGTTCATACACACCAATAATGTCGGAGGTGTGTCAGTCACACTACAAACAGCAGAGGCAGTAAATCCAAAACGGCCAGACATGCCTGCCGTAGTCACAACACTAACCGCACTTGTGAGTAAAGACATTGCATTTCTAAAGTCTGTTGCTTGAACCATGACATTATTCCTAAATTGAATCGTACCTTGTCCTGAGTGTTTGCTATACCGCCCAACTCCATCAGGAAGGTACTTTATCAACATGAGTCCTGATTAGAACTACATGTAGTAAGTAAAATGAGGGTTACTTGTTTGATTATCAACTGCCATCAAAAAAGTAACCCTTTATACCACTTATTGGTAAATATTAAGCAGTAAGATCAAAACCAGTAAGTTCTCTGCGAACGATTTCTGCACCTGCCGTTAAAGCATTTAGCTTGCCACGTGCCACTTCACGTGAAAGAGGTGCCATACCGCAGTTTGTGCAAGGGTAAAGCTTGTCAGCATCTACAAACTGAAGCGCTTTACGAAGTGTGTTCGCCACTTCTTCTGGTGTTTCAATTTGGTTAGAGGCAACATCAATTGCACCGACCATGACTTTTTTACCACGAATGAGTTCGAGTAAATCGATAGGCACATGTGAGTTGTGACATTCTAACGAGATGATATCGATGTTAGATTTTTGCAGTTTCGGGAAAGCTTCTTCGTATTGGCGCCATTCCGAACCTAATGTCTTTTTCCAGTCAGTGTTGGCTTTAATGCCGTAACCATAGCAAATGTGAACCGCAGTTTCACACTTAAGACCTTCAATTGCACGCTCTAAAGTCGCAACGCCCCAGTCATTTACTTCGTCAAAGAATACGTTAAATGCAGGTTCGTCAAACTGAATGATGTCTACACCAGCAGCTTCTAACTCACGCGCTTCTTGGTTCAAAATTTTTGCAAATTCCCAAGCAAGTTTTTCACGGCTCTTGTAGTGACCATCGTAAAGCGTATCAATCATGGTCATTGGGCCAGGTAATGCCCACTTAATTGGTTGATCAGTTTGCTGACGTAAAAACTTAGCATCTTCAACAAACACAGGCTTTTGACGAGACACCGCACCTACTACAGACGGCACGCTTGCATCGTAACGGTCACGAATTCGAACTGTTTCGCGCTTCTCAAAATCTACGCCATTTAAGTGTTCAATAAACGTGGTCACAAAATGTTGGCGGGTTTGTTCACCATCGCTCACAATGTCGATGCCAGCAAGGCGCTGTTCGTGCAACGCTAAACGTAAAGCGTCCTTTTTACCTTCAGCTAAGCCTTCGTTTTCGAGTTTCCACGGCGACCAAAGCTTTTCAGGTTCTGCAAGCCAAGACGGTTTAGGTAAGCTGCCAGCAGTTGAAGTCGGTAATAATTTTTTCATGATCAATGACCTATATGTTGATTAATTAAGAGCGTAATTAGCAGACCACTGCTCAAGAATCGCTTGGTATGGTTTGATAAATTGCTCTTCAACAAACTTCCCTTGCTCAATAGCGAGGCGGCTACGTTCTTCACGGTCATACACAATTCGAGTAAGTGAGTAATCTTCGTTCTTCAAGCTTGGCTGATAAGATTTTCCAGCAACTGAATTTGCGTTGTAAATTTCAGGGCGGTAAATCTTTTGGAACGATTCCATGGTGCTAATGGTGCTGATCAACTCAAGGTTGGTGTAATCACTCAGCAAATCACCCGTAAAATAGAACGCCAAAGGTGCAGCACTGTTTTTAGGCATGAAATAGCGAACCTTTAAGCCCATTTTTTGGAAATATTCATCAGTGAGTGAATAGTCTTCTTGCTTATATTCGACACCCAAAACTGGATGTTCGTTTTCAGTGCGGTGGTACACTTTAGTGGTTGAAACACTTAAGCAAATCACTGGCGCTTTTTTAAAGTTGGCTTTGTAAGTCTCAGAGTTAATAAAGCTCTTAAACAAGTTACCGTGCAATTCGCCAAATTTCTCTGGCGTGCTAAAAGTAGACTGATTTTTATTGTGGTCTAGCAACAGCACACTAAAATCATAGTCACGTACATAAGACGAGAAGTTGTTGCCTACAATGCCTTCAATACGTTCATTGGTCTTTTTATCAACAATATTGGTTTTCAATATTTCGATTAAAGGAAGCGCACTGTTATTGCTTGCAGAGTCAACATTCATTTCAACTGAAATGATTTCAAGTTCAACACCATAGCGGTCGCCTTTAGGGTTGTCCCAATGAGCTAAGGCATTAAAACGATTGTCGATCATCTGTAATGTATTGCGCAGATTTTCTTGGCGGCTCATCCCTCTCGCTAAGTTAGCAAAGTTGGTTGTAATACGCGTATTGTCTGCTGGACGATAGTTTTCATCGAAACAAATACTCTTAATCGTAAATGTAAATTCTTTACTCATTTTGATCAGTACCCTAATTTCTGAGATAAACCTAAAAATATTTCGAGCTCTTTTTAAACTTCCAGCCTTGTCAGATTTGTGCCTTAAGGTCTTATCAAAAGTGGATGACTGGAACGCTTCAGAGCGTGAATAGATTTATACCGCAATCACAACATGAATAAAAATGATTTAGTCTCATTCAAAACTGAGTTAAATTCATGTTTAGGGTTTAATAAAGAAGTGTGAAGTTAAATATTTTTCATCTTAGTGAATTTTAGACAGCAGAAATTCAATATACGGCGCTCGAAAACCACCTTAACAAATTTAAATATTTATTATTATATTCAACAATTTAAACAACATAACTTTAGATGGAATGGCTAGACTTAAAGTAATTTATGCTGACTCTCATTCATCTCTGTTTTTAACCATTCTAAAAATATGGTTTTACGTGAATCTTCCTCAAAAGCACTATGAGAAAGTAAAAAATAGGCTGAATTATCTTGTACAACAGGTGAAATTTTTTCCAGTACGTTCCACTCAAGCTCTTTTTCAATCATATAAATTGAGATGACCGTTGCGCCGAGTCCAGCTAAGCAGCCTTCTAAACATAGATAAAAATGTTCGAGTTCGACTTTAGCGTAGCCTTTTAAACTCTGCTTTAGCTCAGCAATGCGGCTAATGCTTTTGAAAAAATTTGGCCTAGAGGTCGAGATGAGTAAGTCGTTTGTTTCCGATGGCTTGGTTGCTTGAACTAGAGCGATATATTCATCGGCAATTTTTTCACTATAGATATGCTCTCCCCAATCAAAATCATTTCGGCGAATCGCGATATCAATATTATCTTTTTCAAAGTCGACCACCCCACCTGCGGTGAGCAACACAACCTCAAAATCATGACCGAGCTTTTTAAATTTTGATAACCGTGGAATGAGCCATTTCATGGAAAGAGTCGGTTCACACGACAAGACCAGTTGTTTGTTTTCGGTTTTAGGCTGGCTGAGTTGTATTAAACATTCATCGAGTTGACCAAAAACCTGATGGCAACAACTCAATAAAATTTCACCCTGCTCAGTCATCACAAGGGTTTTATTTTTACGGTCAAATAAAGTCGTATTTAAAGCTTCTTCTAAATTATAAATCTGTTTACTGACCGCACTTTGCGTCACAAATAATTTCTTTGCAGCTAAAGTGACGCTACCATACTTCGCCACGAAATAGAAAAATTTTAGTGAATTCAGCGATATTCTTTCGATCATTCCAAAAACTCATAGATATGAAGTCGTTTTTATTGATTTTTATTTTTAGGTTTCTGTTCAAAATAAAAATCATCTTTATTAAATCCTATTTTAGATGATAAAAAACATATTGAATATCGATATCTATCTTCGCAAACCTAAAACCCAAACATCTCTTGCAAAAAGAAGAGCAATTTTAAGTAGCGTTTTCACCCTCTTACACATATTCCAAAAAGTACAGAACAACTTCCTCATTTTAAGTGAGGGCGCAAGATAATGGCAGAGTTTATTGCGGTTATTCTCATTACGATTTTGGCAGTGGTAAGCCCCGGCGCTGACTTCGCGATTGTGACCAAAAACAGTTATCTATACGGCAGAAAAATAGGTGTGTTCACTTCACTCGGAATATCACTTGGCGTGTTGGTGCATGTAACCTACACATTAGTTGCCGTTGCCTTTGTAATGACTTATACACCGCAAATTTTGAATATTGTTAAGTACATTGGTGCGCTTTACCTAATCTATATTGGCTATAAAACCTTTACTCAAAAACCTGTTTTAGACTCTGCTGACCTAACCTCTATCGGTACTTTGCAAGCGATAAAATACGGCTTTTTTACCAATGCCCTTAACCCTAAAACCACGCTATTTGTGATTAGCACCTATACGCAAATTGTGAGTTTAACTACGCCTAAAACTATTCTTTTGGCTTATGGCTTTTTTATGTCTTTTGCGCATTTCTTATGGTTTTCATTGGTGGCTGTGCTGTTTTCATCCATACTGTTGAGACAAAAAATGTTAGCCAAGCAAGTGCAAATTAATAAGGTGATTGGTTCAATTTTATGTGTATTAGGTGTGATTCTGCTTTTTACTAAGTTTCAGTAAAAAACTCATTTTATGGAAGAATAAGTTGCTTATGCTTATATAGGGTTTGTACTTTTAGAAAGGCTTTTTATAAGACTTTTCCAAAAGAGCTATTTAATTTTTAAGAAACTTTTATATTTTTTGCTGTTAATATTAAAACGCATGATAGATTTTCCAATCCTTCATATTTCTATAAATCAAGGATGATGAGCGAATACATTTATTATGGAAATCAAACAAATAAAATATTTTTTGACGGTGGTTGAAGCAGGCAGTATTGGTAAAGCTGCCCAAAAACTCGATGTCGGCGCTTCGGCCATTAGTCAGCAAATTAGTAAGTTAGAACAAGAGTTAAGCATTCGCTTATTACAGCGTAATGCTTTTGGCGTCACGCCTACACCCGCGGGTCTGGCCTTTTTAAAACACTCTCAACTTATTTTGCGGCAGATTAATTTTGCGGTAGATGCTGCTCATTCGGCACGGCTTTCAGGTCATGTGAGTCTTGGTTTTCCACCGACCATTACCGCTTTAATTGGCATCCCTTTAATGAAACTAATGTCTGAACGCTATCCAGACATCCGCCTAGAAATTGTGGAAACACTGTCGGGTAACCTGATTCAGTCGATTAATTCACGTCAGCTTGATATCGCTATTATTTTTACCAATGAAATTGATAAGCAATGGTCCATACAACCACTGGTACGCGAGCAAATGTATTTAATGGCACGCAAAGAAGTGTTAGAAAAATATGGCCTCGCTGAGTGCATCAAAAGCGGAATTATTCGGTCTCAACAAATTGGTGATATTCCTTTAGTGTTGCCACGTCAGCGTCACAGTTTAAGAAAACTGCTTGAGCACAAGATTGGACAGCTCAACGTCGTCTATGAAATTGATGGCCTGCACTTACTCATGGACAGTCTGATTCACCTTGACCTTGCTAGTGTTCGTCCCGGCAGTGCCTGCCTACAAGAGTACAAACACAAGCTTCAATTACTAAAACTGATTGACCCTGAAGTTGAGCGAATCAATTACTTGGTCAGCCTTGCCGAAGAAGAATTATCACCTGCCGCACTCGCTGCAAAATCGGCAATTAAAGCCTGTGTGAAAGAGTTGATTCAAAACCAAATTTGGCCGTGTTCTGAAATTATTTTATAAAGGGTCATTAATTTTATTAAAGACCTAATTAATTTTGCCCTCTCACTCCCTCCTGCTTTTTAAGATTACATTTTCATCTGAATGATAAGTGAATTTCTGTTTATCGAATTATAGATGTGTAGTTTGAACTGGAAACAAGGCATCACATTTTCTACGAAGGACACCTTTAAATCTCATCTCTAACCCATTTGCTATTTAGGTTTATTGAATGAGTCGATTTAAGGCCCTCTATTGAAAATCGTGAATGTTTCCATTTTGTCAGGCCAAGGAGGTCTCCAATGGATGTCGTGAATAACCGTAGGGCTACTTTTAAAAAAATATTAAATGTAACGAGTGGCAACTTTTTAGAACAGTACGATTTTTTTCTTTTTGGTTTCTATGCCACTTATATCGCAGCAAAATTTTTCCACTCTGAAAATGAATATGTCTCTTTAATGATGACATTTACCGTATTTGCTGCGGGCTTTCTTATGCGTCCTCTCGGCGCTATTTTCTTAGGCGCTTATGTCGACAGAGTTGGACGACGTAAAGGTCTTATTGTGACTTTAAGCCTTATGGCAATCGGAACCATCTTAATTACCTTTGTACCGGGTTATGAGACGATTGGTATTCTTGCTCCAATTTTGGTCGTGATTGGACGTCTATTACAAGGCTTCTCGGCAGGTGTTGAATCTGGCGGTGTGTCAATTTATCTCGCTGAAATTGCAACAGATAAAAACCGTGGGTTTATCACAAGTTGGCAATCTGGCAGCCAACAAATTGCGGTTGTGTTTGCAGCATTACTTGGCTACTGGCTCAACACCATTTTAACTCATGCTCAAGTGGGTGAATGGGGCTGGCGTATTCCATTCTTAATTGGTTGTTTGATTATTCCTTTAATCTTCTTGTTCCGCCGTACATTAGAGGAAACTGAAGACTTTAAAGCACAAAAAACGCATCCATCAACCAAAGAAATTTTCAGCACGCTTGCGAGCAACTGGCGCATCGTACTTGCGGGCATGATGATGAGTGCCATGACCACAACTACTTTCTATTTCATTACGGTTTACACCACGGTGTATGCAAAACGTACTCTAGAAATGTCAGTAACAGATAGCCTTTTAGCGACTGTATTTGTGGGTTTATCGAATTTCTTCTGGTTACCAATGGGTGGCTTACTTTCAGACAAAATTGGTCGTCGTCCAGTTTTAGTCGGCATTACAACCCTTGCCATCTTTACAACGTATCCAGTTTTAAGCTGGTTGGTAAGCGACATTAGCTTTACCAATCTGATTATTACGCTTGCTTACTTCTCATTCTTCTTTGGTCTGTACAACGGCACCATGGTCGCAACGCTTGCCGAAGTAATGCCAAAACGCGTACGTACAGTCGGCTTCTCTTTAGCATTCAGCCTTGCAGCAGCTATTTTTGGTGGCATGACTCCAATTGCATGTACATATCTAGTTGAACACACAGGTAACGCAAGCACACCAGCTTTTTGGCTGATGTTAGCAGCGGTATGTAGCCTAATCTCAAGCTTGTATTTATGCCGTGGTTCTAAGCAGAAGAATGCTGACCCGATTGCTGAACCTGCGAAGGTTAGCGCTTAAAACAACAACGACTTAACCTGAAATTTTAATGAACAGTACGGCGCATGTTGCAGCCGTACTGTGCTCTCCTATCATTAAAGCGAGATACTATGAAAAAGTCCCCTATCTTCATGACCATTTGCCTAGCTGGTGCAGGCTTAGGATCAACGCTTGCTAACGCAGATACACTCGAAGTGATTAGCTCAGGCGGTTTCTATTCATCTATGGAAAAACTCATTCCGATATTTGAAAAACAAACTGGTCACACGGTTCACCTTTCATCGGGTTCATCAATGGGCGCATCGCCTACTGCGATTCCAAATCGACTCGATCGTGGTGAACATTTTGATGTGGTGGTGTTGGCTGCACCTGAACTGAACAAGCTTGCAGAAAAAGGTTATGTCGACTCAAATTCACAAAGTGCTTTAGTCAATTCAAGCATTGGCATGGCTGTACCTAAAGGTGCGCCAAAACCAGATATTAGCTCTGCAGCAAAATTCGAAAAAGTTTTATTAAATGCTAAGCATATTGGCTATTCAGCAAGTGCGAGCGGCACGCATCTTGAAAAAGATGTTTTCCCAAGCTTCCCACCTGTCGAGTACAAAGTCATTTCTAGTAAAACAGAAAAAGTGGTAGGCGACCGCGTTGCAAAACGCATTGCTGAAGGCCAGTTTGATATTGGTTTCCAGCAAATTAGTGAAATCAAGCCTTTTACTGGCCAATATGGTCAAGTTGATTTAGTCGGTCCAATTCCTGCGCCTTATCAAAAAGTCACTGTGTTTGCAGCGGGCATTGGTAAAAACTCTGAACATGAAAAAGTCGCAAAAGAACTCATCAAATTTGTGAAGTCACCACAAGCAACACAAATTATTGAAGAACAGGGTCTAGAGCAGGTTAAACAATAAAAGCTCTAAAAGGCAACGTCTTGAGGTGATGTTGCCTTTACTCTGTTGGTGGTTTACTCAGCGTAATAGAACAAAATGTATAGTGATAAACCAGTGTAGAATAATTAACAAAGGTTAAAGTAGTATTTGCCGTGGAACTCAAACAATTAAAGTATTTTATTGCGGTGATCGAGTCAGGAAGCTTGGGTAAAGCTGCAAAAAATCTCGATATTGGAACTTCTGCATTAAGTCAGCAAATCTCAAAATTAGAAAGCGAGCTTTCTATTCGCCTTTTACAACGCACTGCCCTTGGTACAGTTCCCACCCCTGCGGGTTTAGCTTTTTTTCAACAGGTTCAACTGGCGCTTAGGCACTTAGACCATGCTGTAGACTCTGCACACTCTTCACGTTTAAGTGGTCACGTTACCGTCGGTTTTTCACCGAGTGTCGCGTCGGTTATAGGCACTCACTTTTTAAAACTCATGAGAAACCGTTATCCCGACATTAAAGTCCGTTTAATTGAAGGTTTATCGGGTGACCTCAAGGCATTAGTTAATGCAAGGCAGCTTGATGTTGCCATCATCTTTAGTGACGATGTCGACCCACAGTGGGCCATACAGCCTTTAGTCAAAGAACAGATGTTTTTAATCTCACCTAAAGAAGTGCTGAGCCAGTACCATCTTGAAAGTTGTATCGACACTCAAACGATTACTCATCCACAGCTTAAAGAACTTCCGCTTATTTTGCCGAGCCAACGACATGGGCTGCGCTTGTTGCTCGAACAGAAAATTCATCAGCTTAAAGTGGCCTATGAAATTGATGGATTACATTTGTTAATGGAAAGCATCAGCCAACTCGAAATGGCAACCATTCAACCTGCGGGTGCATCGTTAAACTCACGGCAAGACTTATGTTTACTTCGCGTTGTGGAACCTGCAATTGAACGCATTAACTATTTAATTAGCCTCTCTGAAGAAGAAATCTCACCTGCTACTTTAGCCACGAAAGTGGTGATTCGTGCCTGTGTGACCAACCTGATTAATGAAAAACGCTGGCCCGGTGCGGAACTCATAAACACTTAAGCCTTTAGTGTTTATTTTTACTAAACACCCATTCAAGCTTAGCCCCTCACTTCACCGTCCCTTTTAAAGCTACATTAGCCTTAGCTGAGAAAGGGAGAAATCCATGCATGATGTGATTGTAATTGGTGGTGGGAATGCCGCACTGTGTGCCGCGCTCACGGCAAAAGAAAGTGGCGCGTCTGTGCTCATCATAGAAGCAGCGCCTAAAGAATGGCGTGGTGGTAACTCACAACACACTCGTAACCTCCGTTGCATGCATGATGCCCCTCAAGATGTATTAGTCGATGCCTACCCAGAAGAAGAATATTGGCAAGACCTACTTAAAGTAACTGCCGGAAAAACCAATGAGCACTTAGCTCGTCTGGTCATTCGTAGCACGGCAACCTGTCGAGACTGGATGCGTAAACATGGTGTGAATTTTCAGCCGCCACTATCGGGTGCTTTACATGTTGCACGTACCAATGCCTTTTTTATGGGTGGCGGTAAAGCCCTCATTAATGCGTATTACCGTAGTGCCCAAGAACTTGGTATTGAGATTTTATACAACACAAAAATTAAAGATCTAAAGTTAAATCAAGGACATTTTGAAGCCGCAATTGCGGAAGATGGTCGTGTGTTTAAAGCGAAAAGCTGTGTATTGGCCGCAGGTGGTTTTGAGTCAAATCTGGAATGGTTAAGAGAAGCATGGGGACAAAATGAAAACGGCGAATGGCCTGCCGATAATTTCATTATTCGTGGAACCCGCTTTAATCAGGGCAACTTACTCAAATTTATGATAGATCAAGGCGCCGATATTATTGGTGATCCATCACAATCACATTGCGTCGCTGTGGATGCACGAGCACCGTTATATGACGGCGGCATCTGCACTCGTATTGACTGCGTTTCATTGGGAATTGTGGTCAATAATAAAGCCGAACGTTTTTACGATGAAGGCGAAGACTTCTGGCCAAAACGTTATGCGATTTGGGGTCGCCTTGTCGCCAAACAACCGCAGCAAATTGCTTATTCTATTATTGATTCAAAAGCTATTGGTCGCTTTATGCCACCTGTGTTTGCGGGTGTAAAAGCAAATAGCATTCAAGAACTGGCCGAAAAAATCGGGCTAGATGCAAAAGCCTTCTGTCACACCGTAGAAGAATTTAACCAATCTTGTGTGCAAGGCACCTTTAACCATACGGTTTTAGATGACTGCACCACCGAAAATATTGTTCCCAACAAAACCCATTGGGCAGTTCCTCTTGATCGCCCACCCTTCTATGCCTATGCGCTTAAACCCGGCATTACCTTTACCTATTTAGGCTTAAAAGTTGAAGACGATGCTGCTGTACGTTTTAACAATAAAGCCAGCCGCAACCTATTTGTCGCAGGTGAAATGATGGCAGGTAACGTACTCGGTCAGGGTTATACCGCTGGCGTTGGCATGTCGATCGGAACGACGTTTGGACGCATTGCCGGAAAAAATGCAGCCCACTATGCACTTTCACAAGGAGTTGAACATGAATGCTAGTACTAAAGCCTTAATTCCAGTTGTTCAGCTCTCTGACCATGAGCAGGAAGTTCAAAGAGCCTTACAGATTTGTAATGCTTGTCGTTACTGTGAGTCGTTTTGTGCTGTATTTGCGGCGATGACCAAGCGTCTGGAGTTCAATCAAGCCGATATTCATTACCTCGCAAATCTGTGCCATAACTGTGGTGCTTGTTTACACGCTTGCCAATATGCCCCGCCGCACGAATTTGGTGTCAACATTCCAAAAGCGATGGCGCAAGTACGTTTGGAAACTTACCAAGAGTTTGCTACACCGCAGCCTTTAGGCCGACTTTATAAGTCTGTCGGGATTCCTTTTGTTTCGGCGTTATCAATTATTTTCTTTTTATGCATGTTAGCTGTGGTGTGGTACAAAGGCATCGACCTGTTTGCAGGCTATCAAGGTAATTTCTATGCGATTTTCCCGCATAACTTTTTAGCGCTACTGTTTGGAGCGACCTTTACAGTTGCAATTGTTTTACTCGGCATTGGGATTAGTAAATTTTGGAGAAAGACGTCTAAAGTTATTCACGGCAAAGTTGAGAAACCAGACCTAATTCAAGCCTCTCAAAATGTATTAACACTTAAATATTTAGACGGTGGACATGGCAAAGGCTGTAATGAACAAGATGATCGTTACACACAAATCCGCCGCGTGTTCCATCACCTGACTTTTTATGGCTTTATGCTTTGCTTTGCAGCCACAGGCGTAGCGACTTTATATCACTATTTCCTTAACCTGCATGCGCCGTACCATATCTTTAGCTTGCCTGTTATTTTAGGTACGTTGGGTGGGTTGGGCTTAGTGATTGGACCATCTGGCTTGCTCTATTTAAACCTTAAACGCCATCCATTACATGGTGACCGCGAGCAAAAACCTGTAGATCGAGGCTTTATTTTCCTTTTAATTTTAGTCAGTGCTTCAGGCTTAGCTCTTATGGCATTTCGCAATACACCTTACATGGCACTTTTACTGATTTTCCATTTAGCTACAGTCATGACATTCTTCATTACCATGCCATTTGGAAAGTTCGCACATGGTTTTTACCGCAGCGCTTCTTTACTCAAATTTGCCATCGAAGAACGTACTTCTAAGAAGTCATAATTTCACTCAAAAGTATTCACTATCTTGGCGTAGTGAATACTTTTCTTATTTCTTAAGATCAAAATATTTCATAGCTTGCCTACTTTTTACTATTTAAAATTCCTAAACCATACATCGGCCACTTCGTACTCGCTTTAATATTATTAATCAGCATCGCCACCAAAACTAAAGACACTGCGCCGACCAAAACAGGGAAAATCAAAAAGCTCCACTGGTAATGTATGCTGCTCGCGGTCAACAAAATAACCAAAGGATTGGCCCCAGCAGGTGGATGAACGCATTTAAAAATCTGCATGAGTGCAATGGCACAGCCCACTGATAAAGCAATTGTAAAAATAGAAACACCAACAAATTTTAGAAAAAACAAACCCACAAAAGCCGAAATAAGATGCCCAAATATAATATTTCTGGGCTGTGCTAAAGGTGACTGCGACACGGTATAGAGCAATACACAGGTCGCACCAAACGGTGCCATGATAAAGATATTTTGTGTTAGCTTACTCAACCACAGAAGTATAAAAATACTGACCGTCCCCCCAACAAGGCTTCTTAAAACATCAATTTTATTGGGCGATGGAGCCAGTTTTTCTTTGCCATAAAAGATCGAGAACATGGTTTTTTCCTCAAACAAAAAGTTGCTTTTTAAAAAGCATATAGATAAAATTTCAAATAGTACAGATCTGTACTATTTTATTTTTTGGAAAAGTTTTATGTCAAAATCTGCCTTAAAAATATTAGATACAGCCGAGAAGTTATTTAATGAAAATAGTTTTGTTGGAGTTGGTGTTGACCTGATTCGCGATGAATCTGGCTGCTCTAAAACCACCATGTACACGTACTATAAAAATAAAAATCAACTGGTTCAGTCTGTACTCGTTGCACGTGATGAACGGTTTAAGCAAAGCCTTCTAGGATATGTTGGAGATGCAACAGGGTTAGAGGCCATCAATAAAATTCTGGATTGGCACACCAACTGGTTTAGACAAGATTTTTTTAAAGGCTGTTTATTTGTAAGAGCGGTCGCTGAATCTAACCAAGATGATCAAGACATTATTTCTATTTCTAAAGCCCATAAACAATGGATTAAAGTATTGATTGCGCAAAACTGCAATATACCGAATGGTGAAGCTTTATCTGAGCTGATCTATACGGTGATTGAAGGATTAATTAGCCGCTTTTTAGTCGATGGTTTCGATGAAACACTTGCGATAAACATGAAAAATTCTATTAATCAATTATTTAACATTCATCAACATTAGTATGAGAACTTAAAATGGAAGTGGACCATATTTTTATTTGTGTACAATCAGGCGCTCCCGAAGCTGAAACTTTAAAAAAATTCGGTCTAACAGAAGGTTCATCCAACAAGCACCCGGGTCAAGGTACAGAAAACAGACGCTTTTTCTTTAAAAATAGCTTTATCGAATTAATTTTTTTAAACAACCCCGAAGAAGCCTCAAGTGATCTCACAAAACCGACTCTGCTTTTTGAGCGACTAAGTACTCAAAATAATATCGCGTCCCCTTTTGGTATTTGTTTTCGCCCTAAAAATAAAGATGATAACGGCGCAAAATTTCCTAATTGGGTTTACAAGCCAAGCTATTTACCAGCCAGCTTAGAAGTAAATGTTGCCAAAGATTCTGTGGTATCTGAACCGATGTGGTTCTTCCTTTCATTTGCTTCACGACCAGATCTTGCCGCAAAAGAAAAACAACAACCCCTTGTGCATAGCAAAGATTTATCAGAAATCACCGCGATTAAAGTTTCTATTCCAAACCTTGAACAGCACCCTACTTCATTACTGTTCAATACGCTTGATAGTTTTGAAGTGACCGATGGATTAGAACATTTAATGGAAATTAGTTTTGATCATGAGCCTCAAGGAATGATTCATGATTTCAGACCAGAGCTGCCGCTTATTTTTAAATATTAAGACTCTTATTTTTTAATAAAAAACTGTGATTTATTGCAAATCACAGTTTCCACTTAAATTTAATCACATTAAAAACGACAATAGCTTAAGCAACTTTTCCATCAATAATGCCTTTCTCTTTTAACGTAGCCAGCTCCTCTGCTGTTTTAAATCTCGATAAGATTTGAGCGGTATGTTCACCCAACTCTGGTGGTGCATGATGATATTCAACTGGAGTATCAGAGAGTTTGATTGGTGAACCAATCGTTTGGAAGTTTTCATTTAAACGATGAGGAATATTCACCACCAAATTACGATGTACGATTTGTGGTTCAGCCAAAGCATCTTCAATAGAGTTGATAACACCTACTGGCACTTTAAGCGCATGAATCATCTCAACCCATTCTTTGGCAGTTTTCTGCAAAAAGTGCTTCGACAATAAAGGAATCAGTTCATCTCGGTATTTGACGCGGTCTTGGTTACGCACAAACTTTTTATTTTCGAGTAACTCTGAATAACCAATTGCAATACATAAATCTTTAAACTGTTTGTCGTTACCGCAAGCAATAATAAATTCTTTATCTTTAGCCTTAAAAGTTTGATACGGCACAATACTCGGGTGTTGATTGCCCATGCGCTGCGGGGCTTTACCCGAGGCTAAATAGTTCATTCCCTGATTTGCCAGCGCCGCGACCTGTACATCAAGCAATGACATATCAATATATTGACCACGGCCTGTGTGCGAACGTGCAATCAATGCGGCCTGAATCGCAATGGTTGAATACAAACCAGTTTGAATATCTACAACAGCCACACCAACTTTTTGTGCACCACCGCCTGCCACATCATCAGGCTCGCCAGTAATGCTCATTAAGCCAGACATACCCTGAATAATAAAATCATAACCAGGTTCTTCTGCACGTGGGCCATCTTGCCCAAACCCAGTAATCGAGCAATACACAATGTTCGGGTTCAGCTTACTTAATGATGCATAGTCCAAACCATATTTAGCCAAAGACCCTGTCTTATAATTTTCAATGACCACGTCGGCAGTCTTGGCAATTTCATAAATTAAGGCCTGACCTTCTGGTGTGGTAATGTCCACCGCAACTGAATATTTATTGCGATTCGTACACTGAAAATAGCCAGATTCACGGGTGATGTTTCCATCTTGATCGGGCATCCATGGTGGCCCCCACATGCGAGTGTCATCACCTACTCGAGGACGTTCAATTTTAATGACTTCCGCGCCAAGATCTGCCAAGATTTGTCCGCACCAAGGCCCTGCAAGCACACGACTTAAATCTAAAACCCGAATTCCTTGTAATGCACCCATAACGATACCCTTATCTTTTTAGAAGGTACTCAACGCACCTTCTTTTCATTGTTTATGATTGTTTTTGCGGATCGTACTGACGATCTTTAATAAATAGACCCGGCAATACACCTGCAACAAAATACGCAGCGCCCATCACAATAAAGGCCATGGTAAACGTACCACCCGATGCCAAGAAACCAATGGTGGCTGGTGCAATAGCAGCCCCGACACGACCAATGTTATAAGCACCGCCAATGGCTGTTCCACGTACATCGGTTGAAAAACTTTCAGCCATATAAGTCGCATTTACACCGTATGGAATGCCATACAAGAAGCCAAAAGTGATTAATAAATACAAAATATTGTCAGGCGTATTAAAGAAAATAATGATTGGTAAGAACACGGCGCTGGCAATTGTTCCAAACACAAAAACAGCACGGCGGTTAAATTTGTCTGCAAGATAACCCGCTAAAATTTTGCCTAGAATCATTGCTGTATATGAACCCACCATATAACTGGTTAAGTTTTTAAAGTTCATATGCACTTCTGTTTCTAAATAACTTGGCATCCAGTTGTTAATGCCGTAATAACCGAACTGTAAGAAGAATGCTGTGGTCATCCACAACAAAAACATCTTGCGGTGTTTAAAGTTATTAAAAATTTGTTTGTAGATACTGCCACTTTTAGGCTTTTCAGCCACAGCTATTTCTTTAGGTTGTCTGTTGCCTTGTAAGCTTTCAATTTTGGTGAGCTGCCAAGATTTTGGTTCTGGCACAAATCGTTGCAGGAAAATATTAACGAAAGCAGGTACTACAGTCAGGAAGAATAAAACACGCCAGCCATGATCTGGAATAATTGCGCCAGCTAATAACGTCGCCGCAATATAACCTACAGTCTGACCAGTCTGTAACGTACCTAGGACCGTTGTACGGTACGTGGTCGGTACATATTCAGCCATTAAGGTATTACAGGCCATATAGAGTGCTCCAATACCCAAAGCACCAATAAAACGTAAAGCCATAAATTGCTCGAAGCTTTGCGTAAAGCCCAATAAACAGGTCGCTACCGAAAAGAAGGTTACCGAGTTGGCAATGGTTCGTACACGACCAAACTTGTCACATGCCCAGCCACCCAAAATACCGCCAACACCCATTCCTGCTAATGATGCACTACCTAAGGCACCTGCCTGAAAGGTACTTAAACCAAACTCTGCCTTTAAGCTGGTCAAGCTATAAGACAGCAGCATAATATCTATGCCATCGACCACCATCGCAAAATAGGCAAATAACAAGGCCCATTTCCATGTATGAGGGCCGATCTTTTCATATGTTCCAAGGTTACTTGGAAATGTAGTTCTTAACTCTTTCGATATTACTTGAACGTCATTGTTCATCTTTAGTTCCTCATTTTCCCAAATGAGTCATCGATAGCTTACTTATGTTTTCTGTATGACTTAATCTTCTATAATTTTCATCATCTTACATTTAGTTTTAAGTACACAGAGGAACATCTTTACATGAGTATCCTTACGATGAATCTTGTCATTATCCATAAATTTTTGCGTAAAAATCCCTAAAGGTGCTCTCGAAAGAACACCTCTATCTTTTAAATGAATGAGTTAGTTGCTAAATGCTGCGATGCCTGTTTGTGCACGACCTAAAATCAAGGCATGAACGTCATGTGTGCCTTCATAGGTATTTACGACTTCAAGGTTAACTAAATGACGTGCTACGCCAAACTCATCACTAATGCCGTTTCCACCCATCATGTCACGCGCCATGCGGGCAATATCAAGTGCTTTCCCACAGTTGTTACGCTTGATTAGAGATGTGCCTTCAACTGATGCAATACCTTCATCTTTCATACGACCAAAACGTAAAGCCACTTGCAGACCTAATGCAATTTCAGTCTGCATATCTGCCAGTTTCTTTTGGATTAATTGATTTGCAGCCAACGGACGACCAAATTGTTTTCGATCCATGGTGTATTGATGTGCGGTATGCCAACAGAACTCGGCAGCACCCATTGCACCCCATGCAATGCCATAACGAGCACTGTTTAGACAGGTAAATGGGCCTTTTAAGCCTCGAATTTCAGGGAACGCATTTTCTTCAGGTACAAAAACGTTGTCCATTACAATTTCACCTGTAATCGATGCGCGCAAACCAACCTTGCCATGAATAGCAGGTGCAGATAGACCTTCCCAGCCTTTTTCTAAAATAAAGCCGCGAATATCGCCGACATTACCTTCAGCAGAAACCTCTTTTGCCCAAACCACAAATACATCGGCAATTGGACTGTTGGTAATCCACATTTTGGCGCCAGTTAAACGATAACCACCGTCAACTTTCTTAGCACGCGTAATCATACTACCCGGGTCTGAGCCATGATCAGGTTCGGTCAAACCAAAACAACCAATGTACTCACCCGTAGCTAGTTTAGGTAAGTACTTCTGCTTTTGCTCTTCAGTTCCAAATTCATGAATTGGAACCATCACCAATGAACTTTGCACGCTCGCCATAGAGCGATAGCCCGAATCTACATATTCAATTTCACGCGCAACCAAACCATAACTCACATAGTTCAAACCCGCACCGCCATATTGCTCAGGAATGGTTGGACCCAGTAAGCCAAGCTCTCCCATTTCACGGAAAATAGATGGGTCTGTTTTTTCATGACGAAATTGTTCAAGTACACGTGGTTGCAAACGTTCTTGGCAATAGGCATGAGCCGCATCACGAATCATGCGCTCATCTTCTGTAAGCTGTTGCTCAATTAAAAATGGGTCTTGCCAGTTAAATTGAACTTTTGCTTTTTTTGTTGTCACCATGTGATTCATCGCATCCTCTGCTTGATTTGATCTTCTTTATTTAACTCGATGTTATGCGTGAAAAATGCAGTAATCAAACGATAAATGTTCATGCAGATATGCGCTTTACGCATATTTAAAATAAGAGGCATTAAATTTAGATATTTAATTCGTTGTATTTCATTAAAAATGACTTATTTTTATACTAAACTCGGATATCTGCATTTAGGTCATATGCTGTTTTGAAATATGACGACAAATAAAAGGATTTATTTATGCGAAGAAGTATCCCGTCCATTCAGGGTCTAATTTGCTTTGAAAGTGCAGCAAAACATCTAAGTTATACCTATGCTGCGCAAGAGTTATGTATTACCCAAAGCGCGGTCTCTCGCCAAATTCAGCAGTTAGAAGATTTCTTGGGTGTTGAACTCTTTATACGTACTCGGCATGGCGTTGAACTCACCATTGCAGGTCAGCAGTATTTTAAAAGTATTAAGCCCTATTTATTGGGTTTAGAGAAATGTACGGCCGATGTGATTTCTCATAAAGGTTTAGGTGGAACATTAAAGCTAGGTGTCGTTCCTACCTTTGCAACGCGTTGGCTGTTACCCAAACTTCATCTTTTAAATCAAAAACACCCTGAAATTACGGTTCACTTAGAAACCAGTACCAAGCCTTTTTTATTTAACGACAATATTTTTGACGCTGCCATTTTTGCAGGTACTCAGCAGCAAATTGACCACTGGCCCGGCATACAAGCACATTATTTAATGGATGAAGAAATTGTACCTGTGTGCTCACCAAGACTCATCGAAAAGTATTTTCCAGATGCAGTCATGATCAATGAAAATACCTATGATCTAAGCTCAGAAGATTTACTCAAAATCCCCCTACTTCAACAAACCACTCGACCTAGCATTTGGCAAGAATGGTTTATTACCCATCAGATGCAGCACCCGAAACCTTTTGATGGACAACGTCATGAGTTATTTTCAATGCTTGCGGTTGCTGCAAGCCATGACATGGGAATGGCTCTAATTCCGCAAATGTTGATTGAATCTGAACTACAAAAAAAAGAACTGGTGATTGTTTCCAATAAGAAACTAAAAGGCAGCCGAAAATACTATCTCATTCACTCAAGCCAAGATATCTCACCAACCATTCAAAAATTTGTTGAGTGGATTTACCAAGAATTGGAACAACTAAAGACCAATACAAATTAGCTGAACACCTTTGATTTATTCCATATATTGCGCGATCTATACGCATAAAAAAAAGATTGTGATTGATGAGATCACAACCTTTTTAATTAAGCATAAATGACTTTGAATTAATGACTCATTAATTAATATCTGAACCGCTACGTTTTGGGTCAATCAAGATTTTGGCATGCTGTTCAGGATCACGTAATGCTTCAAATGCACTAGTAACACCCTCTAAACCGACAACACCGGTAATGAGTGGTGAGCAATTCACTTTACCTTCTGCAATCATGTGTAGCGCATCTCGAAATTCAAGCGGCGTATAACCCAACACAAACTGAATTTCTAACTCTTTATTAATTGCAAGTGCGGGTTCTATTTTGTCACTTTGCATGCACACACCCACCCCAACAATTCGGGAAAATAAAGGTGCACCTTCAATAATTTGCTGCAAGACACCCGGTACGCCGACACACTCAAAAATAACAGGACGTTTCGGCAGAGCACCCAATTTATCAATCATGCGCCATCCATGCCACCAAGGTAAGCGTGTCGCTTGTAACTTATCAAACAGCTCCATGCCCATGTTAATAGCATCCGAAACATTGCCAAGTAAACCAAACTCTTTCCAGTTAGCAAATGGCGATGTCTCTTTAGGGTCGACCACAATATCTGCACCGCATTGCTCGGCAAGCTTACGACGGTTTGGAGAAAAGTCACTGGCAACTACGGTTTTAACCCCAGCTGCTTTAAGCATTAATATGACACCCAACCCGACAGGACCGCAGCCAATCACAATAGCAGGTTCACTCGTTTTCACACGGCTACGGCGAACAGCATGCAATGCAACCGCCATCGGTTCAGTCATGGCAGCACTATCCGCATCTAGACCGTTGGGTACTTCAAACATCAAACTCGACTGAGCCAATACTTGCTCGGCATAACCACCCGAAGCATTTGGAGAAAGCCCTGTAGACAAATAACCGTGCTGATCTACATTTAAAAGCGGCATTGCACAAACGAGTGTATCGGCTTTAAATTTATGACGTGTTTTTGGGCCGTAGTCTAAAACCTTGCCACAAAATTCATGTCCTAGTACAAACGGATCTGTAGACTTGGCTAAACCATTAAACCCGACACGTGCAGCCAAATCATGCATGTGGTCACAGTGGTGCTGCATATGTAAATCAGAGCCACAAATCCCACATCGAATCACTTCTAATAACACCTGTCCTTTTACAGGCGTTAATTTCGGTTGGTCCACCACTTGTAATTTTGCTTGATGACAAAGTACCGACTTCATTTGAGCGCTTCCTATTTCTTCTTTTTCATTTACTTGCCAGAAATAGATTTCTACAGATAAATTAATCGCTTTATCAGTTTGGTCTTTAGCAAGCCTTTATTCATCTTTACAAGTAAAAGGCAAAATACCAATGACCATTCTTCAGCCAATCCACTATTGAAGAGTCAACAAAAACAGGCTCAGCGAAATTAAAAACAATAAAAATCTTGGTGCTTGTATCTTACACAGACTGCGTTATCTTCTTAGGCCAGAACAATGTCATCAAAATTAAAACTTAAACGAATATCTTAAGTTCAAAAAACTCAACTCAACGCTTTTCACAAAAACATAGCAAATCCAAACTTTTATCAACAGCTCTAAAAAGGCATGATGAATTGATATGAATAAATAGGAAGAAACTTATGATTACAAAAACACTTCCCCTTACAGATATACACCGCCATCTTGATGGCAACATTCGCATTCAAACCATTTTAGAATTGGGCCAACAATACAATTTGGATTTACCTGCCTACGACATTGAATCTTTACGACCACACGTACAAGTGATGGATAACCAACCTGACTTATTAAGTTTTTTATCTAAGCTCGATTGGGGTGTAAAAGTATTAGCCAGTTTAGATGCCTGTAAGCGTATTGCATTTGAAAATATGCAAGATGCAGCACAGCAAGGCCTAGACTATGTAGAGCTGCGTTTTTCACCGGGTTATATGGGAATGACACATCAACTTCCACTTAAAGGTGTTGTTGAAGCAGTTATTGCGGGTGTAAAAGAAGGCAGTCAGACGTACGGGGTAAAAGCGAATTTAATTGGCATTATGAGCCGTACTTTTGGTCAAGAAGCCTGCGAAAAAGAGTTAAATGCTCTACTTGCCCATAAAAATGATATTAAAGCGTTGGATCTCGCAGGTGACGAGCTTGGTTTTCCGGGCAATTTATTTATTGATCACTTTAAAAAAGCGCGTGATGCAGGCTGGCACATTACGGTACATGCAGGCGAAGCTGCCGGCCCAGAAAGTATTTGGCAAGCGATTGAAGAATTAGGTGCAGAACGAATTGGACATGGTGTTAAAGCAGTTCAAGATTTAAAACTTTTAGATTATTTGGCTAAACATGGGATTGGTATTGAGTCTTGTCTCACTTCAAATATTCAAACCAATACAGTACCTTCTTTAGCAGAGCACCCATTAAAGACTTTTTTAGAACATGGTGTGCTTGCCACCATTAATACAGATGACCCAGCGGTAGAAGGTATTGAGATACAACATGAATATTTAACTGCTGCCCCACTGGCGGGTTTAAGCCCTGAGCAAATTTATACAGCTCAAGAAAATGGCCTAAAAATCGCATTTCTATCAGATCAAGAAAAAGATGAGTTAAGACAGAAATATTAATAACAGAGAACAGAGAACAGAGAACAGAGAACAGAGAACAGAGAACAGAGAACAGAGAACAGAGAACAGAGAACAGAGAACAGAGAACAGAGAACAGAG
>NZ_KB976986.1:2295555-2315220 GCF_000399665.1 Acinetobacter calcoaceticus ANC 3811
AGAGAACAGAGAACAGAGAACAGAGAACAGAGAACAGAGAACAGAGAACAGAGAACAGAGAACAGAGAACAGAGAACAGAGAACAGAGAACAGAGCTTATATAAACATGTTCAAATATTGGAGTGTATATGAATTAAAATTTAAATATATAAAAACAAAAAAATTCCTTCTATCGTTAAGATAAGAAGAAATTCTTTTTAATATTTTGGATATTTTTTAAAGCTTAAATGCTTTTAAAATATGGTCGGAGCAGTAGGATTCGAACCTACGACCCCCTGGTCCCAAACCAGGTGCACTACCAGGCTGTGCTATGCTCCGAAATTGGGGTGAATGACGGGATTCGAACCCGCGACAACTGGAATCACAATCCAGGGCTCTACCAACTGAGCTACATCCACCATCAAATAGTTCTATGTACCAAGCTACCGATTGGCGCGCCTGACAGGATTCGAACCTGTGACCATCCGCTTAGAAGGCGGATGCTCTATCCAACTGAGCTACAGGCGCTTAACCGATGATGCTTATCATGCGATACTTCGCCGATCTTAAAATATTATTTTAAGTGGTCGGAGCAGTAGGATTCGAACCTACGACCCCCTGGTCCCAAACCAGGTGCACTACCAGGCTGTGCTATGCTCCGATCTATCTCAGCTTTTGCTGTATCGCACATCGTGCGGTACGGTGTGCATTCTAGGCGCGACGCCCTCAGACGTCAACACCTATTCTCAAAAAAAGTTAAAAATCCTTATCAAATGTATATTTAACAAGCATTTTGAGGTTTTTTAACGCTTTAGCGATGCACTAAAGGCTAACATTCGATCTAAAGGCATTTTGGCACGTTCAGCAAGCGCTGGTTCAACGTGTATTTCCTGATCGCCTTTTTGTAAAACTTCCAAAATTCCGTCGAGTTCGTTCATTGCCATCCACGGACAGTGAGCACATGAACGGCAAGTTGCGCCCTCACCTGCTGTTGGTGCCTCAACTAAAATCTTATTAGGTACCGCTTGCTGCATTTTGTAGAAAATACCGCGGTCAGTTGCCACAATAAGTCTTTCATTTGGCAAAGTCTGCGCAGCTTTAATCAGTTGAGAAGTACTACCTACCGCATCGGCAATGTCTACAACCGACTCTGGTGACTCTGGATGTACCAATACAGCCGCATCTGGGTACAGTGCTTTCATGTTGGCAATGCCACGTGCACGGAATTCTTCATGCACAATACATGCGCCATCCCAAAGCAACATATCTGCACCAGTTTTCTTTTGAATATAGCGACCTAAGTGCTGATCTGGTGCCCAAATAATTTTTTCGCCTAAGCTATCTAGGTGTTCAACAATTTCTACAGCACAGCTTGAAGTCACCACCCAATCTGCACGTGCTTTAACAGCAGCCGATGTGTTGGCATAAACAACTACGGTATGGTCAGGGTGCTGATCACAAAATGCTGTGAACTCGTCAACTGGACAGCCCAAGTCGAGTGAACAGGTTGCTTCAAGTGTCGGCATTAAAATTGTTTTTTCAGGAGACAGGATTTTAGCTGTTTCTCCCATAAATTTGACCCCAGCAACAACCAGTGTAGAGGCGGCATGATCTCGTCCGAAACGGGCCATTTCTAAAGAGTCAGAAACGCATCCACCTGTTTTTTCGGCAAGCTCCTGTACTTCAGGGTCGCAATAGTAATGAGCAACAAGGACAGCATCACGTTTTTTGAGCTCTGCTTCGATCTGCGCAAACTTTTGTTGTTTTGCTTCTTCACTTAAGCGATTGTCTTTTGGCTCACCTAAACGGTCTAAATGCGCTTGTACAATGTTTTTTGCATCGTTGGCAATTAAAGTCGCATCACTCATAAAACGTCTTCTCTATCCTTCATGCTGGCATACCTGCTCGCATATAACGTTACTGCTTAAATGATTTACGGATTGAATCATTTAATATCAAAAGTTGGGGCTAATAAAAAAGCCTCTTTGTCGAGGCTTGATTATAACTGATATTTAAGAACGGTAATCAGCATTAATTTTGACATAATCGTAAGATAAGTCACAGGTATATACCGTGTCTTTGGCCTGACCACGTCCTAAATCAACACGAATGGTAATTTCGGTTTGTGCCATAACACGCGCGCCTGCTTCTTCGGTATAGTCCTCAGCTGCGCCGCCATCTTTACAGATTTGCACGTCGTCTAACCACACTTGAATTTTAGACACGTCTAGGTCTTTAACTCCTGCATAGCCAATTGCAGCTAAAATACGTCCCCAGTTCGGGTCCGATGCAAAAATCGCAGTTTTGACAAGTGGTGAATGCGCAATGCTATAAGCAATGTCACAACACTCCTGAATGTTACCGCCCCCCTCTACAGCGACAGTAATAAATTTCGTCGCGCCTTCGCCATCACGGACAATTAACTGTGCTAATCGATTCATTACACGAGCAAGTACTTCTAACACTTTAGTGTAGCGTGCATCACTGTCTGATGTAATTTCAGCGCCACCCGCCTGACCTGTTGCTACAAAAATACAAGAGTCATTTGTTGAGGTGTCGCCATCAATCGTAATACGGTTAAATGAATGCTCAACCGTGGTTTTTAGTAACTTTTGTACTAAATCGCGGCTAATAGGCGCATCGGTTGCCACAAAGCTCAACATGGTTGCCATGTTCGGGCGAATCATTCCGGCGCCTTTACTAATACCTGTCATGGTATAAGTAATGCCATCAAGCTCAAATTGTTCAGATGCACCTTTAGGTACTGTGTCTGTCGTCATAATGCCAGATGCAGCATCATTCCAAGCCGCTTCTTGTACGCTATTTAATGCAGGTTGAAGACCAGCAAGTAAACGTTCCATCGGAAGTTGCTCACCAATCACACCCGTAGAAAACGGAAGGACTTCAAAACTGTTTACCCCAGCAATCTCCGCTAATTTTGCACAAGTATCTTGAGCATTTTTCAAACCCGTAGGTCCAGTTCCTGCATTGGCATTACCTGTATTAATCACTAAATAACGAGGATTACCTTCGGCAAGATGAGCTTTAGAAACATGAACAGGCGCTGCACAAAATGCATTTTGAGTAAATACACCAGCAACATTTGAACCTTCTGCAAACTCAAAAATGACTAAATCTCGTCGGTTTGGGTAACGTACATATGCTTCTGTTGAGCCAATTTTTACACCTTTTACCACATGCATTTGTGGCATTGTTACGTCACCGACAGCCATTTTTAAAACATCCAAAGTTTGTTATGAATAAGATCAATATTTCAAAAAAGCGATGCCATGAAGCACTTTCTTCATGAAATATCATAGAGGACAGCTTAGTAGAAAAGTCTAAAAAAATCGAGCGCAAAAACGGCTCATTGTTGCTCTAGTTTTAATAAAATATCTTTCTTATCAAGCCCACCCGCAAAACCAACTAAAGCACCACCCGCACCAATGACACGATGACAAGGTGCAATAATTGAAATCGGGTTTTTGCCATTGGCAGCGCCAACTGCTCGCACCGCTTTTTCATTGCCAATTTGAACAGCAATATCTTTATAACTTCTTGTTTCACCATAAGGGATGGTCAATAAAGCAGACCAGACCTGCTTTTGAAATGCAGTCCCCTCGAAATCGAGTGGTAATGTAAACTCACGGCGTTTACCTTCAAAATATTCTTTTAATTGTTGTTCGGTCTTTAATAATACTGGATGCTCAAGTTGTTCGACTAGCTCGGCCAGTCGAACACGTTTTGGATTTTCATTGTCCCAGAGTATTGCCACCAAAGCATTTTCATTCGCAACCAGCTTTAATTGCCCAACAGGCGAATTGATATACTTATAAGACAGCAACATAGTTTTATTCTCTTAGGAAGGCGATGAAATTTTCATTAAAACCAAACCTGACACAATCAATACAGCGGCAATCATTCGCATAGCGCCAACAGGCTCATGAAGAAAGAAAATACCGACTAGAAATGACCCGATTGCGCCAATTCCTGTCCAAACCGTATAGGCAGTGCCAAGGGGTAAAGTCTTCATTGAAATTGAAAGTAGAATTACGCTCAAAATCATAAAAACTACGGTAATAACACTAGGGGTTAAACGTGTAAAACCTTCAGACATTTTCATAGAATATGCCCAAATGATTTCAAATACACCTGCTAAAATTAAAATAGCCCAAGCCATAACATTCACTAATTTTTATAGTGTCAGGTCGTCCCGACATGATTACCCAATATGGGGGAGGTCGTTCCTCCTTTATGTGAGGACTCAGTTTACTTTAAAATAAAAAATGAAGGCAAACCCTATCTAAAGCTTACCTGTCTTAGAAAATCTTATTCATTTTTTAACTGTAAAATTTTTCGTGCGCCATTTAAAACAAACAAGACAATGATTAATCCAATCATTAAATCAGGATAAGGAGAACCTGTAATGGCAACTAATATTCCCGCGACAATGACACCCAAGTTTACGATGACATCATTTGCAGAAAAGATATAACTCGCCTTCATATGTGCCCCGCTCTCTTTATGGTCTCTCATTAAATAAAGGCAACTAATATTGGCTGCCAGAGCCAATCCACCAATTAAAATCATGAGAATTGAAACGGGTTCACTGCCGTAAATAAAACGGCGCAACACATCAATTAACACAATGATGGCTAAGCCAAACTGAAACCATCCGGAAATATGTGCAGCCTTTAATTGAGCATTGAGGTTTTTACCCACCACAAATAAAGCAATGCCATAAATTGCAGCATCGGCAAACATATCGAGTGAATCAGCGATTAATCCTGTCGATGAAGCAATAATACCTGCCATAAACTCAATGACAAACATGACGCCATTAATGAGTAATAACCATTGTAAAACTTGCTTTTGTGCTGCATTGGTTGAAGAGCTAGCTCGAACCTTTTTAGGTTTTTCAACAGGTTCATAATGTGGCTGCGTTTGTTGTAATTCCGCCCCTAGTCCTAAACGTTGCAGGCTTTGGGTGATCTTTTCAGCTTGAACACTGTGATAAATCGCCAAATGCCGAGCTGGTAAGTCAAAATGAAGCTCTTGAATATCGTCAGCGTAAGAGGCCAAAGCCATTCGTACCATTTGCTCTTCAGCTGCACAATCCATGTGAGGAATATGATAATAACTCACCCATTGGCTGTTTCTAGGCACAGCTTCACTAGGTGTAGAATATTCCTGAGACGGCATGCTGGAGCACCCGCAGCTAGAGCCAGTTTTATTTAAATGTATTTGATTCTCTTGTTTTTCTAAAGCCATCTGTGCACCATAACTGACACAAAAAACAATGCCATCAGTATAAACCAATGGCATGTCATTAAGCTTAATTTTTGTTCGGCAATTAGAACTTAAGTGTTAAACCTGCTCCATAATACCAACCATTTTCAGAGTCGGTGCCAGTTTGCCAAGCAGTTTGTTTTAAACCTTTTTCATAGCTGTAACCCACATCAACAAATGGCATGACCTTTTTGTTAATTTCATAACGGGTTTGAAAACCAGCTTGTAAACTTGATAAACCTGTTTTACTTGCATAGTGAGATTCATCTTGCAAAACAACATCTGCTTTTAAATAAGGTTTACCAATTAGCTTTTGGGTAAAGAGTAAATCCCTTTCCGTTTCTAAACTTAGCTTCCATAGCTGATCTTCACCTACATAAAGATATGCATCGGTTTCAAAAAAGTAAGGTGCCATACCATGCAAACCTACTACACCTGCCCAGCGATCTTGCTTTTCATCTTCCCGTTGTAAACGCTCGTAGTTTACCCCAGCCTGTACATCCCAATAATCAGCTAAATTTCGACTGTAAAGTACTGAACCGCCGTAATTAGCATCTTCCGACTCGGCTTTTTCAACATGGGCTTTAATGAATAATTTATTTTCATCCGTTCCCACCCAACTTTCTAATTCAGAAGAAAAACTGCCTTCTCCTTCTTCATTTTGAGTCCAGCCAGTATCAATTTTTGTTGCTTGATAGATCTGTCCACCATGTTCGCGTAAATGATCATGCGTTAAGGGTTCTTGTGCCAAAGCAAGGACCGATACGCCAGAGAAAATACCGCAACATATCATTTGAGACAATAACTTAGTGATGCGCATGACTCGCTCCTTTTTCATTTTCAGATTGAATAGGTGCTTGAGATGCATCTACTGCTCCATCATTCACTTGAGCCACAATCAACTTATTCATCATCCCTGCACTCATGTGATAAAGCAGATGGCAATGAATCGCCCATTCTCCTAAAGCATCGGCTGTTAATAACGCAGTAACTGTCTTTCCTGGTGGAACAATAACGGTATGTTTATTTGGCAAGTTTTCAGCTTGCTGACCATTTTCCAATTGCATGAACATGCCATGTAAATGCATTGGATGAGCCATCATGCTGTCATTCACGAACTTCAAACGAATACGTTCGCCATACTTAACTTGCAATGGCTCAGCTTCGCTAAATTTCTTGCCATTAATAGTCCAGATATAACGCTCCATGTTGCCACCTAAACGAATAACAAGCTCTCGTTCTGGCGCACGCGTGTCTGGCTGCGGTGTTAAAGATTGCAAATCACTATATTGCAGCGCTTTCATACCCGCTGGTGTCGAAGCATTTGCCCAGCCATAAACAGGCTCATCCTTTTTAGTCTTATTCTCAGATTGAGTAGGCATCTCATGATTCATATTCATCATAGAGTGATCATGCTCACTAGACGACATTGCCTGCATATCATGTTTCATTTCAGGCATCGCTGACATGTCATGCTTCATTTGCATAATGGAATGATCATGTTCTTCAGATGACATATTTTTCATGTCATGGCTCATGTTCATCATTGTGGAATCATGATTCGCATGGCTCATCTCTTTTTTCATTTCAGGCATAGCCGACATGTCATGTTGCATGTTCATTTGATGGCCAGCATGTTCATCACTTGCCCCATTGCCATGACTCATGCCCATATCATCCATGGTTAGCAAAGAACGTGGACGTGGCTGCGGCATTTGAACTGGCCCCACAGCTTGCGTATTTTCATTGTGCAAAGTACCGATAGCGAAACCACTGCGGTCAATAGACTCTGCTTCAATCTGATAATTTGGCTGTTTAGGTTCTACAATTACATCGTAGGTTTCGGCTGTACCAATACGAAACTCGTCAATTGCAACTGGTTTAACTGGCTGCCCATCTGCACTTACAACTGTCATTTTCAAATTTGGAATTCTGACATCAAAAAATGACATTGCCGATGCGTTAATAAATCGTAATCGAATCTTATCGCCAGCTTTAAAATTACCTGTCCAGTTTTGCTGAGGTGTCTTGCCATTAACTAAGAACGTATAACCCGTCACATCAGACATATCGGTTTTTAACATCCGCATCTGATTCCACATCGAACGATCTTGCCAAGTTGCTTTTAAGCCTTGTGTTTTAACTTGCTTCAAAACATCAGATACGGTTTCACGGCGGTTTTGATAATACTCAGGAGATTTCTTCAAATTCTTCATAATACTATCGCTAGAAGAATGATGAAAATCTGAAAGCATCACCACATAATCACGATCAGTTTTTTCATGTGCAGCTACGGGTATTTTCCCTTTTGGATAAATCACGAGCGGGCCATATAAACCATCTTGCTCTTGGCCTTTACTATGGGCGTGATACCAATAAGTGCCGTTTTGTTTCACCTTAAAGCGGTAAACAAAATCTCCGTTTGGCGCGATTCCTTTAAAACCATTGAAACCCGGTACGCCATCCATCAACCCTGGCAGTAATAACCCATGCCAATGCAAAGACGTATCTTGATTCTTTAATTGGTTATGAACATGGATAACAGCCTCATCTCCTTCCTCAAACTCAAGGAGTGGTGCTGTAAATTTTCCATTTACGGTAATTCGTTTGAGCGGCTGACCCGTAACATTGACCTGTTGTTCATTAATATTAAGGTGATATTCCTTAATTGCCGCGAGGGTCCATGGTGAAACCAATAGACCAAATACAGCGACGAGGCTGCTAATTGTTTTATGAGACATTGCTGTAATCCTTTGAACTAAAAAAATAGGTAAGAAAGGATTAAGCTTTTGGAGGACGTAAAATTTCTTGCCAGTATCCGGCTAAATGCTGAGCCTGATAAATACTGCTAAATTGAGACGAGATTGGAATAAATTGCGAGTCAATATCTGGTACAGCTTGCTGTAATGCCAAATTCACAATTTGACAATGAACTGGGTTACAGTCCTGACAATGCTCACCATGTGAGTTAAGAGACTGTGTCATATTTTGATGACATACAGTCTGATTATCAGTTTGAACATGCATATTCTTATGCGAAGTTTTTTCACTATGACACGGCATAGTGTGAAGATCATGCTGCATAGGTGTCTGAGCAACAGACACACCACTCCACCCAATGACCAAAGTCATTAGGAACACAAACCAAGCATACTTGCGTAAGTGTTGTAGAGCCATTGTGGTTTATCGCCTAGAGCCGATGAGTAATCTTAACCCCATTAGCATAACCAAGTTTTCAAACAGATACAATTTTCAATCTTAACTGTTTGTTTTAAAGTAATTAAGCAAATGGTTTTTGATGCTGAAGGACTAAATCAATCACTTCTAGTGCACCTTCTTGTTCATTACTTACAGTTGTATAAGGGGCTACTGCTTTCAAAGCTTCAACTGCATTTTCAACCGCAAATCCATAACCGACAGCTTTGATCATCTGAATATCATTATTGTTATCACCAATCGCAACCACTTGATCAGATTCAACCTGCCATTTTTGCAGTAATAGCTTCAAACCATGTGCTTTATGTTGGTCTGGAAGAATCAAATCAATAAAACCAAAACCACTTGAAACAGGCACTAAGACTTTATCTGCAACAAAACTTTGCTTCTGAAAATCTTGGAAAATTGCAAAGCTTTCGTTTTCCTGAGCAGTAAAAGTAATTTTACACACCAAGTCATCTAATGCATAAAAGTCATCAATAACTGTTAGCTTTTCAAAGTATCGAGCGACTTTAGCATAGTCCTCCGCGTTCATGCTGCTATGCACATAAGCACTCTTTTTCCCACAGATCACCATAGTCGAGGTATATACAGGATCAATCGCTTTTAGAATCTCAATGTATTGTTGTTGACTTAAATGAGCAAAAGCTATTTCTTGCCCTGCATCTACAACATGCGCGCCATTTTCTGCAATAAAAGCAATTTCATGACTAATTTCTGGAAAATAGGTAATCAGCTTTGCGAGTTGGTTACCACTGGCAACCACAAAATGAATATTATTTTGTTTAAGTTGTTCGTACTGTTTTAAAAAACGTGCTTTGTTGTACTGCTTCTTAGAATTAAGAAAAGTCCCATCCATATCTACCGCTAAAATTTTTATCGTCATTAATTATCTAAATCTCTTACTAAAACCTTATTAAAGCAAATTTAGCTTTATTTTTCATGACACTTTTACAGTTTTATACTTATCTATCTCTAAAAATTTTTTACACAGAGCCGTATCGTTTTTTGCACAGGTTATTTTTTAGCAAAGCTTAATAAAAAATCAGATAATAAAATATTCAACACGCATAAAAAAAGAACGTAAAAACGTTCTTTTTTCATACATTTCGCTTAGAGAATAAACGGTTGATCTAATTTTGTTTATTTTACCAACATCTTATCCATACGGTTATCAACACAGTTATCCATATAGTTATAAACAAAGTTATCCACAAGCTTATTCTCAGTTCAACATGCTTTTTAAGCGTCTACACTACCTACTTTCGCAAGCTCTGCACGCATTTGATCAATCACAACTTTATAATCTGGTTGACCAAAAATAGCTGAACCAGCAACAAACATATCTGCACCAGCTTCTGCAATTTCACGAATATTTGCAGGGCCAACGCCACCGTCAACTTCTAAACGAATATCACGGCCACTTGCATCGATAATTTTACGAGCTTCACGCAATTTTTCTAAAGTCATTGGAATGAACTTTTGTCCACCAAAACCTGGGTTTACGCTCATTATTAAAATTTGATCAACTTTATCAAGTACATAATCAAGATAGTGTAAAGGTGTTGCTGGGTTAAAGACTAAACCTGCTTTAGCACCACCTGACTTAATCAACTGTAATGAACGATCGATGTGGTGCGATGCTTCCGGATGGAAAGTAATAATATCTGCACCAGCTTCCAAAAAGTCTCCAATAATTCGGTCAACTGGAGATACCATTAGATGCACGTCAACAGGAGCTGTAATCCCGTAATTTTTTAAAGCCTTACATACACCAGCACCAAAAGTTAAATTTGGAACGTAGTGATTATCCATCACATCAAAATGTACTACATCGGCACCTGCGGCTAACACTTTGTCTACATCTTCGCCTAAACGTGCAAAATCGGCAGATAAAATAGAAGGAGCAATCAAGTAAGGCTTGGACATAGGTGGATGACCTGGCTAAAAATTTAAGGAGAGGCTGAAAATTATAACAAAAAAGAACCTACTTGGCCTGCCCTTCCTTGCTTAAATGACAACATTTCAAACTTGCAACGTAACGTTGCAACAATAGAATGCTAACGGCGAAACGAATTTGTTAAGGTACATTAAACCAATGTGAGGATTGATAATGAAAAGCACAACTCATCTATTAACAAACGATGGAAAACGCATTGCAAAACGTCTGGTTAATCATTGGAAGCATAAGTTTGAAGTACAAGAAACTGAACAAGATTTTAAAATCTTAATGCCTACAGCAACGATTACACTTGCGCCTGCAACAGAACAGTTAAATGTTGCTATTGATAGCCAGTTAGATGACCACGACCACTTAGAAAAAGTGGTGCTTGATCATCTAAACCGTATGGCTCAACAAGAATTTCAGGTGGAATGGCAACACTAATTAGCCAGCGACCTTTTCTAATTGGATTGCATGGAACTGTAAATGCTCATCCATAAAGGTTTGAATAAAGTAATAACCATGATCATAGCCAACATGTTGTCTTAAAGTTAAAGGCTGTCCTGCTTTTAAACATGCTTGCTTAAATTTTTCAGGGTGAAGTTGTTCATAAAATTGGTCATCTAATCCCTGATCAACCAAAATTTCGTCAAATACTGCACCATTTTTTGAGACTAAAGCTGTGGCATCATGAGCCAACCAGTTATTGCGATCTGCACCTAAATAATGACTAAACGCTTTGTCTCCCCATGCACATTCAGTTGGTGCACAGATTGGAGCAAAGGCAGATACAGATTTAAACTTCTCAGGATATTTAAACGCTAAAGTTAGTGCGCCGTGGCCACCCATTGAGTGCCCAAAGATACCAACTTGTTGAGCGTTTACAGGAAAGCTTTTTAAAATGAGTGGATATAACTCATCAATTAAATAACTTTCCATTTGATAATGCTCAGACCAAGGTGCTTGTGTGGCATTAATATAAAAACCCGCACCTTGACCTAAATCCCAGTTATCCCCTGCTGCGACTTGTTCTCCACGAGGGGAAGTGTCTGGGGTAATCAATATTAAGCTCAGTTGGGCTGCCATATGCTGTGCGTGGGCTTTAATGGCAAATGTTTCTTCAGTGCACGTTAACCCAGCTAAGTAAAACAAAGTTGAGCAAGCTTTACCTTCTAAAGCTGCTGGTGGTAAATAAACACCAAACTTCGCTGGTCCTTTTAAATAAGAGGATTCAAATTGGTATATACGCTGCTCGCCCTCAAAGCAGTGGTTTTTTTGCAGGAGTTGCATCGTTTTTAGCCTCTGTTTTTGTTTGAGCAATATCTACACTACCCGTATTTTGCTGAGGAAATAAATACTTTTCCAATTGAGGTAGCATAAGTTCCATATTTTTACCAATCATCCACTGAGGCTCTGAAGGTTCAACACCTTGAGCCACTTCCCATTTGGTTACTGTTTGCTTAGCTGTGTTAAATGAGTCTTTCATTGACGATTGCTCTCGCATAGCCAAATCAAAGAAAGCTCGTCCAAAATAGGTATAATCAGCTTCGTTATTACATCCAAAAGAAGTTTTATCAGCGGCCGATGCAGTAATAATTAGTGTATCAGGAGACTGTAAAGCAGGAATAAAGCTTCCTGAATAGCAGGCTGATATAACAATCACACGCCAGCGAATACCGGATTTATCAAGTGTTTCACGCAACCATTTCGGGTCTACTTGCCCTAAATCTAATGGTGCATTTTCAATTTCAAAGTGATTCTGTTCACCGTGTGAAGTCATATATAAAAATAGGACATCACTATCACGGTTCATTTGCTGCCCCATACGGCGTAGGGCTAACTCGATACTGGTTTTAGAAGCAATTGGAATTTCTGTGCGGGTGTCTGGATTATTGACCAACATCATTGAGCGACCAATCGTTCCAAAACGTGTGTCAAACTGTTCTTTAATACGGACCACTTCCGATTTAAAAACATCTTGATAACTATCGCCAGCAACACCTAAAAAATACCAATGGCTTTTTGCCTGTTCGCCATATTGGACTTGCTCTAAAGAATCGTTCAGCAATTTACTTTGTGCGTAAAAAGCATCTTCAGCAAATGTTGGAGCCGAATCTTCTACCTTCCAAATCGGTTGATCTTTTACAGAAAGTTGCCACACCACCATCGTTGCAATAGTCGCAACCATGACGAGTGCACGTTCCCACCAAGGCCACTTGAGTTCGCGCGAGAAAACCCAAATCACCGCTAAACTTTGCCACACAAACAAAGCTACAAATAAGCTCGGTAAAATTCCGTTATAAATAGCATCGGGAATAAAGTTGAGATAACCGTTAGAACCCAAATACTGAATTAAACATTGAATTAATAAGATATTTGTATCTAAAACCAACCACAGTAAAGCAGGTACTAGCATTAAACGAGGTTGATTGGTTCGCTGTGATAAAAATATACCGACAATTAAGGCAATGAATGGCCAAAGTGCATAACCAATTAAACCTTGTGAATTGAAATCACCGATTTGACCAGCGACAAGCCAACTATAAAGAGAGTTAGTACACCCCCCTAAAACTCCCCAAACAATCAGCTGAAGAATAGATGGATGTACAATTTGTAGAGAACGTCTTGATCCCAAAAACAGCCACATTCCGGCAATTTGGTTGCTTTTAAAATCATGCCAAAAATTAATGGAGGGTTTAAGATCAATCATAAAAGGTTTTCAAAAATTTCGTTTTTGTCAGGCATCTTAAGTGTATGCCTGCTAAGAATTTTAGCAATCATGCTTTTGAACTATATCACATATATTTGTGCATTATTCAAGCAATAAAACCTAACCTTACATAAGCCTACTGAAAATACGCATCAAAACGACAAGCATCTCCTTGCCATTGATGAGCTGGCTCTTGATTTGCCAAAAAAATAGCATGGCGTGGTCGTTTAACGACTACACGTTTAGCAACTTTCTGTGCCAAAACCAGCAAATTATCCCCCAAATCCATTTCGCCATCTTCAGGTAAAAGTAGGTGTAAAAGCTGCATCTGTTTTTTAACTTGGGCTTGCTTTTTGACTGCTTGATGATTCTGATCGCGCTGAGGAAACATCGGGTCTAGATAAACCACATCAACCATTTGAGCTGTTTGCTGTAACTGTTCTAAATAACTTGCAGAGTCAGCAAAGATCAGTTGAATCCGATCCATAAACTGGCTTAAAAAGCTGTCTTTTTCAGCTTGTGCTTTTGCATCTTCAAGTAAGGTAAATAAAATTGGATGGCGCTCAACCAATTGTATTTGTGCACCTAAATAAGCCATGAGTAAACTATCGTGGCCTAAGCCTGCTGTAGCATCAACAAGTATGGGTTTTTCACCTAACTGACAAGCCCGAGCAATCATTTCTGATTTAAGACTCGCACGTTTTAAACGAGAAATTTCGGCTTTCCAGTCGGGCTGCATTTTCATGCCATTTGCAGACAGCCATAGCCCGTTTTCATCTGCACAAAGTGCCAACTCAGGATTTAAACGCAAAAATCGTGCATTCAGTTTTTCAACTAACTGCAAATCTACATTCACACCTCTAGAACAAAGCACAGCTTGGTAGTGCTGTGCTTGCTCTTGAAAATCTACTTCAAAATATATGTGCATGATTAGCCTTTATTTTGCTTTACCCTGATCCGCTATTTTTTTCCATGCATCATCACGTAAATAAACTGGCAAAGCATGTTCAGCATCAACCCACTGCTTTTGTGCTGCATAGACACGTGCAATAGAAGCAATGTCTTGTGCATTTGCAGTGATTGTTTGATGATCTGCATCAGCTTGAAGTAGCTTCGCGCCCGAACCAATTAAGCAATGTTTTGCGTAAGCAGCAGCTGGCTCGTAGCCCATTAATTTTTCTTCATCAATACATTGCATAATTCCATGCTCATCTAGAACATAACTTGCAATGTAAACTTCGTTCATACGAGCATCGAGAACCGCAGTCACTTGTTTCAAACCTTCAAGTCGGTATGCCGCTTGAGCTAAAGCTTGCAAACTAGAAACAGGAATAACGGGTAAATCTTGTGACCATGCCAATGCCTGAGTAACAGCTGCATTAATTCGAACACCACTAAAAGAACCCGGCCCACGGCTAAAGGCAATCGCATCTAGGCCAGCAACGTCAAATCCTGTCTGCTGTAAGCCCTGCTCAATCATTGGCAGAATAGTCTGAGTTTGTGCTTTTGCTCTTGTATCGAGTTGGAAAAATAGTTCTTGGGTTTCATCAATTAATGAAATGGAACAATGCTCGTTTGCAGTTTCCAACGCCAGCAGTTTCATGCACAACCTTAGTATTAAATCAGATTAAAAACGAGGGTTATGATACCCCACTCGGCTCTGATAGGCGAGTTGTTCTCTTTCTAAATAAAAATGCCAAGCTTGTGCTTGGCATAAAATATTTTGCTAAAAAAGAGTTAAAAATGGAATTCTTTTAAATCTGCATAGTTCTTAAAGTGCTCAGCATAATGCAATGCACTCAAACGTATTTTTGCAGCACCATCTTCATCTAAAGTTTTGACAATTTTGCCAGGTGAACCCATCACCACTGAGTTATCTGGAATCACCTTTCCTTCAGGAATTAAAGCATTAGCACCGATAATACAATTTTTACCAATCACAGCCCGATTTAAAATTACGGCGTTCATACCAATCAAACTATTATCACCAATCGTACAACCATGCAGCATGACTTTATGCCCGACTGTGACATATTCACCAATATTTAACTCAAGTCCAGCATCGGTGTGTAGTACAGAATTTTCTTGAATATTAGAGAAATCACCAATTCGAACTACACAGTTATCGGCGCGCACTACAGCTCCAAACCAAATGCTGACTTGACGGCCTAACTCTACTTGCCCAATGAGCGTTGCTGTTGGAGCAACCCAACCATCCCATGGCTCATGTAAGGCTTTTGGGTGCTGTCCTTGATAGCTATACATCATAATTTATCAATCCTGATCATTTATTCTTATGAGAAAACTTTGGCATTCCAAAGGTTGGTGAATTGAGTAAAAATGGCCAATCTTTTTGATAACCCAATCCATATTTAAACAGAGCAACTAACATACGAGCAGTTAAACCCCAAATAATTTCATTATCAATCTGTAAGCTTGGAAAATATAAAGACTGATGGGCATATCGAACTTCATAGGGTGTTGGACGCGTCTCGATAAGTTCCTGTAACGGGACAAAGAAAATTCGATCAATTTCGGTAGGTTGAGGGATTAAAGTCACCTCTGGAGGAATAAGCCCAACGATCGGTTTTACAGACAAACCGCTTCTTGCACGTTGCATTGGCAAATCACCTAAAAGCTGAACATCGAACGGATTTAAAGCTGTTTCTTCCTGAGCTTCTCTTAAGGCCACCACAATATTACTCGTATCACTAGGGTCACGCTTTCCACCTGGGAAAGAAACTTCCCCCGCATGGTTGTTCATATGTATTGAACGGCGTGTAAGCAGTACCTTTGGATCATTTTCATTAGTAATTGCAATCAATACTGCTGCTTGTGCTTCTTGTATACGGGTGGAAAAGCGCAATCTTTGCTGTAACTTTTTTGTTAGCAAGTGCTCTTCCATACCATTCACCTATTATTCTATCTCTCTTTGCATCATATCTGAAAATCAAACTTAGGGAATAGAGTTGATGCGTAAGTCTAAAAATTCAGTTATGCTGAGCCATCTCTATACTCGATGATAATTATGAGTTTCTGTGTAGCGTGTGGGCATAAAACCGAACAAAAAATTCCTTTAGGTGATCATAAAGTACGCCGTGTTTGTACTCATTGTGGAAATATTCATTATGAAAACCCCAAAGTAATATGCGGTGCCTTAGCGTTATGGGAAGACAAAGTATTACTCTGTCGTCGTGCAATTGAACCTCGTTATGGTTTATGGACATTACCTGCTGGTTATATGGAATTGTTTGAAACCATGGAGCAAGGTGCAGCACGTGAAACTCGTGAAGAAGCAGAAGCCGAGATAGAAATAGAGCAACTCTACTGCATGTACAATATTCCTCGTATTGGCCAAATTTATGTACTTTTCAAAGCGCAGCTAAAAGATGGGATTTTTGGTGCAGGTGAAGAAAGCATCGAGAGTCGTCTGTTTGAAGAACACGAAATTCCATGGGGTGAGCTTGCCTTCCCTAGTGTTGAACATACACTAAGACATTATTTTGAAGACCGTAAAAAACAAGTTTTCCCAACACATCTTGAAACTTTGGGTACTCGTTTAGACCATACGGGTTAATCAATTAGATAATAAAAAAGACCGCTTAGCGGTCTTTTTTATTTGTTTAATATTTTAAGACTTAGTTTTAATTGCTTTACAAGCTGGAATAGATTGATCCGCTAGTTTGATTGTTACTGTACCAAACTTACGTTGAGCCAAAGCTTTATCCGCAGCGGTTGGAGCAGGCACATCCTTAAGCGTATTATAGCTTTCTTGAGCTGCCGCATGTTGATTAAACCAAGCAGTATTAGTATCGAAATCAATGCTCGTACTATCTACCTTATTTGCCAATAAATTAAATAGATTCAATTTCGCAGGCCCCGGAGAAACGCCTACAAAAGTTACCCCAACCATCGCACCATCAATATTCTCAAATTTTGGATTAGATAAAATCATACGAACATAAACAGACTGTTGGCTATTTGAAGGATCATCAACTGTCGCCGCTGTAGTACCAATTCGATATTGTTGTACGCCATTACTATCCACTAAACTAGTGTCAGACACAGTCGCACATTGGCCTGACATATCATTTGTTGTTGAATTAGGTTTGATATCAGTACGAATATCCCCATGTTCATCAATAACAATACCTAAATTTACAGGTTGAATCATCTTATCTGAAAAATTAAATGTCAGAGTCGCATAAAGAGGAAAAATATAATTCTCTCCCACCTTTACGTTACCAGAAGTTTTGAAAACCCTTCTCTCTAGATAACTAATAGGACTGCTTTTAACAATACTCAATATCCCATTGTAGCTATCACCATCAACATTTTGACGCCAGAGGCCATAATGTTGCGGATTACCTGTACTGAGTTTTGTTAAGTATTTATAGAATGGTTCTGTCCCTGCCACTCCATAATCATTAAAGAATTTACCTTGATAAATCTGTAAATCTTCATTCGGATTATCAGAGGCGCTAAAACGAAGCGGAGTAGTTGGCTGAATCTCACGGCTAATAGGATTTAACCAGGCATTCTGTGCATTTGCATTTAATCTAGCTGGTTTAACTTTTGAGGTTAACAAATAAGGGTTTTGTACTTGATTGTTTATTGCAATAGCATTCCCCTTCCACTGCAATCCATATCCTAATGTATAACCTTGTCGGTCTGATAATAAATAAAACTCATCTGCTGAATGTCTTAAGTTAATTGTGTTATTAAAACATTCTTCCTGTGTAGTTCTATTACACCCATAAAAAACTTGATAGTTTTGAAATATGGGACTTGAACTAGTAAATAAATTGAATGACTCAAAAATGCCAGCATTACTTAAGTTAGTCGTTTGTACAACTAACTTATAAGCTTCATCATCAGAGATTTGTCCTACATCTAACCAAGGTTTTAAAATACTTGCATACGCACCATTTTTTAATTCTGTAGCTGTTATGCTCTGAGAAATTTTAGTAAGCTGATCTTTCTTTGTATCTGTAAGTTGGGTGGGTTGTATATCCCCAATCAGGTTATCATCATTTTCCACACCAATACTTTGAAAGATTTTTATTAAAGCAATCGCTACTTTAATTGTTTCATCATTTTTATCTAATGTTGATGGAGTTTTACCTGTAATACCACTTGCTAAATCCAGCACTCTTAGATATATCGGATTGATCACTTTAGTCCTACCATTCACGGCAGTAAACTTCCCAATCGTATCCAGATTAACGTTTCCTAAGAAAACCTTTTTATTATCTTTACTTTGAATATAAAAACGTGCTGTATCTCCTACTTTGCACGACCCAATTACCGCATTTCCTGAAAGTTTAGTCGCATAATGAAAATTTGTTGCCGAACTACAATCGAAATTAATACCAGCTATCGGATAATCTAAAGCGAATTGCAAACAAGTTGTATCTTCTGCACCAGTGTCGCTCGTTGTTGGCGTACAACTACCTGAAGATAAATTTCCGTTATTAGTACCAGAATTCGGATCTTCACTAATATTGGAACTACCGCCACCACAACCATTTAGCATAATCGCTAATGTGGTTAGTGCAAAAGGCCATAAAACTTTTTTATTCATTAGATACCCTACTTATTTTTAACGTAATACGGAAATTTGAATTTGTCCCTGATTTGTTAACTCTTTTTCTGCAACATCCACTGCAGAAGATAAAGGTGTCATCATCATGTAATGTGCCGAAGGTGGTACTTTTAAAACACCTTGAATTGATGAATGTTGTAACATCGTAGAAGGATAAGATTTACTCTTAAAGCCACTAACTCCTTCTAAAATGCAACCCTTATTATCTAAAAAGATGACTAAAGGCCAGTAATAAAGAGGCTTCTCATTACTAGCAGCAAATGACATAAGTTTTAAATGCTGAACAGAAGGGTTTAACTGTACAACCTCATATTCAAATTTTTCTTTCAACGGCTTACGAGGCCATACACTTACTTCTTTATTTATACTAAGTGTCTTAATTTGTTTGTTATAACCTTTAATAAAACATTTATCTTGTTCAAAAGCTGCTTCTAACTCTTGCGAAGATAAACGCATATATGTTGGAGCCAATACAACAGTAGATTCGTCGTCTTTAGTCTGCCGATTAAAAAGCTGATCTAAAGTTGACCGACTCACACCTTTTTTACGCTCTATTGATTCAGTTCTTCCTAAGCCGTCAGGCATAAGATAAAAACGCTTTTTACCGTCAAGATTAAATTCTTGATCTTCGAGATACTCATTATTTACATATTCAATATTATCAATCGTTGTAAATTTAGACTTATCCTGTGAAGAGACGGCTGATGGAGCTGCCTGTGATGTGCTTTTTATGGGCGGCGGTACTAAAATAAGCTTTTTCTTCCACTCATTATTAGCGACTGGTTGAACCTTTTCACCTTCGAAAGATTTAGTTTTCTCCGTAGATGTTTTTAATTCTTTATCAGCAACAGTAGCAGTTTGAGTTTTTTGTGGTGCAGTCGGTGCAGTCGGTGCAGTCGGTGCAGTCGGTGCAGTCGGTGCAGT
>NZ_KB976986.1:2315260-2899248 GCF_000399665.1 Acinetobacter calcoaceticus ANC 3811
GGTGCAGTCGGTGCAGTCGGTGCAGTCGGTGCAGTCGGTGCAGTCGGTGCAGTATTTAGTTTCTTTTCTGTTTGTTGTTCTACTTTTTTCGAGGAATCTGTAGTTTGTTCTTTTTCCCTTGAAAGTTTTTGAACAGGCAAAGCTACAGTCTTCTCTGGCAGATTTTTGGACTGTACGTCTATGCTAGGGAGAGACTGTTTTTCCTGATCAACTCTTCTACTAGGCACAATCATAGGACGACCATCGGGACCTATAATCGTATAAAATCCGTCTGCATAAGAAACAGAAACATTCGCTATCGCAACACATAAGGTTAAAATAGCGAAATTAGGGCTAAACATCCATTTATACTGTTTTACCATTTTGTTCTATAACTCAAACCAAGTACTGTGACTTTTGTATTCGTTTTTACATCTAAACCTGAATAAGGGTTTAATAAGATATTATCGACACCACACTTATTCGATAGAGTGCTACTACAAGCTGGAATATTGTCACGACTACGTAAGAAACCGACAGAAAGATCTAAGTCTGTATCCGTATCAAAACGATAACCTACGCCCAAACCGAATAATTGCGCATTATTGATCGGAACCATAGTATTACGTTTATCATTAGGAATAGAACTAGCACGCGGCTCATAACCTGCTCGTAACTTCAAACGATCAGTTGCTGAATACTCTAAACCAATACCCCAACTCCATGGTGAAGTAAACTTTAATGGTAATGCTAAAGAGTTATCAGTCACATCATTCGATAGAAGTTTAGCAATCTTTAATAATGTAATCTGTCTATCAAATTCAAATTTAAACTTATCCCAAGCAGAATAATCAGTCCATCCAACATCAAAGTTTAATTGTAAATCTGGAAATATTTTGTATTTAATACCGGCCTGGAAATGTGCAGGATATTCTAAATCCATCGCGACTAAACCAGACTCAGTATCAGGAACATATCCTGGTAGTCCAAGAATCGCAGCTAAAATTTGCCCAGTTGCCGATGAGTTTAATCCCTGAACCAACTGTTGAGGAGCTTTGGCATTATTAATCATGTATTTGCCTTTGAGACGCATCTTGGCAGCACTTTGATATACCATACCAAAGCCAAAATCATCTGTCGGCTCCCAAAGCAATCCCAAGTTATAACTAGGGCTTAATGATTGTTCTAATGAAACTTGTAATGAACCCATTTTATTAAATGGATTCATTCCTTCTTTCGTATTACAAATTCCCAATAAGAGCAGATCAGTAATCATATCGTTATTGTCTTTGAAGGGTGCACACACCACATCATCAACCATACGCAGTACACCAATCATTTCATTAGGAAAACGTAAATCGGTATTTAAAGCAATCGCGTTATACGACATACCAATCGAAGCACCAATTGATAAATGATCATTTACTTGATAACCAAAAGATGGGGATAGATATGTAATACGCTCTACAGCAACCTGTTGTCCCATATAGTTACCAGGATTGCCATTTTCTGCTCCAAAACCGGCTACTAAAGGCGCATACATTGCCGTTGCAAAAGTTACTTTTGAGCCTGGTGGTTTATAGGCTATACCTGCTGTAGGCGCAACGAGTGGATACCCCGCTCCCAAGTCAACCATTTTTTTAAGAATGGGTACATATAAGCTTGCATACTCGACATCACCATGTACAGAATCTTTAAAATCTGTACAAATATTGGCAGAAATTTCTGGTCCATCATTACAAACCAGAGGATCGTCTGAATAGCCAAAAATGTTGTACCCAGGAGGAGCTGAGAATTCACGCTGGATATCAAAGTTTGCAAGAATACCTTGTACATCTGTTTGTAACCCATCAATTTTCGCTAGTGCTGCTGGGTTAAAATGAACTGCACTAATCCCTGGCGGATCTGCCGTTACAGCATTCCCCATCGATAGTGAACGAATATCAACAGCTAAGTTTTGTCCTAATTGAGCATTGGCAAAGCTAGAAAAACCGGAGATAACAATTGCCGCCGTTAGAGGACATAATTTAGGATATTTCACCTGCATATCTCCTTATTTTTGTTTTTTAGTAAAACCTAAAATATCTAACGGGAATGACAAACCAAGTGAAATATCTGGCGCATCTTCGGTTAAACCAATACCTACCGTACCATTAACAATTGTTTCAGGTGAAACACGGACACCAAGAGCAAATGAAAGCATCGCACTGCTTTGATCTGGAGATGTATATGAGTCACCATTATCAAACTGGAATTCGGCATTCATGTTAAAGCTTTGCTGATACGACATAGTTAATGAAACATCGTAGTTAAATGAATAAGCAAAACCGAAAGAAAAACCACCACTGATTCCAGGGTCAAATGAGGTTAATGTACGTGTACCACGCGCCTGATTCAAACCTGTTTCTTTAAAACCATAATTGGCAGAAGCAGAAGCAAATAAAACTACAGGATCGATATATTTACGAGTACTCGCACCTACGCCAGCAGAGTAGTAACCTTTACCTGTTGATAGCTCATCTAAACCAATTTCATATGGGCTATCACCTGTCTTAGACGATAAACTACCAAAAAGTACCAATGGTAATCGACCTTGTTTTAAGGGGAAGGGCTCCCAACGAGCGCCAAGAGAAATATCCCCTAACCCAGCAGTAGTCGTATCACGAATAATTTCAGACTTTGCAACAAAAGGAAGAGTTGCGGATAAAGTTAAGTTGTCCAAAACCCCATACTGGACTGTAAAACTATTTGTTAAAGTATGGTTAGCATCTTCTTCGACACGTAAACGGTTAAGCTGAGATGAATTATCTGATAAAGCTAAATCAATTCGTGTATCACGATAATATGTGTAATCGAGGTCATAATAAGATGAAATGCCCCCTTTTTTAATTAACGAATATTGCCGCTCATTTGAAGTAAATACTTCTTGTAAATTCGTCTCTTGACTTGCATCACCTTCTTTTTTCTGTAATGCAGTTGCAGCTTGATGTGCACCACCCTCATTGGCGGGTACCGTGCTATTGTCCGTTGCAGGTGTATCAGACGACTGTACTGTACTTCCTGCTATAGCTGTATTCGAGCTTGTTGTATCTACAGGTGTAGAACTTCCTGTGCTACCTGCATTTACATCTTGGCTCGATCCGCCTACTTGTCCTTGTTGTACTTGATCCTCAGCATAAATTGTCCCTGTAATGGCACTCATACTTAAGGCCAATACACTCATCTTTATCCATCGATTATTCATATTTTTTCCCACCCAATTTATTTATTTTACTAAATTAAAATTTGACTATTTACGTTTGTAATAAAGACGCATATAGGTTTCTATTGGTAGTCCATAGGTTGCAGAGTGATTATCGTTATCTAATACGCGTCTCATGGTTGAGGCTTTATTTGCTAAACGATCATAATTAAATGTCGGATATTGCACGTCAACAAAAGCATATCTGTTGACGGTTGCATCCTCTACATGACGCATATCTGCATCTTTTAAAGCCAATAGATCTTTACGCTGAGATTCGGGGACTGAAATAACAAATAAAGTATTATTATCCCAAATTTCTTTAAAGCGATTTTCATCAAAGCTGATATTGCCTAATGCAGGATCAGCCACATAGACTCGCCCATCTTTATAAGCTTTATATACAACAAAATGTTTAAAACCAGCATAAGAAATTGGAACAATTGCAGGTTGCCCAAGTTTTACTAAATCAGAGAACTCACCACGATAACCACCACTATCTAAACCGATTGCTGTGACAAAGCGTTTCATATCGAGTAATGAGAAACTTCGGCGCTCAATAATGCGTTGATATTCGCCATACTGTAGCAAACCGCTCATAGTCTGTTGCTCAGTCAAACTGGTTCCGACATAGCCATTTAACAAAGTGGTAAGCGCAGCCGAACCACAGCTATAGTCATATGCTTGCCGAACAATTCCACGAAATTGATCTTCTACAGCAGGTTTGATTTTGACTGGTTCAATGTGATTTCGATGAAATGATAAATTACGTGAGTCGGCAGTCTCTGTGTAATAAACAGTTCCTGGTGGCTTTTTTTCTATTTCGAAGGCTTCTGTCGCAAAGTAATACATCAATGCTGAGCCTAAAACTATCTCTAACATAAGCACTTGGTCTAAATTGTGGCCTAACCGGCCTTATTCATTTTATTCTTAGAGCAATAGCTCTACATCCCTGTGTGTTGAAGATACCTTTTTTTTTGGTAAAAAACAGCTTTTTTTTAATCTTTTTGATGAATGCATAGTTCTACTTTAATTAAAGTGTTAATTAACTCTCATTCTGAAACATCAGTACTTTTAATATATTTAGTATACATATAACAATATTATTAATTCTTATGAAAAATTTAATTAAAACCCCAATAAAAAAGCGCGTATTAAACGCGCTTTTTTAATTTTTAACTTTTAACTTTTAACTTTTTAAATTAGTGACCAGAAATTGTAATTGTAGAAGTACCTACATTTAAACCTTGAATTTCTAAATCACCAATTGAAGCATTAGCAGCAGCACCTAAGTGAATCCCTTGAGCATACACATTCATGCCTTGAGTACTATTATTTTGAATTTTTAAGCCAGTTGGTACAACTGAAATATTCGCATTCACGTCTAAATCACCAGTAGTATTACCAGCACCACGTACCATTACTTTATCTAGGACAATTTTACCGCCGCCAGCAGCATCATTAATACCAAAGTTAGATAGTGTTAAACCACCTTTTAAACTTGAATTTACTTTGATCATTGCACCTTGTGGAGTAGCACCTAACTGAACATTCGCTGAAATCTGACCTAAAGATAAATCTAAACCAGAGATAATTTCAGTTGGAGCTGTTTCTGTAATACCACGTACAGCAGTTGTCTGGTTTAAAGTACCAGAAGTACCTACACCAATTGAACCTACATGAATATCAACAGCACCTACTGTGGCAGCAACGTTTAAGAAAGCGCCGTTTGAACCCGAAGCACCATTCGTATCAATTGCTAAATCTAAAAGGTTACCAGTACCTGTTTGAGTAAGAGTAACGCCGCTGATTGCGATTGCACCAGCAGTACCTGATGCACCAGTAATACCAGTTGATGATGCCAAACCATCATTATCGTGTAGATATAATTTATCGATAGTAACACCGCCAGAACCTAAAGCGATACCGATGTTAATACCATCTTGACCTGTAGCAGCGCTTAGTGCAGCATCGTCCATTGACTGCATTGCCATTGCATTTGCACTGATAGCTAAAGAAGAAACTAAAGCAAGTTTAGTGAACATTTTCATTGAGCACTCTCCCAAGAGCATTTATTTTTTGACTTTAACCACTCTCATTGTCTCAAGTTGCATTTTTCTTTTATAGCAACCGAAACTTCCAATCCTTGAGTAGTTTTGCTTAGCAATTACTAAATTACATCTACGTTACTTTTTGTTCAACTAGTGTTGTGCATTTTTTGCCAACTACCCGACAAACGGTACACTCGATTTATTTCGCTTTTAGCTTCCAAATACAACTCTAATCCCACACTAAAATTCGACTATTTTATCAGCAAAAAGTACCTCTCCTCTAAGTCTTCTCCCTGATGATCCACAAGTTGTAGTAAACTAATATTTCCCTCATTAACTATTCTGTTATTAAAAAATGTCTCAGTTAAAGAAAAAAATCTCATTACATGGTAAAAATGCTGCCGAGATTTTAAAAAATTTACAAGGATTAACTGGGCTCATTTATTTAAATGACAACAACAACCCTATTATTGGCTTTCTTCCTCAGCAATACTTTCTTATTCAGAATAAAAAAAACTTAGTATTCCAGCGCCAAAATTTTAATGAATATGAAAATATATCAAAACCGAATCAAATATTAGATTTTATCCAGCTAAAAGAAAAAGACTTAAAAGAAAATAAAAACATTAAAATGATAACAAGTTTTAACGGTGGCTATATCGGTTTTATTAGTTATGATTTTGCTGCACATCAATTTATTAATGCTCAAACTCATATACAGCCATCTTTATTCTTAGGCCAATATCGTTCTTTTTTAAAATATATAGATAATGATTGGTATTTTTTTAGTGATGAAGAAAATGCATTAGACCTATTTAAATATATTGAAAAGAAGTTAGAGATTCCTAATTCAAATAAATCTAAAAATATATTTGAATTAAAAACTGCTATTCAGCCAAGATGGTCTAAAGAACAATATTTCGAGGCTTTTAACAAAATACAAGAATACATTAAAGCTGGAGATTGTTATCAAATTAATTTAACCCAAGAATTTAAAGCTGATTTCAAAGGTTCCTTATTAAATAAAGCAGCAGATTTATGGAATCTTACTAATGCACCATATGCAGGTTATTTAAAATTAGATCAATTTGAGTTATTAAGTTGTTCCCCAGAGCTCTTCATTGAATTCAATCAAAATAAAGAAATTAAGACCCGACCTATTAAGGGAACCATGCCTCGATATCAAGATATCGAAAAAGATTTTATTTCTAAACAAACTTTAAAAAACTCGCAAAAAGATCAAGCAGAGAATGTCATGATTGTTGATTTATTACGTAATGATTTGAGCATTTATGCCAATACAGGGTCCGTAAAAACAACACAATTATTCGAGATTGAAAGTTTTAATCAAGTTCATCATATGGTCAGTGAGATTGTTGCCAAGCTTAAAGATGATATTAATCCAATGCAAATGTTGCTCTCTGCTTTACCGGGGGGATCGATTACAGGAGCCCCCAAAATTCGGGCAATGCAAATTATTGAAGAGTTAGAAGAAGAAACAAGAGGTGCTTATTGCGGGACATTAGGTTACTTCAATTTTGATGGAACGGGTCGCTGGAATATTCTTATCCGTAGCTTTCAACAATATCAAAATCAGCTCTCTTTGTGGGCTGGCGGTGGTATTACGACTGCCTCAAATGCAGAAGCAGAATATCAAGAAAGCCTTGATAAAATCTCTGCCATGCTGAACTTAATGAACAGCACAGCAGACTAAAACTTAAAAAATATCTTGTTTTAACGTTTGCACTAAACGCATATTTTGCTCATCAGTACCCACTGTAATACGCAAAAATCTATTAATACGAGGCTTATTGAAATAGCGCACAATAATACCTTGTTCACGTAATTGCTGTGCGAGTTTGCCTGCATCATGGACTGAGTGTGAAGCAAAAATAAAGTTAGCTTTAGAAGGTAAAACTTTAAAACCCAAAGCAGTTAATTCATCTACTAGCTTTTCACGACTAGAAATAACTTTCTGGCATTGTTCTTCAAAATAAGCCTGATCTTCAAAAGAAGCTACTGCGGCTGCAATTGCAAAACGGTCCATAGGATATGAGTTAAAACTATTTTTGACAGCTTCAAGCGCTGCGATTAAATGTGGCTGAGCGATTGCAAAACCAACACGTAAACCAGCTAATGAACGAGATTTCGAGGTTGTTTGACAAACAACAAGATTTTCATAGCGATTTACAAGACCAACTGCGGATTCTGCACCAAAATCAACATAAGCCTCATCGATCACCACCACCCGATCTGGATTTGCTTTTAAGATTTGCTCGATATCTGGCAAACCCATTGCAACACTGGTTGGTGCATTAGGGTTTGTAATAACAATCCCACCATTTGGTTGTATATAGGCCTTAGCTTCTATCTCGAAATTCTCATTGAGTGGAATTTCTTTAGTTTTTGTTCCAAAGAACTGACTATAAACTGGATAAAAACTATAAGTAATATCTGGATAAAGAATCGGTTCGTCTTGAAGAAAAAATGCTTTAAAAATATGAGCAAGTACTTCATCTGAACCATTACCAACAAAAACTTGAGATACATCAATATTCTGTTGTTTAGCAATTGCTTGCTTTAAAGCTGTTGCATCTGGGTCAGGATATAAACGCAATGCATCAGCTTGCTGAGTTAAAACAGCTTGAACTGCTTCAACTACTTTTGGTGATGGCGGATATGGATTTTCATTCGTATTAAGTTTCAATAAATTCTGAATTTTAGGCTGTTCACCCGGAACATACGGCTCTAATTCACGAACTTCTGGACTCCAAAAGCGCATTTGTGCTGTAGATAAAGTCATGGTCTTATCTCAAAAAGGGCTGAAAATCAGCCCTGAGTAATAATTAAAAAACTACAAGGTTTATAAGCTTATTGATAACGATAGCGAGCTGAGCGTGCATGAGCATCAAGGTTCTCTTGGACAGCTAATATGTCGGCTGTTTTAGCTAACGTTTTAACCCCATCTTTCGAACACATAATCAAGCTCGAACGTTTTTGGAAATCATAAACGCCTAAAGGAGAAGAAAAACGAGCAGTTCCAGATGTCGGCAATACATGGTTTGGACCCGCACAATAGTCACCGATTGCTTCGGGTGTATAACGTCCCATGAAAATAGCGCCAGCATGACGAATATCTTCGCTCATTGCTTCGGCATCATCTAGACACAGCTCCAAATGTTCTGGTGCAACTTGATTAATCAACTCAATTGCTTCTGCACGGTCTTTGACTAACACTAAAGCACCACGGTTTTCAATTGAAGTTCGCGCAATATCTGCCTTTGGCAATTCATTTAAATGCTTTTCAATTGCCAACTCTACTGCATTAAGCAAAGCTTCATCTGGCGTTATGAAAATAGCTTGAGCAACTGTGTCATGTTCAGCTTGTGATAAAACATCCATAGCCAACCAATCTGCATTATTCTCACCTTCTGCATATACTAAAATTTCAGAAGGTCCAGCAATCATATCGATGCCGACTTGACCAAATACGGCACGTTTGGCAGCTGCTACAAAACGATTCCCTGGCCCAGTAATTTTATCTACAGGTGGAATGGTTTGTGTTCCATAAGCCAAAGCTGCTACAGCCTGTGCTCCACCAATGGTAAACACTCGGCTGACTCCTGCAAGATAAGCTGCGGCAAGAACCAACGGATTTAATTCACCATTCGGTGCTGGAACAACCATAATAATTTCAGGTACACCCGCAACATGAGCAGGTACAGCATTCATTAGAACTGAAGATGGATAAGAAGCTAAACCACCTGGCACATAAATACCAACACGGTCTAGAGGCGTAACTTTTTGCCCTAATGTATTGCCCAAGTCATCTATATAAGTCCAGCTATCTTGTTTCTGAGCTTCATGAAATGTACGAATACGCTTTGCTGCCAACTCTAAAGCATCACGAATTTCTGGGCTTAAATTATCAAAAGCAGTTTTAAGTTGTTCTTGAGATAATTCTAAATCTGAAAATTGATGCGCAGGATGTCGATCGAACTGTTGAGTAAGCTTTAAAACATGATCATCACCATGCTGACGAACATCAGCAATAATTTGATCTACTGTTTGCACTAAATTAAGATCGTTCACGGTTTCAAATGCTAAGAGCTCAGCAAAAACCTGTTTGAAGTTTTGATCTTGAGTCGATAAACGTCGCATCAATTTACCCACAAGGCGAAAAAGAAAAAGTAAGTTTACCCTTTTTCTATGCGCTTGTGGGCATCATCTAGCTTAACTATCGCAAAAGCATGATGGGAAATTGCTTTTAACGCGATTGAACAGCTTGCTCAAGCTGTGAAATGATTGGATTTAACAAAGTTTGTTTACGTTTAAAACTGGCTTTATTTACAATTAATCGAGAAGACACTTTGCAAATCTCTTCTAATGGCTCAAGACCATTTGCTCTTAAAGTGTTACCAGTATCGACCACATCTACAATGTAATCACCTAAACCAACCAAAGGTGCTAACTCCATAGAACCATATAGCTTAATAACATCAACCTGCTCACCTAAACTTGCATAATATTGACGTGTAAGATTGACATATTTCGTGGCAATTTTTAAACGACCCTTTGGATGCTCCATACCTACTTTACCAGCTGTCATTAACTTACATTTAGCAATTTGCAAGTCAAGCAACTCATAGACATGCTGAGCACCATGTTCCATCAACACATCTTTACCTGCTACACCTATATCTGCTGCACCATTTTCTACATAGGTCGGTACATCAGATGCACGTAAAATTAAAATACGTACTTGCTTATGCGTAGTAGGAAAAATTAGTTTACGAGACTTTTCCGGATCTTCGAGTAAATTAATACCCGCTGTAGCCAATAAAGGTAACGTCTCTTTTAAAATACGCCCTTTACTCAATGCCAAGGTCAAACCATGATCAAAATTACCCATCACATCAAAATTAGGATCATCGTTTCTTACATCATTCATTAAATTACTCGCTTAATTTTGGCACCTAAACCTTGAAGCTTCTCTTCGACATGTTCATAACCACGGTCAATATGGTAGATACGATCAATTAAAGTATCTCCCTCTGCAACTAAAGCAGCCAGAACCAAAGAGAATGAAGCACGTAAATCTGTTGCCATAACAGGCGCTGCCTGTAAGGTTTCAACTCCGGTTACGACAGCATCGTGACCTTCTACTTGAATATTAGCGCCCATTCGTGACAACTCAGGAACATGCATAAAACGATTTTCAAAGATCGTTTCAGAGATTGTCGCGAATCCACGGCCAATAACATTTACTGCCATCAGTTGTGCTTGCATATCAGTTGGAAATTCTGGATGTGGCAAAGTTCTAAAACTTACAGCTTTAGGACGTTTGCCCAACATATCAAGTTCAATCCAGTCATCACCACGAGTGACTTCAGCACCCATTTCCTCAAACTTATCCAAAACAGACTCAAGCAATGCTGGATCTGTGTGAGTTGTTTTTATACGCCCACCAGTAATTGCAGCAGCTGCTAAATACGAACCTGTTTCAATACGATCAGCAACAACAGCATATTCACAGCCATGTAAACTTTCTACGCCAGTTACAACTAGAGTATCTGTATCAAGACCTTCGATCTTAGCGCCCATTTTAATTAACATCTGCGCAAGGTCAGTGATTTCAGGTTCACGAGCTGCATTACGAATAGTTGTAACACCATCTGCTAATGCTGCTGCCATTAAGATATTTTCAGTACCGCCAACAGTAACCATATCAAAAACAACTTCACCACCTTTTAAGCGACCATCAACTGAAGCATGGACATAACCATTTTCAACTTCAATATGTGCACCCAAAGCTTCTAAAGCTTTTAAATGCTGGTCTACAGGTCTTGAACCAATCGCACAACCACCTGGTAAAGAAACTTTAGCATTACCATAACGTGCTAATAATGGTCCTAAAACCAAAATTGAGGCACGCATTGTTTTCACTAGCTCATAAGGCGCAAACTGATTATCTAAAGTAGAGGTATCTGCTTTTACTGTGTCATTTTCATAGCCAATCGTTACCCCTAATCCACCAATTAGTTTTACCAAAGTATTAACATCTTTAAGATTTGGAACATTGGTTATTGTAATTGGAGAGTCTGCAAGAATAGTTGCAGCAAGTAAGGGCAAAGCCGCATTTTTAGCACCAGAAATGCGCACTTCGCCTTCGAGCTTAACACCACCCGTGATTAAAAATTTATCCATTAATATTTAAGCTCCGAAAAGGCTTGCTTTACGCCATTCATCTTTGGTCATTGCACGAATTGTTACCGCGTGAACTTCCCCACTTGCAATATAAGTATTTAATGGTGCATAAACTAATTGTTGACGAGCCACTGTACGCTTACCTTCAAATTGATCATCCACAATACGGAGGTCAAATTTTCCAGCCTGTCCGCTCACCGCTACTTCCGCTACAGGGAAAGCTTCTTTTAAAATTTGAGTGAGCTGTTCACTATTCATTGCAAAGACCTCTGACACAACCTAAGGGGTAAAACGGAGTATTTTACTATAACTTTTTCCAAGAATTCAGTACGTGTTTATATTTTATCAATAAAAAAGAGGCTATCTTTCAAGCCTCTCTTAAACTAATAAAACTTATTGAACAGAAACAGCAACTTGAGAATAAGTACATTGCATTTTTCGATATCTTAATAATTGTCTTTTTAATTTTTCAGTCAATTTTTTAATTGAAGTATACATATCATCAGCGGTTGCCTGAGCAAACAACTCAATCCCAGGCAATCTTACAATCGCCTCTGCAACATGATTTGAACTACCCTTATGAGAGCGCTTATCAATTTGATGATCTTTCGTTAATTTAATCTGCATACTATTCACCTGATCTAGGTGTTTCGTTAATTGATTAAATTTTGATTTAATATTTTCTTCTATAGCTGGTGTAATTGCTAAATGATGACCACGAATCGTTATTTGCATAATTCTATCCCTCACCTTTTTTAGGTTATTTAAAGAAGAACCAAAACGATTTAATGTTATCAAAAAGAAATTTAGGACAATTAAACCATTTTAGCGACTCCTCTTGGTGAAATTAAAATTTCATTATTTCGTCATAATGAATCTCTAGAATAGCCATACTTCAAAATTCAGATCAAGACTTTTCTTTCAGACGATGAAGGAATATGTAACGATTCTCGATATTTTGCGACAGTCCTTCTTGCTACTTCAATCCCCTCATCTTTCAATAAGGTAGCAATTACATTATCGGACAAAGGTTTACGCGGATTTTCACTTGCTACAAGCTTTTTAATCATTGCACGAATAGCAGTAGAAGAAGCCTCTCCTCCAGCAGTAGTACCTACATGGCTAGAGAAAAAATATTTCAACTCAAAAAGGCCACGTGGGGTAAGCATATATTTATTTGTAGTTACACGAGAAACTGTAGATTCATGCAATTCTACTTCTTCAGCAACATCTCGGAGAACCAAAGGTTTCATTGCTTCTGCACCTATCTCCAAAAAAGCTTTCTGATGCTCCACAATACAAGATGCTACTTTTAATAACGTCTTATGTCTTTCATCAATGCTTTTAATAAAGTTTTTTGCTTCAAGCATCTGATTACGTAAATATAAATTATCTTCACTCTGATCTGCTCTACGAATCATACTAGAGTAAAAAGTATTAATTCTTAATTTAGGTAACACATCTGGATTTAGTTGAACCTGCCAATGTAAATCTTTTTTAGAAACCACCACATCTGGAATTTGATAATCTGACTCTTCTTTATCAAAATCCATGCCTGGATACGGTTTCAATGTTTTTAATAGATTAATTGCAAACTTTAATTGCTCTTTCGTTAAACCCGTTTGTTTGAGTAATTTATTTAAATCATTTGCTATCAAAAGCTCATAATATTGCAATAAGCTTTTTGCCTCATTTAAATATTCAACATCTTTTGGTAGAAATTCGAGCTGTACCTTTAAACATTCCGCTAAATTACGCGAACCAATCCCTAATGGATCAAGTCTTTGAATATGCTTTAATACAACCAAAACTTCATCTTCTTCTATCTCTTCTTCAATATCCATTTCATTCAATAATTGCTGTGAGGCTAAAATAATTTCCTCTAATTCAGCATCCAAGAACCCCTTGTCATCTAATGCATCAACAATACAGTAAGCAATTAATTGATCTATTTTAGAAAAATGCAACAAATTAACCTGTTCTAAAATATGTTCTTTTAAAGATAATTGAACTTGGCGATTATCCTCTCGCTCTTCAAATTCTGGGGTAGCCAAAGCTGTCGATTGATGAGTATAAATATCATCCCATTCAGTATCGACTGGTAAATCATCAGGCAAATGATTTGCATTTAATTCAGTTGTTAAATCATCTGACTCTTTACTTTCTAATGTAGACAGACTTTCTGTTAATGACTCTTCTTCTATTTTTTCAAGTAAAGGATTACTATCTAGTTGGATCTGAATTTCTTGTTCAAGCTCTAAACTAGAAAGTTGTAACAAACGAATCGCCTGCTGCAATTGAGGTGTTAACGATAAAGAATTCGCAACTTTCAACCCAACAGATAATTTCATATATTTTAAATTCCATAAAACAAGCAAAAATCATGCCTACTTAACATTTATAACATATAGTTTCCATTTATCATATATATCAGCGTGAAATTCTCAGAAGAAAAAATGGATTTTTTATTAAAAAACTTGCTAGAAAGCTATCTTATTGATTGATTAGATACCTTTATTAACTAAAAGATGCTTTGCTGGTCTTATTATTTCCGAGTGTTTTATCTACTACAATTTCCCTCCCATATAAAAAAGGACTCTTCTGGAGTCTTTTTTATTGCCTAAAATTGATTAAATCTTCAATATCATTTTATTTTTGCATAAAAAAACACCCCCAACTTAGGTTGGGGGTGTTTAGAATAATGAGCTGGCGATGACTTACTCTCACATGGGAAACCCCACACTACCATCAGCGCTAAGAGGTTTCACTTCTGAGTTCGGGAAGGGATCAGGTGGTTCACTCTTGCTATGGTCGCCAGCACAACTGGTATGGATACTAGCATTGGTCTTAATATGCCGATGCGTTTTCCAAATCTTTACAGATGGGCTGATTGAGTCTTGATATTTTGTTCATTTTAGCTAAGCGTATAACTAAATCAAGTTGATTTGTACATTAATGAATCGATTGATGCTATATATACAACTGCTTGGGTGTTGTATAGTCAAGCCTCACGAGCAATTAGTATTGGTCAGCTTCACATATCACTATGCTTCCACATCCAACCTATCAACGTCCTAGTCTCGAACGGCTCTTTAGAGGACATAAAGTCCTAGGGAAATCTTATCTTGAGGTAGGCTTCCCGCTTAGATGCTTTCAGCGGTTATCCCTTCCGAACATAGCTACCCGGCGATGCGACTGGCGTCACAACCGGTACACCAGAGGTTCGTCCACTCTGGTCCTCTCGTACTAGGAGCAGATCCTCTCAAATTTCCAGCGCCCACGGTAGATAGGGACCGAACTGTCTCACGACGTTCTAAACCCAGCTCGCGTACCTCTTTAAATGGCGAACAGCCATACCCTTGGGACCTGCTTCAGCCCCAGGATGAGATGAGCCGACATCGAGGTGCCAAACACCGCCGTCGATATGAACTCTTGGGCGGTATCAGCCTGTTATCCCCAGAGTACCTTTTATCCGTTGAGCGATGGCCCTTCCATACAGAACCACCGGATCACTAAGACCTACTTTCGTACCTGCTCGACTTGTGGGTCTCGCAGTTAAGCGCGCTTTTGCCTTTATACTCTACGCGTGATTTCCGACCACGCTGAGCGCACCTTCGTACTCCTCCGTTACTCTTTAGGAGGAGACCGCCCCAGTCAAACTACCCACCAGACATGGTCCTCGCCCCGGATTACGGGGCAGAGTTAGAACCTCAACATTACCAGGGTGGTATTTCAAGGACGGCTCCATTGGAACTAGCGTTCCAACTTCAAAGCCTCCCACCTATCCTACACAAGTAAGGTCAAAGTTCAATGTCAAGCTGCAGTAAAGGTTCACGGGGTCTTTCCGTCTAGCCGCGGGTACACTGCATCTTCACAGCGATTTCGATTTCACTGAGCCTCTGCTGGAGACAGCGCCGCCATCATTATGCCATTCGTGCAGGTCGGAACTTACCCGACAAGGAATTTCGCTACCTTAGGACCGTTATAGTTACGGCCGCCGTTTACTGGGGCTTCGATCAAGAGCTTCGCTTACGCTAACCCCATCAATTAACCTTCCAGCACCGGGCAGGCATCACACCCTATACGTCCACTTTCGTGTTTGCAGAGTGCTATGTTTTTAATAAACAGTTGCAGCGGCCTGGTTTCTGTGGCTGTCATCAGCTCAGGAAGCAAGTTCCATCACCAACAACAGCGTACCTTCTCCCGAAGTTACGGTACCATTTTGCCTAGTTCCTTCAGCAGAGTTCTCTCAAGCGCCTTGGTCTACTCGACCTGACCACCTGTGTCGGTTTAGGGTACGATTCCTGTGTAACTGAAGCTTAGAGACTTTTCCTGGAAGCATGGTATCAGCCACTTCGCTGTACAAGTACAGCTTGCTATCAGATCTCAGCATAGAGCACCCCGGATTTGCCTAAGATGCATGCCTACTTCCTTTCACCTGGACAACCAACGCCAGGCTGACTTAACCTTCTCCGTCCTCTCATCGCATTACACAGAAGTATTGGAATATTAACCAATTTCCCATCGACTACGCCTTTCGGCCTCGCCTTAGGGGTCGACTCACCCAGCCCCGATTAACGTTGGACTGGAACCCTTGGTCTTTCGGCGAACGGGTTTTTCACCCGTTTTGTCGTTACTCACGTCAGCATTCGCACTTCTGATACCTCCAGCATACTTCTCAATACACCTTCATCGGCTTACAGAACGCTCCCCTACCACTTGACTTAAAAGTCAAATCCGCAGCTTCGGCACATAGTTTTAGCCCCGTTACATCTTCCGCGCAGGCCGACTCGACTAGTGAGCTATTACGCTTTCTTTAAAGGGTGGCTGCTTCTAAGCCAACCTCCTAGCTGTCTATGCCTTCCCACATCGTTTCCCACTTAACTATGATTTTGGGGCCTTAGCTGGCGGTCTGGATTGTTTTCCTCTTGACTACGGACGTTAGCACCCGCAGTCTGTCTCCCGGATAGTACTCATAGGTATTCGGAGTTTGCATCGGTTTGGTAAGTCGGGATGACCCCCTAGCCGAAACAGTGCTCTACCCCCTATGGTATTCGTCCGAGGCGCTACCTAAATAGCTTTCGGGGAGAACCAGCTATCACCAGGCTTGATTAGCCTTTCACCCCTATCCACAAGTCATCCCCTGGCTTTTCAACGACAGTGGGTTCGGTCCTCCAGTTAGTGTTACCCAACCTTCAACCTGCTCATGGATAGATCGCCTGGTTTCGGGTCTATACCCAGCAACTAAACGCCCTATTAAGACTCGATTTCTCTACGGCTCCCCTATACGGTTAACCTCGCTACTGAATATAAGTCGCTGACCCATTATACAAAAGGTACGCAGTCACCGAACAAGTCGGCTCCCACTGCTTGTATGCATGCGGTTTCAGGATCTATTTCACTCCCCTCACAGGGGTTCTTTTCGCCTTTCCCTCACGGTACTGGTTCACTATCGGTCAGTCAGGAGTATTTAGCCTTGGAGGATGGTCCCCCCATATTCAGACAAGGTTTCACGTGCCTCGCCCTACTCGTCATCATTATGTGTGCCCTTTCGTGTACGGGAATATCACCCTCTACGTTCGCACTTCCCAGAGCGTTCCACTAAAACACACATAACTTAATGGGCTGATCCCCGTTCGCTCGCCGCTACTAAGGGAATCTCAATTGATTTCTTTTCCTAAGGGTACTGAGATGTTTCACTTCCCCTCGTTCGCCTTGCAACACTATGTATTCATGTTGCAATACCTACCTTAAAGTAGGTGGGTTCCCCCATTCAGAAATCTCCGGATCACAGGATATTTGCCGCCTCCCCGGAGCTTATCGCAGGCTATTACGTCTTTCATCGCCTCTGACTGCCAAGGCATCCACCACATGCACTTAATTACTTGACTATACAACCCCAAACAGTCGTTATTACCTACAAGGAGTAATAAGACATGATCAATGATTTCTCATCAATCTCTTACAGTTTGAAGTACTGTGTATTTAAACACTGTACAGCTTCAATCTAATTCATATACCAAAACGCTTGATTCAGTTAATTTGCTAGTTCTCAATTCATTTAGATCAATTGCTTAATCTAAACTCTTGAGTGAACAATTTATTTCAGACTCAATTTTGCCAATCTGTTAATGAATAAACATGCCTTCGTCAGGTCATGCTTAATACCGTGATACTTAAATCACAGAAGTTAATAAACTAAGATCTAATCCCTATTTACTAATTTCTGTAATCTGAACTTCTCTTAAGTTCTGGTGGAGACTAGGAGAGTCGAACTCCTGACCTCCTGCGTGCAAAGCAGGCGCTCTACCAACTAAGCTAAGTCCCCAGCTTACATCATCAGTTCTGTATCTTCTTTTCTATAACTTCAACCAGTCAAAGTCATGGTGGGTCTGACAAGACTTGAACTTGTGACCCCACGCTTATCAAGCGTGTGCTCTAACCAACTGAGCTACAGACCCTCAGATACATCTATGAAGAACAACTTGTTGTGGATTCTTACTAATCGTCAATCTTTCGTTAAGGAGGTGATCCAGCCGCAGGTTCCCCTACGGCTACCTTGTTACGACTTCACCCCAGTCATCGGCCACACCGTGGTAAGCGTCCTCCTTGCGGTTAGACTACCTACTTCTGGTGCAACAAACTCCCATGGTGTGACGGGCGGTGTGTACAAGGCCCGGGAACGTATTCACCGCGGCATTCTGATCCGCGATTACTAGCGATTCCGACTTCATGGAGTCGAGTTGCAGACTCCAATCCGGACTACGATCGGCTTTTTGAGATTAGCATCCTATCGCTAGGTAGCAACCCTTTGTACCGACCATTGTAGCACGTGTGTAGCCCTGGCCGTAAGGGCCATGATGACTTGACGTCGTCCCCGCCTTCCTCCAGTTTGTCACTGGCAGTATCCTTAAAGTTCCCGACATTACTCGCTGGCAAATAAGGAAAAGGGTTGCGCTCGTTGCGGGACTTAACCCAACATCTCACGACACGAGCTGACGACAGCCATGCAGCACCTGTATGTAAGTTCCCGAAGGCACCAATCCATCTCTGGAAAGTTCTTACTATGTCAAGGCCAGGTAAGGTTCTTCGCGTTGCATCGAATTAAACCACATGCTCCACCGCTTGTGCGGGCCCCCGTCAATTCATTTGAGTTTTAGTCTTGCGACCGTACTCCCCAGGCGGTCTACTTATCGCGTTAGCTGCGCCACTAAAGCCTCAAAGGCCCCAACGGCTAGTAGACATCGTTTACGGCATGGACTACCAGGGTATCTAATCCTGTTTGCTCCCCATGCTTTCGCACCTCAGCGTCAGTGTTAGGCCAGATGGCTGCCTTCGCCATCGGTATTCCTCCAGATCTCTACGCATTTCACCGCTACACCTGGAATTCTACCATCCTCTCCCACACTCTAGCTAACCAGTATCGAATGCAATTCCCAAGTTAAGCTCGGGGATTTCACATTTGACTTAATTAGCCGCCTACGCGCGCTTTACGCCCAGTAAATCCGATTAACGCTTGCACCCTCTGTATTACCGCGGCTGCTGGCACAGAGTTAGCCGGTGCTTATTCTGCGAGTAACGTCCACTATCTGAAGGTATTAACTTCAGTAGCCTCCTCCTCGCTTAAAGTGCTTTACAACCATAAGGCCTTCTTCACACACGCGGCATGGCTGGATCAGGCTTGCGCCCATTGTCCAATATTCCCCACTGCTGCCTCCCGTAGGAGTCTGGGCCGTGTCTCAGTCCCAGTGTGGCGGATCATCCTCTCAGACCCGCTACAGATCGTCGCCTTGGTAGGCCTTTACCCCACCAACTAGCTAATCCGACTTAGGCTCATCTATTAGCGCAAGGTCCGAAGATCCCCTGCTTTCTCCCGTAGGACGTATGCGGTATTAGCATTCCTTTCGAAATGTTGTCCCCCACTAATAGGCAGATTCCTAAGCATTACTCACCCGTCCGCCGCTAAGTGATAGTGCAAGCACCATCACTCCGCTCGACTTGCATGTGTTAAGCCTGCCGCCAGCGTTCAATCTGAGCCATGATCAAACTCTTCAGTTAAAAATCATTTTGCACCTTATTAAAGACAAGGTGCCAATTCTGGCTCATCAATTTTCTGACTTAAATTTCGCTCAAATAAACTTCGAGTAATTTAAACCAATCAATCAATGATAATATTTCGATCAATCAATCAGTAAAAATCCACACAAGTTGTTCTTCATAATCTCTTAATGATCTTCTTCCTGGTTCGTCACCAGCAAGCTAGGTCGGCTATATTACTCTTAATCTCTTAAAAGTCAACAGGTAATTTCGATATTTTTAAAACTTATTCTCAAAACCAACTTCTCATCAAATTCACTACTCAAAGTAATCAACTCAATTCCAAGTAACTGTTTTTTAACAAGTTCCTATCTGCATCACCGCCGATGGATGTGCATTATAGACCATTAAATCTCGTTGGCAACCCCTTTTTTAATTTAATATTATCGTATGCTCATTTTTTAGTCTTTTTAGCATTTTATCTATATTATTTGATCAATTTTACCTTGATAATAGGTTATCGATTTTGTATTGAAGCATATCTCCATCCAACTGCACATTAAGTATTAGCCTGGCTGGCGGTTAAGGAATTATATGAATTATTCTAATTTAATTTTACTAAGTATGTTATCTGTAGGTGTTTGCACTTCTATATACGCTCAAGAAAACATGACAAGTGAATCTGCTAATGCTAGTTCATTAGAAGAAACAGGGCCAAACCATCCCCGTTCACAAATTATTAAAGATTTAAAAAATATTAAAGTTAAAGATTTAAAAATTAATGCAAATGCAGCACAACCAGATTTAGTTAAAGATCCTTTGCAATCATTGAACCGTCCAATTTATTCTTTTAATGATATGTTGGATCGCAATTTCTTGCGTCCTGTTGCGGTTCAATATAGAGAAAAGACTCCCGAAGATGTGCGTGGCTCTTATCGCCAGTTCCGCAAAAATCTTGGTGAACCATGGAATGCCGTCAATCAACTTATTCAAGGTCGTCCAAGTCGTGCAGCAAAAACTTTAGGCCGATTTACGATTAATACCTTAACTACTCTTGGTTTGGCGGACCCTGCAAGCCGCTTAGGTTTACCAACTGAGGAAGAGAATTTTGGTGTAACTCTTGGTTACTATGGCGTTCCTTCGGGTCCATTCCTTATGCTACCTTTCTTTGGACCAAGCACTTTACGTGATGGTTTTGGTTTAGCAGTAGATGCTCAAGCTCGTCCACAGAAATATGTTATGGATGATCAAGAAGGTCTTTATTGGTCAAGTAATGTATTACAAGCTGTTGATACACGTGCCCAATATCTTGACTTAGATCAAACCTTACAAGGTGATCAATATGCCATGATTCGAGACTTATATCTCCAGCGTAAAGCCTTCCAGATTGCTGAGAAAAAGGGCGATTCAGCTGACGTGTCTTTCATTGATGATGATTCACAAGATACAACAGATGAGAATCAAAACCCTTAAGATGAAATAAAGGTATTGCTTGGATTGAGAGTTCGGCAATACCTTGATTTTGATCATACATACTCTATGATGAATAAAGTGATCATATAAAAGGACTACCATATCTTCTATGTATTTTATTAAACCGACACGCTCTATGCCTTATTTAGAGCAAGCTTTGGATAAACTGCCAGGCTTACAAGTCATTAACATAGATGATTTAGATTTATATGATCCAACCATCATTGCAATTGCTGATGTACAAGATTTCCTGACTTATAAGTGGAATTTACCCACTGTGGTCATTGCTTTTGAGCACGAAGGTGCCGCTTTAGCTCATGCCTGGGAAGCAGGCGCTCTTGCAGGTTGGGTATGGGATCAGTTACCGAGCGATTTAAATAAAGCACTATCAAAAATTGATGCTCAATATAAGCGTAATCAAGACAGTCGTGATTTACCTTCAGCTGCTGAACTGCAAAAACGATTATTACCCAATCCAATTGATTTATTAAATTATGAAGTCGAAACTTTCTTTCAGCCTTCAGCTTATCTTTCCGGTGATTGGTACGACTATTGGAAATTAAATGACAAAGAAGTTCTATTCTATCTTGCTGATGTCTCAGGTCATGGTGTAACAAGTAGTTTATTAACATCATGGATGGCAGCTTTTCATGGCCGTTCTAAAACTCCAAGACAATTAATAAAAAAATTAAACGGAATGTTAGTTCAAGAGAATATCGAAAAGCACATTACGATTGTGGTGGGCATTTTAAACCTTGAAACGCATACGCTTCGCTGGTCAAGTGCTGGGCATTACCCGCCTCCTATCATTTTTGAACCTAATCAGCCACCGAAGATTCTAACAACGAGTAGTTTCCCACTAGGTTTAACTGACGAACTCGAAGTTGAAGAGCATATTTGTACATTAAATCGCCATGCTCGCTTCATTGTTTGCTCAGATGGAGCCCTCGAACCTTTTGATGGCGGTTTGAACGATCAGTTCCAACAATTGGTCCATCATTTGCAAAATCAATCATTTCAAGCACCCGATCATGTGGCCGACGATATTGCCATCTTCAGTCTTTGTCGAATGAATTAATTTATGAATCAATTAATTACATAATATACGACTTAAGGACTCTTGAGTCTGAGATGGCACTATGTGATAATTTTTCTATCCTTCTCTGAAAATGGCATTTATATGTCAACAGGTCATGTTGAATATGCAAGCTTAAATGGAACGCATATTTTCAAACTTATTGGTGAAGTGCGAGCCCATTCTTGTATAAGTCTAGACAAACTTTTAAACAGAATTGAACAGCAAGAAAATGTTGTAGGTGCAATCGTTGATTTAACCCAAACAACATTTATTGATAGTACTGTATTAGGTATTCTAGCTAAGCTAGGTTTAAAGCTTAAACAGACTCATCATATTCAAGCTGTGATGCTATCTACCAATCCAGATATCACAACCTTAGCCAACAGTATGGGGCTAGGGCAGGTTTTTGTCATTTTGAATTACTGTGGTGATCCTAATGTTTGCACGTTAATGTTAACAGATGAACAAATCACCCATAATGCAATGCTAAGAACTGTTCTGGATGCACATAAGACATTGATGAAACTCAATGCAAACAATCAGAATATGTTCGAGCCACTTGTGAAGCAGTTACAGAAAGAACAAGATACGCTTGAACAGGTATCGGACAAGCAAAATGCCTGATTTTCACCATTAAGCCGGATTAGAATATGACCCTCGTTTCTGTTGCTCAAATGAACTCTCAAGATGATATTGAAAATAACTTTCAAGTCATTGAGTCTTTGATTCAACAGAGCAAGGCGAAAAATGCCAGTTTGATTGTTTTCCCCGAAAACTTTGTATGTTTTGCTGCTGGAAAACAACGTGAAACCGCTGAGCAATTTGAATCTATTCAACAAAGGCTTGAGAAACTAGCGCATCAATATCAAATCTGGATTGTGGCAGGCACCTTACCCTGCCCATTTCGTCCAGATGGATCTATTATTCAAGATGGTCGCGTCCGAACTGTTAGCCTCTGTATTAGCCCTGAGCGTACAGAAGCGCGTTATGACAAGATTCATTTATTTGATGTACAAGTTGGTGACGCTGTCGGTGGTTATCAGGAGTCTCGTTTCTTTGAACCAGGAACAGACGTAGTAGTCACATCTACCCCTTTTGGCAATATTGGCTTAATGGTATGTTATGACTTGCGTTTTCCAGAGCTTGCTCTAACACTGAGACAACAAGGCGCTCATATTCTTACAGCCCCTGCTGCATTTACCTACACAACTGGACAAATGCACTGGCAGCTTTTGCTACAAGCTCGGGCAATGGATAGCCAATGTTATGTTTTAGGTGCAGCACAACAGGGCTGGCATGGTGAAAAACGACAAACCTGGGGACACTCTGGGGCAACAGATAGTCGTGGTCAAATTTTAAGTATGATTGAAAATGAAGGGAGCGGTTTAATTACTGTACCCTTTGATTTAACAGCACAAGATCTCGTCCGCTCTTCAATGCCTCTAATGACACACCGTAAATTAATTCACTATTAAAAGTTTAATTATTCATGTGGAAATACTTATTTAGCTTTTTTTGCTTGGGGGCAAATATTCATTGTTATGCTGAGTTTGGTACAACGAATCATTTCGTTTCACCAACCGCGCAGCTCAAATCAGATATTCTTCCCTCCACTCCTAAAGATATTCCTTTGCCGGCATTTGGCCAAAGAATAATTGGATGGGGAACAGGCGCAGAAGGTGCAAGACAACGTTTAGAAAATATTCAGCCAGCAGATGTTTCTATGATTAAAAAACAAGGAACAACGCTTGAAATGATTACTGCTTGGCAAGATTTTTATGAACAAGAGCAACAACGCAGCGTAAATAATCCGACCGCTAAATATCGTGCACGTTTAATGAAAAAAATTGCAGATCTGTGGTAGATAATTTTATCTAAAATATTTTTATCTTATGGAATAATTGGATTAATTATTCCATTTTTTATGTCTCTTAATTTACTTTATTCATAACCTATTCTTATGAACATTTAAGAAACTGAATAGAACGCGATATACTACAAAAGCAATATGAGTTTCTTTGAGGAATATATGGACCAAGACTGTCAAAACTTAAAGCTTGAGAATCAACTATGCTTCCTCGTCTATTCAACAAATTTAGCGCTTAATCAGCTCTACCGAAAACTTTTAACACCTTTGGGTATTACTTATCCTCAATATTTGGTGATGTTAGTTTTATGGGAACAGGATGACGTGACTGTTTCAGAAATTGGCACCAAGCTTTTTTTAGAATCATCTACCCTCACCCCCATTTTGAAAAAATTAGAAGCCTTACATTTTCTTCATCGTACACGTTCAACGCAAGATGAACGCCAAGTTATTATTACGCTGAGCGATGAAGGAAAGAAATTAAAAGATCAGGCAATGAATATTCCAACCGAAGTATTAGAGGCAAGTTCATGCGATATGACAACGCTACTGGGCCTGAAAGATCAACTTACTAAACTCCGCACAAACCTAGTCAAATAAACAGCAATTTTTTCAAAAAATTTACTTGTTAAAATAATTAAGTCGTGTACGATATATTTGTATTCAATTTATTTTAGGAATAAAAACGATGTCATTAGAAAAAGTTGTTTATCGTGCAAAAGCTAAAGCAACTGGTGGTCGTGATGGCCGTGCAACTTCATCAGACGGTGTATTAGATGTACAACTTGGCGTACCTAAAGAAATGGGTGGCGCTGGTGGTGCTGTAACAAATCCTGAGCAATTATTTGCAGCTGGCTATTCAGCATGCTTTTTAGGAGCTTTAAAATTTGTTGCAAACCGCGATAAATTTAATATTAGCAAAGATGCTTATGTAGAAGGCGAAGTAGGTATTGGTCCAATTCCTACAGGTTTTAGCATCGAAGTAACTTTAAATGTTTACTTGGTTGGCATGGACCGTGAAGAAGCTGAAAAGTTAGTTGCAGCAGCTCATATTGTTTGCCCATATTCAAATGCAACTCGCAACAATATTGATGTAACTTTTAATATTGTAACTGAGTAATTTTTTAAGTTAAAAAAATGCCCGAATCTTATCGGGCATTTTTTACATCCTACCTATTATCCTTCACTTGCTTCATTGGTTACTCGAAGTACTTCTTCAAGTGTAGTTTTACCTGAAAGCACCTTACGTAAACCATCATCTCGAATAGAACCAGAGTACTGACGAGCATGGTTTTCTAATTCAAATTCAGCTGCATTACCGTGAATTAGACGGCGCATAGGCTCATCAACAGGCACGATTTCATAAATAGCTGTACGTCCATTGAAACCTAAATGTGAGCAATGATCGCATCCTTTGGCTTCAGGTAACTGCAACAACGGTTCATTATGAATATGCTGAAATACCTGTCTTTCGAAAGTATCAGCTTCACGCCATGTCATACAATGTTGACATAAGGTACGAACTAAACGTTGAGCCACAACCCCAATTAAAGAGCTCGATAGTAAGAATGGCTCGATTCCCATATCTTTAAGTCGAGTAACCGCCCCAATAGCAGTATTAGTATGTAGTGTCGATAAAACCAAATGACCCGTTAACGATGCTTGTACTGCAATTTCAGCCGTTTCCAAATCACGAATCTCACCAACCATCACCACATCTGGATCTTGACGCAACATTGCCTTTAAAGCACGAGCAAACGTCATATCTACTTTAGTATTGACTTGTGTCTGCCCAATGCCTTCAAGTTGATATTCAATCGGATCTTCGGCTGTCAAAATGTTACGCGTATTGTCGTTTAGATCAGATAGAGCTGCATACAAAGTCGTTGTTTTCCCCGAACCTGTAGGCCCTGTGACCAAAATAATGCCATGGGGACGATGTACTAACTGAGTTAAACGCTCATAGTCATTTACCATCAGCCCCAAATGGATCATATTAAGACGACCAGCTTGTTTGTCGAGCAAACGCATTACAACCCTTTCACCATGTGAAGATGGTAAAGTCGAAACACGGACATCTACTTCACGACCAGCAAGGCGTAAAGAAATACGCCCATCTTGCGGCACACGCTTTTCTGCAATATCGAGTTTTGCCATGACTTTAATACGTGAAACAAGTAAAGGTGCCAACTCACGGCGCGGCTGTACAACTTCACGTAATTGACCATCTACACGTAATCGTACAGATAATTTCTTTTCGAAAGATTCAATATGAATATCAGAAGCGCCTACTCGAATTGCTTCTGAAAGTAGCGCATTAATAAGACGAACAATAGGTGCATCGTCTTCTTGGTCCATCAAATCTTCTGTCTCAGGAACCTGATCGGCCAAACTCAATAAATCAGGATGGTCTTCTAAACCTGCTGCAACTTGTTGTGATTCCCCTGTATCGCCAGCATAGCTCGTACTTAAGAGCGTATTAAATTCTTGTTCAGTACATAATTGGTAGTGAGCTGGCTTACCTAGAATTCGTCTTGCTTCCTGCAATGCAATTTTTTCAGTATTTTGACGTCTAATAATAAATACTTGATCACCGTCATAACGAAATAAAACACCATGACGCTTGGCAAAACTATATGGAACTTGTATTTGTTTCAATATTTGCATCACAATTTATAATGATGAGTAAGATGATTTTGAGTGTACTCTAAGCAGATTACAGCGTGAAGTCTGTTTAACAACTCGGTAGAGGAATTTTACGTCTTGTTTGAAAATAATGAATATCAGCCTCGCCCCCAGAATTCCTTAAAATGGTGGGGAGAACAGCGCTTTGAAATTAATCAGTCTAAAGCATGGCAATTTGGTTCAATGCTTTTTCGTCTAACGCGCGGTATAAAAGAATGGCGTATCGAATATTATCGCCCATCTCTTCAAGACGATAATGAGCAAGATTGGCACCCAATCGCAGATCCGAATTTTGCCTTTCCGCATACTGTTCAAGTAGAACGCTACATGTTTCGGAAAACTAATCCAGAATTCCTACTGATGCCACGTCTGGCAGACCGCTCCGTAGTAATTAAACCTGTTGACCCGATCTACATTCCTGCGGGACAACGCGGAACTCTTTATATTAGTACACCATTATGGATTGCCGGTTTAGTCGAAAGTCAGCATGAGCCTTTGTTTGAGATTCCTCTAATTCAGCCCAAAGATACATGGTTTGGCCCAAATGCTCAGCAAGGCGAAATTTGTTATGCCACTTCAGTAGATGGGCGTACCGATTTGAACTTGTTAACACCACGTGCTTTTCGTGCTGTAACCCCAATTGATTTTCACAACACCAGTAATCATCAATTGCGCTTTGACCGCATGAACGTGCCCGTTACTGCTTTGCCTCTTTTTTATAGTGAAAGTACTGGTCGTTTATGGACTTCTCAAATTAAAGTTTATTATGAAGGCTCTGATCGTCCCGCACGCATTCGTATTGAAAATCGTACTCCACCACTTGCTGGTGAAGTGACTTATGTTCACCCACCACGTTCACCTGGTGGGGCATTATTCAATATGTTTGATTCATTCTTTTAAGAGGTTTATATGGCTGATACAAGTATTCCTAAGGATATCGCTGATAGCCTCACAAGCATATTTACCAATATCAATACCGAACGTATTAGTGAAATTTTAGTCGCTGTTGTGCTGTGTTTTATTGGTTTTGTTCTTGCCCGTATTATTTCAAATACATTTATTAGAACCATTGGCTCACGTTTTAATGCTCATCAACGTCTAGTATGGCGCCGCGGTATTTTTTACTTTATTTTCTTACTATTCATTATGACGAGTTTAAAAGAAGCTGGCTTTAAACTCAGTGTATTTCTTGGCGCGGCAGGAATTTTAACCGTAGCGCTGGGTTTCGCATCACAAACATCTGCCAGTAACTTAATTAGTGGTTTATTTTTGATTGGCGAAGGTTCATTTGAAGTCGGTGATACCATTCAAATCACCCTGATTCGTGGCAATACCATCGAAGGTGAAGTGATCTCGATTGATTTACTTTCGGTTAAGCTGCTTACATTAGACAATGTCTATATTCGTTTGCCAAACGAACAACTCATTCGTGCCCCCGTACACAACTTATCTAAATACCCAATACGGCGTATTCCAATTACACTTGCAATTAACTTCCATGAAGACATCATTAAAGTTCGCGAGGTTCTACTTAACGTAGCAGCTCATTATCCTCTTGTATTAGATGACCCAAAGCCTGCTGTTACAGTGACCGCATTCAGAGAATCATCAATTGAGCTTTTATTTACAATGTGGTGTCGACAAGAGAACTCTTTAAAAGTCCGGGATGAGATGCAAGAAAGAATTCGAAATGGATTTTTAGATAACCGAATTGAAATTCCTGTTCCTAAAATGGGATTGATTGATCGACCATCTAATGTTTTTGCTGAAGATGATATCGATCAATACAGTAATCAAAAAGAATTAAATCGAGAGCCTAAAGCTTAGGCTCTTCATTTTTCTGTATAGCGGATGATGGTGGTAATGGCGCAAGATAAGCAATAATCAACATTACCCCACCCGCTCCAATAAATGAAATGACTCGAGTTAAAGTCGCACTTTGTGATAGATCGAGCAAAATCAGCTTTAATACAACAATTCCTAAAAGTGCAGCACCTACAAACCACAATTGACGAATCATTTTTCGGCTAGAGAACGTGGTTAAAATGAATGCCAAAATAACCCAGAGCAATGTCAAACTTAACTGCACCAAGCCATTTGTCCAAATTGCAGCACTCCAGAGTGGTGTCGCCCAGTAATGGTGCAAGCCTCTGACCACCACACTACTGAATACCAACAACCCCACTAGAATTGTTGTAATTTTAAAAGTCCACTCCAGTGATTTATCTTGATCAAAAGCATGCTGATAAATAATAAAGAGTAGACCAGCAAATACTGAAATTGAAAGGAAGTCAGTTAAGTTAATCAAAGGAACAAAGTAAAGGTACTCTGCAGAATGCAGATCAACGCTCACTACTAGCAACCAAAGTAAGCTTAAACACCACACTGGAATTTGATGTAACAATGTCGTTTTATGAGCTTTATACACACAAAGGGAATAAGTCACAGGTATGAAAGCCAGAGCAACAAGTGGCATTTGTGGAAATATTGCCAAACCAACCGTCGCTAATGCCACCCAGCTTAAAGCAGCCCATACCTTTAAAGATCCAAATTGACCTGACTGCGGTTGAGCCATAATGAATAAAGCACTAAGGAGCGTTGCTGCGATGAGGAAAGTACCTTGCTGCAACATACTCAGCCATTTAAACATGCTGAATACTTGACTAGTAAACGCTTCACCCAAAATTAACAACAATAACAGGCCAATTAAACCTAACTGTAGGCTCTGCCATTGGACCCTTAGTTTGTAATGAACCACTACACTAAATATTGATAATAATAGTATCGCAATCATCAAATATGGACTTAAGCCGTGATGTTGCCATGTCAAAATTTCTATACCAGCGATAGCGCCTGCATACATCCCTAAACACAAGAAAATGCCGCTAAATATGCTGGCACTAAAATAGTGTTGCTCTTTACTGTTGTATTGCAATAAATAAAAGGCTGAAATGAATTGGGCAATTGCATAAATGCTTGTGCTTAGCGTCGGGAACTCTGCATTCGCCCAAAATTGATAAAACAATGCAACTGAACTAAGTAAAACTAAAATTACACCAATATATCGGCTTAAACGGTACCGCTCAGTTACCCCCCATACAATGAGGGCCGTACCTTGAGCAACCCAACCAATCGCAGTCCAATGTGCTCCTTTCGCGAGTGGAAAGATTAAGGCAAAAAATGCAACGGCGAGGATGAAAAAGCTTTTGGCCAGAACTGAAAGTTGAGGATGTGTCTTTTTGATCCAGAAAGTTAATACCGCATAGGTACCAGCCAAAACAGCAGCACCAATCGTTAACGCTTGGGTAGACTCATGTACTAAATAGGCATGCAGTGTGAAACCTAGTACAGGCACACTAAAAATAAGACCAACATCTAAGAGCGGAGGTAAACGAATGCCTTCTTTTTGTTCACGTACTGAAACTCGAGATATATTTTGGCTATAACGAACACTAAGCCAAATAAACAGGGCTATATGTAGCCATAAAATCCAATCTAATGTATCAAATTTTGCTGGTTCTGCATAAAAACCTATTGCACTACCGCCAATAAACATCGTGGCAAAGAAAGCAATCTGATTTAAGATTTTCCATGGTTGAATAAAATTAACAGCAGCAACTGCTAAGTTAATTACCAAATAGTAGCTAAATAGGAAGACTACATCTGGACGATATTGGGGAATAACTAAAGGTGCTGCGTAAGCCATCCCAAGTGCTAAAATTGCCAAATAAATAGCTTGTTGTTTTAAACTCAAGAATACCGTAATAGCCAATAAGATCGTAAACAGAATACTGGCTGTAGTTAAATTGGCAATTACACCAAAATGATGCGAGAACACGAGTGTTAGGAATACAACAGCTAGTCCTACACCCTGCAATGCCACAGCAAAAAGCTGATTTTTCTTTTGCAAGCTATAACCAAATGCTGTTAATACGCCTCCGGCAATCGCAATGAAACCAAGTTTTACGCCTAAGCTGAGCTGCCAGTGCTCGCTTGCGAAACGCAATAACAACACTACCCCAACCATGAGAACAGCGACGGCAACTCTTAAAATTGGATTACCATGGACCATCCAGTCGACTGCTGGTTGCCACCATGTACTCTGTACATGGGCTGGTTGTTCTTCTTGATTTAAAACTGATGTTTCAACAGGAATTAGCTTGTCCGTACTATTGGAATCAACTTGCACTACCGCTGGAGTTATAATTTCTGTTTGTAGAGTTTCATTTACATGAGCAGTTTGTTTTACTGACTCGAGGTATAACAGTCGAGTATGAAACGCACTAATTGTTTGAATCAAACATAGCAATAAAACCAGTAACGCCCCCCCAGCAATCCACATCCAGTGATTCATATAAGCAACTAATGCAACCAAGGCGGCTGCATAAATCACTATTGTTTGCATATGAATAGAATAAAGTGGCTTTTTCTGCTGAGAAACCTGTTGTTCTAAATGAGTCAGACGCTGATGCAGATTTGATAATAACTGAACCAGTACTACCACGAGTGCAATAGATAAAGCAGCAACAGCACTCTGGAATTTAAAACCAATTGAAATGGCTAAAAACAAAGTCAAAGCGATCAAAACAATGATCATTCCCTGTTTGTCTTTTTTATACATGGGCTTAGCAATATGACACCTTCATTACATGTCATCTTACTTTAAGCCAATACAAGCGTATATTTATACATACAAAATACTGCAAAAATCATAATCCTGCATTCATAGCCGTTTTCACGTAAAATACCCGTAATTCAAATTAAGGAATTGTTCAATGCCACCATTTGTCTTGGTTGATGGGTCGTATTTTTTATTTCGTGCATATCATGCATTACCACCATTGACGACCTCTACAGGGTTACATACCAATGCAATACGTGGAGCAATTTCTGCGATTCAAAAACTTATGCGTCGTATGCAACCGACGCATATGGCAGTCATTTTTGACACTCCCGAACCAACCTTCCGTCATAAGCTTTCACCGATCTATAAAGGTGACCGCCCGAGTATGCCCGAAGAGTTAGCTCAACAAATTCCATATTTACATGCATTGATTAAAGCTCAAGGGATTCCTTTATATAGTCTTCCAGGCGCTGAAGCAGATGACATTATCGGTACACTTGCTAAACGTGCTGTGCTCGAAGGCCACCATGTGCTTATCTCAACAGGAGATAAAGACATGGCTCAGCTCGTCAATGATCATGTCAAACTCGAAGATAGCTTTAAAGACCGCGTAATGGACACCGACGGTGTATTTGAAAAATTTGGCGTTTGGCCAAATCAGATTATCGACTATTTAACGCTAATGGGTGATGCATCCGACGGTATTATGGGTGTCCCAGGCATAGGTGCAAAAACAGCAGCTAAGTTACTGACTGAATATGGCACTTTAGAAAATATCATTGCCAATGCAGACCAGCTTAAAGGCAAAATTAGTCAAAATATCAAAGATAATTTAGAGAATATTAAGCTTGATCATCAGTTAGCTAGCATTGTGTGTGATCTTCCTTTAGAGCTCGACTGGCACGAATTAAAGCTTATCGATCCAAATGTTGACGCTTTACGCAACTTATATACTGAGCTTGAGTTTAGAAATCAGTTACAGTCGCTTGATCATCCAAATAATCCAAACAGCTCTACTTATAAACAACAAGTTTCACAAGTAGTCGTTCAAGATGAAGTTAAACCAGCTGACGCTATAGAAACCGAAGATCAGGCAAGCCTAACCAGTCAAGATGACCAGCTTGGAACTGCAAATTATCATACTGTTTTAACTCAAGAAGCATGGGATCAACTCTTGCAACGTATGCAAAATGCTGATCATTTTGCCATTGATACAGAAACCACAAGTCTTGATTACCGTATTGCCGAGATGGTTGGTTTTTCAATCGCCTTTGATGCACAAGACGCTTATTATGTGCCTTTAGCGCATAATTATGAAAATGCACCGCAGCAACTGGACCGTGAACAAATTCTAGCTCAAATTAAGCCTGTATTAGAAAATGAAGCGGTTAAAAAAATCGGTCATCATCTTAAATATGATGCACACATTTTTGCAAACCACGGAATTGAGTTAAAAGGCTGGTATTTCGATAGCATGTTGGCATCTTATGTACTAAATGCAGCAGCAACTCGTCATGGCATGGATGATGTAGCTCGTGTCTACTTAAGCCATTTAACAACGACTTTTGAACAAATTGCTGGCAAAGGTGCAAAGCAGAAAACCTTTAATCAAATTGAGATTGAAGTTGCTGCTCACTATGCAGCAGAAGATGCGCATGTGACCTATCGTTTGTATGAAGTACTTTCAAACAAACTTAAGCCATTTCCTGAGTTAGAAAATATTTTATATAACATCGAAATGCCAGTTGCCCGAATTTTGTCAGGCATGGAAGAAGATGGCATTCGTTTAGATCATGCATTCCTAGATAAATTAAGTGTTGAATTTGCAAAAACTATGGAAGGTCTTGAAAACAAGGCCATGGAAATTGCAGATGAAACTTTTAATATTGCTTCACCTAAACAAGTAGGTGAAATCCTATTTGATAAATTAGGAATCAAAGGCGGTAAAAAAACTGCAACTGGACAATACAGCACCAGTGAAAGTGTTTTAGAAAAAATTGAACATCCTTTAGCGGAAATTATTCTAGAACATCGTGGTTTGGCAAAGCTAAAAAGTACCTATACGGACCGTCTGGTTGAGCAATCTCATAACGATACGCACCGTGTACATACGAGCTATCACCAAGCACTCACAGCCACAGGCCGCCTCTCCTCTTCTGATCCTAACCTACAAAATATTCCAATTCGTAGACAAATTGGCCGTCAGATTCGCAAAGCATTTATTGCACCAGAAGGCCGAGTTTTATTGGCTGCCGATTACTCGCAAATTGAACTACGTTTAATGGCACATTTTTCTCAAGATGATGCTTTAGTACATGCATTTCAGCACGGACAAGACGTTCACCGCCGTACTGCTGCAGAAGTATTGGGTATTGCAATTGAAGATGTAACCAATGATCAACGTCGTCAAGCCAAGGCAGTAAACTTTGGTCTACTTTATGGTATGTCTGAGTTTGGCTTGATTCGTCAGTTAGGTTTCACACGTCAAGAGTCACAAAACTATATTAAGCAATATTTCCAACGCTATCCTGGCATCTATGAATATATGCAACGCACGCGTCAAGTTGCATCAGAGCAAGGTTTTGTTGAAACTATTTTAGGTCGTCGTCTTTATACGCCAGATATTGATGCAAGAAATGTGATGGTGCGTAAGGCTGCCGAACGTGCGGCGATCAATGCGCCTTTACAAGGTAGTGCAGCTGATATTATTAAAATTGCGATGATTGAAGTTGATAAAATCTTGCCAAAAGATCAAGCAAAGCTACTACTTCAGGTACACGATGAATTAGTATTTGAAGCCGATCAAAATATTGCTGATGAGCTTTCTAAGCAAATCGCAAAAGTCATGGAATCTGTTGTAGAAATTTCCGTGCCTTTAGTGGTTGAAGTAGGACAAGGACTAAACTGGGATGATGCCCATTAATTAATAGAAATAAAAAAAGGGCTGTGAAATACAGCCCTTTTTTTATTGAGTCAGCTTAAAGACCTGTTAAGAGAACTTTAGCGACTTCATTCATTAAAATCTCGGCAATATAGAGCGCCAAAAATGCCAAAATTGGCGATAAGTCAATCATTCCCATATTCGGCAATAAGCGACGGAATGGCGCGAGTAATGGTTCGGCTAAATCTTGAATCACCTCAATATAAGGTGAACGAGATTGAGTGAACATAACTACCCAACTCAAAATGATTGTTGCAAAAATTAAATAACGGCAGAAACGGATCAAGTCCTGAATCATAGTCACAAATGTCAGAATCACTAAATGAATCGGACTATTTGGCATAGAGCCAGAAAGATACATCACACCGAAAATTTTCAGTAAATACAAAATAATTAAAAGAGCCAACGCAGCTAAATTAAATCGGCCTTTTGCGACCGTCGGAAAAATTCGGCCAAAAATATCAACAATCTTAGTCGCCTTTACGGTCGATAAAACCACAGGATTATAAGGACTTACTGCCGCCAATTGCATTAAAAAACGGAAAAAGACCAATAAAATCGCGACATTAATTAAAATTCCAAAAATTAGCGCAGAATTTGCACCCATAGTTGTCTTATCCTATTTAAGCTATTTCGCACTGTCACTCAATTCTTGAGCCAATTCTTGGCTACGCTTCTGAGCAGCAGCCAATGCAGATTGAATATTTTGGGAGATTTGTGCACGGTCAAAAACTTCAAGTGCAGCTTGTGTTGTACCATTTGGCGATGTCACATTCTTACGAAGTTCAGATGGAGTATTTGAACTAGTAATTGCCATTTGAGCTGCACCTAACGCCGTTTGAAGAGTTAAAGCGGTTGCAACTTTTTCATCCAGTCCTAAATTTTTACCCGCACGGATCATACTTTCCATCAGATAGAAAAAATATGCAGGGCCTGAACCAGAAACTGCTGTTACCACATCAATTTGAGCTTCGGAGTTTACCCAAATTGTTAAGCCTGTGGCCGCTAAAATCTGACTTGTTAATTCACGATCCGAAGCACCGACTACATCATTTGCATAGATACCGTGCGCACCTGTTTGAACCAGAGCTGGTGTATTCGGCATCACCCGAACGATTCGATCGCTATCAATTAAATTTGATATCGTTTGAATTTCAGCACCAGCAATAATTGAAATGACCAATTTATCTGATAAAAGACCTTTCAACGGACGTAAAACAGTCGCCAAAACTTGGGGTTTTACCGCAAGTACGACAACATCAGCATTTTGAATTGCAGCCACATTATCTTGTGTTACGTGGACTTCTTTCTCTTGTAATAATTGACGGATCTGCTCAACAGGATCTGAAACAGTAATACGTGTCGGTGGTAAACCTCTTGAAATGAGCCCGCCAATTAAAGCTTGGGCCATATTACCGCCACCAATAAAACAGATATTACAATTTACTGCACTTGCCATAACCATATTCGCCATTTACCAGATTACAAGAATAAGAAATTAAATCTGGTTGCCATCCTCCTTGCTCACAATACGGAGACTGAGCCAACCAAAATCCTTTCGGTGTAAAAACCCCAAGCATAACATTATCTATGACTAATATTTGAATTGTATGACGAAGCCAAGGCAAAATATGTGCTTCTTGAATTGCTTTTTTTAAAGGCCACTGGCCAACACGACCATATAAATGGATTTTTTCTCCACCTTGGCGTCGAATGATTGTCAGTTTTTTATTTAATAAAGATGGAGCCAAACCAATATTTTTCTGTGTAATCTGAAAATTTCCTGAAGCGTACTGCACTATTTCCCCCATTTGGAAATAACGCTCTGATTCAGCTTCAACTGGATTTAATGTTTCAGCAAGAAAAACCTGCTTACTCAATCTATAAAGATGTTGTTGATAACGGACATAATAAAACTGATTCCAGTGTAATGCTGCCTGTGCATCAGACTTTGAATCAATCACTTCATTTTTTAAACGTTCTACCATTTCAAATGCAGGTCGATATTGCCCATCACCTTTCATCCATACTGAAAGCAATTGACGTTGACGGGCAGCTGATAAATCTAAAAGTTTAGTTAAGTCTAAACACTCAGCCGTACCACAATGTTTTAAATCAACTTTTAAAACTTCTTCTAAAATTTCAGAAGCATCTTGCATCAAATAGCTGGTTCGGCTCAGTGCTTGCTGCATTTTAGGGAATCGGTTTTGTAAAAATGGCCAAAGTTCCTCACGCGACCATGCCCGATCATAATGAATATCGTAATTTGTCGGGTCATTTACATACTCAATTTCAAGTTGAGTAGTCCAATCAGCAATTTGCTCACGAGATAAGTCTAAAAAAGGACGCCAAATCGTCATGTCTACACGGTAATCCACAGACTGCATAGCAGCTAATCCATCAACACCTGCACCCGATAATAAACGGAGTATGACCGTTTCAGCCTGATCTTGCTGATGATGAGCGAGTACTAAAGTTTCATTTGTTTGCAAATGCTGTCGATAAGATTGATAACGTGCCTGACGCGCTTGAGCTTCCAAATTACCATCGTTAACCTGAACTTTTTGAATAATATAAGGAATATCTAAGCGATTAGCTTGTTCAGCGACTAGTTTCCCCCATTCTGCACTTTGTGATTGCAGTTGATGGTCGATATAAATTGCTCGGATCTTTTGAGGGAAAATTTGAGACATCAAATGTAGCAGCAGCATAGAATCCATGCCGCCACTACATCCAATAAGAAAAGAACTATTTTCTGAAAACAGTTGAGCCTGCTTTAAGACATTATGCCTAAATTTGCGCTGCCAAACTTCATTAAACGTTGATAACGTGCTTCGCATCGTTCATTTGCATCCAGTGGTAGCAATTCATCCAAAGCTTGCTTCAGAACTACTTTTAGGTTTTGCATGACTTGCTCAGGATCTAAATGTGCCCCTTCGCCTTCATCTACTACATATTCAACAATACCTAGAGATTGTAATTTGTCTGCTGTCAAACCTAAAGCTTCGCTCGCTTGAGCTGCTTTTTCAGCAGTCTTCCATAAAATAGATGCGCAGCCTTCTGGTGAAATCACTGAATAAATACTGTGTGACAACATAATGACTCTGTCAGCAACACCAATACCTAAAGCACCACCAGAACCACCTTCACCCAGTACTGTTGCAACAACAGGAACTTTCAAGCGTGAAAGTTGAGCAAGGCTAGTTGCAATTGCTTCGGCTTGTCCACGCTCTTCAGCACCAACACCTGGGTAAGCACCCATCGTATCAATAAAAGTGAAGACCGGAAGGTTAAAACGCTCAGCCATATCTAATAGGCGTTGAGATTTACGGTAACCTTCAGGGTTAGCCATACCGAAGTTATGCTTTAATTTTTCACGGGTACTACGACCACGGTGTTGTCCAATGACCATCACAGGTTGACCGTCAAAACGAGCAAGACCACCTACCATCGCACCATCGTCACCAAACAAACGATCACCATGCAAGGCGTCAAACTCTGTAAAGATTTCACCGACATAATCTAGAAACTGCGGACGTTCAGGATGACGTGCAATTTGAACCGTTGTCCAAGCTTTGGACTGAGTAGATTTTTTCATAGGTCGAATATTATCCCTTTAATCGATAAATTTTTCCGACTGAATATTCAATTCAATGTCCCAATGCTTAAACTGCTCTTGCTCATCGTGCAAGTCGGCAACTAACAATGGCCATTGTTTGGCATCACCAGAAACACTAAGCTGCCATTGTTGATCATTTATGATGGTCAGTTCAATGGCAGGAAGCATCTGATCACTTCGACTATGGTTGAGTAAAACTGCTAGGCGAAGTAATAAACTTAAGTAAAGTAATTTATGACCACCAGCCTTCAAAATTTCGTTTTTTACATCATTTCGCAATTTACGACGATGGTGAGCCACTAAATGTGAAAGATGATTTTGATCAATTTGCGAGAAACCCGGAATATCAGAATGCTGTAATAAATAAGCACCGTGGCGATGATACCCCCCATGACTAATTGCTAAACCGATTTCATGCAAATAAGCTGATCGACGCAGTAAGTCACTGTCTTCACTCGTTAAATTAAGAGATTTCGCGACACCATCAAATAATTGTTGTGCTGTATTTACAACACGTTCTGCTTGTTTAGGGTCAGCATTATAACGCCCCATTAGAGCTTGCACACTACGGTCGCGGATATCTTCATGTTTAAATCGACCTAATAGGTCATACATGACACCTTCGCGTAATGCACCATCAGAATATGCCAAACGATCAATTTCTAGAACTTCAAAAACTGCGTACAAAATTGCCAATCCGGCTGGCAAAACTGCTCGTCGATCTTCTCTTAATCCTTCAAAATCAATTTCAGAAACATTTTTAAACTTAAGTAATTTATCTTTAAGTTTATATAGCCCTTCTCGAGTGAGATTTTCTTGTTCATCACTTAAGCCCATATTGACCATAATTTGGCGACAGGCTTTAATCGTTCCACTTGAACCAACGACTGTATCCCACCCTTCCATTTTATAAGTTGTTGCAATAGCGGAAAGTTCTTTACGGGCAGCAACTACTGCTTTATCAAATGATTTCTGGGTAATTTCCCCATCAGAAAAGTAGGCCGTTGTATAAGCCACACAACCCATTTGCAATGACTCGGTGTAAATAGGTTCAAACTCTTCACCGATAATAAATTCGGTAGAACCACCACCAATATCAACAACTAAGCGACGCCCACCATTAGCCATAGTATGCGATACGCCCAAATAAATCAGACGGGCTTCTTCTCGTCCCGCAATAATTTCAATAGGTTTAGGTAAAATTTCTGCAGCTTTTTGAATAAATTCATGACCATTTTTTGCCTGACGCAAGGCATTAGTAGCTACAATTCGTAAACGATTAGCTTGAACAGAACTCAATCTTCCAACAAAACGGGCTAGACATGCCAAACCACGTTGCTGGGCGGCTTCCGTTAAATTTTTATTTTCATCCAGACCAGCTGCAAGCTGTACTTTTTCTGACATCGAAGCAACTTTTTTAACTTCGCCATGATCTACCCGTGCAATTGCAAGGTGAAAGCTGTTCGACCCCATATCTATGGCGGCAAGTAATTCTTCATCAATCAAAAAGTCAGACATTATTGAACTAAACCCATAACAATTCACGCCTAGAGTAATTCACACGAATGCAATTGAAAAGCCATTTTCATCAACAATTAACTGTCATTTATATTTTTCTATTTATGAGTTGATTGTACAAGTCGATGATGAATATCGTGAGCATCCATTAGACAAATTTAGTGAAGCCTTGAATAATAGCATCAAACCCTTACATTGAACTAAGTAGCTATGTAATACTGATAGAGATAATTTCTCCTGTAGTAATAGCACTTTTTCTAAAAATTGGAGCCGTACCATGTCTGCGACTATTGTAAATACAACTGATGATAACTTCCAAGCAGATGTTCTAGACGCTGAAACACCTGTACTTGTTGACTTCTGGGCAGGTTGGTGTGCGCCGTGTAAAGCAATTGCACCTGTTCTTGAAGACTTATCAAGTGAATATGCTGGTAAAGTAAAAATTGTTAAAGTTGATGTGACTTCTTGCGAAGATATTGCAGTGAAATACAATATCCGTAATATTCCTGCTTTATTACTTTTCAAAAATGGTGAAGTCGTAGCTCAACAAATTGGTGCTGTGCCTCGCTCTAAACTTGTTAGCTTTATTGATGAAAATGTTTAAGTCAAAATGCTAAGAATGAAAATACGCTATACTTTTTTATAGCGTATTTTTTTCGGCTATAAATTGACAAATTGACTAAGCTAGCTTATATTGCATGCTCAAGAGGCACTGAAGGGAATCATCTTCGTCCGGCTTCTTACAAGACACAAACATAAAGATCGCCACTCGGCAACAGAAATTGTTTTTTCACATTTTTCTTCGAAACAATCAATCAGACTTCTGAATTGTTATTGTGTAAATACAATTGCGATAATCTTTTTTGTATGCGAGCGATTTTTCTTCTTTTTAAACCACACTCTACTCTTTCCTAATTCTGACCCTTATGAATTTAACTGAACTCAAGAAAAAACCAATTGGTGAATTAATTAAAATTGCTGAATTTATGGGCCTGGAAGGTATGGCTCGTAACCGAAAGCAAGATATTATCTTTGCCATTTTGAAACGCCATGCAATGAATGGCGAAGAAATTTTTGGTGATGGCGTTCTTGAAATTCTCTCTGATGGTTTTGGTTTTTTGCGCTCTGCCGCAGGTTCGTATTTAGCAGGTCCGGATGATATTTATGTGAGTCCCTCACAAATCCGACGCTTTAACTTGCGTACAGGCGATACCATCACAGGTACTATTCGCCCTCCAAAAGAAGGTGAGCGTTATTTTGCGTTGCTCAAAGTTAACCAGATTAACTACGACACGCCAGAAAATTCTCGAAATAAAATTTTATTTGAAAACTTAACTCCCCTTTTCCCAACCGAACAATTGGTTATGGAACTCGGTAATGGTACGACAGAAGACTTAACTGCTCGTGTCGTTGACTTAGTTGCGCCAATTGGTAAAGGTCAACGTTCTATTATTGTTGCACCGCCAAAAGCGGGTAAAACAATGTTACTTCAAAATATTGCTCAATCTATTGTTAGAAATAATCCTGAAGTATTCCTGATGGTTTTATTAATTGACGAGCGTCCAGAAGAAGTAACCGAAATGGAACGTACTGTTCGCGGTGAAGTCATTGCTTCAACTTTCGATGAAGCTCCTGCTCGCCACGTACAAGTTGCAGAAATGGTTATTGAAAAAGCAAAACGTCTTGTTGAACACAAAAAAGACGTTGTGATTCTGCTTGACTCAATTACCCGTTTAGCGCGTGCATATAACACCGTCATTCCTTCATCAGGTAAAGTATTAACTGGTGGTATAGATGCTCATGCATTAGAGCGCCCTAAACGCTTCTTCGGTGCTGCACGTAATATTGAAGAAGGTGGATCTCTTACGATCATCTCAACTGCTTTGATTGAAACAGGCAGTAAAATGGATGACGTAATTTATGAAGAATTCAAAGGTACAGGTAACCAAGAGATTACTCTTGATCGCCGTATTGCTGAAAAACGCGTCTTCCCTGCCATGAATATTAAGAAATCTGGCACCCGTCGTGAAGAGCGTTTAATGGATGATGATAACTTACGTAAAGTATGGATCCTCCGTAAGCTCCTTCATCCTATGGATGAGTTGGCGGCAATGGAATTCTTACTTGATCGTATGAAAGAAACCAAAACAAATGATGATTTCTTCGATCAAATGAAGCGTAAAGCTTCAACTTAATCGATTAATCTTCAATAAAAAGCCACTCTTTTGAGTGGCTTTTTATTTGGTTGACAAGCTTTACACAAAAATACATTTTGCAGTTTTTTATGTAAAATTATTTATAAGCTTTTGATAATAATTATTTTTAAATCAAAAAAAAATAAGTTTTTTAATAGCTTACTTTTACCTTTCCAATACACTCGAGCCGATTGATTGTTTTTTTCTGTTAAAAAACAGACTGTTTTTCTCGTTTTCATACGTTTTTTTGACAAACGGCAGTAGTATTTCAGCATTTGCAGTGATAGCATAGCGGCAGACCAGTTAGACTGCTCCATGCGTTGTTACCTAGCTACGTTTTAGGAATAATAAAAGCAAAACAGTCCAACTTAGGTTTTTTTAATCTCAAATCTTTTTTGTGAGAGTGATGCCATGTTATTCAAAAAATTTGCTGCCGTTGCTGCTGTAGCTGCTACTTTAGCTTTCGTTGGTTGTTCTAAGAAAGAAGAAGCTCCTGCTGCTGCTGCTTCTGAAGCTGTAGCTGCTGCTTCTACTGCTGCTTCTGCTGCTTCTGAAGCTGCTACTGCTGCTTCTACAGCTGTTGATGCTGCTGCTTCTGCACCTGCTGCTTCTGCACCTGTTGCTGCTTCTGCTGCACACTAATCTATATATTAGATTAGAAAAAAAAGAGGACATTATGTCCTCTTTTTTTACGCCTAAATTTTATATTCCTAAAATTACTTTGCTTAATCTATCTAGATAAATTGACATCACATCCTAATTAAATAAAGCTGTCTAATTATAAGTAAAAAAAGCAGATCAATCGATCTGCTCATTTCCAACGCGTTGTCTAAACTTCTGACCTGCTCTAAAGGTCACTACCCTACGTGCTGAAATTGGAATTTCTTCACCTGTTTTAGGATTACGTCCTGGGCGTTCGCGTTTATCTCTTAACTCAAAATTACCGAAACCAGAGAGCTTAACCTGCTCCCCTGCAATAAGTGCTTGGCTAATTTCGTCGAAGAACAACTCGACCATTTGTTTTGCTTCACGGCGATTTAAGCTGGTTAACTCACTTAAATGATCAGCCATGTCTGCTTTAGTTAATGCTGTCATGAGGCCCTCAATGTCGCTTGATAAGTGTTTTCTAACACTTGGATTATATTGTCCATACCAGATTTAATTTCAGCATCTTCAAGCGTACGTGAAGGATGTTGCCATAATAATGCAAACGCTAATGAGCGTTTACCTTCTTCGACACCCTGCCCCGTATACACATCGAATAACCATGTAGAGTCTAAAAGCTCTCCACCAGTTTGTTCGATTAACTGCTGAATATCTCTAACATTTATATTATCAGAGATTAAAAGCGCAATATCACGTCTAACCGAAGGAAAACGTGATAATTCTGTAAAATTAGATACATAAGATTGCAAAACCGCGTCTTGATCAAGCTCAGCAACCCAAGTTGTGCTCAAATCTAGCTCATTCTCCAAAGACGGGTGCAAGCGACCTAAGTAACCAATTGATTTACCTTCCACCAAGATCTCAGCAGATTGTCCTGGGTGCAACCAAGCACGCTCAGAACGTACATATTCAACTTTAACACGACCAGCAGCTAAAACTTCCTCCACCTCACCTTTGAAATCAAAGAAATCCATTGGTTGAGGCTTAACATGCCATGATTCTGGTTCTTGCGAACCGACTGCAACCAAAGCTAAGGTAGGAGTCTGTTTTAAGTCGTCAATGTTCTTAGCATTTTGATAATCAAAACGCAGCCCGAATTCGAAGAAACGAACACGACTTTGCTGACGATTAAGATTATATTGTACGCAAGGAATTAAGCTAGAAAGTAAAGTACTACGCATTGCAGCCAAATCACTTGAAATTGGATTTGCTAGCATCAGTGGCTTAACTTCAGGATTTAATTGCTTTTCAAGTTTCGCATCAGCAAAACTAAAGCTAATTGCTTCTTGATAACCTAACGTCACGATCGTTTGACGCAGCTCATTGAGTTCAAAACGATCTTGGTATTTAGCAAATTTAACATCCATGCTTGGTAAGCTAATCTGGATATTGTCATAGCCATCAATACGCGCTACTTCTTCAATTAAGTCTTGATAAATAGCCATGTCATAGCGATGTGATGGTGGTACTACACTCCATTCACCTTCAGCCTTAACTGTTACCTTACACCCTAGTCGAGTTAAAGCATCTGCAATGAACTCACCCGCAACTTGATATCCCAATAATTGGTCTACCTGAGCTTGTTTCAGTTCAATTGCTTCACGCTTAGGCAGTAGATCAGTTTTTTCAGCTACAGTAATTGGACCAAACTCGCCGCCTGCTAACTCTTGAATAAGTTGAGAAGCACGATTCATCGCAATTAAAGGTAATTCGAAATCTACACCGCGTTCATAACGCTGCGAAGAGTCGGTATGCAAGCCAAAACGACGAGCACGACCAGCAATCGCGAGTGGAGCGAAGAAAGCACTTTCCAGGAAGATATCAGTCGTATCATCGATTACACTTGATGCTAAACCACCCATAATTCCAGCAATTGCTAGAGCTTTTTGGTCATCAGCAATCACCATTATATCTTCTTGCAACTCAACTTCTTGATCATTCAGAAGTTGTAACTTTTCTTGTTGTGTTGCTTGACGAACATGTACAGTCCCTTCGATTTTAGACAAATCGAATGCATGCATTGGTTGACCCAATTCCATTAAGACATAGTTGGTCACATCAACCAAAATACTATGAGTACGGATTCCTGAACGTGATAAAGCCTGTGCCATCCACTCAGGAGTAGCAGCTTTTATATTAACATTTTTAACGACACGCCCTAAATAACGCGGAGCACCTTCAGTACTGATAACTACTTTTTTCTCATCAGTAATGGTGGCATCAACCGTGTTAATTACAGGTTCATTCATTTGCAGTTGATTAATAACTGCAATTTCACGGGCAATACCACGAATACTAAAACAGTCACCACGGTTTGGCGTAATGCTGATATCAATGACATTGTCGTCAAGTTTTAAGTATTCACGGATATTTACTCCTACTGGAGCATCAGCTGGCAGTTCGAGCAAGCCATCGATTTTATCTTCAAGATCAATCTCAGAAGCACCACAAAGCATTCCTTGTGATTCAATTCCACGAAGTTTACCTTTTTTGATTTTAAAATCGCCAGGTAATACCGCCCCAATAGTTGCAACTGGAGCTTTCATTCCAGCACGAACGTTCGGTGCACCACATACAATTTGTAAAGGCTCACCCGAACCAATATTCACTGTTGTAACACGTAGACGATCTGCATCAGGGTGCTGCTCAACAGTGAGCACTTCACCGATTACAACGCCTGTAAATGGTTTAGCAACAGGTGCCAATTCATCAACTTCAAGACCAAGCATCGTCAACTGATCAGATAATGTATCGCTATCAATTGCCGGATTAACCCATGTACGTAGCCAATTTTCGCTAATCTTCATCTTTATAAACCTTTTTTAATCCTGAAAAACTGTTAGGCAAATTGGCGTAAGAAACGCACATCATTTTGATAGAACATACGCAAGTCATTAATGCCATAACGCAACATAGCAAAGCGCTCTACCCCTAAACCAAAAGCAAAGCCTTTGTATTTATCAGGATCAATACCCGCGGCACTTAATACATTTGGATGCACCATGCCACAGCCTAAAACTTCTAACCAACGGCCACGTTCATCCATAATATCTACTTCTGCACTTGGCTCAGTAAACGGGAAATATGATGGACGGAAACGTACCTTTAAATCTTTTTCAAAAAATTCATTCAGCAGGTTAATTAATAAACCTTTTAATTCAGCAAAGCTGGTGTTCTCAGCAACGTATAAACCTTCGATCTGATGGAACATTGGCGAATGCGTTTGATCTGAGTCACAACGATAAACACGGCCTGGACATACGATACGGATTGGTGGCTCACTTGTTTCCATTGTACGAATCTGTACACCAGACGTGTGCGTACGCAGTAAATGAGTGGCATCAAAATAGAAAGTATCGTGCATAGCACGCGCTGGATGGTGACCAGGAATATTTAATGCTTCAAAATTATGATAGTCATCTTCAACTTCTGGACCAGTCGCAACTGTAAAACCAGCTTTAGTGAAGAACTGACAAATTCTTTCTTGTACTTGAGTAACAGGGTGAACTGTACCAACGCGTTGACCGCGGCCCGGCAAAGTAACATCAATCGTTTCACTTGCTAGCTTTTGCTCAAGTGCTGCCTGCTGTAATCCCGCTTGACGTTCTGTTAAAGCAGTATTAATTGTTTCTCGAACAGCATGAATCGCAGCACCTTGTACTTTGCGTTCTTCAGGGTCCATTTTCCCTAATGCTTTCGATTGTTCTGCAAGCTGGCTTTTTTTCCCTGTAAATTGCACACGCACCTGATCAAGTGCAACAAGGTCTTGAGCTGCTGCAATGGCAGCAAGCGCTTCTGTGGTCAGGGCTTCCAGTGACATATTAACTCTCAAAGCAACAAATTAAAAAAATATAATAAAACACTGCATTCTAACAGTTTTTCATCAGATTGATGAAGTTTATCCATCATGAAAAATGTATTAGGCAACAAAAAGATAAAACGTATAAGATAATAGCATCGTCAATGAGATCAACTATTATGGCGCTCAATCAAATTTGGAAACAACAACTTACGCTTGTAACATATGGTAATGAATACCTCCGTCAAAACTTAAGCTTTACCCAATGGCGACAACATCATATTTTTGACCACCATAGTTTTCAATTTCGTGACTTAGCTTCTCAGCATTTACTCGCTCAACACTTTCAAGTTTGGCTAGAAGCGCTAAAAAAACAAGGCACCACTCAGCTCAGTTTACATTTATCAAGCCTTCTAAATGAAGAGCAAAATCCAAACAGCAACGTTGAGCTTTTACCTTATACCCATTTTATCGTTAGCCATCAAAATGATAAGAAATTTGCCTGGATTTTTGGCCAGGAACTTGCTGAATGGTATAACAATGATAATGAGTTTGAAGCCCCTGCTTCACAAACCTGTGAGCTTCATTTAGAAACTTTCTGGCGTTTTGAACTCAATGAAAAATTATCAAAAAAAATTGAAGCTGATTTAAAAAATCCGCCATGGCAAGAAATAGCTGACTTTATGGAGAGTGAATTATTTCGTAGTAAATATGCAGCAGGTTTTGAGGAACCAGAATTTCAAAAAGCTCATTTTGATGGTACAAGCATTACGAGCCAAGAACCAAGACTTGCTTTAATGCCAGAGAATTATCCTGCTGATTATGCTCATCAACTTTTAGCTCGCACTCAAGCATTAGCCAATTATTTAGAGCAAAAAAAACGCCTTGCAAATGATCCGTTAGGAGAAGAGCTAGACCAAGAACAACTTATTAATTTAAGAAATTTTACGCAAAAAACTGATGATTTGTTTGCCAAACTTATTGTTAAAGCTGCTAATCACTACCAAACAGCTCAGATCGTACCTGTAGTTAAAGCCTCCCCATTCGAGCAATCAAATGAAAACCCACAACATGTGAAATCTCACCACCATAAAGGCACTGGTTCAGGCGTTATTAAGCTGATTATTCTAACGATTATTATTTGTGCTCTGGCTTATTATTTTGGGCTTTAACTTAGATTAGAGTTTCCATTGATAAAGTAATTCTGTTATTTCGAAGCCGAACTCAGGTAGTTCGGTTTCGCCAATTATTTTGGCTCCCATTTTTTCATAGAAGAACCGGCTTGGATTTTTATTAAAAACCTCTAAACGAATAAAACTGTATCCATGATTTAAAGCACATTGATGAAACTTTTGAAACAACTCGTGTCCTATACCTTGCCTTTGGATTTCTTCCAAAAGATAAAAAGCAAGAATTTCAGCAATATTATTCTCTGGATTTAAGTAACCATCGAGAAAGCCTTTCACTATTCCATTTTCAATATAGATAAATAACTTATGATCAGGGCTTTTGGCGATTTCTTTCCATAACTGTTCTTTATCTAGTACTTTAAGCTCATCCAATATTTCCTGCTTAAGCATACCTGTATAGGTTTCTTTCCAACACTGCACATGTACTTCTGCAATAGATAATGCATCCTTAAAAGTAGCTATACGAATTTCTCTTTCATTTAGTGATTGCAATTCGTTTCCCTCATGTCACTACTTTTAAAGTAAAGCACCAATTTGTTTCATACAAACTTATTCAGCTAAAAGCCGCTCTCGAACATGCATTAAAGCAAAACCCAACAAATTTAAGCCTTGCCATTGAGATGGATCTTGAATATGTGGATGGTCTTGTGCCATACCAATTCCCCAAATTTTATCGACTGGAGATGCTTCAACCAAAATACGATCTTTTGTGGCTAATAAGAATTCTTTCAATTTATGATGCTGAGAGAATTTAGCAAAGTTCGCCTGTACGACAATGTCAAACCGATTTTCTTGCCATATCTGTTCATCATAATTACGCACTTTACGACCTAGCTGTTTCGCCTCATTCGGATGTTTAACCTGCAAGATCCGTGCAAAAACTTCTTCATCATTAAATAATTTTGCTTTTTGCGCCATCATGTAGTGCTCAGCAGTAAAGTATTCATCACCTTCCACTTTAAATTGCGCAGGAAACCACTGGCTAAAACAGCTTTTATCAACAAGATCAGCTTTTTTAGGAGTATGTCCCCAGAAACATAAGTATTTAAACTGGTGGCCTTGCTGTACTTTTTGAATTAAGTCATTTAGAAACTGTTCGTCTTTCATCACTTATCTCTTTTTATTATCTCTTTTTAAAATAGAACCACTAAAAATAAAAAAGACCGCTAAAAAGCGGCCTCTTTTTGAATCTCTAAGCTTATGCAGCTAATGCGCCTTTAGCTTTTTCAGCTAAAGCAGCAAATGCTACTGCATCATGCATAGCGATGTCAGCTAATACGCGACGGTCGATGATCACTTGAGCTTTTTTCAAGCCATCGATCATACGGCTGTAAGACAAACCGTTTTGACGAGCACCAGCATTGATACGCGCAATCCATAGAGCACGGAATTGACGTTTCTTTTGACGGCGGTCACGATAAGCGTATTGACCAGCTTTGATTACCGCTTGGAACGCTACGCGGTATACGCGTGAACGAGCACCATAGTAACCTTTAGCGCGAGCAAGAATTTTTTTGTGACGACGATGAGCCACTACACCACGTTTTACACGAGCCATTTATAATCTCCTTAGATGTATGGGCACATACGACGAACTGAGTTCACGTCAGAAACATGAACCATTACACAGCCGCGTAATTGACGGATACGTTTAGCAGATTTTTTGGTCAAAATGTGGCGCTTAAATGCTTGTTTGCGCTTGAAACCGTGTGCAGTCGCTTTGAAGCGTTTAGCAGCACCGCGGCGAGTTTTCATCTTAGGCATAACAACCTCTTTTGAACACCTGTTCGGAACGTTCGCACCATTGCAAAAACGACCTGCAGGTAAGGGAGCCGATATTCTAAAGCATCGCAACTTAAAACAAAAGTAAAATGCTCATTTTTTGATAGTAAATTGTCTATTTTATATAAACGTTATTTTCTATAATCAATTATCAAATTACGAGAAAATCCATAAAATCATCACCTATAATAAGTGCAATCTCTTAAATTCAAAAGAATATGAATATACAAAATGATGCTTTCGCTGCATTGCGGTATCGAGACTTCTCTATCGTTACGATCAATCAGTTTTGCTTAACACTCGCAATTTTGATTCAAGAAATTATTGTTGCCTATTCATTATATCAAATCACCAAAGACCCACTGACTTTAGGTTTAATCGGACTCGCAGAAGCAATTCCTTTTATTGCTCTTTCTCTTTGGGGAGGCTATTTTGCAGATAGGTTTAATAAACAGATTATTATGAAAATCTGTTTATTTTTCTCAGTTCCCCTTCCCTTGGTTTTATGGTTACTTTTCCACTTACATGGTTTAGGGCATATCAGTGTTAGCTTCCTTTCTTGGGGTATTTATGCTGTTATTTTTGGTTTAGGAACAATCCGCGGTTTCTATAATCCTTCTGCAACTTCATTAAAACCATTTTTAATTCCGCGTGAACTCTATGCAAATGGTGCGACATGGACAACCATCGGCTGGCAAAGTGGTGTAATTATTGGACCAATGCTGGGTGGTTTTATGCTTGCTTATTTAGGCAGGGAAACCAGCCTATTTAGTGTTGCTGCTTTACTCGCTATTTGCTTTATTTTAATTAATTTATTGCATAAACGTAGTTTCCCTAAAATTGAAACTGACAATATTTTAGAAAGTTTAGGAGAAGGTTTCCGTTTTATATGGAAAACCAAAATTGTTCTTTGGGCAATTTCTCTTGATTTAGCTTCTGTTTTATTTGGCGGCGTTATCGCCTTATTACCAATTTTCGCAGAAGATATATTAAAAGTCGGCCCAGAAGGGCTTGGATATTTACGAGCAGCTCCGTCTATTGGCGCACTAATCACTATGATTGCTTTGACTCGCTTTCCGCCAACTCAGCATGCATGGCGTAACATGTTACTTGCTGTAGCAGGTTTTGGAATATTTACTATTCTATTCGCCTTCTCAAACAATATGTGGTTATCTCTTTTTGCTCTTGCTATGACAGGCGCATGTGACAGTATTTCTGTTGTTGTAAGACAAACCATTTTACAAATTTTCCCACCAGAAAATATGCGAGGCCGCGTTGCTGCCGTAAACGGTATGTTTGTATCTTCAAGCAATGAATTAGGTGCTTTTGAATCAGGTTTAGCGGCTAAATATTTAGGCACAATTACGGCTACAATTTTTGGAGGCTGTATGACTCTCGTGGTTGTGACTTTCTGTTGGCTCAAAACGAACGATCTATTTAAAGTAGACATTACCAAAAGCTCAGAAGATTAATTTAAATATTTATGAACCAAAGCATCTTCGGATGCTTTTTTATTTTAAATAAAACCCATCATCACCCAGTAAATAAACAAATAGCGCCCTGCTTTGGCAATAATAACGATACCAAGGAAGCGCCAAAAATTTTCTTTGAAGAGTCCAGCAACCAAAGTAATTGGATCGCCAATGATAGGTGCCCAACTCAAAAGTAAGGAGTAAAAGCCATATTTATGATAAAAGTTTTGTGCTTGTTGTAAACGCTTTTCAGAAACTGGAAACCACTTTCGATGTTTGAATTGCTCTATCTTTAAGCCTAACCACCAATTGACACAAGAACCTAAGACATTACCCAAAGTAGCTATGCCAATTAAAAGCAAAGCTGAATGTTGGCCCTTCAACAATAAGGTTACCAATACCGCTTCAGACTGTAGAGGTAATAAAGTGGCAGCGCCAAAAGCACTAATAAAAAGCAAAAAGTAACTCAGCATAATTCATTACACCAAACTACTTTTTGCTTTAAGCATTTATTAAATCTAGGCAAGAAATTAAGCTACTTTAATTGATAGTGCTTTCTGAACTGCTGGACGTGCTGTTAAGCGGACAATATATTCTTGTACGTATGGATAATCTTCAAGCTGAATACCTTGCCATTCATAACGTAAAATCCACGGCAAGATTGCCATATCAGCAATCGAGTATTCCCCAGCAACAAACTTCTGACCAATCAGTTGTTTATTGAGCACTCCATATAAGCGTTTAGTTTCATTTAAATAGCGCTCTATGGCATAAGGAATTTTTTCAGGAGCAAATTTATTAAAATGATGATTTTGCCCAAGCATCGGTCCTAAACCACCCATTTGCCACATGAGCCATTGCTCAACCTCAACCCGCTCTTGCTCATCAGCTGGATAAAATAATCCAGTTTTTCTACCTAAATATTGCAAGATAGCGCCCGATTCAAATATAGAAATTGGCTCACCACGAGGTCCATTTTGATCAACAATCGCAGGAATTTTATTATTTGGGGAAATTCTCAGGAAATCTGGTTGAAATTGATCATTTTCTAAAATATTAATTGGGTAGAGGGTGTAATCCAATCCCATTTCTTCTAAGGCAATTGTGATTTTATGTCCATTGGGAGTACCCCAATAATATAGATCAATCATTCTATTTTCCTATTCATCATTATCATGACTGCGTCTTGCGTTATATCATGTTTTAAGAGGAACTATGATATTTCCAACACCAAAAAACACATAAAATTCGTGAATCGAGTTTCTTAAAAAATATAGCAATTGTCTTAAATAAAACTGAACAGAAAAAAGTTAAATGATGTTTTTTATTAATATGAGGATAAAAAAAAGCACTGCTTTTGCAGTGCTTTTTTTGAGTATTACTTTTTCTTTTTCGGTCCAAGTAACATACCCATTTGACGGCCTTCCATTTTTGGTGCTTGTTCCACAACCCCAAACTCGGCCACATCTACTTCAATTTTTTGCAATTGAGCTAAGCCAAGTTGTTGATGAGCCATTTCACGACCACGGAAACGTAAAGTGATCTTCACTTTGTTTCCTTCTTCAAGGAATTTCAAAATAGCACGAAGCTTAACTTGATAATCACCAACATCAGTTGCAGGGCGCAGTTTGATTTCCTTCACTTGCACTTGATGCTGTTTTTTCTTCGCATCTTTTTGCTTCTGCTTAAGGTCAAACAAGTGCTTGTTGTAATCCATAATTTTACAAACAGGCGGCTCGGCGTTTGCGACGATCTCAACAAGGTCAAGCTCTACCTCTTCAGCAGCACGCAGTGCTTCACTTAATGAAACAATTCCTTTTTGCTCCCCTTCAGCACCGACAAGGCGTACTTCTTTTGCACGGATCTCATCGTTAATTGCTGGACGGTTGCTTTTTGCACCTTGTTGTTGGTTACGGTCAGGCTGTTTAATCTTTCTTACTCCACAATATACCGGCCGCGATCGGCGACGGCAGACTTCACTAAGTCAATGAATGCATCTACTGACATAGTACCTAAATTTTTTCCTGAGCGCGTACGTACATTCACAGTACCTTCTTCAACTTCCCGGTCACCAAGAACTAACAAGTAAGGAATACGCTCTAGAGTACGCTCACGAATCTTAAATCCGATTTTTTCGTTTCTCAAGTCAGAAATAGCACGAAGACCATTTTCTTTGAGTTTTGCTACGACTTTCTCACAAGCTTCAGCTTGAGAGTCAGTAATATTCATAACACATGCTTGTAACGGCGACAACCAAGGTGGCATGAAACCAGCGTAGTGTTCAATTAGTATACCAATAAAACGTTCAAAACTGCCAAGAATTGCACGATGCAACATAACAGGTTGATCACGATCATTGTCTTCAGTCACATAAGACGCATCTAAACGTTCTGGTAAATTGAAGTCACACTGAATAGTACCACATTGCCATACACGTCCGAGACAGTCTTTCAATGAGAATTCAATTTTCGGACCATAGAACGCGCCTTCACCTGGCTGTAATTCCCACTCAAGACCCGCTGCATCTAAAGCATCTGCTAAAGATTTCTCAGCCATATCCCAAAGTGCATCATCACCCACACGTTTTTCTGGACGTGTAGAAAGTTTCATTTGCACTTCTTCAAAGCCAAAATCTTTATAAACATCTAAAGTGAGTTTAATAAAGTCTGCAACTTCTTGACCAATTTGTTCTTTAGTACAGAAGATATGAGCATCATCTTGTGTAAAACCACGTACACGCATAATACCGTGTAAAGAACCAGATGGTTCGTTACGATGGCAAGAACCAAACTCCGCTAAACGAATTGGCAAATCACGGTAAGACTTCAAACCTTGGTTAAAAACTTGCACGTGACATGGGCAGTTCATTGGCTTAACCGCATAGTTACGACTTTCAGAATGAGTCGTAAACATGTTGTCAGCATAGTTCGCTGCATGACCAGATTTTTCCCAAAGCGTAAAGTCTACGATTTGTGGAGTTTTAATCTCGAGGTAACCATTGTCTTGCTGAACTTTACGCATGTATTGTTCAAGAACTTGGTAAATTGTCCAACCGTTTGGATGCCAGAACACCATACCCGGTGCTTCTTCTTGCATATGGAACAAGTCTAAGGCTTTACCAATTTTACGGTGGTCGCGCTTTTCAGCTTCTTCAATACGCTTAATGTATGCAGCAAGCTGTTTCTTATCAGCCCATGCTGTACCATAAATACGTTGAAGCTGTTCATTCTTCGCATCGCCACGCCAGTAAGCGCCAGAGATTTTTGTTAATTTAAACGATTTTAAGAATTTAGTGTTTGGTACGTGTGGACCACGACACATGTCCAAATAATCTTGATGGTAGTACAAGCCCATTTGTGTTTCTTCAGGCATGTCTGCGATCAAGCGTAATTTATATTCTTCACCACGTGCAGTAAATTCAGCAATTACTTCATCACGCGGTGTCATTTTTTTAACGACATCATAATCTTGGTCGATGAGCTTTTTCATGCGCTCTTCAACAGCAGCCATATCGTCTAATGTAAAAGGACGAGGCATCCAGATGTCGTAGTAAAAACCTTCTTCAATGACTGGACCAATCACCATCTTAGCTTCAGGGAATAGCTGTTTAACAGCATGTCCTACAAGGTGTGCACAAGAATGGCGAATGATTTCAAGACCTTCTTCATCTTTTGGAGTGATGATTTGTAAGGTCGAATCTTCGGTAATTAAGTCACATGCATCAACTAAGCGATCATTTACTCGTCCGGCAACAGTATTCTTTGCTAGACCAGGCCCAATACTTTGGGCAACTTCCATAACAGATACGGCGTGATCAAAACTCTTTTGATCGCCATTTGGCAATGTGATAATTGGCATAAAAAAATCCTTAAGGAGTGATGCCCTATACGAAGGAGCATTTCACCGCGAGATTATGATCGAGGCGAACCTCAAAATATAAAAACGGTGTAAAGCAAAATTAAAAATCCTGAAAGATTTTACACTTGTTCAAGCAAAGTGAAAACCTTTGAGCCCACAAAATCATAAATACATTTTGCTTATCAGGTAAACAGCAATAAATGACTTAAAAAATATATGGGGAAGATTTTTTAAACACACTCAGCACAAGTGGTTTAAGATGAAGAAAATAGCATTTTTGCTCATTTTCTGACTGAAGGGTATTTCTCTTTAAGACTAAAGCATAGATGCGTTGATGAGTATTAAGTCATATTTTCAAAGAATGAATTAAAAAATAGAACACGGAGTTGTTTACCATGGTTAGTGCTTATGATGAATTACCACGCACACCCGCAAACTTTGTTGCATTATCACCTCTACGCTACTTAGAACGTGCAGCTTATATTTATCCAAATCAAGCTTCGATTATTCATGGTAAGCGCCAAATTTCATGGAAAGAAACTTACCAACGTTGTTGCCAATTTGCTTCTCAGCTCAAACAACTGGGAATTAAAAAAAATGATACGGTATCAGTCTTATTACCAAATATTCCAGCCATGGTTGAAGCACATTTTGCCGTTCCAATGGCTGGTGCTGTACTCAATACGCTCAATACACGTTTAGATGCAAAAACAATAGCTTTCATGTTGGAACATGCTGAAAGCAAAGTGCTTTTGGTTGACCCTGAGTTTGTTAATTTGGCAAGAGAAGCCCTCTCTCTTATTCCTGACCAACACATTATTGTGATTGATGTAGCTGATGATGAATATGAAGGTGAAAATCAGTTTATCGGTTCTTTTGAATATGAAGAATGGATAGGCCAAGGCGATATTAATTTTGTATGGCATTTACCAGAAGATGAATGGGATGCGATTAGCTTAAGTTACACATCTGGAACGACGGGTAATCCCAAAGGTGTTGTTTATCATCATCGTGGTGCTTATCTCAATGCTGCAAGTAATATATTAGCCTGTGGAATGAAACCTCGTGCTGTGTATTTATGGACATTACCCCTTTTCCACTGTAATGGTTGGTGTTTTGCATGGAGTATCGCAGCCAGCGGTGGGACGAATATTTGTTTGCGCAAAGTCGACCCAGAATTAGTCATGCAACTCATTGCAGAACATAAAGTTGATTATTTCTGTGGTGCACCTATTGTTCTTTCTATGATTATTAACTTACCTAAAGAAAAGCAAACTAACTTTGATCACCATGTTGAAGTAATGGTTGCTGGAGCAGCTCCCCCAGTTGCTATTATTGAAGGTATGCGAAATATGGGGATTAACGTAAACCATGTGTATGGCTTAACAGAAACGTACGGCCCTTCTGCCCTATGTGCCTCTCAATCAGGATGGAATGAACTTTCAATTGCTGAACAAGCTCAGCTTCATTCTCGTCAAGGTGTTCCCTATCCATTACAGGACAGTATGCGTGTGCTAGACCCCGAAACCATGCAGCCTGTACCGAATGATGGACAAACTATGGGAGAAATTATGTTTCGTGGCAATATTGTCATGAAAGGCTATTTAAAGAATCCCCAAGCAACCCAAGAAGCTTTTGCTGGTGGATGGTTCCATACGGGAGACTTAGCCGTTTGCCATCCCGATGGTTATGCAAAAATTACTGATCGCTCAAAAGACATTATTATTTCAGGTGGAGAAAATATTTCATCTCTAGAAGTAGAAGATGTTTTGTATAAACACCCCGCCGTTTTAACCGCTGCGGTAGTTGCTAAACCCGATGCTCGTTGGCAAGAAGTACCTTGCGCATTTATTGAATTGAAAATGGGTGCTACGGCAACACCTGAAGAAATTATTGAACATTGCCAAAAAGAATTAGCACGCTTTAAAGTTCCTAAAGATGTGGTCATTACAGAAATTCCAAAAACATCGACCGGCAAATTACAGAAGTTTATTTTGCGCGAATGGGCAAAAGAACGTGCTGAGAGTATATAAACAAAAAAAGCGACGCCTTGAGCGTCGCTTTTTTTGTTTAAGCGCATTTAGCCTTGATCGGACAATAATGCGATTTGCTGTACATAGTTAACAAATTTAACTTTTGATGCCTCGATTTCTGCTTCACTCAACTGTTGAGTTTTATCACGATTGATTCTCAACACATGTTGACGCAAGGTATGACGTTCCGATGCATTATAAATTTTACTAAATTCATTAATTGCAGGATCACCCTGTTCAATCATGCGGTCAACCCAACGCATTAATTGAGCCTGTCTTTTTGCGCCTTGCTGCGGGGTTAAATAAGACAAAATAACGGTCTCATCTTCATTGCGCAACAATTTACCAATACGTTGAAATTGGCGACGACGTGCTTCAAAAGAACTAATGTTCTGCACTTCCATTAAAGCATCAATTAAACGCTCATCAACTGGAAGTTTCTGAATTTGTTTAATAGAAAGTTGTGCGAGTTGCTCACCTAAAGCAGCCATGCGTTGCACTGCTTTTTTCTGTTCGGTTTTACTTGCACGTCCTTCTAAAGAACCAAAATCTTCTTCACTATAACGTTGGGAACCACGTGCCACGATTAATCTGCCTCATAAAATTTTGCTGCGAATAACGCCAGCACTTCATTTAATGCCTGTTCTTCGTCGGTACCATCAATGACCAATCGCAAAGTGGTCCCTTTACCTGCACCTAACATCAGCAAAGACATAATATTTTTTGCATCTACCAAATGATCGCCTTTTCCAATCTGGATCGACGAACGAAACTTTGTAGTGACCTCTATCAGTTTCCCTGATGCACGAGCATGTAAACCGAGTTTATTAATTACATCAACAGTTGTGTCTATCATGACCAGTGCTTCATTTCTCTGTGTAAGACCTGAACAGACCATTCTGCCTCAAGTGCTTGTTTTAGTCTATCTACGATATAAACCGAACGATGTTGCCCCCCAGTACAGCCAATAGAAATCGTCATATAGTGACGATGTCCTTCAGCAAATGCGGGAAGCCATTTTTTTAAGAAGTGAAGAATATCATCAAACATTTCGTTTGCTTGTGGACTCGCTTCTAAAAATAGTCTTACTGGCTCATCCAAACCAGAAAAACGTCTTAATTCTAAATCCCAATGCGGATTTGGTAAATGCCGTACATCAAAAACATAATCGGCATCTAAAGGAATGCCATGTTTATATCCAAAGGACTGCAATATGACAATAAGCTTATCTGACTGCCCCAGTTTAGACAGTAAAATATGCTTTAAATCATGAACGCTTTTATCCGTTGTATCAATATGAACCGTAGCGCGAAACTGAATTGGAAGCAGTAACTGCTTTTCTTCATGAATACATTGCAACAGACTTTTGAAACGATTGGCTAATGGATGTGGACGACGTGATGCACTAAAACGCGCAATCAAATCCTGATCTTGCGTCGTCAGGTAAATAACATCAACAGTTCCATGCCTTTGTAGTTGCTCAAAAACATGATCGAACTCTTGCATATCTGCCCGAGTACTTCTTACATCCACACCTAAAGCCAATTGCTCCAGATTATTTTCATGATCTAGCTTTGCCACAATTTCAGGCAGCAATGCCAAAGGCAAATTATCAATACAGTAATAGCCCAAATCTTCTAATACTTGAAGGGCTGAAGATTTTCCTGAACCAGACTGTCCTGTCACGATAAGTATACGCTTCATGGCATGGCTGTCCTTTGATCTCTTTTATTGGGGTGTAAAGGCAACTTCTAAATTGTCAATCAAACGGGTTGCACCCAGTTTTGCCGCGACAAATAACACAATATCACGATCAAATTGAGTAGCAGGTAACAGATTTGTCTGACGAGCTTCGACATAATCAACAACAAAGCCATTATCTGTCAACTGAGTTTTGATATCTTCTACAACTTGTTGCAAATCTTTGCCTTGATGTAACTGTTGCTCGGCCTGCTTCAAACTTTGATAAATAACTGGAGCAATCTGACGCTGCTCAGTGCTTAAATAACCATTTCTTGAGCTAAGCGCTAAACCATCTGCTGCACGAACAATCGGCACGCCAATCACTTCTAAAGGAATATTTAAATCTTGTACAAACTGGCGAATCACTGCTAACTGTTGGTAATCCTTTTGTCCAAAGAAAGCGTAGTTCGGTTGCACAATATTAAAGAGCTTCGTTACAACCAAAGCTACACCATCAAAGTGTCCTGGACGTGAACTACCGCATAAAGCATCTGTAATCTGATTTACACTGATGTTCGTTAAACGCGGTTGTGTACCGTACATTTGCTCAACTGATGGCGCAAAAATAATGTCACAGCCAACATCGGCAAGTAAGCGACTATCTTGCTCTAAAGTACGAGGATAGTTGTCAAAATCTTCGCCCGGACCAAATTGAGTTGGATTTACGAAGATGCTTACAACCACAACATCACATAACTTTTTCGCTTCACGAACAAGTGTGAGATGCCCTTCATGTAGATTTCCCATTGTTGGGACAAAACCAATAATTTTACGTGCAGCTCTAGCAGGATTTAAAGAAGCTGCAAGACCTTGTATGGTGGTTTCTGTTTTCATGAATTACAGCTCAACGTGAAAAGTATGTTCTTTGGCAGGGAATGACTGATCCTGCACAGCCGTATGAAATGCTTTAAAAGCATCTAAAATGGCAGTTTCACCTGATTGCTCTTTCATAAAGTTACGTACAAAACGAGCAACTCGACCAAAAGTTAAACCTAACATATCTTGCACAACCAATACTTGACCATCAGTTGCATTACCTGCACCAATACCAATTACAGGTGTATTAGGGAATAATTCAGCAATTTCTTGTCCCAACTGAGCAGGAACACATTCAAGTAATAATACTGACGCGCCCGCTTCAACCACTGCTGTACAATCAGCAATGAGCTGATCTGCTGCTTCACGCGTTCTAGCTTGTAATTTATAGCCACCGAATACATGTACAGATTGAGGTGTTAAACCTAAATGTACACAAACAGGCACACCATTACGGGTTAAAACCTGCACGATTTCACTTAACCATGCACCGCCTTCGATTTTCACCATTTGAGCGCCAGCTTGCATGACTGTTCTTGCATTTTGCAAAGCATCATTCAAGGTTGCATAACTCATAAATGGCAAGTCTGTCATAATCAAGGCATGCTGGTTACCACGACGAACCGCTGCCGTATGATAAGCCATATCTTCAACGGTTACTGGCAAAGTTGAATCTCGCCCTTGAATTGCCATTCCAAGAGAATCACCAATTAAGATTGTATCAATTTCAGCAAGTTCCATTGCTTTTGCCATGCTTGCATCGTAACAAGTTAGACAAGAGAACTTACGTCCTTCGGCTTTAAATTTTCTTAAGTCACTTAGACTAATCATGATGATATCCTCTACAGGAGTTTGCAGAACATAATGAATCGAGAGCTTAAGCCCAAGACTCATCCGCAAGTACAGTCAGTGTCGGCTGCTGTATCAGTTCTAAATTTTTAAGTGGCTGATTATTAATCTGTAAATCAGCATCTAAATCTAATAAAGGAATCACAACGAAATCTCGCTCTAAAATTCCTATATGCGGCACAGTTAAGCGCTCATTGTGAATTTTTTCATTGCCATATATAAGCAAATCCAGATCTAAGGTTCGCTCACCCCAACGACGAAGTCGTACACGACCAGCTTCTTGCTCAAAACGTTGTAAATGATCCAGCAAATCTAAAGGTGCAAGATCCGTATTTAATTCTGCAACTGCATTTAAATAATTTGGCTGATCTTGAGGGCCCATAGGTGGACTTTGATAAAGTCTAGAAACTTTAACCATTCCTAACGTCTTAAGCTTAGCAATGGCTTCAGATAAAATTTGACGTGAATCGCCTAAATTACTTCCTAAACCAATATAAGTGGTTATTGTCATTGCGTTGGCCCAAAAACAACTTGGCTTAAATCGCGTTGTACCCGCTTACGTTTTAAAATTGGATGATCGCCCGTCACGCCTGCTTGTGAGGCAGTCGCTTTTTCAACAAACCGGCCTACAGCCTGATCTTGTCTGGTACGTTCTTTTTTCCCACGGCGAGTGCGTGGTTCCGGAATATCAACCAAAGGTTCAATTTCCGTCTCAACTTTATTATTTTCGATAGGCTCAGCAGCAGCTTTACGACGGTTTCTAGCTTTCTGACGATTATATTGGCTAATAGCAGCTTCTTTTTCGTCATTTGACATTTCTTGGTAGGTTTCCCACCAGCTTCCCATTCCTTGTGTTGCGTCATCACCTGACTTTTCACGAAGTAATAAGAAGTCAAAACCAGCACGGAAGCGAGCATGCCCTGCCAATGCTTCTATTTGCTGTGGTTTTGGATTAAGCAAACGAGTCTGCATTTCCCAAACTTCACGAATAAAAGTTTCTGCAAAACGAGGGATAACTGTGCGTGTTGCTTGACGTTTTAAAACATCTAACCCAGCCTGCGCACGGGCTTCAGCCGGCACAATGCCTTTAGATAAATAAAATTCACAACGTTCTAAAAACGGTTGCCACAATAACACTGCATAGAAAAATGCAGGATTAATGGTTTTACCCACTTGTATACGTTGATCTGTATTCTTCGCTGCTCTTAAAATAAATGGGGTGAGATTAGGTTGAACATCGGCAAAAAGTTGCTTCCAGACACCAAACTCAATCAACATTGGCAGAACACGCGCCAAATGTCCCATTGTGAACAACTTCTGAGATTCGTCATATAAACGATGCGGAGAAACGTCACGCAATAATTGCGTCATTTCAGCATTAAAGATATCGAGAATATTTGAATCAATTTTGAAATTTAACTTGGCTGCAAAACGTAAAGTTCGCAGCATACGCACTGGGTCTTCTTCAAAACGCTGTGCTGGATCGCCTAATAAACGTAGAGTTTTATTTTTAACATCGTCCATCGCTTTGCAGAAGTCGAGCACGATACTCTTACGCGGTTGGTAATATAGCGTATTGATTGAAAAATCACGGCGAGCAAAGTCTTGTTCGATGGTACCCCAGTTATTGTCACGTAAAATCATGCCAGAGGCACTCGTAACTGCTTTTTTAGGAGGGGCACGGAATGTAGCAACTTCAATAAGCTCACGCCCTGAATAGACATGTGCCAATTCAAATCGACGACCAATGATTCGGCAACGTCTGCCAAAAACTTCTTTAATTTGAGAAGGTGTCGCATTGGTGACTGCATCGAAATCTTTAGGATTAAACCCTAGCATTAAATCACGGACACCACCCCCAACAATATAAGCTTCATAGCCAGCTTTATTCAGGCTATCGATCACATCTAAAATCGAAGAAGGAAGTTGGGCTGTGGACAAACCACATTTTGACGCTCGCAAGGTTTGCAAAAGACGCTGTCTCCTACGTCAGTACGTAAATAACAAGTTGTCGCTAATCATAGCTCTAACGCACACAAAGGGCAATTTGATTCTCTGTAGTTTGCGCATGAAATGACAATTGACAAACACATGATTTATAAACTCAACCGCGTTTTATTCTTTTCAAAAATGGCTGGACCTATGCCCTTTACGTTTTTAAATTCATCAATATTTTTAAAGCCACCATTCTTTTGACGGTATTCTACAATCGCCTGAGCCTTTTTTTCACCAATCCCTTTTAGCTTTTGAAGCTCTTCAATATTGGCTTGATTCAAGTGAACTTGTCCTGAAGAATCAGTCATGGCTGAGCTTTTTGGAACTTTAGAATGAGAGGCGTGTTGCATGCTCAACTTCTGATCATACATCTGCTGTTTAGCCTTCCACTCCTTAAAATTTTGATCAAAAGATTGAGCCTGAATAAAGGTTGATGAAATCAGGCTCCAAAATAAAATAATAAAAATATAATACTTACTCTTCCAAAGACTCATGTTGAGCTGCATGTGTTTTTTCCCCTAACCGTAACTGCCGCTTTGCCTGATTCCACAATTCATCCATTTCAGACAAGGTCATGTCCTCTAATGTTCTTTGCTGTTTTTGAGCTTGATCTTCAATAAAAGCAAAACGGCTTCTAAATTTATGTATTGTTGATAAAAGTGATGTTTCACTTGAAATCGCGAGTTTACGTCCAACATTGACTAATGAAAACAGGCAATCTCCAAATTCATCTTGAATTTCATCAATATTTTGATTTTTTAGCGCTTGCTTGAACTCATCTAGCTCTTCTTCTAGTTTCCCATAAGCATCTTCTACGGTTTCAAAGTCAAACCCAACTTTTGCGACATTTTCTTGAACTTCTTGTGCCTGTAATAGTGCTGGCCCATGCTTTATTTCATCTAATCTTGATTGCGGCTTGCCTTGTTTTTCTTGTTGTTTAATTTGTTTCCATAACTCACTTACTTGTTCTGGCGTTAAGTTATTAAATTGATCTGCCTGAAAAACATGTGGATGACGGTGGATTAACTTTTCACTTATTGCCTCAACCACATCTTGAAAATTAAAAGCACCTTGCTCACTAAACATTTGTGATTGAAACACAACTTGTAATAACAAATCACCTAACTCATTTCGAATTTCATCAATGTCACCTTGACGAACAGCCGCCTCAACTTCATATGCTTCTTCAATCGCATATTTAGTCAGTGACATTGGGGTTTGTTCTTGATCCCACGGACATTTCTCTCGTAACTCTTGCATGATTTTAAGCAATTTATCCATGGTAACCCTCAAGTTTAAAATTCGGTCAGTAAAACTAAGATTTTAATTTGTTATGATCAAAATCAAAGCGATTAAATCAGTCGCACTATTGTACTGACAAAGAGAAAAAAGATGAGACACAGTATTCTGATTAGTGGCGCCGCTCAAGGTATTGGGGCAGAAATTGCACGCGTATTCTACAAACAGGGATATAAAGTAGGCATTTATGATATTAATGAATCACTTGCTCAAGAGTTGGCAAATGACTTAGGGCCAAATGCCCTTGCCGGCTATCTAGATGTAAGTGATTACAATCAGTGGCAACTTATATTAAAAGAATTTACCGACTGGGCTGGGGAACTCAACATCTTAGTAAATAACGCTGGCATTTTATATTCTGGTGCATTTGAAACGACTGATATTAAAGCTCACCAAAGAACAATAAATATTAATGTAAACGGTGTTATCAATGGCTGTCACGCAGCTCATCCCTATTTAAAGCAAGCGTCTTTTGCACGTGTCATCAATCTTTCATCAGCTTCTGCAATTTATGGGCAAGCTGATTTAATTTCTTATTCAGCTAGTAAATTTGCTGTTCGCGGAATTACCGAAGGTTTAGATGTGGAATGGAAGAAATATGGTATTCGTGTTTTAGATGTGATGCCGCTATTTGTACAAACTGCAATGGTTAAGGGTATGGATGCAGGCACAATTCAAAATATGGGGGTAGATTTAACTCCAAATGATATTGCTCAACAGGTACTTACGCTTGTAGAGAAAAAGGCTCATTTCTGGATGCCAACTCACACTCCGGTTGGCATAAAAACTAAACTGCTTTATCAACTCTCGACTTTAAGCCCTCAGTTTTTAAACCGACTAACCAATATTTATTTGTCGAGAAAATAATTCAAAGTAAAAAGGCTGTCATTTGACAGCCTTTTTACTAAAATAACTTAAAACACATTTATAATACAACAATCAAAAAAAACACTAAAACTTAAGTTATTCTAAATTAAAAACTTCAATAAAATAAATTTCAGCACCTATTAATTAAAAAAACTTTAAATACGAATAAAATAAATTAAGAAAAACTAAATAGTTCAGTTATTTAGACTTATAAATCCATTTAATTCTCAACAAAACAATAAACACACTTTAAAAGCTAATATACAAATTATTATAAAACTTTAATTAGATTATTTATCCAACAAACAAACACTTAAAATATAAAACCTCAAAAACATTCAACGCTATATGAGATAAGCCTTTGCGTTTATTTCTCTACAGAATAAACAAAGCCAATAATAATAAAATTATTGAAATACTCACTTTATAAAATTATAGTTCGTTTTTTTTTGTAAACTTATGAGCATTTTTTGTGACAAACTTTTCAATAATTAAGCACTCACAACGACACAAAAAAACTCTTCTGGCTATTCTATTTGGTAGTGTTTTGCATACTGCTCATGCTGGCTTTTTTGATGACTACAATCAAACTGCTCAGAGCTTCCGCGCCAACATCACACAACCAATTCCAGAAGAAACTCATAAATTTTTAGATAAAAAAGTTAAGGGAAGCGATGCTGCACTCTATCTACTTGAAAAAGGTCGTTTGCAACAAGCTAATCATCAGTATGAAGAAAGTAAGAAATCCTTTGAAGCTGCGTTTGTACTGTTAGACCAAAGAAATAATAAAGCAAAAATCAGTGCATCAGAACTCGGATTTAAAGCTCTCTCACTTGTAAGCAATGACAGCATTATTCCTTATAAAATCCCAGAGTATGAACAAGTTTTAGCACATGTCTATCAAGCCATAAATTTTATGGCTCTCAATAACGCAGAAAGCGCTGGTGTAGAAATGCGCATCGCCCAACGTATTCAGCGCGAAATTGAAGTTGCTCACACAAAGGAAGCGGAAAAAGCTAAAGAAAAAGCTGGCTCCGATAATAGTCAGAACTTCGACGAAGCTTTTGCTGGCCTAGATACAATTGCAGGAAAGGTTAAAAATACATATCAAAATGCTTATGCATTTTACATGGCAGCCACTCTTTGGGAAGCATTAGGAGAAGAAAACGATGCCCTCGTTGACTTCAAAAAAGCTTATGAATTGCAGCCTAATGACTTCATTAAAAATGATGTTAAACGCTTAGACATGTCTTCGGGTAAAAAGTCTCAACAATATCCAGTTGTAATTTTTTTAGAGCAAGGCCTAGTACCTCAAAAAATACCGAATACATTTGCTTTGCCTACTCCAAATGGCTTAATTAATGTTTCATTTGCTAGCTACAATCCCTCTACCTACAAAAGCCCTACCAGTCTTCAAGTGCTTGTAAATGGTAGGTCTGTGACAAACACTTCAACCTTAACTGATATTGGTGCATTAGCTGTAAAAACATTAAAAGAAAATGTAGCTGCCAATATGACATCACAAATTGCGCGCACAACAGCAAAATATATGGTCCAAAAAGAACTCGGGAATCATCTTGGGGCTATTGGTCAAATTGCTGGGAATATTTACAACACAGCTTCTGAAAAAGCCGATGTTCGTGCGTGGAATACTTTACCAAGTAATGCTCAAGTTGCTCGTCTCACTTTGCCAACAGGCACTCATATTATCCAACTGAAAAATGGTTATATGACTCAAGAAATTAATATTGATGTTAAGCCAAATCAAACTGTGTTTATTCATGGCATAGAAGCAAATCAAGAAATTTTAACCGATAGTTTTGCTATTACTCATTAATGATTAAAGGATATTCAAAATGAAAAAGGCCGTAATTTATTTGAGCCTACTCTCAATTGCATCTGCATTTTTTACAGGTTGCACAGCTCCAAATGCTATGCAAACAAAAACAGATAGCGTAACTGGTAAAAGTACTGTTCGTACTCAGACCAGTAACCCTATTTTAGCTACCCGTATTGGCGTTAGTCGAATCAATATGACAAGTTTAGGTGATATCAAACGCGCTTCTCTTGCATTAAAAAACGGTTGGTTCTATGCCCAAGACTTCCAATACAAAGTTGTATGGTTTGATGCAGAAGGAACTGAAATTAATCCTGAAGGTGCAATTTGGAAACCTATTAGCTTACAAGGTCGTGAAGTTAAAACTGTTCAGTCTGTTGCACCTAACCCTAGTGCAGTCGATGTATTGATTTACATGAAAAAAGATTAAATTTTTAAGTTTTCTTAACCTAATTTCACAACATTATTTAAAGATAGATACAGGACATTTTAATGAAAATTAAATCACTATTCATGATTACAGCATTGAGTAGCGCTGCACTTTTTTCGGGCTGTGCTTCACAAAACGTTAGCTATGGTGATGCGCAATCTGTTGAAACTTTAACAAAAGATTTTGGTTCTACGGACTTACAGCAAATTGCGACAAAAATGGTGGATGACATGCTTGCCTTCCCACCAATTATTGATATGACAAAGAGCCGTCGTCCTGTTTTATTTGTTGACAAAATTAAGAACAAGTCTCAAGAGCATATCGATACAGAGTCTATTACCGATACGATTCAAAACCGTTTAATCAATTCAGGAAAATTCCGCTTTGTAGATATGACTTCTGTGGGTGCGGTAGCAGACCAAATGGCTTATCAACAACGTAGCGGAATGGTAGATAAACGTACTGCCGTACAATCTGGCTCACAGATTGGTGCTGAGTATATGTTAAATGGTAATTTATCTAGCATCGTTAAAAACTCAGGCGGTAAGAGTGATGTTTATTATAAATTCACTTTAAAACTACTGAATTTAAAAACTGGAATTGTTGAGTGGACCAGTGAAAAAGAAATCCGCAAATCTGCAAAAAAATCTACATTCGGCTTATAAGCTTTTCTAGTTAATTCCTTTATAGCATGGCAGTTATTAATTGCTATGCTCTATAAATAAAAAGAGCCTTTATGAGAAAAATATTTTGCGCAGTACTATTAAGTCTTACTGCCACCTCAAGTTTTGCCGCGTTACAAGAAGTTATGAAAGAAGCTTCAGGTAGTGGACCAACTCAGCAACAAGCTATTGCAGAAGCTTTACTGACAGCAGCTCAATCTGTGAATGGAACAAAAGTAAGTTCACAAATGGGGATAGCTGAAGAAGTTAATATGGTTATGACAGATCACCACTGGTCATATCAAGGCAAAAGCTCACCTGTGTTTAGTGTCCAAACAGAATCTTCGGGTGCAATTAACCGTTTTCAAGTTCTTAGTGTTTCTGGTTCAGGCAAGCATTATAAAGCTCGAGTTCGAGCTTATATTAGTAAATATCAATCAAATGTAGCTGATCAACACTTACGAAGAATGGCGGTTTTTCCTTTTCAAGTAGTTGAGTCAAAATTTAACTTAGCATCGGGTGAAGACCCATATGAGTTTGTGCAGGAAGTTGCAGACCTCATTGGTACGCAAATGGCGAATTCACGACAACTAAGTTTAGTAAGTCGAGATTATATTGAAGAAATGGCAAGCGAAAATGCTTTCCTCGCATGGGATGGTGCGCCATCGGAAATGGCAAGAATTGCCCAAAAAGTAGGTACGGACTATATTCTTGTTGGTAGAATTAATGAAGCTCGTACGGTTCAAGGTCAATCTTTTTACGGTTCAGTTCCAGCTGAACGTGATGCAATTAAACTGAACTGGCGTGTGATCGAAGTAAATACAGGCAAAATTGCAGCAGCTGGTTCGATTAAGCAACCACCACAAGCAAGTGTTGGTAATTTAGTCACACAAGATACTCCACCTTCTAGTACAGAAATTTTCGCAGATCAAGTCGTTAATGAGGTATTGCATGGTTTATCTTTGAAATCAAATCATGATTCTCAAAACCAAGATAGTTTTGAGAATCAGGTAAATTCTTCACCATTATCAGATGCAGATCTTCCTTCGGGTTCTAGCGAAAAACCAATTCACTGGTAAATAAAAAGGCTGTCATTTGACAGCCTTTTTACTCAATTTATTTAAACACCTTGAATCATGCGTCGCGCACTAATAATTCCAGGCTGTTGCTCTAAGCGAGCCAATAAACGAGACAACTGTGCTAACCCCTTAACCTCAATTAACAACTTCATATTGGCAATACCATCTGCCTCAGAAATTGTATTAACCTGACGAATATTGATTTGATCAGAGAAAATCACTTGAGTTAAGTCTTTAAGCAGACCACGACGATCATAAGCTTCCACCACAATCTGAACACTTTGACCACGTGTTGGCTGCATTTCCCAATCGGCTTCAACAGCACGTTCTGGTTCTTGCTTAATCATACGCTGATAGTCTGAACAAATGACTTTGTGGATACTAACACCACGGTTCAAAGTAATATATCCAGCGATTGACTCACCATGTACGGGCTGACAGCACTGCGCGATATGCAGCTCTACATTGTCTAAACCATCAATTAAAATTCCATGAGCAGACAACGTATGACTAGCACGTGGATTTAATGCTGGTTTAAGCACTAGTTCAGGTTCATCCTGATCTAGATGCATTTGACGATTCACCTGATTAATCAAGGCATGTAAGCTAATATCACCGCTTACTAGACTCACCAAAATGTCATCACCCGTTTTCACGTTAAAATGTGATGAGTAATCATTTAGGTCGATACTTTTTGGGTGAATCGCTAGACGAGCTAACTCTTTATTAAGAAGCTCACGGCCCACTTCAAGATTTTTACTACGATCTTGCTGTCTAAACCAATGACGCAGCTTGTCACGAGCACGAGAGGTTTTAATATAACCTAAAGAATTCACCAACCAATCTCGGTTTGGATCACGATCTTTTTTAGTTAAAATTTCAACCTGCTCACCCGTTTTTAAAGTATAGGTTAATGGCACATAGCGCTGGTTAACTCGCGCTGCGTAACACTTATTCCCTACTTCCGTATGCACATGATAAGCAAAATCTAAAACTGTTGAGCCACGTGGTAGTTCCTTAATGTCACCATCACGACTGAAAACATAAATCTTCTCAAAGCCTTCAAAATCTTGTAGTTGATCAAAGCCTTCTGTTTCATCTTCGTTTTGATGTACTGTCGTGTCATTGCGTTCTTGGTAGTGTTCTAGAACGGCACGCAATGAATGCAAACGATGATTAAAGGAATGGTCAGTATTCTTTGAACCTTCTTTATAGTTAAAGTGCGAACATACGCCTAACTCTGCTTCGTCATGCATCTCATGAGTACGAATTTGTACTTCAAGCGATTTATTCTCAGCAATTACAGCCGTATGCAATGAGCGATAACCATTTGCTTTCGGGTTGGTAATATAGTCATCAAACTGATGCGGAATATGGCGCCAGATTTGATGAACAATCCCCAAAGAGTGGTAACACTCAGGGACACTATTAACCAATACACGTAAAGCACGAATATCATAGAGCTGATCAAAACTCAGGTTTTTGCTTTTCATTTTTCGATAAATCGAATAAATGTGTTTTGCTCGACCTGTGATTTCTGACTCGATTCCGTAAGACGCTAACTCATTTTTTAAACGGTCAATCACGAACTGAATATAATGTTCACGCTCTAAACGTTTTTCATTTAGTAATGATGCAATTTCTTTATAACGATCTGGAGCCAAATAGCGAAAAGCGAGATCTTCAAGTTCCCATTTAAGCTGAGCAATACCGAGTCGATGTGCCAATGGCGAATAAATAGTAAGAATTTCACGTGCTACGCGTTCTTGACGTTCACGAGATGAATTTGCAAGCTCTCGTAAAGAATAGGTACGTTCAGCAAGTTTAATTAAAACAACACGAACATCTTCGGTAACCGAAATCAGCATTTTATAAATGCCACTTAAATGTTCTCGTTGATTGTTATTAAAATGATCTTCTAACCGTTTATTTTTCTCAATGAGTTCCGAGAGCTTACCCATTGCCAAAGCGCCTTTGACAAGGTTATAGACCTGATCTCCAAATTTCTTTTTTACTTCTTCTATATCAGTAATGTCTTCACGCACACTACGATAGAGCATGGCTGCCGATAGAGTATCTTCATCTACATGGAGATGTGCCAAAATATCGGCCATTCCAACGCCAGTAGCGAAAGTATTGGACCGATGATTAACCGTTGAGTCTAACTCTTTTTGCAGGGTTAAATGAGCAACCTGCTCAAGCTGTTCAAGCTTCGCCCCATCTAATATTTCACGCACCCGATCCAACCATGAGGCTAAACCGATTTGCGTTTCGGCGGCATGCTCTACAGTCGTTTCCTCGGACAACTCTGTTAGTTGTTCAGGTAACTGTTCACGTACTGTGACCATACCATTCTCCTCAATATGTAACTCATGTTTTTAATCGTTTATCTCTTGAATTTTTTCAAATAGTGCAATGGATTCAACATGTTCTGTGTGCATAAACATGTCCATCACAGCTGCTTTTTTTAACTGGTAACCATGTTGGACCAAAACACCCGCATCCCTTGCCAGTGTAGCTGGATTACATGATACATAAACGATTCTTTTTGCTCCAAAATTTGATACATACTGCATAATTTCATATGCACCAGCACGAGGAGGATCAATCAATAATGCATCAAATCCTTGATTTGCCCAAGAATGATGCGAAAAATCTTTTGTTAAATCTTGTGAAAAGAAGGTTGCCTGCACCAAACTATTGCTTTTTGCATTAGCTGTTGCGCGCTGAACCATATCTTCACTCCCTTCCACACCAACAACCTGACCACTCTCTCCAACACATCGTGCTAACGGGAGTGAAAAGTTGCCTAAACCACTAAATAGATCAAGTACTTTTTCACCTGGTTGCAATTGAAGCAATTCACATGCCAATTGAACCATTTGTTCATTTACTGTGGCATTGACCTGAGTAAAATCCAATGGCGAAAAAGCAAAATTTACATCAAACCGCTCTAAGGCATAGTGTAAACGTAAAGCACCTTTTTCATCATCAATACGACGAATACTTTCAGGTCCCTTAGGCTGTAAATACAACTGCCACCCTTTGTCTAACGCAAATTGCTTTAATTGGTTGACATCAGAATTGTTTAATTTTTCTACATGACGAACCAACAAAGAAATTTCATGATCACCTTTTGCTAATTCTACATGACCTATATGCGCTTTGCCTTTTAGACTTTGGAGTAAAATACGCAGCTCAGGCAAGCTATCTGATAATTTTTTATCCAAAACGCTACAACTGTGGATAGAAGTGAGTCGATTACTATGATGTTCACGAAACCCCATAATTAAGCGATCTGGCTTCGGCAGATAGCGCACACCGATTCGAGCACGACGACGATAATCGCTTTGTAAAGATCGAATCGGCTCAAGCCACTGTTCAGGTTGGATGCCTGCAAAATGTTGTAAATGCGATTGGAGCACACTTTGCTTTAAGCGGATTTGTTCATCACGATCGATATGCTGCATGCTACAGCCACCGCAAATTCCATAATGAGGGCAAATTGCATCTATACGATGAGTTGACGGTTCTCCTAACAACTGCACCATCTCTGCTTCTTCAAGACGCTTCGCTTGATGGGTAATCTGAGCCTTTACAGTTTCTCCGGGCAATGCATAACGAATAAATACTTTTTTGCCATGCTTATCTGCTGGATGATCAGGATGAGAACCATAATGCGCAATTCCCCGCCCCTCATGAGAAAGTGTTTCAACTTGAAAAATGTATTCAGGTTGTTGAGGCTTGCGAGATTTGGCTTGTTGTTTCAAAGAATGAACCTAAAAATCTGAAGAATTAAAATAGTGTGAAGTAAATTCACTATGTTTTGAGGTACGTTCCCATACTTCAAGAAAATCTGCTTGCTGAGGAATATTTTTCAAATAATCAATACTAGAGTTTACCCAATCATTATGCTCATCTACTGTTAATTGTCCTTTTAATAACAACCAACGTACATAGACGAACCATGTATTGAGTACATCCCCTTCGCAATAGCTAGTCAATTTTAACCACTGCTGATTACGAACATATTCTGGTACATGATAACCCGATTCACCGCGTTTACCCGGCAAACCTAAAATGCAGGCAATATCATCAAGCTTTTGAAAATTACGCCCATTAAACATTGCCATCACATCCATTAAATCAATGTGGCGATGGTGATAACGGTTTTGGTAATTATTAAAACGCTTCTGGCTATCAATCTCACCTTGATCAAACAAGCCCGGTGCAGAAAGCCCATGATACATTGCGCGAAATAGAATAACGGGTAAATCAAATTGTGAACCGTTCCAACTCACTAAAGTCGGATGACGCTTATCAAAAATTGATAAGAACTTTTGCAAAATCTCGGCTTCAGAATATTGTTCACGACTAAAAGAGAATAATCTAAAACCTGACTCATCAATCCATAGGCCAGAAATACAAACAATTTCATGCAAAGGTAAGCGCTGAAAATCCATGCCTGATTCTTGACGACGGAGTTTAGTCAATGCTTGTTCTACATCAGCCTCTGGCAAATCAAGATGATATAAATGCGATCCCGCTTTTAAATCAGTTAAAGTTTCAATATCAAAAACTAAGGTTGGGAAACGCATTATTTCTCTCAATTATGAGTTGTCGTCCTGTACTGAAAACAATCCTGTAGACAAGTAGCGATCGCCACGGTCACAGATAATGCAAACAATAACAGCATCTGGATTTTCTTCTGCAATCTTAATGGATGCCCATACCGCACCGCCTGAAGATGTCCCCGCACTAATGCCTTCCATGCGTGCTAATTTACGCATTGTTTTTTCAGCATCAATTTGTGGAATATCAATAGTACGATCCACACGGCTACTATCAAAAATAGTAGGTAAATATTCTTTTGGCCAACGGCGAATACCAGCAATACTTGATCCATCTGCTGGTTGTAAACCAACAATTTGAATATCTGGGTTTTGTTCTTTTAAATATTTAGAAACACCCATGATGGTACCTGTCGTACCCATTGAGCTTACAAAATGGGTGATTTTCCCACCTGTTTGTTTCCAAATTTCAGGACCTGTTGTTAAGTAATGAGCTTCAACATTATCAGGATTACCAAACTGATTTAAAACGTGCCCTTTGCCTTCTTTTTCCATTTGCAAAGCTAAATCACGTGCACCTTCCATACCTTGCTGCGGTGTTACTTCAATCAACTCTGCGCCATAAGCCAGCATCGCATCTTTACGTTCCTGACTCATGTTGTTCGGCATAATAAGTTTCATTTTATAGCCACGCATTGCAGCAACCATTGCCAAAGCAATACCTGTGTTCCCACTGGTTGCCTCAATCAAGGTGTCGCCTGGCTTAATTTGACCACGTTTTTCTGCCTGCATAATCATGTTATATGCAGGACGATCTTTTACAGAACCTGCCGGATTATTGCCTTCTAATTTTGCTAAAACCGTCGCTTGCGTATGAGAAGCCAATCGCTGCAAACGAACTAGAGGTGTCTTACCTACATAGTGATCTAACAAAAATTCGTCGGCTAAAAAGTCAGGTTGTGTATTACTCATGATCAATACCTATATCGAGGTGCACCTATTGTATGAAAAAATGCTCGCTACTGCACCCATTTCAATATGCTTTTTCATGAAAGCGATTAAAGCTCGGTCATTTATAAAATGCAGTCTGTTTTAAAATAAAGCGTGATAAGATGCCGTACAGAGAGATAAATCTGATGTAGCCATGTCTAATTTCAATAAAACCATATCGAAACGCTTACGTCTGAATCATGCATATGGGCAATTGATTGCTCTAATTTTTGTGCCGATTATGATTTTAACAGGGGTCGGTGCTTTTCTGGTTTTAACTGAAACATCACATTCGGTAAAACAACAACAGCTACATCACGCCTCAGCAATTTTAGCTCGCTACAATCAAATTTCGAAAGATTTGTACACGCTGGTCGAACTAGAGCCCGATGAGTACGATCATGCCCAGCACATCATGCAAAGCATGTTTAGCGAAAAAAATCTTAAACGCGCAGTATTAATTGATAACAACGGACAAACTTATTTAAGTATTGGTTATCGTGATAATCGTTATTGGCCGAGCTTTCCTAGTAGCAATATTTTTTTTGGTCCCATCTCTTATAACCACAACAATATTTATGGAATGCAGATTAGTAACAAAGCTGGAAAAGCCCCAGTTTGGTTAATGATTGAAATGGATAACCAGCCTCTAGAGTTGGCACGTTATCGCATTATGATTGCTCTCGTCATTACTGGATTAATGACCCTACTGTTACTTTTACTGTGTTTGAATTTTTACTCTCGTCGCTGGATTGCGCCGATGTATGAAATTCGCATGCAGTTACAACGCCTAAATGCAGATACTTTAGATCAGCACCTAGTTATTAACAGTACTGGAGAGCTACGCTTACTACAACGCGATATTGCAAATGTTGTTAAGCGATTACACTTTAGCTTTCTAGAATTAAAAGAACACACTGAACAAACTGAAGAAGACTTACGCAGAACACTAGATACCTTAGAAGTCCAAAACATTACTTATCGTCAAGCACGTGACCAAGCGATTTCATCAAACCAAGCAAAGTCAGTTTTCCTTGCCAATATTAGTCATGAGCTACGAACGCCTCTCAACAGTATTGATGGTTTTATTCATTTATTGCTTCGTCAACAAAATTTAAATAACGAACAAAATCTTTATTTACAAACCATTCGTAAGTCATCTGCCCATTTATTGGCATTAATTAACGATGTATTAGATTTCTCAAAAATTGATGCGGGTAAGCTAGAACTAGAAACAGCACCTTTTGATTTAGAAGAAGCCATTTTTGATGTCATGGATATGCTATCTCCATTGGCTGCTCAAAAACATATCGCCATGGCTTTTTACTATGCGGACAACATTCCACAGCAAGTGATTGGTGATGCTTTACGCTTCAAGCAAATTCTGACCAACTTGATTTCTAATGCGATCAAGTTCACTCCAGATGGCGAAATTATTGTTCGTGTTCGTATGGAACATGATGATATTGGGCAATGTCTGCTTCATTTCAGTGTTCAAGACAGTGGTATTGGTTTAAGTGGTACAGACCGTAAAAAATTATTTGAATCATTCTCGCAAGGCGATGCCTCAGTTACACGTCAATTTGGTGGTACAGGTTTAGGTCTTGCTATTTCTAAACAGCTTGTTCATCTCATGCATGGTCAAATTGGCTTTGAAGATAACCAAGAACGTGCTCCAACAGAAAAAGGCTCGACCTTCTGGTTTACCGCACAATTTGTGGTAGATGAAGACTACGAAATCGAACACCCGCACTTTGAACATTTACAAGTGGTGTCTTATCTTGCGCACCCTGCTACAGCAAGTGTTTTACGTTACTACCTTGAAAACTACCATGTTCCACACATCGAAACTCAATCGATTTTGGACTTGTTTAGCCGCTTAAAACATCTTGATCAGAAAGATAATACATGGCTCATTGTTGACCATAGCGGCGACACAGAAGCATTATTAAAAGAAATCCGTAGCCGTTATCAAGGCAATTTAGCCGTCTATGGCTATCAAATGACGCTTGAGCCAAACATGCTCAGTGAATACCGTGCTCGTCCTCTATATCAACCATTAAGTCGAAGTGGACTCATTCAATTATTAAATGATCAACCTATTTTTGAAGAGGAACAACAAGACTTTAATGGTCAGGGCTTACACATTCTGGCAGTAGATGACCACCTCCCTAACTTAATTGTTTTAGAAGCCTTACTCGGTGAATTAAACGTTAAAACAACTAAAGCACTCAGTGGTCAAGAAGCACTTAACCTGATCCAAGAGCGAATTGATCAGAAACTTAAACCATTTGATTTGGTGTTTATGGACATTCAAATGCCTGTCATGTCAGGCATTGATACCACTCGTGCTATTCGCTCTTTAGAGTCGACTTTAGATGGAGAAATGCAGCTTCCAATTATTGCACTAACTGCCCATGCACTTGCCGATGAAAAACAAAAACTCCTTAAAGTAGGCATGAATGACTATGTCACTAAGCCAATTCAAATGGAGCAAATCATCCAGATCTTAACGCAATGGACTAAAAACAACTTTACAGCAAAAGCCTTAGATAAAGACCACCATGTCGTTGCTGAAGCTTTAGACCCACAAATTTTAAACTGGCAACAAAGTTTGCAGCTTGCAGCAAATAAAGAAGACTTAGCACAAGATCTACTTAAAATGTTAGTTGATAGTTTTCCAACTGAACTAGATGAAATGCAGCAGCTCATTGAGCTTGAAGACTTTCCTCAACTTGAGCATGTTTTACATCGCCTCTATGGTGCTACTCGCTATGTAGGTGCCCCAAAACTACAACAAGTAACTGGGGACTTTGAGCAATTTATTTCAACACTACGTAAAGAACGCCGTATAGCAGATGAAGGCTTCATTGAAGAAGTGATGCAGCGCTTTGATGAACTAGGTCTTGTGGTTAAAGAAGTAGAAAGTGCCGCTCTCCAGATCTTGGTAATCCCTGACTAACATATCTATCAAATAGGTATGACTGGGCTGTCATGTTTCCAAATTACAGCCATGTTATGCTCCGTTCATCTATAAAAAAAGAAGCGGGAATCTCATGGCACTCTTACGTATTGAAAAAAATAATGGCATTGCAACGGTATATTTAAACCGTCCAGACAAACGCAATGCAATGAGTTTTGCCTTATTAAAAGAGTTAGTTTCAACTGCAAAAGCAATTAAAAAGGATAGAGATATTCGCTGTGTTATTTTGACAGGCGAAGGGAATGTGTTTAGTGCTGGAATTGATTTATCCGACCTAAACAATCCGAAAAACTCTGCTTTTGCCATTTGGGAACTTGTAAAACCCGGACAAAGTCTTTTTCAAAAAGCATTTCTGACTTGGCAGAATTTACCTGTCCCAGTTATTGCTGCATTAGAAGGGTATTGTTTCGGCGCGGGTATGCAACTTGCCTTGGCTTCTGATATCCGAATTTCTCATCCAGAAACAAAAATGTCGATTATGGAAAGCCGTTGGGGTTTAGTCCCTGATATGGGACTTACTCGCTCATTAAAAGGTTTAATTAGCGTTGACCTTGCAAAAGAACTTACCTTAACGGCTCGTGTTTTTGATGGGAATTATGCAAAAGAAATCGGCCTTGTGACTCACTTAAGTGACTCCCCACTAGAAAGAGCAAATCAAATTGCAGCTGAAATGTTGCAGCGTTCACCTGATGCCCTCACTGCCGCAAAACGTGTACTTGATGCAATGGAGCATCAACCAGAAAAATCATTACGTCTCGAAAAAATCTGGCAACTTAAATTATTACTTGGTAAAAATAGCAAACTTGCTCGTAAAAAAGACAAACATCCGGAAGTTAACTTTTTACCACGCCAATATAAATAAGAGCTTAGATTATGAATTTTGATCGCAACACCCCTATTGCTTTTTTAGGTATGGGGCTTATGGGAAGTCGGATGGCAACCCGCCTCATTCAAGCCGGCTTTCAAGTTGCGGTTTGGAATCGGACTTTCTCTGCATGTGAAGAACTGATTGATATCGGTGCACAAGCTTTAGAACTTTCAGATATGGGTGAATATCCTGTTATTTTAACCTGCTTGGCAGATGACAAAGCAGTAGAAACCGTATTTAAACAAATTCAGCCTCACTTAAAAGCTGAGCAGGTTATTGTTGATTTCTCGAGTTTATCTGTTGCTGCAACAAAAATACTTGCCCAAGTAGCCGCCACACATCAAGTAATATGGATTGATTCACCTGTATCCGGTGGAACAGCAGGTGCAGAACAAGGCACTCTTGTCATTTTTGCAGGTGGTGATGCTCAAACGATTACAGACCTAACGCCTGTTTACAATGTTCTATCCCAGCGCGTGACTCGAATGGGAGATACAGGAACAGGCCAAGCTACCAAAATTTGCAACCAACTGATTGTTGCAGCCAACAGTGCCCTGATTGCAGAAGCTGTTGCACTTGCAGACCGAGCTGGTGTAGATACAACTTTACTCGCTCCAGCATTAGCGGGTGGATTTGCAGACTCGAAACCCTTTCAAATTCTAACTCCACGTATGGCAACGCATACCTTTGAGCCAATTCAGTGGAAAGTTCAAACATTATCTAAGGATCTTAACAACGCGGTAACATTGGCTCACAATGTTAATTTAGACATCCCAGTTGCACAAAAAGCTCTATTACAGCTACAAACTCACCAAAAAAATGGCTTTGCTGAGAAAGATTTAGCTACTATGATTCAATTAATAGAGCAAAAATAAACGGAGTTTGAGTATGGGTCGTCTTGCAGTCAATTTATCCATGATTTTTACCGAAGTTCCTTTAATCGAACGCTTTGCTCTAGCCCATGCACAGGGCTTTGAATATGTAGAAATTCAATTTCCTTATGAATTGGCTATTTCAGATATTCAAACTCAACTCGAACGCTACAATCTTAGCCTTTGCCTAATTAATGTACCTGCGGGTGATCTTATGCAAGGCGGAAATGGTTTAGCAGGCGTACCCGGCCAAGAAATAGCTTTCCGTGAAGCGTTAGAGTTAGCCATTAGCTATGCCACCGCTTTAAAAGTTCCTCGTATCAATATTTTAGCAGGTAAACAACCTCTAGATGCCGACTTACTTCCTTGCTTGAAAACATTAGCAGCTAATTTGAAACTTGCGTGTAATGTGCTCAGTGAATACGGTATAGAACCCGTTTTTGAAATGATTAACGGTACAGATATGCCCCGCTTTTTAGTACAAAATATTGCGCAGGCACAAGAAATGCTAGAAGCAGTCAATGATCCTACTCTAAAAATGCAATATGACTGCTATCACATGGCGATGATGGGAGAAGATATACTTGAGGGTTTACAAGAGAATATTAACTCAATTGGACACATTCAATTTGCAGATTGTCCGGGCCGTCATGAGCCAGATACAGCTCAAATTCCCTATGAACAAATTTTTTCTTGGCTCAAGCAAAGTTCTTATCAAAACTATATCGCAGCAGAATATAAACCTGAAAATACTTCAAATCAGTCATTTACTTGGAAGAAAAAGTATTTTTCCGATGATGTAAATATATAAACTGTTACGAGTTCTGTTTGAAATTTATTGCGAAAACGACTATATTAGATAGTGAGTAATTGTCAGGAAAATATACCCTATATGAATTTAGAACCATCGCCCAGCGTGTCTAATTCTCACGATTTCGCAATGAATGCCTCAAATAAAGACGTACAAACTTGTCTCGAAGTCGTTCATGACGCTTTAGTTGATGTAAAAGCAAAAGATATTCTCCAGTTAGATGTTAGCTCAATTAGCAATGTCTCTGATGCTATCGTAATTGCGAGCGGCACCTCTACTCGTCATGTGAAAGCACTCGCAGACAATGTTGCAGAAGAAGCTCGAAAAGCCGGTTTCCGCCCGATTGGCGTTGAAGGTGAACGAGATGCAGAATGGATCTTGATTGATCTCGGCTTTGTTGTAGTACATGTGATGCTACCAACAGCTCGTAAATTCTACGATTTAGAAAGCTTATGGCGTACCGCTCCAGAGTCGGTTGCTTAAAATTTTGCTTTTAAAAAAAGCGGCTCTTTTGAGCCGCTTTTTATTTATCTGCTTTATAAAAATAAAAAGAGAACTCTAGCACCCCAATTTCGACATTCTAGTTTGAAGTATATTTATATGTTCAGGCTTTTCTTCCACATATAGTAGATCTAACAACTCATTAGCTTTTCTAGAAATTCTACCAGCGATCACCACAATATCTTTTTTGGCTCTTTTTGAAATACAATTCAAGCTTCTCATTTGATCCAAAACCATTCCAGAGATGCATATCGAATAGAATCGAGCCTCTCTTTCCAAACCATTTTTTAAATGATCTATTCGACCATCTTTTTCCATTCTTAAAGAAAGGTTAGTTAATGATGGGTGTGTATAATCTGATAAAAATTATATAAGGAATCAAATAGTAAAGTATCTTCTTGATACCGACTACTATTTAACATTGAATAATTCGAAATATATCCTTTAAATTTCTTTCCATCAGACTTCCTAATAATTACTCTTTTATCCTCACCCCCCTTATTATTTTTAGCATATACATACAATCCCTGAGACAATCCAATAGGGACATCAATTAAATTTATAAGTTGATCAGGGCAATTCACTGCAAAAACAATATGGATATAATTTTCATATATATGTCTTATCAAAGGTAAACTATTACTACTCATTCTTTCATTTAGTAATACATCAATAGCTCGAAGAGCATTTGCAGTCTGTGTAACATGTAAAAGCACATAGTCATCCACAGTAAAAAATTTACTCGAACTTTTTTCTTTTATTGCTGACCTTAATATTTCATTCTCCAGAATATAACCAATACAAATAATACAAGCGAAAACCTCCTCAGTAAAAGACTGGAATAAAATCTCTAATTTACTTAATTTTTTTGAAACACCACTAAAATACTCATCAATTGCATTATTCCAATCTTCCAAATCCTTGCCTGTTGCTAGCTTTTCATTTTCCTCTGTCAATAAAAGCCCATCAGTCTTTTGATATGCGTAAATGAACTCAGGTGCTATTTTAGCTTCCTCCATACTCCTAACCATTTCACGCTGCATATCAACATCCGACAGCAGATATTTGGCAAGAAATACTGGATCATTTTTATGAGGCTTTCTTTCAAACACTTGAAAGAAATGCTCTTCAGCTTGTTGTAAAAGTTTTATTGCCTCATCTGTTAATGGAATTTTTTTCAACACCATCCCATTATCACTAACACACCACTTTAGATCAGTTTGCTTACAACACTGCGCGTATGTTCTCCCACTTTCACAAGGACATTTTGTTCTGCCATGAATTTCTCGCGTATGACTTTTTTGATTTCCATTCATCATTTCACACTCTCAGTATCAAAACATTCGAATCAGCCGTTTGACTTTAGTTATTAAGAACTAACCATCACTTACAACCAAATTTGACATGACAAATTGTCAGATTTACAGCAATATACAAACTCTTGAAGTCCCCCACTAATAAATAGCATAACTGGAGTACAGAAAGTGAGAGTATTAATTACAGGCGCCAATACAGGTATTGGTTTCGCCACAGCAGAACAACTCGTTAAACAAGGGCAACATGTTATTTTAGCGTGCCGAAATCCAGAAAAAGCCCAAGATGCACAAAACAAATTACGCGCCCTTAACCAAGGACAAATCGATTTAATTTCCCTTGATTTAAACAGTCTTGAATTGACTCAAAAAGCTGCTAATGAGATTGCCGACCGCTATGGCAACCTTGATGTACTCATTAACAATGCAGGGTTATTTGCCAAAACCAAACAACTAACTGCTGATGGTTTCGAGCAGCAATTTGGCGTTAATTATTTAGGTCATTTTTTACTAACTCAAAAACTACTTCCAGTTTTACAACAATCGCCGAAAGCACGTATTGTTCATCTTGCATCAATTGCTCACTGGGTGGGCTCAATTAAACCCAACAAGTTTCGTGCCGAAGGTTTTTACAATCCCCTGTTCTATTATGGACAATCTAAACTTGCAAATTTATTGTTCAGCAACGCCTTAGCAGAGCAGCTAGCAGGAAGTTCAATTACCAACAATGCATTACACCCCGGCGGTGTTGCTTCTGATATTTACCGCGAATTACCAAAACCAGTTTATGCTGCGATGAAATTAGGATTAGTTCCCACTTCAGTTCCAGCAAAACTCATTACAGAAATGGCAACTGGAGATGCATGGCAAAACCGCAATGGTGAATATGTCAGTGCACATATGCCAGACTGGAAATCATCACATGCCAAAAACCAACAATTGGCACGCGACCTCTATCAACAATCACTAAACCTTGTAGAAAAATTTCTTTAAACAAATAAGCTAAATAAAAAAAGCCACCCGAGGGTGGCTTTTACAATCCTGATTGAGGTCAGATTAGTGACCGCCACCATTGATTGCTTTTGTCATATCTTCCACAACTTTCTTCGCATCACCAAAGATCATCATCGTTTTTTCATTGTAGAACAAATCATTGTCTAGACCTGCGTAACCTGTAGCCATAGAACGCTTAATCACCATGATCGTACGCGCTTTATGTGCTTCAAGAATCGGCATGCCATAAATCGGTGAAGTTGGATCATCTTTTGCAGCTGGGTTAACTACGTCATTTGCACCAATTACAAGCACAACATCTGTTGCTGGGAAGTCTGAGTTAATCTCATCCATTTCCAAGATATCTTCATATGCTACGTCTGCTTCAGCAAGCAATACATTCATGTGACCAGGCATACGACCAGCAACCGGATGGATTGCGAAACGAACGCGAACACCTTGCTCTTTTAGAATTTCACACAATTCTTTTACAGCATTTTGTGCACGACCTTGCGCCATACCATAACCCGGTACAATCACAACACTGTCAGCATTTGACATCAAGAAGCCAGCATCATCAGCAGAACCAGAACGATGGTTACGTTGAACTTGCTCACCTTTGGCAGCAGTAGCAACTGCCGCACCGCCCATTGCACCACCAAACAATACATTGATGATCGAACGGTTCATTGCTTTACACATGATGTACGACAGAATCGCACCAGATGAACCTACGAGAGAACCCGCAACGATCAACATGTTGTTTTCAAGTGTAAAACCAATACCTGCCGCAGCCCAACCCGAGAATGAGTTAAGAAGCGATACTACTACAGGCATATCACCACCACCCACTGGTGCAATCCATACCCAACCAAATGCAAGCGCAAGTGCTGTCATTGCCCAGAAAGCAGTCATATTACCAGTCGTGAAGAAGTAGAAACCACAAGCCAACATCGCAATAAAAATAAGCGCTTGAACAGGTTTAACCCACGCACCAGAAATTGTTTTCGCCCATTTTTTTGCAGCTAATTTACCGTACGCAAACACAGATGCAGTAAAGGTAATCGCGCCAACAAAACAACCTACGAACAATTCAAATAAGTGAACACCACTCATGTGCACATGTTGCACACCAGCCGCAGTTAAAGCCGCCTCATTTTGAGCAAACAATTCAGTTAATTGGTTATTATGCAAAATTGCAGCAATTGCAATTAAAACAGCAGCCAAACCAACTAAAGAGTGCATGAGCGCAACAGTTTCTGGCATTTGTGTCATTGGTACAGTACGAGCACGTGCAATACCTACGATTGCACCCAACACCATTGCACCAACAATCATCCAGATGACTGGGTTATTCGCAACAAAGAAGGTCGTTACAACTGCAATCGCCATCGCGATCATACCGTAACGGTTACCTTGAATTGCTGTTTTAGGGCCAGACAAACCACGAAGCGTCAAGATAAAGAGGATTGCGCCAACAAGGTACAACCAATTTGCGTTTGCTTGAATAAATTCCATGTCAAAGCCCTCTTATTTCTTTTGCTTAGGCTTGAACATTTCCAGCATGCGTGCAGTTACTGCAAAGCCACCGAAAATATTAATGCTTGCCAAAAATACTGCAATCGCACCAAGTACGCTCACCACATTCACACTTTGAAATGCAACGTTAGCATCTACACCCAAAATAGGTAGACCCACAGTTTGCAACATCGCACCCACTACAATAATAGATGACAACGCATTGGTTACGGCCATAAGTGGCGTATGTAAAGCTGGTGTAACACCCCAAACTACGTAATAACCTACGAAGATGGCAAGGACGAAAATTGTAATAGTTTCAACCATGAGAAATCTCCTTAACCACGCTTAAGCAGTACTTGACCGCCATGAGTGACCAATAGGGCTTTTTGGATTTCGTCTTCCTGATTAATCGCAAAGTTTTTCTCTTTGTCGAATAAAGTCTCTACGAAATTGAAAACGTTACGTGCATATAGTGCAGAAGCTTCTGTCGCTACAGTGGCTGGAATATTTGGAACACCCAAAATTTTCACGCCATTTTCTGTAAAAACAGTCTCGCCCACTTTAGAGCCTTCAACGTTACCACCAGTCTCAACAGCCATATCTAAAATGACAGAACCTGGTTTCATCTTGGCAACAGTTTCAGCCTTGATTAGACGTGGTGCATCACGACCTGGCAATAACGCAGTAGTAATCACGATGTCAGCGTTAGAAACAGCCTTATCAACAATCGCCGCTTGGTCTTTGATGTATTGCTCACCCGGCATCCATCCATAACCATTTTTAGCGGCATCTGCTGCACGTTGTTGTTCTTCTTCAGACATTGGTACGTCTAACCACTTACCACCTAAAGATTCAACCTGATCTTTTGCTGTAGGACGTAAATCAGTTGCTTCAACAATTGCGCCTAAACGCTTTGCTGTTGCAATTGCCTGAAGACCTGCAACGCCCACACCCATAATCACAACACGAGCAGGTTTTACCGTACCAGCAGCAGTCATAAGCATTGGGAACATGCGCTGATATTCAGCAGCAGCAAGCAACACTGATTTATAACCAGAAAGGTTTGCCTGAGAAGACAATACGTCCATATTCTGCGCACGAGAAAGCGTACGAGGAAGCAATTCCAGAGCAAAAGCAGAAACTTGCTGATTCGCAAACTGATCTAGCTCGGTATTACGATAAGGATCAAACATTGCTACAACAGCAGTATTTGCTGGAAGTTTTTGAATCTCCCCGCCTTGTGGAGCGCGAACTTTCAAAATAATTTGACTACCCGTATAGGCATCATCCGTAATGGTTGCACCGACCTGTTCATAAGCACTGTCAATGTACGCAGCCTTTACACCAGCACCACGTTCAATTACAACGCTATGACCAGCGCTAATCAACTTCTTTACTGTCTCTGGCGTAGCAGCTACACGATTTTCACCGACGACAGTTTCGGTTGGGATTCCGATCTGCATGAGCGTTCCTCAAGCTAATTTCTCATTGTCAAAAACATTGCTAAGCTGCAATGTTTCCCCCATGTGTATTCTTTGTACAGAATTTGGATTCTAATTGAACTTTTTTAAAATACCACCCAATATTTATTTAATAAATACCCATATTTTGAACTGATGATTCACGATATTTGATTTGAGGTGTAATATAGGAAGCTTTTTCTTTTTTTGCAGACAATAGTCTCTCTTATACAGTCTTGTATATGAAAATTTCGTTTTCTTCGTTTCAAATCGGGTCTTTTTTTGCTCTTTGCTCTGCTTTTCTATTCAGTACAAAAGCAATCTTTATTAAACAGACTTATGCCCTTTCTCCATTAGTCGACGCTACAGTCCTGATGGCTTTACGCATGTTAAGCGCTTTACCGTTCTTTCTACTCATTTGTTGGTTTAACAGGCATCATAATAAGGGCATAAAAAAGAAGGATTGGCTAATTTTAATTTTTGCCGGTCTATTAGGCTACTACTTTGCAAGTTGGCTCGATTTTATGGGTCTCATGTTTATTAGCGCCTCTCTTGAGCGAATTATTCTATTTTTATATCCCACTCTTACCGTCATCGTCTCAAGTCTGCTATACAAACAAAAATTAGATGCAAAAAGTTTATTTGCCATTTTCCTTAGTTATGGTGGAACCGTGTTAGTCATGCTGCAAGAGCACAGCAACGCACCAATTCAGGGCAACTTCTGGTTAGGTACAAGTTTAGTATTTGCAGGTGCAGTGGCTTTTGCAGGCTATTTATTACTAACCCCACCATTAATTAAGAAATTTGGTTCTTGGAATTTCACAGGTTTAGCTTTAACTGTGGCTTGTATCGGCACATTAACACACTATGTATTAAGCACACCTCACCCGATTCAACTTCTATTACAACTACCATCTAGTGTGATTTGGTATGGGGTTGGCCTAGGCTTCTTGGTCACCGTGTTGCCTACCGTTATGCTCATGCAAAGTATTGAAAGACTTGGAGCCTCTCAATCAGCAATGATTGCTTCAATCGGACCTGTTTTAACGATTTTGCTTGCAGTCGTTTTTCTAAATGAACATTTAAATATGTGGCAATGGATGGGTTGTCTTCTCAACATTATGGGTGTGATGATGATTACACTTAGAAAGAAAAGACTAAAACATTAAATTTTCTTGACCTCAACTTAAGTTGAGGTTGGATACTCATCTAAATTTTACTAAACGGTTGAGTTACATGAATCAAGAAACTTTCAAAATAATAAATCCATCAACTTTATATGACCCTACCCCAAATGCTTATAGTCATGTTGCTGTGGTAGAAAATTTTAAAAAGATTATTCATATTGCAGGCCAAGGAGGCGAAAACTCAAAAGGTGAATTAAGCCCAAATTTTGAAGAACAAGCAGCCCAAACTTTTGATAATATTCAACATGCTTTAAAAGCTGCCAATGCAGAGCTTAGCAACACTGCTGTATTAAGAGTTTTAGTTGTTGACCATTCGGTCGAAAAACATCAAATTTTGATTAAAATTATGCAAAATTTATGGAAAAATCATCCTTTTCCAGCCTGTACACTCATTCCTGTACCACGCCTTGCATTAGAGCATATGCTCATTGAAGTCGAAGCAACCGCATACACCTAATAAAATCGAGAGAACATCATGTCTACCCCTGAAGATATCAGTCAGAATAAACCATTGCTTTGGTTGATGGCAGCAGCATGTGGTTTGTGTGCAGGTGTGAACTATTATTGTCAGCCCCTGATTCACTCGATTCAACAAGACTTTGCCGTAACTCAGGCACAAGCAGCATTGACCGTTACATTTGCTCAGGTGTCTTATGCCCTCGGTCTGCTCTTTATTGTTCCGATGGGCGATATCGTCAATAAAGCCAAGGCTATTCCGTTTTTGATGGTACTTTGTGCAGTTGGCCTATTTACGTCGGCTTTTGCCGTTAACTTACCCATGCTATGGATCGGTACAATTTTAGCAGGATTGTTTTCGGTTGCAGCTCAAGTGCTTATTCCACTTGCCACAATGACTGTAAAACCCGAAAAAACTGGCGAGATCATTGGTTTTTTAATGAGCGGCTTATTGGTCGGGATTTTACTCTCTACCAGTCTAGCGGGTTTATTCTCTAACTTATTCCACTGGAAAGTCATTTATGTCGTAAGTGGCATATTAATGTTACTACTGGCGTACACCTTAAAAAGTCGCTTGCCTTATGTTTTGCGTATGAAAATGAACTATGGACAGATCTTTGGTTCTATGGCTCAGCTCCTAAAAGAGGAAAAGCGTTTATTAATAAGAGCGCTTACAGGTGGCTTTGCATTTGCATCAGTCAGTATTCTGTATTCCACCATCGCATTACTCCTTACCTCAGCACATCATTTACCTGATCTCTTTATTGGACTAGTGCCTTTAGTCGGTATCTTTGGTGCTTTATCAACACGTTACATTGGTAAATATGCAGATCAAGGCCATACTGGCTTACTGACATGGATGGGATGTGGATTATTCTTATTGAGTTGGATTTGTTTCTATTATGGGCAGACTTTACTCTCTAGCTATATTATTGGTTTTGCTTTAATTCAGTTAGCACTCGCGCTCGTACACACCAGTAACCAGAGCATTATTTTCCGTTTAAGACCAGATGCAAAATCTCGTATTAATGCCATCTATATGACGACTTACTTTATTGGTGGCGCAGGCGGTTCGGCATTAGGAATTTTTGCATGGAACCGTGGTGGATGGACCATGACTTGTCTTGCTGGTATTGGATTAGTTGTTCTTTGTATTTTATTTAGCATGTTCGATACCATCTTACAAAAAAAGAAAATGGTTTCCTAATAACGTAACTTGTTATAAATCATCTTCCTATATTTAACATAAGGGTGGCTATAAATTACTCAGTTAAATGCCTCTGTCGATTCAAGCATAAACCTCGTATAATGCTGCCCTTTCATTAATTTAGCGACTTTTGGGCTATTGGTTATGCAATCACTTCAATCGTTACAACCTCGTATTTCTGTCGCCCCTATGATGGACTGGACTACAAAGGATTATCGATTCTTTGCACGCTTGTTTAACCCAAATGTTGTGCTCTACACAGAAATGGTGACTACAGGTGCGATTCTTTTTGGCGATGCAAAACGTCATTTGGACTACAGCGCACAAGAACACCCTATCGTATTACAACTTGGCGGTTCAAATCCCCAAGAGCTTGCAACCTGCACAAAAATGGCTGAAGACTGGGGTTACGATGAAGTCAACCTCAATGTAGGCTGCCCAAGTGACCGTGTACAGAACAATAAAATTGGTGCTTGCTTAATGGCAGAGCCAGACTTGGTTGCTGAATGCATTCACAGCATGCAAAAAGCAGTAACTATTCCTGTAACGGTCAAACACCGTATTGGTATTGATGATATGCACTCTTACGAAGAGATGCTGCATTTCGTAGATACTGTGGCTGCAACAGGTTGCACTCATTTTGTAGTGCATGCTCGCATCGCTATTTTGAAAGGCCTATCACCGAAAGAAAACCGTGAAGTTCCACCTTTACGCTATGAAGATGTTTATCGTTTAAAACAAGAGCGCCCACATCTTACCATTGAAATTAACGGCGGGATTAAAACGTTTGCTGAAACTCAAACACATTTACAGCATGTTGATGGCGTTATGATTGGCCGCGAAGCCTATCATAATCCGTACTTACTCGCGGAAATGGGTCAGCTTTGGAATTTAGAAGCTCCAGATCGATTCGAGATTATGGAACAAATGCTGCCTTATATTGAACAACGTATGGCTGAAGGTGCTCCACTTTCAATTATTACCCGTCATATTTTGGGTTTATTCCAGAATTTACCGGGTGCGCGTAAATGGCGTCAGGCACTAAGTGGTGGAAATGCAAAAACTTTAGGTGATGTAGAACAGGCTATTGGCAACATGCAAGCAGCTTTAATTCGTACCGAGGAATATTTAAAAGAGCATCAAGCTTAAGCTTGTGATGGCCTCTTAAATTGTAAGAAAATGTGGCATTTTAAATCAGAGACTTAGAATTTGAGTATATTCGCAAATATTGAATTAAAATATTCAAATTTAAGCTCTGATTAATTATTTATAGCAAATAATATCAATAACTTAAGTTAATTTGTTTTTATGAGTGATTTTAATAAATATTTTTTTAGCTCCAATTTATAATTTCGGTTAAAAAGATACGTTATTACATAACATAAACAAAACTTTTAAGGTACGCCTATTAGTATCTCTGAACGCCACAGGTAGGTGGTGATTTTTTAAATATGGATATAGATAGTACGGTAGAGATTTCACGATGATTATTTATGACGGACAAGTAGCTGATAATTATATGTATCAGGATTCAAATCAGGCAGCTATTGTTGTATCCCACAGCACCCCAAGCCTTCCTTATCCTTTCACCATGAAACCCAACAGTCATCAGACAGAAACCCCCAGTACTCCCGCTATAGATGTTGATAGATTCGTAGCTAAATTAGAAAGTGTTACCTCTAGACGTAGTAAAGCGCGTTGCGCACGCAGTATCCGCCTTGCACTAGAATCTGCTGGTGCCAATGTCGAAAATCATCCAATCGCAGCTTCAGATTGGGGTGATACCCTAAAAAAGATTGGCTATAAAGAAATTAATCCAGCCTTTGATGAACCACAAGAAGGCGACATCTATATCATTCACAGAACCCGCAACCATGTTTATGGACATATTGCTGGATATACAGGAAGTGAATGGGTCTCTGACTTCAAACAAAATAGCTATGATGTCTATAAAGATGATAGTGTTACTTACACTTACTATAGATTAGCCGCTTAATCAATTTTCTAAGATTGAAATGCTTGATGAATGATTTCGGCACAATGCTGAATAATTTCATCCTTCTCTTTTCTATAGACTAAAAATACCTCGGAAAAGAATAGATGATCTGCCAAAGGTAACAACTTTACATTGGCAGGCAAAATCTGCTGAAACTCTTCAGGCACAATACTTACCCCTAAATTTGCAGCCACAAGCTGTAATTGTGAAATCTTGCGTGACTGAATCGCAGCTTTCTGAGGCGTAAACCCAGCAGCCAAGCATAGGTTTGAAACAAAATAGCTTAAACCACCTCGTTTAGAATGTGGGGTAGAAACGAAATACTCATCTTTTAAGTCTTTGACTTGAATCTCTTGTTGATTTGCAAACTTAGCGTGATCAATATGCACAGCCACCATTAAAGGTTCTTCATATAACTTAAGAGCATTAATTTCATCTAATGTGTGACGAACTGGTGGTCTAATCAAACCAATATCAATTTCACCATTCAGTAAAGCCAAAATTTGATGCTCAGATGACAAGGTATTCAGTTCAAAACTAAGCTGCTGCGTTAAACTAATTTCTTTTAATATTTGAACCTTTTTATGGTCCATAACAATACTGCTCGAGTGAGCAATTTTAATCTGGCGATTTTTTCCATCTGCAATATTCTTAGAAACTCCAATAATTTCATTTAAATAATGCATATTATCTTTTATTTTTTTATAGAAGACCTCTCCTGCCGCTGTAAGTTTTACTTTCTTGTCAGTGCGATCAAATAACTGAAAATCAATTTCTTCTTCTAATAATTTAATTTGCCGACTTAAAGCCGACTGAGCAATGAATAGTTTTTCTGAAGCAGCAGTAAAGCTCCCTTCTTCTACAATTTTTATGAAATATTGGAATTGTTTTAATGTGAGCATTACCATCTCAAAATTAGATCATGAGGTCTATTTTCCATATTAGATTAGATAGATTGTCTCCGCTAGAATTTTATCAAGACCATTCCCTTGATTGAATTATTCATGAAGTATTTAAAAGGTTTCGCCGTCTTCACTTTCATTGTTTTAATTTTATGGTGTTTTAACTTTTATGATCAGCAGCTTCCAACACAAGAGAAACAAGACACCATAGAGTTATATGATTAAATAGTTTTTCTCACAGACGAAAGGCCTGTACTCACATAAGCACATGCCTTTTTAATATTTAAATTAAGCTTTCTTTAGATCGAGTTTCTTTAAAACTTCAGCCACAGCAATCATGGCAAAACTTGAAGTCACCACTACTGCTGAACCATAGCCACCACAGCGCAACCCAGCCGAAGGACAAACATCGGCATTTGAAAATGGATTATCGATTGAGTAAACACAAGTAATCCCAAATTTCTCTTTTGGCTTTTTACAGATGCCCCGCGCACGAAGTTGACTACGTAGCTTCGCTAACATTGGGTCTTGTTCTGTTTTTGATAAATCAGCCACGCGGATTTTAAGCGGATCAAGCTTACCACCTGCTCCACCTGACACAATCAAAGGAATTTTATTAAAACGGCAATGAAGCATTAAAGCCAATTTCGCTTTAACGTCGTCAATACAGTCCAAGATAATATCAGGTACAGGATTTAACAGCTCTGTGACGTTCTCAGGTGTTAAGAAGTCATCAATAATATTGACTTCAATACGAGGGTTAATTTGGCGACAACGCTCCGCCATAATCTCAACTTTTTCACAGCCTAGAGTTGATGTCATTGCAGGTAACTGACGGTTTACATTTGATGCTGCAACCACGTCCATATCGACTAACGTGATCTCACCAACACCTGTACGTGCTAAAGCTTCAACCGCCCAACTGCCTACCCCACCAATACCAATCACCATCACATGACTTTTTTCATAGTGCAGGAACGATGAATCACCATAAACTTTAGCTACACCTGCAAAACGGCGGTCATATTCATCTTGTTGGAGATCGGTCATTGCTACTCTTTGTAGGATATAAAACACGGAGAGTATTTTACTGCTTTTCAGAAGAAAGTGTATTTCAGAACAAAGAAAACTTGAGATGGTGATATTTAAACTCACGACAAGTCTTATCATTATAAATCAAATTATATTATTTAAGATTTAAGTCATTATTTACTAACGTGACAGGCGGCAGGGATGCCGCCCAGTTGGGCTGCGGTATAAGGACATACCGTCAGCCCGACAGAGGATTTTTGTTACTTTTCATCCTCGAAAAGTAAGGATGTATCTATATACCCAACATCAGCCAAAACATATTCATTAAAAGGCCGAGCTAAGTTTATCGATTTATGAAGCAATCAAATTCCGCAGTACATAATGCAAAATACCACCAGCCTTAAAGTACTCGACCTCATTTAACGTATCAATTCGGCACAACACATTAAAATGACTCGCTACCCCATTGGGCCGTTTTACATCAACTTCAAGAATTTGATGAGGTTGAATCCCATCCAGCAAACCACGGATTGATATCACTTCATGACCCGTTAAATTAAGAGATTGACGAGTTTGCCCATCAACAAACTGTAATGGCAACACTCCCATACCGACTAGGTTTGAACGATGGATACGCTCAAAACTCTCTGCAATCACTGCTTTCACACCTAATAAATTTGTTCCTTTTGCAGCCCAGTCACGTGAAGAACCTGTTCCATATTCCTTACCGGCAATAATCACAAGAGGTGTGTTTTCTTGTTGGTAAAGCATCGCTGCATCATAAATGGCAAGCTTTTCACCACTTGGAATGTAAATAGTATTACCACCCTCTTCACCACCAAGCATTTCGTTTTTAATACGAATGTTGGCGAAAGTTCCTCGCATCATCACTTCATGATTACCACGTCGAGAACCATACGAGTTAAAGTCTTTTGGATCGACCCCTTGCTCTTGCAGATACCGACCTGCGGGACTATCTTTTTTGATATTCCCCGCTGGTGAAATATGGTCAGTTGTGACCGAGTCACCTAAAACTGCCAAAATACGCGCCTGTTCAATATTTTTAATTGGTTTCGGTGGCTCTCCAATTCCTTCAAAGAAAGGAGGATGTCGGATATACGTCGAGTCATCTGCCCATTCATAGGTCTTACTCTTTGGAATCTGAATCGCTTGCCAACTCGCATCACCATCAAAGACCGCAGCATATTCTTTATGGAACATCTCTGTATTTACTTTCTGCAAGACAACATCAATTTCTGCCTGACTTGGCCAGATATCTTTTAAATAGACGGGCTGTCCATCTTTGCCCTCACCAAGAGGCTCTGTTGTCAGGTCAGTACGAATATTCCCAACCAAACCATAAGCAACCACGAGAGGCGGTGAAGCTAACCAATTGGTTTTAACTAATGGATGTACCCGTCCTTCAAAGTTACGGTTACCAGAAAGTACAGATGCAACATTCAAATCATGACATTGAATTGCATCTTCGACTGGCTCGGGTAATGGGCCTGAGTTACCAATACAGGTTGTACAGCCATACCCCACCAAGTTATAACCCAACTCATCTAAATACGGCGTAAGCCCAGCAGCCAACAAATAATCAGTCACGACCTTAGAACCAGGTGCAAGAGAGCTTTTCACCCATGGTTTTCGTTGCAAGCCTTTTTCAATGGCTTTTTTGGCAAGTAACCCCGCCGCTAACATCACGCTTGGGTTCGAAGTATTGGTACAAGAGGTAATCGCAGAAATAACAACATCCCCATGATTTAATGGATAGGTTTGTCCTTCAATCACGCAAGATGGACTTTCATGTTGAATATTTGCTTTTTTTGCCTCTACAGCAGTACCACCACCTTCATTTTCTAGACGTTCTTTTGCTTCTTTTGCTGGTTTTAGCGTTAACTCCATGAGTGCATTAAACGCTTTAGGTACTTCTGATAACAGCACTCGGTCTTGCGGGCGTTTTGGTCCAGCCAAACTTGCTTGCACCGTAGTCATGTCTAAACTTAAAGTATCTGTAAAAACAGGTTCATCACCAGCATTTCGCCATAAACCTTGAGCTTTACTATAGGCTTCAACGAGCTCAATACGGTCTTCATGACGCCCTGTCAGTTTCAGATATCCTATAGTCACTTCATCTATTGGAAAGAAACCACAGGTTGCACCATATTCTGGTGCCATATTGGCAATTGTTGCACGGTCAGCAAGAGGCAAATCTGCCAAACCATCTCCATAGAACTCTACAAATTTACCCACCACACCTTTTTGGCGAAGCATTTGAGTAATAGTGAGTACCAAGTCTGTTGCTGTAATACCTTCTGGTAATTTTCCTGTAAGTTTAAAACCGATGACTTCAGGAATAAGCATAGAGATGGGTTGGCCCAACATTGCAGCTTCAGCCTCAATACCGCCTACGCCCCAACCTAAAACACCCAAGCCATTAATCATGGTCGTATGCGAATCTGTTCCCACTAAGGTATCAGGAAATGCAAAAGTTTTGCCTTCATCTTCCCCCAACCACACTGCTTGGGCCAAATATTCTAAATTGACCTGATGGCAAATCCCCGTACCTGGCGGCACTACACTAAAATTATTAAATGCAGACTGTCCCCAACGTAGAAATTGATATCGTTCGCCATTACGCTGCATTTCAATATGTACGTTTTCTTCAAAAGCCTGATCATCGGCAAAATAGTCAACCATCACCGAGTGGTCGATCACCAAATCTACAGGAGATAACGGATTAATCTTCTCTGGGTCTCCACCAGCTTGAGCCATGGCTGCTCGCATTGCTGCCAAATCGACTACAGCGGGTACCCCTGTAAAATCCTGCATTAAAACTCGAGCAGGTCGATATTGAATTTCCTGTTCAGAACCTTTGGTTTTTAACCATTCTGCTAAGGCATAGATGTGTTCAGTTTTAACGCTAAGTTGGTCTTCAAACCGTAATAAGTTTTCCAATAATACTTTTAAAGATTTCGGTAGTTTGGCAATATCCCCTAGCGTTTTCTCGGCTTGGGCTAAGCTAAAAATCTGATAATTGCTGGAACCTACTGTTAGCGTCTGTAAAGCATTAAAACTATTGATATTGCTATACTTAGCCATTGGGTTATCCTCCCATGTCTGGCAATGTTATTTTTCACGTTTTTACATGTTGTTTTCTTACTTTAAGCTTCTTTTCTAATCGCTGTGTTTTGTTTTAGTTACTATTTCTAATCTTTGATTTTTATTACGATAATTTCAACGCCGAGAGCGAGTTTTCCCAAAGCTGTACGGCCAAATCTAACGCTGATATGTTTAAGTTTTCTGCCAAACTTTGCAAAACATAAGGCAAATTAACTGGGGTATTACGGGTACGCTGTTCTGATGAGGTTTGACAGCAAAGTGGTGTCATATCTGGGCAATCTGTTTCAATCACCAAATGATCGGCACCGATAGCCTGCACAACAGTATGAAGTTTTTTTGCGTTCGGGTTGGTAATCTGCCCTGTCACACCAATTTTAAAACCAAGCTTAATAAGGCCTTTTGCCTCTTCTACCCCACCACTAAATGCATGAGCAATGCCACCCAATTTAAATTTTTGAGCTTTTAATATAGCGAGCACATCACCATGCGCTTTACGAATGTGGAGTAATACTGGTTTTTGGTATTGGGTTGCAAGCTCTAACTGATCTACAAAATATTGTTTTTGCTTGGCATATATATCGGGCTGCTTATGTTCTTTTAAGAAAGTATCTAAGCCAATTTCACCCACTGCCACACAGTCTTGTTGCTGCAAGATGTGTTCAAGATGAGAAAGATGTTCTAGCTGATGCTGCTCAATATAAAACGGATGTAAGCCTGGTGCTAAATATGAAGTGGGTACATTTTTCCAGCTTTTTAACTGATGATGAGTCTGCACCAACTCGTCAAAGCGTGACTGTAAAAAGCCAATTAAGACTAATGCATCTACGCCCACTTTTTTAGCATTAAGCGCTAACTGCTGCCGATCTTCATCAAAATCGGCAACATCAAAATGAGTATGGGTATCAAACAAATGCATTAGCCAGCACTTTTTGCAACGGGTGCCGAAGCTGGTTTAGCTTTAGGCTGTGGCAAATACTCTTGTTTCAACACATCTTGTAATTGATCATATGGAATGACTAATCGAGGTAATCCCACCACATATGGTCCAATTTCATATTCACCATATTGAAGAATTAAACCTTGCTCACCCAATAAGAAGTTATCAGATAGTTTAAATGGCCAAGCTTGCTCATATTCACCTACATTATCAGCTAGTTTAGAGTCCGTAACCCAAGTCTTAAAGGCTTCATGCGCCAACTTTTCTAATGCAGCTTTTTGCTGTGGGCGTAACAAATCTTCAAGCTTGATCTGCTTTTGTTCTTTTAAATCAAAATTATAATAATGCTGTGCAGCAGAACCGTGTGCACCACCTAAATAGCTACTACTATTAAGCACCACAGTTACAACTTTACCTTGAGCCTGCAGAATTTTAGGTTTCACCAAAAGATTAATCTGATGATTACTACTTAAAGCTTTTAACTCATTGTCCAAACCAATAAATGAATTGGCGTAACGTTGAACCTGTGCATCAAAGCTATTTTTTTGCTCTGCACTCGCAACTGCTGAAGCTTCTGTTTTTTGATCTGCTTGCTTCACTTTAGCATCGGGTTCAGCAATCTCTAAAATTTGACCTAGAGTCTTTAAGATTTGCTGATCTAGAATTTTGTCAATAAATGGAAAATTACTCTGCAAACGTTCAACTGTGAATTCGGGACAAGTTTTACCATCACAATCAGGTAAAGCGACCTTACTAGGAACCGTTTCGCCCTTCAAAGTCAGCTCTACTGGCTTTTGTTCCTCAACTGCTGGTTTCTGCTGTTCTTGAGAATCCTTAGGATCAGCTTTAGGTTGGCATGCCACCAAAAATATAGCAGAAGCAAGCAAAGTTAATCGCAGTGAAGCTTTAGAAGATAACATCATATTTTGCCTTTTATTCTAAGGAGATTACACAGTGCCTTTTCTAAGAAATTAGCGCATATAAATAGAGGTTGCAAATTCTGCTACCATCTTAAAACATTTGTTCATAAACCTTGGGTTGTAATATTTTTTTGGTTTGTTCTTTAGATAAATAAATATCGAGCTGTGGGGCCTCTTTAGTGATTTGGTTTGCCTGATAATGTAAGCCAACACCTTCACCATCAAAGAACCAATCCGCTTGTCCCCAATATAAAGTTTTTGGTGCTTCTTTCTTTATGTCAGTAGTTTGCTTTTTTAACCAGTCTTGATAGGCCACCTGCACCATTTGATGCACAGTCGTTTGTTGATCTTTTTGTAAAACATCTAACAAAGCTAAGCTTTTATGCAGTTTTCGGTCAGCCACGAAAAAGTAATAACGATCTTTAATCGTGAGCTCTTCTTGCTTGGTATCAAGGCCTAATTGCAATAAAACATATTGGTTACGTTGCGATGCAATACGCGTATGAAGATGCAATTCATAAGCCCGATTCTTTGAATATTTATCTTGCCATTCATCAGACTTTTTAACATAAGCATTAATAGCTTGCTGCAAACTTAAGTCTTTTTTCAAATCAATTTGGTCTTGGATCACTTTAGCCTGACTTTTTGCGATCCATTCATTTAGCCATGTATCTTGGGTCTTTATCGTTTGAATATCGGCATCAATACAGTTTTTCTTCTCACAAAATGGCAAAGCATATTCAGCTTTTACTTGTTGTAAGTTAAGGAATGGCAGTACTTCAGCTTTTTCAATATATTGAGCTTGAGTAGATGCTAATTTTTTTTGAGAAGATGACGAAGACTGAGAGCTTTTCCAGACAAAAATAGAAATAGCAGAAATTAATGTTATGACTGCAACCACAAGCGCAATAATTGCCTTTTTACTCAACTTCATTTCATCATCCTTTCTTATTTTTCAAAACAAAACAGCTTCTATTCGAAGCTGTTTGTCACATTAAAATGATCAGTGTTCACGTGTGTTACGGAACTGAATATCAGGCCAACGCTCTTGCATAATCTGCAAGTTTACTCGGCTTGGTGCAAGATAGGTTAAGTGTCCGCCACCATCGATAGAAAGTTGGTCATGTGCTTTCTTCTTAAATTCATTCAGAATTTTTTCGTCATCACAGTGAATCCAGCGAACGGTGTTAACGCTTACAGGCTCATAAACACAGTCAACCTTATATTCTTCTTTCAAACGATAAGCAACCACGTCAAACTGAAGCACACCTACCGCCCCCACAATCAAGTCATTGCTAATTTGTGGCATAAATACCTGAGTCGCCCCTTCTTCAGACAACTCTTTCAAACCTTTTTGCAATTGTTTTGACTTCAATGGATCTCTTAAACGCACACGACGGAACATCTCTGGCGCAAAGTGAGGAATACCTGTGAAATGTAAATTTTCACCACTAGTAAAAGTATCACCAATTTGAATTGTGCCATGGTTATGTAAACCAATAATATCACCTGGCCATGCTTCTTCTAAATGTTCACGCTCACCAGCAAGGAATGTCAAAGCATCACTAATGCGGACATCTTTACCAAGACGCACGTGGTTCATCTTTAAACCTTTTTCATATTTACCAGAGCAAATACGCATGAAGGCAATACGGTCACGGTGTTTCGGGTCCATGTTGGCTTGAATTTTAAATACAAAACCAGAGAAACCTTCTTCTTTCGCTTCAACTACACGCTCTTGTGTAGGGTGCGCTTTAGGTTCAGGTGCCCACCCCATGAAAGCATCTAATACGTGGTCAACACCAAAGTTACCTAATGCTGTACCAAATAGAACCGGAGTTTGTTTACCTTGTAAAAATAAGTCACGGTCTAATGGCTCATTTGCCATTTGCACAAGCTCAAGCGACTCTTCAAAAGATGCCCAAGCCAAATCACCTACTTTTTCACGAACATCAGCATAGTCATATCCATCACGTACTTCAATATCGGTAATGGTTGAGCCAAAGCCTGCTTTATATACATACAATTTATTTTCAATAATGTTGTATACACCAGCGAAATCACGGCCCATTCCTAATGGCCATGTAATCGGCACACAGCGGATATTAAGAACATTTTCAATTTCATCAAGTAACTCAAGCGGCTCACGAATCTCACGGTCCATCTTGTTTACAAATGAAATAATAGGAGTGTCGCGCATACGACAAACTTCCATCAATTTGATGGTACGTTCTTCGACACCTTTTGCACCATCAATTACCATTAACGCAGAATCAACTGCAGTTAGGGTACGATAAGTATCTTCCGAGAAATCTTCATGTCCCGGTGTATCGAGTAAGTTAATGGTATGACCTTTATAAGGGAACTGCATAACAGACGTGGTAATAGAAATTCCACGCTCTTTTTCCATTTCCATCCAGTCAGATGTAGCTGCACGGTCAGATTTACGGCTTTTTACCATCCCTGCAACCTGAATCGCTTTACCCCATAACAGCAATTTCTCTGTCATGGTGGTTTTACCGGCATCGGGGTGGGAAATGATGGCAAATGTGCGGCGTTGAGCAACCTGTGCCGCTAACTCATCTTTAAAACTCATGAAATACACCTACTGCGGAGATTGCAGTGCCAAAGATCTAAAGTCGATCAAAATAAAAATTGGCGTAATTGTAGCAGATTTATGGAAGTGTTTAATGATTGTTGATAAGCCATGAGCCACTCATAAGTTTTTTTGATATTTTTTGAGAATGCAGCTTAGCATCTTAGAAATTTTAGAATTAAAAAAAGCCCATCCAATTATGGATAGGCTCTCTTCGGACTTAGTGGAATATCTTATGCCAGTTTCTTTTCTTCAATAAACTGGACATCGGCAATTTGTACATCCCAGAATTCATTCCATAAAGCACAATATTCAATGCATAGCTTAGTTAAGCCTTCATAATCATCTTTGGTAATTGCTTGTGCTAACGTGAACCAAAGATCATCTTGATGGTCATCATCAGCAGCTTCAGACGTCTCATCAGTAGATACACCATGCACATGGTAATACCCACCACCTTCAACATCGATATTCACAAATTTGGTCGCTTGACGTAATGGCGGACTAAAAAGAATAACCTCTTCCTCTGCAACAGCTAGTAACGCGACTACATTGATATAACTATCATAAGAAGATTCTAAAAATGTTCTAATCTGATCTGAAATTTTTGATGGTTTAAAATTACGACGATCAAGCTCTGTTAAACCATAATCATTAAGTAAATCTTCATACAATGGGTAATGAGCATATTCAGGATTCCCCAAATAATAATTATCTTTACCTAAACCAGGGCGAAAACCAAACTCATCAAGTATATTTAAACTTAATAATACTCTTGGAAACATTTTAGCTCCAGAATGGAGTTTTGGTTCCAATTGTTTTGTTAGAAACTGAGCTTTTAATAGAGCATCAGTAAAGATTTGTACAATTGCATGACGATATTCTAAATGAATATGGGTCAAACTCTTTTTATCGAGATATCCATTATTTAATACTTCAATTGCAGGATGTCTAGAAACTGGTAATTCCGCAATTTTAGTTCTTAACTGCTTAAGAAATTGTAAATTTTCTTCCCACTGTTTTGCAGGAATGCTATTTCTCATCCCCTGCAATGCTTTTTCTCTTGGATTATTAAAGTCTTCAAATTTTTTTGACATAATCATTCTCAGTAAAAAGTTTTTCTTATAGTTAAGTTATAGGCCTTATTTTTATTTAAATTTCGCATTCAATTGCTAAAATAAATTCCACAACCTGAAACTTAACAATTTGATATTATGTTTATTAACTCAACAAATCAACGAATTAATTAATAATATTTAAAAAAAGTAAATTATTGCCAATTAGAGGTGATTCTTATTATTTTTAATAACAAATCAAACTATTGAATAAATATAATTTTTTTAATATCATAAAATAAGATTTATTTAAGCTTTCATACTTTACAATAGCAAAGTTAATCAAAAATATTTATGACGGGAAAACCGATGTCAAAAAGAGAAACTATTATAACAACAGCCACCTCCCTCTTTAACCAGAAAAGCTATACCTCTATTGGGATTGACCGAATTATTGCTGAATCAAATGTAGCAAAAATGACTTTTTATAAATACTTTTCTTCTAAAGAAGTTTTAATTGAGGAATGTCTTCATCGGAGAAATTTAGAAGTCCAAGCTTCTTTATTTAATAAAATTAACGATATTGATGATCCATTAATTAAACTTAAAAGTATTTTTAATTGGTATATGGACTGGATCAATACTGAAGATTTCAATGGATGCTTATTTAAAAAAGCGACGATTGAAGTCATGCAACTCTATCCATCTATTAAATATCAAATTAATGAATATCGAGATTGGATTTACAAATTAGTTTTTTCAACCTTTTCAGAACTAGAAGTTGAGAATAAACAAATTCTTACAAGTCTTTTTCTTAATATTGTAGATGGACTCATTATTGATGGCACTATAAATAAATCTAAAATCAATTCAGAAAAAACATGGTCTTATATCAATAAAATCATTAATTTTGAGAAAGTTCGGGAGTGCGCGGTTATTTAATTCATAAATTAAATAAATTTTTACATATTAACAAAAATAAACAATAATATTGAATTTGGTGGAGCATAAAATCCAACTCCACCAAGTGAAATCTAATTTACTCTTTTTTATAACCCTATAAAATTAAATGACTTATTTTTTAAATTCATAATCTTTGTCTTTAATATTAATTAATATTATCTAAATTAAGCTCAATCATTATATAAACTTAATAAAACTCTACAAAAAAGATTATAGAACACTAAATTTCCAATACTCTAATTCACTCATTCATTAGATTTACTTCATAGTACAGATATACATTTTATCAAAATAAGCTTCCTTCTACCCTTTTATCTAAAGTGTTTTATTTTTATGTAAAATTATTATGTTCTCTCTCCAAATAAAGGTAGATCAACACCTTTATCTCAAGACATTCATTGATTATTCAAAAGTAGTCTATGAATTTATTAATAAGCCAATTTCTATAGCTCACGATAACTTACCAAGCTTTGGGTCAGAGCTTTTCAATTTTGAAAGCTATAGATTACAAACCATTTAAATGAGCATATATGAGGATAATTCTTTTAAGCTGTATATTTATGCTTAAGCCGTTATTTTCAAATGAATGCATGCATATCTTCTTTGAGCTTGTCTTTTTTAGAGATTAGACTCGTGCCGATCAGTAATCTTTTAGCATGAAAATTTTAAAACTAACAAAAATAAATTAGATGAAATTAATATAGAAAAGCTTAAACAAAATGGGCACCTTGAGACTCAATGAGTTGATCAACCTGAACAGGCATTCCCAATAAATAACCCTGAAATTGTTGACAGCCTAAACGGGTCAAAATCTCAACCTGCTGCTGAGTTTCCACCCCTTCTGCCGTTACGGTTAAGCCTAGCTTTTTAGCTAAATGAATAATACTTTCTAGAATAACTTCTTCTTTCGAACCTGGTTTTAAATCAACAATAAAGCCACGGTCAATTTTCAATTCATCTACGGGTAAATCTTTTAAATATAAGAAGCTCGAATGCCCTGTTCCAAAGTCATCAATGGCAACACGAATTCCCATGTCACGTAACCGCTCACAAGCTCGGATACTTAAATCAATATGCCGCATAGCAGTTGATTCAGTAATCTCAACAATTAAGTGATGAGGTTGAATTTGATATTTTTTTAATAATGCTTCGAGTGTACTAAATAATTTTTTATTTTCAAATTGTAGTGCCGATAGGTTCACCGCGACTGGATAAAATGGCGTATTACTGCGTTCCCATTCCTGAATTTGCTGGCAAGCTTGCTCAAGCGCCCAATACCCCATTGGAATGATCAAACCCGTTTTTTCCGCACCTTCAATGAACATATGTGGGGTAAGTATTCCTAAGGCTGGATGATTCCAGCGGATTAAGGCTTCAACTCCACAAACTTCTAGATTCGTATTAAATTTAGGTTGGTAATATAAGATGAACTGTTTTTCTTCTACGGCTTTATAAAGATCATTGATCAGTTTTGACTGACTTCTAGTTTCTTGTTGATGGGTTGAGTAACTAAAGATGGTATATGTATTTCTACCTTGTTCTTTAGACATGAGCATGGCGGCATCAGCATTCATGAGTAAATCCTGAACATTCTGTCCATGCTCAGGAAAGAGTGCCACCCCCAAACTTGCAGAAATATTAATTTCCTTACCAGAAATTTGATAGCTTTCCTGAATCAGTAGTAGAACCTTCTCAGCTAAAGCCACCGCTTCTTCTGCATTTGTATTTTCTGCAATAAGCAAAAATTCATCGCCGCCGATTCTAAGCAGTTTACATTTTTCATTGAGTTGCCAATGTAAACGGTTCGCCATTTGAATCAGTAATTGATCACCCACATGATGCCCGAACGCATCATTCACCGATTTAAAACGGTCTAAATCAATATATAAAAATGCAATTTTCTGATCTTTATATCGATGATCTGAGAGCAATACTTCAGCATAATCAACTAAATAAAGACGGTTTGGTAGTTTAGTTAAGTTATCTTGTATAGAGAGATTAGCTAATTCTTTATTTGCCTTACGTAACTCTAAATTTTGTTGTGTGAGCCGCTGCTCTAACATCGCGACAATAAAACTTGCTACGAGTACCAGACACGTGACTAAAATAATCGTAAATAATAATAAGTCATGCTCTGCCTGATATTGGCTAATAAATTTATCAGTAATATTCGTCGCAATCAGCGCCGTATAGTGCATCCCCATAATACTTAAGGTCATCATAATCGAAAATGCGATTTTTAAAGTTAGACGATGACGTTCGGTGTCTTTTAATTTATAAGCTAATAAAAATGCCAGCCCTGAACCGCTCATCGCAATTAATATAGAAAATAATAATAAGAAAGAGGTGTAGTCTTTTTTATAGATATTAATATTCCAGCCCAACATACTAATGTAATATGAAGCTGAAATTCCGATTCCCATAATAATAGAGCTCAAAATGAGCCGGAATAAAGGGAGTGTGAAGCGTGAGGTCAACCACATGGCGATGCCCGATAGCAAAGCACTAATAGCAAATGAAACAGTAATCAAAGGAACATTAGAGTCGACTGTTTCAAACAGATGATACGCTTGTATACCGATAATATGAACAATACTAATTGCAGACGCGAGCAATAAACCATTGATAAATAAAATTAAGGGCTCAAATTTTTTATAGGCTTTTTTGAATATTAATTGCTCCATGGAAATCACGAGATAACAAATGAAGCCAGCTGCAATAAAAGAGCCGACGATCAATGTGCTATCGTAATCAACATGACCCATAGTGGACTTCCATGATTATTCAATACTTTTTTTTATTTTGTTCAACTCATTGCCCAAAATACAATTAAAAATTAAACACGTTAAAAAAATTTTTGTAAATTTGACGTTTTTAGTCAGTTATAAACAATAACACTATCTATCTTTTGGTCAAGTATTTTTTACTTTATAAATCAATAGAGTAACCAAAAATTAAGCAGCCAATTATATGAAAAATATAGAATTTTCTTAATCTAATCAAGTTAGCTCAGTGGCTCTTTTCATATTCAAATAAAAACAGTATAAAAAAAGAACCCTGCTCAGTAGCAGGGTTCTTTTGAAGCTTTAGAAAAAGAAAATTAGTTCTTTTCTTTGTCTACGATTTTGTTCGCTTGAATCCAAGGCATCATTGAACGTAACTTATTACCAGTTACTTCAATACCATGCGCAGCATTTTGACGACGACGAGCAGTCATCGATGGGTAGTTTAAAGCACCCTCTTGAATGAACATCTTCGCGTATTCGCCAGATTGAATACGTTTCAATGCATTACGCATTGCTTCACGAGACTGTTCGTTAATTACTTCAGTGCCAGTTACATATTCACCATACTCAGCATTATTAGATACTGAGTAGTTCATGTCAGCGATACCGCCTTCGAACATCAAGTCAACGATCAATTTAAGTTCGTGTAAACATTCGAAGTAAGCCATTTCTGGTGCATAACCAGCTTCAACTAAAGTTTCGAAGCCCATTTTCACAAGTTCAACTGCACCACCACAAAGAACTGCTTGCTCACCGAATAAGTCAGTTTCAGTTTCTTCACGGAATGAAGTTTCGATAATACCAGTACGGCCGCCACCTACGCCAGAAGCATAAGAAAGAGCAACGTTACGTGCATTACCAGAAGCATCTTGGTGAATTGCGATAAGGTCAGGAACACCTGAACCACGTTGGTATTCAGAACGAACTGTGTGACCTGGTGCTTTAGGAGCAACCATGATTACATCTAAGTCTTGACGTGGAACAACTTGGTTATAAAGAATTGAGAAACCATGAGCAAATGCAAGAGTTGCACCTTCTTTGATGTTTGGCTCAATCACGTCACGGTAAAGTTGTGATTGGAATTCATCTGGAGTCAAAATCATTACGAGGTCAGCTTGCTTAACAGCAGCAGGCACTTCTGCAACTTTAAGACCAGCATTTTCAGCTTTCTTCCAAGAAGCTGAACCTGCACGTAAACCTACAGTTACGTCTACGCCTGAGTCTTTAAGGTTAAGTGCATGAGCATGACCTTGAGAGCCGTAACCAACAATCGCTACTTTCTTGCCTTGGATGATTGATAAGTCACAGTCTTTATCGTAAAAAATTTGCATTTGTGTTCTCCGCTAAAATACTTTTAAAAAATTAAATGGCTAATACTTTTTCGCCACGGGCGATACCAGATACACCTGAACGAACGACTTCTAGAATAGTGTTTTCTGCAAGTGCATCGATAAAACCATCTAATTTTTCAGTTGTCCCTGCTATTTGAATGGTATAGGTAGTTGGTGTCACGTCTACAATTTGCGCACGGAAAATATCCGCAGTACGCTTAATTTCAGCACGTGAAGCACCTAACGCTTTTACTTTAATCAACATCAGTTCACGCTCAATGTGTGAACCTTCTGATAAATCTACTACTTTTACAACTTCAACAAGTTTGTTGAGCTGCTTTGTAATCTGTTCAATCTTATGGTCATCACCATAAGTCGTTAACGTCAAACGTGACAATGTTGGGTCTTCGGTCGGGGCTACATTCAACGTCTCAATGTTATAGTTACGTTGACTGAATAAACCTACCAAACGAGAAAGCGCACCAGCTTCGTTTTCAACGAGTACAGAAATAATATGTCTCATTATGTACGCTCCCCTTTCCCTAACCACATATCCTTCATGGACTGACCTGCGATCAGCATTGGATAAACATGTTCTGTACGATCAACCATGACATTAATGAATACACATTTATCATTAATCGCCATTGCTTCAGCAAGCTTCGACTCTAGTTCATCAGCATGATCAATTTGAATACCAACATGACCATAAGCTTCCATTAACTTGCCAAAGTCAGGTAACGATTCAACGTATGAGCTTGAGTGACGACCTTCATAGTTCATATCTTGCCACTGTTTAACCATACCTAAAGCACGGTTATTCAAGCACAAGATCTTCACATTCATTCCGTATTGCTTACAAGTTGAAAGCTCCTGAATACACATCTGGATTGAAGCTTCACCGGTAATACAAACGACCTGTTGATCTGGGAAAGCTAACTTGGCTGCCATTGCATAAGGTAGACCTACGCCCATGGTGCCTAATCCGCCTGAGTTAATCCATTGACGCGGACGTTTGTACTTGTAGTACAACGCGCCAAACATTTGGTGCTGACCCACATCCGAAGTAATGATGGCATCACCATTAGTCGCTTTATATAAAGCTTCAACAACTTGCTGTGGCTTCATTGTGCCATCAGTTAGTGTTTCATACTTCAAGCCATGAACTTTACGCCATTCATTAATTTGATCCCACCATGCAGCAATTGCTTCAGGGTTAGGCTTAGACACATTCAATTGTTTCAACTGCGTCAACATTTCCTGAAGTACAGGCTCAACCGCCCCTACAATCGGAATGTGCGCCATGATCGTTTTTGAAATGCTCGCCGGATCAATATCAACATGAATAACTTTTGCATTCACACAGAATTTTGCAGGATTATTGGTTACTCGGTCATCAAAACGAGCACCAATTGCAAGAATGACGTCAGCATTATGCATCGCCATGTTTGCTTCATAAGTACCGTGCATTCCCAACATGCCCACGAACTGTGGATCATCGCCAGGGAAGCCACCAAGACCCATAAGTGTGTTAGTCACTGGATAACCAAGTAAATGAGCTAGCTCAGTCAATAATGCTGATGCATTACCTTGAACAACACCACCACCCGTATAAATCACAGGGCGTTTTGCACTTAAAAGTTCATCAATCGCTTTGCGAATTTGACCAGAATGACCGCGTGAAGGAGGCTGATAAGAACGCATCTTCACTTTTTCAGGATATTCGTACGCAAATTTTTCTGCAGGATTTGTCGCATCTTTCGGAATATCGACTACAACTGGGCCAGGACGACCACTTGATGCAATATAAAATGCTTTTTTGATAATTGCAGGAATTTCGCTTGCGTGACGAACTTGGAAGCTGTGCTTCACGATAGGACGTGAAATACCGACCATATCAGTTTCTTGGAAAGCGTCTTCACCAATAAGATGTGATGCAACCTGGCCAGACAAAATCACCATTGGGATTGAGTCCATATAAGCTGTTGCAATTGGAGTCACAGTATTAGTTGCGCCAGGTCCAGAAGTGACCAGTACTACGCCAGTCTTACCTGTAGCACGTGAGTAAGCATCTGCCATATGACCAGCAGCTTGTTCATGACGTACGAGGTAATGATTAATTTTGTCTTGTTGAAATAGCGCGTCATAAATATGTAATACAGCGCCGCCTGGATAACCAAAAACATGTTCAACGCCTTCGTCCGCAAGAGCACGAACGAGCATTTCACCACCAGATAAAAGTTCCAACGTGATTCACCCTAAAATCTTTATCACTATTTATGGAAGGCACAAATAGTGTTTCATTCATTGAATTGTCTGCACTGTTATAGCACACATATTGTCTAGTTTTCGTTGCAATAGAAAAATTTCTGTTTTTCAGCCGTATAAGCTTTTTTAACATTAATAAAGCATGTCTGGATATACATACTTTAAGTAAAATCAATCTCTCGGCTAGAGAGAATGTCTATTACAAAACATGACGGTTATTCGAAGGGTGATCAAATAATCGCATATAAAACTAAAGGAGCATTTTTGTTGTTTAATTCACTAAAGTCAAGATTAAAGAAAAGGTTTTTCCATAAAAATTTTTAGCTGCTTCTTTTTTAATCTAAAATTAAATCGTAAATTTGGTAGTTCTAACCTTTATTTATTAAAAATAATTATTCTTCTTTATATAAAACCATGCATTGTAAATTGCTTATTTATGAACTTTATTTAAATATAGCCAGCTTTCTTTTGGGAATATCCGATATGAATTTATCTTATTTAAAAACAAGATTATACACAGCACTTACAACAGCAATTTTAATTTACTCAAGCCAAAGTCAGGCACAGCAATATTATAAATGGATGGATAAAAGTGGCTCCACCCATTACACGACTACTCCACCACCTAAGAGTGCAAAACATTTGAACAAAGTTTCAACTTATGGCAGCCAGTCATCCGTAAAAAATTCGACACCCGCCCCAGAACAACAATCTCAAGATAAAACAGATAAAGTAGTGCAAGAGGCAACTAACGTCGCACAGGAAAAAAATGCACCCGCAGCTGCTATTCCACCTGCTACATCAGCCCCATCCACTCCCACACCACGATAAGTAAAATGAGAGTGATGAATATTTTCATCACTCTTCTATTATTTAAAATAAAGAAGAATAAATTGAGAAATGTTATTGCTCATATTAAAAGATAAAATCCTGATCTAAAAACTGACATTTCCTGTTATTTTGCGCTATGCTGTGCAGCAATCTTTCATTTCAATTTTCGTTGTATAGCTTACGTCTATGACTATTTCTCACATTGACCCCGAATATCAAGCAAACACGATTGAACCATCAGTTCAACAAGATTGGGAAAATCGTAAAGTCTTTAAAGTTGCCGACACTGTCGAAGGTAAACATCGCTACATCCTGTCAATGTTTCCTTACCCAAGCGGCAAGCTGCATATGGGGCATGTGCGTAACTATACAATTGGCGATGTAATTAGCCGTTTTTACCGTTTAAAAGGTGAAACTGTATTACAACCTATGGGTTGGGATGCATTCGGTCTACCTGCTGAAAACGCAGCAATTGCCCATAAAGTTGCTCCGGCAAAATGGACATTTGAAAACATTGCCTACATGCGTGACCAATTAAAAAAATTGGGTCTCTCTGTAGACTGGGATCGTGAATTTGCGACTTGTACACCAGAGTATTATCACTGGGAACAGTGGTTATTTGTTCAGCTTTATAAAAAAGGCCTGATCTACCGTAAACTTTCAACAGTAAACTGGGATCCGGTTGACCAAACAGTTTTGGCAAACGAACAAGTTGAAAATGGTCGTGGTTGGCGCTCAGGTGCATTGGTAGAAAAACGCGATATTCCAATGTACTACTTCCGTATTACGGACTATGCACAAGAATTATTAGACGACCTAGACACCTTACAAGATGGCTGGCCTCAACAAGTGTTGACCATGCAACGTAACTGGATTGGTCGCTCTACAGGTATGGAAATTACTTTCCCGTCGAGCAATACTGAAGTCTATGCAGATGCATTAACAGTTTATACAACTCGTGCTGACACTCTAATGGGTGTGACATACGTTGCTGTTGCAGCAGAACACCCTCTTGCGCTTAAAGCTGCTGAAAATAACCCTGAATTGGCTGCATTTATCGAAGAATGCCGCATGGGTTCAGTTGCAGAAGCTGACTTAGCCACAGCCGAGAAAAAAGGTATGGCAACAGGCTTGTTTGTAAAACATCCTGTAACTGGTGAAGAACTTCCTGTCTGGATCGCAAACTACGTATTGATGTCTTATGGTTCTGGCGCAGTAATGGCTGTACCGGCACATGACGAACGTGATTTTGAATTTGCTAACAAGTTCAATTTACCAATTAAACAAGTGATTGATGCCAAAGGTGCTGACGATGCAGACTACTCTGCAACTGAATGGCAAGAATGGTACGGTTCTAAAGAAGGTAAACTTGTTAACTCTGGCGAGTTTGACGGCTTAGAATTCCAAGCTGCTTTTGATGCTTTCCTTACAAAATTAGAACCACACAATTTAGCAAATTCTAAAGTTCAATTCCGCTTACGTGACTGGGGTGTTTCTCGTCAACGTTACTGGGGTTGTCCAATTCCAATGATTAACTGTGATACTTGTGGTCAAGTCACAGTTCCTGAAGATCAGCTTCCAGTTGTATTACCAACAGACGTTGTTCCAGATGGTTCAGGTAACCCGCTTAATAAAATGCCTGAATTCTACGAAACTAAATGTCCATGTTGTGGCGGCGATGCACGCCGTGAAACAGATACTTTAGATACTTTCGTAGAGTCATCTTGGTACTATGCACGCTATGCATCTCCAGACTTTACTGGCGGTCTAGTTAAACCTGAAGCTGCTCAAAACTGGCTTCCTGTGAACCAATACATTGGTGGTGTTGAACACGCAATTCTTCACTTACTTTATGCACGTTTCTTCCACAAATTAATGCGTGACGAAGGTGTTGTACAAGGTAACGAACCATTTACGAACTTGTTAACTCAAGGCATGGTGCTTGCAGATACGTTCTACCGTGAAGCAGAAAATGGCAAGAAAACTTGGTTCAACCCAGCTGATATTGAATTAGAACGCGATGAAAAAGGTCGTATTCTTTCTGCAAAATATTCAGGTGACGGCCAAGAAGTTGTAATCGGCGGACAAGAAAAAATGTCTAAGTCGAAAAACAACGGTATCGACCCACAAGCGATTATTGATCAATACGGTGCAGATACTGCTCGTGTATTCATGATGTTTGCTGCACCACCAGATCAATCTTTAGAATGGTCTGATGCAGGTGTTGAAGGTGCAAACCGTTTCTTGAAACGTGTATGGCGCCTTGTTGCTGGCTTCCTTGAAAAAGGCAACTCAGCTTCTACGATTGATGCAGCTAATTTGTCTAAAGACGCTCAAGATTTACGTCGTAAAACACACGAAACCATTCAAAAAGTAAGTGATGATATTGAACGTCGTCATGCATTCAATACTGCCATTGCTGCTTTAATGGAGTTGTTAAACGCAAGCAACAAGTTTGAAGCAAAAGATGACAATGACATTGCTGTAGAACGTGAAGCGATCACCACACTTTTAACTTTGCTCGAACCTTTTGCACCGCATTTAAGCCAAACTTTATTGGCTCAATTCGGCACAGATGTTACGGAAGCAACTTTCCCTGAAGTTGATGCTTCTGCATTAACACGTAATACGCAAACGATTGTTGTACAGGTTAACGGTAAACTTCGCGGTAAACTTGAAGTTTCTGTTGATATTTCTAAGGAAGATCTCTTAGCTCAAGCTAAAGCTCTACCAGAAGTTCAACAATTCTTAACCGGACCAACAAAAAAAGAAATTGTGGTTCCAAATAAACTCGTTAACCTCGTGGTTTAATTAAAGTTATTAATGAGAGGATCAAGCATGCACTTTGCCAAACGTTTAGCCGCTGTTGTTTTAACCTTAGGCCTTAGTGCAGGCTTAGTCGGGTGTGGATTTCATTTAAAAGGAACTAACCCGACTGCGACTCCGCTTGTTTATAAAAAGTTAAGCCTTGAGTTACCAGCTAAAACTGATGATTTGGAAACGCAGTTAAAAGTGTATTTAGCTGCCAATGGTGTTCAACTCAGCAATGATAATGATGCCTATGTACTTCGTGTTTTAGAGTACACACCACGTCGTCAGCTTTTAAACGGAAAACTAACTGAAGTATTATTACGTTTGACCGTAACCTTCCAGATTGAAGATCGTCAGGGTAATAAAATTACTGAACCACGCTCATTAACTGCATCTCGTAGTTATCAATATGACTTGGCAACAGTCAATACTGAAAATCAGCAAGAAAGTTACTTACGACGCATTGTAATTGATGATATTGCACAGCAAATTACTCGTCAGATTTCAGCAAATCGCTTACCAAAAGCTCAGCCTTAATCGGTATTTTTGCCAGCAATGAAAATTGACTATTTACAAGCCTTAAAACGTACTCCGGAAGCTCGGGGTGCGTGGATTTTGCATGGCCAAGAGCCTTTATTAGAACAAAATTTATTAGATGCTTTTCGCAAAAGCTGGCAACAACAAGAAGTTGAAAGACAGCGCTATGATATTAGTAGCGTAAGCGACTGGAAAAATGTCTTTAATGCACTTAATAGCTTATCTTTATTTTCTCAGCAGCTTGCTATTGAAGTACACGGCAATATAAAACCTGATGCGAATGGCTTAAAACAGCTTAAAAGTTATATACAACATAATGAACATAACCTGCTGTTAATTGTGTTACCCAAGCAAGATAGTAGTAGTTTAAAGTCTGCTTTTTTCCAAGTTGTTGAAGCAAATGGGGTTGTCGTCGCCCTAACAGCAAATTATCCACAAGACCGTCAACGTATTTTAAACGTAGAAGCAGAAAAGCTTGAAATCCAGCTAGACAACGATGCTTGGCAATGGTTAATGCAACATCATGAGCACAATTTGCTTGCAGCTAAAAATAGCTTGATGCGTGTAAGAGATACATTTCCAGACCAACAACTAATTCAAATTGAACAATTATATGCCTGCCTACAAGATCAATCACGCTATACCACTTATGATTTAAGTGATGCGTTATTAGAAGGCAACCTTGGACAATCTATTAAGATTTTTCAATATTTAATCGCAGCAGGCGAACCAGATAGTCTGATTTTATGGACTTTAAGTAAAGAAATGCGCTTGTTGATGCAATTGTTTGAACAGCCTCATAATGCCTTGCAACTTGGCATCTGGAAAACTAAGGTTGGATTATATCAACAAGCTTTGAGAAGATTAAATCCACAACAGTTTTTAGGCTGGTCTACCCTTCTATTGCAAATTGATGCAGCAATTAAAGGAATGTCGAACGAAAATGCAGAACATTTAATGCAGCAAGCGATTGCTGAATTATGTGGGAAAACATTATTTCTACAGTGATTCGGCTGAATCATTTTTCTTCATTCCTGAAATATCATAAAAATTCACGTTTTATCCTCATTTCGCTTTTATACTAAATTAAATTTTGAACTTTTCGACCTCTCGCCATGCCAAAAATAAAGCCAATCAAACTTGTTATTATCATCGTCTGTATAGTCATTATCGCTCTATTAGCTTGGAAGTTTTTCAAGCCAAAACAGCAACAGCCACAATATATTACTGCCGAGGTAACGCGCGGGGATATTGAAAATAATGTACTTGCAACGGGTACACTTGATGCAACCAAACTGATTAGTGTTGGTGCACAGGTATCTGGTCAGGTTAAAAAGATGTACGTGCAGCTTGGCGATCAGGTTAAGCAAGGTCAACTCATTGCGCAAATTGACTCGACGACCCAAGAAAATAGTTTAAAAACCTCTGATGCAAATATTAAAAATTTAGAAGCACAGCGCCTTCAACAAGTTGCTTCTTTGAATGAAAAACAACTTGAATACCGCCGTCAGCAACAAATGTATGCGCAAGATGCAACACCACGCGCAGATTTAGAATCGGCTGAGGCAAGCTATAAAACAGCTCAAGCACAAATCAAAGCGTTAGATGCACAAATCGAATCTGCAAAAGTCACAAAATCTACGGCGCAAACCAATATTGGTTATACGCGCATTGTTGCTCCAACAGATGGTACGGTTGTCGCAATTGTGACCGAAGAAGGTCAAACAGTAAACGCCAATCAAAGTGCGCCAACAATTGTCAAAATTGCAAAATTACAAAACATGACGATCAAGGCACAGGTCAGTGAAGCTGACATTATGAAAGTTGAGAAAGGCCAACAGGTTTATTTCACTACTTTAGGTGAAGACACTAAGCGTTACGCAACCTTACGTCAGATTGAACCTGCTCCAGACTCTATTTCTAGTGATTCGAACAGCACAACAAGTTCAACTACGAGTTCAGCTGTTTACTATAATGCCCTATTCGATGTGCCAAATACCGATGGTAAATTGCGTATTGATATGACTGCACAAGTTTATATCGTATTAAACTCAGCTAAAAATGCTCTACTCGTTCCGTCGTCAGCACTTAGCTCTAAACAATTTTCAGGTCAAAGAAAATCTGGTCAATCAACAAACAAAGCAAGCTCTACTCCAAGCGCGGAACGAAAACATCAAGGCAATGGAGCACGTTTAGAACGCTTAAATTTAACTGCTGAGCAAAAACAGTTAATTGAACAAGGTCAATTAACGTTAAGCGTAGTACGTATATTACAAGCCGATGGTACAACTAAACCAACTCAAATTTTGGTTGGCATTAACAACCGTGTAAATGCGCAAGTTCTTTCGGGCTTAAAACAAGGTGATCAAGTTGTGATTGCCGATAGTGCAGATACTTCTGCTGCATCAGCTAATAGTAGTAATAACCGTCGCCGTAGTGGCCCAATGGGAATGTAAGCATGACAAAACAAGCTTTGCTTGAAGTCAGCAATCTAGTCCGGGAATTCCCTGCTGGCGAAAGCACGATACAAATTTTAAAAGGCATTGACCTTACCATTTATGAAGGCGAACTGGTTGCCATTGTCGGTCAGTCTGGTTCTGGTAAGTCAACACTCATGAATATTTTGGGCTGTTTAGACCGCCCTACGAGTGGTAGTTACAAAGTTAGTGGACAAGAGACCGGTAAACTCGAACCAGATCAACTCGCTCGACTACGCCGTGAATATTTTGGTTTTATTTTCCAGCGCTACCATTTACTGGGTGACTTATCTGCTGAGGGTAACGTTGAAGTTCCAGCTGTTTATGCTGGTGTTACCCCTTCTGAGCGTAAACAACGTGCAACAGCTCTACTGACCGAATTAGGGTTAGGCACTAAAACACTTAATAGACCAAGCCAACTCTCGGGTGGTCAGCAGCAACGTGTTTCTATTGCTCGTGCCCTTATGAATGGCGGTGACGTTATCCTTGCGGATGAACCGACAGGCGCTCTCGACTCTCATAGTGGTGTTGAGGTGATGCGTATTTTGCGTGAACTCAATGCCGCAGGTCACACTATTATTTTAGTCACTCATGATATGCAAGTTGCAAAAAATGCGACGCGTATTATCGAAATTAGTGACGGAGAAATTATTAGTGACCGTCCTAATGTTCCTGATCAAGCTGCCGAATCAGGCAATTCTGATCCAGATGCCGCTCCAGCCTTGCAAGGCAAACAGAAGAAAGGCAAAAGTATTTCTGCATGGCGTTCTACTTTAGACCGTCTATCCGAAGCTTTTCAAATGGCTTTACTGTCTATGAATGCTCATCGCATGCGTACTTTTTTAACCATGCTTGGGATCATTATTGGTATTGCATCTGTTGTTACCGTGGTCGCCCTAGGTAAAGGTTCTCAGCAACAAATTTTAAGCAATATTAGCGGCCTCGGCACCAATACGATTACGGTGTTTCAGGGGAAAGGATTTGGTGATAACTCTAAAACAGCCAATTTTAAAACATTGGTTCCTGCCGATGCAGATGCGTTAATAACTCAACCCTATGTGAGTGCAGTCAGTCCAATCGTTAGTACATCTAAAACCATTCGTTATCAACAAAATGAAGCAAACGCGACCATTAACGGTGTGAGTAACGATTATTTCGATGTAAAAGGTTTAGTCTTTAAAGATGGCCAAACTTTTGACCAACGTAGTGTGCGTGATCGTTCACAAGATGTAGTGATTGATACCAATACACAAAAACAATTCTTTAGTGATGGTACTAACCCAATTGGACAAGTGGTGTTACTTGGTAGTGTACCGGCCCGAATTATCGGAATTGTAGAACCTCAAACCAGTGGAATGGGTTCAGATGATACATTAAATGTATATATGCCTTATACCACGGTCATGAGCCGTATGTTAGGTCAAGCCCATGTCCGTAATATCGTGATTCGCATTAATGACAAATATTCAACTACAGCCGCGGAAAATGCGATTGTAAACTTATTAACTCAGCGCCACGGTGCACAAGATATTTTCACCATGAACAGTGACAGTATCCGTCAAACCATCGAGAAAACAACCAGTACGATGACCCTTCTGGTTTCAGCAATTGCCGTAATTTCACTGGTGGTTGGTGGTATCGGGGTGATGAATATTATGTTGGTTTCGGTGACTGAACGTACTCAAGAAATTGGCGTGCGTATGGCTGTGGGCGCGAGACAAAGTGACATTTTGCAGCAATTCCTGATTGAAGCAATTTTAGTGTGTTTAATTGGTGGTGTGCTTGGCGTCTTACTGTCGCTTGGCCTTGGACAACTTATTAATAAATTTGCTGGCGGTAACTTTAGCGTGGCTTATTCAAGCACTTCTATTATTGCAGCATTTGTCTGTTCAACACTGATTGGTGTCGTTTTTGGTTTCTTGCCTGCCAAGAATGCCGCGAAACTTGACCCTGTTGCCGCACTATCTCGAGAATAAGGAAAATTGCATGTCTTTCTCTATGACTAAACTCAGCACAGCACTTCTTCTCACGGGTTCTCTTGTAGGATGTGCAGCTGTAGTAAAAACCCCTTATGAAACACCTGTGGTACAAGTTCCGGGTAGTTTTCAGTATGATGCCACCAAAGCAAAAACCATGTCTGCCGATCAATATTCTGATCGGTGGTGGACGCTTTTTGGCGATGCACAGCTTAATCAGCTCGTAAGCAATGTATTAGAGCGTAACAGTGATTTAGCAGTTGCCGGAATTGCATTGAAGCAAGCACGTCTACAAGCTGATCTAACTGCAAACAAACAAGGTTTACGTACCAGCTCTAGTGTTTCTACAGGACATTCTTTCGATTTAAATTCGGGAGATGATAGCTCTAAAGGTCTATCAATGAGTGCGGGTGTAAGCTATGAGCTTGACTTGTTTGGCAAGCTTGCACGCCAAACCGAAGCAAGTAAATGGGAAGCTTTAGCAACTGAACAAGATCTACAAGCCACTGGGCAAAGTTTAATTGCCACCACTGCCAAACTCTATTGGCAACTTGGTTATTTAAATGAGCGTTATACAACTGCACAGCAAAGTCTAGCAACTTCTCAGAAGCTTTATGACTTGGTACAGATTCAATATAAAGCTGGCGCAGTTTCAGGTGTAGATCTGACTCAAGCAGAACAATCGGTACAAAGCCAGAAAGCGAGTTTAAGCCAGATTGAACAACAATTGGTTGAAACACGAACGGCTATTGCAGTGCTATTACATGAACCATTGCAACAGTTAAATATTCAAGAGCCTAAACGTTTACCACGCAATGCACTGCCGGTAATTGGTGCGGGCTTACCCGCTGATATTTTATCGCGTCGTCCCGATTTACAAGCCTCTGAGCTTCGTTTGAAAAAAGCACTCGCGACTAAAGATGCTACTAAGGCGAGCTACTATCCATCGATTAGCTTAACCAGTAGTTTGGGCTCAAGCAGTACATCGTTGACAGAACTGTTACGTAACCCTGCCCTGACGCTTGGTGCAAGTTTAAGCTTACCATTTTTGCAATATAACGATATGAAGAAGGATATCGCGATTAGCAATCTGGATTATGAAAAAGCGATTATTCAATATCGTCAAACGCTTTATCAGGCTTTTGCTGACGTAGAAAATGCTTTATCGAGTCGTACCGAACTCGATAAACAAGTAGCACTACAAGAACGTAATGTTGAACTTGCAGAAAAAACTGAACGTTTAACTGAAGTCCGTTACCGCTATGGCGCTGTTGCATTAAAGACGCTTCTTGATGCTCAACAAACCACACGTACTGCACGGTTAAGTCTTGTTGAAACCAAGCAAAGCCAATACAACGCTTATGTCACCCTCATGCAAGCTTTAGGTGGTTCACCTGTAAAAGAACTTCCTCAATAACTTGCACCAATTAAAAAAGCCGTAGTCCTTCAACTACGGCTTTTTTATGGCTGAATAAATTTTAAAACTTATTCATCATCCATCATAGATTGGCTCATACCTACAGTATTGAAACCAGCATCTACATATAGAATTTCACCAGTAATACCTGAAGCCCATGGCGAACAAAGGAATAATGCTGCATTACCCACTTCGTCAATGGTCACATTACGTTTTAACGGAGCAACTTTTTCATTAGCATCTAACATCTTACGAAAAGATTTGATACCAGAAGCAGCCAATGTACGAATTGGACCTGCAGAAATCGCGTTCACACGAATACCGTCAACACCCAAGCTTGATGCCAAGTAGCGAACACCCGCTTCTAAAGAAGCTTTTGCCATGCCCATAACGTTATAGTTAGGCATAACGCGCTCAGAACCTTGGTAAGTCAAAGTCAATAAACAACCTTGGCGAGCTTGTAACAATGGTTTTGCAGCGCGAGCCATCGCAATAAAGCTGTATGCGCTGATGTCATGAGCAACTTTAAAACCATCACGGTCAGTCACGTCAGTAAAGTCACCATCAAGCGTATGTGCAGGAGCAAAGCCAATAGAGTGAACTACGCCATCAAGACCGTCCCAATGTTTTGCAAGTTCTGCAAATGCATTGTCAATTTCACTATCAACTGCTACATCACATGGAAACACAAGCTTAGAACCGAATTGCTCAGCAAAGTCATCCACACGTTTTTTTAATTTTTCGTTTGGATAAGTAAACGCAAGCTCTGCACCTTCGCGGTGTAATGCTTGGGCAATACCAAAAGCAATTGATAATTTACTAGCAACGCCTGCAATCAAAAAGCGTTTACCTGCTAAAAGTCCTTGTGTCATGCCGATCTCACTCAAAACAATTTCAAGCATAATGCCAATATTCAACGTTTTTCGAAATTGCATAATGCATCTTTTTTCAAAAATCGCACGAAAAAAAATCGCTCCTCATAAGGAGCGACTTCTAGGTGAACACAATCTTAGTCGTCAGATAACAAACCAATCAAACGTAAAAATGAGATATACATCCAAACTAAAGTTGAGAGTAATGCAATTCCACACAGCCACTCCATAAACTTTGGAGCACCGTAAGCTGCGTTGGTTTCAATTAAATCAAAATCTAAAATCAGGTTAAGTGATGCAATCACAGCAATAAATGCAGCAAAGCCAATGCCTAACCAGTTACTTTCAAAAATATAAGGAATGCTTGAACCAAACGCTAAACGCATGATCATCTGCACAATAAATACAAGAAAAATAGCCAGAGATGCAGAAATCACAACTGACTTAAATTTTTCAGTTGCACGTACAATCTTGAATTTATAGAGACCAAACATGACTAATGTTGTCACGAAAGTGGCAAGTAAGGCCTGTAACGGTACACCTGGGTATTTCATTTGAAAAGTAAAAGAAATACCACCTAAAAATGCGCCTTCAAAAAGTGCATAAGGAATTGCCAAGGTCGGTGCAGTGGTTGGTTTAAATGTGGCAATCAAAGCTAAAACCAATCCACCAATTGCACCAACAATTGAAGCGGCGTAAGCAATACCAACATTTGCAGTAAAAGCTGCGTATAAAAATAAAGCAATGCCCACAGTCGCTGCAATGACTGTCAGCATAATAGATTTTTGAATCGCACCTTGCACAGTCATCGGTTGACTATAGTCACTGACCGTTTCAACACGGGTCAGTATCGGGTTATTACTTTGCATAAATGCTCTCTTTTTATAATAAAAAATTTAAAACATCATTTTAAGCAAAATGAATATGAAAGCCAAATCAAGCGATCGGCATTATTGTAACAATCCCCTTTAAACAATAAAAAAGGAGGCAATAGCCCCCTTTCATATCACGCGGGCAAAATTATTAATCTTTACCGTCAGTGTTCATGATAAAGAAATATTCACGGTAGTATTTCAACTCAGAAATCGAGTCACGAATATCATCCATTGCCAAATGCGATGCATTCTTTTTCAGACCGCTCATGATTTCAGGGCGCCAGCGTTTTGAGAGTTCTTTTACCGTAGATACATCAAGATTACGATAGTGGAAATACTGCTCTAGTTCAGGCATAAGACGATGTAAGAAACGGCGATCCTGACAGATCGAGTTACCGCACATCGGTGAAACTTTTGGATTAACCCATTTTTTTAGGAATTCTAAAGTCTGTAACTCAGCATCACGAGCGGTTAATTTGCTGCGACGAACTCGTTCAACCAACCCAGATTGCCCATGTTGGCGAGTATTCCACTCATCCATTGCATTTAAAATACGGTCAGGCTGATGAACGGCTAAAACCGGACCTTCGGCAAGTACATTTAAATGATCATCTGTAATAATTGTTGCGATTTCAATAATTTGGTCATTATCGGTATCTAAACCGGTCATTTCCAGATCAATCCAAATTAATCGTGTATTTAAAGTACTGCTCATGTATGTACGTTCTAAATGCCGTAAAAACATCAATAGTAGCAAATTTCTTGCATCTGCGCTGTAATTCTATAGCCGCTTCATGCTATTTTTGCCATCTTCAAACAGTGGTTTTTTTGGGATATGAATGGCTTTAATTCGTAAGCGTCGTTTAACTGAACAACAGCAACGTCGTATTGAAAAACAGCACAAAACTCGCCAAGAAGAGGCAGATACTTCACAAGATCTGGACGGACTCGTTGTACAACATTATGGCCGCCAACTCGAAGTACAGGCACTCTCCGTACCTGAGCATCACCCAGAAAAACCTCAAGTTGCCGAAGGAGAGCCAGAACCTTTCTGGAAACCTATCGAGCTCAAAAGCGTATGGCGCTGTCATACTCGAACAAACCTTGAGTTACTTGTGACTGGTGACCGAGTTAAATGGCAAGCTGACCCAAACACGGGTTTAGGCATTATTACTGCTATTCATCCACGCAACTCGTTGCTTACCCGCCCAGACCGTTATCACAAGGTTAAACCAGTTGCAGCAAATATCAGTTTGATTGTAATTGTATTTTCTCCCCTTCCTGAGCCAGCTCCGACATTAATCGACCGTTATTTAGTAGCTTGTGCAGACGCTAACATTCCCGCACTTTTAGTCTTAAATAAATCGGATTTGCTCACTGAAAATGACCCAATTCTTACCCTATTAGAAGAATATAAAACTTTGGGTTATGAGGTGATGATTTGTCAGTCTAAACAGGGAGATATCTCTGTTTTATCTGAACGTTTAGATGGTGAAACAGTAGCTTTCGTTGGACAATCGGGTGTAGGAAAAAGCTCTTTAATTAATGTGCTTATTCCAGATGCAGAGCAGAAAACAAATATTATTTCTGAAAACTCTGCCCTCGGTCAGCACACAACAACATCTACACGTTTAATGAATTTCGGTAAAAATGGTGCGTTAATCGATTCACCGGGAATTCGTGAGTTTGGACTTTGGCATCTTGATTTAGAAAAAATTCGTATGGGCTTTCCAGAAATTGAAGCACATTTGGGTTCTTGCCAATTCCGTAATTGTACCCATACTCATGAAAAGAACTGTGGGTTAAAACACGCTGTAGAATCTGGTGAAATTTTACCACGGCGCCTAGATAGCTTTTTGCGTTTAAATGATGAGATTCAAGAAGCACAGCAAAAAAACTAATTTTCTGTCCGCTTTGCCCTTGAAGTGGTGATTTTGATCACCATCTATATACGCTATACTCTAGGTCAATTTTGTTTTTAATTTTTTTTAGGTGACTTGTGGAACGCTGGTTAGAGTTTATGGGGAATCACCCCATTTTGTTTGGTACGCTCGGAGTCTTGGTCGTGTTGTTCTTCATTTTCGAAGGTCAACGTAACGGTCGTAAAATTTCACCACAGTCGCTTGGTATTTTAGTGAAAGCAAAAAATGCCATACTCATCGACTTGCGCGATAGTAAAGATTTCCGTGAAGGTCATATTAGTGGCAGCCGCAATATTCCTTTCAGCCAAATTGCAAGTCATGCTGATGAATTAAAAGCAAGTGAGCGTCCATTAGTATTTATTTGCAACCTCGGGCAAGTTGCTGGTAGTGCTTTGCAAAAAGTTGCTCACCATGACAGCTATCGTCTTGATGGTGGTATTAGTAACTGGAAAGCACAAGGCTTACCTCTTGTTAAAAGCAAACCAAAAGCTTAAGGAGAATTATTATGACTGCAAATGTCATTGTTTACTCAACTTCTGTATGCCCGTATTGCGTTCGTGCTAAACAGTTACTTGAGCGTAAAGGTGTTGCTTACAAAGAAGTAAATCTTTCTGTTGAAGCACCAGAAGTACGTGTTGAATTAATGCAACGTACTAATCACCGTACTGTCCCACAAATTTTTATTAACGATCAGTTTATTGGCGGTTTTGACCAACTTTACGCTTTAGAGCGTGAAGGTAAACTTGACGAATTATTGGCTTAACATCGCATCCATATTAAGGAAAAAACAATGAGCGAAGAACAACAAGTTCAACCACAATTAGCTTTAGAGCGTATTTATACAAAAGATATTTCTTTTGAGGTTCCTGGGGCGCAGGTTTTTACTAAACAATGGCAACCTGAACTCAATATCAATCTTTCTTCTGCTGCAGAAAAAATTGATCCAACTCATTTTGAAGTTTCTTTAAAAGTTGTGGTGCAAGCCGATAACGACAACGAAACAGCGTTCATTGTAGATATCACTCAATCAGGTATTTTCTTGATTGATAACGTTGAAGAAGATCGCTTACCGTATATTTTAGGCGCTTATTGCCCAAATATTTTGTTCCCGTTCTTACGTGAAGCGGTAAATGATTTAGTGACTAAAGGTAGCTTCCCACAGTTACTTCTTACTCCAATCAACTTTGATGCAGAGTTCGAAGCGAATATGCAACGTGCTCAAGCTGTTGAAGGTCAAGCTTAATTTTATAGCTTGCTTTAAACTAAAAAAACCGCGTAATTCGCGGTTTTTTTATATGTGCTATTTGGCGGACTCACCATCAAGTGAATGAAGCTGAATAGTAGGAAACTGAAAACCACGGCAAGATAATTCTGAGCGCCATGCCACTGTTAGCATCATATTGCCTACAACGAAGTTTTGATAAGCAAATGTCCCAATAAGTGCATGAGAACATATTCCGCCACGGTCTGTAGGATGTGCTTGGGTATTTAAAGTATTTAAATCTAGGCGGATGCCGAGACCTGAAGCTTTTAGAACAGCCTCTTTAGTTGTCCAGACTTTAAACCAATATTCTCTGTCTTGTTCTAGACTTTGCCATGTTGCATATTCATCGGGATGAAATGCATGCTGAGCTAATGCTTCCAAACGTACTTTACGATCTAGGTCTTCAACGTCTACGCCTATATCTTTAACCTGCTGACTCATCGCTAAAGCATAATATTGTTGGCTATGAGAGTGATTAAAATCGAAATCGTGATTCAATAAATATGGTTTGCCCTGCTCATGCTTTGCAAACGCTAAATCCGTTATTGTAATTTGTAATTTCTGTGCTATCAGCTCATTTCTAATATTATGTATTTGCTGTTTTTTATAATGATTAAATGTGCGAAAGTCTGGGAAATCTTGTTTAGATTTTAAAAGAAGCTGGGACAATGTCTGTGTATAGACTTCAATATTACGTTTAGACATTATCCCGACCTTATTTAAAATTAATTAGAATTTAACCACGTCGCCTTTTAAGGTAACACCCGCCATCATGGCACCTTTATAGCAATCGTAAGTCGTGGTACTTGTGGTTTCATTGGCTTTAAAATAGCTCACAATATTGGTAACAGCGTTTGCACCTTGTGCTTTAGCATTGTTTTGCATTTGGATCAGTGCTGAACGCAAAACCCAGTCACAAGACGTTGCTGCTGACTTACCAAAACCATTGGTCTTTTTATTGGTTACCGCATCTTTTTGAATAATTTTACCGCCAGACTTTGTACCCTTTAAATAAAACTTTACTGAACCATCTAAAGTTCCATCTGCAACTGCACGGTCTACAGCTTCTTTAAAATTTAACTGATGTACTTCATCTCCAGCCTGAACAGTGGCAGTAAAACCCGCACTTAGCATTGCTACAAATAAAAGTTTTTTATTTAACATTGTTGTGTTCCTTATTGTTTAACACGTTTAAAAATAAGCGAAGTATTTATTCCGCCAAAAGCAAAGTTATTGCTCATAATAATGTCAGCATCCAAAGTTCTCGGTTGCTGAACGATATAATCGAGATCACCGCACAATGGGTCTATTTCATCTAGGTTTAAAGTTGGAATGAAGCGGCCACGATTCATCATTTCAATGCTCAGCCAAGCTTCAATAGCTCCACACGCCCCCAGCGTATGTCCAAAGTAGCTTTTTAAAGAGCTGATCGGTTTACGCCCCAAAACTGTTGCTGTCGCCTGACTTTCAGCCACATCACCCTGATCAGTTGAAGTGCCGTGCGCATTCACATAAGCGATGTCTTTAGCTTCTACAGATGCATCTTTAAGTGCCAATTGCATACAGCGCCCCATCATCTCGGCGTCTGGTTTTGTTACATGTTGCCCATCGGTATTGCTACCGTAGCCAATCACCTCTGCATAGATATGAGCACCTCGAGCTTTGGCATATTCGTATTCTTCTAAAATTAAACAACCTGCCCCTTCACCAATCACCAACCCATCTCGCTTCGCATCAAATGGACGTGGTGTTTTTTCTGGTTGGTCATTCATGCCACTGGTCGCGAACAATACATCAAAAACCGCTGCACCTGCTGCACTGAGTTCCTCAGCACCACCCGCAATCATGACCTGTTGTTTACCATATTTAATCGCTTCATAGGCTTGACCAATGGCCATAGAACCAGAGGTACATGCACTTGAGGTCGGTAAAGTTAAGCCTTTTAGACCAAAATATACGGTCATGTTCACTGCACTTGTGTGAGCCATCATGCGAATATAGGTTGTTGCATTAATCTTACTCATGCTCTGATGAAGCAACATGCTGGCAAACTCACCTACGGCCTCTACACTACCCGCAGAGGAACCAAAAGCAACACCAGCTTCGCCACTAGACAAAATTTCATGCCCAAGCAAACCAGCATTTTGTAAAGCAGTTTCGGCACAAACTACAGACATAAGCGCTACACGTCCCATCCCACGCGTAACCTTACGGTTAAAATGTTTTGGAACATGGAATGTTTCAACAGGCCCACCAAGCTTGGTCCGAAGGTCAACATATTGCTCCCACTCTGGCATATAGCGTATACCGCTTTTGGCAGCGTCAAATCGAGCAAAGATCTCATCGGAGGTTTCACCTAAAGAGGTAATCCCAGCCATTCCCGTTACAACCACACGTTTCATTAAATGAGCCCCCCATTCACAGAGATAACCTGTCGGGTTATATAAGAGGCTTCGTCTGAACATAAGAATTTTACTACGCTCGCCACTTCATCGACCTGTCCCATGCGTTGCAATGGAATCATTTTAAGCGCATGTTCTTTAACTTCATCGGTGACCATTTCAGTTTCAATCAGTCCAGGGGCTACACAGTTCACGGTAATTTTTCGCTTTGCCAATTCGAGTGCCAAAGCTTTGGTCGCACCAATCAATCCTGCTTTTGCAGCACTATAGTTGACCTGACCACGGTTACCCATAATCCCAGAAACCGAAGATAAGGTGACAATACGACCACCTTTACGCAAATGAATCATTGGCATAACTAATGGTTTTAATACGTTATAAAAACCGTCTAGGGAAGTCGAAATCACTTCATCCCAATCTTGATCGGTGAGTGCAGGAAAAGCTCCATCATGAGTAAGACCTGCATTGAGTACAACACCATAGAATCCGCCGTGCTGTTCTACATCTTGTTCCAAAATCTGTTGAACAGTTTGGCGTTCATTTACATCAAACATTAAATAATGACTATTTTGTCCTAACGCTTGAATCTCTTGTACGACTTGCTCAGCCTCTGCCTGACGCGAACGTGCATGCACAGTTACATCAAAACCAGCCTTTGCAAGTTGTAACGCAATTGCTTTCCCAATTCCTCGACTTGAACCTGTTACTAAAATTCGTCTTGTCACAATGTATTCCTAATTCTTTGTGGTTATTTAAATGGTGTTTCTGTTGGCTCAAATACACTTAACGTTGCCTGAATGCAGTGTTCAGCATATTGAATTTCACAGGAAAATTGCCCAAGTCCTTCATGAAAATATTGTTGTTCTATTTGAATGATCAATCGAGAACCCAAGGCGAAATAAGGGATCGGTAAATTTAACTTACGCGTTCCCAATAAAAAACCGACTTTTGGCGCTTGTTTTGACTGCTGACCTTGCCAGCCTGAATAAGCACTAATCGTTTGTGCCATAATTTCAATGCTTGCCCATGTCGGCAAACCTTCTGCTTCACAAAACATCAGCTCTGGCGTAATCGTGAGTTCTGCTTGCGCTCGCCCTTCTTCAACCTCGGTTAAATGATCAACAAATACCATCGGTTGCTCATGAGGAATATATTGAATTGCATCGAGTTTCATCAGGGCTTCACTCCAAAAACAAGACTAATATTACTTCCCCCAAAAGCGAAAGAATTACTCATGACATAGCGAATGGATTGTTTTAGTTCAGCATCTTGCACATAGTTTTGGTCAGCCAAATCTGGATCAACCTCAACATTTTGATGTACAGGCAACCAACTTTGATCTTTTAAAACTTGCTCACAAATAAAAGCTTCTATGGCACCCGCTGCACCGAGACAATGTCCAGTTTTATGTTTTGTACTACTTAAAGCAACTTGGTAGTCGCCAAAAACTTGCCTTACAGCCTTAATTTCCATTGCGTCATTTTGTGGAGTTGCTGTTCCGTGCAAGTTGATATAACCCACTTCTTGAGCGGAAATATGTGTCATATCTAATGCACGTTGCATAGCTAAAGCTGCACCTTTGCCTTCAGGATGCGGGGCCGAAATGTGCCATGCATCCATAGATTCACCCGCCCCCATTAACATGACGGGTGCGGATGCTTTACTTAAAACAAAGAATGCAGCAGCTTCACCAATATTAATACCATCACGGTTTACACCGCAGGGCTGGCAAACATGTTCAGATAAACTTTCTAGGCTATTAAATCCATTTAGGGTCAACTTACACAAGGTATCGACGCCACCCACCAGCACAACATCGGCTAAGTCTGCGTGAAGTAATCTCTGCCCTGCAGCTAATGCTTTAGCGCTTGAAGAACAAGCTGTTGAAATCGTATAAGCTGGCCCTTCCCATCCTAAGTATTGCTGTAATGCTTTCGCTAAACAACTCATTTCTTGGGGATAGTGGGATATCGATAGATCGGTTTGTCCTTGAAAATATTGCTTAAGTAACAATTCATTATCTGCAATACCAGAAGTAGAGGTGCCCACCACAATGGCCAAACGTTTATTTTCAAAGGATGCCGTATAGGCTTTTAACTCTATTTCAATTTCAGATAATGCGGTTAATGCAAAACGTAGATTACGTGAATCTACAGACTGTAAAGCATCAGGTACGCTCGAACATAATGGATGCGTATATTGTCCCACCCAAACATCACGATCAGCGATTAAATCATTACGCAAACTTAAGGTTTGCTGCGGCTGTTGTAATGCTTGTTTAATTTGATTAAGTTCGCAGCCTAATGCAGATAAACCAACACTAAATTGTATGCCTACTGCCATTGGAGCTGCGTTTTCTGAAGGTAAATGTTTCATTGCGTAGGACTTTCTTCTGTCTGCAAGGTGTTCTCAATCGAACTCAGCGTCATGGTATAAGGGACTTGTTCATTAATCAATTCAATGCTTCCTTGCCCTTGTTTAACCTGCAACACAGGCTGCTTTTCAATATAAACAATCTGCTTGTCTGCTTGTTGTTTCATCTCTACAGCTTGCTGCCCTAAATGCGAAAACTGAGGGTATGTCGCAAACAAAAGGTCACGCACCACAAACTCAAAAGGCAATAAACGCATTTGATCAATACGCTGTTCAACATGGACCCAATGCCCATCAAACTGTAACTTAAATAATTGTTGGCCTGTCAGGCTTAAAGCGACCATATCCAGTACAGCACCCTTTTGCTGTTGATATAACAAGAAGCTAAAACTTTGCTGCTTCCACTGAACTTCAACCTGATCTTGCCGTTGATAAGTCTGAGCCTGCCATAGAGGACTTTGCAGTCCTTTGGCATGTGGCATGACCTGACAACCATTTAAAAATATAAAGCTACTGAGTAATATCGTTGCCCATTTGCGTTGCATGGTTATCCCTCAAGTACCTGTTCTTGCGCCAAGCCTTCACGACAATATTCTGCCAAGGTGCTGAGTCTACGTTTGGCATTTTTATGGATTGGATTTTTTTCATCCCATGCATAACCAGCCAATAATGAAGAAATCATACGGCGAATACCTTCATTCTGATTTTGCGAGAACACCACATCTTGGAACTCACCTTCGTACCATGACTCAACATAGGCACGAAATACCTGAATGCCGCGGCGTAATGGTTTTTCATATTCTTCTAACCAGTCGACTTGCTCACCTTTTAAAACTCGTTCAACTAAAGGAACCGCCAAACTTGAAGATTTAAGCGCAATCGTCACACCTGATGAAAAGACTGGATCAAGAAACTCACCCGCATTACCTAATAGTGCATAGTTGCGGTCTGCCAAATGTTTTACATTCGCTGAGTAGCCCACCAAAGTACGCACTGGTGTATCAAACTTTGCACAGCGCAAGACATGTGACAAACTTGGCTCATCGGCTAAAATGCGTTTGAACATTGCCTCAGGCTCATTATCTTCAGCATTTTCAACTGTGTATTTATCAAAAAAATCTTGTTCTGCAACGATACCAAAAGAAGCCCGTCCATCTGCAAATGGAATCAGCCAATACCATGCACGGTGATCTTTTTCATGCACCGTAATTAAAATTTTATTGCGGTCAAACTCTGGGTCATCTGTAATTCCATCTTCAATATGGGTAAACAGTGCACGTCGTACTGGAAAATTTGATGGGCTCTCTAAATCTAATAACTTTGGCAAAATTCGCCCAAAGCCACTCGCATCTAATAAAAACTTAGTTTGAATCTGATAACGCTGTTGTTCTTCATCTATTACAGTAAGTACAGGCTGTTCAGATGCAACATCCACATCTAAGACTTCATGTCCGAAGCGTATATCGGCACCATAAACTTGAGCCTGTTTGGCAAGTAAATTGTCAAAATCTGCACGGCGAACCTGCCAAGTAGTCCCCGGACCATCCGTAAATTTTTCTGTAAAGTTATAAAAGCTATGTTGTTTGCCGCGTAAAAAAGCGGCCCCATTTTTAAATTGAAAAGCATATTGCTCGACATGCTCACGGACTGTTTCTAATAAACCAGCTTCTTCTAAAAATGCCATAGATTGAGGTAGCAATGACTCACCAATCGAAAAACGAGGAAAATACTGTTTTTCAATGACCGTAACGGTATAGCCTTTTTTTCGAAGAAGTGCAGCAGCAGAACTACCTGATGGCCCAGCCCCAATAATCACGACGTCAATTTTTTCTATAGTGCTCATAGCACAATTTCCTTTTTAATTTATTCAAATTATGAATGGTCTTTTAAATTTACAATATGTTTTTCATCTGCGGGGGTTAACAAAGTCGCATAGATAAATGAGAAGATAACCCCAAATAAAACCGTTAAACCAAAACAATGAATTGCATATGTATGGCTAAATGAAAGTAATCCAAAGCCGAGTAAGGTCGACATCATACATAAAAATAATGCCATTCCAACTACTTGCGGGTGATCATGTCCATGTCGATAAAAAATTGCATAGTCAACTCCAATCCCAATAATCAGAAAAGTCGCCATAATGCTAAACAAGTTAATTTCTACACCTAACCATGCCTGAACAGCAAAAGTGCTCAGTAATGCCAAGCTGACTGGTAGGACCAAAGGTACAATCGAACTTAATCCATAAATAAGCGCTAAACCAACCGCCAGACCAATTAAGGCATAAATCAGAAGATGTTGAGCCTGTACTCGATGTTCAGCAAACATTTGCGACATTTCGCTAATCGGTTGCTGGAAATGTATTTGATCATTCTGAAGTTGCTTTAACACGTCAGGTTGTTTTACCCCTGTCACCATGACTAATCGTTCATTGGTTTGAGGCTGTAAAAAAGCTAAAGGGTGACCTTTAAATACTGAAAAATCTAATAGTGGTTGTGTCGCCAGTTGCTGTTGCCACTGTAAAACGTCATTAACATTTAGCCCCATGCTTTGGGCATATTGCTGCAAAGTCGCTTTTGGAATATTTTTTAAAAGTTGTACATTGTGTTGCTGCTCTGCCAATGGTGGAATCCATTGTCCCAGAGCTTGAAATGCACTGATTTTTCCGCTTGTTTGTAACTGTCGCAAGTGTCCAATCAGTTTCTGCTCTTGTTGCTGCATTTCATTTGCAGAAGCTGCTCGTACTACAAAATAATCACTGCTTTGTTGCTGGCCAAATTGTTCACGAACCGCTTGGTCTTGCTGTTTTAAGCTCGCGTCCATACCTTGTAAATTACGAATATCATCGTTACTTTTAAGATAGAAAAGACTCGCCGTACCTACTGCTAAAATGATTGCAATCAAGCTATAACGTATCTTCGCTCGCTCTTGGAACCATAACCGCGCTTGTCCAATCCACGACAGTGCTTTTATTGCTGGCTGGGCATTGAGTGCAGGTAATCTTGGTAATAGTAGAACACTACTGATCCACGCCGCAGTTAATCCTACAATTGAAAAGACCGCAATCTGCTTAAATCCTGGAAATGGAGTAAAACTCAAAAAGATGTAAGCAACCAATGTGGTCATTAGGCCCATGAACAAGCTTGGCAATAATGGTTTTAAAATCTGGAACCCACCAAGCTTTCTATGCTGCGATTGCATCGCCATAAAATAAAATGAAAAATCGACACAAACACCAATTAGACTCGCACCAAAGACCAACGTCATCAGGTGAATTTCACCAAACACCCAATGGGTGACTGCAAATGCTACAAAGCTGCCAGTCGAAACTGCAATAAACTCGGTCACCAAAGGTCGCAGTGAGCGAAAGCCAAACCAAACCAGAAAAATTAAGCCCAATGTTGAGCCAACACCAATGGTTGAGATTTCCTGTTTGGCCGATTGCGTCCCAAAATTTGAAAACAAAATAGTTCCAGTCCAATGAGATTTTAATCCCATTGCAGCTAACTTTTGCTTAGTTTGCTCAATCCAAGTAGAGGTCTTTTCTTGATAATCAATATTGTATGGGCTTTGCGTCAACTGTAATACGAAAAGCCGAGAAATGCCTTGCTCATGATGAATGGTGGCAAAGCCCTGCTCCATTTCAATATCTTGTTGTGACGGCGTTGCCAACTGCATGGCATAACGAGGGAACAATAACAGCGGGTCTTGCTTAAGTGACTCAGCAGTGACAGGCATACCTGGACTCATCATCTGCATCAGACTTTGTTCAGCCAGCGCCTCGTAATCCTGTTTTTGCAATAAGGCTTGATCTTGCGCACCCAACAAACCTGTTCGATGTTGATACAACTGTTTTGCAAATTGATCAAAATCAAGTTGTGGTTTGAGCGGTTGCCATAACGCACTTTGCTTAGCTTGTGCTGTTAGAAACTCGGTGGCGTATTGTATCGCAGCTTCATCTTTGGCATCTACCACCACAAATACTTTATTGTTGAGTTGCTCATTCATGTACTGCTGAGTACGTGCAAGTTCTGGGTCTTGCTGAACTTTAGGCAATAACGCAAAAATATTAGTTTGAATATGAATATCTTTATTCAGCCACGTCACGCCAAGCCCCACTGCAATGAGCAGCAGAGCAATTAACCAAAGCGCGGTGAACTTATTTTGCCAATTGGAAAATCGCATGCTCAGCAGCCGTTAGAGTCATCGGTTGAGAAGTCTGGTGACTAAAGCGAATAGTCGTTAAATTATTCGCTTTCTCGGTAATCACGATTTGGTTGACATACTGTTGCCCTTGAGCATCAACACGTACAAACAGCTTTTTAAACAAGCTACTTTTCGGAGTTAAGCTCATGCTCCAACCCGCTGGACTATAATTCGCACTTACCACATTAAAATTCTTTGCCAAAGCCTGTTCATTACCAGACATGAGCTGTAAGAATAAAGTCGCGACCGAACTATATGGCGATTGATCAACTTGTATTTGGCTAAATGTACGCTGAGTTTTCTGTACCAATTTGGTTGGGGTAACAATCAAATCTGCCTGCACAGGACGTTTGATTTGCCACGCTACACCATAAGATTTTGAGAACAACAAAGAGCCGTTGGATACAAAAGTTTTATTCAACGATGGCAATTTTTTTTGCTGCTCAAAATCAGCACGAACCGTAGGAGACTGTGACAGTTGCTGAAAAATTTGAGTGATCTGTGTTGGCGCTGCATAGACTGCACTTAAACTGCTCATCCAAACAGCAGCACCTAAACCTAAAGTTTTGATGAATTGAGACATCACGTATTCCTCTTCGGTTGAAACTCAGACCATGCATTTAAGCGATCAAATAAAACCTGTGGCGACTGGAAACACATTTCACGAGCTTCAATATTCACCGCTACCTGTGTGGTATAACCCTTGGTTAAACGTTTCCCTGACTCAGCATCAAAAATCAAATAATCAATTTTCAAACGGTTTTCCCATTCTTTTAAAATGGCCCGAACCCGAATCTTTTGTTCAAACTCGATACCGTATGCATAGCGAACATGGCTTTCAATCACAGGCCATGCATAGCCTGATTCTTTCATCTGCATATAGTTGTAATGAAATTGATCGAGCAATTTACAGCGCGCAATTTCAAAATATTTTAAATAGTGCCCATGCCAAACCACATTCATGGTATCGACATCATGAAATGGAATTTCAATGATTACATCTGCATGCATTGGCTCACCTTATCCCATAAATTCTGGTTGATTAAACAATTCAAGTTGGTCTAAACGATCAACAATATGTTGTAATTCGGTTTGTAATGGTCGGTCTTCTTCGACAAATGCAAAGCTTTGTAAGGTCCATTGCATAAATGCTTGTAATGTCGGACTTAACTGTGTGGTTAAACCTTTCAAATGAATTGCCTGCACACTCGCGCAGCAAAGTGCTGCAATGACTTGCTGTGTTAAGGTAATTACGCGGCTCGCATCACGGGCAGCAATGGTTCCCATGCTGACTTTGTCTTGGTTATGACATTCGGTTGAACGTGAAAAAATTGAAGCTGCCAAAGTGTTTTTCAAAGCTTCAGCCGTCCACGCCGACACTCCGATTTGTACCGCTTTAAAACCATGATTCAATGGTAAACGTTCAGCCGTTGCACCCGTTAAATTACGTGGTAAACCATGATTCATTTTATGATCGACCAATTGTGCAATCTGTCTGTCCATCAGATCAGCAATATTGGCAATCATAATTTTTAAGCTATCCATTGCTTGTGCAATGTGTCCACCGTAAAAATGACCGCCATGCAATACACGCATACCGACTGGATCAATCAGTGGATTGTCGTTACTTGAATTCAGCTCATTTTCAGTAAACTGACGCAACCATACTTTTGAATCTTCAAACACACCAATAATATGCGGTGCACAGCGCAACGAATAACGGTCTTGCAAACGTGGACTTTGATGTGCTGTTTGTACTTCACTGTTCAGCCAGTCACGTAATTGCTTGGCAATTTTCTGCTGTCCCGGATGCGGTTTTTGTGCAAACAGTACTTCATCAAAATGACTAGGATTACCTTCTAAAGCCAATACATTTAGAGCAGTAATTAAAGTACTTGCAAGTGCAATTTGCTCTGCTTTTTTATAGTTCAAACAAGCAATTGCCGTCATCACTGCTGTGCCGTTCATGAGCGCCAAACCTTCTTTAGGTCTAAGCGTTAAAGGCTGCATATTCTTTTCAGCATAGACTTGAGTAACAGGAACAATTTGTCCATCGACATAAACATCACGCTCACCGACTAAAGTTCCCGCAATATAAGACAACGGCGTTAAATCGCCACTTGCCCCGACTGAACCTTCAGATGGAATGACTGGAATTACATTTTCATTCAGCAACCAAACCAAGCGCTCAAGTAGTGCTATCGATACACCCGAATAACCGCGAGCCAAAGAACATAACCGTGTCACCACTACTGCACGTGCAGTGATGACATCTAAATTTTCACCTAAACCACAACCATGAAAACGTGAAAGATGCAGCGGTAATTCATTAACCTGATGTAATGGTACTTCAACCAAACATGAGTCACCATAACCCGTGGTCACACCATAGATAACGCCTTCTTCTTCAAGTAACTGATCGAGAAAATCAGCACCTTTTTGAATCAGTTCACGCCACGAAGATGATTCAGGTAAAGTCACCTGACATTCGCCTCTGGCTACAGAAACGACATCTTCAATACTCAGTGGTTGTTCACCTACGGTTAACACACGCATGTTATTTCGTCCAAAAATTATAAAAATTAAACCATTGATAAGGGGCACGCATGCAATGCTGTTCTAATATAGCAACATAAGTTTTAGTTAAAGTTTGCATGCCTTCAATCCGATTAGCGCGGGGTAAATTTACCTGCTCGGCAATTGAATGAATATGCACTTGAAAATGCTGCTGCATGCGGTAGCAAAAAACTGCAATAACAGGCACTTTGAGTAAGCTTGCCAGAATCCATGCCCCTTGCGGGAAAGCTGCTGACTCCCCTAAAAAATCAACATGCTGTACACGATCTGACTGCACAGGGACTCGATCTGCCGCCACAATGACCCACTCACCTTGCTGCATTTTATCTTGCAGCAACATCGCGGTTTCAATACCCAACTCATCGACTGATAAAAGACAGACATCCGCCTTATCATTTAGTTTTTTCAAAAAATCATTAAATTTTGTCGCGTGCTTTTGATAAACCAGCACGTTAATTTTCTGTGGATGCTCAGACTTAATGGCTCGAAGCAATTCAATATTGCCAAAGTGAGAGACAACAATAAGAGCGCCTTTTTGATAATGCTGCGAGAAGTTTTCATGTCCAAAAACTTCTAGATTTTGCTCGGAGATATGACCTAGCCAACCTTCAATCTTATCTAAAATACATTCGCCAAATTGCATAAAATGCGCATAGCTATTTGCCCACGTTGGCTGGTGGTTAAACGGCGACTGTGCTCCAGCAAAATGATGCAGTTTACTTAAATAAAGTAAGGAGGCCTGTCTTGCTGTGACAGCAAATAACCAGTACCACATAATGACAAAGTACATCACCAACTTGCATAACCAACGTCCACCAAAACGGTAAAACCACAACACGAGCATAAGGGGCAACATGCCTCCTCGCTCCTTAATATCGTTCCATTTTGGAGAGGCTGAATCTGTCATAATTAACCTTGAAGCTTTTGCTTTAACAGCTTAGGTAAACGAATCAACATACCCATAAACAAAGTTGCATGTGCTTTACTCAGGCCTAGGTTATCTCGCCAAGCATGAAAATGAGAGATACCCTGCTCTGGATAAACCACAGGTGTTGGTACATTAATAAAAGGGGTATTTTCCCATTTTAAACGCACTAAAATTTCACTATCAAAGCCCATACGTGGCTGGAATTTAGCGCTATTCAATACCTTCATTGTGCTTTCAAGCGGGTACACGCGAAACCCGCACATGCTGTCTTTAATTTCAAAAGACAAACTATTTAACCACACCCAAAAATGGGTGATGTAACGACCATATAAGCGCTTTTTAGGAATAGAGGCATCAAAGTACGGCTGACCAATCACCATTGCATCTGGATGTTGTCGAGACTGCTCAATAAATTTTGGAATATCATCCCAGCAGTGTTGACCATCTGAATCGAGTTGTAATGCATGACTTAAATCAAGCTGATGAGCTGCACGTAGTCCAGTCATGACTGCCTGACCCTTACCCTTATTCACCTCATGTTCAATAAGATGAATTTGAGAATATTGCTCTGCCAATCCTTTTAAAATTTGGCTACAAGCATCATCACTGCCATCATTGACCAACACAATCGGTAAATCAAAACCGTCCAGATAAGAAATCAAATCTGCTAAATAATGTGGATGATTATAAACTGGGATAACAAAGCCATAGTTGGTCTGCATTTTTAACCCTCTACTTCCGTTTGCAAAGCGAATAATAAACGCCCAGAAGCCAAAATCTGTTCTGAATCGCGTAGCTCAAAACTCACTTTATGCTCTTTTCGAGAAAGCTTAAGTTGTACAATTGCATAAGGACGGATCAGGTTTTGAAATTTTAGTTGTTCATAACCCTGACACCAATTTAAGTCCGACCAAATTGATTTAGCAAAATGTTGTAAGAAACCAATCTGCCCAACCCCAGGATAAATCGGTTGTGTTGGAAAATGTCCTTTAAAACAAGCCAATTCAGGTGGAAACTCAAGGCTAAAAATAGAGCCTTCGGAACTGTGTGACTGCGACAGCACCACGGGTTGTAACATCGGCTTAAAGAGAGTCTCTAAATAGCTTTTATTGAGTTTAGACTGCGAGTTCTGCGGTAGCTGACTTAAGAATCGCCATTGACGTGGAATCGCAATCGTTTCCAAGTAATCTTTCAACTGTTGTTTTAAGTGACCAACAAAAGCAGACTTACCTAGTTGCTGTAACTGTGCTCGAGCTTGTTCTGTCAGAACGACAATACAACCCAATATTTGACGCTGCTCATGTTCAAGTACCAATACATGACATTGTTGGACCGCATCCAAAGCTCGAATGCTTTGCTCGATTGCATCTAGACTCAAACGCTTTTCTTCAAGTTTTACAATTCGATCTGTACGCCCCATCAGCTTAAAGGTCTGACACATTTCATCTGTCCATGCTGCGCCATCACCTGTGGTAATCCAATCATTCTCATAAGCATGATTACTCTTGACCATGAGGTGTTGCTCTTCAATCCGAATAGCTACATTACTAAAAGCAGTCCAAGCATCTTCATCTTTAGCGCGATGGGCAATACCACCAGTTTCAGAACTTCCTAAAACTTCAATAATCGGACGATTTAATAAAGGACGAACACCACTTTCCAGTTTGCCACCAGAACTAAAAACCATCTGGCAGTTTTGTAAAATAACATCGGTTGTCCAGCGTTTTAATAATGCAGGACTTGAGATCAAATAATTTCTAAAACCTAGTGTCTGTAGTTGTTTTTGAGCTTGCACAACATCTTCAGGAAATGCCATTTGAAGCACATAAAAACTTCGACCTGTAGCAAGTGGTAGCAGTAATTTAAACAGTAATCCATAAATATGTTGATGACTGACCGTTGCAATCGCAATTGCATGTTCATCAAAACTAAAGCTTTGGCTTAACCCTTGAACTTCGTTGAGTAATTGTTTGAGTGTTCTTGGGATTTTTTTAGGTTCACCAGTTGAACCTGATGTATAAAAATAGAGTTGCGCCTGCTCTAAAAAAGCATCATCCAAGGTTAAAGATAAAGGAACAACTTTTTCAGTGTTTTGGCGCTTTAAAAAATAAATCTGCTGTGCTGCAAATTGCTGCTCTAGTTCACGTACTCGATTGGGTGGTAAAAGTATTTGCTTTTTCGCGAGCAGAGCAGCAAAGAATAAGACCAGAAATTCATAGCTATCTGCTTCCCATAATGCCCAAGTTAAATTTTCCATTTGAGCAATTGCAGCAGCTTGTAAGGCCACGTCCTGCCAAAATTGAGTAAAACTGGTCGAATGCAAAGCACTATCTATACAAAGTGGCTGAACTGAATCGATGAATTTCTGAAAATGACAATGCATAGTTTTTAATTAATGATTTGAAGAATGTAAACGCTGATGTCGCTTACGCAAAATAAATTCACCAAGGAACAAAATGCCCATCAGCACATAAGAAATAAAGCCATTATAAATGACCCAAACCTGCATTGAAGTAAAAAGTACAGTGGTCAAAGCAATTAATGCATTACACAAAAAGAAAACACACCAGACTTTAGTCACCTGTCTGGTCCACTGCACGCCAGAAGCAGGTAAATCGGGCTCAACGAGCCGGGCAAAGCGTTCAATCATAGACGGTGGCTTGATGAGTGTCAGCGCAAAAATAATTAATGCACCTAAACTCATACCGACTGGATATAACTTTAACCAAGCATGATTATGTGACAATAAACTTAGACTGCCACAAACAATGGCAAAACCAGTTAAAGGCCATAATAACGAGTTGCCTTTACCAAAAAGTCTGACGACACCCAACCCGATGAGTAATAGGCTCACCCAAATGAATTGACCGTGTGTCAAACTCCAACCCACAATAAAGGGATACAGCACAAAAAGTGCTGCAACTATCCCTTTAAGAATAAATTTCATTCAGCAGTCATGTTCTGGATTACCGTCACAACATCGAGTACGGTTCTTACATTTTTAAAGTCTTCAGGCTTTACTTGTTTGCCCGTTAACTCTTTAATTTTTACAACTAAATCAACCGCATCAATACTGTCGACATCAAGGTCTGAATAAAGGTTCGAATCAAGTTGAACAGACTCTGGTTCAATTTCAAACAAATCTTCCATCCATTCGCGGAGTTTAGTTAATACTTGTTCTTGAGATAACATCATCACGCTCCTTATGACTTCTGTTGTGCTTTAACTAAAGCAACCAAACTCTGGATTGATTTAAAATGCTGTTTGGTTTCATCCGACTCTGCATTTAAATGAATGTTGTAACGCTTTTTTAAAGCCAGTCCCAACTCAAGTGCATCAATCGAGTCTAATCCTAAGCCTTCTCCAAATAATGGAGCTTCTGTATCAATATCCGCAATAGTGATATCTTCTAGTGCCAAAACATCAATAATCATTTGCTTTAGTTCATCAGCAAGATTGCTCATTTCAAGATAACTCTTCATCAAAAATTTTATAAAAACTACGACTTAACTGACGAACTTGTTTAGGTCCTACTGTTAAATCATCTAACAAATCTGATACCTGTACAGCATCTAAAACCTTGACCTCGATATGAAAGGGTTGAGATGGTACGTGGTACCATTTTTCATTCTTGGTTAATGTCGATGGTGTGCAGGTAATAATTACTGGGCGAATTGGTACATTTGCACGAATGGCAATGTTGGCTGCACCACGCTGAAATTCGTTTAGGGTCATCCCTTTTTCAGTGCGCGTTCCTTCCGGAAAAATTAAAAGAGAAGCCGAATTATTTTCTTTCAGACGCGTCACACAGTCTTCAACAAATTGCTGAGAGCCAGCGTTCAAAATATAACCCGCACTTTGTACAGGTCCTTTGGTAAAAGGGTTTGACCAAAGAGACTGCTTCACTACACAGTTAGCCTGCTGCATCATACCAATTAGTACTACAACATCAATCAAACTCGGATGATTGGCGATGACTAGCTCTTGACGACTATTCTGTAGCTTTTCCAAACCTTCTACCGAATAAGTCATGATGCCCAGTTTGACCATCATTTCAGTAAAGCCTTTAAAGCTATACTTAATCACATTCTGTGCACGTTGCTGACGCTTTTCAGAGTCAGAGGTTGTGGCATTCAGTACTGGTGCAATGACGGTGGCAATTGCCATACCACCCAAACCGAAACTGGCAAAACTAAAACCAGTTGCAGCTACACGCCAGCAATAATTACCTTTTTGTTTCAGTTTTTTAAGATTTAGCATTTGTTCCACCCAAATGCAGATATTAACTGGTCAGCATCCTGCCAAAAATGAGCAAAAGTAGGACCATCTGCTTCATCTGTATGCGTCCACGCAGTAATTTGTAAATTAGGTTGCTCTAGAGTAACGACCGCAGCCATAGCATAAGCAGGGAAATCGACTGCCTCAGCATAAATGGAAGGTAAAGGTTCATCATAAGCAACGACTAATACCCGCTGGATATCTTTCATTGACTTTAAAAGTGCATAGGCTTCAATCAAACTTTCAGTCCATGAACAGCTTAGGCTAGTAGATGGCGTATCATCCTGACATAAAATAGAATAAAGCCCAGAAATTGCATTATGGACAGACGTTGAAAATTGTGTGGGTGATGGCGTTTGCTCACTTAAAACGTCTTTCAATATATTCAACGTTTTAAACTCGTCACCATATCGTGACACCCAAACAATATAATCGGCTTTACTACCATTTAATGCACCAAGCGCGCTGTTCAAAGCAAGTTTAGCCAATGGCGATAACCGTCTACGCTGCATAGCTGGAATACAGTCAAGGGCTGTATATGAGGGCTGAGCATGTGTAAATGCAAGCTGAGCAAGATGTAATGTTACCATGCTAAAAGTGAACCCTAAGCAGCGTTATTCTGTCGGAATATAAATTATTTTATAAAGATGCTGATTATAGCATTCGTTATGAAATTTACAAAAAATTACGTTTATCACTCACATTTTTTCATAACTCTTGGCACAGCTCATTTATTTGCAATAAAAAACCCAAAGAAAACTTTGGGTTTTTGAACTTTAAAAAGCTTAACGTTTAAACTTTTTCTCAGCTTTTTTGAATTTCTGTACATAACGACGTTTACGTGCCGCAACGCGCTCATCCACTTGTGACTTACGTCCTTCAAATGGGTTGTCCGACGTTTTAAAATCGACACGCACTGGCGTTCCTTCCAGTTTGTAAACTTTGCGGAACACATTCTCAAGGTAACGACGATAATCCGCTGGGGTTTTATCGACTTTATTACCGTGAATTATGATCGTTGGTGGATTTTGTCCACCCATATGCGCATAACGCATTTTAATACGTTTACCACCCACCATTGGTGGCTGATGTGCATCTGTAGCATCATTCAAAATTTGGGTTAATTTCGCAGGTGAAACTTTTAAATGTGATGAGTCATAAGCACGATGGATGGATGGGTACATTTCCCCTACACCAGTGCCATGCAATGCCGAGATTAAATGAACTTTCGCCCAAGGAATAAAGTCAAAACGACGATCAACATCCAACTTACACTGTTTACGATCGTATTCAGTCATGTTGTCCCATTTGTTAATGGCGATCACCATGGCACGACCAGCTTCAAGCGCGTAACCAATCAAATGTAGATCTTGTTCAACTACGCCTTCACGAGCATCCAACACCACTACAATCACATGTGCATCTTTAATTGCTTGTAGTGTTTTCACGATTGAGAATTTCTCAATCATTTCATCAACTTTACCTTTACGACGCACACCTGCTGTATCAATAAGGGTATATTGACGACCATCACGTTCAAATGGGATGTAAATCGAGTCGCGCGTTGTTCCTGGTTCGTCAAATGCAACCACACGGTCTTCGCCCAGTAAACGATTGACCAAAGTCGATTTACCCACATTCGGACGACCAATAATCGCTAAACGTAAGCCTGTTGCTTTGTCATGTTCTTCTGGATTTTCATCTTCAGGTACGTCTACTAAGACATCCTCAAGCATTTGCTGTACACCACGACCATGGCTGGCAGCAACTTGTAGGGGTTCACCCATACCAAGTTTGTAGAACTCAACCAACGCAGCTTCTGCATGAACACCATCAACTTTATTGGCAACCAAGTAAACTTTTTTACCCAAAGTACGCAGCTCACGTGCAATTTGTTCATCTGAAGCCAATAAGCCAGCACGGGCATCAACTACAAAAATGATAATATCTGCTTCATTGATCGCCGTTTTTGACTGCTCGGCCATGTAGTTATCAATACCACCTTCATTTTCACCAATACCGCCAGTATCAACAACAATGAAAGACTTATTCTGATAAGTTGCATCACCATATTTACGGTCACGAGTCAGGCCCGCAAAGTCGGCTACAAGTGCATCACGACTCTTGGTAATCTGGTTAAATAACGTTGATTTTCCGACATTCGGACGACCAATGAGCGCAATAACGGGTTTCATACAATAACCTTAATTCAAGACCTGCCATATCTCATGGCATGAGCATTAAAAACAGTACAGGAGATATTTTTAAGGTCAGAGATGACCATAATAAAAGACGGGGCTTTGAACTGATTTAATTCAAACACCCCGATATTTTAACAGCATAATTTGTTAAGCGCTTATTTTAGCACAAGCGAACGAAATTAACGATTCTGCCAAATACTTAAATCGCCTTTTCTGGTCGAAACATAAAGTTGATTTTCGATAACACGTAATGTATTAACTTCACCACTTGTTTTTGAACGACCAATTAATTTACCTGTTGCCGGTTCAACAAGATGCAATACGCCATCTAAATCACCTACAACAAGATCTTGTCCTAGCACAACTGGATTACTTAAATGACGGTTTAACAAACTATCATTTTCCCAGATTTTTTCACCAGATGCTAAATCGTAAGCTGTTAACTTACCATCTGTTGAAGATACAAATACTTTGTTGTCATAAACTTCTGGGCGTTTAGTACTGCTCGAATCTTCACTCCAAACTACACGTTGAGAAGCAAGATCGGTAACAGTTACTTGACCTTGAAAACTGGTCGTTACCATAAACTGTCCAACTACAGTTGGATCGCCATCGATATCAATTAAACGTTGAATATCAGAACGACCTTCGCTCACTGCAACACGACGTTGGAAACGTGGAATACCACTAATCGTATCAATTGCATAAACATACGCATTGGCAGATGCAATTAATACAGTACGAGGATCAAGGCTCACTGGTGATGCCTGACCACGTAAACTAAATTGGACATTTGGTAATTTATAAGCCCAAACTTGTTGGCCCGAAGTAGCATCATGCGCAAACACAGTACCATCATTCGCAATGGTAATAACGCGTCCAGATTGAACCAATGACGGGCTTAACAATGCACCCGATAACTGTGCAGTCCACTTCTGTTCGCCTGTTGCCTGATCTAGTGCAAAAAGTTGCCCTTTACTATTACCAACAACAACAATTCCTTCAGCAGCTTCAACACCAGAGCTCAAGCCTAATTTGCTGACTTTCTTTTCCCAAATGCGTTGTTTACCACGATATGCAGCGACTTCACCTTTTGGATCAAGAGTGAAAACCACACCATCATTTGCATCAAGTTGCAAACGTAATGGATCAGCCTTATCAGTAGAAGAAACACTACGCGAAAACACTGGCGTTAAGGTCTTTTTCGACTCGGTCAATTTCGGTAGCGGATTAGGTTTTACTTCTTTTACTTTATTACTCGAACATCCCACCAGTACAGCCGATGCGATTGCAATTGCCAAAGGCAGTTTGAATTTCTGATTCATTAAGACTCTTCCACCTGTGTTTCCAAAATTGGGCGCTCAATCTGTGGATCTTCAACTAAAACGCCAACACTTTCGAGTTTAATTTGTAAAATTTGTCGCTCTTGTTTACGTTCTAGTAACGTATTCCAAGCTGCCTGATACGCTTTTTTAGCAGAATCAACATCTTTCTTAGCAACAAAGATATCGCCACGTAACTCTTCTACCGTTGCTTTAAATGCAGGATCGACGTTACCAGACAAGGTTTTTAATGCTTCATCATATTTGTTTTGTGCCAATTGTGCATCTGCTAAACGCAATTTCACAACCTGAATCAAACCTTCATCTTTTACTTTTGAATTTTCAACTTTTTTTAATGCTTTTTCAGCAGCAGCATAATCCTGTTTTTCATAGGCTAATTTTGCTAATACAAACTGAGTCTGTATGGCCTGAACAGAATCGATATCATCTTTTACAATTTTATCTGCCGATGCAGTTACTGAGCTTAAGGCATTAGGATTATCAGCACTCGCATTTGCATCATCCATTAACTGCTGTACTTTTGCAGTTTCGACTTGGCTAGTTGCCAAATTCTTTTTTTGCCAGTATGTCCACCCAAAAAAGGCAATCAACGCAATGAGAATTCCGCTAATCATGGCAGAACCATATTTTTTGGCGAACGACTTTAAGCTGTCGAATTGTTCTTCATCACTTACGCTCATGTGATTGTCCTTTTCCAGATGTTTCAGTTTATTTTGTAAATTTTTGGATTAAAAATGGTACGAGGTCAGCAATTGCAACTTGTGACTGCTCAGCTGTTGCCAACTCTTTGATAGCAAGCTGCTGCGCTTCCCACTCTCGTTCCCCTAAAATCAAAGCAAAGATTGCTCCAGCCTGATCAGCTTTTTTCATCTGGCTTTTCATGCTGCCTTGCGAACCTGTTTTGATTCGAATACTGCTATTTGCAGCTTCTAACTGGTCACGTAATTGTTCTGCCAAAATCAAAGCGTTCGTTTGATAAGCAGGTTCTGCAACCAAAAAGACTTCACAATCACGAATGACTTCGGCCTGTTCAACCTGCTCAAGCAGAAGCAATAAACGCTCCATACCCATTGCAAAACCAACAGCTGGGACAGATTGATCTGGCTTACCTTTTAACTGACCAACTAAACCGTCGTAACGTCCACCAGCACATACAGTACCTTGTGAACCAAGTGCTGTAGTTGTCCATTCAAAAACAGTCTTGTTGTAATAGTCCAGACCGCGTACTAACTTCTGGTTAATTACAAACTGGATACCAGCAGCAGTCAAATAATCTTGTAACTGCTTAAAATGATCCAAACTATCTTCTTTTAAGAAATCGTGCAATTTCGGCGCATTTTCCAAAATTTTCTGGGTAGATTCAGTTTTAGAATCTAAAATACGTAACGGGTTTGTCGTTAAACGACGCTGAGAATCCTCATCCAACGCATCTTTATGTTCATTTAAGAACGCAACCAATGCATTGCGGTATTCAGCACGTTCATCTGCCTCACCTAAAGTATTCAACTCAAGTTGAACCTTATCAGCAACACCCATACGTTTCCATAAGCGTGCAGTCAACAAAATCAATTCGGCATCAATATCAGGTGTTGCTACGCCAAAAGTTTCCACACCAAACTGGTGAAACTGACGATAACGGCCTTTTTGTGGCTTTTCATAACGGAACATAGGTCCCATATACCACACACGCGGTGTAGCACCACGCAACAAATTATGTTCAAGCATAGCGCGAACACAACCAGCCGTACCTTCTGGACGTAAGGTTAACGACTCAGGTGGATTGCCTTTGTCAAAAAAGGTATACATTTCTTTTTCAACAATATCAGTGGCATCACCAATAGTACGTTTAAACAATCCCGTTTGTTCAATAATCGGCAAACGAATTTGTTGATAACCATAAGCATCCATTAAAGATGCTAAATATTTCTCGAGACGTCTCCACGCTACTGTTTGCGTTGGCAAGACGTCATTAAAACCTTTGATTGCGACTATTGAACTCATGATGAACTACGAATAATTTCTTTAGATTTAGCTTCTTCAAGCTCTTGGACACGTTGACGAACCATTGTTTCGATTTCATCAACCAATTGATCGGTATCGATTAAATGGCTTTTCTCACCATTACGATAAACCAATGAGCGAGGCGCGGCCCCAACAACCCCGATATCGGCTTCTTTTGCTTCACCCGGGCCATTTACCTTACAACCAATCACAGACACATCCATTGGAGTACGAATATCTTCTAAACGTTCTTCCAAAGCTTGCATCACTTGAATAACGTTAAATTCTTGGCGCGAACAACTCGGACAAGCAATAAAGTTAATTCCGTTAGAGCGAAGCCCCAATGATTTTAAGATATCAAAACCAATCTTGATTTCATCTTCTGGTTCGGCAGCAAGCGAAATACGCATCGTATCGCCAATACCTTCCATCAACAATCCGCCCAGGGCAATCGCTGATTTCACAGTACCAGTACGGTAAATACCCGCTTCAGTTACACCAAGATGTAATGGATTATCGATTTGTTTTGAAAGTAAACGGTAAGCATCCATCGTTAAAAACACATTAGATGCTTTTACACTGACTTTAAATTCATGGAAATTGAGTCGATCTAAAATATCAATATGGCGTAACGCTGACTCAAGCAGCGCCTCACCTGTAGGTTCGCCATATTTCTTTTGTAAATCTTTTTCTAGAGAACCGCCATTAACGCCAATACGTATTGAAATACCATGATGACGTGCAGCAGCAACGACTTCACGAACTTTCTGATCTGACCCGATATTCCCCGGATTAATACGTAAACAGTCTGCACCAAAATCTGCAACTGCTAGAGCAATTCTATGGTCAAAATGAATATCGGCAACTAATGGTACTGAAACGCGCTTACGAATGGCGCCAAATGCCTCAGCAGCTTCCATAGATGGGACCGAAACACGCATAATATCAGCACCTGCATCAACGCAACGCTCAATCTGAGCAACGGTTGCATCAACATCGCAAGTTTCAGTGTTTGTCATACTTTGCACACTAATAGGTGCATCGCCACCGACATACACCGACCCAACACGGATTTTACGTGTTGGTCGACGTTTAATTGGGTTCTCTATCATTGTATCGCTCAACTCATGGTATTAGCGGGATAAACGGAATTCAGCTTTACCGTTTACCGTATATGGAGACAATGAAATCTGTTCTTGGTTTAAACTTAATGACACAGCAGTTGCATCATCAAGACGAATCTGAAATGGAGACTCACCATTTAAGTTTAAAGTTGATGACTGACGACCTGTCGCCAAAACTTTACCTGTTGCATCAACAATATGAACAGAAGTTGGTCGGTTAAAGTTTAACACCAATTGATCACCCACTGTTGAGGTGGCATTTCCCTTCATAGGTAAAACTTCAACATTAGATTGATTTGCTTTAGGTAAATCAGCATCTTCTTTCTTGGAAGTCCATTTTTGAATACCCATGACAATCAATGACACAACAACAATAACCACGATTGCAAGAAGTGCGCGCTTCAACCATTTCTTATTACGGTCACTATTAGAACCAGGGAGTTTACCCATAATTTTAATCGGTGAATTATTTAAGGCATGGTTTGGTAAAAGCCCAGTATCATTTGCATAAATCTCATCGAAGCGCTGAATAATTGCCGTCGCATCTGTTTTTAGATATTTTGCATATGAACGGTAATAACCCTTGATAAAAGTCGCTTCTGGCAATGACTTGTAATCATCTTGCTCTAAAGCTGTTAGAGTTTTGACTGGCATGTTTAAATCTGAAGAAACTTGCCCTAACTCTTTATTCTGAGCCACTCGAATTTGACGTAAATACTCACCAGGACGTTGAATATTTCCTAAAGCAGAAGTCGGTAAGCTTGAGCCAGTTGGCTGCTGTGAATTAGGATTTATTTCCATACGGCCTCAGTACTATACTGTAATTGCAAATAACGTTGATATTCTGGACTTTCCGGGAACAAAGCACGTAACTGGTTTACTAAGACTTGCATTCCCATTTTATCCGCATTGGCTCGAGCCACTCTTACACCAATCCAAAGTGCTCTTGCACCCTGATTTTTCTGCCCCACTGTATGAACATATTGCTCATACATTTGTGTAGCAGCCGGAATCTGCTGCTGCAAATAAAAAATTTCCGCTAACTCTAACATTGAAATATAAGAGTCGCGGTTAGCAAGGAGTGATTGTTTGAATGTTTTTTCAGCATTCGCAACATCACCCAATTTTAAATAAATACGCCCCAGATTTTCTAATGCCTGATAGCGTTGGTCATAACCTAATGTTGTACCAGCAATGCGAAATTGCTCGATCGCATCATTATAGCGTTCCATTTGGTATAAATAAGTACCATAGTTATTATGTGCTTGAGCATTATCTGGTTCAGATGAAATTGCTCGTTTAAAATAATGTTCCGCTTTTTCTAAGTTAGGCTTACTACCTTCTTGCTGTAGTAAAATACCCATCATCATATTTGCCGTTGCGTCACGGCTATCTACACTTAAAGCTTGATCAAGAGCTCGCTTTGCCGAATCCAAGTCACCCGAACGGATATGTTCAGCAGCAAGTTGTGTACGTACTTTTACCGCTTTTTCTGGGTCTTTTTTTTGCAGATGCGTTGTCTGGCAACCACTTACCAAAAGTGCAACTGCAACCCCCATTAATACCGCTTTTAACTTTGGAGTACTCAAAGCCTGCCCTCAATTTTATCCTTGTGTACGCAAAATCTCTTGACGCTGTGTGACTTTTTTCTGCCACTGTTCAGCACGACGAGTTCTATCAGCCACTTGACCGACTAACTGTCCACATGCAGCATCAATATCATCACCACGTGTTTGACGAATCGTACACACAAATCCTGCATCAGACAAAGTTTTTTGGAACGAGATAATTCGATTTCGGCTTGAGCGACCATATGGTGCATGCGGGAACGGATTAAATGGAATTAAATTAATTTTACTTGGTAAGTTCTTTAACAATTTAATCATTTGCTGTGCATGTTCAGGATGATCATTCACACCCTCTAACATCACATATTCAATAGTCACATGTTTACGCGAACTTTCATTACCATCTTTGGCAATATAACGCTGACATGCAGCAATTAACTGAGCCAATGGATATTTCTTATTAATTGGCACTAATTCGTTACGTAATTCATCATTTGGCGCATGTAAAGAAATTGCTAAAGCAACATCAATGTCTTTTGCAAGTTGATCAATTTTAGGTACAACACCTGATGTTGACAAAGTTACACGGCGCTTAGACATGCCATAGGCGAAGTCATCAAGCATAATCCGCATTGAGCTTAATACAGCATCATAGTTGAGCAATGGCTCTCCCATACCCATCATCACGACATTAGTCACTGAACGCTCGCGCTCGGCAACGGGCACTTCTTCCATATAAGAATAGTTTGCCATCCAGAGTTGTCCAATGATTTCATCTGGTGTTAAATCACGTTGGAAACCTTGTTTGCCTGTTGAACAAAATGAACAGTCCAATGCACAACCGACTTGTGACGAAATACACAAAGTTTTGCGCAAGCCTGTTTTATCTTCAGCAGGAATCAATACAGTTTCAACTAAAGAACCTGCACCATCACCTACACGAAAAACCCACTTACGTGTACCGTCTTTTGAATAGTGACGGTGAACAACTTCAGGAGCCTTAACTTCACAAATCTGTTCAAGCTTCGCACGTAATTTGCCTGAAATATTGGTCATTTCAGCAAAATCAGTAATGAAGTATTGATGTATCCATTTCATGACCTGTCCGGCACGAAACTTTTTCTCGCCAATATCTTCAAAGAATTTTTCTAATTCAGGACGAGACATGCCGAGTAAATTCACTTTATTTTCGGCAGCAGGCATTGCCAGCGTGGACGAAGATTGCTGCTGTCCATCAAGATTTTCAGATGAAACGACCTCTGCAGAACTCATGTGTATTTACCTAAACCATGTCAAAAAACTGAAGATATTGTTCAAGAATCAAACAATATTCTCTTGAGAGAATAAAAAAACCAGATAAGTAGTATACCACTTATCTGGTTTGAATGCTTTCGATTAACGAGTGCGTGGGCAGATCTCGTTGTCAGCAAAGAAGTAAGCAATTTCACGCTCTGCAGAAGCAACTGAGTCAGAACCGTGAGCAGCATTTTCATCGATGCTTACAGCGAAGTCAGCACGGATAGTGCCAGGAGCAGCTTCTTTAGGGTTTGTAGCACCTAAGATTTCACGGTGTGCAAGAACTGCATTTTCGCCTTCAAGTACAGATACTACAACTGGACCAGAAGTCATGAATGCAACTAAGTCACCAAAGAAACCACGTTCTTTATGCTCAGCATAGAAACCTTCAGCATCAGCTTGAGAAAGGTGTTTCATTTTAGTCGCAACAATTTTTAAACCCGCTTTTTCAAAACGAGCAAAAATATCACCGATGTGGTTTTTAGACACTGCATCAGGTTTTACGATAGACAAAGTACGTTCAATAGCCATGAGTGGCTCCTTTATTTTAAGATTTAAACTTTAAAAAATTTGCCGCATTATACCGATGTCATAGGCAATAATCAGCTTTGAATGTGTAAAAGTTGCGATTATTTCTACTGTTTTTAGCGAACTTCGTCTATCCAGGCCATTTGAATCCCTTCTAGCAATCCTTCTGTCGATTTATTTGGGTCATCATTGAAGTCTGGTAAAGCACATACCCATGCATGTAAATCGGTAAAACGAATCCATTGCGGATCAACTTCTGGATGTGCTTCTGACAATTCAATGGCAATATCAATCGTATCTGTCCAACGCAAGCCCATAGCGGCTCCTATCTGTTTAATCTGCTAAATCAAGAACTGTGTACTTTAGCAAATCCACAAACCTAATCGATAGCTTAAGCTGATAAAAATTACCGATGCTTATAAAGCGATGTGCAAGAGCGGAGCCATAAAGATAATCATACTCGCGACTGCCGCACCGATGAGTGCACCGACAATCACATCACTTGGGTAATGAAGACCAAGCACCATTCGAGACAATGCTACAAGCACCATGAAAGGAAACATCGCCGCAAGCAAAGCGGGCTGGATATAACCCAACACAATTGTCACCATCACGGCATGAAGCGTGTGACCCGATGGAAAGCTGAAATGATCAAGTGGTCTTTCACCGAGCACAATCACCTGATGTACCTGATAAGGACGAGGTCGTGTGGTTTTGTGTTTTAAGAATTTATAAATTGCTGTACCAATAGAACCACCTAATAACAAGTAGATGATTTGCAGGCTATAGGTGATGCCTTGCATCCCCCACACGATTGCCAGCATTAGATACCAAAATGGACCGTCACCCACACGACTGATGATTTTGAAGAAAAGGGCAACACGCTGTGAGTGCGAGAAATTATTAAGATATAAACAGCCTCTTAAATCTAAATCGAGTATTTTTATTTTTGCATTCTTAAATTTCATGGTCATTCTCCTATTTTAGGATACTTAGGTGAAGTCCACCGAGGGCTCCTTCACTACCTGATAAAATGCCTGCTCCAATTGCTGAACCGGAAGTTGCCAACCGCTTTGCTGTACTTTCTGACAGGCTTGTACGCCCATTTCTCTAAGTTGTTGTAATGAAGGAAGCTGATAAATTTGTTGTATAAAGTGGCTTTTTTGTCCAAGTGGGCTTAACCAGCCATTCACACCATGGGTTAAATATTGATGTGCACATGCATAATCATACGCGATAACTGGCAAACCGCTTGCCATCGCCTCTAAAACTACGTTACCAAACGTTTCAACTTGACTCGCAAATACGAATACATCGGCACTCGCATAGGCAGCTGCCAAATCTTGACCTCTCAGACTTCCCGTAAAAATAACACCCTTCGCTTCAGACAATAACTTTAAACGAGCAAAATCTGGGCCATCTCCCACAATAACCAATTTAGTTTTATGTGGCTGGACAGTTTGTAAGTTGGCATAACTTTCAATGAGTACTTGCACTTCTTTTTCTGGCGACAAACGCCCTACATAGAGCATAACGCGAGTATTCTCGTCGGCATCCCATTGCTTTCGCAAATTTTCAGAGCGATGCTTTGGTGAAAATCTTGTTGTATCTACACCGCGTCCAACAACAACCAACGGACAAGTAATACCGAAACCGCGTAATGCTTCTTGTGTATCTTTACTTGGCACACAAGTCACTTGAGTATTGTTATGAAACCAGCACAGGTATTTTTGAATCGGTTTGACTAAAAAAGCCAAATCAAAGAATCGGCTAAAATCTTGAAACGGTGAATGAAAGCCGCTAGAAATTGGAATAGCTTTTGCCTTGGCAGCTTGCATGGCAGTTAAACCTAAAGGCCCTTCAGTCACAATGTGAACGACATCTGGCACAAACTTTTCAAAAGCTTTCGATACTTTTAAATATTGTGGCCAACCAAACTGCAAAGTCGGGTATTTCGGAATAGCCTGCGACATCACTAGACATTCTTGCTCTGGGGTAAAGTCATGGCATTTTGCTTTTTGTTCTGGGCGAATCAGTAAAATCTTATGCCCCAGTTTTTGCAAACCTTGGCATAGTTGTAATAATGAAAGTGCCACACCATTGATTTCGGGTGGCCAAGTTTCAGTAACAATCGCAATTTTTAAACGTGGGCGTACCAAATCATGCAATGAATGCGCATTTGATAACTGCTGCTTTTGTTTAAAAAAGAATTGGAAGCTTTCAGGAAGTTGCTGTTCTTTTAATAGTGCTGTCGCATATGAGCTTTGCATAGCGCCATCCATCAATGTATTTATTTTCATGCTTAAAGATTAAGCAATTTTTTTGACATTTTGATGATGAATGCATGACAGTTTACTGACATGAAAAATAAAAAAAGCACACTGATAACAGCATGCTTTTTCTTAAGACTTAGTAATACTTAGCGATTTTGTAATTTTGCATAATCCATAAGTACATTTGCAGCTTCAGTCACAAAAGTTTCTTCTTCTGGCAATGCAGGACGTTGTGATGCTTTCATTTTAGCGCGAGATTCAGCTAGAGCATCTAATGAAGCTTGATAGCTTTCCCAATTTGCAAAAGGCTTTTGACCACTTGCTGCACGGCGTTCATTTTCTGCATCTAAAGTCTGTTTCTCTAGACCAAGTAATTCTGCACGGCGTTTATCAATATCAAGTACCACTTGTTTCTGGTCACTCGTAACCTTGGCAATCGCAGTACGTTTATCTAGATATTTAAACTGAGCATCATTGCTAACACGTTGTTCAGAGAACTGAGACAACTTTGTAACATACGGTTGAACAGAACCTTCACGTTTAAATGGTGCAGTAGGAATTGTGTCCCACTTCAATGCATTCTTCGATTTACGTTCACCAAACTCTTCGTTATAGATATCGACGAGTTTAATGTCTGGCACTACACCTTTATTTTGTGTACTACCACCCGTAATACGGTAGAACTTACGCTGAGTTAGAGTCGCTTGACCATATGCCAGAGTGTCAAGTTGTACCTGAGCTGTACCCTTACCAGTCGTTGTGCTACCAATAATAATACCGCGCTCATAGTCTTGGATTGCAGCAGAGTAAATCTCACTTGCAGATGCAGATGCCAAGTTCACCATTACAGCGAGTGGACCTGTGTAAACTTGCTGACCACCATCGTTGTCTTCAAAAACACTTACGTTGCCATTGCCATCACGAATTTGAACTACTGGACCAGACTTAATCACTTGACCGAGCATACGTGCAACTTCTTCTAATGAACCACCTGGGTCATTACGTAAGTCAATAATAATGCCTTCCACTTTCTTCGCTTTTAACGCTTCAAAAGCATTTGCAGTATCTTCAGAAACTGAACGGTATTGTTGGCCTGCACGACGTGAACGATAATCAAAATAGAATGATGGAATTTCAATCACACCTAACAGATGCTTTTTACCATCGCGGTTAACTTCAACTGTACGTGAACGCACACCAGCATCTTCTTCTTGAATCACATCACGTACTAAGGTCACATTACGTGCTTGACTCATTGATGCGCCAGCACCAAGAAGTTTTAACGTGACTTTGGTTCCGCGCTTACCACGAATAAGTCCAACAATTTCAGAACTTGTCCAACCAACCACATCAATCATTTTCTCGCCTTCTTGGGCGACTCCAACGATTCGATCGCCTGATTTCACTTGGCCAGACTTACTTGCAGGACCACCTTCTACAATGGTTTCAATCTTGGTGTAATCTTCATTACCACGCTCTGGACGAATCGACACACCAATACCTTCTAGTTGCAAGGTCGTTTGGCGATTCAATTCGATCGCATCAATTGGCGGGTAATAGTTACTGTGTGGATCATAGGTCGCCAACATGGCATTTAATGTTTTGTCCAACACATCATCGCTTTTCACACGACTAATTCTTTCAAGCTGACGCGTATAACGTTTAGTTAAGGTCTGAGCTGGTGTTAAATCTTCTGGGCCAGTTAAGTCTTGACCATCAGCAAGTGAAGGATTTTCTTTAAGCGCTTTTTGTTTCGCTTGCTCTTCTTCACGACTAATCGTTAAGTTGATTAACTGCGAAACCAACATTTTGCGCCAATGATTTTGTTGATCAGCCGCAGTTTTGAAATACGGTGCTTTTTCACGATCAACTTCAATATAGCTGTTTGGCTGTTTTAAATTTTGCTGCTGTTTCAACTCAGTCAACATGAACTCATAAAATTGTTTTAAGCGTTCACGATATTGCTGATGAATTGCAAACGGTCCAGTTAAATTCCCCGCTTTTAATGAAGCACCAAAATTTGAACCATATAGTTTTTTATAATTTTGAACTTCAGCGTCTAAAAATAGTGAGTGATCCGGATCAAGACTATCTAAATACATATCGAGAATACGATTTGATGTCGTCGCATCCAGACGCATATTCAAATAATGTTGGCGATCAACTAAAGTTGCCAGTTGGCGAGCCACCAAAGCCTGTTCTTGCGTTGGCTGGATCGATTGAGAAACTACAGCAGTATTCGTTGCTGCTCTCGCTTCATTCATCGTATGAGAGAAGAATAAACCGCCAGTCGCGATCGCTACTGCACAAGCTATAGTTTGAAGTTTCATAAATTTTTAATACTTCCTTGGGTATTCCTATCTTACACGCTCTGTTTTCGATATGAACTAAGCAGATTCAAAATCTTAACCAACTAAATTGTTTATACCGTGTAGTTTTATCATATTCTGTACTGACAAAATGTAGCAAAACATTGCAAAATTCGCTTATTGTTTTTCAATCAAAATTCAAATGGAACCAATATGATTGGCGCATTGATGCTGGACATCGCCGGCACAGAACTTACTCAAGAAGATATTGAACTATTACGCGCTCCGCAAGTCGGTGGCATGATTTTATTTGCACGAAATATCGAATCTCCACAACAAGTCCGTGCGTTAACGGACCATATGCGTCAAATTCGTCCAGATATTTTAATTGCTGTCGACCAAGAAGGTGGCCGAGTTCAGCGCCTAAGATCAGGTTTTACCTTATTACCGGCCATGGGTCGTTTCGGTGAACTCTATATTACCCAACCTCAAAAAGCACTTGAACTGGCTGAACAGTGTGGCTGGCTCATGGCAACTGAAGTCCTTGCTGTCGGTATCGATTTTAGTTTTGCACCCGTTTTAGACCTCAATGCAATTAGTGATGTGATTGGTGATCGTGGCTTCTCTAAAAATATTGAAGACATCGCACCACTTGCTGGCGCGTTTATGCAAGGTATGAAAAAAGCTGGAATGGCAAACACGGGCAAACACTTCCCGGGTCACGGTTCAGTAAAAGCAGACTCTCATGTCGCAGCTGCAATCGATAGCCGCAGTTATGACGAAATTTATAACCATGATATGCAAAGCTTCATTAAGCTCATGCCACAGCTTGATGCGCTCATGCCTGCACATGTAATTTATGATCAGATCGATCCAAATCCAGCAGGCTTCTCACCTTTCTGGATTCAAGAAGTTCTACGCAACCGTTTGAAGTTTGATGGTGTGCTTTTCTCTGACGATTTAACTATGCAAGCCGCGTGTGTAGCAGGTGGTGCAGATGCACGTATTCAAGCAGCTCTAGCGGCAGGTTGTGATATGGGACTTGTGTGTAACGACCGAAGTGCAGCGTGTACAGCACTCGAAGGTATTGCGAACTTAGAACTACCAAATCAAGAACGCCTTGAACGCATGCGTGGTCAAATTCCACAAATTCAGATTGGTGAAACCTTATCGCTTGGCGAACACTGGCAAGCTGTCAAAACAGCCATTGAAGAGTTTAAGAATTCGATTTAAATTCCAAGTAAGACTACATTTGACTGATGATTAAAAAATTGTCAGTCAAACCACACAAAAACAATAAATCGAGCTCAGGACGAATGACACAACAACTTTCAAAACACCGCCACATCTCTTTTACAGCCCATTATACAGGCTATATCTGGTATCAAATGGGGATCTCTCATGAAGCACTTGCTACAACCAAAGGCAAATCACTAGCGTATTTGGTTCATCCGATAGAATCGTGGGCAGAGAAATATGTGGGCGGTAGCATGCGCACTACGCTCAAACAACGCCACACCATGCTTGATCACCATTTAGAACAACTCATTCAAGAAAGTCCTGATTTACAAGTTCTAGAAATAGCATGTGGTTTATCTCCACGTGGCTGGTGGTTTAGACAGCATTACCCTTCGATTACCTATCGGGAGCTTGATTTACCCGATATGGCGCAAACTAAACAAAATGCATTACAACAAATTGAAAAAAATGCGCCTGAAATTTTATCGGTTGATTTATTTACAGAAGCTTTTGCACAAGCATTTGAAGTGTTTGACCCCAATCGCCCATTGGTTGTAATCAGTGAAGGTTTAGTTAATTACTTTGATAAAGATTTATTAAAACAGCTGATTCAATCGATTGCTCACTATGGCGCTTCTTTTAAAAATTTTCATTATTTAACAGATCTGTACCCTGAACCAGTTAAAAACAAACTTGCCAGTATTATCTGGAACAGCAGTAAATTATTGAAATTAATGTCTCGAAGCTCGTTTAGTTTTCACTTTAAAAACCCCAAAGAAGTTGAAGACTTTTTTAAAGATACAGAGTTTGATCAAGTTAGCGTGGAACAACCACAAATTTTCTTTGGACAAGCTTCTAAAGATCGTCATGAGCAACATTTAGGTGATTTAGTCTGGACTATTCACGCGCAAATAAAATGACAAATATAAAAAATGGAAGCTCGAAATAAACGAGCTTCCATCTATAAAAATATTATTAAGCTGCTTGTTTTTGACGAGCAATGAAACGGCTTAAACGATCAGCAAGCTCAAAGCTACCATGTTTAAATAAAGCTCGAATACCCTGCTCTGTACTCTCAAAAATTAAGCATTCAATTGCAAAAGTACCTTCTTCATCTTCTAAATGCAATGCTAAGTCACGTGGATGGTCACTTACAAAATCAAGCTGCGAAACATCATCCATTTTTAAATACATGCCGAAGAAAGTGACATCAACAATCTGCACAGATACCTGTACATCAGACTCTCGATGAGTAAGTTGAGTTTTTGGCTGCAAAACCCGAACTCGCTCTTCACCACGGCGTTCCATGTTTTGCATTTGTTCACGTGTCATGGGAATAATGCCATCCAGATTTTGGATAGATTCCCCTTTCAAAAATGAAGTGAACAAACTCATGGTTTCTTTGCGGCGCTGCAATTGAGGTACATGATCTGCGTTTGCAATAAGTGCAAATTCCATGTCAGGGCATTGCAAAGCAAAGTTCGCATTTTCATGAGGCAGAGTAAAGCTATCATACTGCCCTGCTGCAACCAGCGTTTTACACTCTGGAATAGGTACATCAGTTAAACGCAAAAGACGATTACAGTTAATTTCATAACGTTCTCGCTCTGTGCCCGTAAACTCAGCCATTTGCCTAAAAAATAATTTTTTAGCTGTTGGTGACATGCGGGTTTTATCTAATTTTGCATGGTTAACTAAATATAGAATTACAGCTTGTCCAAACTCTTCCATGCGGTTTTCTTGCATGAGCTTAAGCGACTCTTCCAGAATCATTCGCCAACTTTTTCGGGTCTTTTGCATAACGCCCATCAAAATCATGCGATCCATTAATTCTGGACGATGATAAGCGAAGCAAGATGCGATTACTGATCCTAAAGACATTCCCATCACAGAAACTTTTTGTAGTCCAACAATATCTAACCAGCGTCCCAACATTTTAGACAAATCAGGTAGCTCTAAAATACCCGCAGATACTCCGGTGTCCCGATTAGTAATTTGCTGATTTGCGCCCATAGAAGGTAAATCAATTAAAATGACCGGACCACTTTCAAATAATTGTTCAACACAATATTTATAAGAATTAAAATTCTGGAAAGCACCGCCCACAATCACAATTGGCGTATTGTGAATCGTTTTTGGATCGGCAATCGCCATATATTCAATTTTCCAGCCGTCAATCCATGTTGTCCGAGCAGGTTGTTTAAAACTATCTCTATGGTAGATATCGAAAAAGCCAAAACCGGCATAAGCTTGGTTGATCTCCGAATCCATTTGAATAATGGAATTCATATCCTTGCTTCCTCCTTGCTGTAATTTTTTTATGCTGCAAGAGTTCCTTCTTGAACACGTAACCTTTTATGCACAAAACTTTAAAATTTGTATTAGTTTGTATTGCACAATAACATTCTAAACAATTGTGTGAAATATACGCAATCGCTCAAATGACCGCTCATCTTGTTTAAGTCGCTAATAGTTTGCAAAATATTTAAATGTTTTTTTATGGCGGTCACATTTTTCAAAAAAAGCCATTCATTGTTCCGCATTTGACTGCTACTATCTTAGTCATTGGTAAATGATTAAAAAATGCTATGCACGATTCAATTGAACAATATATGCAAACAGTTGGGCAACAAGCACGTCAGGCCTCTCGTGTCCTTACAAGTGCTTCTACCTCACTAAAAAACCATGCACTCTCTGCTATTTATACTGCTTTAGAAAATAATCAGGCAGCAATTTTGGCAGCGAATCAAATCGACATGGATAAAGGTCGTAGCAATCAGCTCGACAGCGCATTGCTTGATCGTCTTGAACTGACACCCGCACGTTTTAAAGGAATGTTGCAAGGTCTTAAAGATGTGATCGCACTTGTCGATCCAATTGGGGAAATTACTGATCTTGCATATCGCCCCACAGGCATTCAAATTGGAAAAATGCGTGTACCTCTAGGTGTTGTTGGTATGATTTACGAATCACGTCCAAACGTAACTCTTGAAGCTGCATCTTTAGCGATTAAATCGGGCAACGCCATTATTTTACGTGGTGGTTCCGAAGCACTTGAGTCAAATAAAGCAATTGCTGAAGCGATTAAGCATGGCTTAAAAGTTGCTGGCCTACCTGAACATTCAGTGCAAGTGATTAACACTTCTGACCGTGCGGCTGTTGGTCATCTCATTACCATGACTGAATATGTAGATGTGATTGTTCCTCGTGGCGGCAAAAGCTTAATTGAACGTGTAACCAATGAAGCTCGCATTCCAGTCATTAAGCATCTTGATGGTAACTGCCATGTATTTGTTGAAGCACAGGCAGACTTGCAAAAAGCCTTACCGATTACTTTAAATGCCAAAACACATCGTTATGGCGTTTGTAATGCGATGGAAACTCTGCTTGTTGATGAAAAAATTGCAGATGTTTTCTTACCACGTATTGCTGAACTGTATGCTGAAAAACAAGTTGAACTCCGTGGCTGTCCAGAAACACGCCGTATTTTGGGTGCATCGGTAAAACCTGCTACAGAAGAAGATTGGTATACCGAATATTTAGGGCCAATTCTTGCTGTTAAAGTAGTTAGTGGTATTGATGAAGCAATTGACCATATCAACAAATATGGTTCACATCACACCGATGCAATTGTGACTGAAAACTACACCTTGGCTCGTCAGTTCTTGGCTCGCGTAGATTCAAGCTCAGTCGTGATTAATGCCTCAACTCGTTTTGCTGATGGTTTTGAATATGGCTTAGGCGCAGAGATTGGTATTTCTACCGATAAAATCCATGCCCGCGGTCCTGTTGGCTTAGAAGGCTTAACTTCTCAAAAATGGATTGTGTTAGGTGACGGGCAAATTCGCCAATAACTGATTTAACACTTCAAAAAAACGCCTGATCAATATCAGGCGTTTTTTATTATTCAAGTTATAAGTAATTATAAAAAAACCAGCCCGTAGGCTGGTTTTTTTATTCATATATTTATTAGAAAATAAAGTCGGTATTTACAAATTTAGAATAGTGCTCAGACACCATAGAGGCCAACATGCCTTTGCTATCATCGGTCTGTTTAGCAGCGATCATAGAACGGATAGAGAATGCACGTAACGCATCATGCACAGATAGTGTGCCCTCTGCAGAATCTTTACGACCACCAAATGGGAATACATCAGGACCGCGCTGGCACTGACAGTTGATGTTTACACGACAAACTTGATGTACAAGTGTATCGACTAAATGACCAATTTGCTCAGGGTTGCTACCAAAAATACTCACCTGCTGACCGTGATCAGAAGTCGTAACATATTCCAGCACAGTTTCAATGTCATCATAAACAGAGACTGGCACCACTGGACCAAACTGTTCTTCGCGATACAGTCTCATGCCCTCTGTCACCGGATAAACTACGGCTGGATAGAACATGGTTTTGCAGAATTCACCACCTTCCGGATTAACGACTTTAGCTCCTTTAGCCACGGCATCTTCAATGACTTCAATCATATAGGTCGTACGGTGCATACCTGGCAATGGAGTAATAAATACACCTTTTTCCCATGGCATACCCACTTTTAGTTTAGCCAGTTCAGCTGTTAAACGCTTAACAAATTCGTCGGCGATTGACCGATGCACCATCAGCATTTTGAGCGCAGTACAACGCTGTCCATTAAACGACAATGCTCCCAACAGGCACTCTTTCACAGTCAAATCCAAATTAGCATCTGGCAGAATAATGGCTGCATTCTTCGCATCCAGTCCCAAAATTGCACGCAGACGGTGAGACTTAGGATGTTGTTTTTTCAAGTGATCGGCCACTTTGCTAGAACCAATCAATGCCAATACATTGATTTTTCCAGAGGCCAACAGATGTGGTACCACCAATGAACCTGGTGCATAAATGGTATTGATCACACCTTTCGGGAATGAATCACGGAATGCTTTCAGTAGTGGTTCAAACAATAAGGTACCAAATTGAGGCGGTTTAAAGATAATCGTGTTGCCCATCAGCATAGCTGGAATCAAGGTAGCAAAGGTTTCATTCAGTGGATAATTGTATGGTCCCATACACAGCACTACGCCCAATGGAGTACGACGGATTTGACCAATGGTACCTTCAGCAATCACAAAGCGGGAGTTGGCATTATCCAGATCTTTCAGGGCATCAATAGTTTGACGCATATAGGTGATAGTACGGTCGAACTCTTTCTCGGAATCCGCCAAACTCTTACCAATTTCCCACATGATCAGTTTAACAATGAGGTCACGCTGTTCCACCATACGCTGAATGAAATTCTGCATACAGATGATGCGCTCACCAACTTTCATCATTGGCCATTTACCACGACCATTATTGTAGGCACGTACTGCCGCTTCTAGCGCTTCGTCACTTTCTTTCTCACCCATGACTGGATAACTGCCAAGTTCAACTTGCTGCAAGCTACCGTCAGGCTGCTGAATCCAGATTGGGGATAATGTCTTCTTGGTTGAACCAGCCCATAACTTTAACTCGCCATCTACTAATGAAATACGCTGATGAATCTGGGATGGCAAACGTACGCCGTCAGGAATACCGTCTACTATAGGAAATTTCTGCTGCAAATTATTTGAATAACTCATTCTTCTTATCTCCGGTTATTTATAATTTATGTATTTATATATTTGAAGCTAGCCCGTTGTGATCGGGCTTTTTTTCTGTAAATACCAGTACCATTACTAGTATTCACTTTTTTAATTTATAAGCCATCAAGACTTTGTATGTTTGTTTCTAACTTAAGTTAACCGCGACACACACTGTCAGTTACCCCTAATTTCTGCATGACTTGCGCAACAATCTGTTCAGGCGTCAAAGCAATATCAATCGTAATTGCCTCATGAAGATCTGGTTCTTCTAATGTATCAAGCTGGGTTTGTAGCAATGATGGATCAAAGAAATGGCCAGATCTTGCTGCAAGTCTTTGTTGCAATAACTCATACGAGCCTTTGAGGTAGACGAACTTAACATTCTGGTCTTGCCCTCTCAAAATATCGCGGTACATGCGCTTTAAAGATGAGCATGTAAATACAGCTGTTTCACCATCTCTTTGTTTGGTTTCAATGACCTGACGAATCGCCTGTAACCATGGCAGACGATCATCATCAGTTAAAGGAATCCCTTGGCTCATCTTACTTTTATTTGCAGCCGAATGAAGCGTATCACCGTCGAGAAACTCACAAGCCAAACGCTCTGATAACAACTCACCAATCAGGGTTTTACCTGTTCCACAGACACCCATTGCAATCACAATCATGGATTACTCACCTTTAATTATAAAATAGTGCTAAGCAGTAGCGTGAAAGATAAACCCAACACTGAAATGATCGTTTCCAATACCGACCAAGTCTTGAGCGTCTGCCCCACGGTCATACCAAAATATTCTTTGATTAACCAAAATCCCGCATCATTTACATGTGAGAAAACCAATGAACCTGAGCCTGTGGCAAGCACTAAAAGTTCCGGCCTAACTGCAACACCAGCCGTGGCTGCAATTGGAGCCACAATGCTACAAGCAGTAGCCATAGCAACCGTTGCAGAACCTGTTGCCAAACGAATCAGTGCTGCAACAAACCAACCTAACAATAACGGCGACAAATTTGCCTTTAAAGCTGTAGAGACGATTTCATTAGAAATACCACTGTCACGTAAAATGCCACCAAAACCACCACCAGCACCAACAATCAACATGATTCCGGCAATAGAAGCTAAACATCCGCCACAGAATTTTTCAATTTGCTCACGGTTAAAGCCCTGCATCGTACCAAAGGTAATAAAGCTGACCAGCACAGCAATAAGTAATGCAATATCAGAAGTACCAATAAAACGTAGTAAATCGTTTGCGAAAGTTTTCGGGGCAAAGAAAAGATCAGCCCAACTTCCGATCAACATCAACACTACTGGCAACATAATCGTAAATAAGGTTATTCCAAAGCTTGGTAGCTCACGAGTTTCTTTTGTATCCGCCTCAACAAACTGCTTAAACAATGGATTGTTTTCAGGCAATTTGACATATTTATTGATCCATAGCGCATACAATGGCCCTGCCACAATCGCAGTTGGTATGCCCACCAACAAGCTGTAAGCAATCGTTTTACCAATATCAGCGTGATAGGCCTGTACCGCCAACAAGGCTGCTGGATGTGGTGGAATTAAACCATGCACCACAGACAAACCTGCCACCATCGGCAAACCCACTATCAGTAAGGATTTACCTGTGCGTTTAGCAATGTTGAATGCGATTGGAATAAGTAGAACGAAACCAACTTCGAAAAATACGGGAAGACCAACAATAAGGGCAATAAACATCATGGCCCAGTGAATATTTTTCTCACCAAACCATTTAATTAAGGTAATTGCTATTCGCTCAGCACCACCCGACTCGGCCATCATTTTGCCGAGCATTGTTCCCAGTGCGATGACAATCGCAAGGTGGCCCAAGGTTTTACCAGTACCAGCTTCATATGACTTAACAATATCGCCCATTGGCATGCCAACAGCTAAAGCTAAACCGAGTGAAACAATAATAAGAACAAGAAATGGATAAATTCTGAACTTCGCGATCATGACAACCAATGCAATAATCGCGATTACAGTGTAGATAAGCAACATGCCACCCTGAACGGTCTCCATGTGATACTTCTCCTTGGAATAATGCTATTTAGGCACACTGCCCAAACAAAGGTCTTCAACCACAGTAATTCCTACTGTTAAGACACTAAATTTTTATATTTAGGTGTGACCAGCACAAACTGGCCACCTCAATACAGCCTTAAAGCACATAGAATGTGCTTCATTTTTTATAAATATTGACTACATTTACAGTGCTCTCAACTGACTCGCAATTTGCGCTAAGCGAGTAATTTCAGCCCAGTCTTGTGCAGCTACAGCAGCTTTAGGCGTCAACCACGAGCCACCTACACACACTACGTTTGGTTGCTTTAAGAAATCTGGCGCTGACTCTGCCGTAATTCCGCCTGTCGGGCAAAAACGTAAGTTTGGAAATGGACCATAAAATGCTTTTAGCATTTCAACCCCACCTGCTTGTTGAGCTGGAAAGAACTTCACAATCTCATAACCTAACTCAATCGCCTGAATCACGTCACTTGGTGTCATCACACCCGGTAATAAAGGTAAACCAGCATCTTGTGCAGCCAAATGCAGATCTTTAGTTAAACCCGGGGACACACCAAATTGAGCACCTGCTTTTTTGGCTTGAGCACAATGTTCTGGCTTGGTAATCGTACCTACACCCACCACAATGTCATCCGCCAATTGGCTAGCACGCTCAATAGCAGCAAGACCCGCAGCGGTACGCAACGTAATTTCAAGGACTTTTACACCGCCAGCATGTAAAGCACGTGATACATCTTCACCTTGTTCGGCAGAATCGAATGCCAACACGGGAATGACTGGGCCTAATTTGACGATATCTTCAATTTTAATCATTATTTTTCAGTTCCTTTGACTCAAATCTGCTCTGGTGAAGTTTCACCAACTAATGCACCAAATACAGATGCTCCATGTTCAGCTGGCGCAGCAGCAGCACGGAAAACACCAAATAATTCACGGCCAAAACCGACTTCGTTTTCTGCCTGATGTTCTGGCTGTGCAACAGGACGCGACTGCCAAGTCTGTTCATCTATTTCAACATCGAGTACGCCTGCCTCAGCATCAATAATCAACATATCGCCTGTTTGCACTTTAGCAATCGGCCCATTTAATAAGGCCTCAGGAGATAAATGAATCACCGCAGGAACTTTGCCTGAAGCACCAGACATACGCCCATCAGTGACTAAAGCAACGTGGAAACCTTGGTCTTGTAAAACACCTAACACAGGAGTTAAACGATGCAATTCAGGCATACCGTTAGCACGCGCACCTTGGAAACGAACAACTGCAATAAAATCTCGATGTAACTCACCACGATCAAACGCTGCTTGTACTGCTTCTTGAGAATCAAACACGATTGCCGGAGCTTTAACTTTACGGTGCTCTGGCGCAACAGCAGAAATCTTGATAACACCACGGCCAAGACGACCTTGCATTAAACGCAAGCCGCCATCTGGTTGAAACGGCTCGTCAATGCTACGTAGAACCTTGTCATCAAGGCTTTGAACCACACCATCAACCCAAGTGAGCTTGCCATCAATCAGTTTTGGTTCTTTGGTGTAATGCTGCAAACCTTTACCAGCCACTGTCGTTACATCGTTATGCAACAAGCCAGCTTCAAGTAAGTTACGAATAAGGAAAGCAACCCCACCCGCAGCTTGGAAATGGTTTACATCGGCCTTACCATTTGGATAGATTTTTGCGAGCAATGGAACAACAGCCGATAACTCATCGAAGTCATCCCAGTCAATCAAGACACCAGCGGCACGAGCAATCGCAATCAAATGCAAAGTATGGTTGGTTGAACCACCTGTAGCGAGTAATGCCACAATGCCGTTTATAATTGCTTTTTCATCAACCACATGACCAATCGGCGTGTAGTTTCCGCGCTCAACTGTTAAATCAAGTACACGAATCGCAGCTTCTGCGGTAAGCGCATCACGTAATGGTGTGTGAGGATGAACAAATGCAGCGCTTGGCAAATGCAAACCCATCACTTCCATCAGCATCTGATTACTGTTGGCTGTACCGTAAAAAGTACAAGTCCCTTGTCCGTGATAAGCAGCTGACTCAGCTTCTAGCAAAGCATCTCGGCCAACTTGGCCCGTTGCAAATTGCTGGCGAATTTTGGCTTTCTCATCATTAGATAAGCCACTACTCATTGGGCCAGCTGGCACAAAAATAGTCGGCAAATAGCCGAACTGCAAAGCACCAATCAACAAACCTGGTACAATCTTGTCGCAAACACCCAAACATAAAGCTGCATCAAACATGTTATGAGACAATGCAATCGCCGTGCTCATTGCAATCGTTTCACGAGAGAACAATGACAGTTCCATGCCAGCATTACCTTGGGTAATACCGTCACACATTGCAGGTACACCACCAGCAAACTGTGCTACTCCCCCATTTTCACGAGCGGCTGTTTTAATTAAATCTGGAAATGTTTTATAGGGTGCATGAGCCGACAGCATTTCGTTATATGACGACACAATGCCAATATTTGGTTCACGGCCTACTTTAATAATTAATTTTTCATTATCTTCCATGCCGGCAAAACCATGAGCCAGATTGGCACATGAAAGTGCTCCACGAGCCGGAAATTTGCCTTGTGCATGTTCAATACGTTGTAAATATGCAGAACGAGTTTTTTGACTACGTGCGATTACACGCTCAGTCACTTTTGCCAATATTGGATTCGGCAAGTCCATGCTGGACGCTCCTGTACAACCGGATAAGCCGGAAAATAAAAATAGACCAAATGATATATTTTTTATGATCATTTGAAAAAGGATGAACAATATTATTCAGGCAAAAAGAGACATGCAACCCCAGCCAATTCTGCTGTAATGACCTCAGCACAAGCTTTAAAGGCATAGCAAGTCTATGTTTGAGACAAAAGATTTATTTAATATTTAGGTGTATTTACAGTTAAGCCAACCCTTAAAAAATACGGTAAAATTATTGTAAATCAATATAATAAAATAGATTTACCACTATAGATGCGATGGGCTTTTCACTCTAATTTTTAGTTCTAATAACCCTATGTTTTATTCTTTTTAATTTCCACTAATACCGTTAAATCTTAATTTCAATTACGTATATTATTTGTAATATATGCTTAAAATTTAATTTAACGAAGTTGTTCACCCTTTTAATAAACGATCGGCTTTTGGCATTTAAAATGCATATTTGGTTCAGGTTCTATTTTTCATAAATGTATACAAAAAAACCGTTTCTATCTTCATAAAAAAACAAGGAATACAGTGGTTAAGCTTTATACTGGACAAATATTAGTGACAAATAATTTGATGGTCGATAGTGCTTAAGTCTAATGGCCTAAAGTCTATCTTGGACAGAAAAACAACACATGTTAAAACAGGACAACCCGTTCAATCTGTATCGAAAAATAATACATCTTGAACAGGAAGTTAGGGAAACTATTTTAAATCAGGACTTGGGTATTTCAACGTGGCTATATCAGTATTAGTTATCAATTGCGGCTCTTCATCTATTAAATACGCGCTGGTTTCAGAGCGTCGTGAAGATCGTATTTACGGTTTAGCAGAAAACTTGGGGGCAGCTGATGCTCGTATTAAGGGAGTTACTGTTGGTGGTGAACCACTTGAACTTTCAATTCCCTATGCTGACCATGCCAAAGCTTTAGAAACTTTACTTGCACGTCTTGCCAACTACAAACCGCAAGCAATCGGACATCGTGTTGTACACGGTGGTAGTTTAACCAAAGCCGAATTACTCACTCCTGAGATTATTGAACGTATTCGTGCAGCAACGCCTTTAGCTCCGCTTCATAACCCTGCACATTTAATTGGTATTGACGCAACTGTACGCCTATTTCCTGAATTACCTCAAGTTGCCGTATTTGACACTGCATTCCATCAAACCATGCCACCGCATGCCTACCGTTATGCAATTCCTAAGTTTTTATTTACAGATCATAATGTTCGCCGTTATGGCTTCCATGGTACAAGCCACGCCTATGTATCTGACAAAGCGAGTGAACTCGCAGGTAACCTGAAAAAAGGTGGATGGTTAACAGCGCATCTAGGGAACGGCAGTTCAACTTGCGCAGTATGGAATGGACAAAGTGTTGATACCTCTATGGGCCTTACTCCGCTTGAAGGTGTGGTAATGGGAACCCGTAGTGGTGACGTTGACCCGAGTTTACATAGCTTCCTTGCGAAAAATCTTGGTTGGGACTTGGCTAAAATTGATAAAGTTTTAAATAACGAAAGTGGCTTACTTGGCTTATCTCAATTATCTAATGACATGCGTACAGTGATTGAAGCTGCTGAAAATGGCAACGAAGATGCTAGTCTTGCAATTGAAGTCTTTAGCTATCGCCTGGCAAAATCACTTGCTGCATTAAGCTGTGGTTTACCAACTTTGGATGGCTTAATCTTTACTGGTGGTATTGGCGAAAACTCAGCTTATATTCGTGAAAAAACCTTAGCTTATTTACCTCATTTCGGTTTGCAGCTTGATAAAGATCAAAACAATAACCTAAAACATGGCACTGAAGGCCGAATCGACAATGGAACTGGTCCACAAATTTGGGTCATTCCTACAGATGAAGAAGGCCGTATTGCTAAAGAAACTCGTCAAGTTGTTGAAGCGGCAGAAAATACAGCATCTGTAGCAAGCCTTGCTTAATTAGAGCTCAGCGAAAACTCGATATTTATTTATAGGTTTATATGAATACAATTTTATTGATTCCTACAGGCGAAGGGGTTGGTTTAACCTCTGCCTGCTTAGGCATGATTTACGCACTTGATTGCAACGGGATTAAAGCAGGCTTTTTAAAACCATTTTCTCAAGAAGACCAAGAGCAGCTTGACCGAACAACTTCATTATTCGGTCATTTATTTCAAAGTAAAACTGTTCAATCTATTTCGCATGAAAAATTAACTCAGCTTATTGCCGCTGGGGAAGTAGATGAATTACTTGAAGAAGCTGTTAGCCTTCACCGTAGTGTTGCAGCAGATCACGATGTCATTATTGTGGAAGGCTTATTACCTAACGGACAAGACCACTTCGCCAGTGAACTCAATGCAAGTCTTGCTCAAGCGCTTGATGCAGAAGTCGTATTGGTTAGTACAGCAGATATTCAAAACCCGAAAAAAGCCGCAGAAAAAGTAGATGCTCATTTACGTCAATTTGGTGGAACATCTTCAAATCGTACTGCTGGTGTACTCTTTATGCGTACCCGTGGATTAACTGAAGAAACAGCACAAATTCCTGTTGCGTTTGATCCATCGTTACGACCGACTGAAGAAATCGCAAAATTTACGACCGAACTGCAAAAATATAATCGTTATTTTGGCTCTAGCGATTTACCAATTATTGGACTAGTTCCATTTAGTAACACGCTAAGCGTACCAAGAACACTTGATATTGCAAATGTCATTGATGGGCAATGGGTACATCAAGGTGAAGCTAAAACACGTCGTATTTTGCATTCGAGTTTAATTGCTTCAAGCATTGAATATGAACTGAACAAGTTCATTGCAGGCGAGTTGATTATTAGTGCATCTGAGCGTACCGACGTTTTACTTGCAAGTAGTTTGGCAACCAGCAATGGTATTCCTCTGGCGGGTTTGGTACTTACAGAAAGAGAAGCACCAGCACCCGAGCTTTTAGAGTTTTGTCAAAGTGCGATTAAACAAGGTTTGCCGATTTTACATACCCGTTTAAACACACTTGAAACCGCTCAGCGTCTATCTAATTTTGGCAATGAAATTCCAACAGACGATACCGAACGTGCTGAGCAAGTGACCCGATTTGTTTCAAGTCATATTGATGTTGAATGGCTTAAACAGCATAGCAACAATGCAGCTACCCCTCGCCTGTCGCCATCGGCTTTCCGTCATGAACTGGTACAAAAATCGATTGCAGCGAAAAAACGGATTGTACTGCCTGAAGGTGATGAACCACGCACGATTCAAGCAGCGGCAATTTGTCAGGCACGCGGTATTGCTGACTGTATTTTGCTGGCTAAACCAGATGTAGTACAGGATGTTGCAAAAGCACGCAGTATTGAATTGCCTGCTGAGCTGGCAATTGTCGACCCTGATAGTATTCGCGATCAATATGTGGGACCAATGGTTGAGCTACGTAAAGGTAAACTCAACGAGCTTCAAGCAAAAGAACAACTTCAAGATACTGTTGTGCTTGGCACCATGATGTTAGCTTTAGACGAAGTCGATGGTTTAGTTTCAGGTGCAGTACACACCACTGCAAATACGGTCCGCCCAGCATTCCAGCTCATCAAAACAGCCCCTGATTATTCACTGGTTTCATCAATCTTCTTTATGCTTTTACCAGATGAAGTTTATGTGTATGGCGACTGTGCAATTAACCCAGACCCGACAGCAGAACAACTTGCTGAAATTGCAATTCAGTCGGCTGACTCAGCGAAAGCATTTGGAATTGACCCACGTATTGCCATGATCAGTTACTCAACTGGCACTTCTGGAACAGGTGCTGATGTTGAGAAGGTACAGCAAGCAACTCAAATTGCTCAGCAACGCCGCCCTGATTTACTGATTGATGGTCCACTTCAATACGATGCAGCTTCAGTTGAAAGTGTGGGACGTCAAAAAGCACCAGACTCACGTGTTGCTGGTCGTGCCAATGTATTTATTTTCCCAGATTTAAATACGGGTAATACCACTTACAAAGCGGTACAACGTGCTGCCAATGTCGTGAGCGTTGGACCAATGCTGCAAGGTCTAAACAAACCAGTTAATGACTTGTCTCGAGGCGCATTAGTAGATGACATCGTCTTTACCATTGCATTAACAGCAATTCAGGCAGAGCAACAAGCCGCTGCTAAATAATTAATATAATTTTAACTGTTTCTACCTCTCGCCATTTGATGTCCGCTCAAATGGCTTTTTTTTATTTTAGTCACTCAAAAATAAATAATTTTCCCGATTTTTCACTTTTAAATCACTTCAAATCTTCTTATGCGACTTTCGGTCAAAAGATCAACCAATCTCCCACAACACTGTATTTTTGTCATATAATTTAGCCCGCTAGCTAACAGCCCGCTCAAGAGATTTTCTGGTATGACAACGATTATCAAACAAGATGACTTGATTACATCGATCAAGGACGCCCTACAGTTTATTTCGTACTATCACCCGCAAGACTTTATCCAAGCGATGAGCCGTGCTTATGATCGCGAAGAAAACCAAGCTGCAAAGGATGCAATTGCACAGATTCTAATTAACTCTCGCATGTGTGCGGAAGGTCATCGTCCAATTTGCCAAGATACTGGTATTGTTAACGTTTTCCTTGAAGTGGGCTTAGATGTTAAATTCGATTTAACAATGAGCTTAGACGATGCAGTAAATGAAGGTGTTCGCCAAGGTTACCTTGAAAACAGCAACGTTCTTCGTGCATCTGTACTTGCAGATCCAGCATTTGGTCGCAAAAATACAAAAGATAATACCCCTGCTGTAATTCACTACAAACTCGTTCCGGGTAACAAAGTAGATATTACTGTTGCTGCTAAAGGTGGCGGTTCAGAAAACAAATCTAAACTTGCGATGCTTAACCCATCTGACTCGATTGTTGACTGGGTACTTAAAACTGTTCCAACTATGGGTGCAGGCTGGTGTCCTCCAGGTATGCTCGGTATTGGTATTGGTGGTACTGCTGAAAAAGCCATGATGCTTGCTAAAGAAGCACTCATGGAAGAAATCAACATGGACGAATTACTTCGCCGTGGACCAGAGAACAAAATCGAAGAACTTCGTATCGAAATCTTTGAAAAAGTAAACGCACTTGGTATTGGTGCTCAAGGTCTTGGTGGTTTAACGACTGTTCTTGACATTAAAATCAAAGACTACCCATGTCACGCTGCTGGTAAACCAGTAGGCATGATTCCTAACTGTGCTGCTACTCGTCACGCTCACTTCCAGCTTGATGGTTCAGGTGTAGCTCATATTCACGCACCAAAACTTGAAGACTATCCATCTGTAACTTGGGATTCTTCAAAGTCTAAACGTGTAAACCTTGATACCATTACTCAAGAAGAAATGGATTCTTGGAAACCAGGTGATACATTACTTCTTAGCGGAACAATGTACACAGGTCGTGATGCTGCTCACAAACGTATGGTTGAAATGATCGACAACGGTGAAGAATTACCAGTTGATCTTAAAGGCAAGTTTATTTACTACGTAGGCCCAGTTGATCCAGTGGGTGATGAAGTCGTTGGTCCTGCTGGTCCTACAACTGCAACACGTATGGATAAATTCACACGTAAAGTATTAGAACATACTGGTCTATTCGGTATGATCGGTAAAGCTGATCGTGGCCCTACAGCAATTGAAGCAATCAAAGACAACAAAGCAACTTACTTAATGGCAGTTGGCGGTGCGGCTTACCTCGTATCTAAAGCTGTTCGCGAAGCTGAAGTTGTTGCGTTTGCAGACTTAGGTATGGAAGCAATCTACAAATTCGTAGTTGAAGATATGCCTGTTTCTGTTGCAGTTGATGTAAACGGTACATCAATTCATGCAATTGCTCCAAAAATCTGGCAAGCGAAAATTGGAAAAATTCCAGTAGTCGACGCTGCGGCAGGCTAATCAAGAAAAGCACCGAATTCGGTGCTTTTTTTATGCATTCTTTTTTATTTTAAAATCTGAAAAGAATTGTAACAATTACTTCTTCAATCTGTGCTATTAATAAATGCACTCTCTCGCCATATATTGAATATAGGTCATTTCATGACTATTCGCCCTATTCTTAAAAATCTTTCAATTAGCCTCTGCCTAAGCTGCATTACTACAAGCTTATTTGCTTCTCCTGCCAAATTAAGTTCAGTCAAAGAACTCATGCAAATGAGCCAAATTGATTACCTGCTTAAAGAATCAATTAATGAATTAACACCTTATTATGATCAACAGGCGGAACAGATCGTTAGTAATATCACAGGCATCAAAACTTTAGGTCCGAAAGAAAAAGAGGCCGCGAAAAAGTTAGGTTTGCTCTTAAAGGATTCGAGCAATCAGCTCATTAGCAACCCTAAAACTGCCCAAGCCTTACAAGATATTTATTTAAAGACATATTCTGAAGAAGAAATTCAGGCAAATTTGAAGTTTTTGAAAACTCCAGAAGGCCAATCAATTACGCGTAAAAACGTACAGATTATGGGACAAATTTCAGAATATATGATGGAGTTGGGACAACAGACCTTTAATGACCCTAAAGCACGAGATCATATGCAAGAAGAGATGCTTAAAATTATTGCTCCACTCATGAAAGATAAAGAAAAGTCTTAACTTTTCTTTATCTTTTGTAGGCCATTACCAAGTTAAAGGATTCCATAATTTAAATGGTTTAATCAGATGTACATCTGATTTTTCATCATATTTGGCTGGCTTTAATTCCTGTGGTTTATGTCGAATCTTTCCTGAAGCATCTTCAGCCACAAAGTTGTAGCTAGAAGATTTAAGCTCTGTAAATGCTATCTCTCTACGTCCAATATTGTCTTGCATTAACATAAATGGGCCAGTGTGTTCACCACGATCCATTTTGTTCTCTTCATCATATTTCAAATAATAAGACGTTCCAGCCTCAACAGTTATATCCATATATTTCGGTTCTTGAAAATGAATACCAAGTAAAGGCCGGCTCGCAGAAAGACGATAAGTTCCTGCTGGTAATTCAATCCAGTAATAATGATTATGTAATAAACTCGGAATGCGCTTGCCATTCACAAAGAGATTTATCGCCGCAATTTCCTGACGATTCCATTTCGTGTCTGGTCGATAAAGATAAACTACAGCAGCTTGTTGATTTTGTGGTTTGACTGGAGCAAAAGTCTGACCCAACTTTTGATTAACCCAACCACCTACAGCAAAACCACCTACATGATATTGATCAAATAAACCAGGTTCTTTTTCAACATCAACTTTAGGTAAGGTTGCAGTCAATTCACCCGTATTTTTTTCTAAATGAGATGAACTTTGACAGCCCACAAACAGTCCGGCACAGCACAAAGATACGATTAAATAACGCATGGCATCCCTCAAAGCGTTTTGTTTTTGATTTATTTTTTACAACGCAAAACTATGCGTATTTTGTATTTTTAAGATTAACACCACGCACATAAATTGAAAACAAAAAAAGCATGAATCACTCGCGCGATTCATGCTTTTTAGATGAATGAAATCTCTATGCAGACTTCGAATCAATAACCTTTAAATCTGCCTTAGCAACACTTTCATGCGTTGCAGCTTCTTTAGGTTGACGCTCTGCTTTATAAACAGGTTCTGCCTCACCATTAATAACTGCTTCATTAATAATGACTGTTCCAACGTCAGTACGACTTGGTAAATCGTACATAGTTTCAAGCAGCACGTTCTCCATAATAGAACGTAAACCACGCGCACCCGTATTACGCTCAAGTGCTTTCTTCGCAATTGCACGTAATGCAGAATCTTCAAAGATCAGATCAACATTTTCCATAGTGAAAAGATATTGATACTGGCGAGTTAATGCATTTTTTGGCTCAGTCAAAATTTGCATTAATGCTTCTTCGTCCAACTCTTCAAGTGTCGCAATCACTGGTAAACGACCAATAAATTCTGGAATTAAACCAAATTTCACTAAGTCGGTTGGCTCAACCTGACGGAACAATTCAGCAAGTTTCTTGGTTTCATCTTTGTTTTTAACATCAGCTGTAAAACCAATACCGCCTTTCTCTTGACGCTGCTGTACAATTTTTTCCAAACCAGAAAATGCACCACCACAAATAAACAAGATATTCGAGGTGTCAATTTGGATAAATTCTTGCTGCGGATGCTTACGTCCACCTTGCGGAGGAATAGAAGCCACTGTACCTTCAATCATTTTTAACAATGCTTGCTGTACGCCTTCACCAGAAACATCACGCGTAATTGACGGGTTTTCAGATTTACGAGTAATCTTGTCAATTTCATCAATATAGATAATGCCCTTCTGAGCTTTCTCTACATCGTAGTCCGCTTTTTGCAAAAGTTTTTGTACAATATTTTCAACATCTTCGCCCACATAACCAGCTTCGGTTAATGTCGTTGCATCTGCCATTGCAAATGGAACATCTAAAAGGCGAGCCAATGTTTGCGCAAGTAAAGTTTTACCCGAACCTGTAGGTCCAATCAGTAGAATGTTACTTTTAGCAATTTCTACTTCTTTAGACACATGGCCATTGTGACCAACTTTTAGGCGTTTATAATGGTTATAAACCGCAACAGATAACGTCTTTTTGGCAAGATCTTGACCAATTACATATTGATCAAGCGCAGCACGTATTTCATGTGGTTTTGGCAATGCCTTACTCGCCCAGTCCCCTGCTTCAACCTGTTGGCTGGTTTGTACAAGGTCTAAGCAGACATCCACACATTCATTACAAATATATGCGTCCTCACCTGCAATCAGTTTCCCGACTTCAGACTGCGTTTTACCGCAAAATGAACAATGTTTTTGTCCTTGAGGATGTTCGGACATATTCACTCCACAAATAGAATCTTAAATATTAGGGCAAGATGCACTGCATAAATAACTAAATGGAGATCTTTTTCAACATCTCAAGTTATTTATATAAGAAGGTCCTTATGGACGCTTACTCAGCACCTGATCAACCAAACCATATTCTTTAGCAGACTGTGCTGTCATAAAATTATCACGGTCAGTATCACGAGCAACGGTTTCGTAGTCTTGACCACTGTGCTCTGCCATTAAGCGGTTTAAACGTTCTTTAATAAATAGAATTTCACGCGCATGAATTTCAATATCTGATGCTTGACCACGGAAACCACCTAATGGTTGGTGAATCATGACACGGGCATTTTCTAAACAATAGCGTTTGCCTTTGGCACCAGCATTTAACAAGAATGCACCCATTGAAGCAGCTTGGCCCATACAATATGTCACGACATCAGGTTTAATAAACTGCATCGTGTCATAAATAGCCATGCCCGCTGTCACAGAACCACCTGGAGAATTGATATAAAGGTGGATATCTTTATCAGGGTTTTCAGCTTCTAAAAACAACATTTGGGCAACGATTAGGTTTGCCATGTTGTCTTCAACTTCACCTGTTAAAAAAATGACGCGCTCACGTAAAAGTCGTGAATAAATATCAAAAGAACGTTCGCCGCGAGAAGATTGTTCAACCACAACAGGAACTAAAGCATTTTCAATTGTTGGAACATACATACGTTATTTATTCCTAAATTTTTTGTGACTTAACCTATGGCAACAATATGCGGGATAATTTCTCAAATTGCAAAAGGTTCGCACTGAAATATTATATTATTTATACCTAAGTACTTAATGTCGCACTCAAATTAACCACATATTGAAAAACGAAAAAGGCGCCTAAAGCGCCTTTTTCTGACTTCTTAAAAGATTAGCCCATACGGCGAGCTTGTTGTTCTTTTAACAAATCATCATAAGATACAGGTTTGTCAGTCACTTTAGCAGCAGCTAAGATGTGATCAACAACTTGATCTTCTAATACAACAGCTTCAATTTGAGCACGTTGTTGAGCATCATTTTTGAAGTATTCAATCACTTCAGTTGGATCTTCGTAAGAAGAAGCCATGTCGTCAATGTAAGCATCAACGCGAGTTTGATCAACTTCAAGTTTAGCGTCAGCTAAAACTTTGCTCACTAATACACCAAGCTTAACAGAACGCTCTGCTTGTTCTTTGAACAATTCGTCAGGAAGCATGCTCTTGTCAAAAGATTGCGCGCCTGCACCACCAAACTGTTGAGTGAACTGTTGAACCATTTGTTGACGTTGACGGTCAATTTCTTGAGCAACCATTGCAGTTGGAACTTCAACTTCGTTCGCAGCAACAAGTGCATCAAAAGCAGCTTGTTTAACTTGGTTACGTAAACCATTGCGAACTTCACGTTCCATATTCTTACGAACGTCAGCTTTTAATTTCTCAACGCCTTCTTCTTCAGTTACACCGAAGATTTTCAAGAATTCAGCATCAATTTCTGGAAGTTTTGATTTTTCAACTTGCTTCACAGTGATTTTGAATTGAGCTGCTTTACCAGCTAAGTTTTCAGCTTGGTAGTCTTCAGGGAAAGTAACATCAATTACTTTCTCTTCACCAGCTTTCATGCCAACGATGCCGTCTTCAAAGCCAGGAATCATACGACCTGCGCCTAATACGAGTTTAAAGTCTTCAGCAGAACCGCCTTCAAACTTTTCACCGTCGATAGTGCCTTCAAAGTCAAAAGTCACTTGCATGTCTTTTTTCGCCATGCCCTTGGTAACAGCCCAAGTTTGACGTTGCTTTTGCAAGTTTTCGATCATAGCATCAACGTCAGCATCTTTAATTTCAGCTGTTTTACGTTCAACTTCTAAACCGTCGAATGCTTGTACCGTAACTTCTGGATAAACTTCTACAGTCGCTTCAAAAACTAAAGCATCTTCTTTATGTTCAACTTTATCAATGTTCGGCATACCTACTGCATTGATTTTTTCTTGTTGAATTGCTTCAAAAACGCTATCACGAATGATGTCATTTACAACTTCTTGATAAATGCCCGCACCGTATTCGCGGCGAACAACGTTTTCAGGCACTTTACCTGGACGGAAGCCGTTGATCTTCACAGTTTTGGCAGTGCGTTTCAAACGAGCTTCAAATTGCTCGTTAATACGGCTCGTCGGTACAGAAACATTTAAACGACGGGCAACGCCCGAAACCGCTTCAGTCGTTACTTGCATGGCTTCCTCGATAAAAATTAGTGAGTAGGAACAGTTTTTTTAAAAGTGCTGTATTATATGACAACTTTCCAGATATACAAAATTAACCGACCACTTCATTTAAGTTAAGGTCGTTATTGTCGTAAATTTCACAGTAATTTTATGATTCTTTAAATATTTTTCATAAAGCCTTAAGTAAAACTAATTTTTTAGTTATTCTTCATAAATCTAAAATTACAATCAAAATCAATTTTTAATCGCTTTTACAAACACTCACTAAGAATCAGTAGATTAGCTACATAAAAGTACAATTTCCCATTTAATTATTCACTTTATCTTCACAATTCAATTGGCAAATCCAATTAACACAAACTGTACATATAAATAAGAATTATTATTATTCGCATAACCTTTTAGTTTTAGAGTCCTGAAGTCATGTCTTTGATTAGAACACGTAAAAAAATTGTTTCATCTGCGATAGCTTCATCGTTATCAATGATCGCAACAACAGCCATGGCACAAGAAGCAATTTCACAATTACCAACGATTCATGCTCAAGCGACTCAAGAAGAATCTTTAAAAGTAGATCAGTCAGCAAATTCTAAATTCGTAGCTCCCCTCAAAGACACGCCAAAATCAGTCTCTATTCTTTCTCAAAAATTAATTAAAGATACAAACTCTAATACCCTACTCGAAGCGTTACGCTATGAACCAGGCATTACTTTAGGTGCAGGTGAAGGCGGTACCCCGTTTACAGATATGCCTTACATTCGTGGTTATAGCGGTCAATCTTCTATTTATGTCGATGGTGTTCGCAATACAACTTCACAAAGCCGCGATATGTTTGCCATCGAACAAGTTGAAGTGATTAAGGGCTCTTCTTCTGCTCTAGGTGGTGGCGGTAGCGTTGGTGGAAGTATCAATTTAATTCCTAAAGTTGCTCATGAAGGTGACGTTTACCAAGGTAGTGTTCAAGGTGGTACTGACAACTATCGTCATATCCAACTCGATGCCAACAAAGACTTCGGTAACGGAATTGCTGGCCGTGTTGTGATTATGGGCCATGAAAATGAAAAAGCTGGTCAAAGTAACGGCGCTGAATATGCTCGTGCTGGTATTGCATCAAGTCTGGCATTTGGTTTAGATACGGCAACTCGCGGAACACTGAGCTACTATTACTTACGTAGTAATGATGAACCTGATGCAGGTATTCCGTTTAACAACGCAAATCCAACGACTCCTCCTGCTGGGGTTATTGTGACTCCTGGTGATGGTAAGCCTGTTGATGTAAAAGCAGGTACCTACTATGGTTGGAAAGCACGTGATTTCGATAAACGCGAAAACCATATTGGTACGTTTAAGCTAGAACATGATTTTAATGAAAATCTTACCTTGTCGAATGTAGCAACTTACAACAAATCTAAATCTGATTATGTTTATACGAATGCTGATGACTCTAAGGGTAATATTTACAGAGGTACAATCGCTCGTCGTGCTTTAAGTCGTATTTTGGATAGTGATGCTTATAGCGATCAACTTTCTTTAAGAGGTAAATTTAATACTGGTTCATTAAAACATTCTTTTAATGTTGGTACTGAATGGAGCTTCCAAGAAACTGATCAAGGTGTACATACATTTACTAATGCTGCAGGTGAAACCACCTCAACCATTTTAGACAGCAATATTCAAAACTGTACTTCAGCTGCCGCTGTAGCAAATGGCTGGTGTACAAGTTTAAATAATCCAGGAAATGGTGCATTTACTGATAAACGCGGATCTATTACAGCACAATCTACAACGCGTAGTCATAATGTAGGTGTTTATGCTTTAGATAGTATTGAATTTAATCCACAATGGTTACTTAATGTAGGTGTTCGTTGGGATAAATTCGATACTGAGAAAAAATATAATAAGGACGTAGGTGGACGTACACCTCATAAAGCCGGTGATAAATTAGAAAGCGATACAGATTACTTCTCTTACCAAGCTGGTTTAGTTTTTAAACCAACAGAAGATGGTAGTATTTATTTAAGCTATGCAACTTCAGCGAATCCTGTAGGCGTGCTTGCTGAAGGTGATACAGGTTCAGATTCTATTAGCGACTCAGGGACTGCAAGTGCGAGTGCAAATGATCTAAAGCCAGAAGAAGCTCGTACGTTTGAACTAGGAACTAAATGGGACCTATTTAATAACCGTGCTAATTTAACTGCAGCAGTTTTCCGTACTGAAAAGCAAAATACTCGTATCCAAATTGACCCGAACACGACTACTAATGCAGGTAAAAGTAAAGTTGATGGATTCGAAATTAGCTTGAACGGAAAGATTACTGACAAATGGGATGTATCTACAGGTTATAGCTATTTAGATAGCGAAATCACTGAAGCTGCATATAATGCCGTTGCTCAAGAAGGTAAGCCTCTTCCATTCGTAGCGAAAAACAGCGCGACTTTGTGGTCTACGTACAAAGTTATACCTCAATTGACTTTAGGTGCTGGTGTTGAATACCGCGATCAAGTTTTTGTGAACACAACTGCTCCAAAATACTTGCCAACTTATACTATTTACAACGCAATGGCTAAATACGATGTGAACAAGAACGTAAACTTACAGCTTAATATCAATAATATTTCTGATAAGCGTTATTTCACAAGTGCACATGCATCTCACTACGCGTTTGAAGGTAATGGCCGTAATGCAGTCTTAGCGATTAACTTTAAATACTAAGGTTAAATTCCATAATTTATTTATGGCATTAATTAAAGTTCCTATAAAATAGCCTCGTCATGAGGCTATTTTTACAAATGAAGTATCTATATTAAAAGGTGTTTGCTGTGATTCATCATATCCCTAATGTTTTAAGCAAAGAGCAAATTGCCGAGTTTCGTAAGCTCATGAATGACGCAAGTTGGGTGGGTGGAAAAGTGACTGCGGGCACCCTGTCGGCTTCGGTTAAAAGAAATCAGCAACTCTCTGAACAAGACCCGCTTACTCATCATTTAAGTGATATTGTCATTAAAGCAATTTGGCAAAATCCAGTGTTTCAGGCTGCAGCCCTACCCCATAAAATTATTCCACCGCTTTTTAATCGTTATGATGAACATGAAAGTTTCGGTTTTCACGTGGACAACTCAATTCGTCTTATTCGTGGCACTTCTGAGCAGCTCCGCACCGATTTATCTTGTACACTATTTTTAAGTGAGCCTGATGAGTACGAAGGTGGTGATCTGGTTATTGAAGATACGTATGGTTATCACGAAGTTAAATTACCAGCAGGCGATGTCGTGCTCTACCCGTCGACTAGCCTGCATGAAGTCAGTAGCATTACGTCTGGTACTCGTTTCGCTTCTTTTTTCTGGGTTCAAAGTTTGGTACGCGACGATAGTAAACGCCATCTTTTATTTAACTTAGATGAAAGTATTCGAGAATTGCGTAAAGCACACGGCGACAACTATTCAGAAGTCATGAAACTCACCAATATTTATCATAATTTAATTCGAATGTGGTCAGAGCTGTAACTACATTTATTTTTGCCTTATTGAGATCATGTAATTTCTTTTACCTTAATATGGCAAAAATATGAAAATTATTTTCTCAAAAATACAAAACTGCGCAAAATTAGAAAATTATTTTCTAATTTCTGAGATTAAAATTACTATAAGAATTTTGCACAAGGTGTAATCGTTGTTTAGATGTGATATATCTAAATATCGAGATTACCAGCAAACCATCAAACTTATTATTTCACGGTCTAGAGATGAAAACGAATTACTTGTTTGCCCAGCCTACTCAAGCAAGACATCATCCGCAACTCCTGATACTGCGCCAAGCGCGCGTATAAAAATTTTGTCTGCTTTCTAAAGCAGTACTTTGCAATTCCCTTTAATTTTTCTGAATTAGATACCATATATAAGTAGAGACGTTGCCTTTTAAATATATCCAGAGCAACTGCGCTACGAGACAAGGAGTTTTCTCATGATGTTGGCTGACCCAAGCAAAAAATACCGCCGTATGTACCAACGAGTGGATTTACCAGATCGTCAATGGCCAAATAACGAAATTACAAAAGCGCCAATCTGGATGAGCACCGACTTACGTGACGGCAACCAAGCAATTTTTGAACCAATGGACATGGAACAAAAATTCAAAATGTTCAAAATGCTTGTAAAAATCGGTTTCAAACATATTGAAATCGGCTTCCCTTCTGCATCTCAAATCGACTTCGATTTTACGCGCTTGTTGATTGAAGAAAATCATATTCCCGATGACGTATATATTGAAGTTTTGGTTCAAGCACGTGACCACTTAATTGAACGTACTTTTGAATCTTTAGCAGGTGCTAAACGTGCAATTGTGCATATTTATAACTCTAACTCTCCAACCTTCCGTCAAAAGGTGTTGAATGTAGATGCTAATGGTGCAAAACAGTTAGCAATTAATGCTGCTCAAAAAGTTAAAGAATATGCAGCGCAATATCCTCAAACTGACTGGATTTTCCAATACAGCCCAGAGTGTTTCTCTGCAACTGAATTAGAAGTCGCTAAAGATGTCTGTGATGCCGTCACAGAAATTTGGGATGCTCGTCCTGAACATAAAGTGATTTTAAACTTACCAGCGACTGTAGAAGTTTCTACACCAAATGTTTATGCAGACCAAATTGAATGGATGCATCGTAATTTGGCACGTCGTGATGGTGTGATCATTTCTGTTCACTGTCACAATGACCGTGGCTGTGGTATTGCTGCATCAGAACTTGCCATTATGGCGGGCGCTGACCGTGTTGAAGGTTGTGTGTTCGGTAATGGTGAACGTACAGGTAACGTTGACGTTGCAGCTATTGCGTTGAACATGTACACGCAAGGCGTAGCGCCAGAGTTAGATTTCTCTAACATTAATGACGTGATTGCAACGGTTGAAGAATGTACTGGTTTACCTGTACACCCTCGTCATCCATATGCAGGCGACTTGGTATTTACTGCATTCTCTGGTTCACACCAGGATGCAATCAAAAAAGGCTTTGAGTACCAGAAAAACGAAGAAATCTGGGATATGCCTTACTTGCCAATCGATCCGAAAGATTTGGGCCGCGACTATGACGCAGTTATTCGTGTAAATAGTCAGTCTGGTAAAGGTGGTATCGCTTACTTATTAGAAGCGAACTACAACGTTGTATTGCCTCGCCGTTTACAAATCGAATTCAGTCAGGTTGTTCAACAATATGCTGATGATAATGGTACAGAAATTAATGCAAAAGAAATCTGGACATTATTTAAAGATACTTACGTTGATGTGAAAAACCAGCATTACACAGTCAAAAACTACAGATTGTCTGATATTAATGGCACTCAAATTATCGAACTTGATGTTGATGTCGAAGGTGAAATTCAACAACTTCGCGGTGAAGGTAACGGACCAATCTCTGCATTCTTAAATGCACTTCAATTACCGATTGACGTGTTGAACTATGAAGAACGTAGTATTAGTTCAGGTGCAAATGCGAAAGCATTAACCTTGATCGAACTTCAAGTCAAAGGTACAGGTAAAGGCACATTTGGTGCAGGTGTTCATGACAATACAGTCACCTCATCAATTGAAGCAATTATTGCATGTACTAACCGTTTGATTGATCAAGGCGTTTTAAGTACAGATCAGGTGGTTGCCGCCGCTGTTTAATTTAAAAAAAAGACTTTGGAAAGGATACCTAGCTTGGTATCCTTTCTTTTTATTCCTGAAAGATTTAAAAGGCGAAATGTTCCCGTGTCTTTTCCAGCTGATTCAGTGGGGTTAGTCACTCCGCAAAAGTTCCAATTTGAAGAACCATTACATCTTGAATGTGGTCGTGTTTTGCCACGTTTTGAATTAATGGTCGAAACTTACGGCACTTTAAATGCAGATAAATCAAATGCCATTTTAATCTGTCACGCTCTTTCCGGACATCATCACGCAGCGGGTTATCACCATGAAGATGATAAAAAAGCTGGCTGGTGGGATGGCTGTATTGGCCCGGGTAAAGCAATCGACACGAATAAGTTCTTTGTAGTTTCACTCAATAATATTGGCGGATGTAGTGGCTCAACTGGCCCAACGTCACCAAACCCTGAAAATGATAATCGTCCTTATGGACCAGATTTCCCGTTAGTTACAGTACGTGACTGGGTCAAAACGCAAGCTATGCTTTCAGACCTTTTGGGTGTAGATGTATGGTATGCAGTTGTTGGTGGATCATTAGGGGGCATGCAAGCACTACAATGGTCAGTAGACTATCCTGACCGCTTACAAAAGTGTGTGATTATTGCCAGCGCACCAAAGCTTTCAGCACAAAATATTGCATTTAACGAGGTTGCGCGTCAGTCGATCTTGTCTGATCCAGACTTCCATCATGGTCGTTATTTAGAAAATGATAGCTACCCAAAACGTGGTCTGATTTTGGCTCGCATGGTCGGCCATATTACCTATCTTTCAGAAGAAGCCATGAAACAAAAATTTGGCCGTGATTTAAAATCTGGCAAATTTATGTACGGTTTCGATGTCGAGTTTCAGGTCGAAAGTTATTTACGTTATCAAGGCGAACAGTTTAGCCGTAACTTTGATGCCAATACGTATCTCATCATGACCAAAGCTTTGGATTATTTTGATCCATCACGTGAATATAATCATTCGTTAACAGAAGCGATGGGTAAAACCAAATGTCAGTTCCTGATTGTCTCTTTTACAACAGACTGGCGTTTTGCCCCTAGTCGCTCTCAAGAAATTGTAGATGCGCTTATTACCAATCATAAGCCTGTAAGTTACCTTGATATTGATGCTGAGCAAGGTCATGACTCGTTCTTATTCCCGATTCCACTGTATGTCAAAACCATGCGCGCTTTCTTAGGCGGTGAAGAACATTTAAAATCGACATCACTGGAGGCAAGTTAATGCGTATTGATCAACAACTGGCAGAAAAGTGGATTAAACCCGGCTCAAGCGTACTCGATTTAGGGTGTGGTGATGGTGAATTGCTCGCTCATATGAGCCAAAAGCATCAAATTCGTGCTTATGGTTTAGAAATTGATCAAGAAAAGATTGCAATTGCCGTCAGTCGCGGGTTAAATATTATTCAACAAGATTTGAATCTCGGTTTGAGCCGTTTTGCTGACCAGTCTTTTGACTATGTGGTTATGGCACAGGCTTTGCAAGCCGTAGATGCACCGGATGTTTTATTAAGAGACATGGTGCGTGTGGGTAAACAGGCAATTATTACTTTTCCGAACTTTGCGCATTGGAAGACTCGGTCTTTTCTTGCATTAAAAGGAATGATGCCTGTATCGGATGCTTTACCATATATGTGGTATAACACCCCCAATATTCATCTATGTACATTTAAAGATTTCGAAGCACTCTGTGCTGAAAATCAGATACAAATTATTAATCGACTCGCCGTCAATGGAAATCAGCAGGGAAGCCTGTTAAGCAAACATGTTCCTAATTTGTTTGGTGAAGTCGCTATTTATCGAGTGAGTGCACTATGAAAAAGACATTATTTAGCACACTATTTGCAGGACTGCTAAGTATGCAGGCTCATGCAGATTATATCGCCCAGCCACAATCGGTTGCGAGTCAGGCTGCACGCTTTTCAACAATGGGGGTTAATGACCTTCAGAAAGCTGCAAAAGCTGGTCAAGCAGGCGCGCAATTTTACCTTGGTACACACTACCAATATGGTAAAGATGTAGAAAAAGATGAGAAACAAGCTTTCACATGGTTTAAAGCAGCAGCTGATCAAGGTTTATCACCAGCTCAATTAAACGTAGGCCGTATGTACGCCGACGGTATTGGTGTTAGAAAAGATGAGTCTATGGCTCGTAAATACTTTGAAAAAGCAGCAAGCAATGGTGATAACCGTGCAAGCTATAACCTCGCGATGATGGAAGAGCAAAAGAAAAACTACGTTGGTGCTTACCAGTGGTATGAGCTTTCAACTCGTGATGGCATGCTCGACAATAAAGTGATTAGCCTATCAGAAGGTAAGAAAACTGCTCTAGCAGCGAACTTAACTCAAGAACAAATCCGTACCGCACGTGACCGTGCAGACAAATGGATTCAAGCACAATAATAACGGTTCATCCGTAAAAAAACTTACTCGACTAAAGCCACCTTGTATGCTCTACAAGGTGGCTTTAGTTTAGGTTATTCCATTTTATATTCTATTTGTTTCCCTCTATATCCCCTCTTAAAAAACACGTAACATAACTCACGTTCGATATTAGCTATAAAGTTTGGTTTTATTATGTCTACCCCACATTGGTTTGATCAGGGCAGTTTAGTTCTTGCCAGCAATAACAAAGGTAAAGTCGCTGAGTTTGAAAAACTTTTTGAACAGCTTAAGTTACCTGTAGAAATTATTCCTCAAGGTCGCCTTAATATTCCCGATGCAATTGAAGATGGCTTAAGCTTTATTGAAAATGCCATTATTAAAGCTCGTCATGCCTCTCAAATTTCAGGTAAACCTGCTATGGCTGATGACTCAGGCATTTGTGTTCCTGCCTTAGGCGGCGCACCTGGTATTTATTCAGCACGCTATGCTGGAGAACACGGTGACGATGCAGCGAACAATGCCAAATTATTAAATGATCTTTTACCATTTCGTAAAAATGGTGAAGTGATTGAAGGCATGTTTGTGTGTGTGCTTGCTTTAGTAACCCATGCTGAAGACCCTTTACCACAGATTTTCCAAGGCATCTGGCACGGCGAAATTTTAGAAGCTGCACGTGGTGAAAATGGCTTTGGTTATGACCCACTGTTCTGGTTGCCTGAGTTACAAGTTTCTAGCGCTGAACTGTCTAAAGAAGACAAGAATAAGATTAGTCATCGCGGGCAAGCGATGCAGTTATTTAGAGAGAGCTTGCAGAAGTAAAACTTTATATCGGTTTTAGTTTAATGTTAAAGCCATTTGCTATCGTGCTAGGCGACATGGATGTCGCCCGTCACTGCCTTGCGCTGATTCCCAAAGCAGTGCTTCGGGAATCGCTCAGGATGTGTCGTCAGTTCGACAAATGGTTTTGTTACTTTTGACGAAACAAAAGTAAAGTATTGCTTACATCCACAAAATAAGCATATAACCACTCTTCTAAGGCCGTCTGATCTAATCATCTTACTTAGAAATAAAGATGCAAAAACACTGCATAAATCGCAATACACACACAACTCACAATCGTCCCTGAGGCGATATAAGCCGCAGATCTTCCTGTTCCTTGGTAATGTGTTTCTAACGCTACAATATTGGCTGCTGGTGGCAGACAAAACATTAAAAACATGACTCCAATGTGCTGACTTATATTTGGAATTGGTAGAAATCTATACGTTAGTCCACAAAGAATAAGTCCACACACCACTTTAAATGTTTGAGCTTTGGTACTGTAAATTAAGTCTTTGGCATAAACTCGGGTACGGCGTAGCCACATTCCGAGCACACACATCCCAGCAAAAGTCATTACAAATTTAGCTACCTCATAAATCCAATGTATAGCTGGATGTTCAATATGTTGAGCACCTAAAAGTCTGAGGACAAGCGCACAGAATATCGAGATACAAGGTGGAGAGCTTAAAACCTTTTTTAATATGTTGAGCTTGCTTTGCGGTGCCGTCGTTACAGCAGTTACGGCCCATGCATTTCCAAAAATCGAAACACCAATATATAGCGCCACTATCGGAGCAGTAGCTTTAGGACCAAATAATGCCATGGCAAAAGGAAAGCCTAGCCATCCCATGTTGGTATAGCTCACACAAAGCGCTAATAACCTGTCTTTAAATAACGCTAAATAAGCAAAGAACAGAAGAAATGCAGAACCGAAGCTAAAGAGCATTAAACTCAAACTACCCGGTTGATAAAATACCATGTTGTAAATAATAACAACTGGAATAAGCAAGCGTGCAAGCCATGCTGAAAGGATAGGTTTTAAAGTTTCTGAAATAGAAGTCTGGGCAAGCAGAAGTCCGACAATAAAAGCAAATATTGGGAGCAATAATGCCACGTTTTATCCTTTCACCCATCAAAATCAGTTTGTTATGCTACACCTTTTCAAAATGAAATGTACTCTCCTTTTCAAGTAATTTAAGCATCTCTTTTCCCGCTATATCTAAAATAAAAAATCAAATACAGCCTTTATAGAACTACCTTTTTAGATTTTGACTGATGGCTATTGTCTTAAAAATGACATATAAATGTCACATTGTTGTCATAGCAACCTGTTGATATAAAGCGAACTGAAAAGAGGTATAAGATCATGGCCGGTTTATCTATTTGGCACGTCGTTATTTTTGCAATTGTCGTTATTTTATTATTCGGTACATCTAAATTAAAAAATATCGGTAAAGACGTAGGCGGTGCAGTAAAAGACTTTAAAAAATCAGTTCGTGAAGAAGACGAAGCTGCTGCGCTTAATACTCCACGTACAATTGATGCCCAAGTCAAAACTCCTGACAGCACATCAGTGAAAAGCTAAAGGTTTTCCACCATGCTTGATGTAGGAATGACAGAGCTGCTCTGTTTTGCAATTATTGCAATTTTAGTTTTAGGCCCAGACAAACTTCCAGAAGCCGCACGCTTTGCTGGTCGCTGGTATGTTCGCCTAAAACGTTATATTACCAATTTGCAAAATGAGATTGATCAAGAGTTGCGTCTTTCTGAATTTCGAAAAGAAATGCAAGAAGAACTCAACCGCATTGAAGCACTAGAACGCAAAGTACAACAACAACTTGAAGAAATACAAAAACAGACTACTTCAGACAATTCAGAAAAAACTGAGGTAGCTGAAACTATATCTGAGTCGACGATGTACTCCCCTGTATCGGGTCATTATGAAGTGCCCTTTCTTGCCAAATTTACACCTTTGGCATCTCCAAGCGACACTTTAGAAACACCTCCCGTTAAATTGAAGATTGCCGTATGAACCAACTGCCTTCAACGACTGTAAATACGCAAGAAAATTTAGACCAAATGCCAATCATGAATCATTTGGTCGTTTTAAGACGTCATTTATTTAGAATTGTCGGGGTAACATTATTTTTATTCTTTTGCTTATTACCCTTTCGAAATAATACTTACCAATTATTATCGGAACCTTTAAGGCTGCAACTTCCTGCATCATCTTCAATGATTGCAACAGATGTAACTGCAACCTTTATGGCGCCTTTTAAGCTCAATTTATTTGTCGCGCTTGTGCTGGCAATGCCATTTATTCTTTATGAAATCTGGACTTTTGTCCGCCCTGCGTTATATCAAAAAGAACGTCATTTAGCACTGCCATTACTCATCGGTAGTATTGTTTTGTTCTATGCCGGAGTTGCTTTTGCATACTACATTACACTTCCTGCAATTTTACATTTCTTTATTAGTGTATCGCCTGAAACTGTTGCACCTATGACGGATATTAATAGCTATCTAAGCTTTTGCTTAAAGCTGTTTTTAGTTTTTGGTATCACTTTTGAAATTCCAATCGCGACGCTCCTACTGATTTTAATAGGTGTGGTAAATACAAAAAGTCTTGCTGAAAAAAGACGTTTTATCATTGTGGGATGTTTTTTTGTAGCCATGTTCATTACCCCACCTGATGCAATTTCTATGGTGATGTTGGCAATCCCGATGTGGTTGCTTTTCGAACTTGGATTATTGTTCGGTAAAATTCTTGAGAAAAGAAAAGCTCAATCTGCTGAATAAAATAATATTTAAGAAAAAGCCTGAACCTCTAAGTTCAGGCTTTTTTATATAGACCACTTTTTAATCTACAAAGCCATAAACTGTCTTCAAAGTGACTTAAAAATGTAAGAAAAGTGTCATTTCTAGTCCATAGAATCAACTCAACAAATATACTCACAAAAGTTACGGATTTATTATGACAACTGCTTCTAACCACCCAACACGTCGCGATATTTTAAAATGGTTTACGGGGATTCCTTTTCTTCCATTAGGTGCGATGGCTACGGCAGCAACGTTAGCAGGATGTAACGATAGTAATGATGATTCAGACGTTACGACTCCATCAAAACCAATTAACTTTAAAAATGCAACGTTCACGTCAATGCCTGCTCCTTCTACTGTAGCAGAGATGGCAACAACGGCATGTGCATCAAAGCTTGCCATTTCATGGGAAGATGGCAGTAAAACTGAATATCAACTTGCTTACAAACCATTCTTCTTAACAGGTACAGAAGTTCCTGATGGTAAAGGCGGAAAGATTATCGCGGGTGGTTATGTTGACATTAATAATAAGCCAATTATCGATAAATCTGTTGCTGGTAAAGAACGTCAATTCTTCTCTGACTGTCCAGATGGTAGTTCTCTGATTAGCTTTAAACAAGCGACTGGCAAAGATTTCACAGATGCAGACAAAAAAGCATTAGGTGTAACTGGTAATCCAGTGTTCCATGTGGTTCAGTTTGAATATCTATCGAAAGACCAAAATGGTGGTGATACTTACGGTAAATTATCATCTCCGATTGCAGTACTTACTTTAGATCAAGACCCGAAAACTGGTCATTTGACTTTAATTAAATATCACAATGTAGACACTTCAAGCGCACATGGTTTATGGATTACTTGTGGTGCAAGCTTATCACCATGGGGAACTCATTTATCGAGTGAAGAATATGAGCCAGATGCTTTCAACCAAAAATTAGGTCAATCACTTTCAACACTTAAAGCATTCAGTAAAAATGTGTATGGTGATGAAAATGCGGCTAACCCATATAACTACGGTCATTTACCAGAAATTACGGTAAATGCAGATGGTACGGGTCGTGTGACAAAGCACTACTGTTTAGGCCGTATTTCACATGAGCTTGTGCAAGTTTTCCCAGATAACCGTACAGTTTTGATGGGTGATGACTACACCAATGGTGGTCTCTTCATGTTTGTTGCAGATAAAGAGAAAGACCTATCTGCCGGCACACTTTACGTTGCAAAATATACAACAGTACTTACAGATACAACGACGGGTCAGATCTCATGGATCAAGCTTGGTCATGCAACAAGTGTAGAGATTGAAAACCTAATCAAGAGCGGTATCAAAGGAACTGATATTTTTGAATCGGTTCTACAAATTGCCAAATATCCAAGCGATGCAACGACAGCAGAAAAAGATGCTATTGATGCTGGAGATAAAGGTACGCCTGAACAACAAGCTTTAGCAAAAGCTGCGAAAGATCGTTTAAAACTACAACAAGCTGCTCAAAAAGCAGAATTAGAAGCTCAAGGTTTCAAATTTACTTATTTGAGCAAAACTGGTGTTTATCTCAAGCTTAAAGATAACAGCGACAGAACTAAACTTGCAGCAGCTTTCCTTGAGACACACCGTTATGCTGCTTACGTTGGCGCTTCAATGGCATTGACCAAGAACGAAGGTACGACTGTAAATATTGCAGATAAACGAGCATATTCAGCTTTAGCTAACATTGTTGATTCAATGGTTGAAGGTGGTAGCGGTTACCTTGCTGAGCACAACGTTAAATTCCCGAAAATCACGGCTGGTGGTATTTTGGAGCATAAACTGGCAGGCGGCCAAAAAGACAGCTTAAATGTGGCAATTAATAGTGAATGGGTACCTAGCCAATCTAGTCTTCTCATTAAAGGTAAAGACATTAGCTTTGACAGCTTAGGTAACACTGCTGACCCAGAACAGATTGCTAGCCCTGACAACTTAAAGTTCTCTGAAAAGCTACGTACGTTATTTATCGGTGAAGACTCTGGTAACCACTTAAATAACTTCTTATGGGCTTACAATGTCGACACTAAACAGCTCATCCGTATCTTGTCTACACCAGCAGGTGCAGAGTCAACAGGTCTACACGCAGTTGATGAAGTAAATGGATGGACTTACATCATGAGTAACTTCCAACATCCAGGTGATGAATGGAACCGTTTCTACAAAGAAACTAACGGTGTTCGTACTGGTATCAGTGCAGATTTACTTTCGCAAATTGATACCGCAATTAATACCAACTACAGCAACAAATTTGCAGCAGCCGTTGGCTATATCACTGCCGACCCAATTGCTCCATCTGTTGTAAAAAAATAATTTCTACTCTTTAAAAAGAAACCTGCTTTATGCAGGTTTCTTTTATTATATTTCAAGTTAATTTATCTCTATCCGCTTAAAGGCACCTGCTGCTGAACAATTTGACCGCTGTGCTCACCTTGTTGGGTCTTTTCAAACCAAAGCCATTCATTATTGGTCATTCTTAGAAAATTCGAACAACGTGTGCCATACACGGGACTTTGAATAAAGGTTGATGACAATAACTCTTCCATCTCTGCTTGAATGCCAGTATTCGGTAATAAAGCAGTTGTGACTTTACGCTCATCTTCCAGAATATCCCAAGCCGCATGTTGCAAAGTTGGTTCTTCCGTCTGATGCTGAAGCATAGGCAAAAACTCTTGCGTAAAACGTGTTCGTAAATGTTTAGTTTTTTCCCAATGTTCAGACATTAAGCCATTCGAAACCACATACACACCGTTAGCCAATACTTGCGGAGCTTCACCACGGTTACTCATATAAACCGCTTGATCAGCATTTCCCATAAACAAGTTAAAGCCAGCAAAATTCTGTTGCTGCTGTTCTAATTGTTGAGCAAATCGAATCGGCAATAAATCAGATTCTAAAAAAGCCTGAACCAAATGCCCCCGAGAAGTCTCATAAGACTTTTGATCCCGTCCATCACGAAAGTTGGTTAAAACAGCCCATCGACCTTGAGGCGTAACGCCCATCCACGTGCCACCCGACTGCAAATCTTGTCCCGCAACAATGGGGGTATGTTCCCATTGATGCAACAAAGCTGTTGGGCGATGATAAAACTCATCCCGATTTGACATAAGACACAAGGGCATATCATCCAGAACATGCCATGCTAAAGCCACAATACACATTGATTCTTGTTCCCTATCTTTACACATTGAATGTACAACATTTTTCACATCATTCCGCTACAATCTGTCAAAACGTAAGATCAAGGAGCAGCAATGCTGACCTATCCTAATATCGATCCGGTCGCAATACACTTAGGACCTCTTCAAGTCCATTGGTATGGACTCATGTATTTATTGGCATTTTTATGTGCTTGGGGGCTTGCTTCCTACCGTGCCAAACAACGTGATGGCTGGACATCAGAAATGGTTTCCGACCTAGTGTTCTATGGTGCCCTAGGTGTTGTTCTGGGCGGTCGTGTCGGCTATGTCCTTTTCTATGAGTTTGATAAATTCCTCGAAAATCCGATTTGGTTATTCCAAGTCTGGACAGGTGGCATGAGTTTTCACGGCGGTTTCCTCGGTGTTATGGTTGCTATGCTATTTTGGTGTAAAAAATACCAAAAAACATGGTTCCAAACGCTCGACTTTATTGCCCCTTGTGTACCGACAGGCTTAATGTTCGGACGCATTGGTAACTTTATTGGCGGAGAGTTATATGGTCGTGCGGTAACAGATCCAAATTATGCATTTGGTATGATTTTCCCGACAGATCCATTACATCTGGTTCGCCATCCGTCACAAATCTATCAAGCGCTTTGTGAAGGTTTAATTCTATTCATTATATTGTGGTGGTTTAGTTCAAAGCCGCGTCCACGTATGGCCGTTTCTGCCCTATTCCTAATGGGATATGGTGTTGCCCGCTTTGTTATGGAATTCTTCCGTCAGCCTGATGCCGACCAAGGTTTTATTCTGTTTGGCTGGATGACAAAAGGACAGATTCTAACAATTCCAATGTTGCTGATTGGCCTTTGGATGATGTGGTATGCCTACCAAAAGAAAATTTATGACTGGGGTCCACAAAAGAATAGTTAATATCTAAATCAGAGGAGTTTCGGCTCCTCTTTTCTTTTTTTATGCTACAGTTTTTATTCTCCCAAGATGAAGATATACCATGCTGGAATTCTGGTTTAACACGCAAGTCCCGACATTTAAAAAACTAGTAATTTTGATTATTACGCTGCTTATTTGTATTGCGCTCTATCAATACCAACCGCTGCCTTTAGATACGATTCTGATGTTTACTGGAACTGGCGTAATTTTTTTAATCTGCCGTTACTTTAAATTGCACTTTGCTCAAAAAAATCCGACTGGGTTATTTTATCGCCTGTTGACTTGGATACCTATTGCACTGTTATTTGCCCTTATTTTTGTTAAAACAATGCCTAACTTACTCATCTGGGGTGTGCAAGGAATCGCTTTTATGGCACTTGCCGCTTTTATTTTTTCACCTCAATCTCTTTTTAAAAAATAGGTTTAGTTTTCATGTTGGCTTATTGGTACAACGCTCCGCGCCATATCAAACTCATCTTTATTGTGGCGGTTTGTATGGCAGTTTATGTCGCTAATCAAGTTCAGCCGCTATCTCCTATTTATACTGTCCTCAGCCTTATTTTCGGTTTTGGTTTACATCTTGGGCATTACTTAAATAGCAAAATCTCCAATAACGAATCGTATAAATCGAGCTTTAGACTTTTAAGCAGCATTTACCCTATTTTTATCGTTGTTATTTTGATGTATCTACTTCCTGCTCAGCAGAAATGGATTCTTGCTATACAAGCTTTAGGCTTTGTACTGGTTGGATTTTTTCTTGTTTCGATTCATCAAAATCGTGCCAAACGATTTGAATAATTACGTCTATTGAAATGTCATAGAACTATTTTTAGATTTTCATCTTGAGCTACAACAGGTATCATCTTCAATGGTTCATGATGAAGCAGCTCTATTGCGTAATTATTTATCGTTGAGCTATCTCCCCCTTTTATTTTATGGAATTAATCCGAACTCGAGAGTGTTATGCGTGCATATTTAGACCTTCTACAACATATCCTTGATAATGGCGGTGACAAAGGCGACCGTACAGGCACAGGAACCCGTTCTGTATTTGGTCATCAAATGCGTTTTGATCTCTCTAAAGGTTTTCCTTTACTCACCACAAAAAAAGTTCACTTCCGTTCTATTGTGATTGAGTTACTTTGGTTTTTAAAAGGCGACACCAACGTCCAATATCTAAAAGACAATAAAGTTTCAATTTGGGATGAATGGGCAACAGCAGATCAAACTGCTCGTTTTGGCCGCCCAGAGCATGAGCTTGGCCCTGTCTATGGTCATCAATGGCGTAATTTCGGCGCAACCAAAAATGCGGATGGCACTTATAACCAAGATGGTTTTGACCAAATTAAATGGTTAATTAATGAAATTAAAACCAACCCAAACTCACGTCGTTTAATTATTTCTGGTTGGAACCCGAACGAAGCTGGACAAGTAGCCTTACCACCTTGCCACACGCTTTTTCAATTTTTCGTACAAGATAACAAATTGTCATGCCAACTTTATCAACGTAGTGCAGACGTATTCTTGGGCGTGCCTTTTAACATTGCGAGCTATGCTCTACTCACCCATATGATTGCTCAAGTGTGCGGTTTAGGAGTCGGTGATTTTGTATGGACTGGTGGTGATACGCATCTTTATGTCAATCATTTTGAGCAAGCACAACTTCAATTGACACGTGAACCTTTACCGCTCTGCCAATTGAAACTAAATCCAGAAGTAAAAGACTTATTTGATTTCAAATTTGAAGATGTTGAAATTGTAGGTTATGAGTCGCATCCTGCAATTAAAGCACCAGTTGCAGTATAACAACGACTCAAATTTCATTAGGTTACGGTTTAGAGAATAAGATTATGGCATGGCAAAATGTAGAAGTTGTTCACGTTGTGGCAATGGATAAAAACCACTGTATTGGTAAAGGCAATGCGTTGCCATGGCATATTTCTGCCGACTTAAAACATTTTAAAGAAATCACACAAGGTGGTGTGGTTGTGATGGGTCGTAAAACCCTTGAGTCTATGGGCCGTACTCTACCAAACCGTGTGAACTGGGTCATTACTCGTGACATTAACTGGCACTTTGACGGTGTTAAAATTGCCTATTCAATTGAAGATGCTTTAAATGCAGCTTTAGAAGATGTAAAAAATACTGAAAAACAGGCATTGTTCATCATTGGTGGCGGTGAGATATTCAAGCAAACTTTGTCAATTGCAGACCGTCTTGAACTTACTCATGTTGACTTAGATGTGCAAGGTGATGCACATTATCCAACAATACCGAGTGAATTTCATAAAACTGCAAGTGAACAGCAAGTTGATGAAAAATCAGGGACTTCATTCGAGTTTGCCACTTATAAAAAATAATTCAATGGATGCCTATGCACAATATCGGAACACGTGAATTTATTATTGCTCTACTTTTTGGGCTGTTACATAGTCTATTCACGCTGTTTATTGTGTTTTCTAGTATTTGGGTATGCGTAGCGCTCTGGGTTCAACAACCTTTTGGCTGGTTAGGCAGCCGCATACTCATTGGCATCTGGATTGCTTTTGCGCTGAGTATGGCGGGCCTATATGTTGAAGGCCATCTTGTTAGCCGCCGTACAGATATCCTGATTTACCTTTTAGCATTTGCCTGCTCTCTCGTTTGGTATTTTTCGATTACTGCACGTCAAGACCGTGACTGGAACCCTGAAGTTGCCAATATGCTGAGCTATGAAAAGCACGGCGATGTAGTCACTTTGCATAATGTCCGTAACTTCAACTGGCATCCCGATGGAACCTATGATGTTCGCTGGGAAACTCGAACTTTTGATCTAAACCAGTTAAATGGAATAAACATCATTGCCTCTTACTGGATGGGACCACAAATTGCCCATACACTGGTCAGCTTCGAATTTACACATCAACAACCTTTAGTCTTCTCAATCGAGATTCGCAAAGAAAAAACTGAAGAGTTTTCTGCAATCGGCGGTTTTTTTAGAAAATATGAACTGAGCTTAATTGCGTCTGATGAAAAAGATATTGTCTATACGCGTAGTAATGTCCGCAAAGAACAAGTTTATAATTTTCCTATCAACATGCCACGGTCCGAGCAAAAAGCTTTATTTTTAGAATATCTTAAAAAATCAGATGAGTTACGTACAAAACCAGAGTGGTACAATACACTCACGAGTAACTGTACAACTCTCATTTTTGATATGGTTCAAGCGATTAACCCATATCAGCTTCCTAAAGATTATCGTCTAATCGCTTCAGGGTACTTACCTAATTATTTATATGATCTTAAAGCACTTAATCAAAACGTCAGTTTAAAACAGTGGTATCAAATTGCGCATATCAACCCACGCACTGAAAATTTTGAACATCTTTCAGATCAGAGTAGTGAACACTTCTCTCAAATCGTTCGACAAGGTTTACCTAAAGCTGACTAGAATCTGTTTGATATTCCATAGATGCGTTGTTCTAGAGAAATACTCCTCTCCGAGATAATCCAGCAGATAAAATAATGGTCAAGCATGTTCCATTGACAAATCAATTTACTCTAATCACATTACTCATTATATATATCCAATTGGTAACATAATGATTGATACATTATTCATTTAAAATAAGTTATCAACTGAATAAACTCATTTCATCCACTCTCAAAAGAACGTTTTGATAGCCTTGAAAATGATATGCAAGAATTACAAAGCAATTCCATAACTTCTTCAAATTTAAAATTAACTAATTTGCTAATTAAAGGAAAATAATCATGACAGAAACGATTGCACCATTTAGTACTTCTAGAGTATTCAATGCACCTCGTGATCTTGTATTCAAGGTACATACTGATATTAACCACTTACAAAACTGGATGAGTCCCAAAGATTTTAAAATCATCCACACTTCAATGGATTTTAGAGTTGGAGGCACTTATCACTATGGGTTAGAAGGACCCGATGGAACACAAATGTGGGGGAAGCAGGTGTTTCGTGAAATTGTACCCAATGAGCGATTAACATTTATTCAATCTTTCTCAGACAAAGACGGTAATAACACACGACACCCTATGTCACCGACATGGCCATTAGAAATGTTAGCAACCACAACTTTTGAAGATATTGATGATATAAAAACAAAAGTCACAATTACTTGGCAACCGTGGAACTCTGACGATGTTGGGAACTCAACTTTTGATTCCGCTCGCGATGGAATGGTACAAGGATTTAATGGAACATTCTCTAACTTAGAAGCTTATCTAAAAACCCTTTAAATATAGAGGATCTATTAGTGGCTAACGGAAACTGAACAGGTTATTCTCTTTTTCTTTACTTTTTTATACATGCTTTACTTTGTATTTTAAATACATAAACCCTATTGTAATAGGCAGGAAATAGAGGAAAAAACAATGCAACAGGCATTATTTGGCGGCGGCTGTTTTTGGTGCGTCGAAGCTGTATTTTTACAAATACGCGGTGTAGAAAAAGTAACTAGTGGTTATGCAGGTGGGCACACGACTAACCCTACCTACGAGCAAGTATGCCAAGGAGATACCCAGCACGCTGAGGTGATCTTGGTAGATTTTGATGAAGAACAAGTAACATACTCCCAGTTACTCGATGTATTCTTCGCGACTCATGATCCAACGACTTTAAATCGCCAAGGTAATGATATGGGCACGCAATACCGCTCTGTTATTTACTATTATAATGAAGAGCAAAAGCAGGCAGCTGAACATACAATTCAAACGCTAAAAGATGATGATCTTGATATTGTGACTGAACTGTCCCCTGTTCCGACGTTCTATGCAGCCGAAGAATATCATCAGAATTACTATGCAAAGAATCCTTCACAAGGTTATTGCAACTTTGCGATTCCACCTAAGTTGCTTAAACTATATAGTAAATTCCAACATCTTATGAAAGATCAATAAATTACAGCAATAAAAAAGCAACCGATTTGGTTGCTTTTTTATTAGGTAAACTAAATTTTAGTTTTCACTGACAAAGGCAATATCGCTCAGTCCGGCTTCACTGGCGCGAGACATTACCTGTGCAACAGTATCGTACTTCGACTCTTTATCTGCACGAAGCTGAACTGTTGGTTTAACAGCGCCCTGACCTGCTTCTTGAAAACGTTTTTGAAGCTCATCAAGGCTAATTACTTGAGTATCCCAAGCCACTTCACCATTTGCATTAATACTAATCGTAATTGCTTTTGGTGGTGGATCAATAATTTCAGCAGTTGTTTTAGGAAGCGTTAATGGAATCGATGGGTTGGCAACTGTTGCTGTGACCAAAAAGATGATCATTAACACCAACATAACATCGATTAGCGGAATGAGGTTCATCTCATTTATGCCACTATCGTGGTCTTCACCCAATTGAAAAGCCATTAAGCTTGACCTCCAACATAACTTTGCTGTGCAGTTTTAACATCAGACTTTACAGTTGAGTCTTGCTGCAACATCGTGTCAATTAACAGGCTGTGCGCTTGATCTTGTAAATCATGAGCAAGACCACGGTTAGCACGTACACAGATGTTATAAGCCAATACCGCAGGAATCGCAACGGCAAGACCAAGCCCCGTCATAATAAGCGCTTCACCTACTGGTGTAGCCACCTGAGCCAAACCTGCTTGTCCACTTTTACCTACTGCAACAAGTGCATGGAAAATACCCCACACCGTACCAAATAAACCAACGAATGGTGCAATTGAAGCAATTGTTCCTAAAACAGAAATACCTTTTTCAGCATTGACTTTTTCAGCAGAAATTTGACGTAGTAGAGCCTGTTCTGCAACCGCTTTACGCTGTTCAAAAGTCAAAGGTTGTAACTTTGCTTTTAGCAAAGTAATAGCCTGAGAAAGTTGAGCATAAGCTTGTTGCTTTAATTGGCGAGTCCCCATCAAACGTAAGATGAAAACTGTCCAGGTAGCAATCGACATTGCCAATAAGATGAAATACAGGGTTTTACTCACTGCATCTGCATGTTGCCAATAGATTGAAAAGTTCATATTGAACTCCTGATTAAGGTTAGCCGTTGGGACTCAAATTCATTTAAGGGGTTAAATCAAAGGGTTGCTCTGCTTTAATTGGATAAGCAACACCATTTTCCATATAAGGTTTAAACTTCGCACCGCGAACAGCACGGACAACTTTGTCATCTAGACTTGAAATACCACTACTTCTAGTCACTCGTACATTAATAATCTTGCCTTTTTCATCGGCTTCAATCAGTACCATGACAGAGCGTGCTTCGCCTTGTAAATCTTTTGGAGAAACTGTTAAACGTGGTGATCTACTCCACTGCACACCCGAACCACCAATTGAAACTCGTTTTGGTGATGGATCTGGAGCAGGTTGAGCTTTAGGTGCTTCTTGTACTACTGGTTTTGGAGTTTCATCTACTTTTTTAACAACAGTTGTCGTCGTCGTTGTCACCACTTTGGTTTCAACTTTAGGTTCTGTCTTTACTGTTTGTTTTGGTGTTTCAGCCTTTTTCACCTGTTGAATCTTTTCCACTTTTTTCGGTGGTGTTACAGGTTTTTCAACAACTTTAACTTCTTTTACCTCTTTCTTAGGTTCCGGCTTTTTAGGCGGTTCCTTTGGTTTAGGAGGTAGTGGTTTAGGTTGCTCTTGAATTTTTACGAAACGCACCTGTAAAGGTTTTTTATCGATTGGCTTTAATTCAGCAGGCTTAATATGGCTAACTGCCCATAAGACCCCGATATGACCAATTGCAACTGCAATTAGTGCTGTGATGACTTTCTTTTTCATCGGATTGGGAGCGTTTAAGGCTGCGGAAGATTGACTCATAAGAATCTAATTACCTAATGGATGATGATTTCAGATTTCTATTTATAGAAACGATTTCAAACATCGGATAGAACAATAAAGTGCCACAATAATAAATGAGAAGTGTTTTCATTTGCAACTATTTTTTGAGAAAAACATTTACTCTGTGTCATAGCTTTGTGCCTGCTCAGTGTCTTTACTTTAGTTTTCTCATAGTTACATCAATAAATATCCCGTGTTCACAATTTGTTTAGCCAAACTTAAATTGTTGTGCTATTTACACCATGAACAGATCTAATTCTATGATAAACCCATTTATTATTGATATGTTATATTGTTTCAAATTAATTTTAAATATAAAAAAACACGCAAGATGCGTGCTTTTTTAGAATAAGCATTATTTAAAAAACAACGGTCTTATTACCATCAACAATAATACGATCTTCTAAATGCCATTTTACTGCACGAGCCAATACATTACGTTCTACATCTTCACCTAGCTCACGTAATTGCTCAACATTATAGTTATGGCTCACACGCTCAACGTCTTGCTCAATAATTGGGCCTTGGTCAAGGTCAGCTGTCACATAGTGAGCTGTCGCACCAATCAACTTCACACCTTTTTCATAAGCTTGCTTATATGGATTGGCACCCACAAAAGCTGGCAAGAAAGAATGGTGAATATTGATAATTTTCATTTCCCATTTTGCAACAAAATCTTCACTTAAAATCTGCATGTAACGTGCAAGAACTAATAAATCATTACCTTGCATCATTTCATCAATTTGCGCATAAGCTTCAGCTTTATTGTCTTTGGTAACTTTAATTACAGAAAATGGAATACCGAAGTTTTCGACAGATTCACGTAAATCTTCATGATTTGAAATGACATGAGTAATTTCACAAGGTAACGAACCGCGTGCATGACGCCATAACAACTCAAGCAATGCATGGTCCACTTTAGAAACTAAAATACCAACTTTTTTAACATCGCCTACGAAAGCAAGACGCCATTGCATGCTATAACGCTCAGCAACGTTCGCAGCAAAAGTTTGAATCAATGCATCTTTACGCGACTGTAAATGATCAAGTTCAAATTCAACACGCATGAAATAACGTCCGCCCTGAGCTTCCGTCGCATACTGATCAAGCGCGGTAATGTTTGCACCTTGATGATACAAAAAGCTCGATACCGCTTGTACGATCCCTGGCTTGTCTTCACAAGTAATCAGTAAACGGGCTGTATTGGCAGTGGTCATATTCATTTGGTTAATATCACTTAATTGAGATAAATTTTTTAATAGGCCGAGTATTCTAGCGCCCTAAATAAACAAGCACAACTATTCGTCTTTTAAGGACGATAAGCTAGCAAATAGATCTGAAGGGCCAAGAGATTCAAGCAACTGCTCATAAGTTGCTCGGCTTTCACCCATTAGATAAGGACCTTCAAGGAAAACCATTTGGCGTAATGCTTGCCAAACCCATTTTTCTTCTAAATGGTTATTGTCACTAATATGACCAGACATATACAAAAAGTTTGTCCAGTTTGTTAATACAATCCACAAGTTAATAATGAGAGCTTCAATTTCCGAAGCCGTCATTTTCATAAGACCAGCATCTACAAAGGCTTGATAAATCTTTTGCCCCTGCTGCATGACCTGTCCCGCAAAACGCGGATAAATCTTTTTAAAGTCTTCGTTACTTTCTACTAAATGATAAACATCACGATGAATAAAACGGTAGCTCCATAACTGGCCACTGAGCACTTGAAAATAGTTGATTTTATCATTGGTCGTTAATGGTCTATCGTCAGGTAAAGAAAGCACTTCCAAAGTCTCGGCCTGATATTGATACATTAATTCCTTAATGATTTCATGCTTGTTCCGAAAATGATAATACAAGTTTCCAGGACTGATACCTAACTCCGCAGCAATATGATTGGTTGTAACCGACCGTTCACCTCGCTCGTTAAAAAGCTGCAAACTGATTTGTAAAATCCGGTCTTTTGTCTTCAGAGCTTTAGGTTGAGACATTTTAATAACCTTTAATAATTCACATGGTTAAGACTTGAACACATAAACTGACTTGACTATTTAGAGTATTTACTCTAAAAAATAAACATATCAATGTATTTGGTAAGTACCGATGAACAGTCAAACAAAAACAAATCCAGAGACTCAGCTTCCTTATGATGTTAAGCATTTACATGATTTGCTTGAACAACAAAAGCGTGCTTATTTACGTCATCCGGTACCCACTGCTAAAGAGCGTATTGATCGTTTAGCTCGTCTTAAAAGAGTCTTGGTAAAATATCAAGATCAGATTGCCGACGCAATTAACCTTGATTATGGCAATCGTGCAGTTATGGAAACAAAAATTGGTGAGTTACTCACCAGTTTGGAACAAATCAAATATTACAGTAAACATCTGACAGCGTGGATGAAACCTTCAAAGCGCCATATCAGTGTATTACATCAGCCAGCAAAAGGTTGGGTACAATACCAACCTATGGGTGTAATTGGTATTATTACACCATGGAATTACCCATTACTTCTTTCAGTTGGACCATTAATTTGTGCGCTGGCAGCGGGCAACCATGCCATGATCAAAATTTCGAGTGCCTCTCCTAACTTTGGGCGAGTCCTTGAAAGTGCATTAGCAGAAGCGTTCCCACAAGAATTAGTTGCTGTAGTAAATGGTGGCGGCGTTATTTCGGATGCATTTAGTCATTTGCCTTTTGACAAAATGATTTTCACAGGCTCAACTTCTGTTGGTAAAACAGTGATGGCAGCCGCAGCTCAAAATCTGGTTCCTGTTATTCTTGAGTTAGGCGGAAAATCTCCTGCCCTTGTGCATGCATCTATGGATATGAAAGATGTGGCTCAACGTATTGCCGTAGGTAAATTATGGAATGCGGGTCAAACGTGTGTTGCACCTGACCATATTTTCTTGCCACGCGGGAAAACTGCCGAGTTCATCGAAAACTTTAAATTGATTGTGGCTGGCATGTACCCGCATTTCCGCAATAATCAAGATTACACGTCTATTATTAATGACAAGCAATACAACCGTATTCAGGGCTACCTTGAAAATGCTCGCGATCAAGGTGCTCGTATTATTGAAATTAATCCTCAAAATGAAATTTTAGATGATATCCGTAAAATTGCGCCGACTTTAGTTACAGGCGTAACGACTGCAATGGATATTATGCAAAATGAAATTTTTGGTCCTATCCTGCCAATTTTGGAATATGACCAAATAGAAGAAGTCGTCGAATTCATTAATAGTCGCCCGCGTCCTTTAGCGATGTATTATTTTGACTATGATCAAGCGCGTGCTGACTATATTGCACAGCATACCCACTCAGGACATTTCGGAATTAACATGGTGATTACCCATGTGGCTCAAGATGATTTACCGTTTGGGGGAATTGGTGCATCAGGTATGGGTAAATATCACGGACCAGAGGGCTTTTTTAGCCTTTCTCATGAACGTTCGGTGATGTCTAATCCAAAACTTTATAGCCTTAAATACATTCTTCCACCCTTCAATAAGCCCATTCATCGTTTCATTTCGAAAACCTTGTTGCGCTAACTGATCAAGGCATGATCTGTTATACTAAATCATGCCTCGTTTTTACCAATTCCGCTTGTCTTTTAATCGTATTTTTGGTATAAAACGCCCCTTGAATGAATTCATCCGTTTACATTTAGTATGACTGGCCACAGATTTGCTGTTGGCTGAATCAATGGAGTTACACCATGTCTAAGGTTTGCCAAGTTACCGGCAAGCGTCCAGTCGTTGGTAACAACGTCTCACACGCCAACAACAAAACCAAGCGCCGGTTCGAGCCGAACCTGCACCACCACCGTTTCTGGTTAGAAAGCGAAAAACGTTTTGTACGTCTTCGTTTAACCACTAAAGGTATGCGTATTATTGACAAATTGGGTATCGAAAAGGTTGTTGCAGACCTTCGTGCTCAAGGTCAAAAGATCTAAGGAGTCTGAACAATGCGTGATAAGATTCGTCTCGTTTCTACAGCTGGTACAGGTTATTTCTATACCACGACTAAGAACAAACGTACTATGCCGGAAAAAATGGAAATCAAAAAATTTGATCCAAAAATCCGTCAACACGTGATTTTCAAAGAAGCTAAAATCAAATAATTTTAGCCTCGAAAAAAAACGACTTCACAATGAAGTCGTTTTTTTTTTGCATTTTTTTTATAGCTCGCTTTTTTTTGTTAAACTTTCCACATATTTCGCCTTGGCATTTTTTATGCTTGTCTTTAGCCTAACTCACGTAAAAGGAGTTTTTAGTGCCGCATGACGTAGATTTAATTGTTTTACTTGCTGTTGGTTTCGGTGTTGCCCTCTTTTTTGGTTATCTTGCGGCCCGATTACGACTTCCCCCTCTTATCGGCTATTTAATTGCCGGAATTATTATTAGCCCAAATACACCGGGCATAGAAGCTGATATGCATCTTGCTAACCAGCTTGCAGAACTCGGGGTCATGTTCCTGATGTTTGGTGTAGGGATGCACTTTTCATTAAATGATTTGCTGCTGGTTCGACGTATTGCTGTACCAGGCGCGATTTTACAAATTGCAGTCGCCACTCTATTAGGAGTCGGCGTATCCATGCTCTGGGGATGGAGCTTTGGTTCTGCACTCGTTTTTGGCTTAAGCCTGTCGTGTGCGAGTACTGTTGTACTATTAAAAGCTTTAGGAGACCGAGGTCTTTTAGACTCAGTCAACGGCAAAATTGCTGTGGGGTGGCTGTTAGTCGAAGATTTAGTAATGGTACTTGTTTTAGTACTTCTTCCAGCTACAGCAGTTTTACTCGGCGGGAAAGCACCAGAAGGCGCAGATGGTAATATCTGGTTAACCCTTGGGCTCACGTTATTAAAAGTAATTGGCTTTATTGCCTTTATGCTGATTGTAGGTAAACGTGTCGTTCCTATTATTATGCAGTTTGTTGCTCGTTTAGGTTCAAGAGAGTTATTCACCCTTACTGTTGTTGCCGCTGCTGTTTCAATTGCCTACGGGTCTTATGCCATTTTTGGGGTTTCAATGGCATTAGGAGCATTCTTTGCAGGAATGGTTGTTAAAGAATCTGACTTTAGCCACCGCGCAGAAGAAGAAACGCTTCCACTCCGTGAAATTTTCTCAATTCTGTTTTTCGTGTCTGTGGGCATGCTGTTTGATCCACATATTCTGGTTGAACGTCCACTCCATATTTTGGCCGTTATCGCAATTATTATGGTAGGTAAAACACTTGCTGCAATGGCTTTGGTTTTATTCTTTCGCTATCCGCTTAATACAGCTCTTACAGTTGGTGCGAGTTTGGCCCAAATTGGTGAATTCTCATTTATTTTAGCCACTCTTGGTGTCTCATTAGGTTTATTAACTTTAGAAGCACAAAATCTGATTTTAGCTGGTGCTTTATTTTCAATAACACTGAACTCTTTTATTTTCTCTGCCATTGAGCCCGTACAACGCTGGATTCGTGAGCGCTCTCACTTAGCCCGACTTCTTGAACGCAGTGGTGACCCATTGGCCATGTTACCCGATGAAGTTGATCAGGCTTACTTACGCGATCAGGTTGTCATTATTGGATATGGCGGTGTGGGGCGACGTATCACTGAAAATTTAATTAATGAAAATATTAAAGTCGTTATTGCCGAAGAGAATCGTGAAATCGTAGAAAAGCTACGTCAGGCGAATATTGCTGCTGTGAGTGGTGTTGCAACCGAACCAGGTGTTTTAATTCAAGCACACATCATGCATGCAAGACTCTTGGTGATCTCACCTATGGATATTTTAGATATTCATCGTATTGTGGCGATTGCTAAGCAATTAAACCCTCAAATTCAGGTGTTAATTTGCGCAGAAAGTAAAGAAGAAGCCGCAGTAATCAGAGATGAAAATATTGGTGAAGTGTTCTATGCCAAAGAGGAAATGGCAAAGAATATGAGCCATCATATATTAAATCAGATCGAGCTTGCCCATCAGTCAACTATTCATTAACCCTATAAAAAAGCGTACTCAAGAGTACGCTTTTTTTAACTCAAGAATTTAGGCTGTTCATCTAGTACCTCAGCCTGCCATTCGTTTACCTGCTTTTCGAGCAGTCCAAACAGTGCAGCCTGAATCATATGCTGAGCAACAACTGGAGTTTGCTCACCCAAGATTGCTTTTACTTCATCGCTAAATTGAATTTTAACCAAGGGTTCATTCTCAGAACCTGCATTACGCAAGGCGAGTTCGCCACCTTCGAGTTGGACTAATTCCAAAACGGCTTCTTGATTTCCAAATAACTCTTTCAATTGCTGTATAGACATATATTTCCTCCATGTTTCAACATGGTGGCAAAGCACCCTTGCACTTTGCATCTCTTGTCTTATTTATATAGGCACACCCGGATTAAATTTCAAGCGTTCGGGCAGTTTAATTTTAGAACTCGACCATTTCATTACGAAAACCATCAATTAAATGGCTTAATTCGCGATGCCATTCACGCAAAATCTTAACATCTGGCAACCAAGATTGAGGACCTTGAGTTACTTTGATAATGAGATTAGAAGATGTTTCTTCTTCTGGGGTCGGCTCTTTAGGTTCTGGTGCATATTGACACATACGGTAAGCTCGTTTGAGCTCTGCAACAAAACCATCTTTTGCCAATTGTTGCAAAACGGACACTTCTGGAGAAACCTGTCCTTTTGCCGCCATATGTTCTTCAATAGATTTTAAAGTGGGTTGCAATTCATTTAAACGGTAATAACGTACGAGTTCTTGTAAGAAAGCTAACATTGCACCATGTAAATGAAATACAGCTGCTTCACGGTAAGCTTGTATCTGTTGCACATGATCGGTCTGTTCTGCCTGTTGACACGCTAAGCGCGCAAAATAGAGCTTTTGATTGGTACGATCGGCATGATAACGAGCAACACGTGACATAACTAAACTTTCCTGTTCTAAAATCGCTATTGCAACAGCTATTCTTTAGCTTAACGACTCCATTAATAAAATCAACGTTATTTATGGTAAATCCAGCTCAACTTGATAAATTTTACGTTTAGCTAAAGTTTTTAATGGCTGCTTTATAGGACGAACATTGCTTAAAACCCAAGCAAAATATCCTTCGTCCCAAGCAGTTGCACATGCTGGCTCAATTTCATCATTTCGCCAAGCATGAATAGAGTCGACATCAACTAAAGTGACAGCAACTCCCTCTTCTACATCAGTATCTTTAACCAAAAATTTTTGGTTCTCGACAATTAATAGATCTTTGATTGACAGTTTTTTAGGTCCCCATGAACGCACTTCAAGTGTTTTTATACCTTCAGCGATACGAGTACCATTTGGCGTTACAATCGAAAGAGCTAAAAACTGTCTTTTCACACTGAAGACTTATTCTTCAGCTGCTTTAACACGAATTCCATTGCCTTTAACTTTAAGCAGGTTTAAGCCTTTAATTGCCTTAATTGCTTCACGTGGGTTAGGCATTTCAACAAAACCAAAACCTTTTGATTTACCTGAGTCTTTATCAGTAACAAGAACACACGTATCAACTTTACCAAATGCTTTGAATAACTCTAAAATTTCAGTTTCACTCACAGCACGATCTAAATTACGAACTAATATCTTCATTTTCTAACCTTAATTGGCAATTAAAGGGAGCAGCCAATATATTTAAGTAATCACAGTGTCTTATACAGTAGTTTAATCTAGATCGATACCAAAACCTAAATTTACTGTAGGTGAACGGTTCCATTGCTTTTTAGCAAATGGCTGAGGTACTTGCCTATGAATCTTTGCCTGAACCAAATGTGTAGGAAGGTCATTTAGGAAATAACTCTCGATTTTACGACCTTGTTCGTCATAATTGTCTTCTGACCATGTATTGAGGTTTTGCTTGGTCAAAATTAATTCATTTTCTGCACGTGTTAATGCAACATACAATACTCGGCGCTCTTCTTCGACATCATCAAAATCGCCCTGTGCTCTTGCATAAGGATATTGATTTGGCGATACATGAGGTACATAACAGACTTTCTGTTCGGCACCTTTAGCTGAATGGATCGTAATTAAAGTCACTAAATCCTGATCAGCCGCTTTCTCAATTTCAGAAACTGAAATAGGTTCAAGAACATATTCTTCGAGGAATTCACCTAAAGACGCATGTTTACGTGCAAGTTGCTTGACCAAATCAAAGTCTTTTAACCGGCGTGACCAATCTTTAGTTTTATAATTTTGCTCTAGCTGTTCACCTAAAGCATCGAGTGCTAAGCCAATACTTGCTTCAACATGCTGCTGTAATACATCTAGCTGTTTTAAAATTAAAATCGCTTGCAAAGGAACTTTGCCATGACGTTCTAGACGCTTGCAGCGCTCCTCAACATCAGCAACTCCCATCAGATCTTGGGCGAGCTTACTTGCACCAACGTCACCAATACCATCCCATAAAGTTAAGAAACGCATCCATGCCAAATCATCGTGAGGATTGCTCACAATACGTAGCAGGCTAAGCACGTCTTTCACATGGGCAGACTCAAGAAGCTTTACCCCGCCAATAAAACGGTAAGGTAGTTCAGCAGCGATGAAAGCCCCTTCCAGATATCGTGCACTATAGCCTGAACGCACCAAAATCATATGGTCGTACCAGCTTGCACCTTGCTGATGTCGCGTTATTAAGTCCTGTGCAATCCAGTTTGCTTCTTCATATTCATTACCAAATAGGTGTAGCTGAGGCTTTTGCCCTTGCCCACGATGTGCTTGCAGCTGTTTTTGATAATCAATTGGACTGTGTGCCAATAACCAATTTGATAAATCCAAGATTTCTTGAGTCGAGCGGTAATTTAAATCCAGTGTATGAATAACTGCGTCAGGTATCCGCTCTTTAAAAGAATGGATATTTTCAAAATCTGCACCACGAAAACCATAAATCGACTGGGCATCATCGCCAACACAAAACAGCTTCACTTTGCCAATCAAGGGCTGCAATAAAGCCCATTGCAAAGGATTGGTATCTTGCATTTCATCAACTAGCAATGCCTGACAAAAACCTGCTACCCAATTCGTTAATGCTTCTGAATTTTGTAAATGGACAGCCACAATCGATAAAATATCGTCGTAATCTAAAAAATTACGCTCTCTTTTACGCTGCTCATAGGTTTTCATTAAATCTGCAATTTGAGTCTTATGCTCATATGCATCTGGAAGCTGTTTAATTAATGCCTCAGAAAGCTTTGTTTGAGTATTTCTCGCATAAGAATATAAATCACACAGCTCTGCGGCTTTGGGCAAGACGTTATCTTTATCTTTGCCTCTTAATAAGCGAAACATAAGCAACTGATCATCACGATCAATAATACTAAATTGGTTTAACCCAAAAGCTTGGGGGTTACGGCGCAGTAAATACATACAAAAAGTATGAAAAGTTGAAGCTCGCAGCCCCTTTGCCTGTGCTCCCACATGTTGTTCTACTCTCGCAACAATTTCACTCGCAGCACGACGAGTAAACGTTAAAATCTGGATTTGGTTCGCTGGCAAGCCTTGATCAATTAAATAGGCTGCACGAGCAACAATAGTTTTAGTCTTGCCACAACCAGCGCCCGCCAAAACTAAACAGTTTTGTGCAGACGTAGTAGCTGCTTTTTTTTGCTGAGCATTTAGTTCATTAATTAATTTTGCAAGACTCATAACACATATCGCTAAAACACCAAGACATAGTTTAACAGACCCCGACAACAGATGGGTCCGCCCACTTTAAAAACAAAAAGAGCACTTAAAGTGCTCTTTGGGTGAATATTATTTTTTTAAGATACTGTTTTTGAACTAGAAGGAAGATGCTTAATGGCTGAAGCCAAACCTAGAAAGTTAATTCCCTGAAATAAAATATCAATAGCAAGGAACATTCCTAATACCCAAAAAGGTGAATCTTTAGAAACTAAAATTAAAATACCTGTAGCGAACGTCAATAACCCTGAAAATAGGGTCCAACCCCATCCAGTAATTGGCTTAAGTAAAATTGCATTTATAGTACGTATAGCACCAGCAATGATCAGCGCTATAGATAATAGGCTTGTCAGCACCACTGCTGTAGTGACTGGAGTAGAAAATGCATAATAACCAGCCATTAAATAAAGCACACCAAACAGTGCCCATAACCATCGGCTTGCGCCTTTAAAAACACTCATAGCCGCGACGAGATGCAAAACACCGCCGACCATCATGAGTATTCCAAATAAAAAAACAACAGAAAAGGTCGCAAATGGCAATGAACTAAATAAAATCAGGCCAAAACCAATCAGCACAAAGCCCAATATCAAATACCATTTACGGTCAGCATGTAACTGATTACGTACTAAATCATTACCTACAGTTTTCATCATGGCTACTCTTATTATCAGGTATTAGAATTTCATCTACCCAATAATAGTGATGCACTTCACATTTTTTGTCTGTATAAAATCTGCATCGTTTCTTAACAATTGAGGTGGATAAAGCAGTATTTATCCACAATTTTATTTCACCCAGCCAATTTCTTGAGCTGTAGGTAAACCTATTACTGTTTCATGTAAGCCATTCGGCATTTTACTGCTCTGTTCAGATAAAGGCGTTCGACCACCCATGATTTCGGCATCGGTTTGTGGATATAGAGGTACTTTTTCAGGTTGGGCATAACCTAAAGGGTAAATAGGTTGTCCTGTTTTTAAATCATATTTGTCTTGTGCCCCAAAGCCATGTAATAGCTCATGAACAATCACAACCTGATTTTGTAAAGCTTGTGTCTTGGTCGCAAATAAATTCACACTACCAATGCGACCTTTTTCTAAAGCAGTCGAATGGATCAGGACTTTTTGATAGTTGGGATCATAATAATTTAAATAAAGTTTGAGTGATGCACCACTATCTTCAGGTTGTTTTTGTCGCCATGCATAGAAACGAAATTTTAAGCTCCACCACATAACATGCAAAATATTAGCATTTTGAGGAACCTCGGGTGGTCGTTGCTGCAACTGTTGTCCTAAGCGAATTGTAAAGTTTCCTGATTGCCCACGATAATGCTGTGACCACTCACTTAAATAGCTGTTAATTGCCCAAAAATCTTCATTTTTCAACTGATGGATATAGGCCTGTGTTGTCTCTAAACCATCTGCATTAACTGGATGTAAAACGACTACAATTGGTCGATTCCAATCTTGATTTTGATCTCGCCATGCTTGAACAGCAACAATCAATAAAATAATTAATAAACATAAGACCCGAATGTTTTTCCACATTCTTATTCCCCATAAAATTAAAATTTTCTTTTATTGTTTTAGACATAAAAAATGCTAGCTGAGCTAGCATTTTTTATGGTGGACTTGATTAGCCCTCAACCCATTTACCATCTTGGTAAACTAGGCTCCATTTAGTTTGTTTACCTTCTGGGGTTTCTGAACCAACATATTGTGATTGATTCTTACGACTGAATTTCACAATTGTTGGATTACCTTCAGGGTCCACATCTGGCGCTTGTAAAATAAATTGATATTTTGGATCAAGCTGAGCTGCCACACTACGTAATTCTGCAACTTTTGGCGCACGTGTTTCACGAATTTTCGGGAATTTACTCGCTGCCAAGAATAAGCCTGCCGCACCGTCACGCAACACAAAGAAGTCATCATGTTTCGCTGAACGTAGGTGTTCCATCTTGATAGGTTCTACACGTGGAGGTGCTGGTTGACCACTCTTCAAGACTTTACGGGTATTGTCACAGCTTGTACAAGCGAAATACGGGCCAAAACGACCAGTCTTAAGCTGCATCTCACCATCACATTTATCACATGGAATCGTTGGGCCATCATAACCCTTAATCTTGAACTCACCTTCTTCAAGCTCAAAACCATCGCAGTCAGGGTTATTACCACATACGTGCAGTTTACGACCACCATCAATCACATAGCTGTCCATGGCAGTGCCACATTTCTCACAGCGATGCTTAGACATCAAGTCTGCAGTTTCAGCACCATCATCATCAGATAGCGCAGCTAAAGACTCAACAGGTGTTAAGTTCAACGTACCCTTACAACGTTCTTTCGGCGGCAAGTTATAGCCAGAACAACCTAAGAATACGCCTGTTGTACCCGTGCGAATCTGCATTGGACGTGAACATTCAGGACAATGTACAGCTGGTACTTCAACTGGTTGATTACGACGCATTCCCTGCTCACCCTGAGCATTGGTTAGGCGTTTCTTAAAGTCACCATAGAAAGTGTCTAGTAACTCTTTCCAGTTACGCTCGCCTGTTGCAACTTTATCAAGCTGTCCTTCAAGGTCTGCCGTAAAGGCATAATTCATCAGGTTATTAAAACTTTCATCCAGACGATCCGTCACAATTTCACCCATTTTTTCGGCGAAAAGACGACGGTTTTCTAACTTAACGTAACCACGTTCCTGAATGGTAGAAATAATCGCGGCATAGGTCGAAGGACGGCCAATACTACGTTTTTCAAGCTCTTTAACTAAAGATGCTTCAGTAAAACGTGCAGGTGGTTTAGTAAAGTGTTGACTTGGATCTAACTTTTCTAACTTTAAGATTTCACCTACTTTAATAGCAGGTAAAATAATGTCGTCATCTGACTTATTCGCACCACGTACTTTAGTGAAGCCTTCAAATACAAGCGTACGGCCTTTTGCCTTTAACTCAACATTCGCTGCTTCAACAATCAAAGTAGAAGATAAATATTCTGCTGGTGTCATTTGACACGCAACAAACTGACGCCAGATCAAATCATATAGACGTTGAGCATCACGCTCTACGCCCGCAAGCTGATCACCTGTAAGCGCAACATTTGACGGACGAATCGCTTCATGGGCTTCTTGGGCACCCGCTTTGTTACCATAGCGGTTTGGCTTTGCTGGTATATATTTTTCACCATATTGGCTTTCAATATGCGCACGTACCATGCTTACTGCATCATCACTCAAGAAAGTTGAGTCAGTACGCATATAGGTAATAAAACCAGCTTCATATAAACGCTGAGCCAACATCATGGTTTTCTTCACAGAAAAGCCTAAACGTGTACTCGCAGCCTGTTGCAAAGTTGAAGTAATGTAAGGTGCGCTTGGATTAACCTTAGTTGGCTTATCTTCACGCTGTGCAACTTTATATTCAGCCCCTTTTAAAACATCTAATAAAGCATCAGTTTCAGCTTTATTTTTCAGTTTAAGGGTTTTACCAGCCTGTCTAAATGCTTCAAGACGGATGTCATCTTTTTTAGACTGTGTATCTGCAAAAACTTGCCAATATTCTTCTGGAATAAAAGCACGAATTTCTCGCTCACGCTCTACAACCAGTTTTACTGCTACTGACTGCACACGTCCTGCTGATAAACCACGGGCAATTTTTTCCCAAAGTAATGGCGAAACCATAAAGCCTACAACACGGTCTAAGAAACGGCGTGCTTGCTGAGCATTCACACGATTTAAATCCAGGCGTGTTGGCTGTTTAAATGCTTCTTGAATGGCATTTTTGGTAATTTCGTTAAATACCACGCGATGATAACGGCTGTCATCACCACCAATCACTTCTCTTAAGTGCCAAGCAATGGCTTCCCCTTCTCTATCCAAGTCCGTTGCGAGATAGATTGCATCGGCATCTTTGGCAAGTTTTTTGAGTTCAGCTACAACATTTTCTTTACCAGGCAGAACTTCGTAGTGAGCTTCCCAACCATGTTCAGGATCAACGCCCATACGATTAACTAAAGCCTGACTAGCTTTTTGTTCTTTTTCGGCTTCGGTGAGTTTAGTCCGGGCAGCCGGCTTTTTCTCTGTTGATTTACTGCCACCTGTTGGCAAGTCACGTACGTGACCTACAGAAGACTTTACAATGAATTGCGAACCCAAATATTTATTGATGGTTTTCGCTTTGGCAGGCGACTCCACAATCACTAAGGCACGTTTAGGTGCAGCAGGTGCAGTAGATGCTGTGCTTTGAGATGCAGAGCGCGAGGTATTCGCCATATAAAATGTTATTCCTATACCAATAAATTTAAAAATCAGGCTTTAGCCAAGGCCAACAGATAAGCCTTCATCTCATCTAATTGTGTTGCTCTCAGGTCTGATTCCTCATCCCAATAAAGCCCTACACAGTTTGCCTGCATATCAATAGCATAAATCCCTTTTAATGCAATGGGAGAATCATTAAATTTCTCATCACCCTGAATCACTTTTAATTTGCCGTCTACAACACGAGCACGCATTAAAGTTAAACGGGCATCAGGAATCAATACACTATAATAAGCAACCATGCTGGCGCGTTTTTCAGTAGCCATTGGGACATGTGTCCATTCAGGTGCAACAATTACACGTGGATGCAACCCTATTTTGCGGGCTTTATCTCGCATAATACCAAGTGCCTTTTCACGTGGACTCACTCTTAAACCAAAAATGGAGCCTAGTACGAAAAGAACAATGATAACGGTAACCCAAATTCCCATATTGTCCATAGCAAAACCTATTAATCTCTTTTATTAGAGTTGCATAAGCTGACCAGAAAACGCAAGTTACATCAGAAAAATAATGCCCGATAAGATCGCAAGACCCAAAATAACGGTATTTCACTGTGCAAATTGCAATGTTGTCACTCAAATATATTTAAGAGTTTTGACTCTCATCAACAAGTATCAACTTTCCAAATCGGTCAAGATGGGCATCTCCCCAGAGTTTTAAAGCAAATAAAATCTGCTCAAGACTTTGCCCTAATTCGGTCAGGCAATATTCCACTTTAGGTGGAACCTGAGGGTAAACCTCCCGATGAATAATTCCGTCTTGCTCTAACTCACGTAACTGATTTGTCAGCATTCTTTGGGTAATGCTCGGAACACGCTTTCGAATTTCATTAAACCGTAAGGTGCCTTCATTAAATAAATGCCAAAGAATGACGCATTTCCACTTTCCGTCAATCAAACTAATGGCTGCCTCAACTGAACAACCCGGAGAGCAATCAAAACTTGAATGTCGTAATTTTGCCATTTTACAGTATCCTTTTTGACACTATGAGCGTTATTTGTCTGTAGTCACCAAATTTAAGCTTACGTTATGATCAAACTCCCAACAAGAGGAATTATTCTTATGAAAGCTGTGGCATATCAGAAAGCAGGGCCCATTACATCGCCAGAGGCACTTGTTGATATTGAACTCGACACCCCTGTTGCACGGGGCCATGATCTACTTGTTCGTGTTCAGGCGATTTCAGTTAATCCGGTAGATACAAAAATTCGCAACAATGTAAACCCAGAGAATAATCAATGGAAGACTCTTGGCTGGGATGCAGTAGGTGTCGTTGAAGTGATTGGAGATCAAGTTTCTCAATTTAAAGTTGGAGATGCAGTCTGGTATGCAGGCGCCCTCAATCGCCAAGGCAGTAATAGTGAATTACAGTTAGTTGATGAACGCATTGTGGGTCATAAACCAAAAACTTTAGAAGCAACGGAAGCAGCTGCTCTTCCTCTAACTGCTATCACAGCATGGGAAATGTTATTTGATCGGTTACAAGTACCCAAAGTTGCCCCAGAAAATACATCTATATTAGTGATTGGCGGAGCTGGTGGAGTAGGTTCAATCACAATCCAGCTACTCAAGCAGTTGACTAACCTCACAATTATTACGACAGCTTCACGAGCAGAAACTAAAGAATGGGTTAAGCAACTTGGTGCTGACTATGTATTAGATCATCGTCAACCTTTACCAGCACAAATCAAGCAATTAGGTTTAAATGCACCTTTATACGTGTTCTCGACCACTCAAACAGATCAGCATTTATCAGATATCGTAGAGTTAATTGCGCCGCAAGGTCATTTTGGATTAATTGATGATCCTGCACAGTTAGATATTAAGCCTTTTAAATCGAAGTCTGTATCGGTGCATTGGGAATTTATGTTTACACGTTCAATGTTCCAAACTGAAGATATGGAAAAGCAAAGTGAACTATTAAATGAAGTCAGCAAACTGGTTGACGAAGGAAAAATCAAGACCACTCTTTCGCAAATTTTAAGCCCAATTAATGCTCAAAACCTAAAACTGGCTCACCAACAAATTGAAAGTGGTACGACAAAAGGGAAAATTGTATTGCATGGTTTTTAAGCAAAATTCATAAATTTCCCCTAATAAAATGGCAAGTATCGAACTTGCCATTTTATTAATAGTGGGGAGGTTTATTGGTTAATGGGTCAAAAGCGGCAATACCTTCTGATAAATCCGATGATTCCATACGTTGATAAAGAAATTGCATTTGTTTTTTTAAATCAGCTATTTCTTGAGTCTGAATAGCGAGTTGTTGATTTAATTCTTCAACTAAATCATCCAAAAATGTAATTCGCACTTGCAAATCTTCAATGGGTGCGGACAATGACGCTTGATCATCATAATATGGTGGTTTAGTCATTTAAATCCTCATTTGAGATTCTGGAAAACATTATGGCCTATATTACCCTAAGGGATGTCCAACTTGCTTTTGGCGGACCTGCCCTGCTCGATGGCGCGAACTTTAATCTAGAACGTGGCGAACGAGTCTGTTTAATTGGTCGTAATGGTGAAGGTAAGTCTACTTTACTTAAACTGATCGAGGGAAGCCTATTACCAGATTCTGGTGAAGTTTCCATTCAAAATGGTCTAACTGTTTCAATGTTAGCCCAAGACGTTCCAATGGACTCTGGCAAAGTAGCTGACATTGTGGCGGATGGTGCAGGCGAAGCTTCTGAAGTACTCAGAGCGTATCATGAGGCGACTGACGCTTGTATGTTAGGAGATATGGAAGCCTGTGACCGTATGGGTAACCTTCAGCATAAGCTAGACCAGCTAGATGGTTGGGCACTAGAAAATAAGGTAAATGCTCTTTTAAGTAAAATGGGACTTGATCCAAATGCAGACTTAGCAGACCTGTCAGGTGGACGTAAACGCCGTGTCTTACTCGCACGTGCTCTATTGACGCAACCAGACGTATTACTTCTAGACGAACCAACGAACCATTTAGATGTTGAAAGTATTGAATGGTTAGAAAAGTTTTTATTAGATCAAAATAATTTAACGCTTCTGTTTATCTCGCATGACCGTTCATTTGTAGATAGCATTGCAACTCGAATTGTGGAACTTGATCGCGGTATTCTACGAGGTTATGAAGGCAATTATTCTCGCTATTTAGAGCTCAAAGCTCAGCAAATGGAAGCAGAAGAAAAACAGAATGCTTTATTTGATAAAAAGTTAGCTGAAGAAGAAGCTTGGATTCGCCAAGGTATTAAAGCACGTCGTACGCGTAATGAAGGCCGTGTTCGTGCTTTAAAAGATTTACGTGAAGAATCGAAAGCACGCCGCTCACAACAAGGCAAAGTGAGTATGGCAACTCAAGATGCAAATCGTTCAGGTAAATTAGTATTTGATATCGAACATTTAAGCGTCGCTTACGATGACAATTTACTGATCAAAGATTTCTCTACCCTTGTTATGCGTGGTGATCGAATTGGCTTGGTTGGTGATAACGGCGTTGGTAAAACGACGTTGATTAAAGCCATTTTAGGTGAACTCGAACATGGCGGTTCAGTTAAAACAGGTACACAGTTAGAAGTTGCATATTTTGACCAGTTACGTAATGCCTTAGACCTTGAAAAAACAGTCATGGCAAACGTTTCAGAAGGTTCTGACTTCGTTGATGTGAATGGCAACCGTCGTCATATCTACAGCTATTTACAAGACTTCTTATTTTCACCTGAACGTGCTCGTACTCCAGTAAAAGCACTTTCTGGTGGTGAACGAAATCGAATCTTACTGGCTAAATTGCTGCTTAAACCATCAAATCTAATTGTAATGGATGAGCCAACCAATGACTTGGATATGGTGACTCTTGAGCTTCTAGAAGAAATGTTATCTGATTATAAAGGCACCTTGCTTCTCATTAGCCATGACCGTGCATTTATGGATAACGTAGTAACATCTACATGGGTATTTGATGGCAAAGGTAATATTGCTGAGTACATCGGTGGCTACCAAGATTATTTGCAGCAACGTCCAGATGACAAAGTAGTCGATCAAAAATCTGACGTTAAAAAAGCTCAGGCAAAAGCTGAAGCAGATAAAGCTGCTGCCCAAAGTACCGTTAAAAAAGTCAAACTGAGTTATAAAGATCAGCGTGAACTTGAACAATTACCTGCTGAAATTGAGAACTTAGAAAAGGAGCAAGCAGAACTTTCTGAGAAACTTGCAGATGGTTCATGGTTTGTTAAAGATGCTGATACAGCAACAAAAGCAAGCCAACGTCTTACAGAAATTGACGAGTTATTACTTGAGAAATTAGAACGTTGGGACGTGCTTGAACAAATGAGCAAAGGAAACTAAATAGTTTTACTTTCCAAAAAACGTAAAAAAGAGCTCATTTAAATTAAGTGAGCTCTTTTTTTATATTATGAATATAAGCTTTTAAAAACTTAAAGCTTATAAATCACATTCATATAATGGATTATATCTTCGCTATTTTTAGTGTTTTAAAATAGCCTTGTACTTGAATATAAGACTTATAAAAATAATTATGTTATACCTAACAGCATAATAATATTGGAGTGTTTTCGCATGCTGGAGCTTTCTCAAATTTTAGCATTTGGACTAATTTGTTTGGCGATGGTACTCACTCCAGGCCCCAATATGATTTACCTTATTTCCCGTTCGATTAGTCAGGGCAAAATCGCAGGATTCATTTCGTTGGCCGGTGTCGCTGTTGGTTTTGTATTTTACATGCTATGCGCTTCTTTCGGGATCACAGCACTTGTTGTCGCCGTACCTTTTGCTTATGACACCATTCGTATTGCTGGTGCAATTTATCTACTCTGGCTTGCATGGAAAGCATTACGTCCAAATGCAGCCCCTATTTTTAATGTAAAAGATTTATCAGTGGACTCCCCAGCTAAACTCTTTTTAATGGGTTTTGCGACCAACTTGCTTAATCCAAAAATTGCGATTATGTATTTATCTTTACTGCCACAGTTTATTCATCCACAACAAGGCAGTATTTTAGCGCAGTCTATTCAACTCGGGACGATACAAATTTTTGTTAGTGTTTCAGTAAATGCACTTATTGTGTTTTCTGCAGGTAGTATTGCCCTTTTTCTACAACAAAAACCTCTTTGGGCAAATATACAACGCTGGCTCATGGGAACTGTATTGGCCGGACTCGCTGTTAAAATTCTCTTAGAAAATCGCCGATAATTTATCCTGCTTATTTCAAGTCCTCTTAACACTCAATTGAATAGTGTATTACGACGATAAATTCAGTTCGTGATACACTTTTGCCAGTTTTAACTTTTTGAAATCTTTATATCGTTATGAGCCAAAAGCAGCCTTATACGCCCGGTGAATTTCAATGGTCCTTTTTATTGCCTAAATATTGGGGTGTTTGGATTGCTATTGTCTTTTTAATGCTTTTGGCTATTTTGCCATGGGCTATACAATGGCGTCTGGCGCATGGCGTAGCTCATCTGGCTTGGAAATATCTAAAATCACGCCGTAAAACTACTATTCGTAATTTAGAGGTCTGCTTTCCTGAATGGTCTGCCGATAAGGTTCAACAACAAGCTCAACAAGTTTTCATCGATATGATGCTTGGGGTGTTTGAAACCTTAAATGCATGGTACAACCCACGCTGGTTTAAAAACCGCGTCACGATTGAAGGTTTGGAGCACATTACCAATGCCCAAGCTCAAGGCAAAGGTGTTTTATTACTAGGGACTCATAGTACGCTTCTTGACGCAGGCGGATATGTTTGTGCTCAATATTTTGAACCCGATGTTGTCTATCGACCTCAAAATAACCCATTGCTCGATATGCTCATTTATCGTTGCCGTGCCACGATTTATAAAGCACAGATCGATCATGATGATATGCGTGGTTTAATTCGTCACCTTAAAGATGGCGATGCTATTTGGTATAGCCCAGATCAAGACTTTGGACTCAAACAAGGTGTTATGGCACCGTTTTTTGGTGTACCTGCTGCCACAGTAACTGCACATCGCCGCTTGTTAAAAATCTCAAAAGCAGTGGCTGTGCCTTTATATTTCTACCGCCATGGAGATATTAAGAACCCGAAATATCATGTTCTGATTGAACCTGCGGTCGACAATATGCCAAGTGAAGACGAAGTCGATGATGCAACACGTGTTAATAAGATTATTGAAAATCAACTTCGTATCGCACCGACTCAATATATGTGGTTCCACCGTCGATTTAAGACACGTCCTGAGGGATATGAAGAGATCTATTAAGATAAAGCTGTGATAATTTTAAATTGATAGTAAGCACAACATTATTTATATGACTCGCGGGAACATCATCCACAACCTGAGCAATGCAAAAGCGTTAGCGCTTTCGCATTGTGCAAGAAAAACGAAGTGCGTAGTATTTTACTCAAGCGTAGCTTTCTTTTTTTCGGTACGGCAAAGATAATTAATCTTTGCTTTTCGTACCTCAGGTTTTGCCTACTTTTGCCAAAACAAAAGTAGGTCGAACCGAAGATTAATCTCTAAATTTCGACTTCAAAATCGTAAGATCCCGCTTTGCTACAACCTAAAGGCAAAAAACAATGAAAGTGATGCAACTTCTCCCAGAACTCAACAGCGGTGGCGTAGAGCGCGGTACACTAGAAATTGCACGTGCGCTCGTTTCACAAGGCCACCAATCATTGGTTGTTTCAAACGGTGGCCGCTTGGTCTCACAGCTCGAAGCTGAAGGTTCTACTCACTTAACGCTACCAATTCATAAAAAATCACTTTCAAGCTTGTGGCAAATCAGCCCTTTACGCCAGCTGATTGAACAGCATCAACCAGATATTGTTCATGTACGCTCGCGTGTACCTGCTTGGCTGACTCACTTTGCTTTAAGAAAAATACCTGCGAACAAACGCCCTCACCTCATTAGCACGGTACATGGCTTTTATTCAGTTAATCGTTATAGTGCGATTATGACTCAGGCCGAGAAAGTAATTGCTGTTTCTGACAGCGTAGTTAAGTACATCACTGATCATTATCAAAACTGCCCTCCCCAAGATATTGTTCGGATTTATCGTGGAATTGACCCTGCTGCTTTTCCGCATAACTACCAACCATCAGCACAATGGTTTAATCAGGTTTTTAATGACTTTCCAGAGCTTGAAAATAAGTTTTTACTTTGCTTACCTGGCCGTATTACACGTTTAAAGGGTCATGAAAGCTTAATTGAACTGATGCAAAAACTAGGTGAACAATATCCTCAGCTACATGCTGTGGTTGTTGGCGGTGCCGATGCAAAAAAACAGGCCTATTTAAGCGAGTTACAAAGTACCATTCAAAGCAAAGGGCTTGCAGATAAAATTACATTCGTAGGGCATCGCTCAGATATTCGCGAATGGCTTGCTTTTAGCGATATTGTGTTCTCTCTATCCAATCAAGCAGAAACATTCGGTAGAACAGCATTAGAAGCGCTCTCAGTCGGTACTCCAGTCATTGGCTGGAACCGTGGAGGCGTGGCCGAGATTTTATCGAATGTCTACCCACAAGGTCTTGTCGAAGTAGGAAATGAAAAGGCTTTACTGGAAACAGTGGAACAGCATATTGAACAGCCTCAAGTCGTTGCCCCTGTCACCATGTTTAGCTTAAAAGACATGTGTGATCAGACACTAGCGCTATATGAATCTGTACTGAAATAACCCCCATAAAAAAACCCGCGATCAACGCGGGTTTTTATTACAACAATAAAAAGTCAGCTTTATTTAAGCGATGCTTCATAAGCTGCTGCTTTTTCATAGTCGTATTGTTTTTCCCATTTACTAATCACAAGTACTGCAAGTGCATTACCTACAACGTTCAACGCGGTACGTGCCATATCCATGATACGGTCAACACCAGCAATAAATGCCAAGCCTTCTACAGGAATACCAACACTACCTAATGTTGCTAATAACACAACAAATGATACGCCAGGAACACCAGCAATACCTTTAGAAGTAATCATTAAAGTTACAACTAAAATGACCTGTTGGCTAATTGACATTTCAATACCGTAAAGCTGTGCAATAAAGATTGCCGCGATACTTTGGTAAAGCGTAGAACCGTCAAGGTTAAATGAATAACCTGTTGGGATTACAAAACTAGAAATTGCTTTAGGCGCGCCATAAGCTTCCATCTTTTGCATAATACGCGGTAAAACTGTTTCAGAGCTTGCAGTTGAATATGCCAAAATTAATTCATCTTTCAAAATCTTAAACAAAGTAAAGATATTGATGCTGAACATTTTTGCAGTTAAACCAAGTACCACTAAAGCAAAGAATAAGATCGCGCCATATACCAACACGACTAACTTGCCTAAAGGGATAAGCGAAGCGAAACCGAAGTTTGCAACCGTTACTGCAATCAAACCAAACACACCCACTGGCGCATATTTCATGATGATGTGCGTTACACGGAACATTGTTTCCGATACAGCATGAAATACGTTTAATAATGGATCTTTAGTTGTTGCTGGTAATGAAGACAAACCAACACCAAATAACACAGCAAAGAAAATCACAGGTAACATTTCGCCATGCGCCATTGAACTAATAATGTTCGTTGGGATAAGCGATAATATTGTCTGCATGATGCCATGAGACTGTGACTGAACTTCTTCAGTTGTATGCTTATATTGAGAAATATCAGTTTGAACCAGTTGAGACATGTCAATGCCTGAACCTGGATGGAAGATATTTGCTGCAACTAAGCCCACCAAAATAGCAATAGTGGTAATAATTTCAAAATAGAGAATGGTTTTAAAACCAAGTCGCCCTAAACTTTTCGTACTGCCAACACCTGCAATACCTAAAATTAAGGTAGAGAAAACGATTGGAATAACAATCATTTTAATCAGGCTAATGAAAATCTTACCAAGTGGCGTAAGAACATTAGTTACAATACTGTCTTTGATTTCAGGCTGGTTATGTAAAACAGCCCCGACAACTATCCCTAGGATTAAAGCAATTAAAATTTGCCAAGCAAGGCTAAATTTAAAATTCTTCATAAGACAATCCTTATGCACCGCAAAGTATCAAATATGAGAGGGAGAAGACCACTAACTAAGAGTGAAACCTCAATATGTATAGTAATTTCCAAACAGAAATTTAAATATACAAACAAATCACAACTCGCCGATCTGACGAGATAAACAACAATGCCTGTTGACGATCCAACATGTCAACGATCGGCACATTCTATTGAGATTTGCTAATTAAACAACCCCAATTTATCTCTAAACAGATGAAAACCCATATTTATTCATCAATAATCTATAAAAACAAAAACTTATCTGAAAAAAAAATTGTATCTATTTTCATTAGAAATTGCTCAGATATAGATGAAAAGTTATGAGTGCTTACCTATCATTAGATAGGTTTTAAAATTAAGATTAACTTAAAAGTATTTCTTTTTTTACGATAAATTAAATAGGGTATATATAAAATATTAACCCGAGTTCTGCGTCCTGCAAAACTCGGGTAAATGAGGTTGTGCTTTCAGGTTAATCGTTATTATTATCGTTTCCGTTCCAACATCTAATCCGTGATGCTATTCCATATCAGCTTTGTGTATCCTTACGTGGGATTGTCCATTCCCGTTTCCGTGTGCCGATGAATGTAGAATAAGGTTTTTATCCCCCCCTGCCTATTCGCCCTAGACTCAAATCTTTGTACGATATTGCTTACATCAATTTTTTCTTCTTTTTCATTTATAAGGCTGCGCAATTTTATCGGTCACAATTTTTTCTTCCTTTTCAGCCTTGGCAATCCCTTCTTGTATGGCACTTTGGGCCTCTTCTTCATCGGTTTGAGTTTGCTCTAACTCTTCTTGAATATGTTCAAATATTCGCCCAGTCTGCAAAACAACATATACAGGAAAATGATCAGATCCAATATGCGGCAAACGCTGCATTTTAACTAAACCAAAATCGGTACTATGAAAAATATGATCTAGAGACCAACGCAGCAATGGGTAATCTGCATGAAACGTATTAATAAAATGTCGCCCAACTCGCGGGTCAAGTAATCCACTAATCCGCTGGAATAAACGCGTAGTACGTGACCACGCTACATCATTCAAATCTCCCATCACAATACAGCTTTCATCTAAGTCTTTAATCTGGTCGCCAACAATTAAAAGCTCTGCATCACGTAAAGTCGAATCTTTCGCCTCGGTTGGACTCGGTGGTTTAGGATGCAAACAATAGAGTTGAACTGGCATACCAGATCGTAAAGTCACAGTGGTATGAATAGAAGGAATTTCATCACTTAAAATAAATTTAACTTCAGTATTAGATAAAGGTAACCGGCTATATAAATGCATGCCATATAAATTATCTAAAGGCACGGGAACGCGATAAAGATAATCTTCTTCAATTTCTTTTAAAGCATTTTCCCACGTCTTATCACTTTCCAGTGTAAGCAGTAAATCTGGTTTTAATGTCCTGATCTGTTCAAGAAGTAAATGATATTTATCATTTGGGGTTAGAACATTCGATACGATTAATGATATTTGTTTTTGCGAGTCTAACTGGGATGGTTTGACCTGTTTAACCTGTTTTTTCCAGAGCAAGGTATAAGGCAAAACCATTTTTAGTTGATAGGCGATGGCAGCGATAAGCACAGCAAGTAATATTTCACGCCCTAGATTCCATTCGGTCGGCCAAAATAGCATACCTATAAAGGCTAATAGACCAACAAATAGAATCTGCAAACGAGGAAAGTCGGCACCACGAAACCACCACTCATCACGAGGAATAAGTGCCCAGAAACTTAACCAAATCACCAGACCAGCTAGAACTTCGATATAAATCATTGAATTTTCTCTTTTAAGATGATTTGGTTTTTAAAGTTTTTGTCATCTTTATCAATTTTGTATGTAACATAAACAAGATATTCTACTCAATAAACATGGTGTTTTGTTTCTGTAACGCTTGCAGTTGTGGACACTTTTGATACACTCAACTCCCCCTAATAATTTTAACGCACCGAGGCAAAATGACATGAAAGTAGGTCTGGTCGGTTGGCGCGGGATGGTCGGTTCCGTCCTTATGCAACGTATGGTTGAAGAGAATGATTTTGCTCATATTGAGCCATTTTATTTCTCTACCAGTAATGCAGGTGGTGAAGCTCCTTCATTTGGTGGTAAGACTGCCCCAGCACTTATGGAAGCTACAGACATTAATAGTCTGAAGCAAATGGATGTCATTATTACCTGTCAAGGTGGTGACTATACGTCTGAAGTTTTCCCACAGTTAAAAGCGACTGGTTGGGATGGCTACTGGATTGATGCAGCCTCTACTTTACGTATGTCAGATGATGCGATCATCGTTCTTGACCCAGTAAACCTTAACGTTATTAAAGACGGCTTGGTTAACGGCACCAAAACTTTCGTAGGCGGTAACTGTACAGTATCGCTTATGTTAATGGGTGTAGGTTCACTTTTCCAAAACAATTTGGTGGAGTGGATGACTGCTATGACTTATCAAGCAGCATCAGGCGCTGGCGCACAAAACATGCGTGAGCTAATTACTGGTATGGGCTACTTATATAACAATACTAAAACGTTGTTAGATGACCCTAAATCTGCAATTTTGGATATTGATCGTCAAGTTGCCGAGTTACAACGTGGCGAAGGTTTCCCATCTGCTAACTTTGGCGTGCCATTAGCTGGATCGTTGATTCCTTACATTGATAAACAGCTCGAAAGCGGTCAGTCAAAAGAAGAGTGGAAAGGTCAAGTTGAAACCAACAAGATCTTGGGTAATTCACAAATTGTTCCGATCGACGGCCACTGTATCCGTATTGGTGCGATGCGTTGTCACTCTCAAGCACTGACAATCAAGTTGAAAAAAGATGTTCCGCTTGATGAAATCGAAGATATGATTCGTACTTCAAACCAATGGGCGAAAGTTGTACCAAACACTCGTGAAGCGTCTATGACTGACCTTACACCTGTGGCTGTAACTGGTACCTTAACTGTACCTGTTGGCCGTTTGCGCAAACTTAATATGGGTAAAGAATATTTAGGCGCATTCACAGTAGGTGATCAGTTACTTTGGGGTGCTGCTGAACCTTTACGTCGCATGTTACGTATCTTAGTAGAATACAAGAGCTCATAATTTGGTCTGAATTATTCAGTCAAAACGAAAAGCCGATCACATTAGATCGGCTTTTTCGTAACTGGTTTGTAAAAATTTTACAATTTATTTACATTTCATTATTGTATAATTTTGAACGACTTTACGACTTATTAGGTCATGGATTGAGATGACTGTTTATAACAAATTAAAAATTGCCATTTTCACCATTATGTCTTCGCCTTCTATTTATGCGATTACATTAGACCCTATACAAATTCAGTCTGCGCCTGGGGATTTGTTATATGCAGAAATGAATTTCCAACAAGCTGACCCCAACACTACCTTGCAAGTGAGTTTAGCGACTCCTGAAGATTTAAGTGCTTTGGGTGTAACTCATCAGCCTCCGGGAAATCTTAATTTTTATACACGCCAAAATGGTCAAGGTTCTGGGGTTATTGTGATTACCTCATCCCGACCTGTTAATGATCCTGAGCTCAATATTGTTGTAAAAATCAGTGAAGGCTCTGCAACGCGTTTACAGCATATTAAAACTGTAATTAAGCCTTCTCCGATAAAAAAGACAGAAAATAACGAAAGTACTTTATCCCCTCAGCTTGTTGTGAATGAAAAGGATATTGCTCTAAATCTGCCAGAAAGTACGCACTATGCTTCATCAACTTCGGCCCCCACTACAACAAACTCGAATAGTGATCAAAACCTTAATATCAGCTCTGGAACTGTTCCTGCAATAAATACGAATTCAACGCCCTCACTTGGTGAAAACTCTTCGGCTCAGGTAACTCAACAAATTGCAACAAGCACTACGCTTGATCAAACACAAATTAAACCTACTATCACTAAGTCAGATGCAAACAATTCACCAAAAACGACGGTTAAAAATTTAGCAGGACACAAGAAGCCTGTTCCACCCAAAAATATCAGTCAAAATACTGCAAAGAAACAAACCTTAAGTCCGTCTAGAGGACCAGTAACTTCAGGTAAATATGTAGTACAGCACAATGAGTCTTTATGGAGCATTGCTAATCGTATTGCGGCGAAAACTAAACAGCCTGTTGCAAAAGTCATGCATGATATCCAACAACAAAACCAGCATGCTTTTATTCAAGGTGATGTAAACCGTTTACGTCAGGGAATTTCTCTAAAACTTAGCCAGACTCCTGCCACTAAAAATCAGCAAAATAAATCCAAAACAGAAATAACGCATACTGCAAAATCGCCTTCTGGCCAAGCTAAATACCGCCTACAAAAAGCAGAAATGAGTATCGTGGCTGAAAACAGCCAAAATTCTACACATGGAAGTGCTAAAAAGAGCACACAACAAAGTCAAAACAATACTGAGTTAGCAGTAAAAGTTATGACAAAAAGAGAAAAAACCGTTACATTACAAAGGAATGTAACCAAATTAAATCAAACTTTACGTTTAAAAAACCAACGTATTCAACTTTTGAATGCACGTTTGGCAGAGTTACAACAGCAGTTAAAAGCACAGCAACAAACTCACAAGCAAAAACATTAAGTTAAAACCAGAGTTAGCTCACTTTATATTGCAAATATTTATTTTTAAGGGGAAAGTAATGTTATATGTGATTCCGTTCATCATATTACTCGTGGTCGCTGTTATTTTTAAAAAACGCGAGAATAGCCAGAAACAAGAGGCCACCTCTCCTAAAACGGTAAATAAAAAAACCAATAAAAAAGCAAACTCTAAATCGAGTAAAAACTCGCGTGAAAAAAGCAAAGTAAATGTAGTGGAAGACACGCTTCCACTTATTCCACAAAGCACCCCTGTTCCAGAAGCTGTACGTCAAAAAATCAAACAGCTCATTCAAGAAAAACAATATTCAGCCGCTGAAGCTCAAGTAAATCAGGCGTTAAAAAAAGACAATACTCAGCATGAGCTTTATTTATTATTGCTTGAAGTTCATATTGCACAAAAAGATGAATTTGCCATAACGCAACTGATTAGCCATATTCGTAGCTTGGCACTGAATGAAATAGCGACTCAAGCAGAAACTAGACAAAAAGAATATGAGTCATCAAGACAACCTGATGCCATCGATTTTCCTCAAGCTCAAACATACGAAGAGCCAGAAAATACACCGGACACTACAGCTCAGTTTGACCAGTTAACAACAAGTTCTTCTGAAGCTTCTTTTGATGACTTGCAGAAAGACTATACACCGGTAAAACAAGAACCTGCTGTTGAAGTTAAACCTTTAGAATTTAACTTTTCATTCGAAAAAACTGCGACTATAGAAAATACCAGCCAACCTGTACATGAACCTGAGGTATCAACATCTCAGCAAGTACCAGAAGTATCGTCATCTCAAGAAACAAATGAGCTAGCTGATTTAGAGTTTTCTTTTGACTTGGCCCCTCTGCATGAAACTGAGGAAAAAACTCAAGCAGTAGAGGTAAAAGCAGATCAAGAGAATAGCGTCAATGCTTTAGATTTTAACTTTGACTTAAATCCTTCAAGTTCAGAGACGAAATCTGTTGAACAAGTTCCATCATTAGATGAGCTTAAAGTAGCAGAACAAACTCCATTAGAAGCAACTTCAATCGCCCCTCTTGAGTTTTCGTTAGATGAGCCTGCGTTAGTTACAGCACCAGAGATTGAAACTCAAAACCATATAGAGGTAGTAAATCAAGAGCCGACTCAAACTCAAATCGAGGATCCACTTCTAGACGCCTTTCCAGAATTAAAACAGTTAGATGAAAATGAACTCGACTTACAACTTGCAGAGCAATACATTAAATTAGGTGCTTATCCAGCAGCACACGCTTTGTTGGCAAGTAATGAGCAAAAATTCAACACAGAGCAACAACAACGCGCGAAAAATCTACTAAATCGCATAGCTTCTTAAGGCCGATCGTTTTACCATAAGCAGTCAAAGATGACTGCTTTTGTGCCTGAAAAAGATGAAAAAAATAGCCTTATTTTATATGGGTGGTACTTTTGGCTGTGTAGGTGAACCTTTAGCGCCTATGCCATATGACCAATTCTTGCCTCAACTTGAAAAAGTTATACCACCCCACTTAACGGTTGACTGTTTTGCTGCCCCCAATATTGTAGATAGCAGCGCTTGTACAGCGCCCGATTGGCTACGTCTTATTCAACGCATACAACAGCTCCAGCTCGAAGGTTATCAACACTTCGTCGTTATTCATGGTACAGATACTCTTAGTTATGCTTCTGCGACTCTAGCTCGTTTTCTAGGACAGAGTTGTCATGTCGTTATTACTGGCAGCCAATATCCTCTTCTTAATATTCAAGGGGATAACACTCGTGAGTTTACTGATGCAATTGATAATTTATATCTTGCATTAGAGCAAGCAATTAGCTTGCCAGTGGGTACTTACCTTGCTTTTCATCATCAAGTATTTCATGCTCAAACTGTGTTAAAGACACATACGACTGAGCTTGACGCTTTTTCTGGCCTTAAAGCTGAATCTGAATTTACACCTCAGCAAAATGGGCTGATTGTGCAAGATGCGCAAATCGAGCGTGCAGCATCTTTTCAAATTTTGAATTGGATGATGCAACCTATCGCGACCACTCAACTCGTTCAACAATTACGAAACTTACTACCAGCCCCACCTCAATTTTTAGTATTGCAAGGTTTTGGTACTGGAAACATAGCTGTTAATCAAGAATTGCTAGCAACATTAGATGAGCTCTATACACATGGCTGTGTTCCGATTCTTACGACTCAGGTGACATTTGGCGGTATTGATCAGCGCTATGCGATTAGTGAGTGGTCAAAAACTGCAAAAATTGTCATTAGTGATGCACATAGTCATGCAGATCTCTATGCAAAAGCACTTCAAATCTATTTAAAATACTCCACCCCAGAACAATGGCTCAGCCATTGGAACGAAAATTTGCATTAAATAGAGGTAAAGCCATGCAACGTTATGCAGTCGGTATTGAATTTAGCGGAGTTCAATACCGAGGTTGGCAAACACAACAGCCAGGCGTTGCCAGCGTACAAGAAACTATTGAACGTGTGCTTAGCAAAGTCGCAAATGAGACTATAGCACTCCATGGTGCTGGTCGTACTGATGCAGGAGTACATGCGACAAATATGGTGGCGCACTTCGACACAAATGCCATTCGTCCAGAAACGGGGTGGTTAAGAGGGGCAAACAGCCAGCTGCCTAAAGATATTTCCATTCAGTGGATTAAGCTGATGGATGAAAGTTTTCATGCCCGTTTTAAAGCGACTGCTCGACGTTACCGCTATATTATATATAACACGCCTCATCGCCCTGCTCTCTTACATAAACAGGTTACTCACATTTACCAACAGTTAGATGTGAAAAAGATGATTGAAGCAGCAAGTAAATTTGAAGGCACCCATAACTTTGAAAGCTTCCGCGCAGCAGCTTGCCAATCAAATCAGCCTGTTCGACATGTAAAACATTGCCGTTTATTTGAACATGGACGCTATTTGGTTTTAGATATAGAAGCAGATGGTTTCTTACACCATATGGTTCGCAACATTGTGGGATGTTTACTCGAAATTGGTCAAGGGATGTATGAGATTGATCATATCGATACAATGTTTGCTGCACATGATCGTAAGGCGGCAGGAGTAACAGCCCCACCAGACGGTCTTTATTTTATTCAGTGTAATTATCCTGAGCAGTTTGATTTGCCACAGCCACCGCTTGGGCCACATTGGCTTAATTTACCAGATTAAAACATTTAAAACTCAGTATCCAAATTAAGTATTAAATAGGATACGCGACAAAGTCATACGCAACCTGAACAAGGTTAAAGTATACTTTAACCGCAGTGCAAGACAAGCGAAGTGCGTAGTTCGAGAAATTTTCCACCTTATGACACGGTAAGAATTATTACTCTTTACCGTATCATAAGCTTTTGTTCTTGCAGAGCTTACGCTCTTCATTTCGAAAGAAAAGTAACTCTAGCTGAAGGCCAATCCAAATATTAAAGCCTCAATGACACGACTCCGTCATGACATAGAATAAATTAGCGATGCTGTTTACGTTTACGGTATTCAACTGGTGTCTCATTTGTCCAACGCTTAAATGCGCGGTAGAAAGTACTCGGTTCAGAGAAGCCAGTTAAATACACAATACGCTCAACACTCTCGTTGGTATTGGCCAAAAGTTTTTTAGCTAATCGACAGCGATAATCTGACAAGATTTGCTGAAAACTAGTATTGGCTTCGCTTAGCTGAGTACGTAAGCGACGTGGAGTAATATTCAACTGAGCAGCAACCGTTTCTAAGGTTGTTTCTCCGCTTTCTAGCGTTGAACCAATTGCGCGACGAACTTCACCCACTAAATCATAACGAGCCAATTCCTGTAATTTTTCAATTGCGAGCTGCTCATGCAACTGCAATAACTCAGGCTCTGCTTGCCAAAGCTGAAAATCTAGAATAGCTGGATCAAAATATAAACGTGTCTCTTTCTGACCTAAACTGACCGGACAGCCATATACTCGGAAATATTCATCCTCAGAAGCACCTTCACTAAAATTAAAATCGATGAAGATGGGATGAAATTGCCCTTCGGTAATAAATTTAAAAAATCTAAGGATGCCCGAAATTGCACATTCGGAGAAGTGACGATTAACAAGATTATCAGCACCGATCTGTTGGCCATTGGTTAAATAACAACGCCCTTCTTCAATGACTAGTTTTGCATCAAAAGCATCACTAATGAGTCGCTGATAAGCCAAAGCCCGTTTTAGCCCTTCACCAAAAGTTTCACTACTAATAAATAGATGTTCAATGACCTGACCACGGTACAAAGGCAAATGCTCGCCTAAATGCAAACCGATATCTGGATCTTTACTGACTTCCTGAGCGGCAGTCCAAAAGGCGTACTGTGCACTTAACGGTGTACGTGCATTTGTATCAACCTGATTTAAAGCAACTCCCGCTTTGGTTAATATTTCTTCTGTTGGCAAACCCGCACGACGAATCGCTTGATAGCCAAAGCGTAATACAACTGATGCATCTGTTAGCTGACCCACGCAGTGCCCTTCCATGTAGATACTTCATTGATATTTAGGGCTGTTGACCTTTACGCAATTAACAGTCCCTAATAACTATGATTTTAGATTAGCGTTGATTGACCAAACTGACAACAGAATTACACTTCTTTTGTGAAAAAAATTACATCTTTTTTTATTAGTCATACTTTAACCAGATGCTTGAGTAGAAGTATGTGTATCTTGTTTTTTTTAAATAAATTGACTATAATTTGCGCCTTCCCAATTTGATCATCAGGTAGGCTATGGCCAATAAAGAGGAACTCATTGAGTTCGAAGGCGTTGTCACCGAAACGCTTCCTAATACGATGTTCCGTGTACGTCTTGAAAACGGTCACGAAGTTATTGCACACATTTCTGGTAAAATGCGTAAACACTATATTCGCATCCTTACTGGCGACAGTGTAAAAGTCGAAATGACTCCATATGACCTCACTAAAGGTCGTATTACGTACCGTGCTCGCTAATTAGTGAATGCAAAAAAGCCACTTTATGATGTGGCTTTTTTATTGCGTTGTTTATTCACTTAAGCGACTGGTTTTACATCCCACCGTTTGGCATTCACGCAATCTTTCTTGCAGCCAATGGTTTCTTTCCTGCGTTGTCTGTAAACGACATTGCACGTCTACGCTATTCCTATTTGAATCTGTACAATCTGCATCACGTTGACGTATCCACGCGAGCTGAGATTTCTTAAGAATATTTTTCTGCGTGGTATTTAACTTTACTCGTAGTGCTTGATAGTTTTTATTCAGATCTACATCCGCACTCGCATAAATTTTATTTGTACAGTAAATATCATCATAAGTATTACGCGCGCTATCACAGTTATCTGCATAGACCGCAGTCACTCCAAAGCTGCATAAAAAAGCAAAAACTATTTTTCTCATACTTTTCTTCCTTAAGTTTTCTATGAAATTATTATTAATAACGATTTGAATGTAATGATAAATCGCAAGACAAATTTACCTTCTATTTATCATAATCTTCCTTTTTTACTTTACAAGCATTCAAATCCAACCTATTGTTCTTTAATAATAAATATTTTTATTGAGATAAAAATGAATATAGATATCCGATATCAGATCGGCCTACTTTGTTTAATCATGATGAACGTGAGCGGTTGTACGAGCCATCCCCGCCAATCTATAGATTTACAAGAATATTTAAAGGGCTTTCTAGGCAAATCTTCTGCAACCATTCGGCAAGATATCAATCTACGAAGTCTTGGTTTTCAAGTCGCAAATACTCCACAGAAAACATCCAATCAACTCATCTATACCATTTTACGTCCATTAAATATTCCAATCCCGATGGTGACTAATGTCGACATGAGAGGAAATTCTGTCGCTATACAATCAGGTAATTTGGGTGGCAATTCTTACGATTTAAATTTTAACTGCAAAGTTATTTTTCAGCTTAAAAATGATATTGCCGAGTCTATTCAATATGAAGGCAAAGCCTGCTAAAGCATAAGCACAAAAAAACGCAGCGTTGAGCTGCGTTTTTTTAGCGAATAAGTTTTAAGCAAGCACGGCTACAACTGCTTCACCCATCTCGGCTGTACCAACTTTTGTCATACCTTCAGACATAATATCTGCTGTACGCAAGCCTTGATCAAGTACTTGACCTACAGCATCTTCAATTGCTTTTGCAGCAGCTTCTTCACGGAATGTATAACGAAGCATCATTGCAACAGAAAGAATTGTTGCCAATGGGTTCGCTACATTTTGACCAGCGATATCAGGTGCAGAACCATGACAAGGCTCATACATACCTTTGCCATTTTCATCTAACGATGCAGATGGCAACATACCGATTGAACCTGTAAGCATTGCCGCTTCATCAGATAAAATATCGCCAAACAAGTTACCCGTTACAATCACGTCAAACTGTTTTGGTGCACGTACAAGTTGCATTGCAGCATTGTCGACATACATATGTGAAAGCTGAATGTTCGAATAACTCGCTTGCTGCAAATCAGTAACTGTTTGCTTCCAAAGTTCTGTAACTTCTAAAACGTTCGCTTTATCAACCGAACAAACTTTACCACCACGCAAACCTGCAAGCTCAAAAGCAACTTTTGCAATACGCTTAATTTCACTTTCAGAATAAACGTCTGTGTTATAGCCTTGTTTTTCGCCGTTTTCGAGTTCACGAATACCACGTGGCTGACCGAAATAGATACCACCAGTAAGTTCACGAACGATCAGAATATCTAAGCCAGCAACAATTTCAGGCTTTAAGCTAGAAGCATCTGCTAATTGCGGATATAAAATCGCTGGGCGTAAGTTAGCAAACAAGTTGAGTTCACTACGAATTTTTAGAAGCCCACGTTCAGGACGAATAGAACGCTCGATCGCATCCCATTTTGGTCCGCCTACTGCACCTAATAAAATTGCATCAGCTTTTTTTGCTTGTTCACTCGTTACAGCTGGATACGGTTCACCATGCACATCAATTGCTGCGCCGCCCAATAAGCCATGTTCCCAAGTTAGCGATAAATTAAATTTTTCATTTACTGTATTTAATACTTTTTCTGCTGCCCCAACAATTTCAGGACCAATACCATCACCAGCTAAAATTAAAATCTGTTTAGACATGAACTTTTTCCATTTTCCAAAAAACAAGCAGTGTTATGACTACCGCGGTGTTAGTTTTTTCTGTTCAAGGAATTCGCCTAGCCCTGTTGTTACATCAAATGGTCGACAAAAACGGCGAATTACACGCCCATCTTGATCTAAATCGACACATAATGGATCTGGCACAGAAACATTCAACAAACTACCTGAACGATTAGTTTTGTCTCGGTACATTTTAAATGTATAGCGATGGTTGGCATTAAACTGGTGAATCACATGGATTGTTTCAGCCCGATCTGGAGAAATCGGATAGAAACGGATCACCACTTCATATTGTTTAGCGGGCACAGATAAATATAAGCTGTTAGTTTGACCAAGCACTGAACCGTGCAATCGTACAATTCCTTGATGAATTGCCTGATTACTAATTCGTCGTGTTTGCGCATCCACTACAGTAATATCATTTAGTCGTTCAAATTCACAACTCTTCGCGCCCGAACAATATATTGCTGCATTCTGCCCCAAATTTTCTTGTTCAGCCTGCTTAATACGGACAGTATCCACTACATTGTACGTGCTCTGACAAGCACTGAGTGTTATTGCGCACAGGCTCAACAAAAAGCTATGAGTAACGTTCCTCTTCATTGTTCAAGCCCAATCCTCATCTAGTGCATAATTTTAAGGTGTTTTTATGCTTTAGCATGTTAGCAAGAGTTTGAACACTACGCCATGGCTATGTTTAAAATGTACCAAAAGGTTAATTTAACTCTTGGAATACCCAAGGACGAACTTTTTTAGTTTTTTCTTCATAAGCACGAATTGCGTCGGCATTTTGAAGAGTTAAACCAATATCATCCAAGCCATTTAACAAGCAATGCTTGCGAAATGGGTCAACTTCAAATTTAAAAGCTTCACCTGTTGGCGTACGTACTTCCTGAGCAGCTAAATCAATTGTTAATTGATATCCTTCATTTGCCGCACATTCTTTAAATAACTGATCAACAATTTCTTCTGACAAAATGACAGGTAACATGCCATTTTTAAAACAGTTATTAAAGAAAATATCAGCAAAGCTTGGTGCAATAACAGTACGGAAACCGTATTCATTTAATGCCCAAGGCGCATGCTCACGGCTTGAACCACAACCAAAGTTAGTACGAGCAATTAAAACATTTGCGCCTTGATAACGTGGCTGGTTCAAAACGAAATCCGGATTTTTTGGACGAACTGAATTATCTTGTCCTGGATAGCCTTCATCTAAATAACGAAGTTCATCAAATAAGTTATCGCCAAAACCAGTACGTTTGATCGATTTCAAAAACTGTTTTGGAATAATTAAATCTGTATCAACATTGGCACGATCTAATGGTGCAACGATACCTTGTTCAACTGTATAAGCTTTCATGGTTTGCTCCAGACCGAATTAAAATGAACGAACATCAACAAAGTGACCTGCGATTGCAGCCGCCGCCGCCATTGCCGGACTCACCAAGTGAGTGCGACCACCATTGCCTTGACGACCTTCAAAGTTACGGTTAGACGTCGATGCACAGTGCTCACCCGGTTGTAACTTATCTGCATTCATTGCTAAACACATTGAACAACCCGGTTCACGCCATTCAAAACCAGCTTCCAAGAAGATTTTATCCAAGCCTTCTTTTTCTGCCTGCTGTTTAACTAAACCAGAACCCGGAACAATCATGGCTTGCTTAATGCTAGACGCCACTTTACGCCCCTTAACCACCTCAGCCGCAGCACGAATATCTTCAATACGAGAGTTAGTGCAAGAACCAATAAAGACACGGTCAAGTTGAATATCAGCTAATGCTTGACCTGCATTTAAGCCCATATATTGATAAGCACGCGTCCAGTCATTACGTTGAACGTCATCTTTCGCTTGTTCTAAAGTTGGAACAGCTTCTGTGACTGGAATAACCATCTCAGGTGAAGTTCCCCAAGACACTTGTGGCTCGATCTCTGCACCATTTAATTCAACGACTGCATCAAACACCGCGTCTTCATCTGAATGCAAAGTGTCCCAGTAAACAACTGCTTGTTCCCATTGCTCGCCTTTTGGTGCATAGCTACGACCTTTCACGTATTCAACAGTTTTGTCATCGACTGCAACCATACCGACACGAGCACCTGCTTCAATCGCCATGTTACATACCGTCATACGTCCTTCAATCGACATATCACGGAAAACTTGACCACCGAACTCAATTGCATAGCCTGTACCACCAGCAGTACCAATTTTAGCAATGATTGCCAACACAACATCTTTTGATGTTACGCCTTTGCCTAATACGCCATCTACACGTACTAACATGTTTTTAGATTTTTTCTGGATCAAACATTGTGTTGCTAACACATGTTCAACTTCAGATGTTCCAATACCATGCGCCAAGCAACCGAAAGCACCGTGAGTAGCTGTATGTGAATCACCACATACGACTGTCATGCCCGGCAAAGTTAAGCCCTGTTCAGGCCCAACGACATGCACGATCCCCTGACGGATATCATTAATATTAAATTCAACAATATTAAAGGCTTTGCAATTGTCATCTAAGGTTTGAACCTGAATACGAGACGTCTCATCTTCAATACCTGCGATACCTTGGTCACGTTCTTTTTTAGACGTTGGAACGTTATGGTCCGGCGTAGCAACGTTTGCACTTAAACGCCATGGTTGACGACCTGCAAGTTGCAAACCTTCAAATGCTTGTGGACTAGTCACTTCATGCAATAAATGACGGTCAATATAAAGTAAACATGAGCCATCATCACGCTGTGAAACAACGTGGTCATCCCACAATTTGTCATATAAAGTTTTGCCTGCCATGTCGTCTTGCTCCATTGGACTGGGTAATTCTAATCTTTCTTCGATTATAGCCAGAGTTTCACATAAATCTAATTTATCATTTTTATAAATTAGAAAACTTTTTGGAATCAATTGTAATCCCGTTTATAACTATCAAATTTAATAAATCGTTTTTTGTTAATGATTATCATTTGCATAATCAATTTTTAATCTTATACTCTCATCTCTATACTAAAAATATCTAAAGTGGCTAAAGAGAATGATCATGGCTAATATTCAAAAATTTGTTGTAAATAATCAACGTACATTAAAGAAAACCTTCAGTTATTACATTATGCATATTAGCGTAGCGATGATAGTTGCATACTTTGTAACAGGTAATATCTGGATGGCTTTAACCCTAAGTATGCTCGAACCAACCGTACAAGCATTTGCTTTTTTCTTCCATGAAAAAGTATGGGCAGCTAAAGATCGCCGCATAACTGCCTTAGCAGAAGAGGAAACAACAGCTTAGGCTAAGATTAGTGCGGTAATTCACAACTTTCTCACTGGTTTTGCTGCAAGCATGATACGATTTTGGCTCGGCAACTTTAGCCCCTCGATTTTTCTATTCCAAGTTGAGTTGTATTATGAATCTTGCAGCCTTTGAAGCTTTTGTGAAAGTTATGGAAACAGGGTCTATCTCTGTGGCAGCAGATCAATTATTTATTACTCAACCTGCTGTAACCAAACGGATTCACAGCTTAGAAGAATATTTTGGTGTAAAACTATTTGAGTCCGCAGGCCGAGGTGTTCAGGCAACTCATGCTGCACATTCATTACTACCTAAAGTTAAAAACTGGCTAAATGAGCTTGGAGACATCCATCACACCCTCAGTCATGAACAAACTCAGATACAAGGTCGTTTAAAAATTGGAACGAGTCATCACATCGGCTTGCACCATTTACCCGCGCCCCTTAAACACTTTGTTCAGCAATTTCCACAGGTCACCTTAGATGTGCATTTTGTTGACTCAGAGCAAGCGCATGAAAAAGTGCTGGCTGGTGATTTAGAGTTAGCATTTTTAACCCTTCCTCCTTCAGGTGACGAGCGCCTTAACTACATTACTATCTGGAATGATCCTTTAGTTTTTGTTGCTGCTCCATTTCATCCACTTGCACAAAAAGAGCATCTGACCTTACAAGACCTTATTGAATATCCAAGTTTGTTACCTGCTGCACAAACTTATACTGCTCAAATCACGTTAGCCGAGTTTGAAAAACAAGGACTTAAACCAAAAATCACCATGAGCAATAACCCTCTTGAGTCTATTCGCATGTTGGTGTCGATTGGTTTGGGTTGGTCAGTTTTACCAAAAACTTTGCTGAACCAAGATATGCAGCAACTTGATTTAGATGTCGAAATGAATCGTCAATTAGGCATGGTGTGGCATCCTGCACGTACTCAATCTAGAGCTATGCAAGAACTAATTAAAATGATGCAGGAATAATTGAATTAACGATTATATTTTTTTAAAAAGGATATAAATCAAAAAAGCAAAAGGCAGTAGTAAAAATAGAACGCCCCAACCGAAGAAAATCGCGGCAACGACAATGCCAATTAAAGTACCTGAAAATAATAGAAAAACAATGTAAATAAAAAGTTCACCAAGAAGTGTGAGGAAACCATTAATCAGTTCTTCACCCATTTGTTCAAAAAAATTACCTCTACGGGTTTTCTTTTCTTCAGCCTCATTCTGATTATCCATCATATCCTCACTCATCATCATGACCAATTTAAATCGCCCTTGCTCTCAATGCCACAAAAGCGATTCAAATCTTGAGGAATATCATGCCTGTGAAATTGACCAGTCCTGGATATCCCAATTATTTTCTTGAGCCAGTTTTTCAAGGCGATCATCAGGATTTACTGCAATCGCATGCGTTGCATATTCAAGTAAAAAACGATCGTTGATTGAATCTGAATAAGCCCAAGACTCAGACACGCTACGACCTTCCAACCACCCATCTAGACGTGCAAGCTTGCCCTTTTGATAACACGCTAAACCAGCAACTTTACCTGTATATTTCCCCTCAGCAACTTCAGCATTGGTTGCCAAAATTTCAGTAATTCCAAATTCACGGAAAATCGGCGCAGTAATAAAATCACTTGTTGCTGTAATTCCGACAATCGTATGGCCTAAATCTTGATGTTTTTTGATTGCATCAAAACCTTTAGGGCGCATTTGTGGGCGAATCACTTTTTGCATGAACAACTGATGAAGTTCAGTTAAATAATTATTGTCGTGCTTTGTTAAAAATCCAAAGACAAATTCGTTATAAGCATAAGGGTCAAGTTGCCCTGCTTTGTAATCTTCATAAAATTTATCATTCATCTGACGATGATGAACCGGATCAACCAAACCTTCATTGACTAAAAATTCACCCCACGAGTGGTCTGAATCGGTATTTAACAAGGTATGGTCTAAATCAAACAACGCCAGTTTCATGAAAATTCTCGTTTAAACTGAAATTTAAGAAAAAAAATGTAAATCTATCTCCGCTAGTCGATAGAAATTCGTTAAGATCGTAGCAATTTAAACATTTTACTTTGATCTTTTCGAGCTGGACATAAAAAAGTGTTTGTCCCCGCGATTAAAGTCAACGATATAGACAATATTTAGGTAGCCAAATGATCGATTCAGAAGGTTTCCGACCGAATGTCGGGATCATTTTGGCAAACGATGATGGACAGGTTTTATGGGCAAAGCGCATTGGTCACAATGCTTGGCAATTTCCACAAGGAGGCATTCAGTTTGGAGAAACTCCTGAACAGGCACTTTTTCGAGAACTGAGAGAAGAAATCGGCTTATTGCCCGAACATGTCCAGATTATTGCGCAAACCAAAGGATGGCTGCGTTATCGTTTGCCACATCGTTACATTCGGTCAGACTCTGACCCAGTATGTATCGGACAGAAACAAAAATGGTTTTTACTGAAATTAACTGCGCATGCAAAAAATATTCAGTTAAACCTCTCCGACCCACCCGAATTCGATGAATGGCAGTGGGTTAGCTATTGGTATCCTCTTGGACAAGTGGTGAACTTCAAGCGTGATGTTTATCGTAAAGCCATGGTGGAGTTGTGTACACAGTTGCCGATGCAACAATTACCCTAAAAATCATTTATCTAGCAAATGATTTTTATTAAAAGTGCTGTTATAAATACATTCATAGTCTAAAAAAATACTGGAGTATACATCCATGTCAAACATGCAACTCGACACTCTACGGCGCATTGTCCAAGAAGTTAATGCGTCCGTCAGTTTGCATGAATCATTAGACACCATGGTCAATCAGGTTGCTGAAGCCATGAAAGTGGATGTTTGCTCTATTTATTTACTCGATGAACGCAATCAGCGCTATGTATTGATGGCCTCTAAAGGCTTAAACCAAGAATCTGTAGGCCATGTTTCACTGCAACTCGGTGAAGGTTTAGTCGGTCTGGTCGGGCAACGTGAAGAAATTGTTAACCTTGACAATGCACCAAAACATGAGCGCTTCATGTATTTACCTGAAACAGGTGAAGAAATTTATAACTCATTCCTTGGCGTACCTGTCATGTATCGCCGTAAGGTGATGGGTGTTTTGGTTGTACAAAACAAACTTCCCCAAGATTTTAGCGAAGCAGCCGAGTCATTTTTAGTCACTCTGTGTGCCCAGCTTTCTGGTGTTATTGCTCACGCTCACGCAGTTGGAAATATTGACGTATTTCGTAAACCAAGCAATGGTCCTGCCTATAAAACCTTTCAAGGTGCTTCAGGCGCGGGCGGTGTTGCTTTAGGTCGCGCTATTATTTTATATCCACCTGCTGATTTAGCTTCTGTACCTGATCGTGAAGCAGAAGATATTAGTCATGAACTTCGACTTCTAGATCAAGCCATTTCATCAGTTCGTTCAGAGATTCGTTCTTTAGATGAAAAAATGCATGATTCTTTAATGGCAGAAGAACGCGCTTTATTTAGTGTTTTCTTAAGAATGCTAGATGAAAATGCGTTACCAGCAGAAATTAAAGAACTCATTCGTGACGGGCATTGGGCACAAGGTGCAGTACGCCGTGTGATTGAAAAACATACTGCCCTATTTGCACAAATGGAAGACGACTATCTACGTGAGCGAGTTTCTGATCTTAAAGATTTAGGCCGACGTATTTTAGCCTCGTTGCAAGAAGAAGACTCTAGCCACCGTGAACTGAGCCCAGACAGTATTTTAATTGGTGAAGAAATTAGTACTGCAGCGCTAGTCGAACTACCTGTAGACAATATTGCAGCGATTGTAACTTCAGAAGGTGCAGCCAACTCACATATGGTGATTGTGGCCCGTGCATTAGGTATTCCAACCGTAGTTGGCGTAACTGAACTTCCTGTTAACACGCTCGATGATGCAGAAATGATTGTGGATGCCTATCAAGGCCGTGTTTTTATAAATCCTCCACGCCGTTTACGCCAACGTTATAAAGAAATTCAAAAAGAAGATGAGCAGATCGCAAAAGATCTCAAACAATACGAGACCAAAGAAGCGATTACGCCAGATGGTGTATCTGTTCCACTTTATGTAAACACAGGCCTCATGATTGATGTGGTTCGCGGAGTACAACGCGGCGCTCAAGGTGTTGGTCTATATCGAAGTGAAATCCCATTCATGTTACGGGAACGCTTCCCAGGTGAAGAAGAACAACGCGCAATCTATCGTCAACAGTTGAGCCACTTCGCCAACAAACCAGTGGTGATGCGAACTCTGGATATTGGTGCCGATAAAGACTTGCCTTACTTCAGTATTGAAGAAGAAAACTCGGCATTGGGCTGGCGTGGTATTCGTTTCACGCTGGATCATCCCGAGATTTTTTCGTCGCAAATTCGCGCCATGCTCAAAGCCAGTATTGGTTTAAATAATTTACATATTTTATTACCAATGGTGACTACAGTCAGTGAAGTCGAAGAAGTACTTTACTTACTTGAGCGTGACTGGATGGCGGTGCAAGAAGAAGAGCAAGTTAAAATTACCAAGCCTAAAATTGGGATTATGGTTGAGGTACCAAGCGTATTGCTACAAATTGATGAGTTTGCTGAACTCGTCGATTTCTTCTCTGTGGGTTCAAACGACTTAACTCAATATTTACTTGCGGTTGACCGTAATAATCCACATGTGGCAAACGTTTACTCGCATTTCCACCCTTCTATTTTACGTGCTTTAACTCGATTGGTTAAAGAATGTCATGAGCACAAAAAACCAATCAGTATTTGTGGTGAAATGGCAGGTGATCCATTATCGGCAATTTTACTCATGGCGATGGGCTTTAATACCCTTTCAATGAGTTCGAGTAACATTTTACGAGTACGAAAAGCAATTTGTCATGTACCTATGACAGATGCGCAAAAATTACTTGGTGATGTTATGAAAATGAATAATCCGCTCATTGTAAAAAGCTGGCTTGAGTACTATTTTAAAACTCATGGCCTAGCCGACATGGTCAAATCGAATCGAATCGTAAATGTTTAGTATCTAAAGAAAAAGGAGAGCATCGCTCTCCTTTTTTATTTTAAATAACTTAATAAAACTGAATATAAAAAATTTCTTTTCAGTCTCGGTTGCACGCTACTTTTTGAACAAAATTACAATCGGTTTTTTAAATTAATACTGATAATTTAATCCATTTGAAAAATAAGTCTTCTACTTCTACTATATTTAAAGAGCGTTATTAAAAGATCTTAAGTTGTTCCAACAATTGAAGAGGTAATTCTATGCATCGTTATTTTCAAGCTTCAACTTATTTTTCCTCTTGTTTTTTAACCTTCATACAGTAAATTGGAGGAATAACAATTAAAGGAATCTGATGCATTATTAAATAAAAAATAATGAGCCAACATCTTAGTGAAAAGAATTTTTTAAACGGTTTCTCTCACCATTTGTTCACTCATTTCTTTATTTAATAAACATGAGTTTTTAAACCAGAAGTCCAGGAAAATGAGCCCTATTACTTTATCAAGAGCTCAATAATTATTACCCAGAGAGAATATAACCATGTCAGACGAATCAAAATGTCCTTTTTCAGGTCATAAATCAAAATCAGAAGCAACGGTCGGTGGTGGCACGCCTAGTTTACATTGGTGGCCAAAACAATTACGTGTTGACTTGCTGAATCAACATTCAGAACGTTCTAATCCACTCGGTAAAGATTTTAATTATCGTCAAGAATTTCAAAAACTCGACTACTACACACTCAAAGCTGATATCAAAAATGTATTAACAGATTCCCAAGATTGGTGGCCAGCCGATTGGGGAAATTATACGGGCTTATTTATTCGTTTAGCATGGCATGCTGCCGGTACATATCGTATGGGTGATGGCCGTGGTGGTGCTGGTCGTGGTCAACAACGTTTTGCACCATTAAATAGTTGGCCTGACAATGCAAGTTTAGATAAAGCACGCCGTCTGCTCTGGCCAGTTAAACAGAAATACGGTCAAAAAATATCGTGGGCAGATTTATTTGTTCTTGCCGGCAACATTGCGCTTGAGTCTTCTGGCTTCCGCACCTTTGGTTTTGGTGCAGGTCGTGAAGATGTTTGGGAACCAGACAACGATGTAAACTGGGGCGATGAAAAAGAATGGTTAGCTCATCGCAACTCTGAAGCATTGGACGGCAGCAATCTAGCGGCAACCGAAATGGGTCTAATTTATGTGAACCCTGAAGGTCCACAAGCCAGTGGTGATCCAAAATCGGCTGCACCGTTTATTCGTGCGACTTTTGGCAACATGGCAATGGATGACGAAGAAATTGTTGCATTGATCGCAGGCGGTCATACTTTAGGTAAAACTCATGGTGCTGCCTCTGCCGACCATGTTCAGGCTGATCCTGAAGGCGCACCAATTGAACAGATGGGCTTTGGTTGGTCAAACAGCTTTGGCACAGGTGTTGGTAAAGACGCGATCACTTCAGGCTTAGAAGTCATTTGGTCACAGACTCCAACACAATGGAGTAATTACTTCTTTGAAAACCTATTCAAATACGAGTGGGTACAAGAACGCTCACCTGCTGGTGCAATTCAATGGGTAGCAGCAGATGCTGAAGCGATCATTCCTGATCCATTCGATCCATCAATTAAACGTAAGCCAACAATGCTTACTACAGATTTGACCTTACGTTTTGATCCTGAGTTTGAAAAAATCTCTCGTCGCTTCCATAACGACCCACAAGCTTTCGCCAATGCTTTTGCCCGTGCATGGTTTAAATTAACTCACCGCGATATGGGTCCAAAAGCACGTTATTTAGGTCCTGAAGTTCCAGCTGAAGATTTAATTTGGCAAGATCCATTACCTGCTGCTAGCGCTGCACCATCAGCTGCCAGCATTACTGATGCAAAAGCAAAAATTGTTGCACTAGGACTATCTGCTGGTGAGTTGGTTTCTCTTGGGTGGGCTTCAGCGTCAACTTTCCGTGGTGGAGACAAGCGTGGTGGAGCAAACGGCGCACGTATTGCCTTATCACCGCAACGTGAGTGGGAAGTAAACCAAAAAGCTGTTGAAACTTTAACTAAAATTGAAGAAATCAAAGCCTCAACTCAACTGTCATTAGCTGATTTAATTGTGCTAGCCGGTAATGTTGGTGTAGAGCAAGCTGCTCAAGCAGCAGGTTTCAACATTAGCGTTCCATTTGCCTCTGGTCGTGTTGATGCATTACAAAGTCAAACTGATGTCGAATCTTTCCAATTGCTCCGCGGCCTTGCCGATGGTTTTAGAAACTGGAAAAAAGAGGGCGTCAATACAGCAACTGAAGCATTATTAATTGATAAAGCACAGCAACTGACTTTGACTGCACCAGAGTTAACCGCATTGGTTGGTGGTCTACGCGTACTAGGCACTAACTGGGATGGTTCGCAACACGGTGTATTTACTCATCAGGTTGGTGTTCTCAGCACAGACTTCTTCACGAACCTACTCGACATGTCTACGGTATGGGCACCTGCGGATTCATCAGGTGAAGTATTTGAAGGCAAAGACCGTAAAACAGGCACTGTAAAATTTACTGCAACACGTAATGATTTGGTGTTCGGTTCAAACTCAATCTTGCGTGCACTGGTAGAAGTTTATGCTCAGGCAGATGGTAAAGAAAAATTTGTTCAAGACTTTGTAGCGGCATGGACTAAAGTCATGAATCTTGATCGTTTCGACTTAGCTTAATTTACATCAGAATCAAAAAAGCCAGTTCAAATTGAACTGGCTTTTTTACTTAAATATAAAGTGATGTCCTTTTAGACAGTCAATTTATGCCCTTCTCGAATGCAATAAAAAGGATTCGCAAGTTTCGATGAAGCTTTAATTGCTTGAGCTAACGCATGTTCAGGATCTTCTCGATCTTCGTCGGTCAACTGAAAAGTTCGATAATGAATCGCAACAGAACGATGAGCTTGCAAATCTAAATGTGCATGCACAGCATCTTGAGGATTCATATGAACATAACTCATTAACTTGCGAGGTTCATAAGCTCCGATCGGAAGTAAAGCAACACGTGGTGCACCATAGCGTGCATGAATTTGCTTAAAATGCCCCGCATAACCCGTATCACCAGCAAAGAAACAATGGCCTGTTTTCGCTACAACCGAAAAGCCGCCCCAGAGCGCTTTATTCTGGTCGCGTAGACCACGACCGGAACCATGCTGTGCAGGTGTATAGATTATTCTTAATTCGTGATATGGAATTTCTTGCCACCAATCCATCTCAATCACATGAAACTCTTTGGGTAGATAGAACCCATTCCCGAGTCCAGTATAAATCGGCATTGCGAATTTTTTATGTAGCCATTCAAGCGTAGCCAAATCCATATGATCATAATGATTATGGCTGAGTAGAACACCATGAATCGTCGGTAATTGTTCTAACGCAAAACCTGCGGGACACACACGGCGCGGTCCACGACCCTGTGAAGGGCTTGCATAATCACACCATACTGGATCGGTAATAAAGTTATAAGGCCCAATCTGAATCAATACCGTCGCATGCCCAACAAACCAAACTTGCCAATCATCTAAATCCGCCTGAGGACGATTTTGAGGCAATGCCACAGCTGTGTTTACACGGGTATCGTATTCATTTTGAATATCAACGTTCCATGTAAAAGACTCACGCGTAACTAACCAACGTAATAGCTCTTTTGAGCCTCTAGCCGGCGATTTAGGCTGTTGGTTATAAAAACGTGTATCAGATTCACGCCCTGACTCGGGATGATAAAAAGGAGGTTTTATCCATGTATGCGTCCAACAGGACTGAGTCGGCAATTGATAAGTTAATGTCGGCTTGTCTTTCATGGGCTTTTCTATGTTTTAGCATCGGCAGAATGGATGTGTTCAGGTTTCTATCTTAACAATTAAAACAAATTAAGCTATGGCACTTACACTTATTTATCATATAAATATCCCTTTTATTGTGGTCACAGCCAACATAAGTTGAATTAGATTGCCATAAAAAATACATAGATGTGTTGGGTTTATGCGTCGATAATTACCATTCTTATTAAGAGCACTTGTATAACATAACAATCATTAGTCACGTGAAATGGTCACAGAGTTAGTCAATTTTGCCTTGGGAGATCTTACTTTTCTAACTTAAAATATTTTGACAGCTTATAGAACAAAATATTTAGTAACACTTAAAGCTGATTCATCCTGACAGAATTTATATTTTACAATATTAATTTACTCTTCTTCATTTTTGCATAATATGAGAATTTCCCATATTAATATTAAGAACATTTAAATATTTCTTTGATTAAGTAAAAATAATGTATTTAATCTCTAATAATTAATATATTTTATGAATTACTAGAACTTATATTTATATATTAAATGTTTAATGAAAATTAAAATTCCATTTATTTTATAAATACCTAAAGTACCTTCACGCTATATCCCTTTATGCTTTATACTTCACACAAATCATAGTAAGACATTTTTTGGATTAGTCTTATGGAACTACGCCACCTCCGATATTTCATTACCGTTGCTGAAGAATTAAATTTTAGTAAAGCCGCTCTTAAACTTTTTACTGCACAACCCTCCCTTAGCCAACAGATTAAAGATTTAGAAGAAGATGTTGGTGTACGACTTTTAAATCGCACTAAACGTAAAGTTGAGTTAACTGAAGAAGGTGTGGTCTTTTTAGAACATGCTCGTCTCACCCTTGCTCAAGCTGAAAAAGCAGTTGCTCTGGCACGACAGGTTTCTAAGGCTAAGCAGCAACTGTTACGTATTGGTTTTGTCCCCATTGCAGAAATGAAAATTTTCCCTTACGTTCTTCCTAATCTGCGATTACAACACCCCGATCTCATCATTGAATTATCTAACCTAAATAATACTGAACAACTTAAATCCTTGAAAAAAGGTGAGTTGGACATTACCTTTACGCGAGAAAACACAGATAGTGATGAAATCCAAAGCCAATTTGTTTTGACTGAACCCCTGATTTTTTTACTTCCAAAGAATCATCCACTTACTCAGTATGAACGAATTCCTGTCCATGCCTTACAAGGTGTTGACTTTATTATTCCTGCTGCCGAGCAGTCACAAACATTACATAACACCATTTTAAACTTTGCCAAAACTCACAATATTGACCTCAATATTGTTCAAAAAGCAGATAGCATGTTGTTTAATATTAACTCTATTGGCTCTGGATTAGGTTGTACAATTTTACCAGCCTACGTTGCACCTTTAGGCATCAAAAACACAGTAATTCGCCCGCTTGATATCGAGTTACCGACACTGGATTTATTCGTGAATTACCGTAAAAACTCACAGTCCTTAGGTGTCCAAAAATTCATTGACCAACTCACTAAAGTATTTCATCTGGATAAAAACTTAAATCACACCTAATCAAGAAAGCTATATTTTATTTTAAGCCTACGATTAATAAGAACACCTTTATAAAAGGTATAAGTAAATAATATTCTTTATTTATTTTATACTTTTTATAAATATTTTAGCTCGCGCTTTGTTCTATTTTATCCAATCGGTAAAATTAAATATCTATTAAATACAATTAAAAGTATTGGAATAAAATCTATATAAAACTAGATATTATTTTCACCATTTGATAAAAAATAATATATTTACCATCTAGTAAAAGGAGATTAGGAAAATGGTTGCAGTATTTCAACATCTTGGACGTAGTGTACTAAACCGCCCTCATTTCTTTATTGCTTTATTAATGGGATTTATTACAGCAAGTATTCTGACATGGTTAACCTCATGGAAATGGTCAACTGTTTTATTAGTCAGCTGGAATACCTCCATTAGTATATATTTACTACATATTTGGCAGCTCATGAAAAGTGCTGATCATTCACAAATGCAGCAGCAAGCTAAAAAACAAGATGAAAGCAAATGGGTCATTATGCTCATTGTTTTATTAGCTTTAAGCATGTGTCTAGTTGCTATTTTAATACAGCTCTCACAGCTTCCTTCTGATCATTCTGCAAAGTTAGGACATGTCGCTTTAGCTTTACTCACTATTGTTTCGGCATGGCTTTTTATGCATACCGTTTTTGCTCTACATTATGCCCATGATTTTTACATGGCTTTATCTAGAAATGAAGAAAACGGTGGTTTAGATTTCCCAGGAACAAAACAGCCCACCTATCCTGATTTTCTATATTTTAGTTATATCATTGGGACTTCTGCTCAAACTGCCGATGTTTCGATTACCACCAAACATATGCGTCTTTTAAACTTATTTCACGCAGTGTTGTCTTTTGGGTTTAATACCACCATTTTAGCGATCTGTATTAACGTTGCTGCTGGCTTTCTGACCAACTAAAACGTGTATTTAGAAAATAAAAAAGTCACCCAAATGGGTGACTCTGAACAGTATAGGTTTACAACAATGAGCCCATAGTGCTTTGTTTTAAGCCTTCGCGTTGTTTGATGGTTTCAAGATAACGCGTAATGGCTGGATGGGATTCAATAGCACCCATCTTCAATTGCCATAACAGCATTGCGCCAACACTTACATCTGCGGCAGTAAATTGTTCACCACATACATACGGATTTGCTTCACTGAGCCCTTGTACTAAAGCTTGGTAAGCATCGTTGTAATCACCATAACCCACAAACATTTTTTGCTCAGGAGATACGTCAATTCCAAGCGCTTTATTAACACCAGCAGCTTCCCATGGACCAGCCATCACAAATAACCAGCGGTAGTAAAGGCCGCGTTTTGGATCATCGAGTGCAGGAGCTAAACCTTTATCGAAAAATTTATCAGCAAGATAAGCACAGATTGCACCTAGCTCATAAATCACCACATCGCCGTCCACCAATACTGGCACTTTTCCAAAAGGATTAATTTTTAGATATTCTGGTGTTTTCATTTCAGTCTTATATTCGACTTCAATACGTTCACAATCAACACCTAATTCGACTAAAAGCCAGTCGACCACAACACCACGTGATTCTTTGTTAGTATAAAGTTTAAGGCTCATTTTTATGGCTCCTTGTTTATCGTGGAACCTAGTCTACAAAACCTCTTTGTCAGTTTTTGTCAGTAGTCTTCGATTCTTGTGCCCACCACTTCTGAAATAATTGTTGCTTAAATGATGGATATAATTCTTGGCTTAAACTCAGCTGCTGAATACGATCAAGTCTAAAATGTCTAAAATCCTGCCTGAGTTCACACCATGCAGCCAATAAAATTTTGTCATTAAAATATCCCAAGGCAAAAGGCCACAAGGTTCGAACACTACTTCGTTGCTGCTCATCATGATAATGCAGCGAAATTTTGACTTGCTGCCGAATGGCTAAACGCACCTGTTCGACTCGATTTTCATCTACAGGCAGCCACGTATTAAACGCTCTTAAAGTCGTTTGCTGTAATAAATATTGACGATGCTCAGGCAAAACAGAATTCAATTTAGCTAATACAGATGTAGATGCCGATTGTAACGATTGATCTGGCACACTCTTCAACCAATACAATGCCAAAAAAATAGCTTCGACTTCATTTTCATTGAGTGTCATTGGCGGCAGTACAATATCTTCTTTAAGCTGAAAACCTATACCTGCCGATGCCTCAATGGCGACCCCCTGCTCACGTAAGCTATCGATGTCCCGATAGACACTCCGGACACTAATTCCCATACGCTCAGCGAGAACTTGTGCTGTGATTGGATAACGGGCTTCACGAAGTTGTTGTAAAAGATTTAATAGACGAATAGAACGACGCATTTTTCTCTTCTTATTGTTATTAGACATAGAATAAGAGGGAATAAATTCCCCCTTCTTATATTATTCTAAATTATGCAACATCTACCGTAGATAACTTTGCATACTCTCTTAAAAAGTTGTGCAGGTCAGGTACATCTTTGGCAATGGTTAAAGGCTGGAACTGTTGTAGAACTTCGATCGAATGCACGCCATAGCCCACACCAATTCGTGGCATGTTTAACCGCTGAGCCATCTCAAGGTCATAGCTACTATCACCAATCATTACCGCACGCTCAACACTCACTCCAGTGACTGTTAAGATTTCTTGCAACATGAGTGGATCTGGTTTTGATCGAGTTTCATTGGCTGCTCGAGTCACATCAAAAAGATGAGTACTCTGTGTTTTTGCGATTACACGATCTAACCCACGACGGTTTTTACCCGTCGCGACTGCAAGTTTTAAATCTTGTGCTTTTAAATCATTTAATAGCTCAGCAATACCATCGAACCATGCATCATTTGTAGAGTTCGCAATATAGTGATCGCCATATGCTTTTAAAATTGAATCATGTAACTCAGGTGCTTCTGGAAATAGGGTTTGCATAACTTCCGGCAAACCTAAACCAATAATGCTTTTTGCTGCTTCATCTGTTAAAGACAATTCATGCTGCTCTGCGGCATGTTGCAAGCTAGCAACAATCTGTCCAACAGAGTTATATAAAGTCCCATCCCAGTCGAAAATAACTAATTCAGTTTTTAAACTCATTTTGCCACTCTCAAAGCCTTTAATAACTGGATCATGTCTTCTGGCAACGGTGCTTCAATCGGTGGATAACCCGGAATATCTAAACGCATTGCGTGTAAACATAGACGGCGTGCTTCAGGACCAGTGTACGCAGTCGCGTGTCCATATTTGTCATCGCCAATCAATGGATGTCCAATGCTTAAACCATGCACACGGATCTGATGAGTACGACCTGACAAAGGTGAAGCATGGATCAATGTTGCATTTTTAAAGCGCTCTGCGACAACCCATTCAGTTTTACTTGGCTTGCCATCTTTAGTCACACGGACACGACGCTCGCCATTTGCCAGCTCATATCGCAATAAAGGCGCATCAATTAACTGCTTATCTAAGCTCACTTGACCTTTAACAATTGCAGCATAGGTTTTACGAATTTTATGCTCACGCAACATATCTTGTAATTGTTTTAATGTGCTACGTTTTTTACTAATCATGACCAGACCTGAAGTATCACGGTCAATACGATGAATAAGTTCTAAATATTTTTTGCCTGTCGCTGCACGTAGTGCCTCAATCAAACCATATGCCATACCACTGCCCCCATGGACAGCAATACCTGAAGGTTTGTTAACAACTAATAGACCTTCATCTTCATACACCACACGGCTTAATAAGCCTTGTGCTACACTATCACTGACAGGAGCGGCTGTTTCATCTTTTTGTTCGTAACGAATTGGAGCAACACGAATCTGGTCGCCAATCTCAAGTTTAGTCTCAGCTTTTACACGTTTTTTATTTACTCGAACCTGACTTTCACGAATCAAACGATAAATACGACTTTTAGGTACACCTTTTAAACGCGAGAACAGGAAATTATCAATTCGTTGTCCTGCTTGATGTTCATCCACCTCAAACCAAGTGACACTTTGCCATTGCTGTGTAGAATTCATACTAATATTTAAACCTGAATTTTTGCTAAATTTGATTAAAAAATGACCGTTTAGCTTAGTTTTTTCACAAGAAATCTAAGCTTAGCCCATAGGCAGATGCTGCAAGGTTTGATATAGTCAGCGCACGGATACCGCCGTAAGTGAACATCTAATAGGGAATTTCCCTGATTGAAACCTCAATCAAAATGATGCTTTCACCATCAGCTCGGATAGGTCCTAAAGAATTATGCCGACGCCGAAGGCTTATTATATCGGCAAAATGACAAACTGTTGCGTTTAATTCAGTTTGTTCAAAAAAATATGTTACCAACTCTAGTTGGTTATGGAACGTAAACTGATACACATCAGACAAATCGCTCCTTAATGTTGCCTTCAGGCTAAAGCGTTGATGCATTGGAACTGCCGAAAGCACCGATACGATGAACATTCCGTATCAAACTTCTAAAAAGAAGTCACTTCGCGCACAATGACAGTGAAAGTCATTAACCAATGCACCGCTCACCCGCCAGTGAAGCACTAAGGAAGTCCGATTTAAAGGTTGAAGCAGTATTGCCTACATCACAGACGAGAATCGAAGTTCAGGCTAAATGTAGCCGGTAACAGATGACTCAGACCACAAATATTTTGAGATCTGGGAAATGATCCGTCATGTTCGATGTTCGTTCAGCACCTTTAAGTTTGTGCGATATGTTTGTGTGGGTCACTATTAGGTGTCACACCCATGAAACGTATGTTGATTAATGCAACTCACGCAGAAGAAGTCCGCGTTGCACTTATCACTGGTAATCGTCTTTACGATTTTGATTTAGAAAATCGTACCCGAGAACAGAAAAAATCCAATATCTATAAAGGCCATGTAACCCGCGTAGAACCTTCTTTAGAAGCTGTGTTTGTTGAATATGGCGCAGGCCGTCAAGGCTTCTTGTCTATGCGTGAAATTGCAAATAGCTATTTCCAAGCAGACCCGCGACAAACTTCAAACATTCGTGAACTCATCACTGAAGGTACTGAATTACTTGTTCAGGTTGAAAAAGAAGAACGTGGTAATAAAGGCGCAGCCCTTTCTACATTCATCTCACTTGCAGGACGTTATTTGGTTCTTATGCCAAACAACCCGAAAGGCGGTGGTATTAGCCGTCAAATTTCAGGTTCTGTACGTGAAGAATTAAAAGAAATTTTAGCTTCTTTAAATTTACCTCGCGGCATGAGTGTTATTGTGCGTACCGCAGGTATTGGCCGTACTCAAGAAGAATTACAGTTAGATTTACAGCATTTGCTTGACCTTTGGGCACAAATCCAAGGCACAGCAAGTTCTGGTCCGTCTCCAATGCTTGTTCATCAAGAAGCTGGCGTAGTCACTCGCGCTATTCGCGATTACTTACGTGATGACGTTGCAGAAATCTTAATTGATAGCGAACAGGCCTATAACGAAGCGTATAACTTTGTTAAAGCAGTTATGCCACGTCAATTAGACAAACTTAAAACTTATACTTTAAACGAGCCATTGTTTGCTCATTTTGGTATTGAAAGCCAAATTCAAACTGCTTACGAGCGTGAAGTAAAACTTCCTTCTGGTGGTTCAATCGTAATTGACCAAACTGAAGCTTTAGTTTCAATCGACATTAACTCTGCGAAATCAACTCGTGGACATGACGTTGAAGAAACTGCGCTTAATACAAACTTAGAAGCAGCAGAAGAAATTGCTCGCCAACTTCGTCTTCGTGACATTGGCGGTTTAGTTGTGATCGACTTTATTGACATGACTAAAGAACGCAACCAACGTATGGTTGAAGCAAAACTTCGTGAAGCAACACAAAGCGATCGTGCACGCATCCAGTTTGGCCAACTCTCTCGTTTTGGCTTAATGGAAATGAGCCGTCAACGCTTACGTCCATCACTTGAAGAAGCAACTGGATATGTTTGCCCACGCTGTCATGGCACGGGTATGGTTCGTGACTTACGTTCACTTTCGCTTTCAATTATGCGTAAAGTAGAAGAAATTGCACTTCGTGAACGTCATGGTGAAGTACAAGTAGAAGTTCCTGTTGAAATTGCAGCGTTCTTACTCAATGAAAAACGCCACAGCCTTGTTTACCTAGAACAAACTTCTAGTGTTCGTGTGACTATTTTACCTCATCCGCACTTAGAAACACCTCACTATGAAATTCAGTACAATCCAGATGGTTTTGCGCCATCTAGCTATGAGCGTACTGAAGCAACTCGTTCAAGCGAGAAAGAGTTAGGTTATGAATCTTCTGAATGGCATTTAGAAGAAGCAGATCATGGCCATGCTCATGCAGCTCCTGCTGCAAACAACAATGCTGGTCAAAAGAAAGTAAATCAATCAGCTCAACCTGCTGCGGCTCAACCAAGCACTCAAAAAGCAGCAAGCCCTTGCGCATGGTTAGAAAACCTTTTTGTTCAAAAACAAGCTAAAACCGTTGATCAAGCTCGTTCGGCTCAAAATGCTGCTGCGACCATTGAACAAATGGTAAATACTGGCGCTGTAAGTCGTGGCCAGTTTGGACAAGTCGTAGTACCAGCAGTTGCTGAAGTTGTTTCAGCGCCATCTAACAATGCTTATATTTCGCAATCTCCTGCTAAACAGGACGTTCGTGAGAATGTTGAAAAAGACGATAAAGTACAACAACGTCCAAACAACAAAAAACGTAAGCACAAAGAGCAACGTGAACAACATCACCATACTCAAGAGCCACAACAACAACTGCAGCAACAACCACAGCAGCAGCCACAACAGGTTCATGAAGAAGTTGTACAGTTATCACGTCAAGAACAACGTGAGTTAAAACGTCAACAAAAACGTCCGCACTCTGATCAGCCACATCCACAACATCAAAATGATGGACAACAAACTGAAAATGCTGTGCCGCGTCGTGACCGTAATAACCAACAACGTCCGAACCGTCCAAATCGCCACCGCGATCCAAGCGTATTGAATGAAAATCAAAATGCGCCGGCGGCACCAGTAGTTGTTGATGAGAAACAAATCAAGGTTAATTTGATTGATGCTCCAAAGCATGAAGTCATGAATACAGCCTTAGTGATCAATGTTGATCAGGCACAAAGCGAAATTATTGCTTTAACTCCTGAGCAACATGTTGAACGTACTGAAACAGCACCTGTTGTTGAAGTCGCTCAAGAGTCAGCTCCAGCACCTGTTGCTATTGTAGAAGAGACTGTAACTGCTAAAGTTGTAGAAGAAACTACGACTCCTCCAGCAGACAACAAAACTCAACCGCAAATTCAACGTGCGAGTAATGACCCTCGTATGCGTCGCCGTGAACAACGCAACGCAAAACGTGCTAAAGCTGCGGTACCTTCTATTGCCCCATCGCAAATTCCAGCTTTGGCGCAATATACGATTGGTAGCTTGATTCGTCATGTTTATGGTGAAGACTGCACAGTATTGATTGAACAGTTTGGCTTAGTTCCAACATTTAATCGTGCATTGCTGAAATTTGCCGAACAATACGCAAGCACTCTAGCAACTGAAGTCGTGTCTGATGCTGAAGACAAGAAGCCTGTTACTCGTGACGCAGAGCTTCCAAGCAACAAACCGTCACAAGAAGTAGAGCCTGCGCCTGTACTTGCATTGACGCCACAAAAAGAGCAAACACCACGTGTTGCTAATGATCCACGTGAGCGTCGTCGTTTAGCAAAACTTGCTGCTGAACAAGCTTTTGAGCAAGTTAAACAACAACACTCAGCACCAGAAGAAGCTGCTCCTGTAGCTCCGGTTGTTGAAGAAACTGTTGTTGCTCCTGTTGCTGAAGCGCAAGCACCTGTTGAGTCAAAACAACAACCGCTTGAGCTTGATCAGGTGACTGAAGTAGCACAAAGTGAAACAACTGTAGAAGAAGCGCCAGCGACAACTGTTGTTGAAGCTCCTGTTGTGAAACAACCGAAAGCATCGACAAGAACAAAAGCAGCTACAGAACAAGCAGTAGCACCAGCAGAAGCTACTTCAGAGGTTGAATCAGACGATTCTAAGGCAGATCTGGACAAACCAAATCGCCCTCCTCGTCGTCCTCGTGGTCGTCCACCAAAGAAAGCAAATCCTGTAGCTGAGTAAATCATTTGCTCAATTGCAGCTAATTTAAACAAACCTAGTCATTTCGATGACTAGGTTTTTTTTGTTATTTTTAAACAATTAGGTTGATTGCACTAGAAGAAAAGTTTTAAAAGCATGGTGAACCATGAAAAATACTGTACTTTTGCCAACGCAACCTTTTTTGGATTGATCGAAAAATAAATAGGATTGATATGAGCCAGACAACACAGACCGATATCATTACGCTTGGTGATGTTGCAACAAGACTTCCTAGCTTCATCCCCAAGGTACCCCATATCCTGAATGGTCTTAAACAGGCTTACTTAAGAACAGCAAATACACCAACAGGATTGGGTGTAGCTTTTGAAAAAGCTGTTAAGCGAAATCCGCAAGGTATTGCATTACTATTTGAAGATCAAAGTTACTCATATGAAGTTTTAAACGAATGGGCTAACCAGATTTCTCATTACTATCTCTCTCTTGGGGCACGTAAAGGTGACGTAATCGCCGTAATGGTTGAGAACCGTTCTGAACTTATCGCCACGATTGTAGGCTTAGCTAAAATTGGGGTAACGATTGCGCTTGTTAATACCTCTCAAGTAGGTAAGGTCCTCGCTCATAGTATCAATCTTGTAAAACCGATTGCCGTAATTGCAGGTGAAGAAGTTCGAGCTGTAATTGATGAAATTCGTCAGGACCTCAATGTTCCCAAAGACCGTTTCCATTGGTTTGCAGATCAGGCTACACGTCAAGATGCGGGAACAGCACCTCAAGGTTATGCCAATCTTGCAATAGAAATTGATAAATTTCCAAAATTCAACCCATCAACTACGCAATCTGTTCATGGAAATGATGGCCTGTTTTATATTTATACATCAGGCACTACAGGCTTACCAAAGGCTGTTATTTTCAAACACAGTCGCTGGACGCTCGCATATGGTACCTATGGTCACATTTTAAACCTTGGCCCAGATGATGTGATGTATGTAACTTTACCGCTTTACCATGCAACAGGTGTCGTAGTTTGCTGGTGTGGTGTGATTGCAGGAAGCTCTACCCTTGCAATTCGACGTAAATATTCAACCAGTGCATTCTGGAAAGACGTTCAGAAATTTAATGCCTCTGCAATTGGCTATGTTGGAGAGCTTTGCCGTTACTTAATGGATGCCCCTACTACAGAAATTGACCGTGCCCACCGCGTAACCAAAATGATCGGTAACGGCATGCGTCCAAACATCTGGGATAAGTTCAAACAACGTTTTGGTGTGCAAGAAGTTCTTGAGCTTTATGCATCAAGTGAAGGCAATGTCGGGTTTAGTAATATTTTTAACTTTGACAACACCGTAGGTTTCTCTCCTACGCCATACGCCATTATTGAGTTTGATAAAGAGAAAAACGAACCGGTACGCGATAAAAAGGGCTGGTGTAAAAAAGTTAAAGCAGGTGAAATTGGTTTGCTAGTGGGTAAAATTACCAGTCGCTCACCTTTTGATGGCTATACGGACCCAGAAAAGAATAAATCTGTGATTATGAAAGATATCTTTAAAAAAGGTGACTCATATTTCAACACAGGTGATCTTGTTCGTAATATTGGTTTCCGTCATGCCCAATTTGTTGACCGCTTAGGCGATACCTTCCGCTGGAAAGGCGAAAATGTATCTACGACTGAAGTTGAAAACATGGTTTGTGAATATGACAAGATTGCTGAAGCGGTGGTCTATGGTGTAGAAATTCCAAATACCAACGGTCGTGCTGGGATGGCAGCAATCACACTTGCTGATGGTGCCGAGTTAAATGAGTCTGATTTAACCCAAATGGTTACTATATTTAAAAAATGCCTACCCGCTTACGCAGTACCCGTGTTTTTACGTGTGCAAGCTAAAGTTGAAACAACAGGCACTTTTAAATATCAAAAGAATAAATTGAAGGAAGATTCGTTTAATCCAGGCAAAACTTCTGAACGTTTACTCGCTTTATTACCTGGTGCGAACAGCTATTGTGACGTCACAACTGAAATTTTTGACAACATTCAGGCATATAAATACCGTTTTTAGTTCATTTTTTAGCTAAACAAGAGGAAATCGTGCTTTTTATAGGCAATCATGCAAATGTTTTTGATTTACCTCTTGTGTTAGTTGAATAACTTGCTAAAATACGCGACATCAAAACAAAGGTGGTGTTAGAAAACTTTTAGTTATCTTGCACTTCACATTCAAACAGTGTTTGAATGTTTGTTCAGGGTCGTTAGCTCAGCTGGTAGAGCAGCGGACTTTTAATCCGTTGGTCCCGCGTTCGAATCGCGGACGACCCACCACTTATCTGTTTTGAACCTATTTGGGTCGTTAGCTCAGCTGGTAGAGCAGCGGACTTTTAATCCGTTGGTCCCGCGTTCGAATCGCGGACGACCCACCAAATTCTAAAAAGCCTCTCACTGCGAGAGGCTTTTTTTATTGTTATCTTATTTTAATTTCATGACTAAAAGATGACGATGCATTTCTTATATAAAATGTCTTTAACCCAGTTCATAAAGATTTCTAAACGTTTAGGAATATAACTTCGGTTCGGATATAAAATATTGAGTGGCAAAGATTGAGGCGTATGTGCACTTAGTACTTCAATCAGGGTTCCTTGCTCTATTTTATCCTGAACATCATAGTATGGAAGTTGAATAATCCCTAAGCCAGCACAAGCCGCTGCAACATAGGCTTCTGTATTATTTACACTTAAAGCACTATCGATCATCACTGTTCCATCTTGATATAAAAATATACCCTGTTTTTCCCCCACAGCGCCCGCATAGTTAATGAGTTTGTGCTGAGATAAATCTTCCAATTGTTCAGGAACACCGTACTGTTCCAAATAATGAGGACTTGCACAGTTCACCATAATCAAGTTGCCAACAAACTTCGCGATCAAACTACTATTCTCTAGCTGCCCCACCCGAACAACGCAATCAATCCCTTTTTCAATCAAGTCAGTGATGTCATCAGAGCTATTCAGCTGTAAATGGATATCAGGATAACGATTATAAAAATCGGGAAGTTCAGGAATAACCACTTGATGTACGATTCGGCTGGGCATTGAAATTTTTAGCGTGCCACGGTAATGCTGCTTTTGTGTCTGTATTAGCTGCTCAAGCTGTTCATAGTCAAATAATAGATTTTGACATTCAGGCAATATTCTTTGCCCATCTTGAGTGAGGCTTACTTTGCGCGTAGTGCGGTGAAATAAACGTACTCCATAGTGAGTTTCTAATTGTTGAATTGCACTCGTCACTGTAGAGCGAGGTAAATCAAGCTGATTTGCTACCTCACTAAAGCTTTGTCGTTTAGCGACTTCTGAAAAAATAAAAAATTGCTGTAACCGATCCATTTTATTGTTCGTATTTTCTGAATAGTTAAACCAAACTAGCATAATTGATCAAAAATTACCGCCAATCTAGACTAAAAACACATTAGAACAAATCAGCATAGGAACATTCATCATGGCAACTCATACGCTTAAAGGTAAAGTTGTACTGATTACAGGCGGTGCAAAAAACTTAGGTGGTCTCATTAGCCGTAAATTTGCAGAACAAGGCGCAAAAATCGCAATTCACTACAATAGCGCTGAAACTCAAACAGATGCAGAACAGACTCTCGCAGAGGTAACAGCTTTGGGTGTAGATGCTGTTTTAATTCAGGCAGACTTAACGGATATTGATAATATAGAAAGACTCTTTATAGACACTAAGCAGCATTTTGGCAGAATTGATATTGCCATTAATACAGTTGGAAAGGTTTTAAAGAAATCGTTTTTAGATACCACAGAACAAGAGTTTGATAGCATGAGTGATATCAACTCAAAAATTGCCTATTTCTTTATTCAGTCGGCTGGTCGTCATTTAAATGACGGCGGAAAAATCTGTTCAATCGTTACGTCTCTTCTTGCAGCCTACACTGGGCTGTATTCAACCTATGAAGGCTTAAAAGCTCCGGTTGAGCATTACACTCGCGCTGCATCCAAAGAGTTTGGTGATCGCCAGATTTCTGTGACTGCTGTTGCACCAGGGCCTATGGATACACCATTCTTTTATGGACAGGAATCTGCAGAGGCAGTGGCTTACCATAAATCAGCTTCAGCTTTAGGTGGCCTCACCAAAATTGAAGATATTGAGCCATTAGTCCGTTTTCTGGTAACCGATGGTTGGTGGATTACCGGTCAAACAATTTTTGCAAACGGCGGCTACACCACTCGCTAAAATCAAAAAAGCCGCATTTGATAATGCGGCTTTTACATTGTTTTATTATAAAAACTCTTCTAGTACCGAGTTCAAGAAAATATGCCCCTGCTCTGTACAAGCTAAACGAGAACTATCCTCTACTAGTAGTTTTCTAGCTCGTAGTGAAGTGAGTACATCATTTAAATGATCTAAGCTTACGCCTGTACGCTGTTCATATAACTCAGCTTTTACACCGTCATTTAGACGTAAAGCATTCATCATAAATTCAAAAGGAAGCTCTTCTGCCTCAATCTTTTTCATTTGCAGATGTTCGGCTGGAACCTTAGCTAAATAGTCTTTTGGCAAACGAGTTTTTTGGAAACGATACACACCATCTGGTCGTGTCACTTTGCCATGTGCACCTGCACCAATCGCAAGATAATCACCAAATTCCCAATAATTCAAATTATGTGCTGAAGGCAGCTCTTTACGCCATGCCGAAACTTCATAATTTATAAAACCATTTGCCTTAAGATATGCCTCACCCTGCTCTTGAATATCTTCAAGCATTTCATCTTGCGGTAGAACGGGCTGGGTACGAAAGAAAACGGTATTTGGTTCAATGGTAAGCTGATACCAACTAATATGTGTTGCGCCACTTTCTACAGCAAGCTTGAGATCATAGAGCGCCTGCTCTAGCGTTTGCTCAGGCAAACCATGCATTAAGTCTACATTCACTCGCTTAAAGCCAGCCTGCTTTGCTTGTTGAATCGCTTCAATTGCATTGTTTGCAGAATGAATACGTCCAAGCTTTTGCAAATGATCAGTATCAAAGCTCTGGACACCTATCGATAAGCGGTTAATGCCTGCCTCTAAATACCCTGCAAACGGATCATGCTCTACCGTTCCCGGATTTGCCTCTAAAGTAATTTCGCAGCCATCTTCAAACTTAAGCAATGACTTAAGTTCTGCAAATAACCAAACATAACCCTGTGCCGAAATCAATGAAGGTGTCCCACCACCAATAAACACACTATGAATTGAACGCCCCTGTGCCATCTCTAGTTGAGTTTCAAAGTCAGCGACCAACGCTTTTAAATAGGTTTGCTCAAGTTCTGACGAAAGTGCTCCGTCTGGTACGGCATGCGAGTTAAAGTCACAATATGGACATTTACGTACGCACCAAGGCATATGGATATATAAAGATAACGGAACAGAAGCAGGGTTTAATACGGCCAAGGAGCAGGTCCAATTTACACAATATTTCTATTTTAACATGACTGCATCAATGGGCTTATGAAAACATACCTTAATTGCTTTAGACTAAATTTAAACATTCTTAAATACTGATAAAAATGATGAAATTCTCTAGCCAACTTTTCCTGTTTTTGCCCTTAGCTATGGGAATTGGTGTTGCCATGGCTTTTCAGACTGCAATCAATGCTCAACTGCGCGAGCAACTACATTCACCCTTACAAGCAGCTTTATTATCATTTTTCATTGGTACTATTGTTTTAGCAGTTATGGTTTTCTTTCAAAGTGCCGAGAAGCCCACTTTAAGTGAAATATCAAATATTCCATGGCTTCTTTGGACTGGAGGATTCCTTGGGGTTTATGCAATCAGCATGAGCATTTATACTGCACCTAAGCTTGGTTTTTTAACCTTTACAGGGCTAGTCGTTTTTGGGCAAATCGTTATTTCTATGTTACTTGATCATTTTGGTTGGTTGGGCACAGAAAAGACACCTGTTACATGGCAACGATTTCTTGGTGGAGTCATCATCTTTGTCGGTGTGGTACTCACTTTGCAGCGTTAGCTTCATTTTTTATATTTAAAAAGAGTACCTTTTGTGTCGAATGTCACATCTTTTCGGTCTGAATTAAAACAACTCTTCCACTTAATGCTACCGATTTTAATTACCCAGTTTGCTCAAGCAGGATTCGGGTTAATTGACACTATTATGGCTGGGCATTTATCTGCAACCGATTTAGCAGCAATTGCTGTAGGGGTCGGTTTATGGGTTCCAATCATGCTCCTGTTCAGCGGCATTATGATTGCAACTACACCCTTAGTAGCCGAAGCAAAAGGCGCAAGAAATACAGAGCAGATCCCTGTCGTTGTTCGTCAGTCATTGTGGGTTGCTGTCATTTTAGGTGTACTGGCAATGCTCATTTTGCAGCTTATGCCGTTTTTCTTACATGTTTTTGGCGTACCAGAGAGCTTACGACCTAAAGCAAGCTTGTTCTTGCATGCAATTAGTTTAGGTATGCCAGCTGTGACCATGTATGCAGCTTTACGTGGCTATTCAGAAGCATTAGGCCATCCACGCCCTGTCACAGCTATTAGCCTATTAGCTTTAGTTGTATTGGTCCCTCTTAACATGGTTTTTATGCATGGATTAGGACCAATACCTACATTAGGTAGCGCTGGCTGTGGTTTTGCAACCTCCATTTTACAATGGCTCATGCTAATTACTTTAGCTGGTTATATTTATAAAGCTTCGGCTTATCAAAACACGTCTATTTTTGGCCGATTTGATAAAATTAATATGGCTTTAGTTAAAAGAATTTTACAGCTTGGTCTACCAATCGGTTTAGCTGTGTTCTTTGAGATTAGTATTTTTAGTACAGGTGCATTGGTCCTTAGCCCACTTGGTGAAGTGTTTATTGCTGCACACCAAGTCGCAATTTCCGTTACCTCTGTGCTGTTTATGATTCCGCTTTCACTAGCCATTGCCTTAACCATCCGTGTCGGTACTTATTATGGTGAAAAAAACTGGGCTTCAATGTACCAAGTTCAAAAGATTGGTCTCAGCACAGCAATATTTTTTGCCATATTAACCATGACTTTTATTGCTCTAGGCCGTGAACAAATTATCTCGATTTATACCCAAGACTTAAACGTAGCTCCTGTTGCGATGTATTTACTCTGGTTTGCAATGGCATATCAGTTGATGGATGCATTACAAGTAAGTGCCGCAGGCTGTTTAAGAGGCATGCAAGATACTCAAGCACCAATGTGGATTACGCTCATGGCATATTGGGTGATTGCTTTTCCTATTGGGCTTTATTTAGCACGTTATACCCATTGGGGCGTGGCTGGTGTGTGGCTAGGTTTGATTATTGGTTTAAGCATCGCTTGTGTTTTATTACTTTCAAGACTTTATTTAAATACCAAACGTTTAAGCCAAACCTAATAAAAAAGCCGATGAAACATCGGCTTTTTTTTCACTATGCAGACTTTGCCCGCGGGCTTGCTCCAATTTGCCAAACAAAGGGTAAATCGGTACGGTTCACTTCCCAATCGCCAATGACCTTTTCTTTATAGATGAGCGGATTATGTGAAGATACCGTTCGTGCATTACGCCAGAAACGGTCGAGTTGTTTAACCTGACTACTTGCCGATGCACCTAAAGCGTTAAATAACTGGCTGGTTAAATCCAGTACCAAATTAGAAATCACCACCTGCCCTTGCGCCGACTCAAGCTCAGCATCTACATTAAACTGATGTTCTTTCACCTCTAACTCACTAAAGTGACTTTCATAAGCCTTCTGTAATGCTTCTGCTGTTTTAATCGTAATTGCTAGACTTCCATAGGCTTGAGCAGAGGCCTTACCTACCACCTGTAAAACTTGTGGGTCATGACGAACAAGGTCACCATTACCATGACTAAAAATACGCTTTCGCTCACGTATTTCTTGGCTAAAAGTTTCGACCGCGGCATGCGCAATCCCTGTTAGGGTTGCAAGGTGGACAACCTGATAAAAAGCGGTCTGATATTTAAAACGCTGATCAAATGGAATAAGGTGCGAAGCTGGTAAATGAACCTGATGCACTTTTAAAGTACCACTGCCCGTTGTCTTTTGACCAAAGCCATCCCAATCATCAATCACACTTACCCCAGTTTCATGGCGATAAATAGCAGCAATCACATGACGGTCATTCACTTCATCGTAAGCAAATAAATCGATCCAGTCAGCAAAGATACTTCCTGTTGAATAGTACTTTTCACCATTCACCACCAAGTTACCCGAAGCATCTTTGGTTACTCGTGTAACGACATCACCAATCTGTACATTTCCAACTTCGGTCCATGCGTTTCCAACTAAATCACCTTGTACAAAACGCTGAAACCAGACTTCTTGCGAATGCTCTTTATGGGCAACTAAACGGTCTTCAACAAAAGCAAAGTGTCCACGCAACGCTTGCACAATATTCGAGTCTGCTTGTGCTAACTCAGCTAGAAGCTGGAAAAGTTGCGGCAATGATACCCCATCTCCACCATATTTAACGGGTACCCGTACTGCACCTAATTTGAGTTCTTTTAACCACTGAATCGGTTCAAAAGGTAAGATTCGTTCTTTTTCTCGTTGAATTGCACCTTGGGCAATTTTTTCAAAAACTGGACGAAATCTACTTGCTACTTTTTCATAATCGGCGCCTACCGATAGCTCTTCTAACTCAATTTGGGTAATTGTCATCTTTATTCTCCTAATCTTATTTTTTCTTCACTTTAGCTCCATGCATGACGCGGTGGATGGATGCCATTGAGGTAGTAATTACCGACAATGTGATATTTCCAACGTACAGGATCATGCAAGGTGTGAGTACGCGCATTACGCCAATGGCGGTCCAGATTAAGCTCTGACAAAGTAGAACGTGTTCCAGACAACTCAAAAAGCTTATTCGCAGCTAAAATCGCAACTTCTGTAGTGAGTACTTTTGCTTCAGCAACCAGTAATGTCGCTTGATTTACATGTTCTTCTGTTGTGTCAGCAATCGCCTGATCAATCGCATCTCCTGCTAAATCTAATACCGCTTCTGCTGCACGCAGTTTTATTTTTAAATCACCAATGTTTGCAATCGTATAGGGATCATCACTCGCTTTTTCCAAACCTGAATCAACCCATGCACGGCTATGATTTTTGACATAGTGAATTGTTTCTTCAATTGCACCACGCGCAATGCCTGCATCGACAGCAGCTTGAATAAATTGTGAAATTGCACCTGCTGGTGTAGGACGTTCGAAAGCCTGATAAATCGGAACTAAATACTCTTCACGTACTGGAACTTGATTAAGTTCAACAGTACCGCTGGCCGTGGTTCGTTGCCCAAAACCAGACCAGTCATTAATAATATTCACCCCTGAAGTTTCCCGAGGAACGAGTGCAGCATAAGGCTGGCCTTCTTCATTCACCGCGACAATCGGAACCCAATGTGCAAGCAATGCGCCAGTTGCAAAAAACTTCTTCCCATTAATTTCATAACCGTGCTCGGTCTTTTTTAATGTGGTAGTGAGGTCAGCCACCGTTTTGCTATGTTTTTCTGAGAAGGCATTCCCAAAACGAATCCCTCTCAACACTAAGTTAAAGAAGAACTGTTGTTGTTCTGGGCCTGCATCAAGACGTAAATGTTCAATAAAAGCCAAGTGATTTTGGGGAAGCTGTGCAAGAGATGGATCAACACTCGCAATTGTTTTGATAACCTCAGCCAAAGTTCGATATTTGACTTGTGCTCCACCAAATTGCTTGGGAACCGTAATCGCCCATAAGCCGCTTTGTGAGAACTGTTGAATCTCATTTAGGGGTAAACGGCGCTCCTTGTCTCGATCGGATGCCTCTTGTGCAAACTCTTGAGCAAGATGTTTCGCAACCTCAATTGCTTCTTCATCAGAACGAATAATATGCGCATCTTTTGACTGCTCAAACACAGATAAAGGAACCGCCTGAGACCGCCCATGGGCTGAACTTAAACTTGTCATAACTTTTGTTGTCTCTATTTTTATTTAACCTGTCATTCACATTAGCACCAAAAAAACAGACACTTTATAGATATTAAAGCTTTGTTTATGAAATGGATTTTCACAAGCTTTTCATATTTTTTACTATAAAAATAACATTTTGTTTTTCGAAAATTTTCTTACATGAGATAAACAATTTCATATAGGCTTTTTAAGCTTTGTCACCTATGATCAAAACTAGGCAATATTATGTTGTAGTCAATGAGGTATCGAAGACATGGCAAAGAATGCAAGTTCACCAGGCAAACGATTTATGAAACTTGCAGGAATGACCGCGAGCATTGCAACGAAAACCGTTTCTAACTCGATTCGAAACTTGACCGCAGATGAAGAACAAAAGCTGGCTTCAAAAACTAAGTTATTTCAGGATATTGGTTTGCAAATTGCCGACACCTTAGGCGAAATGAAAGGTGCCGTCATGAAAGTCGGCCAAATTGCATCGCAATATAAAGATATTTTCCCACCCGAAGTTGCTAAAGCAATTTCAAAGCTACAACGCCAAGCACCAGCCATGCCTTTTGCCGCTATTCAGCAGCAAGTTGAACGTGAGCTTGGAAAACCGCTCAATGTTGCCTTTAAATCTTTTGATCAAGAACCTTTTGCAGCTGCTTCAATTGGCCAAGTCCACAAAGCTACTCTACCTAGCGGCGAACAAGTTGTGGTTAAAGTGCAGTATCCTGGTGTTGATGAAGCCTGTGAAAGTGACTTAAAACAAGTGCGTTTAGCCCTTCGTTTAATGGGTGTACTTAAAATTGATAAAAAGCTACAAGATCAACTTTTTGCAGAGATTCAAGATAGTCTTTCAGCAGAACTTAACTATGAAATCGAGGCTCAAAACCTTGAAGTTTTCAAAACATTCCATAGCCAGTTAGATGACAAAATTATTATCCCGACTGTTTATAAAGATTACTCTTCAAGACGTATTTTAACCTTGAGCCTCGAGCAAGGTGACAGCATTGAAACTGCCAGTGCATGGCCTCTTGAAATTCGAAATACGATTGGAAACCGCTTAATACGTGCATTAGGTCAGGAAATGTTCTTTTTAAAACGTTTTCACTGTGACCCTCACCCAGGTAACTTTGCTTTCCGCCAAGACGGTAGTGTCATTATTTATGACTATGGCAGTGTTAAAACACTTTCAAATGAAATCGTGCAAAACTTTAAGCGCTTGGTGAATGCAGCTCGTCATGAAAATATCGAGCTTATTGAAACAGAATTACTTGAACTACACTCCCTTGCTGAAAAAGGTAAGTTCCCGAGTGATCTATATAAACTCTGGATTGAAGTGTTATTACGTCCGCTTAATACCACCTATGATTTTGCCGAGAACTCATCACATCATGATGGCATGTTGCTTGTGAAAAAATCTTTGAAATATTGGGATGTCTTTAAGCCTTCACCAGATACGCTTATGGTCAACAGGACCATTTCAGGACACTACTGGAACCTCATTCACTTAAAAGTTCATGACAATCTTAGTGATTTATTTGAAGAACTCGTCCCGCCTTCTAACTAATTAAATTTTAAGTCAGTGTAACCTTTATGGGGTACATTGACTTATTAATTGTTATGTTATAACATTTCTTTAATCAAAAATAATTTAGGACAATCTCTCATGCGTAAAGATATTCATCCTGCTTATCAACAAGTGTTATTTCATGACACCAATGCAGACGTGTACTTCTTAATTGGCAGTACTCTTCAGTCTAAACAAACCAAAGAATATCAAGGAAAAGTCTATCCTTATGTAACCCTTGATATTTCAAGTGCATCTCACCCTTTCTACACAGGTGAAGTACGTCAAGCAAGTAACGAAGGCCGCGTTGCAACCTTTAATAAACGCTTCGCTCGCTTTAATCGTAAGAGTTAATCTTACGTTAAGATTTGACCAATACACTTAAATCATTGGAAGCCTAAGACTATCTCCTCCACTTAGGCTTCTTTTTTTATGTGTATTTTTTCGATCTTTTTATGTTGTGTATAAAAGAGAACTTATCCACAACTTGTATAAAAACTCTTCTTATTCTGCCCACAACTCATCATTTTTTTTGCATTCACCGAGCTTTCAAAGTTGCTATTCGATGCTATGCTTGAACCCTCATTTAATAGGAAGTTTAAGATAATGGCACAAGAGTTACTTGCACAATTACAAGCAGGCACAGCAAAATTTTCAGACGTTTTAGCTCATATTGAAGCACGTTACCAACATACTCCAACGGCTTTTCAAAATGGTGCACAGCATAATGCTGCGACTGAAAATCAAGGCAGTGCAAAAGTTTTCTCTTTTGCCAAGTTACAAGGTTTAGACCAAGCACAAACTTTAAGTTTATTTGCAGAACACTACGCATCTGTATTGGCTACCCCTGAGGGCACTGACCATCAAAATATTCGTCAGTTTATGCAAAATGGTTGGGATGGTGTGAAGTTTGAAGGTCAGGCTTTGGCTGAAAAAGCTTAATCATTTTTTAGCACAGCCTCAAATTATGAGATTTTCTAAAGCCTATTAATAGGCAATACCTCACTTTTGAGGGCAAAAGTGACAAAACCCTTTGTTGCGCTGATGCTACATCCATGTAGCACAGCGAAACGACGGCATCCATGCCGTCTATCACGATAGTAAATGACTAATTATTAATGAAATTATTTGATTAATCTCTTATATTCGATACTGGGAAAGTCATCAACAGCCTGACTCAAATCAGCCATATAATGTTTTTGCGACATATTTGATAAGTGTAAACAGATAACAGGTTCTGTTGATGAAAATGGTTTTGCCTACTTTTGCCAAAACCCTTGCGAAGCCGCGCTTCTCAGGTCGAGCCGACGGCTAATCCAGACATAAAACTTTATTGAAAAGACTCAGCAGTAAACATTTCAACCAAAACAAACACTCAATGTCCTGCCACCCAATAATAAGTCGCCAACCCCAAACACGTAAAAATTAATGATCCAATTAAATGAATGGAAATCCCCAATATCGCCATTCCCAACTTACCACTTTGTAATAAAGTCACAATCTCAATCGAGAACGTTGAAAACGTAGTTAAAGCACCACAAAAACCCGTAATCACAAAGAGCTTATAGTTCGGGCTTAAATCACTTTGAGCAAAGTAGGCAATCGCAAAACCAATAATAAAGCCACCAACCAAATTAACAGTGACAGTACCGAGTGGAATTTGCGGATAGATCGGGTTCAGTTTTAAACCTAAAAACCAACGTAACCACGCCCCTAGAACTGAGCCTAAAGCAATTGAAAGTAGAGAGTAATACATAAGACCACCCCTTTAGATAGACGCTAAAAGAGCAAAAAATAATGAAGGAAAATATGACATGGCGTACTCCAAAAATAAGCAGAGTACGCAATAACCTACGTACCCAGCGATATATAAATACATGAGGGTAACGTAGGCATCATTAGCCAATACGGCGGTTTTTCAGGGGAGGAATGCCATCTCCCCGTTTTAAGTATATTAGATCATCTTGAATTTGATTTAAACATACTTTGTAAAATCATGGGCGTTCATCGTATTGCGGTAAATCGTCACAAATGCTTTCCCACTCTGCTTTTGAAGCAGCAAAAATATGCATTGTCGGCTTTTGGTCTAATGGCGTATCCAGTGACCCAATTCTTACACGATACAGTTCAGGCTGCGCATCACGCGAGCTAATCAAAGGTGAACCACATTCGCTACAGAACCAGCGGTACACACCTTCCACAGCGAATTTTTTGACTAAGTTTTCACCTTGGGTGATTTTAAAATCTGTACTTTTAACAGGAGCATTCGTGGCAAATGCTGTTCCATTGGATTTTCGGCAGCGTTGACAATGGCATTGAATAATATCTCCGATATCGCCTTTAATTTCATAGCGAATACCTTGGCACAAACAACTTCCTTGATAGACTGGTGATGCTTGAGACATGTTCTCGTAAATCCTATTATTATTGATCGCTCAAAAATAACACTTTTCACATATCAAACATAGCGCCAAATTAGTTGTTATTTTTCTAAGAATGAATGTACACCTTCACCAGCCGCTCGCCCTGTGGCAAAGCATGCAGTAAGTAAGTATCCGCCCGTAGGGGCATCCCAATCCAGCATTTCACCACAGCAAAACACACCTGAGATTTGTTTGAGGCTCAAATGTTCAGTTAATGCTTTTTGCTTAATACCACCAGCACAGCTAATCGCCTCTTCGATGGGTCTGAAGCCCTCCAACTTGATTTGAAGTGCTTTAATTTGCTGGGCCATAGTCTCTGGTTGGCTCCATAACGCTTTATCAACCACTTCTCTAATTAAGTTAATTTTGGCCGTGTCTAAACCTGCTTTACGCCAGATATTGGTGAGCGATTGTTTTTTACCACTTTCTAATTTTTTAACTAACTGTGTAAGCTCTACATCAGGCAATAAATCTAAAAACAAATTTAAGCTTTTCCCTTGTTTTTGTTGTTCTCGTAAAGCTCGTCCAAGTTTATAAATGACACCACTTTCTAAACCATAGTGAGTAATCACAATATCGCCATGAGTAACTTGGCTAGGCTCAACCCACGCATTAATACGCTTTAAAGGTTCACCAAAACAGCTTTCCATAAAAGCTGACCAAGTGTGCAATACCCCTGCATTACTTGGCTGAAAAGGTTCAATACTGAATTGATCCATCCATTGCTGCCATGCACCATCACTACCTAATTGTGACCACGACACCGCACCGCAGGCCAATACAACCGCATCGTATTGCTGGGTAAAAGTTTCAGTGCTTTGATTATTTTGGTTTTCTAAAGTCACCGAAGTACCTTGCAAATCAATACAACGATGTCGATAAAAGAATTTAACTTGTTGCTCTGCCAAACGTTTTAGCCAAGCACGCAGTAAAGGAGCCGCTTTCATTTCGACAGGAAAAATGCGACCTGAGGTGCCCACATAAGATTCAATTCCTAGACTTTTCATCCAGTTTTGAATCCAGACAGCATCCCATTTTTCAACCCATGGTTTGAGCCATTCTGCATGGTCATAACGTTCAATAAACTGTGCTAAAGGTTCAGCATGCGAGATGTTTAACCCAGTTTTACCTGCCATAAGAAACTTACGTGCGGCTGAAGGCTTTTGTTCATATACATCAATTTCATAAGCGTATTGGCTTAGCACCTCAGCAGCCATAAGACCTGCTGGGCCTGCCCCAATAATGGCAACCCGCTTATTCGCCATGTGTTTGACCTTGTAATGGCGCAAACTCATCAAATCGAGTTTTATAACCTTCAGGCTTGGTCATAATGAGCTGCTGACAAAGCTCACCGCGTTCTAAATACTTAATCTCAAAATGGGTACGTGCAGATGTTTGAGCAATTTTTTCTTTTTTGTAAGGCAGCTTCCATACATTTAATAACTGCTGCTCTGCTTCTTCAATATATTCAGGAATATTACTTGCCAGAGTAATGGTTCCATCTGTTTGCAGACGCGAGATTAAGAACTCAAAAAATGGCATATTCAACCAGCGCTGTGCTGGATTATGTGGTTCTGGATTTGGGTAGAGAATAAAGAAATGTTCAACTTGAGCAGAGTGCAAAGCATGCACTACCCAAGGTAAAGCATCTGCATGTACAGGCACCAAGTTATCTCTTGGCTCCAAACCATGCTGTTTTTGCATTGCTAAGTATTTTTCTCGGGTTCGTTCAATTGCATACAACGTGTGCTGTGGCTGTTGCCCACTAAATAGCAAAGCATGTTTACCCTTACCCGCTCCAATTTCTACACAAATCGGGGTGTTTTCAATCGGGGTAAAATCGCGAGGCGCTTGCATACGTTGTGCTTGAAATTGACGAATCGGCATAATCACATCAAACTAAATAAAAATCGGCATAAGTCTAACAAGTCACCTGACTTTTGCCTAATCTATTTCTCTTCACTTTGAGGATATCGCTTTATGCCACGTACATTTCCCTGCCCACGTTGTGGTGAACCAAGTGTTTGGGAAGGCAATGAATTTCGTCCATTTTGTTCTGAACGTTGTAAATTAATTGATTTAGGCGCTTGGGCAAACGATGAATATAAATTGCCTACCCAAGATGCTCCTCAGCAAAACAAGGGTAGTCAAAATGAAGATGATTATGAGGATTAACCTGCTTTACCCGCAACAAACGGGTTAAATTGCTTTTCATAGCCAATGGTACTCATTGGACCATGTCCAGAAATAAACTGAGTATCATCTGGCAAACTAAAACATTCACGTTTAATCGATTCAATCAACTGCTCATGGTTACCACGTGGGAAGTCTGTTCGCCCAATCGAACCTTTAAACAGAACATCGCCTGTCCAAAGTAAGCCATGGTTTTTATTATAGAAAACCACATGTCCTGGTGTATGTCCCGGTGCAAAGCGTACTTCAAACTCATCTTCACCCAGTTTTAGTACTTCACCACCTTCAAGCCATTGATCGACTTTGACAGGTTGTGGAATCGGAAAGCCATAACGTGCTGATACTTCCTGAATCATATCTAGCCAGAACTGATCTTCTTTGTGTGGACCAATAACCGGAACGCTCCATTCTTTGGCAAGCTCGCCTACCGCTCCTGCATGATCTAAATGCCCATGAGTGAGCCACAGAGCCTTCACTTTTAGACCTAAGGCTTCAACTTCTTTTTTCAAAACAGCAGCATCGCCACCTGCATCAATCAAAACTGCTTCTTTCGTTTCACTGTCCCAAACAAGGGAACAATTTTGAGCAAATGCAGTAACGGGAACAATTTTGACTTGCAGCATAAGAACCTCTGGCTAAAACGCAATTAACGGTGGGCTAAGGTATGGGTAAGGGCATCAAGATTAGCCTGAACTAAACCTGCAAGCAAATCAATATGAGCTTGATCGCTGTTTAGAGCTGGAATATAAGCATAGCTACCACCACCTGCTTCTTGAAACAATTCTGCATTTTGAATGGCTAACTCTTCAAGTGTTTCTAAACAATCGGCAGAAAAAGCTGGACTTACTACCTGAACAGACTTAACACCTTGCTTCGCCCAATCTTGTAAAAGCTGGTCTGTATAAGGCTTAACCCATTCTTGTTTTCCAAAACGTGACTGGAAGCTAATTGCCCATTCATCATCTTTTAAATGTAAGGCTTCAGCGACTAACTTTGCTGTAATACGACAACGATCTGCATAAGGGTCGCCTTTATCTGCATACGGCTGTGGAATCCCGTGAAATGACATCAACAGTTTTTCAGGTTTACCATGCTGCTCTTGGTAGGCTAAAACGCTTTCTGCCAATGCTTGAATAAACATAGGATGCTGATAATAGTCTTTAATGATGGTCAGACCCGGCAAGTTCCGCTGAGCTGGAATCCACTTGGCAAATGCATCATATAACGGCGCTGTAGACGTTGCAGAATATTGAGGAAATAAAGGCAATAAAATGACATGTTCTTGTGGGTTAACCGTCAATTTTTCTAAAACTTTATCAATACCCGGATTACCGTAAGTCATTGCGGGTAAAACGGTTAAATCAAACTGTTTATTTTCTTGTTCTAAATAAGCCTGTACACGTTTGGCTTGTTCAAACACAATTTCGCGCATTGGCGAGTCTGCTGACCATACTGAAGCATAGGCATGCGCCACTCTTTTCGGGCGAAAAGGTAAAACAAACAGATTTAAAATAATCCACCAGATCAGTTTCGGTATTTCAATCACACGTGAATCAGATAAAAACTGTTTTAAAAAACGGCGCACCGCAGGCACAGTCGCCTCATCTGGTGTGCCTAAATTCGCTAAAATGACAGTAACTTTCGGTTTTTGTTCAAACGACATGAGTAAATGCCTTTCAGTTCATCTTATGACACTAATGTAACAGTTTTCAGTGTCATATATAAATTGAATCGCTCTAAGCTTTTAATCGAACGCCTCGATGGTTCCATTTATAACTCAGCAATATCTTTTGAGCTTTGGTGGTTAGTTTCCATAGGCCATATGATTGTTCAGTTTGCGTTGGGACAATCCAGCCTTGTGATTGCATTTGATTTTTAATTCGAAACAGTGCCTTGTGATTAATCTGGGCACAAGCTACCGCATGTGCACGAGGTAATTCCTGACGGGCATCTTCTAAGCCTGCCTGATTTAAATATTCATTCAGACAAATTCCAAAATTTTCTTCTGGCACAGCTGTTTCAAAGCGCTTTGCCAGCACGCTCAACAACTGAGACCATGTCATTTGTCGTTGTCGTTTAAGCTCTTTAAAGTTGCCATCCTGAAATGCTTGAATCTGATATTCAAATGCAAAAATATCTTGTGGTTCAACTTCCTTTAACTGAGTTGATGGCTCGGTTACTCGCTGTTCTAAATGCAAAATTTTACTTCTTAAGAGTCTAATTTCATCTTCTAACTGCTGAGCTTGATGAGCAGGAACCCAGCCTTGTCCCATATGTTGCTCAACCATTAAAGGTATATTTAAACGGACAGCCAACTCCAATTCGCGTGGAGTTTTAAAGTAAAAAATATGCTTTGCTTCGTGTAATAACTTTTTTCTAAATGCGAGAAATTTATCTTTAAGTTGTGGATGTGTTTCTTGTAAATCTATTTCACGACTTTCAGGCTGTTCATGCATGAACACAATAATAGGTTTAGCCTGACTTAACGCGTATTCATATTCTAAAGACAGATAACTCACACCAGAAATCGATTGTTCTCCATACTGACTTCCTAGAAGTAAGATTACATAATCACATTCATCAATTTGTCGACGTGCAAGTGTGGTTGTTAAAGGTGTTCGATGTTCTAGTCCCCAAGCAAAGAAACCCATCCCCACCAAGGTTTGAGACAAAACCATTCTCTCTGGCTGCATATCGCGGCCAGACGTTGAAATAAAAATCTGATAGCGTGTATCGAGCATAACAATACCCTTTCGCCCCACGATCTGTATGTGACTTAAAATCAGCCAAGATCATGAACCGCCCCAAATAAAATAATAAATATAAAAAAACACTATTTTCTAAATGATGCTAAAAGATCAGTTCAGATTATGAAGTGTCCAAGTTAACTCTTGTGGAATCATATGTTGTAAAACTGGTTGCAATGCCTCGGCATTATTACCGCTGACATAACATTCAATACGTGCAACATTCTGACCTATTTGGTCACATAATAACGCATTTTTTATTAAAATACGGGCTGTTTGTCGAGCAACGGCTACCCCTGAGTCAACCAGTGTGAATTGGTTATCAAAAAGATGATGAATTGCCTCATTTAAGAAAGGATAATGCGTACAACCGAGCACTAAATAGTCTGCACCTTGCTCAGCGGCAGGCTGTAAAACCTCTTTTAATGCGTTTAAACAAGTCTCACCCATTTGCTGTCCCGCTTCTACACAAGGAACAAGTTCAAGGTTAGTTAACGTCATCACTTTAACACCCGCTGGAACAGCAAACTTCTCGACAACATCTTTAATGAGCTGCCCACGAAAAGTAGCAGGTGTTGCCAACACGGCAACCACTTTAGAACGTGTCTGTAATACGGCAGGTTTTAATGCTGGAACTAAACCAACGATTGGAAAGTGTTCGCCATAATGCTCACGTAAATGGTCAAGACTAAATGCTGAAGCTGTATTACAGGCAACCACCGCAATTTTGCAACCTTGGCGATATAACCAATCGACTGCGCGAGCCGTGAGTTCTCTAATTTCGTCATCAGAGCGTGGACCATAAGGAACGTAGGCTGTGTCGGCATAATACACAATACGTTCATTCGGCAAATATCTGGCAATTTCCGCTGCAACTGACATTCCGCCAATTCCCGAATCAAAAATACCAATTGGGGCATCTGCTGATGCTTTAGGCATAGGTTCTAGATCGGTAAATAGAGGCTGTATGGCGGTCATAGCTGTACTGAAGTGTCAGAAAATTTCACTTCCTAAAGCTTAAACCTCAAGTGCCTAATTGCAAGAGCAAATTACCACTTTTTAACTCTAAAACGGTTTCACCATTCTCTTTTTCGATGAGTGTTCCATAGTTCACTAAGTGATAAAAAGACTGGCGTTGAATAAGCGCATTAATTCCAAAACGCACATGCACATAAGGACGTAACTCCCCTGCATATTCACGCATAAAAATTGGATGTTCTGCATCAACCAAAATCACATCTTGATTGGTCGTGGTCAGTTGTAAAAATTGATCACCTGAAATTTCAACTTGATCGACCTGATTGACTAATAAAGGTTCATCTTCAACCTCAATTTCAATTTGTTCTACGGGGGTTTTCAGGTAGAATTTCCCTTCTTCTTTCCATAGGACTTTGGTAAATAGATCTAATAGGGCTTGGCGCTTAATTAATTGACCTTCGTGCCACCATTCTCCATTGGCTTTAACCGTCAAATCCATTTTGCCGCAATGCTTTGGATGCCACTGCTCTAAAGGTGGAATTGACCTTTTGTGACTTTGCTGTACACCTTTTAAGTATTGTGCAATGTTCATTAAGTTTTTATCATCAGATAACGGTATTTTTCCCATATCCGATGGGGAATTATTTTGATTTACCATAGTTTATGCCTTGCTGACGAAAAAATATGACGACTCAGCCAATTGGCTAGATCATGGTTTAAAACTATACTAGCCAAAACGATAAAAGGCACAATAGCATATTTGCGCCTATGGATTAAAACACTCACGGCAGCACCGAATTTCTGAATATGACGGTTGCCACCTTTAAGTATTGAGGAGTCCTACATGGAACACATCGAACGTGAATCGATGGAGTTTGACGTTGTCATCGTAGGTGCAGGACCTGCCGGTCTGTCTGCTGCGATTAAGATCCGTCAATTAGCGATTGAAAATAACTTACCTGATCTTTCTGTTTGTGTAGTTGAAAAAGGCTCTGAAGTAGGTGCGCATATCTTGTCTGGTGCTGTGCTTGAGCCACGTGCCATCAATGAACTTTTCCCGAACTGGAAAGAAGAAGGCGCGCCTCTTAATGTACCAGTCACTGAAGACAAAACTTTCTTCTTACTTTCAGACACTACCTCAAAAGAAGTACCTCACTGGATGGTACCGAAGACATTGCACAATGACGGCAATTATGCGGTTTCACTCGGCAATGTGGTTCGCTGGTTAGGTCAAAAAGCTGAAGAACTAGAAGTTTCTATCTTCCCTGGCTTTGCTGCATCTGAAGTGCTTTACCATGAAGACGGTACTGTAAAAGGTATTCAAACTGGCGACATGGGTATTGGTAAAGATGGCGAGCCAACGCATAACTTTACTCCGGGCTATGAACTTCACGCTAAATACACTCTCTTTGCTGAAGGTTGCCGTGGTCACTTAGGTAAACGCCTCATTGCGAAATACAACCTTGATAAAGATGTTGATCCACAACACTACGGTATCGGGATTAAAGAGCTTTGGGAAATTGACCCAGCAAAACATAAAGAAGGCTTGGTCATGCATGGTGCAGGCTGGCCATTGGCTGAAACTGGTTCTTCTGGTGGTTGGTTCTTATATCATATTGAAAATAACCAAGTTAGCTTGGGTATGATTATTGATCTATCTTATGAAAATCCACACATGTATCCATTTATGGAAATGCAGCGTTGGAAAACTCATCCACTGATTAAACAGCATTTAGAAGGTGGTAAACGTATTTCTTACGGTGCACGTGCTGTAGTGAAAGGCGGTTTCAACTCATTACCTAAATTGACATTCCCAGGCGGCTGCTTAATTGGTGATGATGCTGGCTTCCTGAATATGGCTAAAATCAAAGGCTCACACACTGCCATGAAATCAGGCATGTTATGTGGTGAAGCTGTATTTGAAGCGATTGCTGCCGGTGTAGAAAAAGGCGGTGACCTTGCGATTGCACGTGTTACTGAAGGTGAAGATTTATTCACTAAAGAATTAACTTCATACACTGAAAAATATAATAATTCTTGGTTAAAAGAAGAGTTATATAACACCCGTAACTTTGGCCCAGCAATGCATAAATTTGGTCAATGGATTGGTGGTGCATTTAACTTTATCGACCAAAACGTCTTTAAAGTGCCATTCACTTTACATGACTTGAAGCAAGACTTCGCTGCATTGAAAACTGTTGATGCAACTAGCTTTAAGCCAAACTATCCAAAACCGGATGGCAAACTTACATTTGACCGTTTATCTTCTGTATTTATCTCAAACACTGTACATGAAGAAAATCAGCCAGCTCACTTGAAGCTTACTGATCCGTCAATTCCAGTGAACGTAAACTTACCGAAATGGGATGAGCCTGCACAGCGCTACTGCCCTGCTGGTGTTTATGAAATCATGGAAGATAATGATGGCTCTAAACGCTTCCAGATTAATGCAGCAAACTGTGTTCACTGTAAGACTTGTGACATTAAAGACCCATCTCAAAACATCACATGGGTAACGCCAGAAGGCGGTGGTGGTCCAAACTACCCAAATATGTAATTCCTTAAAAAAACTCCCCTCACTTGAGGGGAGTTTTTTTATTAGAATATCTTCGATTTTTTACTAAATACCATAACTGTTGGTCCAATGGCTGTATGTGCAGCACCATAGTCCTGATGAATCTCAATTCGATAATCATCACATTGATAGATATATTTATTGTTCTTTTGCACCCAGCCTTTTTGGGGAACCTTAAATGTATTGAGAATTCTGTTTTTAAAAAGATCTAAATCCGTCTCATAACTTGCCATAGGGCCATCAAGAAAACTTAAACTGAATGAATTGATTACTTCAGTATCTAGATCATAAGCAATATGATTAACCCAACTGACGCCTGCTTTTTTGATCTGTGGATCAACTCCATCGGCAAACTCTAGTTGGTAATTATTTCCTCCTAACACCACTTGTTTCACTGTAGGGTGAAGCTTTTGAAACTCACGTATATTTTGTCCAACTCTTAAACCTGCGACATTCATGGTTTGTACAGGAATTTCACAGGGTTTTGCGCATGCAATTGAACTGAACAAAATACAAAAGGTAAACCCTAAGCATAAAGGAGTACTTTTCATCTTTATGTCCTGCAATGAGGTATGTTGATTGTTTTAGTTTTTATTAGACTCAAGCCCATGATGCTAAAGCTTTGGACATTTGCTTTAGCCCTTTTTCACCAAGTAATGAAATTCTTTATGACCATTTTCATCTAAGCGTTCTTCTTGCAAAAGCAACTCATGGCCTAAATGCATACAAAACTTAGGAATATCCCACGAAGTCGAATTGTCTGTTGCGAAGACCTCAACCACATCCCCAGATTTAGATTTACGGATGGCTTGATGCAACATCATGACAGGTTCCGGACAACGTAAACCACGCGTATTGAGTTGTACAGTAGGTGAAATGGGTTGCTCTGACATAACAAACTCGAACAAATAGAATTTTCACATTTTAGCATAAACAAATTACTGCGCTGTTAACTGTAACTGGCTTTTACATAACAATATACGTTTTGTCTTTTAGCTTGTTTTATAGATGCATAAGCATGTTTTCTTCGGTATGATTCAAAGTATTCATTTGATAGATTGAGTCTTTAGGAAAGATCATGCAAGAGGAACCAAGTCCGTCGTGGGGAATGCGCGGCTTACGAAAATGGTTAGGCACAGCACCAGAAACCCGTGATGAATTATTAAAATTAGTCCAAAATTCACGTCGCTTTTTAGAACCAGATACTGTTGCCATGCTTGAAGGTGTTCTTGACCTTCCAGCTACAAAAATTCGTGAAGTCATGACACCACGAACAGCAATGATCAGTTTGCAAGAAGATGACCAGTTACTTGATATTCTTGATGTACTGGTCGAGTCTGCTCACTCACGCTTTCCAGTCTTTTCTTCTGATCAGCCTGATAATGTTGTCGGGATTTTGCTCGCAAAAGATTTACTGCCATTTCTAACCGAACCGAATACCAAAGTCGATATTCGAGTTCTTATGCGTCAACCGTTATTTGTTCCAGAAAGTGCGCGTTCCGATCAGGTTCTACGCATGTTGAAACATACTCAGACTCACATTGCCATTGTGATTGATGAATATGGTTCAACAGCGGGTCTTGTTACGCTCGAAGATATTCTTGAAGAAATCGTTGGCGAAATTGAAGATGAACATGACACTGCTGATGAAGATGCTCAGTACATTGTTCCTGACAATGACCACACAGTAGCAAATGCATGGATGGTGCAAGCACTTACACCAATCGAACATTTCAATACTGTTTTAGATGCTGATTTTTCTGACGATGAAGTAGAAACTGTCGGCGGTTTATTGCTTCAAGAGATTGGTCTAGTAAGTGATTTACAAGGTCAAACTGTTGAGCTTGGAAATTGGTTATTTACAATCGTTGAAGCAGATGCCCGCACTATTCATCTGATTCGAGCTGTACGTCAATGAGAGCATACTTTGAAAAGCTGTTAGATTCATCGCAACAACAAAAACAGCTTCCTTTAATTTTTCCTTTACTCATTGCTTTATTTTCAGGTGCCGTATTCAGTTTTTCACTGGCACCTTATTATTGGTGGTGGTTGGCAATTTTATCTCCAGCCCTACTCTATGCATCGCTACATAAACGTTCGGCCAAACAAGCATTTGCTATTGGCTGGAGCTATGGCTTTGGTTTATGGTTTGTGGGGGCTTTTTGGCTCTACACTTCCATCCATGTATATGGCGATACCAATGCTTTTCTAAGCGTGGGTATGATTGCTATTATGGCCCTGCTTATGGGCTTATTTACCGCACTTCAGACTTGGGTGTACCGACGTTTCTTCCCTGAAACACCCCTGACTTTTGCACCGCTCTGGATTGTTTTCGAGTGGGCAAAAACTTGGGTATTTACAGGTTTCCCATGGTTGTTTGTAGGTTACGCTTTTACTGAACGTTTACTCGATGGTTATGCACCATTATTTGGTATCTATGCAATTTCCTTCGTCGTCATTGTATTAGCATGTGCTTTAGTTGAAGTTCTGCGCAAGCGTATTTTCTGGGTTATCCCGTCTGCCCTATTAGTTTTGGGCGCATGGGGAGCATCATATATACAGTTTGTAAAACCTAAAGCCGCTAAGCCACTTAGCGTTTCGCTCATTCAAGGTAACATTCCACAAGATTTAAAATGGCTGACTGAATATCAAGTTAGAACATTAGAAATTTATGCAGGTTTGACTCAATCTGAATGGGGCCGTGACCTGATTGTATGGCCTGAATCTTCAATTCCGCTCTTCCAAACTGATATTGAACCGTTTTTGGATGCAATGGATGCACAAGCTAAAAAGAACCACACTGCATGGGTAACTGGTGTTCCTTACTGGGATGTTACCAAATCTCATGAAGTCGGTAGCCCACTGTATTACAACAGTATTATGGCTTCTGGTAGCGATTCAAGCGGTCTCTATAAAAAGCAGCGCCTTGTTCCGTTTGGTGAATATATTCCACTATCAGGCTTACTCTCATGGGTATTACCAGCCATGCAAAATGATATTAGCATGAGTGGTTTTTCACGTGGCGAGAGCAACCAGAAACCACTCATGATTAAAGGGCATGCGCTTGCTGCTGCGATTTGTTATGAAGTGGCTTATCCGAACCTTACCCGACGCAATGCAGAAGGCAGCGACTTTTTAGTGACTGTATCTAATGACGCTTGGTTTACGGGTACTGCTGGGCCGTGGCAACATTTACAAATGGTACAGATGCGCGCTAAAGAAAATGGCCGCTGGTTTATTCGTGCAACCAACACAGGCGTAACAGCGTTTATTGATCAAAATGGTCATATCACTGAACAAGCACCGCTCGATAAAGAGTTTGTCTTAAGAGGCGATTTACCTGCCATGCAAGGTCAAACCCTTTATAACCGTTTAGGTGATTATCCAGTGTTAGGATTTGCAGTATTACTGCTGATCTTAGGTTGGGTGTACCGTCCACGTAAAGTTGACGTTTCTTTTAAATCCCGCCGCTAAATTACAATAACTTTGTACCCAGAGGCACTTCAAACTCTGGGATACAAAGTGCTACATCACCCTCTGCATTATGAAACCCTGTCACCAAACATTCTGACTGGATAGGTCCGATTTGTTTTTTAGGGAAATTCACTACAGCAACAACTAACTTACCAATCAAATCTTGTGGTTCATAGAGCTTGGTAATTTGAGCACTTGATTTACGGATACCCAATTCTTCACCAAAATCTACATGCAGAATATAGGCAGGTTTACGTGCCTTTTCGAAAACTTCAGCTTCAATAATTTTACCAACGCGAAGCTCTACTTTTAAAAAATCATTCCACTCGATTTGTTCCATTTACTTTTTCTCATATTGTTAAACTCTTAAACTAAAAACATATAATATTCAAAAATAAAATATTACTTTATTTTTAGTTTGAAAATTTCATGTTAAATTAAATCCGCTGATTAAAAAGCCGTAAACGTTTACGTTAATCAACGTTCCAACATACCCCTAACAATGCATGAAGCTATTTGTTCAAAATATTTTGATACTTTGAATGGTACAGGCGTTTGTTTGTTTACGGAGTCAAAATGCAAAACCAAAAAACTTTCTATAATTTTAAGAAACTTCCAAGTCGCTATGCAGCTATTGTTTTACCCTTTCTTCTATCGATCATTATGACTTTTGTAGTGTCCATGGTCAGCACTTTAAGAAGTTTAGGATTAGAAGAATTTTCCCTTTATGTATGGATGTCTGCATGGGCAATTTCTTGGCTAATTGCTTTTCCAACGCTACTCTTAGTCTTGCCTGTCGTCCGTAAAATCACTGCACTATTGGTAGAACCTGTTTAAAACAATAAAACGTAGATATTTAGTCTACGTTTTTCTAAAAATTTAGTTTTAAAACATCATTAAAAAGCGATCGATAATTGCAAAGATAAATAAGCAACTAAACTCGATAAAAAGACCATGGGTACATAACGATAAGCTTTAAAAAGTAATTGCTCATATTGAGTAGATATTTGTTTAGCTTGCCAGACACTCGCTTTTAATGCAGTAAAAAAGCTCACCATCAACCATGCACTGACAATACTTAATGCGAAGAAACCAATCATAATTTGGCTACTTCCCTCTGTACTCAGCCATAGCTTTAAGAAAACTTCAGCGATTGGCAATAAGCCCAAAATCAACAGGACAGACTTGAGCATTACCCAATGGAACTGAGTCAGTTCATCTAATATGAGAAATGCTTTCATTTAATCTCTCCTTTTTAATGGAATAAAGTGCTTTTTATTTATTATGCAAAGCTTTCTTTTAAATATATAGCTTATTTTTCTCTACATTTTAACTTTCTTGTAACTATTAAATATGGGAATAATTCTTATTATAAATCTCAAATATGATTATTAATTTTAATTTATATTTTTCATGTATTTATTATATTTTTCTGCTTGAGAGAGATTATCAATTCGAATTTATCGGGTTGTCTTTTTAACTGAATTGATAATCTCTATTATATTTTCAATTAAGGTTGATAATAAATATCCGCGTCATTACCTTCACCACCATCTTTACCATCTGCTCCAAATGAGTACAAATCAAAAGCGCGACCATCAGCCCCTGGAATGACATATTGAACATCATTTTTCCAGCTGTCTTTAGGATAACCACCTTTTACATAGCCACCCGGCATCCAGTTTTTCGCTGTTGCAGGTTGATTAACTAAAGCATCTAGTCCACCTTCTTGCATGGTTGGGAAGTGTCCGTTATCAAGCTTGTACTGATCTAAAGCACCTGCCACACCTTTTAATGTAATTTGGGTAGTATCAATTTTAGCTTTTTCACTACGCCCCATGACATTTGGTACGATTAACGCTGCTAACACGCCTAAAATTACAATCACGACCATGACTTCAATGAGCGTAAAGCCTGAGGCACGTTTCATTCGAGCACCGCTCGAACGTGCCGCAAGTCCGAAAGCTACGCTTGAGGAGCAAACATCTGATGCAGAGCTATGCTCGGAATGGCACGTTGGCTCAAACTGATTTGAAACCGCAGATTCACTATGTTGTTCCATCGCTGTTTCGCTTTGAATATTTTTTACTTTCATCATTATCTCTAATATCAAAGTTATTAAATCATATTGTTCATATTTACGATTGGTAGCATAACCGCGATTACAATAACCAGTACGATGCTTGCCATTAGAACCAGCATAAGTGGTTCAAGTAATGCCAGTAAGGTTGAAATAAATGTTGTAACCTCACGGTCTTGCATGGTCGATGCACGTTCTAACATGCGGTCCAGTTCGCCTGATGCCTCACCACTTCGAATCATTTGTACCATCATTGGTGGAAAATAACCACTACGCTCAAGCTGTGTACTCAAGTTACCACCTTCTGTCACACGCTCAGCTGCATGGGCAATTGAATCACGTATGACCCAGTTACTAGTCACTGCTGCACCAATTTTTAAGGCATCCACCAAAGGCACGCCGGAACGCGTCAAAATAGATAAGGTACTGGCAAATCGTGCAGAATTAATACCACGTGACAGTTTACCGAATAATGGCAATTTGAGTGTTAATCGATCAAAAGCGTAATGCCCAGCAGTGGTTTTTAAAAATCTTACGAATGCGACCACTCCCACAACTGCAAAAATAATAATAAACACCCAAGCATGCCGAATAAAATCACTGGCTTTCATTAAAGCAACTGTAATCCACGGTAGAGCATCTTTACTTTGGTCAAATGTTTTTACAATCTCTGGCACAACATAAGTCATTAAGCCCATCACAATACCAAAAGACATCAGCATTAAAATGATCGGGTAAATCATTGCACCCTGAACTTTCTTTTGCATTGCAGAACGGTTTTCGGTGTAATCCGAGAGCTGATCTAAAATTAGATCTAAATGCCCCGAACGTTCACCTGCGGCGACCGTTGCAATATAGAGGTCAGGAAACCGTCCAGATTGTTGCATCCCTTGTGCGAGAGAATGCCCTTCTAAAACGCGAGAACGGACAGATAATAAAAGGTTTTGCACATGCGGTTTTTCACTTTGCCTACTCACGGCACGCAATGCTTCTTCTAGAGGAATTGCGGCTGCAACCAAAACAGAAAGCTGTCTGGTCATGAGTGCCAAATCATAAGCACTGAACTTTTTTTGAAATAACCCCTGACTCTGATGTTTATCTTTTTGTTCAACAGGGTCAACGCTAATTGGTGTCCATGCTTTATCGCGTAATTGTTGGCGAATCTGGCGTGCTGAGTCTCCCTCAAGCACTCCTTTTTGCTGCTTCCCTGAAGCATCAATGGCAGTAAATTGATATGCAGGCATGGTAATGTTCTAATTTTCCAAAAATAATAGTCGCTGCTGTTGCATCTATGCTACGCAATCATTCATATTCGTTCTATAGCCTGTGTAGAATACCCAAGTCCTCTTCACGACGCTATGCCGTTTTTTAAAATTGACGAAATGAGCCTCTATGACCATAACGCCAAAGCCTGATTCAGTTGTTTATCGTGTGCGTGTAGCCGTACCTGTGCATCTGTACGACACTTTTGACTATACACTCACCGAAGCACAATATGAACGGGCTCACGTAGGCTCACGCGTCGCCATTTCATTTGGACGCCAAAACCTGATCGGCATCATTACTGAAAAAGTAAATCCACATGAGCCATTTACGGGCAAATTTCAGCTTAAAGCCATTTCTGAACTTTTAGATGAAGAACCTATTTTAGATGAACAACTTTTAAGTTTATTGACATGGTCCGCACAATATTACCAATTTCCAATTGGTGAGGTCATGCAAACGGCTATTCCAGCTTTATTGCGTCAGGGTAAACCGATGGATGTTTTATTCCATCTATGGAAAATCACTCCCTGTGACGATGTCGAAACTCTGCTTAAACGCTCGGTGAAGCAACAAGATGCCTATCAGATTTTGAAATTACATCCTGCTGGAACTACAGAAAATATTCTAAATTTAAGTGGTGTAGAAACAGCAACGCTTAAAGCGCTTCAAAAGAAAGGGCTGGTAGATTGTACGCTCGAACCACACGACTTTAGCCCTACCCCTGTTCAATTGGCACAAATGCCGCTCACGCTAAATGAAGATCAAAAGCAAGCGACTCAACATGTCATTAAAGCCCAGCATCAATACCAAGCATTTTTGCTAGATGGTTTAACAGGTAGCGGTAAAACTGAAGTTTATTTGCACATCATGCATGAGGTACTAAAACAAGGTAAACAAGTACTGGTGTTAGTACCTGAAATTGGTCTAACCCCTCAAACTATTTCCCGTTTTAAGTCTCGTTTTAACTGCGACATTGCTTTATTACACTCTGGCTTAAATGACTCTAAACGCCTGCAAGCATGGCAACAGGCACAGACCGGAAAAGCCTCTATTATTTTAGGAACACGCTCTGCCATCTATACACCTCTGCCACGTTTGGGCCTCATCATTTTAGATGAAGAACATGATCTGTCTTATAAGCAACAAGAAGGCTTCCGCTACCATGCGCGTGATGTCGCACTGTATCGCGGCCACTTGCAAAGCTGCCCTGTTATTTTAGGGTCCGCAACACCAAGTATTGATAGTTATTATTTGGTTGAAACTGGCAAATTAACTGGACTGCAACTCAACAAACGTGCTGGACATGCACTTTTGCCTAAAATGCATTTGATAGACCTTAAAATTGTTAAAAAACAGCATGGAATTAGCCAGCCCCTTATTGAACAAATCAAACATACATTAGCTAGAAAAGAACAGGTTTTAATCTTTTTAAACCGTCGTGGCTATGCACCTGTACTGGTTTGTGAAAGCTGTGGTTGGCAAGCAAATTGTCCACATTGTGATGCACATTTTACTTTGCATACTCAGCCTTATTCTTATTTACATTGCCACCACTGCGGAACCATTCATCGCCTACCCGATCATTGCCCTGAATGTCAGCAAAAAAGCTTAAAAACTTTAGGTGCAGGAACAGCTAAAGTTGAAGAGCACTTACAAGAACTATTTCCAGATCATGATGTAATTCGGGTCGATCGTGACAGTACCAGTCGTGTCGGAAGCTGGCAAAAAATTTATGATCGTATTCATCAAAACAAACCAACAATTTTACTCGGCACTCAAATGTTGGCAAAAGGCCATCATTTTCCACATGTCACATTAGTTGCCATTTTAGATATTGATGCAGGTTTACTCAGTGTAGACATCCGTGCGCCAGAACGTACGGCGCAGCTGATTGTGCAAGTCGCTGGTCGTGCAGGTCGTGGTGAACACAAAGGCCATGTTTATTTACAAACCTTAAGGCCTGATCATCCACTACTAACCACACTCATCGAAAAAGATTATCGCGCGGTTGCCAAACAAACGCTGGCTGAACGTAAAGTTGCTTTGCTGCCGCCTTATCGCTATGCAGTACTGATACGTGCAGAATCCAAAGATCGTGACTATACCTTACAATTTTTAAATGAAGCTGCCGAGCAACTTCGTCAAGTGGCTGGTGAGATTGTGGATATTTGGGGGCCTATTCCAGCGCCGATGGAACGTAAAGCGGGACGCTACCGTGCCCACATGGTGATTTTATCTGCCGATCGTGCTCGCCTACATTTTTACTTAAGACAATGGTGGTCTCAATTGGTTCATGCCCCAAGACAGCATCAACTCAGGCTATCAATTGATGTCGATCCGCAAGAATTTAATTAGATGATTTGAATATCATGGTGTGAAGAAGCCTTTTTGGCTTTACACTTAAAAAAGACTAATACATTCGAGGCAATGAATGTCATTCCTACTGCAAGCAACAATCTTTCTTGGAGCTTCTCTGATTTTAGTCCCTCTTGGCAAACGCCTAGGGATAGCAACAGTTTTAGGTTATTTATTTACAGGCATTCTTCTAGGTCCTAGTGTTTTAAATATTGCACATGACCCTGAAGCGATTATGGAACTTGCCGAATTCGGTGTCATTTTATTGATGTTCCTGATTGGTTTAGAACTAAGACCACAGCGGTTGTGGGAAATGCGTGACTCTATTTTTGTAATGGGAAGTCTGCAAGTCCTCATTAGCGGTGGCGTACTTATGCTGATCATACTATTACTCTTTAAGCAGCAGCTTTCTGTCAGCTTTGTCATTGGTTTTGCCCTTGCGCTATCTTCTACCGCTTTTGTATTACAGCTTCTGACTGAAAAGCAGCAGCTCAACACGACTTATGGTCAGCAGTCTTTTTCGATTTTGCTCTTTCAAGATATAGCAGCGATTCCCTTACTTGCCATCATTCCATTATTGGCAGGAACAGAATCAACCCATCATGGGATTGCTTATTTTGCGGCTATTATTGCAACCTTTACGGGCCTGTTTCTGTTTAGTCGCTATGTGATGCGTCCATTCTTCCGCTTTGTTGCCAAAAGTGGCGCGACTGAACTTATTACAGCAGTAGGATTATTTATTATTCTTGCCGTTGTCTTGCTTATGGATACCTTAGGAATTAGCACCACATTAGGCGCGTTCCTTACAGGTGTATTATTAGCAGATTCAGAATTTCGTCACGAAGTTGAAGCGAGTATTGCACCATTTAAAGGTTTACTGCTTGGCTTATTCTTTATGACCGTGGGTATGACTACTCAGCTGTCACTACTCATTGAAATGCCTTGGCTCATTATTGGTGGAGCAGTCGGCTTATTACTCATCAAAACACTAATATTGACTGCCATTGCCCGCTATAAAAAATACAGTTGGAATAACAGTTTGCTATTGGGTACTTGCTTGGCACAAGGTGGTGAATTTGCTTTTGTAATTTTGAGCCTTGCAAAAAGTGAGAAGATTTTAACGGAAGCTCTATTAGAGCCAGTAACCCTTATTGTGACGTTGTCGATGGTACTCACACCAGTGATTTACTGGCTTATGGCAACCAAGGTCATTCCTCTGTTTAATAAAGAACGTCCACCTGAATATGATGAAATTCCTCAGCAAGATAACCCGATTATCATTGCTGGTTTTGGTCGATTTGGACAAATTATCGCGCGTATTGCCCGCCTGCAACATTTGGGCTTTACCGCAATCGACAACAATCTTCATCAAGTGGACTTTGTTCGTCGATACGGCGGTAAGCTTTATTATGGTGATGTGACCCAACCAGATTTACTGCGTTCTGCGGGTATTGAAAAAGCCAAAGTATTTATTCTAGCGATTGATGATGTTGAAGATTCAATGAATGTCGCACGCCATCTCAGATTAAACTATCCAAATTTAAAGCTGTTGGCTCGTGCTCGTGACCGCCACCATGTACATCTTTTAAGAGATTTAGGCGTGGAATACATTTGGCGTGAGACGTATTTATCTTCATTAGGTATGGCTTATCGCGCCTTGCGAGAACTAGGTATCTCTGATGAACAGGCCTATAACAATATCGAAATTTTTCGGGATTATGATGAGAAATTGCTCATACAGCAGCAAAGTATTTATACTGATGAACAGAAGATCTTTGAAACACATCGTAATGCCTTAGCCGAACTTGAGCATTTGTTTGAAAGTGATGCGCAGCAACAGGCCACATCAAAACACGATGTGAATTTAAAGCGTCATTTACAACCAAATCGCATCGACATTACACGAGATCATCTAGAATAACTTGAGATTTCAAAAAATGGCTATATTAAGGACTTATTCACATTGCCTAAATAATTGGACAATGGGCACAAAGCTGCCCCTGTCCCGCTTGCGGCTTCGCTGCATTTCCTAAGCTTGATTAAAACGAAATAGTTATACTCTGCTTAGGGCCCTGGAGAATATTATGTCTGATTTACGCCAACGCTTTTATATTGAGAACTTTCCAGTTCGTGGGGAAGTAGTTCATCTAGAAGAGGCACTACAAACTATCTTAGCTCAACGTGACTATATGCCTGCGGTTAAAATTCTGCTAGGTGAAATGTTGAGTGCGACTGCATTACTTGCAAGTACACTAAAAATCAAAGGCCGTATCAGCTTGCAAATCCAGGCTAGCGGCACCTTTAAGTGGGCAATGGCTGAATGTAATCATTTAGGTGAAGTTCGTGCTCTAGCGGATTACGAAACGGATCCACGCTTCATTGAAGCAACAGACAGCAGCACAGTTCTCGGCGCTTTAGTTAATCCAGTTTTGTTTATTAATATTGAACCGGAATTTGGCGAGCGTTATCAAGGGATTGTGCCGCTTGACCAAGTAACCTTAGCTGGTTGCCTCATGCAGTATTACGATTTGTCTGCACAAATTCCAACTCGCATTGTGTTAGCGAGTACGACCAAACGCTCTGGTGGTTTACTCATTCAGCTTTTACCACGTCACAATGAAGAAGAGCAAAAATTGGTCGATGAAGATTTATGGCCACGCTTGACCATGTTGACTGAAACATTAAAAGCTGAAGAGCTCACCAATTTAGATGCAAATGAAATCTTATATCGTTTATATAACGAAGAAGAAGTTCGTTTACCAGAAATTGAAGCATTAAAATTTGGCTGTACATGTTCAAAAGAACGCTGTGCACATGCGCTTATTCAAATTGGTGTAGATGCTGTTCATGAAACGTTAGAAGAACAGAACCCGATTCGTATGGATTGCCAGTTCTGTAATACTCAATACACCTTTACTGCTGAAGAAGCTTTAGCGTTATTTGGTGAGCATTTGAGTTAATCTTCAAAATTTATAAAAAGGCGGATATACCGCCTTTTTATTTGTCTGTACTTTTGATGATCATTTTCAATATCTTATTTTAGATAGGATAATATAAGGCTACTTTATAGCCTAATAAATAAGACACTCAAAAAGCCATGAATTATTTTGATTATTTTCTCTTTATTTTTAGCGTAGTTATCATGATTGCTACCCCTGGGCCTGTCATGATTTTAGTTGCAAGCGCTGGACTTAAAGGAGGGTATAAAAAAGCGCTTGAAACCATTTTTGGTACAAATTTAGCATCTCTTGTCTTAATTTTTATTTCAGTGCTTGTTTTAAAGGGAGTGCTCAGTGTTAACGATAGTTATCTTAATATCATTCGGATTTTAGGCTGTCTATATATTGGTTATTTAGGTTTCAGTATTCTTAAAGAAGTGATTCAAGCCCCTCACCCAGAAGCGATACAAACAGTTTCAGCACAAAATGGCGGCTTTAAAAAAGGCTTTCTCGTCGGTATTTCAAACCCTAAAGATATTATATTTTTCTCGGCTTTCTTTCCGCAATTTGTCTCTATTACGCCCCAATTAAATTTAAGTCTAACCATCCTCACTCTGACATGGATCGTTTTAGACTTCCTGACATTATCTTTGGTTTATATATTCTTCCGTCGCCTTTCTAACAGTCATTTATATCCAAAAATATTAGGCCTATGCGGTTTATTACTTTTACTTATTGCCCTTTACGGCTTATATCAAAGTTTCATCTAAATCAGGAGAGGTATATACCTCATTTATCTATGCCTCTTCCTCTCAATTTTATTTTGGAATAGAACAACTCTTATACAATCTAGCTTATTGAAAACTTTAAAAATCGTTTCATAATGAAATAAACCTACATCATCGTGATAAAACATTATGGCAAAAAATTATTATGAAGAATTAGGGGTTACACGCAAAGCCTCTGCTGATGAAATTAAAAAAGCTTATCGAAAATTAGCTCGTAAATATCATCCTGACATTAGCAAAGAAAAAGATGCAGAAGAAAAGATGCAGGCTATTAATGTTGCCTATGACACCTTAAGCAATGCCGAAAAAAAAGCTGAATATGACCAAATGTTAGACCACCCTCAAGGTTTCAATAACTTTGGTCAGGGCGCTGCGCAAGGTGGTTTTGATGGAGCACAGTTTTATCGCCAAGGTTTTACAGGTGGTGAACAAGCAGACTTTAGCGGTTTTGAAGATTTATTTGGGCGCTTTGGTGCAGGATTTGGTGGTGGTCAGCAGCAACACCAGAGACAACAGCGTAGTTATCGCGGTGAAGACCAACATGCCAGCATAGAAGTCGATCTTGATATTGCCTATCAGGGATCAACGCAACAGATTACCCTACAAATTCCGACCGTGAATGCTTATGGCGAGCCTGAAGTTCAGCGCAAAACCCTTCAAGTCAAAATACCAAAAGGTATGAAAGAAGGTCAGCAAATCCGCTTAAGTGGACAAGGGCAAAGTGGTATCAATGGCGGTGCCAACGGCGATCTTTATATTGAAATTCAGTATAAAGACACAGACCGCGTTCATGTTGAAGGCAGTGATGTATATTTGACTGTAGATGTAGCTCCGTGGGAAGCTGCGTTAGGTCAGAGTATTGAAGTAAAAACACCAGCTGGACCTTTAAACGTCAATTTACCTCACAACGCAAAACAAGGACAACAGCTACGTTTAAAAGACAAAGGGATACCAAATAAAACGCCAGGCCATCTCTATTTAATTTTAAATATTGTATTCCCCCCAGCACATTCTGAAAAAGAAAAACAAGCCTATCAGCAACTGGCTGAAGCCTTCGCTTCATTCGAACCTCGTTCATCTCATTAGGGAGCAAGATTATGACAACCATTCATTATCGAGAAATTGTATATGACGGCCATACCTTTAGTGCAGAGGTCGTTGATGAACAATCCACATTTGATCTACAACAATTTGCTCAAGCTTGTGGTCAAAGCCCTGACTGGATCATTCAGTTAATTGAATATGACATTTTATCAGTCGACAATACACCTGAAGCACACCAATTTATGGGTGAAGATGTTGCCCGTGCTCGTAAAGCTTATCGTCTGCAAAGAGACTTTGACGCAAGTTTGGCAGCAGTTGCGGTGATGCTAGATTTGATTGATGAAGTACAACAACTTAGAAAACAGTTGAAGCATTTTCATTAAATTAGATAGCCACGACGGAGTCCTACTGGCACTCATTGTCTATTCCATCAGCTAATTACGTTACTTTTGTTTTGGCATGAGTAGCGAAGCTACGCAAGGCCAAAACCAGAGATATTGAAGTGCGTACTAAGGTCAAATTTATATTTGAACGCAAGCTACGCACTTCGTTTGTCTTGCGCTCGAAGCAAACGAGGTTTGCTTTTTCTCGCTCAGGTTGTGGATGACGCTTAGCTCGAGCAAATTTGGGAAAAGATTCAATAAAAATAAAAAATTATTTCAATCGAGTAATCTTCTCCAATTCCTTCACAGTCTGTTTAATCGGCTCATATTCCAAAAACCAAAACAAATTCATCCGATCTTGACGATGCTGCTGGGCCAACAAATCAATGACACTTTTTTCTCCACGTCCAACCAAGTGCTGTCGATAAAAATAGTACAACAGAAAAATCGTACTAATCAGCATGGCACCCAGCATAATCCAGAACCCAACGGGTGATTTAAGACCAGGAATAAACTCAAAATTCATTCCATAAATGCCGGTTAAAAGGGTAAGCGGTGCAAAGACTGCGGTAATAATTGCGAGAATTCGCATGTTTTCATTGGTTTGGTTCGCAATAGCAGAAAAATGTAAATCAATGGCTGACTGAATTGCGCTGCGTAACCGCAAAGTATGTTTCTGAATACGTTCAACATGACTCATTAAATCATTTAAACGAACCAGTAAAATATCTTGAGAATTACGGATGTGACCGCCAACGACATGGTGGTAATTCTCTACAATTTCATCCCGAAATTCTTGAAGGGTTTCGATTTGTTCTTCACATAAATTTTCGACCTGTTGAAAGGCCATATTTTCATGGAATAGTTGGTGCCATTGTTTAAAACGGCGATTACCCTGTAACAATTGTTGCTGCCAATGCTCGACTCTTCTCGTCAATGGTGAACGGATATCAAGATAACCATCAACCATACTATTTAACAGACGTAACGATAAATCGACGGGTGAATTCGGTAATTTACGGGTTTTGTTTTGTTCTTCTAAAGTTTTGCATAAAATATTTTCGAGACGTTGAATATAGTTTTCAATCGACTTATTCCCCTGCTCGCGCACACTAATCAGCACATCAGGCGTCAAAATAAAACTAATAGGTGTCGTTGCTAAACCAAAAACACTATCTTGTGATTCTGCATGTTTAATTTCATCGTCAGGTGTGACCAGCTTCTTAAAAATTAATAGGTCATACTCTTCAAGCGTATCGAATGCGCAGGGATGTTCTATATTGGCAATATCCCGCATATGAAATTCATTAATAACAACGCCTGAAAGCTTTTGAATCTCGTGTTGCCATTCTTCGTTATGGTTAACCACATCCGTTCTGACACTATCAATCCAGAAAAACTCCAGAACATGTTCACTATGCTGTTCACGGCTTAAAAAGACATAGCCGTCGCTTTGATGGCGATAAAAGTAATAAACCTGCATACCACAACGATCTGTTTTTGTATTACTTGCATCATGCCATAAAAAAAGTCCGCATCAAGCGGACTTTTTCATGTCACTAGAACAATTATGCTTGTTCAATGTCTTTCATAGTCAATTTAATACGACCACGATTATCAACATCAGCAACTTGTACTTTAACTTCCTGACCTTCTTTAAGAACATCAGTTACGTTCGCAATACGTTCATTTGAAATTTGCGAAATGTGAAGAAGACCATCAGTACCGGGCATGATATTTACAAATGCACCGAATTCTACAATACGGATTACTTTACCGTCATAGATCTTACCTGGTTCAACTTCAGCAGTAAGTGCTTGAATTTTTGCAATTGCAGCACGAGCAGCAGCTTTAGTTTCACCAAATACGCGAACTGTACCATTGTCTTCGATATCAATCGCAGCTTTGGTCTCTTCTGTAATGGCACGAATCGTTGCACCACCTTTACCAATAACATCACGGATCTTGTCTGGATTGATGTTAATCACTTCAAATGTCGGTGCATGAGCACTGATTTCAGGACGAGCGCGTGAAATCACTTTGTTCATTTCATTAAGGATGTGCATACGACCAGCAAATGCTTGGTTTAATGCAGCTTCCATAATTTCTTCAGTAATACCTTCAATCTTAATGTCCATTTGAAGTGCAGTAATACCGTTTTCAGAACCTGCTACTTTAAAGTCCATGTCGCCTAAGTGATCTTCATCACCTAAGATGTCAGAAAGTACTGCAAAACGCTCACCTTCTTTCACTAAGCCCATTGCGATACCAGCAACTGGTGCTTTAAGTGGAACACCCGCATCCATAAGTGATAATGAAGCACCACATACAGAAGCCATTGAAGATGAACCGTTAGATTCAGTAATGTCAGATACGATACGGATTACGTACGGGAAGCGGTCAGCAGCAGGAAGAACAGCTTGAACACCACGACGTGCTAAACGACCATGACCAATTTCACGACGTTTAGGACCAGATTCACGACCAGTTTCACCTACAGAGTATGCAGGGAAGTTGTAATGAAGCATGAAGTTATCTGTTTTCGTACCAGACAAAGTATCAACCATTAATGCATCACGAGTATTACCCAAAGTCGTTGTTACCAACGCTTGAGTTTCACCGCGTGTGAACAATGCAGAACCATGCGCACGACCCAACACACCCACTTGAACGTCGATACCACGAACAGTTTTGGTATCACGACCATCAATACGTGGTTTACCTGACAAAATATTGTCACGAACTGTACGGTATTTAAGGTCTTCAAATAATTCGTTTACTTCATCAGCAATACCAGTTTCGTCATTTTCAGGAACGAACTGAGCTACAGCTTCTACATAAAGTGCATCAAGTGCTGCATAACGATCTTGTTTAACCGCAATCGTATATGCTTCAGAAATTTTAGCTTCGAAAGCTGCTTTTAATTGCTCAAGAAGAGCTTCGTTTTTGCTTGGAGCAACCCAAGTTGATTCAACTGCACCAGCAGCAGCAGCAAATTCTTTAATTGCTTGAACAGCAATTTGCATTTCGTCATGACCGAAAAGTACAGCACCTAACATTTGGTCTTCTGAAAGTTCTTTCGCTTCAGATTCAACCATCAGTACCGCAGATTCAGTACCCGCAACCACAAGATCAAGATCACTTTCTTTCAATTGTTCGTGGGTTGGGTTAAGAATGTATTCGCCGTTGATTAAACCAACACGTGCACCTGCAATTGGACCACGGAATGGAACATCTGCAATTGACATTGCAGCTGACGCACCGATCATTGCAGCAATGTCAGCATCCATAGTCTTGTCAGAAGAAACAACAGTCGCTGTCACTTGGATTTCGTTATAGAAACCTTCTGGGAACAATGGACGAATTGGACGGTCAATAAGACGTGAAATTAAAGTTTCAGCTTCAGATTGACGACCTTCACGTTTACCGTAACCACCAGGGATACGACCCGCAGCATATTGTTTTTCTTGGTAGTTCACTGTTAACGGGAAGAAGTCTTGACCCGCTTTTGCTTTTGGTTGAGCAACAACTGCAACTAAAACAGTTACGCCGCCCATTGTAACTAAAACGGTATTTGCTTGACGTGCAACACGACCTGTTTCTAAAACAACAGTGTGTTGACCATATTGGAATTCTTTACGAACGATATTAAACATTGACATGTATTGTATTTTCCTAATTTTATTCTAGTGAGACCCCTAAGGTTTGGCATTCAGACTACAACTATTGGTAGATAAATGACAAAGCTTAGAAGCCATCACACTAGGCCAAAAATTTTAAATAATATTAAACGCAAAGAAGGAGCGCACAAGCGCCCCTTCTAAACATCACTTAACCTAAAATTAAGTGAAACTCTCTTTTCAGCGATAAAGCATTGCGACATGCGAAATAGCGAAAACAAAGTGAAAATCGAATTAACGACGTAAACCTAAAGCACCGATCAAAGCAGTGTAACGACCGTGGTCTTTACCATTTAAATAGTCAAGCAATTTACGACGTTGGTTAACCATACGAATCAAACCACGACGGCTATGATGGTCGTGTTTGTGAGCTTTAAAGTGACCTTGTAAATCATTGATTTGAGCAGTCAATAAAGCTACTTGTACTTCTGGTGAACCAGTGTCATTTTCAGCGCGAGCAAATTTAGCAATGATCTCTGCGCGGTCTGCATTAGTTAAAGCCATTCGATTTCTCCGAGATGCTTAAAAAAAGTTAACGATATGAATCAGTTGAGGCAACTGACTGCCGTGCATCACTACAGCAAGTTATCTATTTTAAGGTATCTATGGGTGGATTGCAAAATTGTTTTCAGTAACTTGTCATTTTAGACACTGACACGAGCATATTAACCCTGCACACTACCTTTGAATAAAAAGAAAGAAGCGCGAGGGACGTGTGAAAATTTTTTCAACCAACACTTGTCCAGTACCGGACAATATTGAGCAAGTTATTCGTCGTCAAGATGAAATTTCTGCTGAACAGGGTGGAATGACTGAACGCCAGATTCACAAAATCTGGAAAAGTATAGAAGCACTATATAAAACTGGAAATTATCCACTCATTACCTTCTGCTTACGTAGACAAGGTAAAATTTTGCTCAACAGAAGCATTGGATATGCTCAAGGAAATTCTCCAGCGGGACTACAAGAGAATGCTCTGATTGCGACTCCTGATACGCCCGTTTGTCTGTTTTCAGCATCGAAGATGATCACCGCCATGCTGATTCATCTATTAGATGAAAAAGGCGAAATCAATTTGCTTGATCCTGTGAGCTACTATATTCCCGAATATGGTGTTAACGGTAAGCGTCGTGCGACGATCTTTCATTTATTAGCACATCGTGGAGGCATTCCCTATATTGATGGCGATGTCACGCCCGAACTTCTATTTGATAAGGACGAAATTTTAAAACGTTTATATGCTGCAAAACCTGTGTCTCCTGCTGGTAACCATCTTGCCTATCATGCTGTGACGGCGGGTTATATTTTAGGAGAAGTCATTGAACGGGTGACTGGTCAAGATTTACGTGAATTTGTACATCAAACTATCGAAAAACCGATGGGAATGCCTTATTTCAATTATGGCTTAAAACCAGAATACCGCTCAGAGGTTGCCTTAAACTGTGCAACGGGTCTACACCCTCGCCTTGGCACCGATCACTACCTCAACCATGTATTAGGTGGAGGGTTGCAACTTGCAGTTGATGTCACTAACGATAACCGTTTTATGGACACAATTTGCCCAGCCGGCAACATTTATACCAGTGCAGAACAAGCTGGACGTTTCTTTGAAATGCTTTTAAGTGGAGGAAGCTATGGCGGTCAGCAAATCTTCAGTGAGAAAACAATTTTCAGAGCAACACTACCGACTACAGGCGTTAATATTGATCGTACTTTATTAATTCCAATGCGCTATGCATTAGGTCCAATGTTAGGCAGTAATCCAGTTGGTTTGTTTGGCCCAATGACGGGGCAAGCTTTTGGCCACTTAGGGTTCTCCAATATTTTATGTTGGGCCGATCCTGAAAGAGATATTAGTGTTTCTCTATTAACAACGGGCAAATCTGTAGTAGGAACTCACCTTCCAGCTTTAGCCAACGTGCTTTATCAGATTTCAACTCAATGTCCACGTATTCCTAGAGATCAACGCCGATCTTTGTTTGGTAGCGACTCTCATGAAACGAACTTAGTGTAAACAAATAAAAAACCCAAGCATTTCTGCTTGGGTTTTTTGCGCTGTAGTTTTTGTTTATCGTGTTATTTCTGTTTTTATTATCGTTAGTGAGATGCTAGTCACATCCTTCTTGTTGTTTTAACTCACTTCCAGTGTCTTTGTTTCTATTTCCTTATGTGATGTATTGTGACACATCCAATTATGAAGAAAAGTAGTATTTTTCTTATCATCATGTAAGCAAAAACGTACAGGTCTGTCTAATATTTAATAGATAACGGTTTTTGCCCCATTATCGTACAGTTCTGTATAACATTTAACTTAACAATTCACAGGAAAAATGGCTGTTTAAAAATCATATTACAGATAAATATATTGATATTACTGATATAAATTTTTAAAAGAAATTACACTCAATATTGGCTTAAATCCGAACTTTTCTAATCATTGTTTAGAAGTAAATAAAATTGAGAATATAAAAAAGCCCTGTAGTCTCTCCCAAAACTACAAGGCTTAGCGGCTGTAAGTTTCCTCTTTATACACTTACATCATTGTAAGTTCGCAGTCTCTCGACTTAAGCTATTATTATTGTGCGATTTTGCCCGACATTCCTTGCCAAGCTCGTTGTGCGTTTATAATCTCAAAAACGTGGGGTGTACTCTAGCAGCAAATATCTCGAATCTATGTAAGCTTTTTCTTACAAGGGTGAAAATATTAAGTTTGGCTTAACGAACTAACCGATTAACTTTCTGAACTAAACCACTTTTTCGTGTCGTACGAACTGTAAAGGACTGTAGTAAAGCTTCAGGATGAACCAAAAGACTCACTACTTTTTTAGCACGTGTAATCGCAGTGTAAATAAGCTCTTGGCTTAATAAATTCTTTGCAGCCTGATCTAGAACGACAGCAGTGTGTGTAAATTCAGACCCTTGCGATTTATGAATCGTTAAAGCGAATGCACTTTGAATACTTTTAGGTAATCGATTTGCAGCGACCCATTTATTCAAACTTGGGAAATATACTTCAAACTGCTGAGGCTGAGTTCTATGTTCAAAACACAAACCAATATCTCCATTTGAAATACCAAGCTGATAGTCGTTATAAGTCATCATGACCGGACGGCCAATATACCATCCCCCTGCTGTCACTATTGAAAGTTGTTGCTGTATCCAACGCTGCGCATATTGATTTAACTGTTGCAACCCAAATGGACCATGACGAACAGCCGTTAAAATACGGTAGTCATCAAATGCTTTTACTACGTTTTGGACCTGTTCAATCGAGCGTTCTTCTTTTAAATAATTTTTTAAGCTTTTTACATATCCTTGGAAACCGAGCATGAGCTTCTGATAATAAATTTCAACTTCTGCGTGATTCCCTTCTGGCAAATACTCAAGCTGAACCACATCTGGCATATCAACTTCTAAAGGAATTGAACGTAACTCTGAAACCTGAACAATGTCGATTTCAAACTGTTGCAAAACCTGCTCATGATTGATCTGACTGGTTTGCATTTGAATAAAACGTGCCACCTGCCCAATCAACGCCCCTTCAGCAAAACGGCGACTAGTTTGTAATTGTACTCTGTTGTCGGCGAGTGCCTGTATTTGTTGCAAGTCAGCAAGTACTGCACCTACATCAACGGAAGCGAGCTGATTTGCATCTCCTAATAAAATAATTCGACAAGATTCTGGCACCGCCTCAAATAGAAGAGTAGCCAGATTTAAATCCAGCATGGAAGCCTCATCCACAACAATCACGTCATAAGGAAGCGGTTGTTTTTGATTAAACCGTGGTGTTTGGCTATGTCCCATCCCTAATAGTCGGTGAATCGTTTGTGTTCCCTGATTCCTTAGTTCTTCACTCACTAATCCAGACTCAAGCAATTTAGGGTCATTAAACGAGTTCTGTAAGGCCTCTTGCATGCGCTGTGCGGCTTTACCTGTTGGAGCAGCCATCGCCACACGAATATTCGGAATTGCTTGGCTAAGCACTGCAATAATACGTGCAAGCGTATAGGTCTTACCCGTACCTGGCCCACCCGTAATAATACTCAAGCTCTGCCGAGCAACCATTTGTAAAGCTGCCTGTTGATGCGGGTCTGTGAGTAGGTCTAAGTAGTCATCACAAGATACAGGTTGAATTAATTGTTGCTTTAATCGACAAATTTGTTCTGCAAGGCGTTGCTCTAGGTGCCAATATCGGTATAATGCCAACCCCTGCTCATCGTAGATGCATGGGGCAACATTTGAGGTTGCTTGATCGGCAGATATAGCAAGCTGACCAAGTGCTGCAATTTGCTCAGAACTGACATCAATACAGCTATCGCCTTGTAAGCTCGCTTCAATAAGCTGCTGCAAGTAAGAAGTGGCTTCTGGCCCTTGCGATTGCTCAGTAAATGGAGCCTGATTTAAGAAGTTACTCCACGTTGTTAACCAGCTTAAATCGGCTTGTTCAGAGCTATTTATATTGTCCACACACTTATCCACCTAGTTTTCCACACGCTTGTCCACATGGTTGTAGACAGGTTTATCCACATGCCAAATATTTGTTAATATTAAAATTACATACTTTATCAGCATTTTTCATGCAATTTTATCCTCAGCAAAATACCCTAAAATGGCATCAAGACGCAGAATAAACTCAATGCTAGGCTGCCAGTAATAATAGCCCTGCTCAGCTTCACCATTCATGCCACGTAAATAAAGATAAGTTGCCCCACCTAAGTGTTGCTCAATCTGATAATCCTGCATTTTGACTTGCAAATAGCGATGTAATGCAACGAGATATAAACCTGCCTGTAGCCAGTAACTTGCCAAAGACATACTTTGAGCAATGCTATCGCTACGATAATCTGCAAGATCATCTCCTAAATAATTACTTTTATAATCGGCAATGTGGTAACGCTGCCCATCAAAATAAACCAAATCGATAGATCCATTAAGATAGCGTGCCGAGCGAGCTTCAAGTAATTCAGGCATATTCAAACCATACTCAGCAAAGAGTTGCTGAATACGTTTCATGGCTAAAACCCGATCTGACAATGCCAAATAAAAAGGAAACTCTGACAAATGCTGTTCTTGTTGGAGCTGATTTAGTCGGAAACCTTGATAAAGCGGCGTTCGCAAGACATCTTTTAGCCACTCTGCAACGGACTGGTAAAGCAGATTCTCGGCATCTTCTTCCTCTGGGAAGCTCTCTATATATTTATTAAGTAAATCTTGCCAAAGACTACTATAGTCATTTTTAAAACGGCGACGTATTTCTATGATCCAGTCATCTGAACATTGAAAATCAATATGCTCAAATATTTCATGCAAGAAATTACCAGCAAGCGTTCCTCGAGGGAAGTTACTCTTTATCCAGTCAATCGGCTGAGCACTGATTGCTTCAGCAGTGTTAATTAAATCCAGCTCATCTTCTGCTAATACAGCATCATTGCTCTGACTCGCCAATAAATCTGTGCCAGCTTTATGTTTTAAATGCTGTGCCAAGTAACTGAAACTGGTTTTACCTCTCGAATAAAAACGTTGTTCAGGAAACCGTTGTGCTTGTATTTCAATAATAGTTGATTGTTTGGCTAAATGAATTGCCTGTGGAATCTGCTCCAAAACCATTTCATCCGTACAGCAACGGTGTTGAAAAGGCTCAGCCCTATTTTTCCAAAACGCGAGGCCTGATACTGATTTACCGTCTATATCTTGTAAAAGTGCATAGACGCGGTGGCTTGCTCGCGTTAAAGCGACATACCAAAGGCGATTCTGTTCAGCAAGCGCTCGTTCTTCGTGCTGCTTAAGTTCAACTTCATTCAAATAAGTCTTATCAGCAATCGCAACTACACGTTGAGTCAAGGTCTGACTTGAGTCTGGCTGGACTACATCTTGGGTCGAAAAATTCAGAGTTTTGTTATTTTCTCGAAAGGGCTTGTCTGCACCTAATAAGAAAACAATCTTAAATTCCAGTCCTTTTGACTGGTGAATTGTCATGAGCTGAACGCCAGCCTCACTCGACAATTTACGTTCTAACTCCCAATCACGATCAAGAGGAGAACCCAACTGTTTAAGATACCAGTGATAGAGGTTTTGCGCGCCTGAGTATTTCTCACTGTGCTGACTCAAAATTTCAGTCAAATGACGCAAGTTCACCACAACCCGTTCATTATCTTTACTTTGGGCAGCGACCAAATTTTGCCATATATCAAACTGGATGAGGCATTGCTGCCATGCCACTAAAAAGCCTTGAGCGGACCACAACTCTCTAATAGTGTCAAAACCGGTCATAAACTGGCTTAACCCTTCGGCTGTCTGCTCAAGCTGCAAGAGTTGTTTTAAATCCATGGCAAATAAACGACTAATTAAAGCTCGCTTCACTTTTGCCTCATCGTAAGGATGAAGTATGGCAGTCAGCAAAGCACCAACGTCTTGGGCAATCGTGCAATCGAAAACACTTCGTTTTGATGGTCTGTTAACTCGAATTCCTAAACGCTCTAGCTCAAATTGAACTTTATCGAGGCCATCATGATTACGAGACAATACCGCAATATCATCTTCGTTTAGAGTTTGAGTCTGAGCATCTTTTTGAAAATATAGTTGTCCAGCATGTGACTGGTTGAGTAGATCCCGAATCTTCCAAGCAACTTGCTGTGCCTCAGTTTCTTTATCTTTGAGCATGAGCCAACGTAAAGGATGAGGATTATGATTGTTCTGCTCAATCAGTACAGGATGAGGTCGGGTTCCTGCTCGAATTGGGTCATATTGAACCTCTTCGCCAAAATCCATTTGTCGTTGAAATAAGGCATCGACCACTTCAACCAGATCTGCAACAGAACGATGGTTATGAATTAACTTATATTCACGACCATGTTTGGTTTGAATATCTTTATAGGCATTTAAAAAGGTGAGCATATCCCCACCACGAAAACCATAAATTGCCTGTTTACGGTCCCCCACCATAATCATGCAACCTTTTTGGTAGCGCTCTGGATGGCGCCAAATGCTCGCCAGCATGTCGTCTTGATCTTGGTTAGTGTCCTGAAATTCATCAACCAAAATTAAGGGATAACGCGCCTGAACAAATACAGCAAAACGCTGCCCCTGTTCACCTTTTAAAGCTTCAGAAAGTGTCCGAATTTGCTGAGAAAAAGTAGTTTCGCCTTTATTTTGTAAAACCTGAGGCAAACGTTTTTTAACTTCTACACACAAATAAGCTTTTAAAAAAATATGAAGCTGGTCGAACTGCTCGGCGTAGTTTTTCAACACGCCAAATAAATGCTGTATCTGTTGAATACAAGGATGTTGATAGAAACCATCTGAAATTTCAGCAGGACATTTCTTGAAAACTTTCTGATCGGCAAGTTGACCTAAAAACTTAAAAACAAGCTCACGTTGGGCAGTCAAAGAACCATCAAAAACTAAAATGCTGTCGCTTTGCGTTAGAACTTGTAAAAGCTGCGGTAAACACTCGCTAAATAGCTTATTAAAGGCACCATTACGAAATATTGTGCCGCTTACATGTTTATAGTGTTCGCCATCAAGCTGGTAGTACGGCTCTAAAAGGCTTAAGTCAATTTCTGTCGCTAACTGTTTGAGCTGAGCAAGTTGTTCAAATTGAATGATTGGTTTTTCAGGAAGTTTAAAATGAGCAGAACTAAAGTTAAGAGAGTCTTCGACCAGTTTGACAAAACCATCGACACTTTTTAACTCTCCTGCTAGATACAACGCATCAATCACGGTCTGAGGTTGAGACTGTATCCATTCACGCAAAACATCATGAATCAATTGTCGGCTATAAGTTTTAGCATCATCGGTAATTTGAGCACGTTCAATTTTGCCACTCTCAAAGGCAAACTCACGTAATAGTTTTTGGCTAAAGCTATCGAGTGTTCCGACAAATAACTCGTCTAACTGATCGATGATTAGTTTTAAACGTTCACACGCATAGGCAATACGCGTCGCGAAGCTTTTTAAAATATGTTGGAGTAATAAATCAGGCTCTTGCTCGGCCTGCATCATTAATTCGTGTTCTGTAAAACTGCGCTTGGTCTCTAAGTAACGATACGTTTCAACCAAACGGGCGCGAATACGACTTTTTAACTCAGCAGCGGCAGCACGGGTAAACGTGGTCGCAATGACTTGTCTAGGCAAGTACTTTTCAAGAAAGATACGGACCATCAAACTTGATAAGGTATAGGTTTTTCCTGTACCTGCCGAAGCTTCAATTAAGTGTAAGCCACTAAATTCAATATCAATAATAGGTTGATAAGACACCTGTACTCTTGAGTTCATGTCTTACTCCGAATGTTGAAATTGAAAAACTGGATGATACAGATCATACGCAAACTCATCACAAGCATGTTGAAGCAAAGCTTGCGCATCTTGTTCTTGTAAAATAAAGCTCCAGTCTCGATGCAACTTGCAAGCTTCATTTTGAGTCATATCCATTGTGGTAAATGACCCTGTTTCATTCCAGTATTTTAACAGCTCAGTGTAGCTCTTCTCATCCAGTTTTGCTTTTTCTGCCTGATTTGTTGTTTCCCACTGATATGCTTTGGCTTTTTCTAATGGTTTTAATAATAAGGCTGCTGGTAGAACCAAGGGTTGTTGCTGTGCATGACGCCAGATTTTAAACCATGGCTGTAAATATTGCCGAGCTTGCTCAGAACTAACACCACTACAAATCACTGTTTGATCGCTAAAAACCACGATACGACGTTTTTCAGCTCCTGCACTTCCCTCATTCAAATAAGCTAACCAAAGTAAGTGTTCCAACCAGACTTTCGCACGTCTTTTTGCTCGGGCACTTGAAGGCTCCATACTGACCCAATCCTGAGTTTCAGACTTTGGAACAGTAATATTCATATGAAGCTGCTTAGCAATGCGCCAAATACGCTGAGTCGTTGGTGTCACTGCTGGTGCATATTGATGAAGGCTTTCAAGCAAACATTCTTGCTCAAACACACCTTGTTGCCATGCACTATATTTGACTTTGCCTACAGGCAACTGATCAATTAATACTTCTGGTTGTGCGTGCTGTTCAGATTGCTGTAAAAAATGTCGAATCGCATAACGCCCTAAACCATCTAATAATAAAGGTTCATTTTGGTCGAGCACTCCGACACTTCCTAAGTTTTCTACCCCTAAAGTTTTCAAATATAATCGTGCAGGGAACGTCACATCCTGTATCCACTGCTGGCTATCTAAAACCAGCATATCAGGGGCTTGTAGCGGATAGGTCGTATTCGCCCAAGGTTGACGGTTTCCTGAGACTTGCTGAATTTGTGAAGCGACCTTAAACCAGTGATCTTGGTAGCGGATAACACTTTTTTCTAGAGTAAAACCTTTCGGGTCGAAGGGCTGTAAATCATGTAGGTGATAGAGTTGTGTTAACTGTGATGGAATCTCAATCCCTTCAAGGACAACATTTTCAGGTACGTCACCTTCAGCTTTCACAATCAAGGCAAGGTGTTCACGGAACTCTTGAAGAATACTGGAAGGTTCTCGCATCTCACCATCGTTCACATCAAACCCGTTATAAAACAGCCATAAATTGTCTTGGGCTAATAATAGTGCATCTAAAAAAGCACCTTGATCATCTTCAAGTCGAGAGCGGTCACCTAACTGTTGACGCAGTGCATCCATTAAATCAAATGGAACATGGGTATCACGGTTTGGAAATTGCCCTGCATCCAGATTTAGCATGACCATTAAACGATAAGGTAACGGCCGAATATGTCCAATTTGAGCAAAGGTAATCTGCCCTGTCGGTTCAGCTTGCGCACTTTGGCTTTCTAAAGTTCGTTGAATTTCTTCAATAATATAAGGCAGAGGCAAGGTAATTTTGCGCAAAGTTCCTGTTTCTGTCTCGGCGTAATAGCTTGCGAGCGTCAACATTCGCTCTTGTTTCTTAACAATTTCTCGAACGGCTTTTAGAGCAGCAACACCGACCTGTTCAAACTCAACAATATCTTTGCCCAATACCTGAAGCCAATATTCAACCGTGTAGACTTTCCCCTGTTCATGCAGAGTCAGCCAATCACGGCGCTCATTCAAATCTTGATAAATTTGAATGAGTGTACCAATCAGCTCAAAATCACCCGGTTGAACTTTGGCATAACTCAACACCTGATTAAATGTCGCATGCACAGGCACGGCAATGCCAAGGGCCAATCGTTCTAAGGCAAATTTAAAGCTATATCGATAATCATCATCCCCTTCACACAAACTACGCTTGAGATGCTCTGCATCAAGCCCTCGTTTAAAGCCTGCATCGGCAAGTAAATTTAAAATTCGCTCGACCTGAACATACTCAAGTTCGTAACGTTGCTGAGTCGCATGCAAACTTAACCAGTCAGCAAAATCATCAAAGCTAAAACGCCCCTGCATCAGCTGAATACGCCCAATCACGGCGCGCCATGCATTAAGTGCATCGAGTGATGCAACACCTGCAATTTTAACGGGCAAATGTACGCCCTGCTCAGTGGCAGTAGCGGGAAATACACTTCGAATTAAAGGCTCTATGTCGGCCAAATTAGGAACTAAAACTAAAATATCATTTGGACGGCGCGGCTGCTCATGCGGTTTAGCCAACCAACCAATCAATTGCTCTTTTAATACTTCAAGCTGACGTAAAGTTGAATGACAAACATGAATCTGAATAGAGTCATCATCTGGGCCAAGCTCATATTGTTTAGCTTGGGGTTCCACTAAATGCAAAATATCTGACTGAACTTTACCGAGTAAACTTTCTGGAAAATCATCCACAAAAGCATCAACCCACTTACCTTCTTCGCCCGTAGACAAATTCGATAATAGTGAAAAGTGGTCGCGGGCTTGCTTACCCAATCTCGTTAAAAGCGGATGTCTGGACTCACGCGCTTCAGCATTAAAGTTGAGTGTAAATTTATTAAAGAAATCACTAATTTCAGCGTCTGTTGCCTTTGGATTTTTTGCAATAAAACGCTCTTTTACCCCGAGGTCATAACGCTGTTTCCAGAGTGGATCGACACTATCAGCCCAATATTCTTGTGATGGGTTATAGTGCAAAATCAACACATCAATATATTGACCTAAACGGCGCAAAAACTGTAATTGGCTTGGTGGTAAATCCAATAACGTAAAGATCACTACTTGAGTCGGTAAGCTAGAAATAGCTCGTTTACTGCGGTCTGGATGATCTAACTCTTGCCAAAACAACGCATCAATTTGCTGCATCTGCACAAAGTCATCATGAAAATGTTGCTGCCACAACCAACGCTGCCAACGTTCTAGCTCCTCCGTTTGATGCAATGCAAAAGCAGTCACTTCTTCGTCTTTTTTTACAATATATTTTTCAATATCGAGTGCTCGGCCTTGTCCCCAAGTCGCCAACCAGTTTTCAGGACAAGTGCAACTATTTTCACAACCACGCTGGCACTGTCCACGATAAATCATATAGTTGCTAAATAAATCGGCAACCTGCTCAGCGACCCAATACAGCATTTTTTGTTTTTTTAGTTGTTTATCGATGCCGTGTTCGAGTCGATCTGCACTGTCATAAATGCGCTGAACAATAGAATGTAGAGGATGTGAGGTATCGATGCTCATCGTGTCAGGTTGTATAAATTCATACAAAGCCTGATGAACCCGCCATTTAAAAATCAAACGCGGGATGTTCGCTTTACGGACCTGCTCTTTATGCGCAGTTAAGACTTGCTGATAGGCATGCCACTGGAAGCCGCGTACCCGTTGGTGAAACTGGTAATTGGCACTCATGCCCTGCTGTTCTGCAAGTTTTTGTATCAGCCACTGCTCGACCGCAGGACTTGGAACAATAAAATGTTGGGTTTTCAAAACCTGTAATGGATGCGTTGAAGCTTGAGATGTAGACGCTAATACACCTTGCAACAACACATCAATACGTTGACTTTGAATAACATGAATCCCCATTTATTTCATTTCCTGCTTGCATAATTTATGCACAAAATCATAAACATTCATTACTATACAACTGAATCTGACTATGTCACGTTGGTTTAAACACAGCATAATTTAACTTCAGGTGTCACTTACACTTGGTTTGAATGACGCCATCAAGAAATTTATACAGGTAGACATTATGAAAATTGACAAGATTCCTGACTATATTGATCCTAGCCTAAATCTGGAACAAATTCGCGATGAGTGCCATGATCTCATCAAAAAAAGAGCTTACGTCTCAGCAGGAGCGGCAATTGTACCGATTCCTTTTTTTGACGTGGTGATAGATTTGGGAATTTTGTCGCACCTGATTCCAGATATCAATTCCCGTTTTGGTTTAGCCCCTGAACACGTAAGTGTTTATGACCCCAAAACTAAAACAATTCACTGGGATGAACTACGTAAACGTGGTTTTGAATTTTCAGGCTTTGTCGTGGCACGCACTACCGTTAAAAAAACATTTAACGGCTTTTTTGGCAAAATCGTAACGAAACAGGTGACTAAATTTATACCGCTAGGCGGACAAATTGTAGCAGCTAGTTTAGGCTATTTCATGATGAAAAAAATAGCAGAAACGCATCTTACTGACAGTTACAATCTTGCAAAGCGTATTCAGCAAAAAAGCCGCACCACCATTGTAAATTAATCTATGCCTTATGGCTGAGAGCTTAATCTGCTCTCAGCTGTTTTAAAACCGCCCTTAATACTTCTAGACGTGCCGTATATTTATCATCAGTTGCAACAACATACCAAGGTGCATAGTCAGTACTGGTTCGCTCAAACATATCTGCTGCGGCTTTTAAATAATCATCCCACTTATCACGATTACGCCAATCTTCTGCGGTAATTTTAAAACGTTTATGCGGTGTTTCTTCTCTGGCCTTAAAGCGCTGCTCTTGCTCATCTTTGCTAATCGCAAGCCAAATTTTTACCACAATCGTTTGACTATCAAATAAATCTCTTTCAAAACGATTAATTTCGTCATAGGCGCGCTGCCACTCTAAAGGTGAAGCAAAGCCTTCAACACGTTCAACAAGTACACGTCCATACCATGTCCGATCAAAGATCGTGATTTTTTCAGCTTCATTAATGCGGTTCCAAAAGCGCCATAAATAAGGATGTCGTGCTTCAAAGCGCTCAGGAGCACCAATACAATGAATATCATATTCACGCGGGTCTAGGTTTTTAACAATTCGCTTAATTGCCCCCCCTTTACCGGCAGCATCCATTCCCTCAAAAGCAATGACGACATTACGTTTATCGAAACGCATGGCATCAGCAATTTTTTTGCTTAATTTATCGAGCTCTTTTTTATATTCGGCTTTATCAAGTGGTTCAGCAGCAGGTTTTAATAAACTCTCTGGAATTTTAGCCTGCTGCCATTTTCCTTTGACTTCGGTTTCATGGTCTGGAAGCTGACGCATGTGTTGTAAAAGGTACTGAGCAAAAAACTGATCACGCTGCTTTTCATCTTCGCCATCAATAATGTACCAATCGTCGGTAAAACGACGGCGTAACTTTTGCAAAGTGTCATATTGTTTTTTATTACGCCAGTCTAAGCCGTGGAGCTTATGCCAGTGTTGCTCTGAGGGATCAATTTTGTCTAACCGCTTTTGTAGTGATTTCCATGGAAGATCGAACCAGACTTTAACGACATCGACATAGTTATTTTTTAAATCTTGCTCAAATGCCCGCATATTTTCAACGTAAGCATCAAATCGCGCCTCATCTAAAGGTTCAGACACATGCGTTGCTGTAACAAGCAAATCGCTATACCAATTGCCAAACATCACCACAATTTGACCTTCAGTAGGAATAAAGCCCGAATAAGATTGCCAAAATGCTTCTGTATCTGTCAGCACACGTGGCGCATCTGCTTTTACCCGCAAATATCTAGGGTCTAACCACTCGCGAAGCTGCTTAACCGCCTCCCCTTTCCCTGCCAGCTCAATACCACTCATTAAAATGAGTGTGCTTTTAGCATTGGGTTTTCCACGACTTTCTTTTAAAGCATATTGTGCTTCAATCAAATCGACAGAAAGCTGTTCTTCATCTCGAATTTCAAATTTTGGTTGTTGTTCACTCATAGTCCACGGCTCTAATATTTTATTGTTTAATTTCGATGATCTTTAACTTATGCGGTTAAATGATGAATTGCTATACAAATTATGTCATTGCGACCGAACTCCATCTAAAAATTGACGCATGAATCATTTTTTTTACATCTTCTCGCCATAGTACAAGGTTACAATGCCTCTTATGATTTTTTGTAAATAGCCCAATATTAGAGTCTTACATGTCTAAACTCGCTGCTTTTGACGAACTTTTACAACAATATAAAACATTTAATTATCACGACAATCCAGTGCTTGCCCAACGTTTGCAAGATGTACAAACATGGCTAAAAGAACGGATGAAAGATACGCATCACGACTTTTTTAACTTGCCTGAACATAAACTCATGTCAGAGTATTTTTTAAATCGTTTATATGGTGGTCCAGAGTTTGATGCCCTTGCAGCACAAATTGAACGCCTATTGAAATATGCCCATAAAGCCGAAAAAGTATTGCCTGAAAATGCAATTAAAACTGGAACTAAATCGGTAAGTTTGGCGGTACTTGCCACTCAGCTTGATGAACAAGTAGCGATACAGCTTCTTGAGGATTATCCAGCAAATACAGTGTTAACCGATGAGATTATGCGTTTAACGCTAACTAAGCTTGATCAGGCAGAAGCTCGTTATCAACAACTTGCTCTTCTTGACGATTTAGGCGCAGCACTCGATAAATATATGCGCTCATTTATGATGTTTACGGCTTTTAAAATGTGTAAAGGTATTGCCCAAAAATATCATTTCGAATTGATGTATGATTTTATCCAAGATGGTTTTAGCGCGATGAAACCGTTAAAATCAGCCGAGAACTTTATCAAGACTTTTACTGAAAAAGAACGCCAGATTATTGAAAATGTACATTCAGGGCATCCGAATCCGTTTAGAGTGTGATAAGGTCGGCACAGAGAAAAAATCAACCTTACGAAGTTGAGATTTTATTCATTATATTTGCATGATGATGCCTGTAAAAATAGACAAAATCTGTCATCATGCAGAACTTATTCCGTTTCACTTGAGTTTGAGTCTAGGAGAGACAATATGTCTAACGAAAACCAAAAGCCAACATCTCCAACTGAGCAGGCACAAAGTTCAGACAAAGTTAGCCCATTCCTAAGCTCACCTTTACCGCAAGGTACCCCTCAAGGGCAACAACAAACTTTACAACAAACCCTAACCGATACACCGGTTAACGGTTCTGTACCAAAATATAATTTACCACGTGGTGCTAGCAATACTGGCAACGTGGGAGAAACCACACACTTTGGTTTCTCGACTGTTAAAACTGAAGATAAAGCTCAAAAAGTTGCCGAAGTATTCCACTCGGTTGCAAGCAAATATGACTTGATGAATGACCTAATGTCATTTGGTATTCACCGCCTATGGAAACGCTTTGCAATTAACATGTCAGGTGTCCGCCGTGGTCAACACGTGTTGGATATTGCTGGTGGTACAGGCGATTTAGCAAAAGTATTCAGCCGCGAAGTTGGTCCTCAAGGTCATGTCGTTCTTTCAGACATTAACGAATCTATGCTTAATGTTGGTCGCGACCGCCTAATTGATGCAGGCTGTACCAATGTTGACTTCGTACTTGCCAATGCAGAAACGTTAGAACCTTTTGCAGACAACAGCTTTGATCTACTCACCATTAGTTTTGGTTTGCGTAACGTGACAGATAAAGATGCAGCACTTGCATCTATGTTCCGTGTGTTGAAACCAGGTGGTCGTTTACTTATTCTTGAATTTTCTAAGCCTGTATTTGAACCATTTTCAAAACTTTATGACCTCTATTCATTCACTGCTTTACCGATTATGGGTAAATTGGTTGCCAATGATTCAGAAAGTTATAAATATTTGGCTGAATCAATTCGTATGCATCCAGACCAACGTACCTTAAAAGGTATGATGGAAAATGCTGGCTTCCAGAACTGTGACTATCACAACCTTACTGCTGGTATCGTTGCGGTTCACCGTGGCTTCAAACTGTAAGGGATAACGATATGTGGTCGATTCTGGCACTCGGTGCAGTCGAACGTATCATTCATCATCTGATCGATCTGGATGCGGTTACTCGCATTCAGCTTAATCAGTTACAGGGCAAAATGTTGCGTGTTGTGATTGATAGTCCGCAGCTTTCTGTCGATGTATTCTTTGACCAAGAAAAAGTACGTCTTGAACCTACTGCAACAGGGCACAGTGAAAAGCCTTCTATTTTTGAACAACGCCCTTTTGATGCGCAATTCAAAATTTCTGAAGCAACAGCAACTTTGCATGTTAAAGATGTCGTCGAACTGATTAAATTATTGGTCAACGATCCAGATCAGATTGGCAATATTCCATTGCAAGGTGACTACCACCTGCTACAGGATATTCAAAAGATTATGCAGCAAGCTGAACCAGATTTAGCTGCGCATTTATCAAGATGGGTAGGTCCTCAACTCGCCCACGAAATTGGCAAGATTCAACTTGCACCAAAACATTTAAAACGCTCTCTTCAAAGTCATCTATTTTTTGCAGAAGACGCATTAAAAGAAGATAGCGGCCTATTTGCCCCTCGTTGGGAAATGGATGATTTAACTCAAGCAACTCGCAAGCTTAATCAAGACATTGACCGTCTAGAAGCAAGATTGCAGCAACTCAACACACAACTACAACCCTCTCAAGACTAGGTAAGACTGTATATGATTCCGCACGTTTCACGGTTACTCGAACTTTGGCGTATTGCAGCGCACTATAGACTCGATACGTTGTTCCCTGCGGATGAATTACCAGTTAAAGCTCAACGTGCATTAAGTGTTATTAAAATGCACCCAGCTGCATGGTCTAGTCGCGAACGTAAAAATCCTTTAAAGCTCAAAGAAGCTTTAGAAGAGATGGGGCCGCTCGCAATTAAGCTTGGACAATTACTGTCAACTCGACGTGATTTGATTCCACCTGAAATACTTGCTCAATTGGTCTTACTTCAAGATCAAGTAAAACCGTTTGATATCAATGTTGCCAAACAACGTATTCAAGAATCGTTAAAAGCTGACGTAAATACCTTGTTTGCACGATTTGATGACCAGCCATTAGCAGCTGCTTCAATTGCACAAGTTCATACTGCTGCTTTGCATGATGGTCGTGAAGTCGTTATTAAGGTGACTCGTCCCGACATTCGCAACCAGATTTTGCAAGACTTTGAAATTTTGGCATGGCTAGGCAACACACTAGAAAGCCGCCTTGAAGCTGCTCGCGCCTTACATCTCTCTGAAATTATTCAAGACTACCGCCAGATTATTTTAAATGAGCTGGACTTGAGTATGGAAGCAGATAACACCCGTCGTATGCGCCATTATTTTACTGGCTCAACCATGATGTATGTGCCTGAAGTCTACATGGACACCAAAGATGTCATGGTGGCAGAGCGTATTACAGGTGTACCTATTTCAGATACGGCAACCTTTGACCGTCTTGGCATGGACCGCGCACAACTTGCAGAAAAAGGATTAACCATTTTCTTTACGCAAGTATTCCGCGATAACTTTTTCCATGCCGACATGCACCCTGGCAATGTCTTTGTAGAAACAATTAACCCAAGCAATCCACGCTTTATTGCATTGGACTGTGCAATTATGGGGGAGTTATCTAAGCATGACCAGATGACCATTGCTCGCATGTTGCTTGCTGTAATGAACAGCAACTTTATGCAACTCATTCAAATTGTGCATCAAGCTGGCTGGATTCCACCGGGTACAGACCAAGATGCGCTATCGCGTGAAATGCGTCGCACGGTTGGGCCAATGGTGTCTAAACCAATGGATCAACTTGATTTTGCTGGCATCTTGATTCAAGTGATGGATATTGCCCGTCGCTTCCATTTAGAGATTCCACCGCAACTCATGTTGTTGCTAAAGACTTTAGTGCATGTCGAAGGCTTAGGGACCGATCTTTATCCGCAGCTCGACATCTGGAAATTGGCAAAACCAATTTTGACTGAATGGGTCAAAGCCAACATGAACCCAGTCAAAAATATAAAAGAGTTAGGACAGCAACTACCTGACCTGCTTTTAGGTGCTCAAGATTTCCCAAGCTTAATTGTCGATAGTTTAAATGGTTTAAAAAATCAGTCTGCTTGGCAAGACCGTCAGTTACGCGAAATGCAGCAACTTCGTTTGCAAATGGAACATCAACAACGCCGCAGTTGGATGTTCGGTAGTAGCATGCTGATTTTACTCACCATCGCGATTATTAGTCCTTGGTTTGTTTCTATTATTTTAATTGTGCTAAGCAGTTTATTAGCGCTTTGGCGTATATTGAAATAAGTTTAAAATCCCTTGCCCGCGCAAGGGATTTTTTTATGGCTAACTTTAATTTTTTAAAAAATATAGATCGCTTATTCGTTCATTGCTAAATTAGCACTCATAAATGCTTGAAAAGAACAAACAATGAAAACACCTCATTTTGCCATTATTGGTGCAGGTACTGCAGGTTTAGCCACTGCGATTTTGCTCGCCCGTGAAGGTAATAACGTTACTATTTTTGAACAAGTTGATGAGTTATCTCCAGTGGGTGCAGGTTTATTACTACAACCTGCGGGCTTAGCCGTATTTGAACATCTAGGTGTGCTCGATAAGGCCCTGACACTAGGTGCAAAAGTAACTGGCTTAGAAGGACAACTTCCCAACAAGCGTCTTTTAGTCAACAGCCACTATCATGAAGCATCCGCAAATCTCTATGGTTTAGGTATACACCGGGCCACTTTATGTCATGTACTCACACAAAAACTTAGTGAGTATGCGAGCCAAATTACTTGGTGTATGAACCATTCTGTTGAGAGCTTTGAAGAACATAATGATGAAGTTCGACTATTCGGAACTCATCAAAATCAAAAGTTTGATGCTCGGTTTGATGCCATCCTTATTGCCAATGGTGCTCGCAGCCAATTACGCCTCAAAGCATGGGTAAAGGTTGACCAAGCCTATCCTTGGGGTGCTGCATGGAGTATCGTGCCTGAGTGCCAAGTCCTCGATTCTGAAATTCTGCATCAATTTTATGATCGCTCGAAGATTATGATGGGAATTCTTCCTACAGGAGCGATTCCAACAGAACCGCAACAGCGCCTTTCAAGCATATTCTGGAGTTTACCGACTCCACAATTACAAAGCTTCTTGCAAGAGGAGCAAGCTAAACAAACTTGGTTAAAGCAAGTCTCAGAGCGCTGGCCCAAAGTTGCAGAATGGCTAAAAGAGATTTTGTATAACAGTCAAACTCAACCTAAATGGCTATCTGCAAACTACCGTGATGTAGTTATGACTCAATTTGGTCAAGGTCGAGTTGGTGTGATTGGAGATGCAGCTCATGCAATGAGTCCACAGTTGGGGCAAGGTGCAAATATGGCATTATTAGATGCTTGGGCTTTTTCCCAGTCATTGCAACAAGCCAAGAAGAACCAGAATATTGACTGGCCCCTGCTCTGGCAGCATTACCACCTGCTTCGCCGCTCATCCACCCAGTTTTATCAATTTTTTAGTCGCCTATTAACGCCCCTTTATCAATCTGACCACTGGTGGACTGGAGGTTTAAGAGATCTTGTTTTTCCTTGGATGTATCAAATTCCTTATTTTCGAAAAGAAATGGCAATCACGATTTCGGGCTTAAAGACAGGTCCATTCCAGCAAATTGATTATGATCAAGTCGCTCAAGCACCTAAAGAAAGCCCTGCTTTTAATTTAAAAAATGAATCTTTGTCTGACTATTAACCCAAACAAATGAAATGAGTAACACATGAAAATCAGCCATCTTGATCATCTTGTTTTAACCGTCTCAAATATTGAAACTACCTGTAATTTCTATCAAACCGTATTAGGGTTGAAGGTCATCACTTTTAAAGGTGATAGAAAGGCTCTACAGTTTGGAAATCAAAAAATAAATTTACACCAGCAAGGTAACGAGTTTGAACCTAAGGCATTACAGCCGACTCCCGGATCTGCTGACCTATGTTTTATTTCAGAAACTCCCATTTCCGAAGTGATTGCGCACCTTAATCAATTAAATATTACAATTGAGGAAGGCCCTGTTGAACGTACGGGTGCAGTGCATCCCATTCTTTCAGTTTATATTCGCGATCCAGATCAAAATTTAATTGAGATTTCAAACAATATAAAGTTATAAGTCACTTATAGTTTGCAGGGATATTTTTTAATTGTTTTTCAATATCCCAATCTTTGGGTTTCTCTTTTACTGTCCACCAATTAGCGCCTGCCTCCAACCATTTCTTGCGGTACGCTTTTACAGATGCTTTAGTATAATCCTCATATCCAAATTCAACACCACAACAATCACAAATGTCAAAATTTGGATTTTCCCCATTTTCACCCCATGGTTCTTCAGGTTGTATAAGCCCACATACTCGACAAGCAAAATTTTCTATTTTATCCAAAATTTATTTTTCCTAAGTTATACAATACGCTTAGATAATTTTATAATAACGATGACCTCGAAAATCAAAATTAATTTGAACAACTCTTAAATTACAATTTACTCATATCTATCTTATAGACAAATCATATAACCGATTTTTTATACAACAAGCATAGCCAACCCTAAGCACAAACGCTACACTAGCTGCTTTCCACCCAATGGATTTCCACTCATGTCAAACTGGTTAGATGAAGTTAAATTTGATTCCAATGGTCTTATCCCTGCCATTGCTCAACATCATCAAACCGGACGTATTTTGATGGTGGCGTGGATGAACCGTGAAGCACTCGCGCTCACAGCAGAAAAAAATCAGGCTGTTTATTTCTCTCGCTCTCGCCAAAAACTTTGGCACAAGGGTGAAGAATCCGGCCATTTTCAAACAGTTTATGAAATTCGTCTGGACTGTGATGGCGACGTGATTGTGCTACAAATTGAACAACACGGTGGTATTGCATGCCATACAGGTCGTGAGTCTTGTTTCTATCGTAAACTCACACCGCAGGGCTGGGAAATTGTCGATGCACAATTAAAAGATCCTACAGCAATTTATGGTGACAAAGCTAAAACTGAAGCACATGATCATGCTCACACCACAGAACAAGTTGATGTACTTGCTCACTTAGGGCAATTGATGCAAGAGCGTAAGCAAGCTGAAGCAGATACTTCATATGTTGCAAGCCTCTACAAAAAAGGCATCAATAAAATCTTAGAAAAAGTGGGTGAAGAAAGTGTAGAAGCCATTATTGCTGCTAAAGATTTTGCTGCGCAAGATTCAGAAGCACACTTAAACGATCTCGTTTATGAAACAGCAGATTTGTGGTTCCATACTATTGTCATGTTGGGTTATTTCGATATTAATCCACACGTTATTATTGAAGAATTAGCCCGTCGTCAGGGTTTATCGGGTTTAGTTGAAAAAGCTAACCGCAACAAGGTATAAAATCACTCAGTGTCGAATATTGAAAAACCTAAAGCCACCTATGAGCAAGCCATTGCCATAGATAACGCACGTCTTGGGCAGTCATTTAAAGTGATTGCCTATGCTGGCACAGGTAAAACCACCACTTTACAAATGATTAGCGATGCTATGCCTGAACGGCGTGGTATGTATCTAGCATTCAACAAAGCTATTGCTGGTGAAGCACAAAACAAATTCCATCGTAATGTGGACTGTCGTACTTTTCACTCGCTCGCTTTTCGTAGCGTGCCGCGCGGTGTAACTGACAAATTACGTCTACCACGACTAAGCCCAAGTTTTATTGCTAAAGAATATCGACTAGAACCCATTACGCTACGACGTATGATGGGTGGGCGTTACGAGAAATATGTCTTGATGCCAAGCCGTCTAGCGAGCCTTGTAGCAAATGCAGTGAGCTATTTCTGTTCAACAAGCTCTCAATATCCGGCACCTCGACATATTCAGGCACCTAACTGGTTACATCCAGACGATATTATCGAATTACAAAATCACCTTTACCCTGCTGTCGAACGACGTTGGTTAGAATCGATTGACCAAAACCATCAAGCTGGTATTGGGCATGATATTTACCTCAAACTTTGGGCATTGTCTGAGCCAAACATTCCTACTGACTATGTATTGTTTGATGAAGCACAAGATGCTGACCCTCTAATGCTAGGCATTCTGCTTCGCCAAAAAAATACTCAAGTTATTTATGTCGGTGATGCACATCAACAAATCTACGCTTGGCGTGGTGCAATTAATGCCATGCAACAATTGCCCTTGCCGGAATCTCGATTAACCACTTCTTTTCGTTTTGGCGAAACGATTGCCGATGTAGCCAATGCACTGCTTGGCGGTTTAAATGAAACTGTTCCCTTACTTGGCAATCCAAACCAGAAATCAAGTGTAGTGAATAAACCGCACACCAAAATGCGTGATGCGATTTTATGCCGCACCAATGCTCGTGCAATGGAACTTTTATTAGCAGGTTTGGTTCATGGCGACAAAGTAAGTTTGCAAGCTGACCATCAAAAACTAAACCGTTTTGTAGATGCCGCAAGCCTCTTAAAGCAAGGAAAACGAGTTACTGATGTTCCTGAATTGGCGTGGTTTAACTCATGGCACGATGTACATGAGTACTGTGAAACCAATGAAGGAAGTGACATTAAACCATTGGTTAAACTGGTTGATGATCACGGCACTGACCCACTAAAAAAAGCACTTGCAAAGATTACTCCGATTGAGCAAGCTGATTATGTCATCTCTACAGCTCACAAAGCGAAAGGGCTAGAATGGAATCGCGTTCATATTGAAGATGACTATCAATTTAAAATTAATGGTTTGGAACACAAGATTACTGATGAAGAATTAAGATTACTTTACGTTGCCTGTACTCGTGCTAAAGTAAGTTTAAATATCCATCATCTTTATGATCTGATACAACAATTAAAACTAAGGGCGCCTTTAAGTCTTCGTCAATCGGTTGGTTGAAGCGCTCATAATTAGGTGAGCCTATGAAACTTGAATCTGTCCAATTTAAACATATTGCTCTATTCCACGACCTTAAAATACAGTTTCAATATGAAAAACAGCCGATTACCTTAATTTTAGGTGAACAAGCAACGGGTAAAAGTATGTTGCTCAAACATACTTACCATGCTCTAACTTGGTTCCCTGCCCGTTTTAAAGATTTACGTAGTCCCGGTATTGTTATGCCTGACCAAGACATTACTCAATCACGTCTACAGTCAAAAATTGAAGTGACCCTTCAAGTTCCACCAGAAATTGGCTCTTTACCAGAAAGTACTTCTGCACAAGAGGTAAATTCTTCGCTGTGTAGCTGGAAACTTTTTAAGACCCTAAATTCAAGTGGCATTGGAATCAGCCAAGTTGAAACTCAGCAACTTGACCAGACTATGGCTCTTTATCAACAAATCATCAAAAAAGATCCATTACAAGGATTACCCTTAGTCGCTTACTATCCAGCCGAGCGATTTGTAAATGATATTAATCTGCTCAATAAAAATTTACCCGGCATAACTCAAGCCATTTCAGCCTATGATATTAGTCCAGTTCCGTTCACAACCTTCACTCGTTTTTTTGAATGGTTACGTGAAATTAGTGATATCGAAAATGCTCAAGCTGCACATTTAGTACAACGCATTAAATCTAAGCAATCAGATCCACAAGATCAGACAGAACTATTAAATGAGCTTCAAAAAGAGTTATCTGGGCAACCTAAACAGCTCACCTCACCTAATCTCTATGCTCTCAAAAATGCATTAAATATTGTTTTGCCAGAGCTCAAAGACTTATATCTGCAATATCAGCCTAGGCTTCAACTCATGGCTGACTATGATGGTCAAACCCTGCCTTTTCAGCAACTTTCCAACACCACAAAAACATGGATTGCTTTAGTAGGCGATATTGCCCGCAGACTCTGTTTACTCAATCCGTTAAGCCTAAATCCTTGCCTTGAAGGTGAAGGAATTTTATTGATCGATCAAATTGACGCACAACTCGATGCACAGCATTGTTCAGAAATTTTAAACAAACTCCATCAGGCATTTCCACGCTTACAAATTATTGCAACTGGAAGTCGTGAAGAGTTATTAGAACATGCCTCGGCTTATCAATGTTTAAAATTAGAGCATGGTAAAATTAGCCATCTTGATTTAAATACTACCAAACAACAGCTTGAACACATCTATACATTACTCCAAAGAAGCGAGTCATTGGTTCCACATATAGAAACACAGCTTCCAAGCTTAATAGACCCTATTCCCTCTCCAGCACAGATTGATATTTTATTTCAGCAGATTCAAGGTTTAAATGAACAACAAAAAAATGAATTGCTACGCATGATACATGCAGGAGACACACCAGAAGAAAGCCCTTCTGTTTAAATTTTATAATCAATCAACTCTGTTTTGATAATTAAAAAGCAGAGCCACAAAATATATGGTTGAGTCAGATTTTTTAGCTTCAAAAATAACTAGATGTTGTTACTACATGTAATAACATCAGATTTTTACTGCTTTTTTAGTGTACAATAAATTTCATTTTGCGTTTTTATTCTTCAAGTTGCGCAATACAACTTGTTTCTCGCTTTATTTTCTAATTTGGTCGGGTTTTCAGAATAACAAAGCCTTGGAACTCTCTTTGAATTCCTATCTATTCTGAAATTAAAAATTCACCTTTAGGTTTCGGCCTAAATCACATATGGATACGAGTGTGCTACCGATAATTATCTTATTACCGTTAATATTAGGCACCACCCTTGTTTCATTGCTTCAACGGTTCTCGCGTGGAGTAACGGCTTTAGGGGCAATTGGAGTCAGTTTAACCAGTTTTGGTTTATTACTGACTCAAGCTAAAACTGTGCTTGGTGGTGCAAGCATTCAACAAAGCTGGGATTGGTTACCTCAACTAGGAATTAATCTAAGCTTCAGACTCGATGCTCTTGGTTTACTATTTTCTTTACTTATTACCGGTATCGGTACCCTCATTTATATATACGCCTATTACTATCTTGGGCCTAAAAATTCTTTAAGCAAACTCTATGCTTTACTCATGCTGTTTATGGCAGCAATGCTGGGAATTTCGCTCTCTAATAATCTTATTATTTTATTAGTCTTTTGGGAGCTCACCAGTATTTCATCTTTCTTATTAGTGGGTTACTGGAGTCATTATGAAGCTGCTCAACGCGGCTCTCGAATGGCGCTCACCATTACAGGGATGGGCGGTTTAGCGTTGTTGGGTGGATTTGTTCTATTAGGACAAATCACTGGGACCTATGAAATTAGTGACATCATGGGCATGAAAGACACCATTCAAGCTCATGCTCTATTTGTTCCAATGCTATTACTTATTTTGCTTGGTGCATTTACAAAGAGTGCTCAGTTCCCATTTCATTTTTGGTTACCAAATGCAATGGCAGCACCAACACCAGTGTCTGCCTACCTACACTCTGCGACCATGGTAAAAGCAGGTATTTTTCTACTTGCCCGCTTACTGCCAATTTTTGTAGGCGCTGCGATCTATCACAATATTGTGACATTTATCGGCCTATTTACACTTTGTATGGCGGCATGTTTTGCCATTTTTAAAGAAGATTTAAAAGGACTATTAGCCTATTCAACGATTAGTCATTTAGGACTCATTGTTTGTTTACTTGGTATCGGTTCGCCTTTAGCAGTTGCCGCTGCTATTTTTCATATTATTAACCATGCAACATTTAAAGCTGCACTCTTTATGATTGCAGGGATCATTGACCATGAAACGGGTACACGTGATCTTCGAAAACTCAGTGGTATTTGGCAATTACTTCCTTTCACTGCCACATTAACCATGATCACCGCTGCCTCTATGGCAGGTGTACCGCTCACCAATGGCTTTATTTCTAAAGAGATGTTCTTTACCGAGCTATTGGCGAATCTTTCAGGTTCAGCAGTTATCTTTGCCAGCATTATTGCAACGCTTGCTGGTATTTTTGCAGTGAGTTATTCAATCCGCTTAGTGCACGGCGTGTTTTTTGACGGTCCGATTGGTAAACAAGTGCCAAATAAAGATGCACATGAACCGCCTATGGGCATGCGCGCACCTGCTCTTCTTCTTGCTGTGCTATGTATCTTGGTCGGTGTTCTACCTTCTTTGTTGGTAGAACCACTAGTAAATAGCGTAACGAGAGCAAGCTTGATGCAACCAGAATTTGCAGGAACTCATCTTGCGATTTGGCACGGATTCAATGCTCCTCTAGTGATGAGTATTATTGCTTTAGTCGGCGGATCACTCTTCTATTTTGCTTTAGCAAAAGATGGCATGATTCGTAAAATTGACCTTGACCCACGTCTTGGTAGATTACAAGGCCGCATTTTATTTGATTTATTTTTAAAACATCTGTTGCTTACAAGCCGAAAAATTAAACAAAAAACCGAAAATGGCTCATTGCAAAGTTACTTGTTCATGATCATTGCTTTTAGCGTCATCATGGTCACTATGCCGCTACTTAATCAAGGGCTCACTACAGGCACACGTGAACTTACTCATGCCCCATGGATTGCTATTGTTCTCTGGCTGACTTTATTCTCAGGTTGCTGGATGATGCTGTGGTTCCATCATGAGCGTATTAAAGCAGTCCTTATTAGTGGTGCAATTGGTCTAGTGGTAACGATGGTGTTTGTCACCATGTCGGCTCCAGATTTAGCACTGACTCAAATTACTGTGGATGTTGTAACCACTGTTCTCTTATTAATGAGTTTATCTTTACTTCCACAGCTAACGCCGTATGAATCTCTTCGCTCAAGACGTTTAAGAGATGCTGCTTTAGCGATTATTGGAGGTTTAGGGATAGGCTGGATTGCGTGGCTGATTTTAACCCGTGATCATAATTCGATTTCATGGTTCTTTGCGCAGCAGTCTTTACCACTCGGTGGTGGCTCAAATATTGTAAATGTCATTTTAGTTGACTTCCGTGGTTTCGATACCTTTGGTGAAATTACAGTGCTAGGCATTGCTGCTATTGGTTCACTTTGCCTCATGGATGGTATGCGTGTACATGGTACAACCATAACCCAAGGTCTCACCTACCGTTTTAATCCATCTCCGCTCATGTTTCGTATTACAGCCTCTTGGGTATTACCATTAGCACTTGTCGTAAGTGTTTATATCTTTATGCGAGGCCATAACTATCCGGGCGGTGGCTTTATTGCAGGTCTAATCACCTCAATGGCGCTAATTATTCAATATATAGCGCTAGGTCAAGACCAAACTGAACAATTGCTCAAAGTAAAATCAGGTCGTCTTTACGAAGTGTGGATTGGTTCAGGTTTAACCATTGCTGGGCTTACTGGTGTAGCTGCATGGTTCTGGCTACGCCCATTCCTCACTAGCGCACATGTGTATGTTGAATTACCCATTCTAGGGAAACTACATTTAGCTTCAGCTGCAAGTTTTGACTTAGGCGTTTATATCACCGTAGTTGGTGCAACGATGTTGCTCATCTCGGTATTGGGAGATTCTCGCCACTCAAGCATGGCTGGTCCTGTAGTACCACATCGGGAGGAATCATCATGATCAGTTTAGAATTCTTATTGGCTTCTGCGATTGGTTTACTTGTTGCCACAGGTATTTATCTGATTTTACGTGCTCGTACTTTCCCTGTCGTGCTTGGATTAGCTGTAATTGGCTATGCTGTAAACCTATTTTTATTTGCGATGGGCCGGTTACAAATTAGCTCACCCGCAATTTTAACTGAAACAACAAAAATAACCGATCCACTTCCTCAAGCGCTGGTTTTAACAGCTATTGTAATCGGTTTTGCAACCACCGCTTTTATTGTACAACTGGCACTGCGTAGCCGTTATGAATCAGGTAGTGATCATGTTGATGCTAAAGAAGACATCTCTCCAACATACGACCCACGCGAGGATGAGCCGTAATGTTTGATTTTTTATCTTTCTGGCAAGAACATGCGCCGATTTTTAGCATTCTCATTCCGGCATTTACTGCTTTTATCTTATTACTGCTAGGCAACCCAGGAGCTGGTGCTTTAAAAGATGACTGGCGACAACCATGGCGTCGTGGCATTAGTCTTGTTTCCGCAATTGCTGGATTAATTACTGCAATTGTATATTTGAGCTTTGCAAGCACAGGCCAAATTACCACTTACCAGTTGAGTGAATGGTCAGCACCGTTTGGTATTGTGCTCGTGTTAGATCGTCTTTCTGCTTTTATGCTGGTACTGACCTATGCGTTAGTCGTCCCAGTTCTATGGTATGCAAGCGACAATTGGGATACCCGTGGTCGCTATTTCCATGCCATGGTGCATTTCTTGTTAATGGGTATCTGCGGAGCATTTTTAACAGGCGATTTATTTAACCTTTTCGTCTTTTTTGAAATCTTGTTGATGGCTTCGTATGTTTTGCTTTTACATGGGCAAGGCAAACCACGTTTTCAGCTTGGTGTTCACTATATCATTATCAATCTTTTAGCCTCTGCCCTATTCTTAATCGGCCTTGGTATGATTTATGGCAGTGTAGGTAGCCTCAACATGGCTGATGTTTCACGCCTTATTCCGACACTTGAAGCAGATCAACACAAATTAGCCGTAGCAGGCGCCCTACTTTTATTTGTAGTGTTTGGCATTAAAGCAGCGATGCTTCCTGTAGGTTTTTGGCTACCAAAAACTTATGCTGTTGCAAGTACACCTGTGGCTGCAATTTTCACCATTATGACCAAGGTCGGAATCTATTCGATTTTGCGTGTAAATGGAACAGTATTTGACGATGCACTTAGTCAAGAAATCTTAAAAAGCTGGTTACTTCCGATTGGTTTGATTACTTCACTTTACGGTGTGATTGCAGCAATTGGAGCAGATCGTTTACGTCGCTTTGTCGGCTTTATGGTTCTTTCTTCAATTGGTACCTTGCTCACAGCAATTGCCATGTCGAATACACAAGCATGGTCTGGTGCTTTATATTACTTAGTACACAGTACATTAATTGGCGCGGCTTTTTATCTATTTTGTGGATGGATAACTTCACAACGTGGAGATTTTAAAGATCATTTAAAAGTTGCCCCACGAATCAAACAAGAAAAAGCGGCTATGCTGACTTATTTCTTGATTGCCATGATGCTCGCAGGTTTACCACCTTTTAGTGGTTTCCTTGGAAAAGTATTTATCCTACAAGCGACAGTCGAAGCCAGCTACCAAGGTTGGATCATTGGTGTTGTGCTTGTTGTGAGCCTATTAAGTATTATTGCTCTAACACGAGTTGGTTTTATCTTGTTCTGGCGAGCAACACCACCAGAGGAAGATCCAATCCATCCGGCTTATATTCTTTATCGAGCATTACCAGAACGAGCACCACCACGTAATGATCAAGTGATTTATGTGTTACTTGCCGGCTTAATCGCTTATGTCGTCTTCGCTGCACCTATTCAGCATTACACATTAAGTACTGCCCAGCAGATTCAAGACCATGCACTTTACCAACGCACTATTCTTAAAGTAGATAAAAATGGTGAAGCTATCAGCGTACAACCATTTGACCCTGCTTACCTACCAGAAACTAAATATGGTGGTGAGGTTGAAGATCATAATGCTTACCTCGTTCCAGATATTATTTCGAAAGATACCTTCAATGGTGAACATATTTCGGAATATAAACTTCGACAAATTCAGCAACAGGACAAACTACAAACGCCTACCATTGTTGATGAAAGTCAATTGAAACCTATGGAGCCATAAAAATGCAGTTATCTCATTTGCTTGAACGCTGGTTTCCACATCCATTTGTTTCCGTTCTTATCATTTTATTTTGGCTGATGCTGTCACATAGTCTTGATGCTAGTGACATTCTGACGGCAGTACTGCTGGGTTTAATTATTCCTCGTTTAGTCAAACCGTTTATCACCCGCACACCCCATATTCACTGGAAGCCAGCTATTAAATTATGCTTTGTGGTTCTTTGGGATATTGTTATTTCTAACTTTCGAGTGGCAAAACTCGTTTTAGGACCTACCAAAAATTTACACCCTAAATGGTATCGTGTGCCACTAGAAACAGAGCATGAGCAGGTCAATACTTTACTAGCAATGATCATTACCACAACGCCTGGTACGGTTTCTGCGGGTATTGATCAGGAACGTGGAGATATTCTAGTTCATGCTTTGAGCACGGATAATACCGAATCTGATATTGAAGACATCAAACAACGTTATGAAATTCCACTTATGGAAATTTTTGATGTAAAAAGCAAAACGGAGGCAAGTGCATGACCATCCTACCCTATGCTCTAGGTATTAGCTCAATTGCCATTACAATCTCTATGCTACTTTGCCTCTTCAGATTGGTCATAGGCCCATCAATTGTAGATCGGCTTTTAGCACTCGATACTCTCTTCTTAAATGCAACTTGCCTCATTGTTGTTTTAGGCATTTATTGGATGACGACCTCTTTATTTGAAGGAGCCCTATTGGTTGCGATGCTAGGTTTCGTATCTACAGCAGCTTTAGCACGTTACTTCACAACTGGTCACGTAATCGATTAAGGAGAGATCAAAATGCAGTTCGTAATGGAAATTATTGTTTCGGTCTTTCTGGTTGTTGGTGCTTTCTTTATGTTGGTCGGCTCGATTGGCATGGTGCGCTTGCCTGACTTATTCATGCGTTTACACGCACCCACAAAGTCGAGTACGTTAGGATTAGGTAGCTTTTTAATTGCATCCATGATCTTTTTTGCTTTTCAAGGCCGCTTTGGTTTTGCCGAGCTACTGATCACACTTTTAGCTTTTATTACCGCACCGGTTTCCGCAAACTTAATTGCCCAAGCTGCGCTACATTTACGTTTGCGCTCATTGAGCGGAGAAGTTCCTGAGTCAATTGAACGCCCCTTGCCATGGGACCGTTATAAAATTGGACAGCGTTTCTCGCAAAATAAACCGCCTATGGACCCTCCTAAAGAATAAGAAAAAGCCAACCAATAAAAAAGCCACCCGAAGGTGGCTTTTTTATTTTTAATCTTACTGTTCTTCATCTGATTCGCGTTTCGGTAAATCATTTACCGCTTTCTCGATCAGACCAAACATATAGTTACCATAAGCATTGGTCTTGTCATAATGGAAACGCAATCTTGGCGTAATACGTGTCTTGATACGACGGCTCAATTCATGACGCAAGAAACCAGAAGCTTTATTCAACACCTCTAAAGTTTCTTTATTTGCTGCTTCACTTTGCTCATCGCCAAGCTCACGTCCCATTACTGTGACATAAACTTCAGCATAACCCATGTCTGCACTGACTTTCACCGCAGAGATGGTCACTAGACCACCTAAGCGAGGATCTTTAAGCTCCTGACGGATCAGCTCAGACAACTCGCGTTGCACTGAATCCGCCATGCGCTTTAAGCGTTGGCTACCCGCCATTAAAGACTCCGTTTAATCAATTGAACATCATAGACTTCAATTTTATCTTTCACTTTGATGTCTTTATAACCTTTCACCGCAAGACCACATTCCATACCGGCACGAACATCTTCAACCACTTCTTTATAGCGACGAAGAGATTCAAGCTCACCTTGGAACACAACCACGTCATCACGTAATACGCGAATCGGTTTATTACGATGCAATACACCTTCAAGTACCATACAGCCTGCTGCCGCACCAAACTTACTTGAGTGGAATACTTCACGTACTTCAGCAACACCCAAGATAGTTTCACGATGTTCAGGAGCAAGTTTACCACTCATGGCATCTTTCACATCATCAATCAATTCATAGATGATGCTGTAGTAACGAATATCGATACCGTCTTGGTCACTTCTCTGACGAGCAGTCGTATCAGCACGAACGTTAAAGCCCAACAATACAGCTTCTGAAGATTCAGCAAGAATCACATCAGACTCAGTAATCGCACCAACACCAGAACTAATTACACGAACTTTTACTTCATCAGTAGATAATTCAAGTAAAGCTGCATTCAATGCTTCTAAAGTACCACGTACGTCTGTTCTTAAAACAACGTTCACTGTAGGGACATCTTTTTTGCCCATTGACGACATGATATTTTCAAGACGCATTGCGCTTTGACGATCAATACGTTTTTGACGTTCACGGTCAGCACGAGCATCAGCAACTTCACGTGCTTTCTTCTCGTCATTTACAACAAGAACTTCATCACCTGCCATTGGAGCTTCTGGAAGACCCAGAATTTCTACTGGAATAGATGGTCCTGCTGATTTAATAGGCTTACCATTTTCATCAGACATTGCACGTACACGACCATATGATGAACCTGCAAGAACAAGGTCACCAATGTTTAATGTACCATTTTGAACAAGAATAGAAGTTACTGCACCACGGCCTTTATCAACACGCGCTTCAATAACAACACCTTGCGCAGCACCTTCAGCAGATGCTTTTAATTCCATCAATTCTGATTGAATAAGAATTAAATCAAGGAGTTCATCAATACCTTGTCCACTGTGTGCAGAAACTTTAGCAATCGGAACATCACCACCCCATTCTTCTGGAACGATTTGTTTCGTTGTTAATTCATTTAACACACGGTCTACATCAGCAGATTCTTTATCCATCTTGTTGATTGCAACAATAATTGGAGTACCTGCTGCACGTGCATGGTCAATTGCTTCTGCAGTTTGTGGCATTACACCGTCATCTGCCGCAACAACCAATACAACGATATCCGTTGCTTTAGCACCACGTGCACGCATTGAAGTAAATGCAGCATGTCCCGGTGTATCAAGGAATGTAATGATTCCTTTGTCTGTTTCAACGTGATATGCACCAATATGCTGGGTAATACCACCTGCTTCGCCTGCCGCCACTTTCGAACGACGGATACGGTCAAGCAATGATGTTTTACCATGGTCAACGTGACCCATAATGGTAACAACTGGCGGACGAGTTGTTTGCTCACCACGTGCTTCTTCAGCCGCTTCAAGCAAGTTATCTTCCGCTTGTGTATCAGAAACTAAAACAGGGTTATGGCCCATTTCTTCAACAACAAGTGCTGCTATATCTTGATCAATAGCTTGTTCCTGATTAACCAACTCACCCATTTTCATAAGTGATTTGATAACTTCACGTACTTTAATCGCCATTTTTTGAGCAAGATCGGCAACAACAATGCTTGAACCGATTTCTACATCATAAACTTGCTTTTTAACTGGCTTTTCAAATCCATGCTTATTTGCCTGGCTTGATTTTAAACCACGTTTATTATGGTTAACAAAGCTTTGCTCTTCTTGACCACGACGACCACCTTTTTTACCCGCACGAGGGTTAGTGGTTGCACTACCGCGTTTAATTTCACGGTCTTCTTGCTTAAATGAATCTTCATAAGCTTGGCCAACTAGACCTGAAGCAAGTGGAGAATCATCAATCACACGAATTGTCGTAGTAGCCTCGTCACTTGAATACTTAGACGCCATTTTGCGCATTTGTTCAAGTGTACGTTGCTGAGCTTCTTCAGCCGCTTTACGACGCGCAGCTTCTTCAGTCGCTTTTAACTGAGCTGTTTGTGCTTCACGTGCTTTCTTTTGCTCTAATGTTTCTGCTGGTTTTGGTGCAGGTTTTACTGTACCACCACCACGTCTTTTCACTACTACAGCAGCTTTAGGAGCTGTCTGCGCAGCGCTATCTTGTTGATGAGCAACACGCATAGCATCTAAAGTTGCTTTTGCTTTTTGCTCTGTTTGAAGACGCGCGTTTTGCTGTGCAGTGTCACGCGTTTGTTGTTCTACACGTGTTTTAGCATCAGCTTCTACACGTGCTTTAGCTTCAGCTGCAATTTGTTCAGGGTTTGGTTTAGCAAAAACCTGTTTCTTACGCACTTCTACGTTAATTGTTTTTGCTTTACCCGAAGTACTTGCAACTTTAGCGGTACTGGTTGTTTTACGTTTCAACGCAATTTTTCCTGTGTTACCACTTTCCTGACCATGCACTTTTTTCAAATGATTGACTAAAGTATTCTGTTGTTCAGTGGTAATAATATCGTCTGCTGTACGTTGAGGCAAACCTGCTTCACGAGCCTGTTCTAGGAGCTTCTCAACAGGACGTTCTACACTGAGAGCTAACTCTTTAATTGACTTGTCCGTCATATTTCATCTCCTAGTTAAACCATGATTCGCGAGCTTTCATGATCAATTGACCTGCTTTTTCATGATCAAGTCCTTCAATATCAGAGATATCGTCAGTAGCCTGATCTGCCAAATCATCGACAGTAATAATACCGCGAGCGGCGAGCGAGTAAGCGATCTCAGAAGTCATGCCTTCCATTGTTAGAAGGTCTGCACTCGGTTCTTGAATATTTTCTTGCTGTTTCAAAGCATCAGTAAGTGTTGCTTCTTTTGCACGACTTTGCAATAACTCAACCAATTCGGCATCAAGCTCAATTTCGTCAAAAGTTTCAGCTGGAACATAAGCAATCTCTTCTAAAGAGGTAAAGCCCATTTCCACCAATGCCATTGCTAAATCTTCTTCAATATCGAGACGTGATACAAACATGTCAAGATATTGCTGAGCTTCATTTTGCTGACGAGCACGATACTCTTCTTCAAGCATCATGTCGAGTTTGTAGCCAGTTAAATCAGAAGCCAAGCGAACATTTTGGCCTTGTGAGCCAATCGCACGAGCCAATTGATCGCTGGTTGCAAAAATAATATCGGCACTTCTTGCATCTTCATCAAGCACAATGCCTGAAACATCAGCTGGTTCTAATGCACTTGCAATGTACTGAGCTGGATCATCAGACCAGACCACTACATCAATACGTTCACCGTTTAACTCTTGTTGTACTGCTTGAATACGCGTACCACGCATACCAATACATGCACCCACAGGGTCAATACGATGGTCATTTGTTTTCACTGCAATTTTAGCACGAACGCCTGGTTGACGTGCCGCTGCTTTAATTTCAATAATTTCTTCAGAAATCTCAGGAATTTCTTTTTTCATTAAAGCAATTAGCATTTCCGGCTTAGCGCGTGATAACAACAACTGAGCGCCACGACCTTCACGGTTCACATTGTATAAAATAGCGTTCATACGTTGTTTCGGACGAAGAATTTCTTTAGGAATCATTTCTTCGCGCGCAAGATAAGCTTCAGCGTTGTCGCCTAAATCGATAATAAAGCCATCTTTGGTTTGTTTTTTCACTTCACCGTAAATCAACTCACCAACTTTAGACTCGTATGCATCAGCAACTAAAGCACGCTCAGCTTCACGAATTTTTTGTACGATAACTTGTTTTGCAATTTGTGCAGCGATACGACCAAACTCAATAGATTCTACTTCGAGTTCACGTACATCACCAATTGACCATTTAGATGGATCAAGGTCAGAAATCGCATCTTGGCAAGCTGGCATTTCATGATCTTCATCTGCCACAACAGTCCATTGACGGAACGTGCTGTAATCACCAGTTTTACGATCGATTTCTACACGAAGCTGAGCTTCTTCAGCATGTGTACCTTCGTAAAATCTTTTCTTCGTTGCAGCAACTAGAGCTTGTTCTAAAGCCTCGAAGATCGCTTCACGACTAACACCTTTTTCATTACTAACCGTTTCAACAACGGTAAGAATTTCGCGGCCCATAAGTCACCTACCGATTTCTTATAAAATTTAATAAATTTAATCTTGATAGATCAAGTTTGCTTTATCGATATTGTTGCTGTCGATCTCAAGCACGTGCTTCCCATCAACTTCAACCTGAATTTCTTCATTTTCAAGGTCTACTGAGATAAGTTTTGCTTGAAATTTACGACGGTTGTCTACTGCTGCAATCAAACGCAAAGCAATTTGTTGTCCAATGTAGCCTTGTAACTGTTCTAATTGAAAAAATGGACGATCCCAGCCCGGTGAAGAAACTTCTAATGAATACTCACCTGAAATTGGATCATGAACATCCAGCATTGCGCCGACTTGTTGTGTTACACGCACACAATCTTGTACACCTATACCACGGCCTTGTTCTACTTCGCCATCTTCATCAACTACAGGCTCAGCATCTTCACTTACCGCTTTATCGATATAAATACGCAATAAAGAACGTTTGCCTTGTGGGAGAAACTCGATTCCCCAAAGGTCGACACCACATGCTTGTACTGCAGGAACAATTAAGTCATGCAATGCTTGGGATTTATTTGATAATTTCATTTACTCTCGTCATTCTCGTGCGATTCAATCGGTTGTTCTAACCGACACAGACCTACTATAGTGAAGCATGACTATTTGACCAATTGATGTCGAAACTACACGATAGCGATACGATAACCAATAAAAAAGGGCGTTAATCGCCCCTATCTTGCACAGAAAACAATAATCCACTGTGCAAAAAGGCCCACTTGTCTGTGAGCCTCTTTTAAGAAACTTGGTAGCGGGAGCTGGATTTGAACCAACGACCTTCGGGTTATGAGCCCGACGAGCTACCAGACTGCTCCATCCCGCATCAACGTGCAAAAATTATATACAAATATCAAATAAAGTCAATGTAAACTTACTAGATATTTGCCTGATTAAGTTGCACCTTAATCAAATTGGTAGCGGGAGCTGGATTTGAACCAACGACCTTCGGGTTATGAGCCCGACGAGCTACCAGACTGCTCCATCCCGCAACAAAAACAAACTACACGCATCAACTTTCTGGTTAAAAGCTGGTGCGGAAGGGGGGACTTGAACCCCCACGCCCGAAGGCACTACCACCTCAAGGTAGCGTGTCTACCAATTCCACCACCACCGCAGCTTGTGGGACGCATTCTAGTGCTTCCCACCACAAAAGGGAAGCCCTATTTCGAATTAATGACTCGTTTTTGGTGCAGTTGGCGAAGTTTCAGGCAATGTAGCTGGTGTTGGCGCAGTAGTTTGTACAGTTTTCAAACTATAAGCCTCAGTAGTTTGCTTTTTCGCAAAAACAGCTAAGGTTAAACTAGTCACAAAAAACAAGGCTGTTAACACAGCAGTGAGGCGAGTAAGGAAATTAGCTGAACCCGATGCTCCAAATACAGTTGCTGCTCCGCCGCCACCGAAAGAGGCACCGGCATCAGCACCTTTACCATGTTGCACTAGAATCAAGCCAATCATCAGTACCGCTAAAATAATATGTACGATCAGTACAAAAGAGTGCATACCCTATCCTCGTTATTTACTTTGTGCAAAGGCTTGTACGATTTGATAGAAAGATGCTGCATTTAACGAAGCCCCTCCAACCAACGCGCCATTAATATCTGGACATGCTGCCAACTCGACTGCATTTTCAGCTTTTACACTACCGCCATATAAAATCGCAATGTCTGAACCCGCTGAGGTAATCTGACTTAAACCTTCACGGATTTTAGCATGCATTGCCTGTGCATCTTGTGGTGAAGCAGTTTTACCTGTACCAATTGCCCAGATTGGCTCATAAGCAATTACAATTTGCTTTTGCCATTGCTCTGCGGTCACGATAGGAGCTATATCACAAATTTGTTGCAATACAACCTGTTCTGCTAAATCTTGTTCACGCTGTTCGAGACTTTCCCCCACACAATAAATGACAGTTAAGCCTGCATTTAAAGAGTTTTGGAGTTTAGCCTTTAAAATTTCAACGTTATCACCTAATAAATCACGGCGTTCAGAGTGACCCACCAATACAAAATTAATTTGGCTATCTTTTAATAATTCTGCACTGACTTCACCCGTATAGGCGCCTGTGCCTGCTACACGCGATACATCTTGTGCAACTGTATATACTGTTTTTGCAGCATCTTGCAATTGTGTTTGTACCATCGCAAGTGCAATAGAAACCGGAGCAACCCCGACATGGCAGCTTTCATCTGCAATTTCGTTTTGTTGCAATAGTTGTTTAAATTCTTCTATAAGTTGTTTGGCATTGGCACGCATTGGGTTCATTTTCCAGTTGCCAACTACCCAAGGCGTAATCGTCGAACCCGACATACGGCTCACCTTTCATCAAAAATGCAGCACATTCTACACGCATTTCTACAAATTTCAGATACTTTTCTTTAACAGGATTGCTCATATCTTTTCTACTATTTGAAAACAGTAATAAAACTTTATTGAGTCAAAAGCTCCGCCTTTTAAAAATTAATGAATAAAAACTTCGACTGGTTCAAGCTTTGACAATCGGACCAAGACGAGAGCATCATTTTCTAAGGTAGTAATTTTAGATAACAAAAGTATAATTTTTTATATACCAATTATAAACATATGAGCACAGGTAGGCAGATGTCAGTCATACATACATCTCCAAAATTTTCGGGGTTTTTTCGACGATTAGTCGAAGAAAAACATGTGTCAGCAGCGACCATGCAAGCAGCATTAGATGCAGCAAAAAGAGCTAAACAGGATACTGTTGCGTACCTGATTGAAGAGGTTCATCTCTCCCCTTCTTTATTAGCTGAAACAATCTCTATTGAATTTGGTGAACCATATTTTGATCTGGATGTTTTCGATACTGGCCAGATTCCTAAAGATTTGGTCGACCAGAAACTGATTTTAAAACATCGGGTCTTGCCTCTCGTACAAAGAGGACAGATTTTATATGTTGCGACCAGTAATCCCAGCAATATTGAAGCGATTGATGCTATTCGCTTCAATAGCAAGCTTATGGTTGAACCGGTTATTGTCGAGCACCATAAACTTGAGAAAATTCTGGCGCAGCAATTTACTGAAGAAAGTAGTTTCGAATTTAGTGATGAAGAGTTTGATCTTGATGTAGATCTTGATACCTCAGCGGCTCCTGAAGAGGATGATGATACTCCTCAAGGCGATGAAGCACCTATTGTTAAATATGTTAACAAGTTATTAATAGATGCGATTCGTATAGGGGCTTCAGACTTACATTTCGAACCTTATGAGAAATCGTATCGGGTCCGTTATCGGGTCGATGGCGTTTTGCGTCAGATTGCAAATCCACCATTACAACTCGCAAATCGTTTGGCTTCACGCTTGAAAGTAATGTCTCAAATGGATATTTCTGAAAAACGTGTTCCCCAAGATGGTCGTATCAAGCTCAAGCTATCGAAATCTAAAGCAATTGATTTTCGTGTGAACTCTCTTCCAACCTTATTTGGTGAAAAATTAGTTCTACGTATTCTCGATCCATCGAGTGCCATGCTGGGAATTGATGCTTTAGGATATGAAGAAGAGCAAAAAGCGCTTTTCATGGAAGCATTAGATAAGCCACAAGGTATGCTTTTAATCACAGGCCCAACCGGTTCGGGTAAAACAGTATCTTTATATACAGGCCTCAACATTTTAAATACTGAAAGCTCCAATATTTCTACTGCCGAAGATCCAGTCGAAATTAACCTTGAAGGCATTAATCAGGTTAACGTGAACCCGAAAGTAGGTCTGACTTTTTCGGCTGCGCTTAAGTCATTTTTACGTCAGGACCCTGACATTATTATGGTCGGTGAGATTCGTGATTTAGAAACAGCTGAAATCGCGATTAAGGCGGCTCAGACAGGTCATATGGTAATGTCCACACTACATACCAACAGTGCACCTGAAACACTGACTCGTCTACGCAATATGGGAGTTCCATCTTTCAATATTGCAACATCGGTTAATCTGGTGATTGCTCAGCGTTTGGCACGTCGCTTATGTCCACAATGTAAAGTACCTACTGACGTTCCTAAACAAAGCCTATTGGAAATGGGTTTTACCGAACAAGATCTAACCAATCCCGATTTTCAAGTTTTTCAACCAGTCGGTTGTCCAGAATGTCGTGAGGGTTACAAAGGTCGAGTTGGTATTTATGAAGTAATGAAAGTCACACCTGAGATTTCCAAGATTATTATGGAAGATGGCAATGCTTTAGAAATCGCTGCTGCTTCTGAAAAACTGGGGTTTAATAATCTGCGGCGCTCAGGTTTAAAGAAAGTCATGCAAGGTGTTACTTCTTTACAAGAAGTCAACCGCGTGACCAGTGAATAAAAGACAATTTAAAATAAGGATAATGTCATGACTGTCAAAAAGGCACAATTGATGCCGACTTTTGCTTATGAAGGGGTTGACCGTAAGGGCGTAAAAATTAAGGGGGAACTTCCGGCTAAGAATATGGCTTTAGCCAAAGTCACCCTACGCAAACAAGGTGTAACTGTTCGTAATATTCGGGAAAAGCGTAAAAACATTCTTGAAGGCATATTCAAGAAAAAGGTATCGACGCTCGATATTACGATCTTCACCCGACAACTTGCAACCATGATGAAAGCTGGTGTTCCACTGGTACAAGGCTTTGAAATTGTGGCAGAAGGTTTAGAAAACCCAGCTATGCGCGAAGTGGTACTCGGCATTAAAGGTGAAGTTGAAGGTGGTAGTACTTTTGCCTCAGCTTTAAGAAAGTATCCTCAACACTTCGACAAATTGTTTTGCTCTCTTGTAGAGTCCGGCGAACAATCTGGTGCACTTGAAACCATGCTGGACCGCGTGGCAATTTACAAAGAAAAAAGTGAATTGCTCAAGCAGAAAATTAAGAAAGCTATGAAATATCCTGCAACGGTTATTGTGGTTGCTGTGGTTGTTACTATTATTTTGATGGTTAAAGTAGTTCCCGTCTTCCAAGACCTATTTTCTTCGTTTGGTGCAGATTTGCCTGCCTTTACACAAATGGTCGTAAATATGTCGAAATGGATGCAGGAATATTGGTTCATTCTGATTATTGTGATTGGGGCAATTATTGCTGCTTTTATGGAAGCTAAAAAGCGCAGTAAAAAATTCCGTGATGGTTTAGACAAACTTTCTCTTAAGCTACCTATTTTTGGTAACCTTATTTACAAAGCAATTATTGCCCGTTACAGCCGTACTTTAGCAACCACTTTTGCAGCTGGTGTTCCGCTCATTGATGCGCTTGAATCAACGGCTGGTGCAACCAATAATATTATTTACGAACAAGCTGTAATGAAAATTCGTGAAGATGTTGCTACAGGTCAACAACTCCAATTTGCGATGCGCGTTTCAAATCGTTTTCCATCTATGGCTATACAAATGGTCGCAATTGGTGAAGAATCTGGTGCACTAGACAGCATGCTCGATAAAGTTGCAACGTACTATGAAAATGAAGTTGATAATGCCGTTGATGGTTTAACTTCAATGATGGAACCTTTAATCATGGCAATTTTAGGGGTACTTGTAGGCGGTTTGGTGATTGCTATGTATCTTCCAATTTTCCAAATGGGTTCAGTCATATAATGCAAGAAATAATTGCTTATTTTATTCAAAACTTAACTGCACTTTATATTGCAGTTGCATTATTGAGCCTATGTATTGGTAGCTTTCTGAATGTGGTGATTTATCGCACCCCAAAAATGATGGAACAAGATTGGCAGCAAGAATGTCAAATGCTACTCAATCCTGAATACCCCATTATTGACCATGAAAAGCTGACGTTAAGTAAGCCGGCTTCATCATGTCCAGAGTGTCATCAAACCATTCGTTGGTATCAAAATATTCCTGTTATCAGTTGGTTAGTTTTAAAAGGTAAATGTGGGCATTGTGGGCATGCGATTAGCATGCGCTACCCAGCGGTTGAACTACTAACAATGGTATGTTCACTGGTTGTGGTCATGGTGTTTGGCCCAACCATACAAATGCTTTTAGGACTAGTTCTGACTTGGGTGCTGATTGCCCTCACCTTTATAGACTTTGATACTCAGCTACTACCCGACCGTTTTACCCTGCCTTTAGCAGCACTTGGCTTAGGCATTAACACCTTTAACATCTACACCACACCCACTTCAGCCATTTGGGGTTATTTAATTGGTTTTTTATGCCTATGGATTGTGTATTACTTATTTAAAGTGATTACAGGCAAAGAAGGCATGGGTTATGGTGACTTTAAGTTGCTTGCCGCCTTAGGCGCATGGATGGGGCCATTGATGCTGCCATTAATTGTGCTATTGTCATCTTTATTAGGTGCAATTATTGGCATCATTTTACTAAAATTACGCAATGACAATCAGCCCTTTGCCTTTGGGCCATACATTGCCATTGCAGGCTGGGTTGCCTTTTTATGGGGTGACCAGATTATGAAAATTTATTTGGGAGGTTAAGATGGCTTTTATTCTGGGAGTCACAGGTGGAATTGGTAGCGGAAAATCTGCTGCAACACAATGGTTTGAATCCCAAGGAATACAAGTCGTCGATGCTGACATCGTTGCTCGCGAAGTAGTTGAAAAAGGCCAACCTGCGCTTCAAAAAATCCAACAAACTTTTGGAGATTGGGTGCTTCAATCCGATGGAAATCTAGATCGTCGTGCCCTACGCGAACATATTTTTCAAAACCCTGAAGCAAGACAAACACTTGAGAAAATTACACATCCAGCCATTCGCCAATCTATTATCCAGCAATTACAAAATCCGCGTAGCGCCTATGTGATTTTGGTTTCTCCATTACTTTTTGAAACCAATCAGCATCAACTGGTTAATCACACTTTATTAGTTGATGCGAGTGAACAAACTCAAATTCAGCGTGCCAGCCAACGCGATGGGCAAAACCAAGAACAAATTCAGAAAATTATTGCAGCACAAATGCCACGCGAGCGTAAACGCGAACTTGCAAATGACATTGTGTTTAATGACGGATTACTCGAACATTTACATCAACAATTAGAGCCGTTACATCAAAGTTATTTGAAACGCACAAATTAATTTGGTTTATTTTGCTGTTTAATTTTTTGTGCCAAGCTATCTGGTCGAAACCATCGCCAAGGTTGTAAGGCACCCACTCCCATACCGACCAAGCCCACCACAATAGATGAACTGAGTGACTCACCCAACAATGGCACAGCCAATATTGCTGCAATAAACGGCGCCAAAGTCACAATACTTCCTGTTTTAAAAGCACCAAGTCTCTGAATCGCTGCAACATAAGTCAGAGTTGCAATAATAACGACAAACACGCCATGAAAAATGCCCTGTATCGCTAAATGAACAGGACTGACTTCCATGAAATGCTTAGGCAAAAATAAAATATAGATTGGCAAATAAATAATTGCAGACCAAATCGCAACACTTGCCATTGAGTGCCATGCAGACAGTTTCCACTGTTTAAGTAATACAGTGAAAATACCCCACCAAATCGCACTAATAAAAAGGAGTAAATCACCTATTCCAAAAGCAGAGGCATTACCTTGCAGCATCAAAGCGCTCATAAGGGCCAAAGCCGCGATCATGATTGCAAGACTAGCCCAGGTATGTTTATCAAATGGCTGTCTAAATAAAATGTATGCTGCAAACGCAGTACAAATTGGAATACAACCATTTAAGAAAATTGCAGCGTGCGCAGCGGGAGCATAGAGAAAAGCGGTATAGACGGTAAGACAATAAATGACTCCGCCAATCAACGCCAAAATAACCGCATGCTTACTCCATAAAAAAGCGAGATCTTTTTTATAGATTAAAATAGGCATTAAAATTAGAAAAGCTATAGCGAAGCGCAGTGCGGCAATATCCCAAGCACTGATGTGCCACTGTGCATTTAAACGGGCAAAAAGCGTAAACCCGCCCCAAATGCACATGGTCACCAATACAAAGAAATAACCTTGCTTACGGGGAGACATATCAAGATGACTTAAAAACTAGAAAGGCAGCTAAATTATACCTCAGAACGCTGGCGGCAAGCCTCATAAAGTGCCATACCCGTCGCTACACTGACATTTAGACTTTGTAGATTTCCTGACATAGGAATATAAACTTTATGATCACACTGTGCCTGTGTAATAGGACGCAAACCGGTATCTTCGGCTCCCATCACAATCACAACTGGACCAGAAAAATCGCATTTTTGAAGTGGTAATGCACTTTCATCAAGCATGGTCCCAATCACGCGCACATGCGTTGTTTCTTTAAGATGAGCCAATGTACGAGCTAAATTTGTGACTTGAATGAATTTAACTTTCTCGGCTCCACCCGCTGCAACTTTACGAGCAGTTGGCGTTAAACTTGCTGCACGATCACGAGGCACAATAACTGCTTGCACACCCATCGCAGCGGCAGTACGAATACAAGCCCCTAGGTTATGTGGGTCTGTCACCTGATCCAATGCCAACAACAAGGCATCTGGAGTTTCACTTAAGATTTGATCAAGATCTTGCTCATTTAAGACAGGATGTGGACGCACTGCTGCCACCACCCCTTGATGAAATGGTAGGCCTGCAAGTTTTTCAAGACTATCGCGGCTTGCTTTTTGTACACTGATTCCAAAAGGCTCTGCCAATTGCAAAATCTTTTGCAAACGCTGATCATCCCGTCCTTTTAAAGTAAACAGGGTTAGCACACGCTCTGGCTCAAGCTCTAGCAATGACTCCACTGAATGAACGCCATAATAATATTCCTGTTTTGCCATGCATGACCTCTAACAACGTTTGAGCAAAAAAATAAAAATCCTGCAAAGCCAACTTCGCAGGATTTCTTTGGGCATAGTGTACCCGATTTGAATAGGAATTTCTTAGCCTTCTAAATGGCACACGTAATCGAGCACTTCATCAGTTTCGATTTTAAAAAGACTATTGCCTGGCACATAAAATGATTGCCCCGCACGGAACAACTCACTTTCATTGCTGTCTGCAATTGTTACGCGACATTCACCTGAAATAATTTCCATACGCTCAGGAACATGCGTTTCAAAAGTTAAAGCTTGCTCAGTCGGCAAAATAACACCTAGTGTTTTTTTCGTTCCATCTTCAAATTGCACGGTATGGCTGATACATGCTCCACCAAAATAAACGTTTGATTTTTTGATGACCGTTACATGATCAAATTGGTTTGTACTCATGCACATTCTCCAGATAATGCCATATTTATATAAATTATGATGAATGTAGTTTAATTGTGCCTAAATAACTAATCAATCAGTTTTCATACGGATAGACTTGTAATTTCCACTGCTCTGCCTGAATTTTTTTGGCAAAAGCATGAGGTAAGTTAATCTCAATATTTCGATTACTCGACACAATTGCATCGTATCTGCAAACTTCGACCTGATTTTCATCTAAAAGTACCCAACTCACTCTTTGTGCTGTTGGATGGGCGACTGCGGTGGTCACTACTGGTAAGCCGTCATTCATTCCTACATGAAAATTTTCACTGTCATTTTGCATTAACGCCAGATCGTAAGCGGGAAAATCGCTAGCATCTGAATCGAATTGCTGGCTATCGTGTATAAGCACACTCTGTTTTAAAGTCGGCCAAATACAATAGCGCAAATAATGCTGATCCATCACCCGATTATCCAGATAACGTCCGGTGGCAACATAATCTCTGATATGTGCTTCAATATTATGAAAAATCCCTGTACATCCACCCCACATTCCAGCCAAAATTAGTTCGGTATGAGAATAACTATCTCGCATTAAATGAAACCATTTATCACTCTTGAGCCATGCATCTACAGCCGCCTTTTCACGGTGCGACACAATAGAGTCGGCATCACGAATCAGAAAATGCTTAACTGTTGGATCATCCATCACAAAAAAACGCCAGAACAGCCCTGATAATTGCTTTTGAGAGTCCGTCACTTGTACCACTTGCGCCCCCTTCTCTTTTAAGCGCTGTTGTACAAGTACTGGTACAGTATCATCCACATAAAATCGACACGTCCATTCTGGATAAATCTGTTTGGCTAGCTGAGTATTTAAAATAGAGGTTTCACAATAACGCGGGTTGGCTCCAAACAAAGAGAAAGCAATAATATTTTCTTCAGGATTTGAACTAAACTCAGGTGGCGCATGACTTGGAATCGGTAAAACAGGTTCACTTTTAACGAGTTCTTTTTTGGTTGTAATTGCCAAGCGTCCAAATTTAATTGTTTCTTCTTTTTTATTTAAATGATGGCAAACTTCTGTGAGCCCGTCATATAAGTTTGTATTTACGTTAGCTCCACTTGCCTGAATCGCTTGTAAATAATGTTGGTAGGCATCGGTATAACGACCTAAGCGTAGCTCGGTATAAGCCAAGTCAGATAAAGCTCCCGAATGCTTAGGAACTAAACTAACGGCTTGTTTAACATGTTGATAAGCTTTGGCATAATTGCCTTGTGCGGCTGCTTGTTTAAAAGCATTAAAATGTTGATTTAAAATTTTATTCATTTCCGCAGGATTGTTTTTTTTATGGCGATTGATCATCCCTAAGGACGGTTTCGGTAAGCTTAATGTTTTTTTCATTGTAAATATCCGCAATCTTGCTGTTCTATAATTTCAGTTAGAATAATAGATCACTTGTAGCAAATTCAAAACTTCTCTATCTTTAACCCATAATTTGGCGCGTTGGATGCGTTTATGCTCACACATTTAACTTTAATTAATTTTGCATTAGCTGATCATTTAGCTATTGATATAGAACAGGGATTTAATGTTCTAACAGGTGAAACAGGTGCCGGAAAATCATTATTACTGGATGCACTTTCTGCCTGTCTAGGGGATCGTACAGATACAAATTATGTCCGTTATGGTTCGGACAAAGCGGATATCACCGCTGTTTTTACCTATCAAAATAATAGTCCTGAAGCAAAATGGCTCCAAGAACACGAGCTAGATGATGATTCTGGGGAAATTCATTTACGTCGCGTTATTTTTGCAACTGGACGCAGTAAAGCATGGGTGAATGGCCGCCCAAGCAGTTTATCTGAACTCAAAGAGTTAGGACGTTTGCTCGTTCAACTTTATAGTCAGCACAGCCAGCAGCAACTTCTTGAACCACCTTACCCAAAGCATTGGTTAGATCGTTATAACAATTTTTACGTTGAAGCGAATGATGTCCGTGAAGCCTACAGCTCATGGCAACGCACGATTCGTTTGCATCAGGCTGCCTTAGATGCACAAGCAACACGTTTGCAACGCATTGGCACTTTAGAGCATCAAATCGAGGAACTCGAAGAGGTCATTCAAACCGACTATAAAGAAATTGAGCAAGAGTTTGATCGTCTTAGTCATCATGAACATATCATGCAAGACTGTAGCTATAGCTTAAATATTTTAGATGAAGCTGAACAAAATATTACTCAAGAAATGTCTTCGATTATTCGCAGATTAGAGTCCCACGCGGGCCGCAGCGAACACCTTTCTGAGATTTATAATTCTTTATTGAATGCCCAAAGTGAAATAGATGATGCAACGGCAAACTTGCGTCAATTTATTGATCGTCAAAGTTTTGATCCCGAGCGAATGGAAGAGCTCAATACTAAACTTGAGGTTTTTCATCGTCTGGCACGTAAATATCGAACTCAACCAGAAACGCTTAAAGAAGAATATGAAGGTTGGCAACGTGAGCTTGAGCAATTGCATCAACTTGAAGACCCAGAAACACTGGCAGAGCAAGTTGAAAAATCTCATGAGGAGTTTTTAGAAAAAGCTCAGCATTTAGACAATATACGTCGTGAAGCTGCCGCGCCGCTTGCTAAACAATTAACTGAACAAGTGAAACCTTTAGCGCTACCAGAAGCACACTTCGAGTTTAAGTTTGAACCATTAGAACAACCGGGTGCGGAAGGTTTAAGCTTTATTCAACTTTTATTTACTGCCAACAAGGGTATCCCTCCACAACCATTGGCACGCGTGGCCTCAGGTGGTGAGCTTTCTCGTATTGCACTCGTGATGCAAGTCATGAATGCTGAAAAAACTGAATCTGAAGTTTTGGTGTTTGATGAAATTGATGTCGGGATCAGTGGTGGCACCGCAGAAGTTGTAGGACGTTTACTTGCTGACTTGGCACAACATGTCCAACTCTTATGTATTACTCACCAAGCACAAGTTGCTGCACAGTCTGATCAGCATTTATTGGTGAAAAAACAACAAACTGACCCAGCGAGCAGTACAATTGTAGAACTTGATGAAAATCAAATCATTTATGAGTTAGCTCGCATGTCAGGTGGTGTTGAAATTAATGAAACAACCTTACAGCACGCAAAACAATTACGCCAACTTAAATTTCAGGCTTCTTCAAATTAATAAAGAAAATGAGAGAAAAAGATTGGCGAAATCCGATTAACTCTTGTATGTTGATAAAAAGAACCTATATAGATAAAAGGGTCGAGAGGCCCTCTAGTGACATTTTTTGAGGGAGAACCGCTTAGGTGACCAAACAATATCTGACTCACCGTTGTCTGATTGCCCCGCCAGAAATGGCAGATGACTTTTTCGCAAACACTGTAATTTATCTTGCCCGTCATGATGAAGAAGGTGCTCAAGGCATTATTATTAATCGTCCTTCTGGTATTCAAATTAAAGAATTACTCCATGACCTCGACATTGAAGCAGACAATGTAAATCCACATGCGGTTTTACAAGGTGGCCCTTTACGTCCCGAAGCTGGATTTGTTCTTCATACTGGACAACCAACATGGCATTCATCTATTGCTGTAGGTGAAAATGTTTGTATTACCACCAGTAAAGATATTCTTGATGCAATTGCCCATAACGAAGGTGTAGGTCGATATCAGATCGCTCTCGGCTATGCGAGCTGGAGCAAAAATCAGTTAGAAGACGAAATTACACGTGGTGACTGGCTCATTTGTGATGCCGACATGGATCTGATTTTTAACCTGCCTTATGACGATCGTTGGGATGCAGCTTATAAAAAAATTGGTGTAGACCGCGCGTGGCTAGCATCTGAAATCGGACACGCTTAATGACCGAAACACAATCAAAATCGATTATGGCTTTTGACTTTGGTACTCAAAAAATGGGAATGGCGATTGGCCAGTCTTCAATTGAAAGTGCCAATCCTCTCCCTCTATTTGTCATGAAAGATGGTATTCCAAACTGGGATCAGCTCTTAAAAATTGTGAAAGAATGGCAACCCGATTTATTTTTGGTTGGCCTGCCATTAAATATGGATGATAGTGAGTCCGAACTCTCTACACGTGCCCGCAAATTTGCGAGACGTTTACGTCATCAAACCAACATAGAAACGTTGATGGTAGATGAGCGTTTAACTACACGTGAAGCGCGAGAAGAACTAGGTTTTTACCAAGAACAAGGTCGAGCAAAAAAGCTATCCGCAGACAGTTTTGCTGCTGCACTACTCATTCAGAGTTGGTATCGAAATCCAGTTGGATTAACGCCATAAAACAAAAAAGCATGTAATTAAAACTACATGCTTTTTTAATTAAATCACTTCGATTTTATTTTTCAACGATATGCACAGTCGCAGTTCGTCCAGAGACAAAAGCAAGTTCATTCTTCGGTGTTTCATCTAACACAATCTTCACAGGCACACGCTGCGCTAAACGAACCCAACTAAAAGTTGGATTTACATTGGCAAGAAGTTTAGAGCTGCTTGAGCGCTCACGATCTTCAATACCCGATGCAATACCTTGTACATGTCCTTTAATTTTCTGGTTATCACCCATTAATTGCACAGTAGCCTGATCGCCTACATGAATACGATTTAACTTGGTCTCTTCAAAATAACCCACCACATAGAGCTGTTTGCGATCAAGTAATGCTGCAACAGCCTGCCCAACTTGGACATAGTTACCTGGACGCATATCAAAGTTAGATAATGTACCATCAGCTGGGGCAATTACCGCGGCACGATGCATATTAAGCTCGGCCAAATGTACATTGCTTGTTGCAACCTCAATAAGAGCCTGTTGTTGCTTAACAGTTGCTTCCGCCTGCTGAATTGCTGCTTGGAGTTGCTCATGCTCTGCAAGGGATTGATCACGTGTGGCAAACACTTGGTCTTGTTCTTGTTTAGAGATAGCGCCATCCATTAGGTTCGAGTAACGACCGGCATTTTTCTCGGCCAATTTGATATTACTGGCTGATTTAATCAAATTCGCTTTTGCTTGTGCCAAACCCGCCTGCGCTTGAGCAAAGGCTGCATTTGCTTTTGCTAAATCCGATTTGGCCTGCTCTACATCTAAAGCTCGACGAGAAACATCAATTTTAAAGAGCACCTGACCTTTTTTCACAGTCTGGTTATCTTGAACCAATACTTCTGTGACAAGACCAGCGACATCCGAAGATACTTGAATAACGTCACCACGCACTCGACCATCGCGTGTCCACGGCGCTGCATTATAGTAGTTCCACAAATGCACAATGGTATAGACCGCCACCATTAATGCGACAATCAAAATTACTGGACGGATGACCTTTTTCAAATCCACCTGATTCATTTCACTCACCTAACTCAATCTTTAATTTCGCAATCATCTCTATGCACCCACCCCAACAAAAATTTGATGTATGACCAAAAGCAATAAAAGGTAAAAGCACAAATTGAAAATACTAGGTAATGCAATCCAGCCTTGTGCAATCCACTTGTTGGTCAAAGGACTCAACCCACGGAAACATATATATGCCAAGAGGGCTTGGACGAGCAAAGAAGGCACGTAAATACCATAAACATTAAACTCACCCATTTGCTGGCGCTCCTCTCAAAGTACTGTTCTCATTCATTTGATCTGATGAAACATGACACATGCTATAAGCAATATTATTAAGTGAAATGAGTAATCTTTGTCGCATCGTCATATCTTCAATATTTGAAGCAAGCTGTTTTAATTCAAATAAACCGCGATGGATTTGTTCAACCAAAGCCGCCGTATTATCTACATCATTTTCTTTGGCTCTAAACAATTCATCTAGATTTTGTTGCAGATTTCCAATGTGATGAGCCAGCTCTGAATTTTGAGGAGACTGATTTGCCAATTCTTGTAATCTACTTAAATCAACAATACTGCTCGACTCAATCAATGCTTGATGAATTGAGGTTTTAATCTCATTAGATTGGACTACTTTACTGTTAAGAATTCCAATTCGGTCTAGCATGCTGCGTAGATGAACTTTAAAATCAAGGCCATAAGGCAAATAGATCGCCTGTCTCATTGCACGATAATGCAACGCTAAAATACGGCTAGCGCTGGTGTCTGGAGACATTGCACGAACAACATCAATCACAACCAAAGACACCAAAACACCTAAGATCATGGCAAAAGAACCATCAAGATAAGACACCGCATCCATGCTATAAGCATTATGTAGATTTAGCCCCATCATGGTATTAATGCCTAAGACCATGCCTACTGGCATAAGCATCTGGTTGGCCATCATAGACACAGCAAACAGGAACATCGGCAATAAAACCAGTCCAAGTTCCCAGAATGTGGTGACATGCGGAAAAATACCAAATGCATAAACAAAGACTAAAACTGCTGAAGCAATACTACCCCAGATAAAAATACGCAAAACCGGAACGGGGTTATCTAAGGCCGTTAAAATACAGGCTGTTACTGCGCCCATTTGCGCCATCATAAATCCAGCTTTCCAGCCCGAAATAATCCATACCCCAGTCACAATAAATGTAATGAGCACTGCACTAATACCACCTCGGATAGCCACACCATGGTCACGATGTAAACTTGGATATTTGGTGGTCATTGGCGTAATGTTGTCAGGAATCTCTTTATTGCCTTGCTGAATTCGTTGCCACAAGACTTTAACCGCTAAAACATTACTAATGAAATGACGTACATCCATTTTCATAGCTGCGACCAAAACTTGCTGATGTGTAGAAGCCGATTCCATCAAACTCAAGAAATCACTTTCAAACTCATCTGGTAACTGCAAAATATTTTCATCAATAATTAAATCTTTTTGCTCCAGAAAATGTACAACATGCGCGGAGAGCTGTTGCAGTTTTTCTGAATGCGTTTCGATAAATCGAAGTTCTTGAAGCTGCTTAATACGCTCAGATAAAGCGACCAGATTAGCCACCACCATTGAGATTTGATGAAGCATTTCCTGCAAGGGTTTGGTCATGCCATGCAACTCACCCTTTTCATAACTCAAATGTACTGCCAAAGCATGAATATCTGTGGTGTCACGAGTAATGGTCGCTAAAAGCTGAGTATTGTTCTGCTGCGGGTCAGCCTTTAATAAATTAGCAAATAAATTTTCTGTATCTTTAAGCGTTTTGATGACGCGCTGTTTAATCGCAGAACCAATGTGCATTGGAAGAATAGTGGCAGAAACCACCGCACTTGAAATCACCCCAATCGAAATCTCGATGACTCGAGCTAAAGCAATATCAAAAATATTGTATTGATCAATATAGGTAATCGAATTGAAGACAATCATGGCTGTCGAATAACCCGCCAGCATAAAAGCATAACTGCGTGGAGTCCGGTCAAGTAAAGACACATAAAGCGCAAAACCCACCCACAATGACAACACCACGGTAAACAACCAAGGTGTATTAATGAGATGGGGCGTTAGCGTTAAGGCAACCACTGCCCCCCCCATCGTCCCTATAACACGGTAGACACACTTAGAAGACACCATTCCTGAATAAGGGTTGGCAATAATCAGGACTGTACCAATCGACCACATCGGGTTAATCAGATCTAATTCAAATGAAACAAATAACGCCAACATTCCGGCAATAAATGTTTTTAAGGCAAAGATCAGATCAAGCCTACTCGGGCGAAACGCCAGTATTTGCTTTAATAACATGAACTCATCTCAAATACAGATTTGAACTGATGAGCATGCTCTTCAATGTTAAATTGCCTTTCTAGAGACAACAAAACTGTGACATTTGCCTAAAAGCAAATGAGATGAGGAGCATCCTTCAATACAATGATTTTTCCACATCCTGCCTGATTGGCCCAGATGATTTCAATTTGAGCGTTATTTAAACGGCCAAACTTTGGAAAGAAGAGGTATCAAGAAATTTGCCTAGAACCGACCAATTTCTCGATTAGATATTTTGTTTGGCAATTTTTTCAAAATAAAGCGATTTAGTCAACTAAAATATCTCTATTTGATAATTTGATATGTTTTTTGATTATCGTATATGATGTATAAGCCAAGAGAAGTTTTCTCTTTGTCAGAGTAAAATACTCAAATTAGGCATTTATTTTAGAATTGAGACAAATTTTCTTTTTTTCTGTTATAAAAACTCAAAGATGATTCATTGTTAAAGGATACGAACAAGACACTATGGCAATTTCAAGTTTTGGCAAAATTTTAACCGTATTGGACCTATTTTCAGTTTCGCGTCCAATAATTAATGTCGATATTATTTGCGAAGAACTTGGCTTGTCTAAACCAACTAGCTACCGTTATCTCAAAGAACTAGTGTCTACCGATCTATTAAAACGCATTAATGGAACCTCTGGCGATTATACCTTAGGCTCAAAAATTGCAGTTCTTGACTATGTATCAAGAACAACAGACCCTCTGGTTCAAATCAGCACACCATTTATGCGAAATATTGTAGAGCGTACCGAACTGTGCTGCTTGCTCACCTATTTAAACGATGACTATTGCATCGACATTCATCATGAAATTTTCAAAGACACCGAATTACTTTCATATGGCCGAGGCTGCCCAAGACCGATTTACGTTGGGTCATCTCCAAAAACGATGGTTTCGCATTTAAGTAAACAACGGATGCAGGACTACTATCATCGTTACCAGCAAGAATTAAAACAATCCGGTTTTGCTGAAGATGAACCAAGCTTTATTCAGCGTATGCGTAAAATTAAGAAACAAGGGTTCTATTTCTCACAAGGTGAGATTGATCCGAATGTTTCTGGCCTTGCTGTCCCTGTTCGTTTTTCGAACAAAGAAGTGCCTTTAGCTTTAACTTTAGTGGCCTCTAAAAATCGTTTTGATTTTTTAAATGTTGAAAAGCTCATCGAAATTTTGCAAGAAAATGCAGCACTTATTGAACAACGTTTTATGGAGTTATCTGAAAAAGGTGAAATCTAAAACTCCACTTTATGATAATTTAACCTTTTCTTACATTTTAATGCATTGAATATCACACAATATTCTCATATTATGATTTTAGCTCCTATTGATGATTCTTTTCATCAGCAGCTCATCAATAGAAGCATCCCCCTCAGAGGAATAAGCTCATGTTGCCATCATGGGCTTTTTTCTTGCCCAATTTTTATAAAAACTGAAACTGCCTAAAAGTAAGATTAATACGCGGCTGTAAAATCTTTGTTGAGCGATTTAAACGATGTTGCCAATGTTGTTGCGTCTCGCCACGCATCACAATGAGTTGACCTGGTTGGAGCCACAATTCAACTTTCTCTTTACTTTGAATATGTCTAAAAGAAAATTTACGGGTAGCTCCAAAACTTAAAGATGCAATTGTTGTGGTTCTTGCCAAAGACACATCCGAATCACTGTGCCAAGCCATTCCTTGAGTTCCATCTTCATAAAGATTTGCCAAGCACGAATTAAATTTTTCTGAAAGTATTTGCTCTACCTGTTGTTTTAGTTTGGCAAGTGCTTTGTCCCACGGCAAAGAATCACGTGCGACACCCGAATATTTATATTGATAATAGTCATCTCCATACCATGCAACTTTTCGAGCTGTTATAAAGTGCTTGCCATATAACTTAGCCTCGTCATGTTTCCACGCGAGGTGTTGGTAAAGATAATGAAAATATTGTTCAGCTTCTTCAGGGCTTAAAATACAACCATAGTCCTGAACTCCACCATCGTAGGGTAATAAATTCTCACAAGGCTCTGGAGAAAATAAATCCAAGGTCATACGGTCTCTCCCTGTTGCTTTGACATCTCCCAAGCTAACAATGCCAATTTACGCCCCTTTTGCCAATGATATTCTCCGACCATTCCGGTTGCGCGGATCACTCGATGGCAAGGAATCAAATATGCAATCGGATTTTGTCCAATTGCGGTGGCAACGGCTCGCACTGCTTTAGGTTTACCAATTTGCTCAGCAATATCTTGATAGGTTCGTAATTGACCTTCTGGAATGGTCAGTAAAGCTTCCCAGACTTGCAACTGGAATGGGGTTCCTGCCAAATTAAGAGGAAGTTTCTGCTGTAAGTGTTCTGAAAAATCTTGTGCGAACCACTCTGCAACTTGTTGATGCCAAACCGGTGACTGATTTTTCAATTGAGCTTTTGGGAAATACTGCTTAATTAAATCTTCAATATTCTCGTGAGTTTCAATAAATCGTATAGAACATATGCCTTTTTCACTACTGACAACCAACAACTCACCGAAGGGGCTTGGCTCAACCGAATAATTAAGAATCACGCCTTCGCCTTGCTGTTTATATTCACCAGGTGTCATCCCTTCGAGCTGAATAAACAGATCATGTAAACGACCAGTACCCGACAAACCTGTGTTTAAAGCAGTTTCTAATAAACTTCGCTTTTGTAGCAGATAATATTTAGCCTGCTGCAAACTCATATATTGAACAAATTTTTTCGGGCTAATACCCACCCATTCCTGAAACTGACGTTGGATATAACCTGAACTTAAATTCATATGAGTCGCAACATCGTCCAGACTGGGTTGCTGATCTAGATGTTCATATAAATATTCAATTACATTGGCAATTACAGCAAATTGCCGAGAAGAAAGCATTTGCATGTGTCACCTCCTTAGCATTCATATCTTACATTAAAGTAGCTAAAGCCCGATGACGACCCGATTCTTGCACTTTCGAAAATAAAAAAGCCTTTCATTATAGAAAGGCTTAATCATTCAATCTGAGCTTAAGGTTGCTTTAAATAAGGCCAAGCTGCTTTTAGGTAAATAAACATTGACCATAAAGTCAGAATGACGGCGGTATATAACAACGCGTAAGCCAACATTTCTAAAGGCTGCCAATTGAGTAGAAACACACTAATGGCAATCATTTGAAAAGCTGTTTTATATTTGCCTACTGTCGATACAGCCACACTCGTTCTTGCGCCAAGTTCTGCCATCCACTCACGTAAAGCAGAAACTGTAATTTCCCGTGAAATAATGACAATTGCCGCAAAAGCCATTGAAATGGTTGGATTCCACTGCACTAAAACAATCAGTGCTGCAGCCACCATGAGCTTATCTGCAACTGGATCTAAAAAACGGCCAAATGCTGAAGTCTGGTTTAAAGTTCGTGCCAAATAGCCATCAAACCAGTCGGTAATAGCGGCCAACACAAAAATACCCGTCAAGATAATATGACGACTCATATTTCCTGCTTGCTCACCAATCCCCATTGCAGGCGGCCAATACACAATCACCAAAAATACAGGAATAAGCGCTATACGCGCCAACGTTAGGATATTTGGGATATTCAGGATTCGCCCTGTGGTCATAAACACCGCCAATTTAGTCTTCATGCATCTTGTAACAGACAAAAATACATTCTTCAATATTGTATCTATCTGTAACAGCCACTTTATACGAAATATATGAATCGAGGAAGTGGACTGCTTAAGTAAATACCGTAACAGTTTGCCGTAAAATTGCAATTAAATGATCATTTTGGTCCCAAAGATGGGCATATTCTGTGGAATAACCTTCACCGGCATATTCAGTCACCACTTTATATTTAAACCAGTCACACAATTGATGTCGAAATTGATGGACATAGGTAATGTGCCAAGTTAAAGAACTTGCAGGAGCAACTTGTTTAAACATGGGCAATACACCAGGTGGCCAAATATCCATCAAAACAATTAAATCTGGCAAAGTCATTTGACGATTTTCATGCTTCTCTGGAGAAAACCTTGACCATCCTCCAAAGTCAGGATAATGACTTCCTGTAACAGGATGATGACCTTCTGCCCAGCATACATCAAAATGTTGATAGCATTCTGGCATTTGTTTGGCAAAAGGAAGAGGTTGTAACTCTTCTGGCGGCAGATAAACTGGAACCATCGGTTCTTGGCGTACTTCAATATTCGACGTACGAGGCACACCAAAGCTTGCAACCAAAATGGTTTGTACCGCGCCATCTTGCCACAAACGAGTTTCAAGCGTAGTGACCGACTTTCCTTCCCTTAAAATTTCAATAGTCAATTGAGCAGGCCCTTGCTGTACAGGCCCCACAAAAGTAACGCTACAACTTAATAATCTTTTATTTGGATCTTGCATATTGGAGCATGCTTTTTGCATCAGCAATCCTGCCACAAGACCGCCAAACACTGTCCGTCCTTGCAACCACCCTTCGGGTATTTCAATCCATTCCTTTTGTTTTATTTCTTCAAACAATCGCAGCAAAGACATTCCTTTCCCTAAAACGAAAGTGTTATTAGGGACTATCTTTCCTCATTTTGATTGGAATGTGAATGGTCAATCATCTAGTGATTGGCGAGTTATTTTGTCACTCAGCCTTTACCGATGCTTATTCATGCAGAATTTTATAAATCGTTCTAGCCATCATCTCACCAAAACCAGGCACAAGTGTTAGCTCTTTTTCAGAGGCTTTCAAAACACCTTGAATCCCGCCAAAATGGGTTAATAAATCTCGACGGCGCTTTGGACCCAAACCCGGAATTGCTTCTAAAACCGATGTACTACGGCGTTTATCACGTTTAGCTCGGTGTTTAGTAATTGCGAAGCGATGGGCTTCATCACGCACCTGTTGAATCAAGTGCAATGCTTTATTGTCTTCTGGTAACTGGATTTTCGTGCCATCTGTAAAATGCAGGGTTTCAAGACCCGGCTTACGCCCTTCACCTTTCGATACACCCACCATAAAAGCGTCAAGTCCAAGCTCTTGCATGACATCCATCGCCATGTGAAGTTGGCCTTTACCACCATCAATCAATAGTAAGTCAGGCAATATGGCTTTTTTATAACGTCGTGTTAAGGCTTGGCGCATGGCAGCATAATCATCGCCACCAGTAATATCTTGAATGGCAAATTGTCGATAGTCACGCTTACGAGCACCGCCTTGGTCAAACACCACGCACGACGCAATTGGAGCTTCGCCCATGGTATGACTAATATCAAAACATTCGATACGATCGACAGGCCTTCCCACCACTTGCTCTAGCTGATGAAAACGTTCATTGAGTTCTAAATGATTACTCAACTGTCCCTTAATCGCATGTTGAACATTCATTTCGGCTAGCTCTAGCCACTCAGCACGAGTTTCTCGAACATTATTCTTAATCTGAACTTTTTTACCAAACTGCTGTGCCAACCCTTCTTCTAATTCTTTACGGTCAGGCAATGCAATGTTCACAATGAGTTCATTGGGTACTTCATCTGCAACCTGAAAGTAAAAGTTAGCCATAAAGTCACTGAGCATTTGCCCAAGGTCATCACCTAGCATGTCTGGGAAATAACTTTTTCCACCTAACATTCGCCCATTGCGTACATACATAATCTGCACGCATGTCACACCAGCCTGATATGCAATGGCCAGAATATCTGCCTCACCCTTGACTTTAAAAACAGCTTGTTGCGCTTGAACTTCACGAAGTAAAGATAGTCGATCACGGTAAAAAACAGCTTTTTCGAATTCAAGTTCAGCCGCCGCTTGTTCCATTTTGGCAATAAGCTCTTGATTGAGCTCCTTTGTATCGCCTTGCAAAAAGCGAATACTATTATTAATGTCTTCTTTGTAATCTTCGGGTGAAATTAGCCCTACACAAGGTGCAGAACAACGCTTGATCTGATATTGCAAACAGGGGCGCTTGCGCTGTGCAAAGTAGCTATTTTCACACTGCCGTACATTAAAAAGCTTTTGTAGAACTACTAAAGTATCACGAGCACTATAAGCACTTGGATAAGGTCCAAAGAACTTACCAATTTGGTGCTTACCTTTGCCACGACCGCTAGCAAGCCGAGGATAGGGCTTATCTGCCGATACAAAAATATAGACATATGACTTATCGTCCCGCAGCATGATGTTATAAGGCGGACGATGTTGTTTAATTAAATTTTGCTCGAGAAGTAATGCTTCAGTTTCTGAACGAGTGACTAAAGTTTCAATATCATAAATTCTGGCTACTAAGGCCTGAGTTTTAGGATGCTCAATTGTTTTAACAAAATAACTCGATACCCGATTTTTTAGGTTTTTTGCTTTGCCGACATATAACAATTCGCCCTCTTTCCCTAGCATTTTATAAACGCCTGGAAGTTGGGTCATGTGGGCTAAAATTTTTTCAATATGAGGACGAGCGTTTTGATTCACTATCGGCAGACATGACTTAATACTGAATACCTAATGTGATGTTTTCAACCTTAATTTTCAAGTGCGTTACTGTGCCAGAACACAAATTTGGAAACAGATTTAGATATGTCCCGACAAACTATGTCGTACTCGCTTAAGAATCGAGACGATAGTAGCTATATTTAACATCTTTTTCTTTATATACCGCATAGGTTTTTTGGCGAAAATCTGAGAACCAGCCATTCCCTGTATATCCCGCAATATGACCATATGTGTGGCCACTCGTCCGCTCAATAATATAAATATCGCCTTCTTGAGGACGATTAAAAGCAGGTTTAATTTTCTTATAGCCATTCTTCTCAAGCGTATGCCCCCAGTCTGAAGCTGCTACTGGATGCTTAGACACATCAGCGCCTGCTGCTTGTAAAGCAATGCGAATATTTTTGGCACATTTCTCTTTACTATGGTCGGCAGACATACTTTCAAGCTTACTTGAGAACTTATGCAAATTAATATTTTGATCTTCAGATTGATGACTTTTCGTATCAGTTTTTTTATGCTTTTCAGTTGTCGAAGCTGTTTGTCTTAACATCACTTTCATTTTTAAATCATCTTGAGAACTTTCTTCTTTTCTCTCTTCGATATGATGAACATGTGCATGAACTGCGTGATGAGCATGAGCCATTTTAAAACCTACTTCCGCTAACCAGTCTTCGAAAAAACCGCGCCATTGTAGAATCAAAATTGCTCTTTGGTTTTTAATAGTTGTAACAAATTGCCAGCACTGTGAAGTGAGTCACAAAATCTATTAAGTACTGTACAGCATAAAAAAACGCCCTTTCGGGCGTAATAAAACTATTTATTTATCTACAATTACAGGGTCAAAGATTTACTTACAAAATCAGAATACTTGCCTGCAATTGATCAATCCCATCCATTTTAAATACGATTGACCAAGTATTTATAGAGAGTTCCAGATTAATTTAAATTATTTAAATAAACCGTTCGCTCTATAGTCTTTTGGATAAAGCACTGTGTATATTGCATCTCTTGGTTTTGCTTACTCATTTCAGCAGTCCAGTAATTCGATTGTTTCTGATAAGTTTCTAAATCTTTTTCAGGAATTTCATCAACACTTTTTTGTGCTAGTACCTTACACTCAACATCACGTTTTTTAAACCAGTCCGATTGATCTTGTTTAAATTGAGTTTTTTTCTCGGCACTCAATTTATCCCAAGTCTGATTTAAGCGTTCCACTTGCTTAGCTTTGTCGCTATCCAATTCTTTTTTACGAACATCCATGGCTTCCTGAGCTAAAGAAGTCTGCTCTTCATTATTTTCCTCAGACATTTGTCGATTTTCTTCAATAGTTTCTTCAAGCGACTGATTTTCTTTAACATAAGCTGCATATTGCACAGCTTTGGTTGCAACAAAAACCACACCCTCAATCACAGTATTTTGACTTGGCAAGTCAAACACCAAACCCTCTTTATCTGTTTTTGTGATGTTATAGAAAAATTCACCTTTCAATTGGTCATTTTCAAGGGTTAAAGGTGAATCACTATCAGAAAAATGGTCATTGAGCGTACCCGATTCGTCATCAGAGTGACGCTGTTCTTCAATATATGCTTTTTCCGCACGCTTTTGTAAACCTTTAGGAAATGAAATGACCAATTGGCTTTCACAACTTAATTGCGTATTTTTTTGACTATCGTCTTCTAAAGGTAAAGTGCGAATACTTTTAATTTCAAACTTCAAACCTTGATTAATTTTATTAAGGATATCCTCATCAACCTGATATTGACTTTGTCTTAAACTGCGTTCGATTTGTTTCAAATACTCTTTTTTCAATGAGGTTTGAATCTGATTCAAATTCTCAGGATGCGTACAGCTCCAATCCGAAATTGCCTCAACTTTATCTGTTTTTGATTTTGGTTCTGGCTTAGATTTTCCACATCCAGTCAATATTACTGCTGCACTGAATGTAGCTATTACTAAAGCTTGTTTCATCACCGTATTCATTTATATTCCACACAATTTTTTAAATTTATCAAGCACAAGAAAGGTATATATTTACCAGTCGCATTATCATCCCAATAATTAATATAAAATTCACCTAAAATTTTAAATAAAAAAACTATCCGCTCTAATAATCATCTTTTTTAAGTGCGGAAAACTAAATACAAATTATTTAAGTAATCAAAATAAAAAACGCCCTTTCGGGCGCTTTAATTAAAATATATATGGACGAACAAAAATCAGGAAGAAAATTCCCAACATCACAAACCATTTTAAGAAGTAATATAACTTACGGTTTTTAGCTTTTAATGCTTTGGCTTTAATACGAATTTGGTAAACATAACCAAAAACTTTATTTAAACTACCTGTTTGGTCACCTGTTTCATTCGGAGAACTTGCCGCTGTCATGACTTTACGACCAAACCAATGATTGAAATGTTCCATCCATTTCACTTTCATTGGACGTTCAACGTCTGCAAAGAAAATAATACGGTTTTGATCAGTCTTATTTTCCGCATAGTGAATATAGGTTTCATCAAACACGACACTTTGACCATCTCGCCAAGAGTATCTTTCACCATCAACATCAATAAAACAACGGTCATCATTTGGTGTAATTAAACCTAAGTGATAACGCAGCGAACCTGCATATGGATCACGATGTCTTACCAAACGGCTGTCGGGTGCAAGTTCGGTAAACATTGCGGCTTTAATTGTTGGCAATGTTTTAAGCAGTGCTGTGGTTTTCGGGCAAAGCTCCGCAGCAGACGGATGACTCGATTCGTACCATTTTAAGTAAAAACGCTTCCAACCTGTTTTAAAGAACGAGTTAAAACCTAAGTCGTTATAAGTACTCGATGCTTTGATCCCACCTTGATCATATAAAGCTTTCGCTTCATCACGAATCATTTCCCAACTTTCATCCAACACTTTTAAATCTTTAAAATGCTGAGTGTCGATATAAGGCTGATTTGGCACCTTTGAAAAGATGTACATTAAAAAGTTAATCGGCGCGAGCAAGGTTGAATGGTCAAAAAATTGGCGATAAAATGAGTGACGCACTTTACCGCGATGTTGGATATACAAGGCTGAAATGATAAAAATCACCAATATGATCCACTTAATCATATAGTTACTCGCTTTTAAACATCTTCAAGAATATTTCGAAGAAATTTGAAATTGGCAGGAATAATAACAAACTCTCAAAGAAAATTCAGACCTAGATCACCACGTATTATTTTTTAATAAATAGAAATCTCAAAAATATTCATTCTTGAGATTTCCTAAACTTAGCTTTTTAATTAGTTTTGATATGCTTGCCAATTTAATGCATTCAGAGAAGCAAGTGCCCTTGCAGCAGTTTCATTATAGACATAACAACCCGATTTCAATTGTGCAATTCTTAACTGAGCAAAACGAATGCGTTGAGGATCATTGACATTTTTTAAGTATGTTTCCCAATGCTTAACTTCTTGATCAGCCGTCCAACCAATATTACCTGTATAAGTTGCTGTATATGGCTTACCTTGATATTGCACCGCCACACTTTCATCCGCAGCAAAACCTAAACTCGTATCATAAATTGTAGTCCATTGAACCGTTTGCCATGTTCCCTTAACTGCTTTATATGAAAATCCGAATGGATTAGTTTGATTTAAACGATTAAGATACGGACCATTTTCCGCATCGAATTCCTCAAAACTTTGGTTAATTTCATAATCTTGACCGACATTAAATGCAAATGACTCTTGATTAGATTTTTTTGAAATTAAACGATAGCAACTACTTCCTTCAGGAAATTTATTCTGTCCATAAGTATTAAGAAATATACGTCCATAGGTCGTAGTCTCATTATTTACTGGAAACCCTGCTGCACGATAACCAGGTAAAACAGCATCAAACATGTTTTGACCAGATAAATTAACTCTTTGAAATTTCCAATCCTCTTTAACATCACCAATGAGATCTAGTGTCCAATCTGTTAGCGAATTAAAATTCATGACATTGATTGCTTTATCAGTAGGGAAATAGAGTTTTTTCTCTGTTAACAAATACTCACCTAAAGCTTGATTAGAAGAGCCATCCGTTGATTTTTTATTAAAAATTTCAAAATAAGAAATATTTAATTCATCTGTTTCATTCGCATTGTAATCCATAAAATAATAACGGGTACCATTCGCAATAGAATCTTGTGAAGTACCACTTTGATTATTATTCGCTGAATTATTATCACTAGAACCACCACCTCCACATGCACTCAACATAAAAGGAAGGATAGCCAGAATCATAAATTTATTTTTTAACATAATACATACTTTATTGAACATTTTTATAACACAAAGTTTATCCAAAGATAAAAAAATAGACAATACTTTCTGTCTAATAATTCACAAAGAACCTTATTTTTTATTACCAGTTCAAAAATTAAAGTAATCAGCTATCTGCTAGTTTTTCTCACTTCATATTAGATTCCAGCTAGAAATCAGTTTTTAAATAAAAATGTATTTTTCATATATATAGTTCAAGAAAGTTGTTTAAAAAAAATTGATGACCCTTGCGTCACGGCTTGATACAACTTGTCAGGTTTTTTTTAGATATAGTTATCGTAAGATTAGCGAAGCATAAATGTGTACCAAAGCTGTGCACACGCTTCATAACATCAACTTAGAAGTCCTCCAAAACCAAGGAGATCAGGCATGATCCACGCTGGCAATGCCATTACCGTCCAAATGCTTTCGGACGGAATTGCAGAATTCCGCTTTGACTTACAAGGTGAGTCGGTCAATAAATTTAACCGTGCAACAATTGAAGATTTCCAAGCTGCTATTGCTGCGGTAAAAGCAAATAATGATATTAAAGGCTTAGTTGTTACCTCTGGCAAATCAACATTTATTGTTGGAGCAGACATTACCGAGTTTGGTGAAAACTTCGCTCAAGGCGAAAAAGCGATTGTTGACTGGCTTATGCCTGTTCACGAAATCTTCAATAGCTTTGAAGATTTAGAAATTCCAAAAGTTGTTGCTATTAACGGTATGGCGTTAGGTGGCGGCTTTGAAATGTGTTTAGTGTGTGACTATCGTGTGATGTCAGAAGCTGCACAAGTGGGCTTACCGGAAATTAAACTTGGTATCTACCCAGGTTTTGGCGGTAGCGTACGTTTAAGCCGTGTTATTGGTATCGACAACGCGGTTGAATGGATGGCAATGGCTGCTCCTAAAAAACCAGCTGCTGCACTAAAAGATGGTGCTGTAGATGCGGTTGTAGCTGCTGATAAATTACTTGAAGCTGCAACTGATTTAGTGAAGCAAGCAATTTCTGGTCGTTTGAACTGGAAAGCAAAACGTCAAGAAAAACTTGATGCTGTAAAATTGAACCCACTTGAACAAATGATGGCGTTCAACACAGCAAAAGGTGCTGTACTTGCTAAAGCAAATCCTGCTCAATACCCTGCTCCAAAATTATTAATTGATTCATTACAAGCGGGTGCAAGCCTTACGCGTGACGAAGCATTAAAAGCGGAAGCTGAAGGTTTTGCAAAAGCTGCGATTACTCCACAAGCTGGTGCATTGATTGGTTTATTCCTTAATGACCAAGTTGTTAAGAAAACTGCTAAGAAACATGAAAAAGGTGCTCATCCTGTAAACCAAGCAGCTGTACTTGGCGCTGGTATCATGGGTGGTGGTATTGCTTACCAAGCGGCAAGCAAAGGCACTCCAATCATCATGAAAGATATTGGTAACCCACAACTTGCATTAGGTATGTCAGAAGCGAACAGCTTGTTAACTAAACAAGTTGAACGTAAGAAAATGAAACCTGCGCAAATGGGTGAAACCCTTGCACGTATCCGCCCTACTTTAAGCTACGATGAGTTTAAAGAAGTTGATATCGTGATCGAAGCGGTTACAGAAAATCCAAAAGTTAAAGAAATCGTTCTTGCAGACACTGAAAAGCATGTTCGTGAAAACACGATTATTGCGTCTAACACGTCTACAATTTCAATTACGCGTTTAGCGAAAGCTTTACAACGTCCTGAAAACTTTGTAGGTATGCACTTCTTCAACCCAGTTCACATGATGCCACTTGTAGAAGTCATTCGTGGTGAAAAGACTTCTGAAGAAGCGATTGCAACGACTGTAGTTCTTGCTCAAAAAATGGGTAAAACACCAATTGTTGTAAATGACTGCCCAGGGTTCTTGGTAAACCGCGTATTGTTCCCTTACTTTGGTGCGTTTGACCTTCTTGTAAAAGACGGCGCAGACTTCCAGCAAGTTGACAATGTAATGTCTAAGTTTGGCTGGCCAATGGGTCCTGCTTACCTCATCGACGTTGTTGGTATCGACACGGGTGTACATGGTGCAGAAGTCATGGCTGAAGGTTTCCCAGACCGCATGAAGCCAGACTACAAAGGTTCAATCCAAGCAATGTACGAAGCTAAACGTCTTGGTCAAAAGAATGACGTTGGTTTCTACAAATACGAACTCGATAAGAAAGGCAAGAAAGCAAAAACTGTTGATCCAACAGCATATGAAATCATTGCTCCTTTCGTAACGGGTGAAAAACGCGAGTTTGATAACCAAGAAATCATTGACCGCATGATGCTTGCTTTCTGTAACGAAACAGTTCGTTGCTTAGAAGACAACATCGTTGCAACTGCTGCTGAAGCAGACATGGCAATGATTATGGGTGTAGGTTTCCCTCCATTCCGTGGTGGTCCATGTCGTTATATCGACCAGACAGGTGTTGCTGAATATGTTGCGCTTTGCGACAAATATGCACACTTAGGTAAGGCTTATGAAGCGCCACAAATGTTGCGTGACATGGCTGCTAACAACAAAAAATTCTACGGTTAAGGAGCAACGTGAATGGCTACTTTAAATCCACGTGACGTTGTCATCGTTGATGGCGTACGTTCTGCAATGGGTAAAACCAAAAACGGTATGTTCCGCAATGTACGTGCTGACAGCTTATCTGCTGAGTTAGTTCGTGCACTCGTTGCTCGTAACCAATTTGACACCAATGAAGTTGAAGACCTGATCTGGGGCTGTGTAAACCAGACTTTAGAACAAGGTATGAACATTGGTCGTAACATCGGCTTATTGGCTGATTTACCAAAAACTGTAGCAGGTCAAACTGTAAACCGTCTTTGTGGTTCATCTATGCAAGCGCTTCATACTGCTGCTGCACAGATTGCAACAAACCAAGGTGATATCTTCATTATTGGTGGTGTAGAGCACATGGGCCACGTAGGTATGATGCATGGCATCGACCTGAACCCTGAAGCATCTAAACACTACGCTAAAGCATCTAACATGATGGGCTTAACTGCTGAAATGTTAGGTCGCATGAATGGCATTGGCCGTGAAGAGCAAGACGCTTTTGGTGTTGAATCTCACCGCCGTGCTTGGGCTGCAACACAAGAAGGTCGTTTTAAAAACGAAATCGTTGGTGTTGAAGGTCACGATGCAAATGGTTTTAAAATCCTTTGCGACATCGATGAAGTCATTCGTCCAGACGCAAACCTTGAGTCGTTCAAAGCATTACGTCCTGTATTCGACCCGAAAGGTGGTACGGTAACTGCAGCTACATCTTCAGCTTTATCTGATGGTGCTTCTGCAATGTTGCTTATGTCTGCTGAGCGCGCACAAGCATTAGGTTTAAAACCACGTGCAGTGATTCGTTCTATGGCTGTTGCAGGTTGCGATGCTGCAATCATGGGTTACGGTCCAGTTCCAGCAACTCAAAAAGCGCTTAAACGTGCTGGTTTAACGATGGCTGATATTCAAACTATCGAATTAAACGAAGCATTTGCTGCTCAAGGCTTATCAGTAATGAAAGGCTTAGGTGTTTATGACAAGCAAGACCTCATTAACTTAAATGGTGGTGCGATTGCGTTGGGTCACCCACTAGGCTGTTCTGGTGCACGTATCACCACTACGTTGTTAAACGTAATGGAACAACAAGATACTCAAATCGGTCTTGCGACGATGTGTATCGGCCTTGGTCAAGGTATTGCAACGATTATCGAACGTGTTTAATTCTTAAATACTTCGTAAAAAAAAATCCCCGCTTATGCGGGGATTTTTTTTAATGACCTTGAAGGCCATCTTGAATTTTCTGTTGTAAATTTATGATGTCAGTAATATTCACTTTCATCGTACCTTCACGATAAGCATCAACATTACTTCGGTTAATTTTTAGAGGCTCTAACATCTTAAAAATACCATTGGTTGGATCAGAAGACTGTATTCCACCCGCTACCGCTAAAATATATTGTTGTAAGAATGGAGAAAGTTGAGACAAATCAGGTTGTGCCATAACTGGCTGATAATCTACGGTCGCCATGCCTTCAGGGACTAAAGCATTCTGCATATCGTTATGAATTTTATACTCACGGTGCTGCAAAGCCTGACGCACTTTTTTATCTTCTTGGAAAGGTACAAATCCCACCTCTTCACGTAGCTCAGATTCAGCCATAACGCGAATTGTTGGTAAAGTAGCCACTTCTTCTGCTTGAACAGTCGGTAAACCCATAAAAGCAAGTGCAGCAATGAAGGCTGATTGTTTTAGAAAGTTCATAACTTGCTCCAAAATCAGTCACCCTATTTCAACTAAAAGATGATGATTAAATTAAAAGTATCTATAAATAGGCTACAACAAAGTCGAATTTGATTCAGTAATGCTCAGATAAACGGTAAATATAATTAAATTTTTTAATGTAATAGTAAGGGACTTTATAAAAATATTTTAGAAATTAGTCTGAATGTGGCTAAGTCAGATCATATTGTTAGATTTAAATACTACGATTTTTTGTTTATAGTCAGCTTTTTATAAATCCCTTGAATTCAACAGAAATAATGAACTTTAAAATATTAAATCAGAACATTCTCATGAGCTGCCTACTTGTCAGTTTCTTTCTCACTGGTTGTGCAAGTAATCGAATTATTGGTGAAAACACGCGAGAGCTATTTACAAAATATGACTCAGGCCATGAATGGATGACTTTAGTTGAAGATGATGTAATCGCATTTGGTAAACCATCAATATCTCTTCCTAATGAACCAGAGGACAGTGTTGTCATCGCAGGGAAAAAATATAGTTATGTCATTAATAAAGGCGGTAGCGATTTCATTCAATTAATTAGCCAGCTAAATCCACAATATATTCAAATAAGTAATGAGTTAGATTTTAATGCCCCAGCTTCGAATAGTAACCATTTTTACGGACATATTAGATTTTCTTACACCCCACTTAATGGAAAATTGAACGAGAAAGAATCAGCTTTATTTAAAAAATATGGTGTAGTGCCATGTGGCTGTGCAAAGAAATTAGAACCGCATAAATTTGATTTAAATCTTGAAGGAACTGTTTATCCTCCTGTAAACAATCTTAAAACAATAACCCCTTTATCTAAGCCATATCACGTTAAAATCCAATATCTTCATGATAAAAGCGGAAAAGTGCCCTTATCAACTAAAGAGAAGCTAGCAAATTTACCCCTGCTTCCATTTACCTTAACTTTCGATATTATCGCTTTACCTGCGAAAGTCATGGGCATCATTTACCAGCCTTAATAGGCTACGCATAAAAATTACAAATTTTCAGACAGAATTTAAAATTCCCCGCTCAATACGGGGATTTTTATTAATCATTTAACATCTCTTTTAAAGAGCCGACTAACTGCGGAAATTCCGTATAACCTTCCCTTCCTAAAAAATGCCCGCCATTAGGTACTGTAATGTACGGCGCATCAATTTCTTTCGCCAATTGAATCGTCAGTTTTGGTGGAACCAAATCATCATTATCAGATAAATACACCAGCTTTTTCTTTATGCTCTTAAAATAATTCGTATCGATTTTACTCTTCGTTATATAACTATTAAGAACGGAAGAATCTGAAATGAAACCAGAGAATCCGGATACTAAAATCATTCCTCCCATGTTTTGATAATCATGTCGTTGCAAAAAGTGCAGCAAAGTAATAACGCCTAAACTGTGTGCAATAAAATAGGTCTTTTCATCCACAGTAGGGATCTGTTGATCTAAAACTTTCTGCCATGCTTCCACATCCGGATGTTCAGAATCTGGAAATGGGATTAAAGTAACGGTTGTATGTTCATCTTCTATTTGATGTTTTAGATCTAAAAACCAGTGATCGTCGATAGAAGCAGAGTAACCATGAAGTACAAATATTTGACGCATGTTGTTCTCCCGAAGTTCAATTATTTTGGCATTTGCAACAAATGACATGAAGCCGAATAACACCAATAAAATGAGTTTTCTAATCATGAAACAAGTACCATTTTGAAAGATATAAACATGCTAAACTATGACACCACTGTTAAGGTCAACCCTATTTTATGAACCTTGCCAAAGTTGCCGAACTCACAAAAGTAAGCCCTCGTATGCTGCGTTATTATGAGAGTTTAGGGCTTATACAGCCTCATCGGGCGAGTAATAACTATCGAAGTTATACGCACAAAGATATTGAAAATATTAAAAAAATTAAAATATTAAATGATGCAGGAATGAATCTAAAAGACATTCAGGCTTTGCTACCTTGTTTTGATTTAGATGAACGCGTATTTACGCTATGTTCAGTAGTTCAAGAAAAGCTGCAAACTGAGCTCATGCACGTGTCCCAGCAGTTAATCAAACTACAATCTTCTCAAAGTTTATTACAATCTTTTTTAAGTAAAGGAAAAGCCGAGAGCACCAATCCATAAATTTTGATGCTCACGTTCAATTTATTCTTTTAAATCTCCCTCTAATGCAGCTACGTTCCTTTTCTTAATTTTTTCAACTTTTGCATTCAGCTTTAAAACATCTTGGTAAAGCTGGTTAAATTTTTTGACCTGGGCATTTTCATGAAAAAGAATCATTTGGTCTTTCTTTTGCCATGGATAGTTTTTTAGAAGTTTAAACATTTCTTCTGCTTTATCTAAAATTTGCAGTTCAATCATAAAAATTGCGTGATCTTGATCCGCCTTTTGTTGAGACCCCAATTTCATTTCCAGCAATTGCCTCATCTCTGCATCCACAGATAATTCCTGAACTTTTGCTAAGAAAGTTTTATGAATTTTTTCATATTGAGTTTGATATTTATCTGAAGCCGTACGAACATCGGCTAACATTTTTTCTGTTTCCACATACTTCTGTTTTTTATCAAGATCTAAACGATCAACATTTAAAAAAGTATCCCACTTGGCTGCTTTTAATTCTCTTAAATATTCATTACGCGCATTTATATTTTGAATCCAATAACTTAAGAGAAATTCTGAAATTTGCTTATAGTGACCTGCCAAACGTTTATCGTGAATATCGAGTTGGATGGGTTTAGACCAGTCTTGTGCTTGGTCATAAAGCTGGTTCATTTTTTCAGTCATGACCACATCAAACATTTGGCTACTGTCTTTGGCCTGTTGCTGTTTGATATGTTGATAGGTGAAAAAAATAATACTCGTGATAACAACCAGACTTGCAATTGCAATCAAAACTCGGCGCATACACACCTCCTATTTCCCTTCTTATAGTTTTGCTCTTTATAGTTATGAAATAGAGCTTATATCTTCTTTATATGCCATTTATTTCACAATACGCAACACTCTATTCGCTATTCAAAGCTTTAAATCCTTGGACATCATCCCTATTATGATGGGTAATTAAAATTTATGAGATTCTCCCATGCGTGTTGATGTCTGGTCTGATGTAGTTTGTCCTTTCTGTTATATCGGCAAAAAACGCCTTGAACATGTAGCTGCTGAAGCAGGTATTGAGCTTGAAATTCACTGGCATAGTTTTGAATTAGATCCTGATGCGCCAGCAAAACATGACACATCAAATACAGAACGTTTGGCTAAAAAATACGGCCGTACCTATGAAGAGATGGAAGAAATGGAGCGCAATATTGCGGCCATGGCTGCCTCTGAAGGTATTGATTTCCAATGGCAAAAGGCTAACTCTGGCAATAGTTTCAATGCACACCGTATTATTCACCTTGCGCAAAGCAAAGGCTTAGGCAACCAAGCAAAAGAAGCTTTTTTCCATGCTTATATGACCGAAGGTTTGGCAATTGGTGAACGTGAGGTTGTTGAAGAAATCGCTTCTCGTATTGGCCTTGATAATGCCGAAGTTGAATTTGTATTAGATACAAATGAACTATCTGACTTTGTTCGTCATGATGAAAAAATTGCGAAAGAACAGTTAAATGTTACTGGCGTGCCATTTTTTGTATTTGACCAAAGAATTGCGCTCGCAGGTGCTCAACCACGTGAAGTCTTTTTAAATGTTTTAGAGCAAGCACAGCTCAAAGCAAATGCTGAAGAAGTTGAACAGGATGATGCGGCTGTTTGTAATGATGAATCATGTGATATTCCACAGAAATAAATCAGCACAATTAAAAGTGTGATTAAATCGTATGTTTTATCACCATTTTAGCAATAGAGCGTTCTAAAAAAAGAACTATCCAATTGTTTAAAATCAGTTTATCATTGCCGCTTAGAATATTCGCGCTGTAATGTTCTGTTTTTTATGTGTTTAATGATCGGAATTTGAAGTTTCCTTGATCTATCATCCCCCTTAACTGGGGGATTTTTTTATGTAAAAATAATCGCTACTAGCTTAAACTTTTTAATTTATTTCAAATATGTAAGAAAAGTTAAATTTACTTAACTTTTGTGTCGCCCTCTTGATTTTATTAGAAAAATCAACAAAAGTGGAAACAACAACAAAACATAAAGATAGATATGAAAACATTTCACGTAATTCCTTATCGGCAGCTTTTTGCACTTTTAACGCTTGGGTTCGGTTCGGTGTGCATAACTCATGCAGAGGCAACTCATACTTCTTCAACTCAAATGGTCGAAGGTTCAAGCTCTGGAGTACAAACAGAAGCCACAACGGATGAAAATCTTCTAGATCAAATTCCGCGCTGGGTAGATGCGACCCCCACCATTTTTCCAGAGCAGTCTAATCAACCTATTGTTCCACCTACCGAACAAACAGAAGATCAAACATGGGTTGACCGTAAACAAAAGAACATTCGTAATTGGGCCGATCGTACTTCTGAAAAAATTGATAACTGGTTTGGTGAAGTCGATCCACAGAAACCGGCGACAGCAACTATTCGCGTAATGGTCGATAACTATTGGAATGAATACGATAACTTTGAAATTAAGCCAAGAATTCGCGGTAGGATTAAGCTACCTACTCTAGAAAAACGTCTAAGCGTGGTATTTGGTGATGACTCTTTAGATAACGAATTTGATAATAGTCCAGCCAATATTAACCAGAACCCAAATCAAGGTTCAAATAAGAAGCTAGACGGTAAGCAAACTCGAGATGACAATAGTTCTATTGCTTTACGTTGGTCAGATTTCTCGAAAAAATTGCCTTTTGAAACAGATGCAGACTTAGGTATTCGTTCTGGAGATGATATTTACGTTCGTTTAAAAGCATCGAGAGATTGGCAATTACGTAATGATTTTAAATTTTATGCTGAGCAAATTTATCGTTATGGCATAGACAGCGAAAACTACTTACGTACCAATCTTGAACTTACACATGCCAGACCAAATCAGCCGATTTTATCGAATCAGTTCAGCCTGACCTATGCCGATGATCAAGATGATGATTTAGCTTGGGAAAACCGGACTTTCCGCGAGCATAGTTTCTTTGCAAATAACCGTTTTAACTATGGTATTTATACCAGCGGTTATTACAACGACAATGACTTACGTTTAAATAGCTGGGGGCCTTTTGTTTCATGGCGCCAACCCGTTTTACGTGAATGGTTCTTTGTTCAAGGAGATGTAAATTACTTTAATGACCATCGTGAAGATCGCAACCATTTCGTCAGCACATTCTTACGTCTAGAAGCACTTTTTTAAGCCTGTAAACATCACCTTGGAAACTTCATTCAAGGTGATGAATAATAAAACACTTTTAAATAAAAATTTAAGCTTAGGCTCTTAACATATTATTCTAATTTTTGATTCTTTTTTATTCTGAACGATGAATCAATTCTCTTCTTTTTCATTTCACTACAGATCAACTGTCTTAGTTTGTATTTATAGTCTGGGCGTATTGGCTTTACTTCCCCATACTCAATTTTTTTACAGTTCTATAAAGCACCAACGTTCAAGACGACATTCCTACTCGTCCAACCAACTCAGCAAAGCAAACAGACTATCTCTGCCATTTGCACTCTCTCCTTGTGAAATAGAGACAAATAATGCTTTACCCGATATCGCCTTAATTCAAGAACTTATGGCTGTATTTGGGAATGATACGTTATGGAAGCGCGCAACCCAGCCTGAACAGCCTTATAAGGCCTTGGGTAAGAAAAAGAAGAAAGCTTCATCAAATCAAACTGAACTAACTAATCCACTCAGTGCAAGCTGGGCCACCATTTCAACCTGGATGCCTTTTGAAAATAATCTTGATCTAGGTTCAAACTCAGAAAGTGATGTCTATGTACAATTTTTGGCAAAGAAAAAATGGAACTTAAGACATAACATTAGTTTGGATACAGAGCAGGTATTTCGTTACGGTTCGACCAGCCGGCACTACACTGAAACCACTCTCAACCTAACGCAGAAAATGCAAGATAACACATTATTTTCTAATAAATTTAATGTAAACAAGAGCGAAAATGAAGATTACAACTGGGGAAATTGGACTTTTCAACAATTTGAGTTTGTAAAAGATAATAGTCTGACTTACGGTGTTTATAGTGGTGGCGTATATACCAAAAATGATATGCGACTAAATAGCTGGGGACCTTATATTTCGTGGCGCCAGCCTTTGTGGCGAAATTGGCTTTTTATGCAAAATGACCTTAACTTTTTTAACCATATTGATGATGATCCAAGACATCAACTCAGCGTTCAAATGAATCTAGAAGCTAATTTTTAGCCAAAAATTATCAAATTGTGGATAACTCTTTCTTTATCCACAAAAAAGCCCCTGAAGGTTCAGAGGCTTTTTTTATACTTAATTATTTCAGCAATAAGCTATTAATACGTTTTACATAAGCTGCCGGATCTTCTGGTAAACCACCTTCAGCAATAACAGCCTGATCGAAAATCACATTTGCCAAATCATCAAAATGTTCTGAACCTTCAAGTTTTTTCACTAATGGATGTTCAGGGTTAATTTCTAAAATTGGTTTGATTTCAGGAACTTCTTGCCCCGCTTGTTTTAACATACGGATGAGTTGAGGCGATAACTCACCTTCACTTGTTACTAAACATGCAGGAGAGTCGACCAGACGCGTAGTTACGCGTACTTCTTTGGTTTTCGTTTTCAATGAATCACTTAGCTTATCAACAACAGGTTTGAACTGTTCAGCTGCTTGCTCAAGTGCTTTTTTCTCTTCAGCATCTTGCAAGTCACCTAAATCAACCGCGCCTTTAGAGACATTCTTTAATGGCGTACCTTCAAACTCTTGAACAAAGTTCATTGCCCATTCGTCAACACGCTCTGCCATTAATAAGACTTCAATGCCTTTTTTCTTGAACAACTCAAGCTGAGGCGAGTTTTTCGCTGCCGCTAAACTGTCAGCAGTCACATAATAGATGGCTTTTTGGCCCTCTTTCATACGTGCCTTATAGTCAGCGAAAGAAGTCGTCACTTCATCATTTGTTGAAGTCGCGTAACGTAATAATTTTAAAATACGTTCGCGGTTACCAAAGTCTTCGCCCAAGCCTTCTTTAATGACTGAACCAAACTCACTATAGAAGGTCTTGAATTTTTCTTGGTCTTTTTCATCTTCCGATTTAGCTAAACCATCAAGCACAGTTAATACACGGCGTGCATTACCTTCACGAATCGTTTTTACATCACGGCTTTCTTGCAGTAACTCACGGCTTACATTCAGTGGTAAATCTGCGCTATCCACCACACCTTGAACAAAACGTAGATAATTTGGAATTAAATTATCCGCATCGTCCATAATGAAGACACGTTTTACATAGAGCTTAATGCCCGCTTTTGCTTCACGAGTAAAAATGTCATGTGGTGCTTTACTTGGAATATAAAGTAATTGGGTATATTCGGTACTACCTTCAACTCGGTTATGCGCCCAAGCCAATGGCGCTTCAAAGTCATGAGTTAAATTTTTGTAGAACTCAATGTACTGCTCTTCAGTCACTTCACTCTTGTTACGTGTCCATAACGCACTTGCCGAGTTGATCGCTTCCCACTCGCCAGTTTTGACCATTTGACCGCCTTTAGACTCTTCGCCTTCAGCCGCCTCTTCCTCTTGCCAAACTTCTTTTTGCATTTCAATTGGCAAGCTAATGTGGTCAGAGTATTTATTAACGATCTGCTTAACTTTATAAGATTCTAAATAATCAAGCGCGTCATCACGCAAGTGAAGAATGATGTCTGTACCACGTGAAGCCTTATCAATTTGCTGAACTTCAAACTCACCTGTACCACCACTAATCCAACGCACCCCTTCAGATGCATCTAGACCTGCACGGCGTGATTCCACTGTAATTTTATCGGCAACAATAAAACCTGAGTAAAAACCAACACCAAATTGACCAATCAACTGAGCATCTGCTTTTTGATCACCAGTCAATTTTGACATGAAATCTTTAGTACCCGATTTTGCAATGGTACCCAAGTTATCAATCGCTTCTTGCTGGTTTAGGCCAATACCGTTATCAGAAATCGTTAAAGTTTTATCTTCTTTATTTAAAATGACTCGTACATGTAAATCTGGATCATTTTCATAATATTCAGGATGATTAATTCCTTCAAAGCGCAACTTATCACATGCATCTGATGCATTAGAGATAAGCTCGCGTAAGAAAATCTCAGGGTTAGAATAGAGAGAATGCGTCACTAAATGTAAAAGCTGTGCAACTTCCGCTTGGAAACTATAATTTTGTGATGCTTGTTCACTCATAAATCACTCCTTAAATTTTGAAGTCTGTTTGTTCTCGAATGCTCTATGAATGGAGTACTTCTAGAATTTTTCAATCCTGAATATTAAAAATTTTTACTCTAATTAAAATGGACCATGGCTTAGCACTCTATCTTGCAATATTGTGTCTAACTGCTTTTGACGTTGTTGATAAGCTTTAGCAATACAACTTACACCAGCAGCACAAGCATTTCTTTTTTTCAGCCATTGCTGCTGAGCATCTTTTTGGTTGTCCCGCCCGCCCATTGGTAAAGCATGCAGAACAATTTGATAAGTTGTTGCCATTTTTACATCTGCATCATTTAAGGAACGATTTTTACAAATACTCTTTTCCGTTTTAGTTTTTGCAGCATCACACGAGAAACTTGCGGCTTGCAAACTCTGTGTAAAAGCAATACCACTAAAAACAGCCAAACACATCGCTAATTTTTTGTTCATGATTTTATTTCCATATTTGTAATGAATAAAAATTAGTTTAGAAAAAAATATGCATAAGATGTGTAGAAAACTGTCTGTTTTATGCTTTTTTTAGTACAAGTAAAACTCATAAAAAAACCTCACATAAAATATATGTGAGGTGCCTGAGTCTAGGTTTATTATTATATTGTTCTATTTATTATTATGCTTAAAATTTATAGCTATAACCTAAAGTGTAAACAAACGGATTAATATCTAAATCAAACTTATAATTAGCAACTGAAGGATCAATTGTTACTTCAGGACTAATATCCATATAACGAACATCTACAAATACTCCCCAGTTTTTAGCATCAGCAGGCTGAAAATTAAAACCAACTTGTCCTGCTACACCAAAATCTTCTTTAACTTTTACCGCTACACCTTCTTCATCCCAAGGAATAAATGCGGTTGCACCAACACCAATATATGGTGTGAAACGTGTCGAGTTTTTAAAATGATACTTTGCTGTAATCGTTGGTGGTAACTGTTTAATACGCGCTACCTTGTTTCCATCTAACAAAACATCATGATTAATCGGTGTTGCTAATAATAACTCTGCCGAAAATGGAGATTGACCAAAAAAGTATTCTACTGATGGCGTAAATGCATATTCATGATCTGCTTTTACCACACCCAAAGGAGTTGTTGTGTCTTCCGAAGGAGCAATAACACTACCACCAAATTTCACTTGCCAGTTACCAGCAAAAGTAAAAGAAGACATCCCCATTAATACAACAACCAAAGCTTTTTTGAACACTTTAATATCTCCAAACTTATTTATATTTATAATAAACATGTATTTTAAAATCATGCAATACTCATTATAAAATTATTTTATCGTTTATTTTTAAATATCTGTTTTAAATAAAATTATATATTAACCAACTATTTTAATTGGTTTTAAATCCAACCTTATTAATCAAGATTATTTTACATTACCAACCATTTTAATATACTTTTTAATTCTGAGTATTTTAATATAATTTATTTTAAATACATCTTTTATTTATTTAATAAAAAACCTTCTTAATTTAAATCTAAAGATCATCATTAAGAAGGTTAATCATTCAATATTTTATAAAAAACTTATAAAACCATTGCAGCAATCCAGCCAAAAATTAATAGCGGAATATTAAAATGAATAAATGTAGGTACAACCGTATCCCAAATATGATCATGTTGCCCATCTACACCTAAACCAGCTGTTGGTCCTAAGGTTGAATCAGAAGCTGGTGAACCTGCATCACCTAATGCTGCAGCTGTCCCAATAAGAGCAATAGTCGCTAATGGTGAAAATCCAAACTGTACGCATAACGGTACATAAATGACAGCAAGCACAGGTACACTTGAGAAAGATGAACCAATACCAATCGTCACAAATAAACCAATACAAAGCATTAAGAAAGCTGCAAGTGCGCGATTATCTCCAATGATTTCAACCACACCTTTTACCAGTTGATTAATATCTCCTGTATGGGTCATTACCGATGCGAAGCCCGCAGCAGAAATCATAATGAAACCCACCAAGGCCATCATTCGCATGCCTTGTACAAAGACATCATCTGCCTCTTGCCACTTAAAAATTCCAGCAGTGGATAGGACAGCAAAACCGACTAAACCACCCAAAATCATTGACCCTGAATAGAGCTGTGCAGCGAGTGTCAGGCCAATTGCCAGCAACGCCATATAGATTGTTTTCTTTGCAATCACGGGCGCTTGCTCTGCCTCATGCTTTAACTCTTCTGCATCTGCTTTTAAGTCAGCTGTTTCATCTTGCGCTGTTGCACGAAGGGGTTTATCTAAATCAATCGTTGTAGTTGGTGTAATAGCGCGATCAGCATAAATTCGTGGTTTACGGTAGCTAATAAACACAGCCACCAAAGTACCTAAAACCATCCCTAAAACTGGAATAGCCATGCCAATTGACATCATGCCACGCTCTACATGCAAACCATAGGCAGCACCAACTTTGTTGATATTTCCCATCAAAATTTGTTCAAGGAAAATTGCACCAAATCCAACCGGAAGAAAAATATAAGTTCCGACTAAACCTAGCGTAAGCACACAGGCTGCAGCGCGACGGTCTAACTTTAAATGGTTCATTACCCGTAATAATGGCGGAACGAGTACAGGAATAAAGGCAATATGAACCGGGATTAGGTTCTGAGAGAAAATAGCAGCAATCAGTAAAATACCTAACAGTAGATATTTCACTTTAGTTTCGCGGCTTTTTCCTGCTTCCATTCCCAACAAACCAATAAGTTTATGGGCAAGTAAATCAGGTAAACCAGATTTTGAAAGTGCCAGAGCAAATGCCCCTAACACCGCATAGGCAAGTGCAACTTCAGCACCATCGCCAAGACCAGCGTTAAAGGCATCAACGGTTTGAGAAAGGCTTAAACCTGCTACGAGGCCGCCTACAATGGCAGAAACCACTAAAGTCAGGACGACAGAAACGCGCGCCAGTGATAATAAAAACATCACTGCAATCGCAATAACGACAGCATTCATGAATAAATTCAGAGCAAAACAAAAGGCGACATTCTATCAGATTCAGACCTATGAAGCCGAAAATATCGCCGAATTAACAGTTTTATGCAGTCACTCAATGATTAAGCTTGGGCCTTAATAAACTGACGAATATGATCTGCAATTTTTGCTGGCTCACTTAGAATTGCCCAGTGATTTGCTTCAAGCTCTACATATTCAAAATTGTCCACCCACTTTGGCATAGCCTCAGTGATGTATTCAGGGCTCACAAAAGTATCATATTTTAAAATAACGGCTTTAACTGGACACTGTGCAGAACGTTGACGAGGACCAGTTAAACGAGGAATAAAATTTGCCCGATATAAATTAATGCCATATTTACCATCTGCATTAATATTATTATTTAAAGGTAAATTACTTTTTCTCTCCAGCTGAGTCAGAACTTTACCCCATTTTTCAGGGCTAAAAAGGGACCATACTGTTGGTGCTAACAACGGAAGATGAAATGCACCGATATACCAAGATTTGGTCAATATTTTTAAGATTTGACCTGGTGAAGTTTTAAATTTATCACGCAAAAATAAAGCGGCATGGTCAAGACACGGCCCAGAAATGGTTGTATATGATAATAAACGCCCTTTAAATTTAGGCTCAGTTGCAGACTCCCAAGATTGAATCGAACCCCAATCGTGTGCAGCCATATGGAATTGACGATTTGGTAATAATTCATCAACCACTTCTTGTAAATCTAGAGATAACCGCTCTAAACGGTAATCGCGTATACGTTTTGGTATAGACGACAAACCCGCCCCACGTACATCATAAGTGACAATGTAAAAGTCATTGATTAAATGTTCAATGATTGATTCCCATACTTCTTGATTGTCAGGATAACCATGTACTAAAACCAACGGTGTATTTTTTTCGTCGCCCCATGTTTTGGCACAAAGCGTTTGTTGGTCACTTGTTGTTACTGTATGAACTTTTGGCTGCATAATCATTTCCTATCTTGTTTTTCAATCGATCATGTCGTTAGTCGGATAGAACATTGCCATCAATATAAAAAAGATGATACTTATCTAGTATGAATACTGTTTCAATAAAAAAAATTGACTATTATGGCTATTTTAAGAAGACTTCAGAACAATCCTACGATTTCAAAATTTTTATTTAATCACTACCCACCTTATCGTGGCGCAGGGATTTATATTGAAATCATGAATTTAGATCTTTGTCACGTACGCGTAAAAATGCCTCTGACATGGAAAAACCAAAATTTGGTCGGAACGCATTTCGGGGGCAGTATTTATTCAATGGTTGATCCATTTTATATGATGATTCTTCTGCATCACCTCGGATCAAAATATATTGTGTGGGATAAAGCTGCTGAAATTAATTTTCTTTCCCCTGGTCGAAGTACGGTACATGCAGATATTCGAGTAGATTTAGCTGAAATTGAGCAAATTCGAGAGCTTGCCGACAACTACGACCCTGTTTTAAGAACTTATCATCTAAACATTTTTGATGAAACTGGGATAAGAATTGCCGAAGTTAAAAAAACGCTTTATATCCGACGTAAAAAAGCAAAACCTTTCCCCCAATAAAAAATAAGCGCTAAAAAGCGCTTATTTTATTCTTCGATACGGGGTTATCTTTTTTCTTCAATCGCTGCACCAGCACCGCCACCAATCGCACCGCCAATTGCAGCACCAGAGTCACCACCCAATATTGCTTTACCTACCACAGAACCGATACCAGCTCCGATCGCGCTCTTAGTCGTAGTTTGCTTACTACCACCTTGGGTATTTGAACCGACACCAGCACCTACTGCCGCGCCTAAGCCCGCACCAACACCACCGCCTACATGATTACCTAAGCCACCACCGAGCGCACCACCTGCTGCTGCTGCGCCAATACGCTGATCAGATGGACTCATATTTTGACAACCCGTAAACATAAGCGTAGACAACATTAAAGCAGAAACTAATCCAATTGTTTTTTTCATGTCCATACTCCTACTACCTGTTCTAATAAAAAGAATAATCCTCTTTTATGAGGAATTTGATCAGATTGTGTTATTCATCTGTCCTAATCGATTGATATTTTGTAAAGCTCTTCTATTTATGATGATTAACCAAAATTTTAATTATAAAAAAGACATAAAAAAGAAGTCTCTAACAAGTTAAAGACTCCTCGAGTTAAACATTATTAGGAATACTTTTAGTACTTCCCTTTCTTCTCTTCATAAGCTGCGCCTGCACTACCACCAAGTGCTCCACCTGTAGCAGCACCAGCATCGCCACCAATGATTGCGCCACCTAACACCGCACCAACACCGGCACCAATTGCACTATTTCGCACAGTTTTATTACTAGACCCTTTTGCATTGGCTGCAACACCTGCACCAAGTGCTGCTCCTAAACCTGCACCAATATTACCACCCACATGTTTACCTACAGCACCACCGGCACCACCACCAATCGCAGCCGAACCAATACGTTTACTTTCTGGGCTTGCATTCTGGCAACCAACAAACAAAGTTGTTGACATCAAACCAACACTAACAATCATCATCATTTTTTTCATTAGATTTACTCCAGTCTTCATAAGCATGTAGCCTAATATGGTTTTGTGGAGTGTTTATCCCGCTTAAGTAATAAAATAATGGCTCTTTAATATGTTTATGTAATTACCCCTTTTAATTGTTATAAATAAATCTAAATAAAAAAGGCACCCTGAGGTGCCTTTTTTAGTGCCAGTCTAAACTTAGAATTGTTCTGAGTTTAATGCTTGGCTGAATGCTTGGTCTACTTCGCTAAAGTCATTGTGAAGCTCATGTTCAGCAGCTTCTGATTCTTGACGACGACGTTCTAGATGGTATGCAAGACCAGTACCAGCTGGAATCAAGCGACCTACTACAACGTTTTCTTTCAAGCCACGTAATTCATCTTCTTTACCTGTTACAGCTGCTTCAGTTAACACACGAGTTGTTTCCTGGAACGATGCAGCAGAGATAAACGAGTCAGTAGAAAGCGACGCTTTAGTGATACCCATCAATAAACGTTCGAACTTCGCAGGGAACTTATTCTGAGCCAAGACAGCTTGGTTCTCTTGTACCATGCGGATGTAATCCACTTGCTCGCCTTTGATGAAGCTTGTATCGCCACCATCGGTGATATCAACTTTACGCAACATTTGACGTACAATAACTTCAATATGTTTGTCGTTGATTTTTACACCTTGGAGACGATATACGTCTTGAACTTCGTTCACGATGTAGTTAGTTAATGCAACTTCGCCTTTCAAACGTAAGATGTCATGCGGGTTTTGTGGACCATCAGAAACAGTTTCACCACGGTTCACATGCTCGCCTTCGAACACGTTGATTTGACGCCATTTTGGAATCAACTCTTCGTAGATCTCAGAACCATCATCAGGGCTAATTACCAAACGGTTTTTACCCTTAGTTTCTTTACCGAAGCTCACAACACCTGAAACTTCAGCAAGAATTGCATGTTCTTTCGGCTTACGTGCTTCGAACAAGTCAGCTACACGCGGAAGACCACCGGTAATATCACGAGTACGTGATGTTTCTTGTGGTACACGACCAATTACGTCACCCACACCAATCGTTTCGCCATCGCGAACTGTTACGATTGTGTTTTGTGGCAAGAAGTAGAACTGTTCGCCGCCATCTGTTGTATCCAATACGATTGCAGGACGTAAATCTTTACCAGAAGCAGGACGAGCTGTTACAGGTAAGATTTCAACAGTAGTCATACCAGTTGCATCATCAGTTTTTGATGTTGCAGTTACACCATCAGCGATTTGGCTGAAACGTGCTTTACCAGCAACTTCTGTTACTAATGGATGTGTATGCGGATCCCAAGTCGCTACGATACCGCCAGCTTCTACAGATTCACCATCTTTCAACAAGATGCTTGCACCGTAAGGAAGTTTATAGCGCTCGCGTTCACGACCTAAGTCATCGGCAATACCAATTTCACCTGAACGAGAAACTGAAACCAAGTGACCTTTTGCATGTTGTACAGTTTTCACGTTATGGAAACGTACAGTACCTTTGTTACGTACTTGAACACTGTTTGCAGCAGAAGTTCGGCTCGCAGCACCACCAACGTGGAACGTACGCATTGTTAACTGTGTACCTGGTTCACCAATAGACTGTGCTGCCATTACACCTACTGATTCACCTGGGTTAACCAAGTGACCACGTGCAAGGTCACGGCCATAACATCTAGCACATACACCAAAAGCAGATTCACAAGCAATTACTGAACGTACTTTGACTTCATCCACACCCGCTTCTTCAAGATGAGCTGCGATTTTTTCGTCAATTAACGTACCACGAGGTAATACAACTTCATCATCAGACGCACGACGTACATCTTCAGCCGTTACACGACCCAATACGCGGTCACGTAAAGGTTCGATTACATCGCCACCTTGAATGAACGGAGTCATTACCAAACCACCCGCTGTACCACAGTCAGGCTCGGTAATTACCAAATCTTGCGCTACGTCTACAAGACGACGAGTCAAGTAACCAGAGTTCGCAGTTTTTAATGCTGTATCGGCCAAACCTTTACGCGCACCGTGTGTTGAAATAAAGTACTGAAGTACTGTTAAACCTTCACGGAAGTTCGCTTTAATTGGCGTTTCGATAATCGAACCGTCCGGTTTTGCCATCAAGCCACGCATACCAGCAAGCTGACGAATCTGTGCCGCACTACCACGGGCACCAGAGTCAGACATCATATAGATGCTGTTGAATGATTTTTGCTTCTCGTCTTCACCTTGTTTGTTTTTCACAACGGTATAAGACAAGTTATCCATCATTGCTTTAGCAACTTGGTCGTTTGTACGCGCCCAGATATCGACAACTTTGTTATAACGCTCACCAGCAGTTACGAAACCTTGTTCGAACTGTTGTTCGATTTCACGAACTTCTGTTTCTGCTTTGTCAATAATTGTGTGCTTAGTAGGTGGAATAAGCATGTCTTCCATACCTACAGATACACCTGAACGAGTCGCCTGACGGAAGCCCAAGTACATTAATTGGTCAGCAAAGATAACTGTATCTTTCAAACCAAGTTTACGGTAACAAGAGTTGATTAACTTCGAGATGTTCTTTTTAGTCATCTCAAGGTTGATCATGTCAAAGCTTAAGCCTTGTGGAACAACTTCCCAAAGCAAACAACGACCTGGTGTTGTTTCAACAATAATAGTTCCGTGTTCACGTTCACCATCTTCATTGATAACAGTTTGATGCACACGTACTTTAACACGAGCATGAATCGCAACCTGACCAGTTGCAAGTGCACGGTTTACTTCGTGAGTATCAGCAAACACCATGCCTTCGCCTTTAGCATTGATCGCATCACGTGTGATGTAATAAAGGCCTAAGACAACGTCCTGAGAAGGAACGATGATCGGCTCACCATTTGCTGGTGACAAGATGTTGTTTGTTGACATCATCAATGCACGAGCTTCTAACTGTGCTTCAAGTGTCAATGGAACGTGTACCGCCATTTGGTCACCGTCGAAGTCGGCGTTAAACGCAGCACAAACGAGTGGGTGAAGACGGATTGCCTTACCTTCAATAAGAATAGGCTCAAATGCTTGAAGACCTAAACGGTGAAGTGTTGGCGCACGGTTCAACATGACTGGATGTTGACGAATTACAGAAGCAAGAACGTCCCAAACTTCTGGAGTCTCACGCTCAACCATTTTCTTCGCAGCTTTAATGGTTGTTGCCTGACCTGAAGCTTGTAGTTTAGCGAAAATGAATGGCTTGAATAATTCAAGTGCCATTTTCTTCGGAAGACCACATTGGTGAAGACGTAAAGTAGGACCTACAGTAATTACCGAACGACCAGAATAGTCAACACGCTTACCAAGTAAGTTCTGACGGAAACGACCTTGTTTACCTTTGATCATATCTGCCAAAGATTTTAACGGACGTTTGTTAGAACCAGTAATTGCACGACCACGACGACCGTTATCAAGCAATGCATCTACAGACTCTTGTAACATACGTTTTTCGTTACGTACGATAATGTCTGGTGCTGCAAGATCAAGAAGACGTTTTAAACGGTTGTTACGGTTAATGACACGACGATATAAATCGTTCAAGTCAGAAGTCGCGAAACGACCACCTTCAAGTGGAACTAATGGACGTAAATCAGGTGGAAGTACAGGAAGTACATTCATCACCATCCATTCTGGCTTGTTGTTTGAATCGTTGAATGCTTCCATCAATTTCAAGCGTTTAGACGCTTTTTTCAACTTCGTTTCAGAAGTTGTTTGAGGAATTTCTTCACGTAAACGTGCGATTTCAGCTTCAAGATCGATATCTTTTAATAAGTCCTGAATCGCTTCTGCACCCATTTTCGCAGTGAATTCATCACCGTGTTCTTCGAGTGCATTGAAGTATTCTTCGTCTGTTAAAAGTTGATACTTTTCAAACGGAGTCATACCAGGATCAGTTACAACGTATGATTCGAAATACAATACACGTTCGATATCACGAAGCGTCATATCAAGTAATAAACCGATACGAGATGGTAACGATTTTAAGAACCAGATATGTGCAACTGGAGAAGCGAGTTCAATGTGACCCATACGTTCACGACGAACTTTCGCTGTAGTTACTTCAACGCCACATTTTTCACAAATGACGCCTTTGTATTTCATACGCTTGTATTTACCACACAAGCATTCGTAATCTTTTACTGGACCAAAAATTTTGGCACAGAACAAACCGTCACGTTCTGGTTTAAAAGTACGGTAGTTAATTGTCTCAGGTTTTTTAACTTCACCATGAGACCATGACTTAATCATTTCTGGTGACGCAAGACCAATACGGATACGGTCAAACTCAATTGGTGCATGACCATCTGAGTCCGTTTTCTTACGCATGATATCGAGCAAGTCTTTCAATTTTTTTCTCCGTGTGTCGGGAAGCAACGCTTACCCGACTGGGTCACAAATATTGTTTTTTCCTAAAAAATCGTGAGTCTTACGACTTAGTCACCATTTTTCAGTTCAATGTTGATACCTAAAGAACGGATCTCTTTGGTCAATACGTTGAACGATTCAGGCATACCTGGATCCATATAATGGTTACCATCTACAATATTCTTATAGATACGTGTACGACCTTCAACGTCATCCGACTTAACAGTTAACATCTCTTGAAGAGTATATGCTGCACCGTAAGCTTCAAGTGCCCAAACCTCCATCTCACCGAAACGCTGACCACCGAACTGTGCTTTACCACCAAGCGGTTGCTGTGTAACAAGTGAGTAAGAACCAGTTGAACGCGCATGCATTTTGTCATCAACCAAGTGGTTCAATTTGAGCATGTACATGTAACCTACAGTTACAGGACGATCAAACTGTTCACCCGTACGACCATCAAACAATACTGTTTGACCAGTACGTGAAATGTCAGCTAATTCAAGTAAGTCTTTAATTTGGCTTTCTTCAGCACCATCAAATACAGGAGTAGCCAAAGGCACACCAGCACGTAAGTTGCCAGAAAGAGCTAAAACTTCAGCATCAGTTAAGCTATCAAGATCTTCTTGCTCGCCACCGACTTTGTTATAAATCTTGTCTAAGAATTCGCGAAGTTCTAAAACTGTACGCTGTTCTTTCAACATTTTTTCGATTTTATCGCCAAGCCCTTTAGCCGCCATACCCAAGTGAGTCTCAAGAATCTGACCCACGTTCATACGAGATGGTACACCCAATGGGTTCAATACGATATCTACCGGTACACCGTTAGCATCGTGTGGCATGTCTTCAACAGGTAAGATGTTAGATACAACACCTTTGTTACCGTGACGACCAGCCATTTTATCACCAGGCTGAATGCGACGTTTAACTGCTAGGTAAACTTTAACAACTTTAAGAACACCTGTTGTTAACTCATCACCAGTCGAAAGCTTACGTTTCTTCTCTGCAAACTTCTCATCAATTTCTGCGCTCTTCTCTTTCAAGAACACTTGAATTTGAGATAAACGTTCAGCAATTGCTTCGTCTGTAGGTTGGATTTCAAGTAAGTCAACAAGCTCTAAACCAGACAACATACCTTCAACGAGCTTATCGCCACGTTTAGTCGAACCACCGCCGTTAGACTCTTGGCCATTAAGCAAACGAATTACACGCTCACGAGCTGCTTCTTCAAAGATCTTGTATTCTTCTTTCAAGTCTTTACGGTAAGCATCAAGCTGTGCTTTTTCAATTGCCATCGCACGGTCATCTTTCTCTAAGCCATCACGAGTGAAGACTTGAACATCGATAACTGTACCTTTAGTACCAGATGGAACACGTAAAGATGAGTCTTTAACATCAGCTGCTTTCTCACCAAAGATTGCACGAAGCAATTTTTCTTCAGGAGTTAACTGAGTTTCACCTTTAGGCGTTACTTTACCAACAAGGATGTCACCAGCAGTAACTTCCGCACCAATATAAACGATACCCGATTCATCAAGTTTAGAAAGTGCAGCTTCACCTACATTAGGAATATCGGCAGTAATTTCTTCTGCACCTAACTTAGTATCACGCGCTACACATGATAATTCTTGAATATGAATAGAAGTTAAACGGTCTTCTTGAAGTACACGCTCAGATAACAAGATCGAGTCTTCATAGTTGTAACCATTCCACGTCATGAACGCTACACGCATGTTTTGACCAAGCGCAAGCTCACCCATATCTGTTGACGGACCGTCTGCCAAGATGTCACCGCGAGCAACTTTGTCGCCCAAATTCACGATAATATTTTGGTTGATACAAGTGTTTTGGTTAGAACGTGTATATTTAATGAGGTTGTAAATATCTACACCAGCCTCACCTGCAATCATTTCGTCTTCGTTTACACGAATAACGATACGAGAAGCATCTACATATTCAATCGCACCACCACGGTCAGCGATCACGCATACACCCGAGTCACGTGCAACGTTCGCTTCCATACCTGTACCTACAAGCGGTTTATCCGCACGTAGAGTAGGAACCGCCTGACGTTGCATGTTTGAACCCATCAATGCACGGTTCGCGTCATCGTGTTCAAGGAATGGAATAAGTGATGCAGCTACAGATACAACCTGCTGTGCAGATACATCCATATGCGTCACTTTTTCAGGTGAGATACGTACAAATTCACCTTGATGACGAACAGAAACCATATCTTCTGTTAAGTTACCATCTTTATCTAGCGCAGAATCGGCCTGTGCAATAACAGTACCCACTTCTTCAATAGCAGAAAGGTATTCAACAGCATCAGTTACTCGGCCATCTACCACTTTACGGTAAGGTGTTTCCAAGAAACCAAAATCATTCGCCTTTGCATAAACAGAAAGCGAGTTGATCAAACCAATGTTTGGACCTTCCGGCGTTTCAATTGGACATACACGACCATAGTGAGTTTGATGTACGTCACGTACTTCAAAGCCCGCACGTTCACGCGTTAAACCACCAGGTCCAAGCGCTGAAACACGACGTTTATGTGTAATCTCAGATAATGGATTGTTCTGGTCCATAAACTGAGACAATTGGCTTGAACCAAAGAATTCTTTGATTGCAGCTGCAACTGGTTTTGCGTTAATTAAATCTTGTGGAGATAAATTATCTGTTTCTGCTTGGCTTAAACGTTCTTTAACAGCACGCTCAACACGAACCAAACCAACACGGAATTGGTTTTCAGTCATTTCACCAACAGAACGTACACGACGGTTACCCAAGTGATCGATATCATCGACTTCACCTTTACCGTTACGGATTTCAACTAATGTACGTAATACATCGATGATATCTTCGTGCGATAAAATACCTTCTACTTCACGTGACTTCTGATCAGTACCAACTTCGTATGGACGACCCAAACGACGGTTAAACTTCATACGACCTACTGGAGATAAGTCATAACGTTCAGAAGAGAAGAATAAGTTATTAAATAAGTTTTCAGCAGCTTCTTTTGTTGGTGGCTCGCCTGGACGCATTACTTTATAGATTTCAACTAATGCTTCTTCACGACCAGATGTTGTGTCAGCACGTAATGAATCAGCAACAAATGAACCACGGTCAATATCGTTCGTAAACAAGATATTGAACTGTTTAACACCGCCTTCTGCTAGTTTCACCATAATTTCATGGCTTAACAACGTATTTGCAGCAATCACATCACCATTACGTAAAGTAATATCTTCAGCAGTGATACGCTCATACAGGTACTCATCAGGAACTGATAGCTTAGCTAAACCAGAAGCTTCCATTTGACGTACGTGACGTGCATTAATACGTTTACCTTGCTCAACAATGATTTTGCCATCATTATCTGCAATATCAAATTGCGCCATTTCGCCACGCAGACGATCTGGAACGAGGTCAATTTGATAGCTACCCATATCAAGATATACAGGCACTTTTTCATAGAACAAATTCAAGATTTGTTCATTGTTATAACCCAATGCACGCAACACAACAGTTGCTAATAATTTACGACGACGGTCAATACGTACATAAACTAAATCTTTTGCATCAAATTCGAAATCTAACCATGAACCACGGTAAGGAATAATACGTGCAGAATAAAGTACTTTACCACTTGAATGAGTTTTGCCTTTATCGTGATCAAAGAACACACCAGGTGAACGGTGTAATTGAGATACGATTACACGCTCAGTACCATTGATTACAAAGGTACCATTGTCTGTCATGAGTGGCATTTCACCCATGTAGACTTCTTGTTCACGTACGTCTTTAATAGATTTAGTTTCGCGATCTTTAATAATCAAACGAATTTTTACGCGCATTGGTGCCGCATAAGTCGAACCACGTAAAATACATTCACGCACATCAAACTCAGGCTTACCAAGGCTATACTCAACAAATTCTAAAGCAGCATTGCCAGAATAACTTTCTATAGGGAAAACTGAACGAAATGCGGCTTGGAGACCGATATCTTCGCGGTTTTTTGGAGTTTTGCCACCTTGCAAGAACGTTCTATACGAATCGACCTGGATCGAAAGTAAGTACGGTGCTTCCATTACTTGGGGCAATTTACCAAAATTCTTACGGATCCGTTTCTTTTCGGTATATGAGTATGCCATCTGGAGTCCTCGGAAAGTAAACCAAGCCCGCCTGCAGAACGGGCTCAGAAGGAATTACACAGGCCGATATGGCCACCACTGTTTACAAATGCTGCAATTTTTAGTGGTATTAAAACGCTTAACAATATTTTTTAAAAAGAAAAATATTGGTAAACATTTGAAATTACTTTGATTATTCTGAAATATGACAGTTATTGTACAGAACAAACAAAAATCGAGCCGATTATTGTAACGCAAAAAGGCTGATGACCCAAGAGCCATCAGCCATTTTATGGAGCCGATTTAAAAACCGACTCCTTTTACAATTACTTAAGTGTAACTGTAGCACCAGCTTCTTCAAGTTTCTTCTTAAGTTCTTCGCCTTCTTCTTTAGAAATGCCTTCTTTAAGAACTTGTGGAGCACCTTCAACTAGGTCTTTAGCTTCTTTAAGACCAAGGCCAGTTGCTTCACGAACTGCTTTAATTACAGCTACTTTGTTAGCACCGAAAGAAGTCAACTCAACGTTGAATTCAGTTTGCTCTTCAGCAGCAGCAGCAGCAGGAGCAGCAGCTACAGCTACAGCAGCAGCAGATACGTTGAATTTTTCTTCAAAAGCAGAAATAAGTTCAACAAGTTCAAGAACAGTTTTTTCAGCAACTGCGTTTAGGATTTCTTCGTTTGTTAAAGCCATGAGATTAACTCCAAATGGGTATTGAATGGTGTGGAAGTAGATTTAAGCTTAAGCAGCTTCTGACTCGTTTTTCTCTTGAAGCGCTGTAAGTAAGCGACCCAATTTCGAAATAGGAGCTTGAAGAACAGATGCGAGCATAGTAAGCGCTTTTTCTTGGTTTGGAAGATTTGCGATAACGCTAACTTCAGCACCTTGATAAAGTTTGCCGTCAAATGCAGCAGCTTTTAATTCAAATGCTTTGTTAGTTTTAGCAAATTCTTCAAACAAGCGTGCAGCTGCACCCATATCGTCTTCAGAAGTTGAGAATGCTAAGATTGTTGGGCCAACAAGGTTGTCATTCAAGATTGCAAATTGCGTATCTTGAAGAGCACGTTTAGCCAAAGTGTTACGTACAACGCGTGTAGCAACACCTAGTTTACGAGCTTCAACACGAAGAGTAGTTAATTGCTCAACGGTTAAACCTTGATAGTCAGCAACAACGGCAGCGAACGCTGTAGAAGCAGTTTGAGCCACTTCAGCAACGATCTGTTTTTTGCTTTCAATAAGAAGAGCCATTGTAAAACCTCCTAACGGTGATTTATGTACTCAAAAAAGTACACTCCCAATTCGCAAGTCAACAAGGATTTGACTTGCACGCGGAGGAGGAATAAATCACACCACCGCGTCTACGCAGGCTGGGCTATTAAGAAGATATTCAAAAGAAGTCTCTTCGCCTGTGGTCTTTGACGCTGATAAATTTACATTTATCAATTCAAAGTCCGCCTGATGAGTGAGGAAACAAAGCATTACTTTGAATGGGTGTAAAAAATCTATGATTTTTTACACCCTGCCCTCAATCAGGACTTTAAAATTCTTGACTAAGTTTAAAACTTAGTTAGAAACGTTGCTTACATCAACAGTAAGACCAGGACCCATAGTTGAGCTCAAAGTGATCTTTTTGATGTATATACCTTTAGAAGTTGCAGGTTTTAACTTTTTCAAGTCAGCAACTAAGGTTTCAACGTTTTGACGGATAGCAGCAGCATCAAAGCCTAACTGACCGATCGCAGCATGGATAATACCCGCTTTGTCTACACGGTAACGAGCCTGACCAGATTTAGCGTTTTTAACAGCATTCGCTACATCAGGAGTTACAGTACCAACTTTAGGGTTTGGCATTAAACCACGTGGACCAAGGATTGTACCGAGCTTACCAACAACACGCATAGCGTCAGGAGCTGCGATTACAACATCAAAGTTAAGGTTTCCACCTTGGATGCTTTCAGCAAGGTCATCAAAACCTACGATGTCTGCACCAGCTTCTTTAGCAGCTTCTGCTTGCGCACCTTGAGCAAATACTGCTACACGTACAGTTTTACCAGTACCAGCAGGTAATGTAGTCGCGCCACGAACAACCTGGTCAGATTTACGCGGGTCTACACCAAGATTTACAGCTACATCTAAAGATTCTTTGAACTTCGCAGCAGGTAGGCTGTTAAGAACTTGCACCGCTTCTTCCAAAGTATAAACTTTGTTTGCTTCAACAGCAGCAGCAATGGCTTTTTGACGTTTAGTTAACTTTGCCATGTCTTATAGCTCCACTTCCAAGCCCATAGAACGTGCAGAACCAGCGATGGTACGTACACGTGCGTCTAAATCAGCACCAGTTAAATCTGGTTCTTTAGTAGTCGCAATTTCTTCTAACTGAGCACGAGTCAACTTACCAACTTTAGTTTTGTTTGGTACAGCTGAACCCTTCTGGATACCAGCAGCTTTCTTAAGAAGGATAGAAGCTGGAGGAGTTTTCATGATGAATGTGAACGACTTGTCGTTGTACACAGTAATCACTACAGGAATTGGAAGACCTTGTTCAACTTTTTGTGTAGCAGCATTGAATTCTTTACAGAATGCCATGATGTTTACACCACGTTGACCTAATGCAGGACCAATTGGTGGAGATGGATTTGCTTTACCAGCTGGAACTTGCAGCTTGATATAGCCGTCAATCTTCTTAGCCATTTTAAAATACCTCTGGGTACAAACGCCGCTAGGCTCCCCAATCTTTACGATACACTTCTATTACAACAACAATGCCCGATAAAATCGGGCGCTTTTCAACCAATTAAGATTAAATCGTTTTTTCGACTTGGCGAAATTCGAGTTCAACCTGAGTTGGTCGATTAAATACGTTAATCGTCAACGTTAAACGTGACTTCTCGTATTGAACTTCTTCCACCACACCTTTAAAGTCTGTGAATGGACCGTCAATAACAAGTAATTCTTCACCCGGCTCAAACATCGTCTTAGGACGTGGTGCTTCACCTGTGTTACGTACACGCGCAAGAATCGCATCTGCTTCACGCTGAGTGATTGGTGCTGGTTTTTCAGGTGTACCACCGATAAAACCTAGAACCTTTGGACATTCTTTAACGATATGCCAAGTATCATCATTCATTTCCATTTCGACTAACACATAGCCTGGAAAGAATTTGCGCTCAGATTTACGTTTCTTACCATCCTTCATTTCTACCACTTCTTCGGTAGGAACAAGGACATCACCAAAGCTATCAGCAACAGCGCTACGCTGGATTCGTTCTGTAAGTGAACGTAACACTTGTTTTTCATAACCAGAATAGGCATGAATAATGTACCAACGTTTCATAGCTCTTTTACCCGATAATCAACTTAATTAACCAACCCAAACCATAGTCAAAACACCATAAAACCAATGATGCAACAACTACAACCAATAGAACCTGCCACGATGTGGTGACTGTTTCTTGTTTTGTTGGCCAAGTTACTCGACGCAATTCGACTCGTGCATCTTTTAGCAAACGAACGAAGCCTTTACCTTGATGGGTGGCGTATAATAAACCCAAAGCCACAACGATACAAGCAAAAATTGCCCCAACGCGCACCCAGATATTATTGGCAGGCGCCCAATGCGCTGGTAAATACTGATTCGCCATAACAGCTAAAACCAATAATGCAATCGCAATCACCCATAGAACAATATCTAGAGGTGAACCAGAACGAACAACTTCAGCAGAATTATTTCTTTGAGGAATTGGCGCGTCGCTCAATGCGTCGCGCGATTTATCATTCGACATTTTTGTACTCGTCGTAGAACTCGCGACTTATTATATGAACAACTAAGCCAGCATCAAGCTTTTTATTTCAAAATATGGCAGGCCAGGAGGGACTCGAACCCCCAACATTCGGTTTTGGAGACCGACGCTCTACCAATTGAACTACTGACCTATAATGCAGGTTGAGAGCCAAAGCCCTCAACCTGAGACGTAATCCGTAACTATATTATGCTTATGCAGTTACTTTCGCAACAACACCAGCACCTACAGTACGACCACCTTCACGGATCGCAAAACGTAGACCTGGGTCCATTGCGATTGGGTGGATTAATTCTACTGACATTTCAACGTTGTCACCTGGCATAACCATTTCAACGCCGTCTTGTAATTGGATTGCGCCAGTTACGTCAGTTGTACGGAAGTAGAACTGTGGACGGTAGCCGTTAAGGAATGGAGTATGACGACCACCTTCTTCTTTAGAAAGTACGTATACTTCTGCATCGAATTTAGTGTGCGGCTTGATTGTACCTGGTTTAGCAAGTACTTGACCACGTTGTACGTCTTCACGCTTAGTACCACGTAGAAGAACACCACAGTTCTCGCCTGCACGACCTTCGTCAAGCAATTTACGGAACATTTCTACGCCAGTTACAGTCGTTACTACTGTGTCACGGATACCAACGATTTCAACTGATTCGCCAACTTTAACGATACCAGATTCAACACGGCCTGTTACTACAGTACCACGACCAGAAATAGAGAATACGTCTTCGATTGGCATTAAGAATGCTTTGTCGATAGCACGTTCTGGTTCTGGAATGTAAGAATCAAGCGCAGCAACCAATTCGATTACAGCAGATTCGCCATACTGACCTTGGTCACCATTAAGTGCAGCAAGTGCTGAACCACGGATGATTGGAGTGTCATCACCTGGGAAGTCATAAGTAGAAAGAAGTTCACGAACTTCCATTTCTACTAATTCAAGTAATTCTTCATCATCAACAAGGTCACACTTGTTAAGGAATACAAGAATATAAGGTACACCAACCTGACGAGAAAGAAGGATGTGTTCACGAGTTTGTGGCATTGGACCATCAGTCGCAGCACATACAAGGATCGCGCCATCCATCTGAGCAGCACCAGTAATCATGTTTTTAACATAATCGGCGTGGCCCGGGCAGTCTACGTGAGCGTAGTGACGGATTGGAGAATCGTATTCTACGTGTGAAGTATTAATTGTAATACCACGTGCTTTTTCTTCAGGTGCCGAGTCGATTTGTGAGTAATCTTTCGCTTCACCGCCGTAAGTTTTTGCACAAATAGTTGCAATCGCAGCAGTTAAAGTTGTTTTACCATGGTCAACGTGACCGATTGTGCCCACGTTTACGTGTGGCTTATTACGTTCAAACTTAGCCTTAGCCATGTTTATAGTCCTCGTTTACGTCGAACACAATTCTGAGTAAAACTCAGCATCGACATATCGCCTAAAAAATCAAACACCCAATACTTGAAAAGCAGACTAATAAGCCTGCTTTTTAAATCTTTGTAGAAAATCTACTAAACTGTATCTGGAGCTCTTATCGAGATTTGAACTCGAGACCTCTCCCTTACCAAGGGAGTGCTCTACCACTGAGCTATAAGAGCGATTATCCTTCGATGGAGCGGGAGACGAGGGTCGAACTCGCGACATGCAGCTTGGAAGGCTGCCGCTCTACCAACTGAGCTACTCCCGCACGATGCTGGTATACTTAGCACTTCAATCGAAGTTAATGGTGGTGAGAGAAGGATTCGAACCTTCGAAACTTTCGTAGCGGAGTTACAGTCCGCCCCCTTTGACCGCTCGGGAATCTCACCACATCACACTTATTTCAGTGTTATCCTTCACTTAACAACTTCACACTTTAGATGGTGCCGGCACACGGATTCGAACTGTGGACCTACTGATTACAAGTCAGTTGCTCTACCAACTGAGCTATGCCGGCGCTTCTTAGTGTTTCGTACGTTTCGTATCGGAACGGTGTGCAGTTTAGCAAAACTTCCAAACGATGCAAGCAGTTTTTTAAAAAAAACTGCTAAAAACTCATAAAATCAACCCGTTTGATGATAATTCAACCGCTTTGATCACTGCGCGAGCTTTTATTTGGGTTTCATTCCATTCTGATTCAGGATTTGAGTCAGCAACCAAGCCTGCTCCAGCCTGTACATACACTTTTTTATCACGGATTACACACGTACGGATTGCAATCGACATATCCATTTCACCATGCCAACCTAAATATCCCACTGCCCCGCCAAAAACGCCGCGCTTAACAGGCTCCACTTCATCAATAATTTCCATTGCACGAATTTTCGGTGCGCCAGATAAAGTACCTGCTGGAAAAGTTGCCTTAAATACATCTAGTGCATCAATATCATCACGAACCTCACCTTGTACATTTGAAACGATGTGCATAACATGCGAATAGCGCTCAATGACCATTTGATCAGTCACTTTGACCTTACCAATTTTAGAAACTCGGCCAACATCATTTCGACCAAGATCAATCAACATTAAATGCTCAGCGATTTCTTTTTCATCAGAAAGTAAGTCTTTTTCTAAAGCGATATCTTCTTCTTTCGTTTTTCCACGCGGTCTGGTACCAGCAAGCGGACGAACTGTCGCAATACCATTTTCCAAACGAGAGAGAATTTCAGGTGAAGATCCTACAATATGAAATGGTTTTTGATCGGTAATTGTTTGACCTTGTACCAAGAACAAATAAGGCGAAGGATTTAAATGACGTAAAGCACGGTAAACCTGTAAAGCCTCTCCATCAAAGTCAGAAACCATACGTTGACCAGGAACAACCTGCATAACATCACCCGCACGGATGTATTCTTTAACCTTTTCTATGGTCTCAAGGAATTTCGCTTTACCTGTAATCGATTCAAAATGAGGCGGTGTATGCGGCTTGGCTTGCAAGCTAACTGGTGTAGCCAACAACTGCTCTAATTGATCTAACTTTTGCTGCGCATCTTCATAAGCATGTGTCTGTGCCGTATCAGCATGAACAATTAAAAATAAAGTATCTTTAAGGTTGTCGAAAACGATCACTGTTTTTGAGAGCATCAACCACAAATCTGGTAACGCAATTGGATCAGCCGCAGGCACATTCTTTAAGCGCGGCTCAATATAACGAACTGCATCATAGCCCAAATAGCCAACCAGCCCGCCAGTAAAACTTGGTAAGTCTGGCAAAAACTCAGCTGGTGGAACTGTAAATTGCTTTTGAAATTCACGAATATATTCAAATGGATCTAGACAATCTTCTTGTGTGATTGAACCATCAGCATGCTGTATAGATAAAACGCCAGCATTACATGAAAAAACTGTCGACTCACCTAAACCAATCATGGAGTAGCGCGCCCAGTTTTCACCACCTTCAACCGACTCAAATAAATAAGCTTGTTTTTGTTCCTTAAAACGAGCAAAAACCGATAAAGGTGTTTCCGTATCTGCCAAACGCTGACGATAAACTGGAATAGTGTTGTAACCTGAAGCCTTAAGTTGTTCAAATTGCGCTAATGTAGTCATGAATTTTTCTCTAATATGGTTTCGATTTAAAACAGTGTTTTTCTAGTTTCGATTTAGACACGCCATCGAAAAACCATACGCTTATTCATGCTGATCTCCATTTCACTCATTAGATAATTAACTCAGCCAAACTATCAACCACTTGCTGAGGTTGGCAATCATAGATATTTTCTCCATGATTATAGCCATAGCTAACCACAATACAATCAATTCCCGCACGACGCGCAGCCTCAATATCGTTACTTGAGTCGCCAATCATTAATGATTGCGAAGCAGATATTTTTAAGCTTTGCATGCAATGCAATAAAGGCAATGGATGTGGCTTTCTCTCTGGCAAACTATCACCCCCAAGTACAACTTGGAAATAAGAAGAAAGTTCTAATGCATCAAGTAACCCTTGAGCAAGTTGCACAGGCTTATTGGTAACACATGCCATATGTATATTCAAAGCTTTACAATGCTTTAAAAACTCAGTGACTCCCGGATAAATTTGAGTATTTACACAAAGTTCTGCACCATATATGTCAACAAATTTCTGTAAGAGGACTTTATGCTGTTCAGTGTCTAATTTTCCAAAAATATGAAGTAGAACACTTTCACAGAGTTTAGACACTCCCTTGCCGACCCATGCTCGTATCTGGGCTTCTGTTACTAATGGCCAATTGAGCGCTTCTAAACTTAAATTCATAGACCGATACAAATCAGCAGCAGAATCAACCAATGTTCCATCTAAATCAAATAAAATTAAATCACGCTTATTTAGTTGTGCAACAGACATTTTCTTCTTCTCAAAATTAAAAAGGCATGCGTTTAGCATGCCTTGATTGTAAAAGCAGCAATGGATTATTTAAAGAACAACCATGCCAATAAAGCTAAAATTACTAAAGTAATAATGGTGATTAAACCAACAGAGGCATTCTTCTGTTGCTCTTTTTCTTCAGCAACACGAGAAACTGGCTCCTCAAAGGCAACCGGTACCTGTTGTGGTTGTACGTTAACCTCTACACCTTCCGGGATCGGTGCAGGTTTTGGAATAGAAATATTTTGCGGCATACCATCGCGACTAACTTCTATTTCAGCAGCACGTTCTGTAAGGCTTGGCATCCCTTGATCACTTAAATCTGGGGTTGATGCCGTATTTACAGGCTCCACTTCAATTTCAGGCAAATCTATAATTTCCTGCGCAGGCGCCAATACAGAAAATTTAAAGCTAGCAAATTGAATAATATCGCCATCATGCAACTGTTTTTCTTGCTCAATACGAATATCGTTTATGAATGTGCCATTCGATGAATTAAGGTCTTGCACCCATAACAATTGATCTTTTAAAAGCAAAGCAGCATGGCGACGTGAAATTTCAGCAGCTTGTAACAATACATCAGCATCTTGATGGCGTCCCACCAACATATCACGATCAACACTAATTTCTTGACCAGTAATTTCGCCAGTAATTGCTTGTAATTTCCAAGTCATGCGTATGTCCTATTCATTTTTATCAATCATAACATGCTACTACGGCGCTGTGCTTTGACGCAGTGTCGTTGTTGTTACGGTATTTTTAGTACGATTAACTTCAGGTTCGGGCAACTGTAAGGTTTGCTTTCGAACCACAGGCTCTACTGCTACAGGTGTTATTACTGTCGAGCTTTTGCCACCTGAAGGAACCTGTTGATAGTTTTTTGGCTGAGAGCCAATATCTGGTGGTGTCATTTTTTGATTATAGACATCATCAACCTGTTCAGGCAGTTTGGCAAAGTTGCCATTTCTATCCATCGCCAATTGCAAGCTGTAAAGCTGGTTATAGCGCTGCTGAGACAAACGGCGCACATCATTTGCATCACCCACAATTGTTGGGTGAATAAAGACAAGAAGATTACGCTTGGTATTACTTCTGCTGTCTGAACGAAATAATCTGCCTACATATGGAATACTGCTTAACCCAGGAATCCCTTGACGACTGAGCTCAACATCATCCGAAACCAAACCACCTAAAACAACTGTTTGTCCATGTTCGGCCAATACAGCAGTTTTAATAGCACGTTTATTGGTAATTAAATCGGCCGCCTGACCTTTACTAGTCTGAACATTTGAAACTTCTTGCTCAACTTCAAGGCGAACCGTACCGCCTTCACCTATATGTGGAATAACTTTTAATGTCACACCCACATCTTTACGTTCAACAGTTGTGTATGGATTGATGCCTGTACTATTCGTAGTGACCGAACCTGTTACAAATGGAACGTTCTGGCCTACAACAATATAAGCTTCTTCATTGTCCATTGTCACAATGGACGGTGTGGAAAGTAAATTTGATTTGGTATTAGCTTTTAGGGCTTGAATTAATGCACCATACGCCTTACGGGAGTTCTCAAAATTACCCACAGCAAAAGTTGCACCATTACCCTTATTAGCACCACCAGCAATAGCCGACGCTGCTCCAGCCGAACCACCCGACAAATAACCAGCAGCAATAGAAGATAAACTCGCCCCCACATTACTAAAGCTAAGTAAGCCAATTCCACTAGACAAATCACCTAGCGCCCATTGGATACCAAGCTGATCAGAGTCATCTCCTGAAACCTCAATAATGGCAGCTTCAATTAAAACTTGCTGACGGCGAACATCTAGCTGCTGAATCGCAGATTCAATTTCACGCATTAATTGAGGATCGGCCTTAACCACTAACGAGTTTTGGGCATTATCCGCGATAATGCTCACACCATTTTGGCTAAAGCTAGAGATGCTGTTCTGATTACTATTATTTGAATTACCATTTAGGTTAATAGATGGCGTAGAAATTGAGCTACCATTTGAACCAGATGAAGATGAGCTGGAATTCTGGTTATTACCCATCAAATTATTGATCGGATTCGATGAGTTAGAAGAATTATTATTACTATTTGATGAAGAAACTGCCTGCCCTGTTACAAGGCCTTGCAAAATCTCAGATAAGTTTTTTGCACTTGCATATTTTAATCGAAAAACTTTTAAGCCGCCTAAGCGGTCTGCCGAAGGCACATCCAGCATTTCAATCATGTGACGAATGCGTTTACGTGTTTCAGGGTCACCCTTTACCAAAATACGATTGGTTCGGTTGTCTGCAATAATACGTATACGTGCACCACTAAAATCTTTCGAAGCTCCCGTTGCGCTCATCGCCTCAAGTTGAGTAATGATTTCTTCTGCCTGACTTGATTGCAAGTTAATAGCTTCAATATCATTTTGCCCCGTACCGTCGAGGTTACGAATGATATTTTCAAGTTGGTAGATATTTGCAGCTCTGTCAGAAACAATCAGCGCATTAGTGCCTGCTATCGCAGCCATATGTGCGAATTGAGGCATTAAAGGGCGAAGTGCTGGAATTAAATCATTTGGATTCGTATTTTCAAGCCAAATGACTCGAGTGACGATTTGATCACCACGCAGCCTATTTCTAGAATCGTAAGGAATTCCCGAATTTTTAACATTACTATCCGGTACCAGTTTAATAGTGTTCCCAGAAGGAATTGCCACGACCCCATTTACATTTAAGACCCCAAGAAATAGATCATAAACTTCATCTTTGTTGAGGGGTTTATTCGATATTACTGTGACATTGCCACGCACTCGCGGATCTACTGCAAAGTTTTTCCCCGTAATGTCTGCAACTTCATTAATAAATGCAGTTAAGTCAGCATCACGTAAATTGATCTTCCATGTTTGGGCATAGACGCTGCTGCTCACTGTCGCAATCAATGGGGCTGCTGCAAGTAATGCCCAAAGTGGACGTTGATGATTCAATAAAGCCATAACTTGCGATAATTCCTAACTCTTATGGTGACGTGTTATCACTAAAAATTTTGTTGTATGGTCATCACTTGATCACCACGTTTTATTTCTAATTTCACTTGCCCAGCTCGACGAGCCTGTTCAAGTAACTGCACATCCGTTTGTCCTTGCCCAACCGTTTGACCATTTAAAGAAACAATCCGATCACCCGGCCTTAAACCTAACTTATTTCGAAGCGCAGTGGGTGTACGTTCTGTAACTTCAAAACCTCCACCTGAGTTCCCGCTTACCCCCATATCTTTGAGGTACTGCTCTCGGTTCCCTTGCATTTGCTGAATAGCCTGTCCAAGCGCTTCTTGAGTCGTATTAGTCGAAGGTGCCTGTTGAGTTGGGGCTACCGAATTCTCTGGAGATGCCTGTGGATTAGGTGGTTGATATAACCCGTTTGGCAAACCTTTAAACTGAAGCTCACGCGTACTTCCATTACCTTGACGCAATATCACATGATCCCAATAAACTTCTGCTAGTTGGTAAGATGTAGAAGCTATTGTTTCTCCCACCCGATATCGGTCAGCAGTATTATCAAGCTTAATAACAGCCGAAGAAAAACGGTTCGGATAACCGACTATCACACCCTGCAATTCTAGATTGACATTTTCCTGAGCTGCATTGGCTGAAGGTTCATTAAAAAGTGAAAAAGTACTAATGTTAGGAATTTGTGGCTGCTGTGATCCTAACTCCACCCGATCAAACTGCATCATTTGAGGAGGTGCAATGACCCACCAAAACAATGAAGCCAATTTCCAACATAGCCATAAAACTAAAAAGGCAAATACAACCACACTTAACCGATCTAATTTTTGCCATTGTAAGTGCTGTAATTTTTCAATCCATACTTTCATTAGTTACTCCCTTGCATCAAAGGTTGGCGAGAACTAATGACAAATGTATCTAAACCAGCTTTCCCATCATAAGACGGAATATTCAGTAATAATCTTTGTGTAAGCTGCACATCAAGCATCATATTGGCATCTAATAAAAGGTTTGCCATTTTTTGACTGCGTTGATCACGTATATCAACTTGTAATTGTCCATTTTGATCCGTTAATTGCCCATTTAAAGAAGGCATATTCATCCGGTCTTGACGGTCACCAATATTATAAATTAAAGCACCACCACCCCAATGCAATTGACCATCAACCGCAGCGAAACCTTGCTCTTTTTTATAATTAAAATCAATATCTTTTAACTGGATACTGTTCACAGGCCATTGCCAGTTCACAATTTGTTTTAATGTTTCAGGCGCAATTTGACCATTCATTGCCCTTACAAGTACTTTTTTACCAACACCATAGGCCATTACCCCAGATAACTGGGTATTTCCACTATGGATATCTACATCAGCAGCGAACCTTAATAAAAATAGGTCTAGAGGTCTAGTTTTCCAATGAATCGAGCCTCTCAAAGTACCGCGCCGCCAATCTGCTTGGCCTTGCCAGATATTTCCACTTACATTGTGTAGAGTTTGATTATTCTTTGAAAATTTAGAAATAAGCCAAGTCGCTGGGATCTGTAAAATAATAAAAATTAAAAATGCAATGAGGGCAAATAACCACCACTTCCATTGCTTAGACTTTTTCTTCATTCAGCCTTACCAACATGCAAATTATCGTCCTTATTTTGAGAGTAGCTCCCTAGTCTGACATTATGCATACTTTTTCAACATCGCCAATTCACTTCATATAAAAAAACCAAGCAATCGGGCTTGGCTTCGGTATTAAGACTATAAGTTGAACGTATGACAAAATCATGAAAACCTGGCGCTAAAAGAACTAAATGCACATTTGATCTCAACAATGTATTTAAAGATGAATTTAAACACTCAATTTCTTAAATAATATTTACAGCAAAATTTTAGATATTTTCAGACAAAAAAAAAGCCAGGAAAATTTTCCTGGCTTTTTTAAAACAGCAATACGATTAGATTAAGAAATCTTCAAGTTTTGCGCCTTTTTCAATTTCAGCAACTAACCAACGTGGTTGTTTACCACGGCCAGTCCAAGTCTCTTCAGAATTGTTTTTGTTGCGGTAGCGCGGCTCAACAGATTTACGTGTTGTTTTCTTACGTTTTTGAGCACCAAACTCAAGAAGCTGTTCAACACTAAAACCTACATTTTCAGCGATCTCGATAATTTGATTATAAGCATCTTCGATTGCTTGATCTTTTTTACTTGCAATTAAAGCTTCCGCTTCTTCTTGTAAGCGTTTTAACTCTTCAACAGATAATTCACTGATATCCGGTTTCATTAATAAATACTCCAGTCTTACAGACAATTCAAAATAATACAGACAAAATTTAAAAACATAAAATCAAGACCAATATTATTTATAATCTATTCAATAAGCAATAGTTTGAAAGCCATGTTCATCAGAATAACTAAAAAAATTACCTTTTAATTACATTATCAATTATAAATGAAATATATTTTATTAATATTTATTTAAGATAAATGTATTAAGTCATGCCCAACAGATTTTTCTAGCTCAATAATTTTTTGTTTTATTTCCTGAGGTATTTCACATTTTCGTTCTGTTAATTTATCTACGCAGACCATAACAGCTTCACCAGTAGCCACGATTTGTTGTTGTGCCTCGCTCCATAATATATAAGCCATACGGAATGCACTATTACGGAGCTCTTCCACGCGAACACCGACTTTCAATACATCTGGATAAAAAACTGGCTTTAAATATTTACACTGACTTGAGGCTACAACGGTATATAATTGTGGCGTTAATATATTTATAGCTTCCATATATAAAATACGTGAGCTTTCAATATATCGATAATATTGTACATTATTGACATGACCGAAAGCGTCCATATCTCCCCACGCTACTTTCTGTTCATATATTATCGGGTAGACAGACAGTTCTTTCATTTTTTCCTCATATTTTAAATTTTAAAAAATTCGCATCATTTTCAAAGATTAGGTTTAACTGTTTGATTAACACTTCATCTTCATTAAGCGTAGACTTAATACGTAAATAGCTCATTAAAATATTATCTGGATATAATGATAATAATGTTTCAGCCTCTGCTTGACGTCCAGTTGCCATATAGACATGCCATTTTGCAAAGGTTAAAACTGGCAAATTCATATATTGATTTTCAAACTCGATAATTTTTTCTTCGACATCGGCATAGTCTGGAACTTGTTTAAGCAATTGTTGCTGGAACCACAGGTAAAATACTTCTGGGTCGAACTGCTCTTTTAATAGGTGTAGTGTTAAAGCCGCATGCTGCATGCTCATATCAGGCATACGCGCCAATAGCTTGAGCCACAACAACTTACTACTATACGGTCGAGTTTGAATCTCAGACTCTAAATCCAGATAACGTTGTTGCAATGCATGCTGGTCATCAATAGAAGCCTCATCAAACTGCTGAAGAAGTTGCTGTAGCCATAAATCACGGTGCTCAGCATCTAGCAAACCATACTTCATTGAACGTAAATATACCCATGGGTGTTGCAGCGCCAATTGCCCCCATAATGCTGTTAATCGTTGCTGGTAGGCAGTTTCTATTTCCTCAAGCCAAGGCGACAACTGATGCTGGTATAAAAACTCAAGATGAGTTAATGCGCGATCAGCTTCGTTTTGGGCTAAAAAGATTTCGATTCGTTCTAACTCTGCCAATTCAAATGCCATAGGTGGTGACTGATCTAAAGCAGCTAATGCTTTTGGATAGTCTCCATTTGAAACTAGAAACTTGGCATCAATGATATTTTTTAAAAGCGCTGACTGAGTAAAAACACGTTCAATAAATACACGCTGGTCTTCGGCGGCCTCTAATAACCAGACAATACCTAATTGTTCATAGGGATGAAGGTTTTTAAACTGGAAAATGTTTTCACTTTTCCGCTGTTCACGAGAGGAATAACGCTTAACCCAAAGCCACACCAGTTGAGCAATAAAACTTACCACCACAAAAGCGAGGGTTAAGCCCCAGACATTTGTTTGCAACTGCAATTGTCGCCAGTAGATATAGACATACCCCATTCCATAGCCATAACTCAATAAAGCTAAAGCGGCAAAGAGTATTAAGCTAATTACGAAATAAACCGACAGGAGGTGTTTCATATCTCCTCCTTATGAGCCAATTAGACCAAGTGTAGATAATTTAGGAACAGGCACTATCGATAAATGTGCCACTTTAGCAATACGTTTTTTTAACTGCTGACTCGTTGCATCAGGCATCTCATCTAACTTTTGCATCACAGATTGCAACTCGTTTTGGTACTCAGTCATTTTGCCTTGATTGAGTGCCTGCTCCGCAATTAATAATCTTAATTGCACTTCTTTGAGCACTACACTTCGATTCATTAAATTAATAGACGGTGTTTCTACTTTTTCTATACGGAACCATCTTTTCCACCAAGATACAGACTCGGATTGATCCATCTCTAGTTTAGGCCGAGCCAAGGCTTGCTGAATATTTTTATCAATCGTCTGCAATAAATCATCAATCAATTGATGACGTTGATTTTGGGCCAAACTGAATTGCTGAACTGCTTGTTTATCCTGCTCAAGCGATTGGTTTAAGCTATGTTGCAATGCAGGGGCAATTTCATAGTGCGCAAGGGATTGCTGTAATTGACTTAATTGATCAACTGCATAAATCAATTGTTGTTGATCAATTGCAAATTGAATTAAATCTAACTTTTGTTTAATTAAAACTGTAGGAGCAATACCTGCTGGTGGAGCATCTGGATGAGCCGCCGAACTTAGTTTATCGCCAGTATTTACAGGTTGATTCTGTAATTGTCGCTGTAAAGCAACCAATTGATCATTTAGATTGGCATAGTGCTGTTCTGATTGAAGCAGACTTTGCTTAAGCTCGGGAACAGTACGAGAAATTTGCCACATATCGTAACTGAGCTTAGCCAACCAAGCCACGCCCAGTAAAATGATGATAGAAACAAGTTTTCTCATATGAATCCTTATAATGCCTGAATGTGATGAATCATCCCCGAAGGCGATAAATTTTCAAGTTGAATAATGTGAAAATGAGCCTGCTGCTGATCGCGATATTCTTTAACAATTTGAAAAAGACGTGGCCCTAAAACCAAATATACACAATCAGGTTGTACATTATTTTTTGAACAAAGCTCTAACCAATACTTCCAGCTGGCCTCACTGGTAATTAAGACCAGCCATTTTTTTAAATTATAATTTGAATTCTGTGTCAGATGTTTGAATGTAGAATATGAAGCTTCTGGGCACTGCCGATGATATAAAACGAAATTTAAAATCTGAATACCTTGCTGCTGCAAAGTTTCCATCATAAATTGACGTCCACCCTCTCCTCGCCAGAAAGCGATGCTACCAGCCTGCTTCATATTATGAAGAATAGGTAGGTTTAACATCCCCTCAGAAGTTTCCACGTCTGGAATATGTGCGTCAACGCTATATTCATGAAGGCGATTAGCCGTAGCCTGCCCGACTGCAATCCACTGAATATGTTTTAAGTCATCTAGCTTTAAACCACTTTGTATTAAGTACTGCATACCCACATCAACAGCAGTTGGGCTGACCACAACAATAGCTTGTGCTTTAACTAATTGTTGGTAAAGCTGAAGTAAATGTTCGAAAAAAGGTTTGGCAACGAGTTCTAAAAGAGGTAAAGACTCAACCTGAAATCCCTTATTTTGCAAAACTTCTGTTAGTTCAGTTGCACGAGAATCAGGTCGAGTATTAATAAACAACATGGTTTAGTAGAGAGCCTTTAATAGCTCGCCCGCGCCTTGGTCAAGTAAATTTCGAGCAAGGTTTTCACCCAATTGATGAGCATTGCTGGCTTCATCTGTCAGTTCAGCACGTAGTAACGTTTGGCCATCGGGGCTTCCAACACGCCCTTCAATATGAATTTGTCCATTTTGTAGTGTGGCATAACCTGCAATTGGAACCTGACAACCACCTTCAAGATAGGCATTAAAAGCACGCTCAGCACGTACACAAACATCAGTTTCTTCGTGTAGTAATGGTTGAATTAAAGCTAATACATCTTGGTCAGCTGCACGGCATTCCAAGCCCAATGCACCTTGACCCACCGCAGGCAAACTAATATCTGGTGCTAGACAATGACGAATACGTTCTGACAACCCTAAGCGCTTCAAACCAGCGCTAGCTAAAATAATAGCGTCATATTGACCATCATCTAGCTTTGCTAAACGTGTGCCAACATTTCCACGCAAGTCAATAATTTGCAAGTCAGGACGTTGTTTTAAAATTTGAGATTTACGACGTAAACTTGAGGTACCAACTTTTGCACCTTGAGGTAAGTCAGCAAATTTTTCAAATTGATTTGAAACGAAAGCATCTAATGGATCTTCACGTTCACAAATTACTGCCAAGGTTAAACCTTCTGGCAAAGCCATCGGGACATCTTTCATTGAATGTACAGCTAAATCTGCACGCCCATCTAGAAGTGCTGCTTCTAACTCTTTAACAAACAGCCCTTTCCCACCAATTTTTGCTAAAGGCGTATCTAAGATTTTATCGCCCTGCGTGACAAATTTAACCAACTCCACCGTTAAATCTGGGTGAAGCTCCTGTAATCGGGCACGAATATATTCTGCCTGCCAGAGAGCAAGTGGGCTTTGTCGTGTAGCAATTTTCAAGGTTTTCATAAATTCAAGCATGGGCTGGTCAAACAATACACCCTAAACTTAACTTGATCCCTTAAAATTGCAAGTAAAATCTCGCACGTCCAAGATAACTCTTTTTAAGTTTAGAGCTGGTGAATCCGCTCTCTAAGCATAGATAAATGTCGACGGCTCACTGAAAGTCGTTCATCTAGTCCACGTAAACGAACCTGATATTGCCCAGAGCTAACGAGCTCCAGTCCATCTAAATATGCAACTGCAACCAATGCATTTCGATGAATACGAATGAATTGATCTGCAAATTCGGTTTCAAGCTCTTTTAAAGTTTCATCAATTAATACACTGCCATTTTGATGACGCACCGTGACATATTTTTGATCGGCTAAAAAATAATAAATATTTTCAACAGGAATCAGCTCAACCCCACGATAGGTTTTTGCAGCAATTTGATGTCGCTGTGTTTTTAGATCATGCAAAAAATCATGTTGTGGTAAGGCATTAAGCTGTGCTTGAGTAAGCTGAGTCAATTGACTAAAAACTTGTTCAAGTTCTTGAGGATCAATTGGTTTAAGAAGATAAGCTTGAGCCTGAGATTTAAATGCTTCCAATGCATGTTGGTCATAGGCCGTACAAAATACAATCGCAGGTCGTGGATTTAGCTGACTTAACTGTTCTGCACAGACAAGACCATTCATACCTGGCATTTGAATATCAAGTAAAATTACATCGGGTTGATGAAGCCGCGCCTGTTCCAAGGCTTCTTGTCCATGCTGAGCCGTTGATACAACTTCATGTCCCATCTTTGAAACTAAACGTGATAATCGCTCCACTGCAAGTGGTTCGTCATCACAAATCAGCACCTTCATTCATCCTCCTTGTCACCGTTAACTTGATCCATGTTTTTATGGTTAACTCTGACTAACTTATTATTTTGTTTGATATTGATAGCTCATAATGGTGGTATATAAGGTTTCACCTTTATAAACCTGAAATCTTACGGAATTCCCATAATATGCTTTCAGGCGCTGTTTTACATTTTCAAGCGCGATTCCATGCCCTTTCCTTGATTTTATTGTATCGTCTGTATATGGGTTGGTAATGACTATACTGACCTGATTTTGCAATATTTCAACCAATACCCCTATGGTTGCCTTACCCATCATTGGCTCTACCCCATGAAAAATACTATTCTCTAACAAAGGTTGTAATGTCAATAAAGGAATGGTGACCTGTTTCAGTTGCACAGGTGAAAGCTCGATTTTCCAATCTACTTTTAAACGCTCCCCCAAACGCACCTGCTCAATCATTAAATATTGTTTACTCAACTCGATTTCTTCATGCAAACTCACCAATTTCAATTCTTGGAAGCTGGCGCGAAATAAACGTGACAGACTAATGAGCATGCTTTCTGCTTTATCTGGATCTATCGCAATTAAACTCACCACGTTATTTAAACTATTAAATAAAAAATGAGGATGAATTCGCGCTTGCATGGCCTGAATACGGGCATTTAACTCCGCAGACTGTTGATGCAGCCACTGTTCTCTGACATATAGATAACGTAAGCAGAAAGCCCCTAGCAATATTCCATAGCTGAGATATAAAAGTACATTGGTAAAATAAATGCTCCAGCCCTGCGTTAAAGAAACATGTTTATTTAAAAGACCAAACTGAAAAAAATTACTCATGAATGTGGTTAAAACAACAATACCTTGCAGCATGACAAAGCCAATAGCCAAGGCAAATTCTTGACGTAAACTGCTAAAGAAACCTTGAAAGCGTTCAACCAAGGCAAAAAATGACAAGATGACCCAGTTAATAAAAACGATATATTGTAAAAGGCGTCCACCGCTTAACGCTTGCCAAGACTGTGCTTCAGCCAACGCCAAGACCAGTGCCAAAACATTACTTGCGATAATTAATTCGAATAAGTGTTGCCAACGCCCGTTTTTCGTAAAAAAATAGGAAGAATTTTGATTTCGGTATGCTGTAGGAAACAACTTTGTTTGTTGAGCTTCGGCAAGTGATATACTCTTTTTTATTTTACTGAGCCACCATGACCACATCTTCAAATCCCCCTAATTCAGTAACCCCAGACCAAACCTCAGGTATGTGGGGTGGTCGTTTTTCTGAAGCGACGGATGCTTTTGTAGCCGAATTTACCGCCTCTGTTCAGTTTGACCAGCGTTTTTATAAACAAGACATCGCTGGTTCGATTGCGCATGCTACCATGCTTGCGAAAGTTGGCGTACTCACAGAAGCAGAACGCGATGACATTATTGAAGGTTTAAACACCATTCGCTCAGAAATTGAGGCTGGTACCTTTGAGTGGCGCATCGATCTTGAAGATGTTCACATGAACATTGAATCACGTTTGACTCAACGTATTGGCATTACAGGTAAAAAACTACATACAGGTCGTAGCCGTAACGATCAGGTTGCAACCGATATTCGTCTTTACCTACGCGACGAAATTGATGACATTTTAAAATTATTAGAACGCTTACAAAAAGGCTTGTTAGGCTTGGCTGCCAAAAATACAAATACAATTATGCCGGGCTTCACACACTTACAAACTGCTCAGCCTGTGACTTTCGGTCACCACTTACTGGCTTGGTTTGAAATGTTAATTCGTGACACTGAACGTCTTCAAGATTGTCGTAAGCGCGTTAACCGTATGCCGCTTGGTTCAGCTGCTCTTGCTGGTACAACCTACCCAATTGACCGCCCTTACACAGCGGAACTGTTAGGTTTTGAAGCTGTATCTGAAAACTCACTTGATGCGGTATCTGACCGTGACTTCGCCATTGAGTTTAATGCAGCTGCTGCACTGATCATGATGCATTTATCACGTATGTCTGAAGAGCTAATCCTTTGGACTTCTGCACAGTTCAAATTTGTGAATATTCCTGACCGCTTCTGTACTGGTTCTTCAATCATGCCGCAGAAGAAAAATCCGGATGTTCCTGAACTTATTCGTGGTAAATCAGGCCGTGTATTTGGTGACTTAATTAGCTTACTTACGCTCATGAAAGGTCAACCATTGGCGTACAACAAAGATAACCAAGAAGACAAAGAACCTTTATTTGATGCGATCGATACGGTTCGTGGTTCACTCATGGCTTTCGCAGATATGATTCCTGCATTGGTTCCAAATATTGAAATTATGCGTGAAGCTGCACTTCGTGGATTCTCGACTGCAACCGATCTTGCTGACTATTTAGTGAAAAAAGGCGTTGCTTTCCGTGATGCTCATGAAATTGTAGGTAAAGCTGTTGCGTTAGGTGTTGCTGAAGAAAAAGATTTATCTGAGTTAACACTTGAGCAGTTACAACAATTCTCTGACCTAATTACAGCAGATGTGTTTGATAAAGCCTTAACACTAGAAGCTTCTGTAAATGCACGTGATCATATTGGCGGAACTTCACCAAAACAGGTTGAAGCTGCGATTGCTCGTGCCCATACACGTTTAGAACAGTTATACGCTTAAGGATAAACCATGAGTCGACAAGTATTTTGCCGCAAATATCAAAAGGAAATGGAAGGTCTAGACTTCGCTCCTTTTCCAGGTGCTAAAGGCCAAGACTTTTTTGAAAATGTTTCTAAGCAAGCATGGCAAGAATGGTTACAGCATCAAACTACGCTGATTAATGAAAAGCGTTTAAATGTGTTTGAACCAGATTCAAAAAAGTTTCTTGAAGAACAACGTGAGAAGTTCTTTAACAATGATGAAAGCGTAGAAAAAGCTGAAGGCTGGAAACCAGAATAATCGGTTTGTTTTAGCTTCTTCATCATTAAAAAGGCAGGTCTATATACATAGACCTGCCTTTTTTTACGTGAAACTTACACAAGCATAAAAAGCCTTACATAGAGCGAACAGGACTCTACATGACATAGAAAAGCTCAGAACTTAATATCAATTCATAGCAAGAAGAACACGATCCCTGTCGTGTTTATGTATTTGATTTTCTGTCCTGAACTTCCCCCCAAAGTTCGGGACATTTTTTTATCTATTATTTTTAAAAATAAAAAAGCCTTGTTTGAAACAAGGCTTTTAAATATTTCAGCTCAAGATTACTTTTCGTGGACTTTGGCTTCAATTTCTTCAATTTTGGTATGACGAGCATCAAAGCCTTTTGCCATATAAATGACTTGCTCAGCAATATTACGTGCATGATCACCAATACGCTCTAAAGAACGTAGAACCCACATGACATTAATAACACGAGCAATATGACGTGGATCTTCAATCATATATGTCATTAATGTACGCGTTGCTGACTGATATTCACGGTCAATGTCAGCATCGGCTAAAAGTACACGTAAAGCCTGATCTGCATCTAAACGCGCAAAAGCATCAAGAGCATCATGAATCATGACACGAACTTGGTTACCAATATGACGTGTTTCCATGTAGCCACGAGGCGAACCACCCTCTTCACAAAGGTTTTGTGCAATACGGGCAATTTTTGCTGCTTCATCACCAATACGCTCAAGGTCAGTATTGGCTTTGCTCATAGCAATAACCATACGCAAATCGATCGCTGCTGGATGACGACGCGCCAAAATTAGCGTCAAGCCTTCATCAATATCACGTTCATATTGATTGACTGCATTATCTTTAAATTGAACATCAATCGCTAAATTTGCATCTGTATCAAGCAAAGCATGAATTGCATTTGCGACCTGTTGTTCGACCAAGCCACCCATGGTCATAAACTTTGTGTTTACATCTTGCAATTCTTCATTAAATTGAGAAGAAATATGATGGGTTAACACCGGATTACTTGGACTCAAGGGAAGCCTCCAACATGATGGCGCAGGAATAAAATGATTGAGCATTAGAACACAGCAATCATTAAGTTTTTATGACAAAATTAAATTTCAGATAAAAGCATTTTATTACTGATAGGTTAACCAGTTATTTAGCTCGACCAGATCTTTTTCACCCAACTGACCTACCGCAGCTTTTAAACGAAGTACATTCAATAAATAGTCATATTGAGCATTAAGATAATCCTGTTTTGCAGAAAAAGCATTACGCTGGGCCAATAAAACATCAACCATACTTTTTAAGCCTTCGTTATAGCTCGCTTTTGAGGCTTGAGAAACTAAAGAAGACGAATCCATTGCAGCTTTTCTTGCTTCGAGTTTTGCTTGGTCTGTATCGACCTGCATAAATGCACTTTTTACGTCGACATTGGCACGGCGGATGGCCGCATCAAGTTGAGCCTGAGCTTTACTGGCTTCTACAGTCGCTTTTTTAATTGATGTTCGAGTGCGGCCGCCATTAAATAAATTCCAGTTCATTTCCACCCCAACCTGATCAAATTTTCCGTCAGTCGAAATAAGAGTCTCTGGGGTCTGTTTGGTATAACCATAGCTTGCAACGGCATCAACTTGAGGATAAAGCGCGGCCTTTTCCACACGGCGCTGATCTTCACTATATTGTTGCTGTAAACGGGCTTGCTGGATCTTTAGATTTTTTTGCTGGGCCAAAGAAATCCAGTCATTAAGCTCTGCTGGATAAGGCTTTTGAAAACTAAAATCACTGCGTAATACAGCAAGCTTATCTTGATAGGAACCAATATATTCAGAAAGCTGTTCTTGGGCTAAAAGTAATTGAACATTGGTTGAAATACGATTGGCTCTAGCATTTTGATATTGAGCATTTGCTTCACTCACATCACTACGGGCCACCAAACCCTCTTTGAGTTTGGCATTCATCATATTAAGCTGTTCAAGCAAAGCTTTTTCTTCTTGTAGGTATGCAACACTCAATGCCTGCTGACGTAGTACATTAAAATAGGCTTCTGCTACATTTAAAACATGATCTTGTTTTTGCAGTCTTAAGGTAATTTCACTTAAGGCAACCGAAGTTTTAACTTGCTTATAACCTTCCCAAGCATCCATTCGAAACAATGGCTGACGTGCTGTTAAGGTCGCTTGGCGAGTCGTTGAGGTATTACTTACCAAAGCATCAGAAAGCCCTTCTTGGTCAACACCTGGAAAGTTTGAACGCTTTACAGTTTGTCGATTACGAGTAATGTTTCCAGACAGTGTAACGGTGGGTAATAACGCTCCCGTTGCCAAGCCTAAATTAAGTTGATCTGCTTCAAATTGTTGTTGATTGGCTTGCCATGTCGGATCATTTTGTTTTGCGCGCTCATAAGTCTCAACCAAATCTAGAGCAAAACTCGAAGATGCAAAACTCCAAAGGCCAACAGCGACCATTAATTTTATTTTCATTGTTCAAATCAACGATAAAACTTGCCTTTAAGACTAAGAAAAATTCGAATCAAACTCAAGCCATTAAAAGTTTTAGTTTTTTTAAGCGTTCTCAGTTTTTGACAAAATTAAAATACAAATAAAAATCAAAAGCATGCCTATCCAACCCAACCATGAAACATGCTCTCCCACCAACACAATGGCAAAAATCGCAGCAACTAAAGGTTCAAATAAAGTTAAGGTCGTCGCTTTGCTGGCATTTACTGTTTTTAGTCCAAAACCGAAAAGCAAATAACCCAAAAACATAGGAATCAGCATCATATAACCAGCCACAAGTAAATTGGTTGAGCTTTGTAATAACCCACCACCTGTAACCAACAAAGTAGGAAGCAAAATAACTGCCCCACCACCCATAATCATGCCCATTGCAGCTTTAGCATCAACACCCCGATCTATTAATCTTTTTGCAGCCCATGAATAAAGTGAATAAGTTGTAGCTGCAACAAGTCCAAGCAAAATACCGAAGTATTTATTCCATTGATTTGTACTGTCTAGAACCGCATGACTTTCACCCATCGACAGCATCGTTACACCAAGCACACCGCAAATAAAACTTAGAAACCAGATAGCTGACAAAGCTTTGCGATCAAAGAATCGCTCTAAAATGGCTGCGATCAGTGGAGCAGAACCAATTGAAACCACGGTACCAATCGTAATGCCTGCATAATGCATTGAAGAATAAAAAGCCAAAGGATAAATACCAACAGCCGCCACACCCAACAGCAATATGGAAAGATTTTCCCTTATAAATTGTCGGTTTTCCCTTATCGCTCTTGATGCAACCAACGCTTGTAAAAGACCGCCGCCACCCATCGCTACGGCGCCAATAGCGAGTGGGCCAAGTGTCGGAGCAAATGCTGCGGCAGTACCAGTTGTTCCCCACAAAACAGAAGCAACTAAAATCGCAATTGTGCCCCCATAACTACTATTTTTAATGAGGCTAATCATGTGGGCATTCTCTATTTAAAATATCTTCTGCCATTTGTTTTGCTAATAGAAGTTGACGACTATTTCCTTCTAAGCCTGCTCGTGCCATAGAACCTTCTAAAAGAAAAGAAAGCTGCGTGGCCACATAGCTAATCCGCTGTGAGTCTGGTATCAATTTTTTTAAATGCTCAGCAACAATAGCTTCGACTTCTTCCTTATGTTGTCTTACCGAACTTCGCCCTGCACTATTCGCAGGAAACTCAGCCGCAGCATTCAATAACCCGCAACCTCGAAAGCCTTTTTCATAGGCAAATTCCGCATGGTCTTGATAGGCATCAAATACAGCCAAAATGGCTTCTTTAGCTGTTTTTATTTTTTCTAAACGCTTTTGGTAGAGATCAAGCCACTCTTGATGGCGCGCAGCAATATAGGCATCGACAAGCTCACCTTTTGAAGAAAAATTATTATAAAGCGACATTTTAGCAACATCTGCTTTAGCGGTAACCGAGTTAATTCCAGTTGCAGTAATGCCATCGTTATAAAACAAAGTTGAAGCGGCATCGAGAATTTTCTGTCTTGCTGTTTTATCATTCATAGCTTTAATTTAAGTAGACCGACCTACCTAATAATAAAGATTTCTAACAATGATGCAATCTTTTTCCGAGTTATAATTTGAGCAATATTCACTTTGATAAAAATACAATGATGAAAAAAGTTCTAATGATAAGTATGTGCAGCGCACTACTTTTAGCTGGATGTAATAAAACATCAGAGCAAGATCAGGCTGTATCTAAAGAGCAAAAATCAACTGAGCAAAAGGCCATTCAAAAACAAGACAGTGGCTGCTTACAAATTATGGTAGCTATGCACACGATTAATCAAAACAGCAAAATAGAAGACTTAAATCAAATTAATGAAAAGCTTAAAACGTGTGTTCCGTCTTTAAAAAATGATGAACAGCTTAAGTTGATTGATGCATCAACAGCCATGTATCAACGTTTTTTAAAGCAAGACTACACTGAAAAAACAGGCAGAGCGTTTGAAGCTTTTGGCTATGCTGTTTTAGAACATAAACAACAAGACCTTAAAAAGGTCATCCAAACTCAGAAAAAGCTCTTCGACCAACTGAGCCCACGTGATCAATACTTACTTCAACATGAAGGCCAAGCCTATATTGAACTTCTCTATCAAGGCGAAGGCATGTTCACCTATCGACGTCAGCCAAACTATTTAGTTGATGTTTTTTCTAAAGCCTTACCCGCAGACCAAAAAGAGTTCTTAACTCGTATGGCAAAAGACAATCAAAATATTTTTTATAACGATGGTGCTTTGGCTATTTCTTGGAAAGAACTCACTGAACGTGCATTATTTTGGGAAAAATTTATTCAAAAGTATCCAAAAAGCTATTTTATTAGTGATGCAAAACTACTCTTTAACGAATATCGCTATTTTATTTTCTTTGGTCTAGATAACACGCCAGTGTCAGATGAATATGCACCAAACACATGGTTTGATAAAGATGCACTTCAACAAATTCGGTTTCTCTCTACACAAAATCAGTCGAGTTTAGCGAAACCAGCCCAACTGTTTCTTAAGTTTATTGCTACGCCTGTAGAGGAGCGTAATAAGCAATTTAAAATAGATTTAACTGATAAGAATGGCGATAAAAAATCAAATTATCAGATTACTCATGAACAACTTGAGCAGCTATTAAAATTAGACTCCCCATGGAACACTGAAGTCTATCGCGACTGCCATATAGATGCGGTTTGTATAGATACAAATTGACAATGCCACCCAACCTAAAACATGTTAGTCTGTAAATCGCTTGACGGAGCGCGAGTAATAACTCGCTGAGATTGTGTAAATTTTGTGTTATAGCAACACAAGTTTGAACATGAGTACCGTTGAACCTGATCAGGTTAAGACCTGCGTAGGAATCAAGCCATCTAAAAACATAAGCCTTAAATTTATCTCGTAAAGATAAATCCGCCATCGTTTTTGGTCGTGCTTGATTCGTTGATGTTATTCATAAGGATCATGTAATGAACCAGTTAACGAATCTCTCTTCTGCTGAAATTTCAGCACAACATGAACAAGATGCAAAAGATTTAACCCGTATCTTACCCGCTTCTAAAAAAGTTTATATTGAAGGCTCTCGCCCTGATATTCAGGTTCCAATGCGAGAAATTTCTTTAACAGATACTCCAACTGGTCTTGGCGGTGAACATAATCCCCCTGTTATGGTCTATGACACTTCAGGTGTTTATACCGACCCAAATGTTCAAATTGATTTAGACAAAGGTTTACCTTCAGTTCGCCAAAACTGGATTGAAGAACGTAACGATACTGACGTACTTTCTGGCTTAACTTCAACTTTTGGTCAGGAACGTTTAAAAGATATCCGCACCGCTGACATTCGTTTTGCTCATATTCAAAACCCGCGCCGTGCCAAAGCTGGCAAAAATGTCTCTCAAATGCATTATGCCAAGCAAGGTATTATTACACCTGAAATGGAATATATTGCAATTCGTGAGAATCAGCGCCAGCGTGAAGGTGTTGATATCCGTCAGCATCCTGGACAAAATTTTGGTGCAAAAAACTTAAAAGAAATTACACCTGAATTTGTTCGCCAAGAAGTTGCTGAAGGTCGTGCGATCATTCCCGCCAACATTAACCATCCAGAACTTGAACCAATGATTATTGGCCGTAACTTCTTGGTTAAAATTAATGCCAACATTGGTAACTCAGCGCTTGGCTCTTCAATTGATGAAGAAGTTGCAAAAATGACGTGGGCAACCCGTTGGGGTGCTGACACCATTATGGATTTGTCGACAGGTAAAAACATTCATGAAACACGTGAATGGATTATTCGTAACTCACCTGTTCCAATCGGCACAGTACCAATTTATCAAGCACTTGAAAAAGTTGATGGTGTTGCAGAAGACCTAACATGGGAAATCTTCAAAGACACACTGATTGAACAAGCTGAACAAGGCGTTGACTACTTCACGATTCACGCAGGTGTATTGCTTCGTTATGTTCCACTTACAGCAAACCGTTTAACAGGTATTGTGTCTCGTGGTGGTTCAATCATGGCGCAGTGGTGTCTAGCACATCATGAAGAAAACTTCTTATACACTCATTTTGATGAAATCTGTGAAATCATGAAAGCTTACGACGTTTCGTTTAGCTTAGGTGATGGCTTACGTCCGGGTTGTATTCAAGATGCAAATGACGAAGCACAGTTCAGCGAACTTAAAACTCTAGGTGAACTTACTCACCGTGCATGGGAACATGATGTTCAAGTCATGATTGAAGGCCCTGGTCACGTACCAATGCACATGATTAAAGAAAACATGGACCTTCAGCTAGAAGTGTGTAAAGAAGCACCATTCTATACGCTTGGGCCTTTAACGACTGATATCGCTCCGGGTTATGACCACATTACTTCTGCAATTGGTGCAGCCATGATTGGTTGGTATGGCACAGCAATGCTTTGTTATGTGACACCGAAAGAGCATTTGGGTTTACCAAACAAAAAAGATGTTAAAGACGGGATTATTACCTACAAGCTTGCGGCACATGCTGCTGACCTTGCGAAAGGCCATCCGGGTGCTCAAGTTCGCGATAATGCCTTGTCAAAAGCTCGTTTTGAATTCCGTTGGGATGATCAGTTCAACTTAAGTCTAGACCCAGATACAGCGCGTAGCATGCATGATGAAACCTTACCAAAAGAGGCTCATAAATCTGCTCACTTCTGTTCAATGTGTGGACCAAAGTTCTGCTCGATGAAAATCACCCAGAATGTTCGTGACTATGCCAACAACCTCACTAATAGTAATTCAGAGGTTGAAGAAGGCCTCAAAGCCATGAAAGAGGTTTATCAAGAACAAGGTCAAAAACTGTATCATAAAGTGTAAATATTCAAAAAAAACACTTGCCTAGCCATGATTCTCGGTTAGGATGAAATAAATAGATTTCGTCCTGATCGAATCATGAGTATTGTTGAACGTCCAAGTTATACATCTAAAGATGTCGAAGTAACATCACGCGAATCTCTATTCCGTGGTTTTATTCAAGTTGAAAAAGTCAGCCTTCGACATCGTCTATTTAATCAAACTGAATATACCCATGTATTGCAGCGTGAACTTGTTCATCGTCCTGAAGCGGCTGGCGTTCTACTCTACAACGATCAAAGACAACAATTTGCACTTATTGAACAATTTCGGGTTGGCGCGATTAATGACCCCGATTCACCATGGCAATTGGAAATAATTGCAGGTGTATTAGATGGAGATGAGACTCCTGAAAGCTGTATTCGTCGTGAAACGCTTGAAGAGTCAGGATGTACTATTAATCATTTACATCATCTATTTAGCTTTTATCCATCTGCTGGGGCGTGTTCAGAACTATTTCACTTATATGCTGCTGAAACAGACTTACCAACAAAAGGCGGAGTTTTTGGCATGCCTGATGAAGGTGAAAATATTCTTTTACACTTGTTTGACTACAGCGAAATATCAACATTATTGAGTCGAGGACGTTTGAGAAATGCTCCTGTCATTATGGCGCTACAATGGCTATCTCAACACATCACAACGATAATAAAATCCGACGAGGTAGGACGGTGACTTTTCAAGTCTCAACACTTTCACAAAAAGACCATGTCATTATACAAATTACAGATACTCACTTATTAGAGTATCCGCACTTAGAATTTGTGGGAATGAATCCTGAAGAAAGTTTTCATGCCATTATTCAACAGATCCTGAAAAGACATCCTGAAACTGATGCCATTATCCATACTGGAGATCTGGCTCAAGCACCAACGCCTATTACCTACAAACGTTATATTCAATATATGCAAACGTTAGGTCTGCCATTTTTTCAGACACTGGGTAATCATGATAACGTTGACCATTTTCCATTACATAAAGAAAACCATCAGGAACCTGTGGTCATTTGTTTAGGAAGCTGGCGCGTTATTTTATTAAATAGTGCGGTAAAAGGTCAGATTGATGGGCACCTGTCGCCAGAACAACTACAAAATTTAGCGACATTACTTGAAGAGTTTTCGGATAACCCTGTTTTGCTGGCTTGTCATCATCATCCTTTCGCAATGAAATCTAAATGGATTGATCATCACAAGTTACAAAATTCTAATGCGTTGCTTACAACATTAGCTCCATTTAAAAATGTAAAAGCTTTAATCTGCGGGCACGTTCACCAAGACTCACTAAACACTTGGCAAGGGATCGAATTTTTCTCGACACCCTCGACAAGCGTTCAGTTCAAACCGTTTAGTAATGAATTTGCCCTAGACCAAAATGCTCCTGGCTACCGTTACATTCGTCTAAAAAACGATGGTAGTTTTGAAACAAAAGTCTTCCGTCTTGAAAATTTTCAGGGCCTTATAAATACTGATATTTCAGGCTATTAGCTCTATTTCTTATATGCTTATATGCAATTATGACTAGGCTAAACACGTTTTGAAAATATTTACGGGGTGGAATGACTATCATCTTGCAGGAAAAATCTATATGATGACGACCCGATGGGGAAATCCATCGATGGTTTTCTATAAAAACACTTGCATATCACCATATTTTTTGCGTATAGATAATACGTGTATGATGAGGAATGCCCTATTATGGCGAATGACAACCACAACCAAGTTTTGGATGAACATACAGAAGTTGTAGTGGAAGGCGAAAAAGCTTCTACAAAACGTGCACGTAAAGTGAAACCTAAAACTTCTGACATAGGCACAACTGCAAGTTTATTTGGTATTGCACCTTATCAACCTAAGAAAAATGAAGAGTACATGTCTGAAGGACAGCTCGAGCATTTCCGACAAATTCTGCAGGCATGGAAAGCTGAATTAATGTCTGAAGTTGATCGTACGTTGAATACGATGCAAGACGAATCAACTGCATTACCCGATGTAAATGACCGTGCGACCCAAGAAGAAGAGTTTGCAATTGAATTGCGTACACGTGACCGTGAACGTAAGTTGATTCGTAAAATCGAACAATCTATGGAAGCAATTAAAAACGAAGACTACGGTTTCTGTGAAACCTGTGGTATCGAAATCGGTGTACGTCGTTTAGAAGCACGCCCAACTGCAACTCTATGTATTGATTGCAAAACTTTGGCAGAAATCAAAGAGAAGCAAAATAACGGTTAATATGACCGAGGTAACTCCTAAAGAGAAACCTAGCTTTGCATATTCAGGCCGGTTTGCGCCATCGCCAACCGGCCCTTTGCATTTTGGATCACTTATCACTGCCGTTGCCAGTTATTGTGATGCAAAAGCCCATCAAGGCAAATGGCTTGTTCGTGTCGAAGACACAGATATCCCTCGTATTTATCCGGGTAGTGAAGATCATATTCTCACATCATTGGACGCCTTCCAGTTCGAACCCGATTCAGAAATCATCTTTCAAAAAAACCGTTTAGACATTTACGAAAGTGTATTAGATCAACTTAAAAAAGAAGGTCTTATCTATGCTTGTCAATGTACACGCAAAATGCTGGGTTCAAACGCAATCTATGCGGGAACTTGCCGCGATCTCAATCTTGATTTTCAAGACCAAGCAATTCGGGTAAAAGTTCAAGATCAACAAATCTGTTTTGATGACCGACTGCAAGGACGTCATTGCTCTAATCTGTACCATGACCTTGGAGACTTTGTTCTTAAACGCCGTGATGGGATTATTAATTATCAACTTGCTGTCGTCGTGGATGATTATCTGCAAGGCATCACCCATGTCGTTCGAGGCTCAGACTTATTAGATAACACCGAACGTCAAATCTGGCTTGGTGAGCTCTTAGGATACCCTAAACTGAGCTACATGCACCTTCCTCTGGCCATGAATGATCAAGGGCAAAAACTCTCTAAACAAAACCTTGCTCAGGCACTTGATTTATCAAAAGCCCCTCAATTGCTGCAACAAGCAATACAAGCATTGGGACAACCGAAGGTTGATTTAGACCAACCTAAAGTTATGCTTAAACAAGCAGTAGAACAATGGAATGTAGATTTAATTCCACATGTAGAGCAGCTGAGCGGAACATACCTATAAATAAAAAAACCCGATATCAAATCGGGTTTTCTCATGTCTAAATATTCAACTAGAAGTTTGATTCTTCCCTTTCTGGGTTTACTTCTTGGGTTGAAGAATCAATCTTTAAGATCAAGCTAATCATCGCAGCACACATCATTAAAGATGTACCACCATAACTAATAAATGGCAGAGTCAAACCTTTAGTCGGCATTAAACCCATATTCATGCCCGCATTTACCAATATCTGGAGCAAGAAAATAATACTAATACCGTAAGCTAAATAGCCTGCGCGAAGATAATGATGTTTCAATGCACGATGACCAATTTTGATACAGCATGCCAACATCAAGAAAGACAAACCAATGACAATAGAAATACCAAAGAAACCAAACTCTTCGCCTAACACTGCCAACATAAAGTCAGTATGTGCTTCTGGCAAATAAGACAACTTTTGGACACTGTGCCCTAAGCCTGTACCAAACCACTCACCACGACCGAAGGCCATTAACGCATTTGATAACTGGTAACCTACCCCTAATGGATCTGCCCATGGGTCAGTAAACGAAATCAAACGCTGGAAACGATACGGCTCAAATAAGATCAAAAACACGATACCGGTTACAATTGCGCCCAACATAATTAAGAACTGTGTTGGTGGTGCACCAGCTAAAAAGAATACCCCGACCATCATCAATACAATTACGATCGTAGCACCCAAGTCAGGCTCAGCAATAATCAAACCAACCGTAATTGCCATGACTCCACTTAAACGTAATAAGCCTTTCCAGTGAGTACGAACCTCTTTGGCACGGCGCACAACGTAGTCTGCGGTAAAGATTGCCATCATGACTTTGGCAACCTCGGTTGGCTGTAAGGTAAAGCCACCGATCTTAATCCAACGTGTAGAACCGTTCACTTCTGAACCCACCACCAGAGCAGCAAGCAACAGAACCATGGTCAATAGCCACAGCGGGAAAGTATTTTTAAACCACGTATTGAGTGATATCCGATAGGTCAAATATGCCACCACAGCCGCAGCGACAATCGAAATACCATGACGAATCACATAGTGAAACGGGTTTTCATGCATATATTCAGCATAGGGCATCGAAGCAGACGCCACCATCACTGAACCGATACACAACAATGCAACGACACAGAAAATCAGGACATTACGTGGCGTCACTTCCGCTGGCCATTTAGGCAATATCCGTTCATACCAATGATTGATTTTCTGGATTGTGGTCTGAGCTAAGCCTGCCATACAACATTCCTAATCATGTTTTCTTTAAACCAACGAATTGACACAGGCAACAAACTGCTGACCACGGTCATTATAACTTTTAAACATATCAAAACTTGCACAGGCTGGTGATAACAACACCACATCTTCAGCTTGTGTTTCACGTTGACACAGCTCTACAGCTTCTTTGAGTGTTGCTGCATGCAAAATTTTGGTTACGCCCTGAATTGCTTGTTCAATAACTGGAGCATCTTCACCAATCAATACCACAACTTTGGCATATTTTTCGATAGAAGAACGTAATGGACCAAAATCTTGACCTTTACCCTGCCCACCTAAAATCAAAGCAACCTTCCCTTTCTTAACCTCAATTGCAGCGCCTAAACCATCAATTGCTGCAAGTGTAGCACCAACGTTGGTTCCTTTAGAGTCATTGTAATAACGCACATCATGTACAGTTCTCACGTACTCACAGCGGTGCTCTAATCCTTTAAATTGTTTTAACGTTTCAAGCATAGATTCCATAGGCAAACCAATTGCTTCACCTAATGCTAAACAAGCCAAAGCGTTGGCTACGTTGTGCATACCTTGAATATATAAATCTGAGCTTTTAATTAAACGCTGCAAACCACGTGCAAGCCAAAGCGTGCCATCACCATCTCTTAAAACACCATATTGATTTAAGTCTGGTGCATTTAGACCAAAGCTTTGCATTGGTGTTGTATCTGGAACAAGAGGGCGACTTAAAGCATCATCACGATTAAATATGACTTTTTTAACGCCTTGGAAAATACGATGTTTTGCTTGGTGATAACCCCACATATCGCCATGACGATCTAGATGATCTTCACTCATGTTAAGAACCACAGCAACCTCAGCATTTAAATGAGATGTGGTTTCTAACTGGAAACTTGAGAGCTCAAGTACAAGCAACTCTGGTTGATCTTTTAGTAAGTCTAGAGCTGGGCGTCCTAGGTTTCCACCCACAGCAACTTTTTTACCTGCATCTTGAGCCATTAGGCCAATTAAGGTCGTTACTGTACTTTTAGCATTAGAGCCCGTAATAGCCACAATAGGCACTTCTGTGGCACGGCGTAATAATTGAATGTCGCCTACCACTGAAATACCTTGAGCAATAGCTGCCTGAATTTCTGGTAATTGCGGTGCAAGGCCTGGGCTTAAAATAATTTCTTCTGCTTGTAATAATAATTCTTGGTCAAGTTGACCGAAACTGGTTTTAACGCCAGCTGGAATCTGGTCATGACCAGGAGGGGTTGGACGAGAGTCCGTTACTGCAACTTGGTAGCCTTGTTCATGCAGGAAATTAACAGCAGAAACGCCTGATATTCCCAAGCCTGCGACAACTTTTAATCCACCGCGTTGTATTAACATTTTTGCCCCACAATTTATCAATCGACAGAATGGCAAAAATGTTAGCACTTTGCTGTTTTGAATGCTTTTTCAGTTTGAACTTTATTCATCTTTTTTTGTGTCAGTGCGTAAAAAAGCCATCAATATGATGGCTTTTTAGACGAAACAAGAAATACTAAATTTATTGCCATTTAATCGGCTTAATTTCTTGAACTGTATTCGTAGGTTTATCTTCGCTTGAACAACCACAACCACCAGCACAACCAAAGGTCATTTTTGGTTTAAGCCATTTTGCCAAGGTTATCCAACCCTGCTTTTCACAAAATGTAGAGAGTGAAGAAAAGACCGAATTTGCTGTTTTTGGAAATACTTTCTTAAAAACAACAACTGCACTCCAAATCACTAGAACCGCAATAATCAGATATTGAATCATATACAACCTCCTTTCTTGCCTTAACCCCAATAGTGGGAAGCAATTTGATAGGTAACAAACGATGCCAAATAAGCTAAACCGAACAGATAGGCAGTCATGACAGCAACATGTTTCCATGAACCTGTTTCACGGCGTACTGTTGCCAATGTAGCTAAACAATGTGGGGCATAAATGAACCACACTAAAAGCGATAATCCTGTGGCCAAAGACCAGCCCGAGCCATCTGCACTAATCAGATGTGACAAACCTTGAGCTACCGCATCGTCACTCGTTGCAGACAAGGCATAAACCGTACCTAATGCTGCAACCACAACTTCACGCGCTGCCATAGCTGGAATCAAAGCAATACAGATTTGCCAGTTAAAACCAATTGGAGCAAATAAAGGTTGAATAAGGTGTCCAAGCATACCGGCAAAACTATAATCAATAGCAGGTAATGTCGCCCCTTCTGGTGGCTGTGGGAACGTACACAAAAACCAGAGCAAAATAGAGAGCGCAAAAATGATTCCGCCGACGCGTTTCAAGAAGATCTTTGCACGGTCCAGCAAACCGATTCCCACACTTTTTAAATCAGGGAAACGATAACTCGGCAGCTCTAGCAATAAGGCATGTTGAGACTTATCTTTTTGGAAGAATTTCATTAAAAATGAAACACAAAGCGCACTCACAATACCAGCCATATATAGGCCAAATAGCACCAGACCTTGTAGGTTGAAAATACCCCAGACCATTTTCTCTGGAATAAATGCAGCAATCAGCAAGGCATATACAGGTAAACGTGCTGAACAGGTCATTAATGGCGCAACCATAATGGTCGTAAAGCGATCACGAGGGTCACTAATACTACGCGTTGCCATGATTCCCGGTACTGCACAGGCAAAGCTTGAAAGTAAAGGAATAAAAGCTCGCCCACTTAAACCAGCTTGGAACATTAACTTATCAAGCAAGAATGCTGCACGCGGTAAATAGCCCGATTCTTCTAATACCAAAATGAAGAAGAACAAGATTAAAATTTGTGGCAAGAACACAACTACGCCACCTGCACCCGCAATAATTCCGTCAACAACCAAACTATGCAGTAGTGGCTGTGTAATCACAGTTCCCACCACTTCGCCCAACCAGCCGAAGAAGCCTTCAATGCCATCCATGAACGGAGCTGCCCAAGCAAAAACGGCCTGAAACACAATAAACATCATGAGGGCAAGGCTAAGCAGACCTAAAACTGGGTGTAGGAAAATTCGATCTAGAAAATCAGTACGCTTATCGCCCTGCTCAACATAATGAACAACATCTTTAAAAACCATATCGATTTTTTGATGATGAGTTCCAGTCAAACCACTCAGTTCAGTCTGTGGCACACTGTATTTTTCTTGATCAAGAGCATGTAATAAATTTTCAATGCCCGCATTACGAACAGCAACTGTTTCAACGACTGGTACACCCAAACGTTGAGACAACTTTTGAGTATTAATTTGAATGCCGCGACGACGCGCTTCATCCATCATATTCAGTACAAGTAAAATCGGACGGCCAAGCTCGATCATTTCGAGCACCAATCCTAAATGCAATTTTAAGTTAGTCGCATCAACCACACACAAAAAGGCATCTTGCTGACCCTCTTCGGCAATCTTACCCAAGCAAACATCACGGGTAATAACTTCATCAGGACTGGTTGCATTTAGACTATATGTACCCGGTAAATCGAGTACACGTACTGCTCGGCCTGAAGGTAACTGAAAATGACCTACTTTACGCTCGACTGTTACGCCCGCATAGTTTGCGACTTTTTGTCGAGTTCCAGTTAGGTGATTAAAAAGAGAGGTTTTACCACAGTTCGGGTTTCCCACAAGGGCAATACGTAACGCATCACTCATGCGGGTACTCCTTCTGCTACTTGAATTTCGATTTTTTCCGCTTCTGCTTTACGTAAAGCGAAACGAGTAAAGCCAATTTGGATCAAGATCGGATCACCACCAAAAATACCCTTGGTAATCACTTCCACTCGTGTGCCCGGCACAAAGCCCAGACTCTCCAAACGAATTGCGACCAAATCTTGCTGCTCGGACTCTACCGATATCCGATTCACTTTGGTGATGGTCGCCGCTTGCTTCACTTTTAAAGCTGATAAACGCACCGCATCCGATCCTAAACCTTTTTTTCTAGTATACATATAAATGAGAATAATTACCAAATAAGGTTAAATTTCACTTCTTATTTAGTTTCATCGACAAACCTTAAAGTTTCTTTTACAGTACAGAGGTTTAGAGGATCTAGTGTATGTTAAATAAGAAACCGCGTATTCCAAGCCCTGTTCAAATTCCTGAACATTTAAGCTTTTTACAAGGTTTCCGCGACTATCTTGTTGCCCAGACGGTAAGTCCACATACACGAAATGCTTATTTATCAGACCTCATTCAATGCAGCGAACTTCATAAAAAAACAGCTCTTCCACAGTGGACAAGTAATGACATCGCAGATGTTCTAATTGAACTGACAAAAGCAGGAAAAAGCCCTCGCTCGATTGCCCGCTGCCTATCTGCCCTACGTCAATTTTACAAATTTTTACGTGAACAGAAGTTACGTAGTGACAATCCTGTAGCAACCCATCATTCTCCAAAAATTGGACGAGCATTACCTAAAGATCTATCTGAAGAAGATGTAAATTCACTGATTCATGCGCCAGATATCAATACAGCACTTGGCTTACGTGACCGAGCAATGTTTGAAGTACTTTATGCATGTGGCTTACGTGTTTCAGAGCTACTTAACTTGCGACTGGAACTCATTAATTTAAAGCAAGGCTATTTACGAGTTACTGGTAAAGGCAATAAAGAGCGATTGGTCCCGTTAGGACAAATTGCCTGTGAATGGGTAGAACGCTATTTAAGTAATGCTCGGCCTCAACTCTACAAAAGCTCGACTGACTATCTTTTTTTGACCCAACATGGTGGGATTATGAGTCGTCAGAACTTTTGGTATGCCATTAAACGCTATGCGCTTCAAGCCAATATTCAAGCTGAACTCTCACCTCACACTTTACGTCACGCCTTTGCAACACATCTGCTCAATCATGGTGCTGACTTACGCGTAGTGCAAATGTTACTGGGTCATAGCGATTTATCTACAACTCAAATCTATACGCATGTTGCACAAGTACGCATGCAACAATTGCATGAAAAACATCACCCTAGAGGATGATAAAACTTTAAAGTTCCAGACAAGCATTCCATATCAATCATTTGATTTCGTTCACAAAGGTTAAGAAAGTTTTAACAATAAACGTTAGATTTTTTGTTATGCTTAGCAACTTCTGACTATAAATACTGATGAAATAAGGGTTATCTATGTCTTTTACCCGCTCTCAAATTTTTCTTGCCTGCACGCTGGCATCTAGCCTTTTATTCAGTGCTTGTTCTAAAGAAAACAAACCACAAAAAGAAGATGCGCTCACAGCGACTGCACCTGCTACTGGGGAAGCTTCAACCATTATCGAACGTAATGATAAGCAGCGTTTGATCGAAACTTTGCAGAAACAATTTAAGAATGCAAATATCAATGCCAAAATTTTAGATATCAAGCCGACTGAAGTTCCTAATTTGTATTGGGTAAATCTCGAAGGGATGACCTCGGTTTATACGACCAGTGATGGAAAATATTTAATTCAGGGTGATGTCATCCGATTAGGAGGCAAAGAGCTTCATAATATTGGAGATAATCTTCAAGCTTCAGAAAATAAAAAGCATCTTGCGGCTTTAAAAAATGAAGATCTGATTGTCTATCCTGCAAAAGGTAAAGCTAAACACGTGATTTATGTGTTTACCGATGCAAGTTGTCCTTATTGCCATAAACTACATGAGCACATACCTGAAATTAATGAAAAGGGTATTGAAGTACGCTATATCGCTTGGCCACGTGGTGAGCAATTTATGCCGACTATGGAAGCTGTATGGTGTAGCGCAGATCGCAAAGCTGCCTTTAGCCAAGCAGTACAAGGTGTCAACATTCCACCTGCTCAATGTAAAAACCCTGTTCGAGAGCAATATCAACTTGGCTTAAACATGGGTGTAAATGGTACACCTGCTATTTATAATGTTGATGGCGAGTACTTGGGTGGATATTTAACACCAGATGAATTAATTAAACGTCTGGATAAATAATCTACTCAAAATTGATGAATGATTAATCATCTATCTCTTATAAAAAGCGCTGCTCTCATTGCAGCGCTTTGTTTTTTCAACAAATAATGCTTTACGTATCAGTGTTTAAAGACTGATCTACTCTTCTTTTCCAAACATCGCACTCTAATTCATTGAACAGGCACTAAAAGCGCTAGAGTCTGGCGTTTTTTTTAGCTATGATCTAGCTTCAACTAAATGATTAAATGATGAATGGAGTGTGACGTGAAACCAGTTCGCCTGGCAATACTCGGTCTAGGAACCGTAGGTGGAGGAGCCCTTAAACTACTACAAGAAAATGCCGCTGAAATTAAACGTCGCACCGGTCGAGAAATTCAAATTACCCACGTTGGAACACGTCGTCCTCGTCCAGATCTCGAACTGGAAGGGATTAAACAAAGCGCAGATTTACTTGATATCGTTCGTCAACCAGACGTTGATATGGTTGTGGAAGTGATGGGTGGTATTCATCCTGCCTATGAAATCATCATGGAAGCGATCAAACACGGCAAACAAGTCGTGACTGCAAATAAAGCTTTACTCGCTGAACATGGCAATGAATTATTTAAAGCAGCTGAAGACAATGCTGTACAAATTGCCTATGAAGCAGCAGTTGCTGGCGGTATTCCAATTATTAAAGTCATCCGCGAAGGCCTTGCTGCAAACCATATTCAATGGTTGGCAGGCATCATTAATGGTACAGGCAACTTTATTCTGACCGAAATGCGTGAGAAAGGCCGTGCATTTGATGATGTATTAAAAGAAGCTCAAGAATTGGGTTATGCAGAAGCAGATCCAACTTTTGACGTTGAAGGTATTGATGCTGCGCACAAACTTACAATTTTAGCGTCTTGTGCTTTTGGTATTCCTCTTCAATTCGATAAGGTCTATACCGAAGGTATTAGCAAAATTACCGCACAAGATGTGAAATATGCCGAAGAGCTCGGTTTCCGCATTAAACACCTCGGAATTGCACGTCGTGCTGAAAAGGGTATTGAATTACGTGTTCACCCAACACTCATTCCAGATGAGCAGCTTATTGCAAATGTAAACGGCGTTAAAAATGCTGTTTTAGTTCAAGCTCATGCTGTAGGCCCTACACTTTATTATGGCGCTGGTGCTGGTGCTGGTCCAACAGCGTCTGCTGTTGTTGCCGATGTAATTGATATTGTCCGCGACATCTCTTATACCGAAGACGGTGCTGGGACAATTCCTCAGTTGGCTTTTGAAGCATTAACAAATGTGCCAATTTTAAGTCGTGAAGAAATGACCACAGGTTATTACATCCGCTTAAATGCAGAAGACCAAACAGGCGTACTTGCAGATGTTACTACCATCTTAAGCCGCGCTGGAATTAGTATTGATGCCATCATGCAACAATCCCGTTTAAAAGACCTTATTCCAATCGTGATTCTGACCGATCCAATCGTTGAATCTAAAATGGATGAGGCTCTTGCACAAATCCAAGCATTACCTGCTATTCGTGGCGAAATCGTAAGAATTCGTTTAGAATCGCTCGATAGTTAATCAGGTTGAGGGAAAGATTCCCTCTCCCGCTTCACCTCTAATTGGAACACCATCATGTCTAATGCCAATCGTTATACTGGTCTTGTAGATCGTTATCGTGACCGTTTGCCAGTTTCGGCAACTACTCGTGCTATCTCTTTGGGTGAAGGCAACACCCCACTCATTAAACTAGAGAATATTCCACGTATTATTGGCAAAGATGTTGAAATTTATGTGAAATATGAGGGTTTAAACCCAACTGGTTCATTTAAAGACCGTGGTATGACCATGGCTGTAACCAAAGCGGTTGAAGACGGCTCTAAAGCGATTATCTGTGCATCTACTGGTAACACTTCTGCTGCTGCTGCTGCCTATGCTGCACGTGCAGGTATCAAAGCATTTGTTTTGATTCCAGAAGGCAAAATTGCGATGGGTAAAATGGCGCAAGCAATGATGTATGGTGCGATCACTATGCAAATCCGTGGTAACTTCGATGATGGTATGCGTCTTGTAAAAGAAGTTGCTGATCAAGCGCCAGTAACGATTGTAAACTCAATCAACCCTTACCGTTTGCAAGGTCAAAAAACCATTGCTTATGAAATCGTTGAGGCTTTAGGCCGTGCACCTGATTATCACTGCTTACCTGTAGGTAACGCAGGTAACATCACAGCTCACTGGATGGGTTATACCGAAGCGGTAGCAAATCAACCTGCTGATCAGTTTGAACAAGTGATTTATGATGCAGCTACTGATCAATTCACTGGTCCAAAACCTGAAGGTTTACCAACAATGGTTGGTTACCAAGCTTCTGGCGCAGCTCCATTCTTACGTGGCGCTCCAGTTGAAAATCCAGAAACAGTTGCAACTGCAATTCGTATTGGTAATCCACAAAGCTGGAACCATGCAAAAGCTGTAGTACGCGACTCTAAAGGCTGGTTCGATGAACTTCAAGACAGCGAAATTTTAGAAGCTCAACGCTTACTTTCTATGTATGAAGGTGTATTTGTTGAGCCTGCATCTGCTGCTTCTATTGGCGGTGCGATTCGTGACATTAAAGCAGGTAAAATTGCTGAAGGTTCTGTAATTGTATGTACAGTAACTGGTAATGGCTTGAAAGATCCTGACACTGCAATCAAACAATGTGCTGATGCAGTTATGTTGTCAATTGATGCAACAATGAGCCAAGTAAAAGATTCGATTTTATCTAATATGTAAAATCTGAGTTTTCATAAAACGGCTGTTCAATACAGCCGTTTTTTTATGTCTTTTTTATAGTCATAAAAAAACGCTTCTTGAGAGAAGCGTTTTTAGAATAATTAAATTAAATACGTTTTGGTAAATTACTTAACCAACCCAATAGATTAGTTGCATCATTATTACGTGCTTGCGAACTTGGTTCACCAAGCAATACAATCACGGCTGGACGCGAGTTTACAGTCGTATGCATCACAACACAGCGACCTGCTTCATTGATATAACCTGTTTTAGACAAGTTAATGTTCCAACCACCATTACGCACTAGAGCATTAGTATTGTTAGATTTCAACACTCGATAACCCAAGTTAAAGTCATAAGTTGGTGTAGTTGAGAATTGACGAATCAAACCATACTGAGAAGCTGTACTCGCCAAGATTCCTAGGTCACGCGCAGAAGATACATTACGCGGATCTAAACCTGTTGACTCATAATAATGGGTTGCGTTCATACCTAAAGAACGTGCTTTAGAATTCATTGCAGCTACGAATGCAGGACGACCACCTGGATAAGTACGCGCTAAAGCCGCCGCTGCAGGGTTTTCAGACTTCATTAAAGCAAACAATAACACTTCTGCACGGTTCATTTTATCGCCAACACGCAGTGTTGAACTTGAATTTTTACCGTTTGCCCCAGCAAAATCAATTTGCTCAAGCATAATTTCTTCTGACATGTTTAAACGAGCATCTGCTGTTACCACTGCTGTCATCAACTTGGTAATAGATGCAATTGGCACTGAAGCGTTCGTATTTTTACTAAATAATACTTCACCAGTTTGCGCGTCCATCACCAATGCGGCACGAGCACTTACACTCGGCTGGGCATTGTAGCCAGAGGTATCACGGATTTGAGCAAATTTTGGTGCAGATGCCACAACCTTGGGTGCATTACCACCACGTAAAGTTGTAGTTACAGATGTTGACCCTTGTATAGTTGGCTCATCATCTTCATCATTCAAAAGTTGACTAGCGTCAGCTGAAGACCAATTTAAACTTGCACTCCCACCACTCCCTGAGGACGGGTTATTGACGAGTTCTGCAAAGCTTGTTGAACTCAAACTAAGCAAAATAGACATGCTTAGCACATGCATTAAAGACTTTTTAGAATTTTTCACGGCACAATACTCGACTCAGGGTGATACACATTTGCGCTTACTATAATTATGCCTTACATTTGAGGTATAAGGTATAACGCTTTTACCGACACAATTGTGCACAACTATTCGCTCACTATATAAGAATAGGATTGCTAATTTTGTCATTCCATTGCAAGCTAATTTTGCTTTATGTAACAAAAAACTTGTTTTTTGAAAGAAAGGAGGTCTTCTTGATTACAGTTTTAGTTGTGGATGACCATGAACTTGTACGTACAGGCATCTGCCGTATGTTAGAAGATCATGCCGATGTAGAGGTCATTGGACAAGCCGAATCGGGTGAAGAAGCAATTGCTATTGTTCGTCAGAAACATCCTCAAGTTGTGCTGCTTGATGTCAACATGCCAGGCATCGGGGGCGTAGAAACGACACGCCGTTTACTACAAACCGCACCAGACACAAAAGTTATTGCTGTAAGTGGTTTATCAGAAGAACCATACCCTTCTCTTCTGCTTAAAGCAGGAGCTAAAGGCTATATCACTAAAGGTGCTCCAATTACAGAAATGGTTCGGGCAATCAACAAAGTCATGCAAGGCGGCAAATACTTCAGTGCCGATATTGCTGAGCAGTTGGCGAGTTCATATCTATCGGACACACAGCAGTCGCCTTTTGACGCTCTATCCGAACGAGAAATGCAAGTTGCAATGATGGTTGTAAATTGTATTAGCGCTCAGGAAATTGCGGACAAACTTTTTGTAAGTGTTAAAACGGTCAATACTTACCGCTACCGTATTTTTGAAAAACTCGCCATCGATAGCGACGTTAAATTAACTCATCTTGCGATCCGTTATGGTCTGATCAAGCCGTAATCAAACTTATATGCCATTTCCCTTAAACTCTTCGTTGTCCAATACGATTTTTCGTTTGGGCACGTGGTATGGTTTATATCGTCTTATTATTGCGGTTAGCCTCAATATTATTTTGGTTTTAACCGATGCTCAAATCGACAATAGTATACAACAACCCGCTTTATATTCTTACACACTGCTAGGCTATTCCATATTAAGCCTTCTTCAGCTTTTGTGTTTTAAGTTTGTTGCAACTCAAGCAACAAAGCAGCTTATTTTATTTTTTGTAGTCGATGTTATCTGCCTGAGTTTACTTACATTTTCTGTAGGTGAACCAAATCTACAACTCAGCTTGCTGTATGTTATTGCTATATTTACTTCGGCAATTTTACTCAGCGCAAGAATGTCTTTACTCATTACATTACTTGCGGTCATTGCGATTATTTACCAACGTTTTGTCGGTAGTTTATTTGACTACAATAATCTAAATACGATTGGTAATAGCGCCTTATTAGCCTTCTTATTTTTTGTGGTGCATGGCATTGGGCAAATTGCAGTACAGCGCTTTAAACTACTTGAAGCGCTGACTTTCCACCAATCCATAGAACTCTATCAACTACAAAATATTAACCGCTATATTTTGGAACAAATTGAAGAAGGCTATTTGGTTCTAGATGAAAACTACGACATTGTTCTAAGTAATCCAGCAGCCTGCTCCCTGTTAGGGATTCCACCACAATTTGCCAGTGAAAAATATCCTTTAGCGAAATGGCATCCCGATTTATTTGAAATTCTTAAGTTTGATAACCTACAAGAAGGCGATCGATTTATTTTTGAGTCTCGACTATCGGCCTATTCTATTAACATTAAAGTGCAACATCTTGTAGTGCCGCAACAAGCATTGACGCTACTCATCTTACAAGATGCACAGCAGATTAATCAGCAAGCTCAACAACTCAAACTTGCTGCCTTAGGGCAACTTTCAGCCAGCATTGCGCATGAAATCCGTAACCCGCTAGCAGCAATTGTTCAGGCAAATGAATTATTTAAAGATAGTGATTTAGAACAGCAAAATATTTTACGTCGTATGATTGGTAAGCAAACAAAACGCATCGATAGTATTGTTCAAGACACCTTAGGACTGGCCAGCAGCGAAAGAACTTACCCAATCCAGATTGAATTAAACAATTTCATAAAGATGTTATTAGACGAAGATTTATTAGATGTTAAACACTCTATACAGCTTAAAATTTCTGATTCATCCTTAAAATTATTATTTGATGAGAAACAACTCAGACAGGTGCTCATTAACCTTGTCAGAAATGCTTTACGCCATAATGCGCCCGATTCACCCCATGTTCTGATCAACATTCATTCACAAACAAATAAAATCTATATTGATGTGATCGATTACGGCGAAGGGGTTTCAAAACGTGATATATCTCAACTATTTAAACCATTTTTTAGTACCGAAATTAATGGAACTGGTTTAGGATTATATTTGTCTCATAGTTTTTGTGAGGCAAACCATGCAAAGCTCACTTATGTAGAGCAAAAACAAGGGGCATGCTTCCGAATGGAATGCCCAATAATATATTGATTTTTTTATTAGGTTTTTGGGGAAATGGCAGAACAGCAACCACTGGTTTTGCTTGTAGACGATGAAGAAGATTTGTGCCTTTTAATGCAAATGACTCTTGCACGAATGGGGATTAAAACACATCTTGCTTATCGGGTTGAACAGGCCAAACAACTCTTTACTCAGTTTCATTATGATGCTTGCTTAACCGATTTAAACCTACCCGATGGTAGCGGTTTAGAATTGGTTAAACACGTATCTCAAACTTACCCACACACACCAATTGCAGTTTTAACTGCATACGGCAATATGGATATTGCAATTGCAGCGTTAAAGGCAGGAGCTTTTGACTTTGTAAGTAAACCTATTAACCAAATTCATTTAGATCAGTTATTAAAAAAAGCGCTTAACCAGCCAAAACCAGAGCATGAGTTTGGTGAAACCACTTTGGAAAATGACCTATTAATTGGTCGTTCTCCTCCAATACAAAACTTACGAACAGCTATTAAAAAAATAGCCCGCTCTCAAGCTCCTGTATTTGTTACAGGTGAGTCTGGTACAGGTAAAGAGGTTGTTGCTAATCTTATTCACCGCTTGAGTAATCGCAGCGAAGGTCCGTTTATTGCGATTAACTGTGGCGCAATTCCAACCGAGCTCATGGAAAGTGAACTTTTTGGACATAAAAAAGGCAGTTTTACTGGAGCGACCCAAGACAAACAAGGCCTTATTTTGTCTGCTCATGGTGGCAGTTTATTTTTAGATGAAATTGCCGAATTACCATTAACTATGCAGGTTAAATTGCTTCGGGCAGTGCAAGAGAAGAAAATTCGTCCAGTAGGTTCAGATCAGGAAATTGATGTTGATTTTCGAGTAATCAGCGCCAGCCACCAAGATTTAGATTTGTTAGTCCGCCAAGGCAAATTCCGTCAGGACTTATTTTTCCGTATTCATGTGATGGATATCATGTTGCCCCCACTACGTGAACGCAGTGGCGATATTTTGTTATTAGCCAATCATTTTATTCAAAAAGTTTGTATGGAATGGGAAATTCCAAGCAAACAATTAACCACGACTGCTGAAACTTATTTATTGCAGCAAGATTTCCCGGGTAATGTTCGTGAATTAAGAAATATGATTGAACGAGCTATTACTTTAAGTGATGATGAATGTATTGATTTAACGCATCTAGCACCCCTTCTCAGAGGCAGTAGTGTTAACTCTCAAATCACCACTAAACCAGAGAATGAGGCATCAACTGCGATTACTCATGCCCGACCAAAATTACCACTGGAAGGCCTAGAACGCTACTTAGAAAATATTGAAAAAGATCTTCTATTGAACGCACTGGACATGACACATTGGAACAGGACTTTAGCAGCTAAAAAGCTAGGAATGACCTTTCGCTCTTTACGCTATCGACTGAAAAAGTTTGGCTTAGATACCGAATTGGGAGAAGAAGTATAAAAACTACTTTTTCTTTAGAAATAAATCTGCAACACGATCTAAATAGACGTCTTCTTTCATTTCTGGGGGCAAAGGATAGCTCTGATTAGGCTGAATACCTTGCCCTTCAATCATATTGCCATTTGGTGTGTAATAGTGTGAGACGGTCATTTGTAGTGCCGCACCACTTGGCAAAGGAAATAGTTTTTGCACGACTCCTTTTCCATAACTTTTCTCGCCCATGACCCACGCACGCTGGTGTTCTTTCATGGCCGCAGTAAAAACTTCGGCTGCCGATGCAGAGCGATGATTAATTAATATACCTAATTTTATATTCTGAAATTCATTGCCGGGCAGAGCCTGAAATTGCTGATTACCTTCCGAACGGCTTTTAGTTGAAACAATAATTCCATTATTTAAAAATAAATCTGCCGACTCGACTGCTGCCGATAACAATCCACCCGGATTGTTTCGCAAATCGATTAAAACAGCTTTTAAACGTGGTGAACTATTTTCTTCAATTAACCGTTTAATTTCATTTGCCGTGTCTTGCTGGAATACTCTAATTTTGAGTACTAAAACCTGATTATGTAGCATTACAGGTTCTATATCGGTTTCTATTTTTTTATTACGAACTAAGTTAATGTTTCCACTTAACTCTTCTGCTTGTACTTGCAGCGTACTTCCGATAGAGCCATAAAGTAGCCCGAGCACCTGATCTTGGTTTAAATTTTTTAAATCTTGGTTATCAATCTTGAGAATTGTCTGCCCATTTCTCAAACCTAACTTGTATGAATCTGAACCCGTTTTAAGATCACGAATCATCCATTTATGGAGATGCAATTCAGGGCTTAAAGCAAAATCAACCGAGGCAAGGTCACCTTCGGTATATTGAATGAGTTGACGATATTCTTCTGCTGACAAATAACGCGAATAACGATCTAGCCCACTCACTAGCCCTTTAATAGCTTGTTGAAATAAGGCATCGTCAGACTTCACGTCGACATAGTTATCTCGAACAATTCCATAGATTTGTACAAACTGTTGAATCGATTCGATCGGCACCTCTGCATAACTATGTTCCGGCTCTTCCGAATCCGAATGCAAAGGTGACAATTTCTCTTTTACAACTGGCGCTGCAAAAGCAAATTGGCTGCAACACAGCAACATACTTACAATAAGTTTTTTATATTTAATGTGTTGCAGCATCCAATCACCTTTGGTTTATGCAGATAATGTAATCAGGTTACGTCCTTGCATTTCAGCAGGAACAGGAATCTGCATTAAATTGAGAATTGTCGGTGCTACATCGGCAAGCACACCACCTTCTGCAATTGTTGCTTGTGTTGGGCCAACATAAATAAACGGTACAAGTTCCGTTGTATGTTGAGTATGAACTTGACCACTCTCGTAGTCTTGCATCTGTTCAACGTTACCATGGTCAGCAGTAATCAACATATGGCCTTTCTTTGCCATAACCGCTTCATAGACACGTCCTAGGCAAAGGTCGACTGCTTCAACGGCTTTAACAGCCGCATCAAAAATACCTGTATGCCCTACCATATCACCATTGGCATAGTTCACAACCAATAAATCGTACTCACCAGAATTAATGGCTTTAACCAATTCATCAGTTACTTCATAAGCACTCATTTCAGGCTTAAGATCATATGTCGCAACGTTTGGAGATGGAATCAAAATACGTTTCTCACCCGGATATTCATCTTCACGTCCACCACTAAAGAAGAACGTTACATGCGCATATTTTTCAGTTTCGGCAATACGTAACTGAGTCTTTCCAAGAGAAGATAGATATTCACCCAATGAATTTTTGAGAGCTTCTGGCATGTATGCAACTGGCGCATCAATGCTAGCCTGATAACGCGTAAGCATCACAAATTTAGAAAGATTTGGTACAACTTTACGCTCAAAACCTGCAAAATCTTTCTCTACAAATGCGCGAGTAATTTCACGAGCTCGGTCAGCACGAAAATTCATAAATACAACGCTATCACCGTCTTGGACTTTAGCAATATCACCAATGCGAGTCGCTTTTACAAACTCATCATTTTCATTGGCTGCATAAGCTAACTCTAACCCTTCCACTGCTGTTTGCGCAGTACGAAGTGCCTCACCTTCAGTTAACAAGCGATAAGCTTGCTCAACGCGATCCCAACGGTTGTCACGATCCATTGCAAAGTAGCGACCAATCATAGTTGCGATACGACCTTGACCTTGGTATTTAGCAAATAATGCATCTAGTTTTTCTAAGGACGATTGAGCACTACGTGGAGGTGTATCACGACCATCAAGGAAAGCATGTAAATAAACTTTTGCACCACGTTTTAATGCAAGCTCACACATCGCCACAATATGGTCTTCATGGGAGTGAACACCACCGTCTGAGAGCAGTCCCATAATATGAACGGCACCACCAGCAGCTTTAGCTTTTTCAACAGCGTCGATCAACACTTCATGTTTAAAAAAGTCGCCAGTACGAATATCTTTAGTAATACGGGTAAAGTCTTGATACAAGACACGACCAGCACCAAGGTTCATATGGCCAACTTCAGAGTTACCCATTTGCCCATCAGGTAAGCCAACATCTTCACCAGAACCAGAAATTAGACTATTTGGATGCTTTGCGGTCATTGCCGCTAAATTCGGTGTTTTTGCTGCAAGAAAAGCATTATCTTCAGTCGCTTCACGGTGTCCAACACCATCCATAATGACCAGAACGTGAGGGATCTTGCCAGCAGTTGCATCCGTCATAATCTATTTCTCTTTTGTCTACAATTTCGTCACAATATCTTACCGAATTTTCGGTCAAGACTCTATTTTTTCCTATGGCTTTCACCAATATCTACGATTGATGAAAACCATAAATATCAATTATTACTAGCGAGCGCGGTAAAGCAAATAACTTCCGGCACCAAACATTAAAAAGATAGGTACGAGTACAAACCATGCAGGAGATGGGGCATAAACCAAGCTGGCATAACCTAAGAAATCCTGTAAATAGTAGAAACTCAAACCAATAAACAATGCGATTACCAAGCGGAAACCCATCGATTGTTGGCGTAATGGCCCAAAAATAAATGAACATGCCACGAGAACCAAAGCGATCAACGAAAATGGTGAGGCAACTTTTTGCCAGAAAGCCAATTGATAGGTCTTTGGAACCTGACTATATTCATCCATATACCGCATGAAACTAATCAGCTGGCTTGGTGATAAATCTTCAGGATCTAAAGTCACCATGTGCACATATTTAGGCTGTAATGCTAAAGAAAGCGATTGCTCATCATGGTTAGTTTCGATGGCATTTCCTGCCGCCAAAATATCCATTTGTTCTGCTTTCTTCAAAGCCCATTGACCATCTTTTACGAACTGTCCTTGCTGAGCATTAATTAATGATTGCAAGTAATAGTTCTGGTCAAAATCGACCACTTGAATATCTTTTAAATTGCCCTGAGAGTTAGCATAGTCGATATAGATAAATCGCTGCCCTTCACGTGACCAATACCCTTTCACTTCGCCTAATGCAGCTATAGAGCGGTGACTTTTAACACTTTCTGCTTTTTCATTCGTATATGGAATAACCCATTCACTTAAGGCAAAAGACAAAATAATAAGCAGTAAAGCTGAGCGCATCACCCAACCGACAATACGCCATAAGCTAATACCAGCGGAGCGCATGACAATAAGTTCACTGCTAGTTGCTAGCGACCCTAAACCAATTACAGCACCAATCAAGGCAGAAATAGGCAAAATTTCATATAGATAACGAGGTGCTCCCCAGAACACATAGATGAGAGCTTGCCAAGCGTTATAGTCTGGTTTGAGCTCCCCCAACTCACCAAGGTACGTAAATAAGATCTGTAAAATCGACAAAACAACTGTGGTGCCAAACATTGCAAGCGCAGTGGTTTTCGTCACATATTTGGCGACTATTCGACGTGCTAACATTATAATTTCACTCGCTTGATCTGTTTCTTGATTTTTGGTGCCAACTTCTGTTTACGAGAAAATAAGGCAGCTGCAACGCCATAAACAACCAACACGGCAGGATAAGCCCAAATATCGAGTTCTTCTTTACTAATACGAGTCTTGATTGCAATCATTAATACGATCAGACTGGAAAAAATAAAAACTGCAGGAATAAGACGATAATAACGACCTTGTCTTGGACTCACTTCAGACAATGCTACTGAAAGCATCAAAGCGATAAGAATGGTGAATGGTCCAAACAAACGCCATCCCAATTCACTTCTTATGACTGGATCATTCGTTTTGGCAAAAAGTTTAGTCGTTGATAATGCTTCTACATCACCACTTTCAAACTTAACATCTTTGTCATTTTCTAAACGTAGACGATAAGACTGAAACTCGGCTTGTGTATATTTTGGTTGTCCCGGAAATATTTCATAACGGCGGCCTTGCACCAGGTCAACGACATTGGCTGTGTCATTTGCAACTTCTACACGAGTTGCTTCTTTTGCCAAGATCATGACATCTGGTTTGTCTTCTTTGGTCGCGCGTTGATAAAAGAAAATGTCTTTTAGATTTTTTCGATCTTCAGATAGTGAACCTGCATAAATCGTATAGGGTCCAGAAGAAATAAATTCTCTTGGGCGAACCAAATCGAAGCCTGTCCGAACCGCTTGGGTAGTGGTTAATTTTTCAAACTCACGCAATCCCCACGGCGTCATCCAGAGCATAAGCACAGACTGACACACCATATAAACAAGTGTCATTGGAATAAGTAGTCGCGCCAATTGATGACGGCTCACACCACTACCATTCAGGACTGCCATTTCATGGTCAACATATAGGCGACCAAACACCAACATTAAACCAATGAAAAAACCCAGTGGTAAAATGAGTGTTAGAAATTCAGGTAAACGATATCCAATGATGCTAAACAAGATACTGGCATCTAAACGCCCCTGCGCCGCCACACCAAAGTATTTGATCAGACGACCACCCATCATGATTAGGGTCAATAAGGAAATGACCACCAATGAGGTAGAGACAACTTGCTTGACGAGATAACGCCGAATAATCAAAGTAATACTTCCAAAAGGCTAATCGGGACGACTGCTAGTTTACCCGAATGTTAAAAATATAAAACCGCACATTGCAACGCTATGCTTGAAAGTGTTTCAATGTTTTAATTCATCATAACTTTCTATAGGCAATCACGACAGCCATGAAATTTACAACTTATACAACTTTCCCCGAACAGACATCTAATGAATCTTTGTGGGTTTTAGTTGATTCAGAACAGCTACAAAGCAACGTCAACGCATATCAAATCAATAACCTAGAAAGCGTTCTGAACGCTACCCAATTTAAAGGCAACTTCAATGAAACTCTGCCTGTATTTGGTCAGATTTCAAATCAGCCTCACAGCCAATTACTTGGCTTAGGAAAAACAGCCGAACTTCAGACGGTTAAATTAGCTAAACTTGCCCAAACAATTATCAAATCGACACAAAATAAATTTAAGCATATCGCAATTGATATTGCTGCGTTACCTGTCGAGCACCATTATTTATTTGCTTTAAGCTTAACTCAAGCAGCTTATGGTTATGATGAGTTTAAATCGAAAAAAAATGAATTTGTGTTACAACAGGTTGATTTAATTAGTTCAACAACTAGCCTAGATGAAAAACAACTGGCTTTAGTACATGCAGTACAGTCTGGACAGTCTTATGCACGAGACCTTGGCAACCGTCCGGGTAATATTTGTTTCCCAGAATATTTGGCTGAACAAGCTCTAGCTTTAGCAGCAGAATTCCCAGACTTACTTAAAGTAACTGTTTTAAATGAGCAACAAATGGCTGATTTAGGCATGTATGCTTTTCTTGCAGTCAGCAAAGGATCTGAACGTCCGGGCCGTATTGTAACGCTCGAATATCAAGCACAGATTGATCAAGCTCCGGTTGTTCTCGTTGGTAAAGGCGTAACTTTTGATACAGGCGGTATTTCTTTAAAACCAGGCCTTGGCATGGATGAAATGAAATTCGATATGTGCGGTGCAGCCTCTGTACTTGGAACCATTCGTGCACTATGCGAAGCGAAACTTCCTATTCATGTAGTTGGTGCAATTGCAGCAGCAGAAAATATGCCTTCTGGTAAAGCAACTCGTCCAGGTGACATTGTGACCACCATGAGCGGTCAAACTGTTGAAATTCTAAATACAGATGCTGAAGGCCGTTTAGTACTGTGTGACACATTGACCTATATCAAACGCTTCAATCCAGCAGTAGTGGTTGATATTGCGACCTTAACAGGTGCGTGTGTCGTCGCTTTAGGCAAAGTACTCAGTGGGTTATTCTCACCAGATGATGCTTTGGCAGCAGAGCTCCAACAAGCTGGTGAACAATCGTTTGACCGTGTATGGCGTATGCCAGTGATTGATGATTACCAAGAGTTGCTAGATTCACCATTTGCAGATATTGCGAACATCGGTGGACCATATGGCGGTGCGATTACGGCAGCATGTTTCCTTGAGCGCTTTACACGTGAATATCGTTGGGCTCATTTAGATGTAGCAGGAACGGCATGGCTTTCGGGTGCAGCTAAAGGTGCAACTGGTCGTCCAGTACCACTTCTCATGCAATTTCTAGCGAATCGTGTAAATACGAATGGCTAAAGTTAGTTTTTATCTGTTTGAAACCAGCGAAGAACGGCAAGTCGATAGTGCTTGCCGTTTATGTCGAAAAATATTACAGAAGCATCCTAAAATCTGGTGGTATTGCCCAGATGTGCAGCTACAACAGATTCTTGATGAAAGATTATGGGAATTCGACCCTGTCAGTTTCATTGCGCATGGTGTTGACCAGACTGATGCTGCTGTATGTATTTCGGCTAAACAACCGCTTGAACAAGGCCTGTTAGTATTTAATTTTAACAATCATGCACTTGAACAAGTTGATCATTTTAGCCACATTATAGAAATTGTTGAAAATAATGAAACAGCCAAGCAAATTGGTCGAGAAAAATTTAAAATGTATCGCCGTTTGGGTATAGAGCCGCGAACCTTTAAATTATAACGCGCTAAAATGTAAATACTGTTGATCAAGGAGAAACATGGTGGCATTAAATGTCGGGCAAGATTTTAAAAAAAGATGGTTAAATGCGCCTGAAGCTGTCCGTCATACCTATCAACAGGATTTGGCACGTATTTGCGACTTACTAGAACCTCAGACGCCTATTCAGCTTTGGGTTTTAAATGACGAAAAAGCGCAGTTAGAATCACAGCAAAAAATTGAACAAGCCTACGCAGATCTCAAAGCAGAACTTATTGAGCAAGCACGTATTCGTCGTCAACTTGCTTTAGAAAAAGCGCTTGCAGACAAACGTGCATCGGAAGCTGCCTATGCTGCGGAGTTGCAAGCAGATGAAATTCGCAAGTTTAATGAACAGACTGAAACATTACACACATTACGTAGTCATTTAGAACAAGAAGTTGCAGAGCAAACTGCACGTTATCAGAAAAACCCTGAAACACCAGCAGTCAATTACGCTGCTGGCGTAAAACTGAGTATTACCGATGATCAAATCTTATCTGAGCTTGAAAGTTTACGCATTCGTTTAGAACTTGAAGCTGAGAGCTTAATTGAACAGTCTGTAACGGCTTTCCGAGCCAAGCTAAATTCGGCAGCTCAAGAAGAAATAGATTATATTTTGAAGAATTCTAAGTTTTCTGATGAAAAAATAGAAAAGTAAACCTTTAAATCTTTTTCTTGTCATAAAAATGACACCTATATGTCACAAAATAGACATATAGATTATTCTTATAGATCAATTGATTATAAGAAAGAAAAGCTGAAATTTTAAGATAATTAATGAGGATAAGAGATGGACATTCTGCATCAGATTTCAAAGCAAGTTGAACAGCTTAATCAGGGTGAGCAATGGACATTTTCAGCACAAGAACTTTATATGAGTCATAATGACTTTAACTCTTTATCTATCTTACTCACACGAGAGTCAGAAAAAGGCGAATTTTCAATTACACACACCCAACATAATAAACCATGGGTCGGCACAAACTCGGTTACGCTAACCAAGCAATAAGTTTTCAAAATAAAAAAACCGGAACAAGTGTCCGGTTTTTTTATTTTAACGATCTAGCTTTTTATTTTAAAAAACCATTTTCAGCTAAAAAAGCCATACTAATATTTGACTCTGTTTTTTGTTCAGCAGCCTTATCACCTAGTAATAAACGCTCGATATAACGCGCTAAAACATCGACTTCAAGGTTTACTTTGCTGCCTACTTGCCATGTTCCAATGTTAGTACGCTCTGCTGTATGCGGAATTAGATTTAAACTTAAAATATTTCCACGTAAGTGATTAATCGTTAAACTAATACCATCTACAGTCACAGAACCTTTTTCTGCTAAATATTTAGCAAGTTCTGCGGGTGCCGTAACTTCATAATAGATTGAGCGAGCATCTTCACGTACTACAGTAATTTCACCCACGCCATCAACGTGACCACTTACAATGTGTCCACCAAAGCGTGTTGTCGGTAACATTGCCTTTTCAACATTGACACGTTGCCCAACTTTCCAGTTACCCAAAGTTGTTCGATTCAAGCTTTCACGAGAAACATCAGCTGCGTACCAGTTATCGCCCCATTCAATCACGGTGAGGCAAATTCCATTGGTCGCAATTGAGTCACCCAAATGTACATCTGACATATCCAGATCAGTCTGAATGCGTAAACGCACATCGCCACCTACGCTTTGCAGGCTTTCAACTTTTCCTAAACTTTCAATAATGCCTGTAAACATGGCTCAATCTCCAAATCTTTTTACACTGCTTAAATTGCAGCGCTTACCAAAGTGCGAGCTGTGTACTATTACCTGAAGTATCTACACCACCTAGCTCGGCGAAGTGGTAAAGCTGGCCTAATAACTGACGTAATGGTGGGCCCGACTTGGCATGAGTATCCGTAATCACAATAAACTCAAGCACGCGTGCGCGTTCAGACTGTCGCTGTTTACTTACTCGATAGCGTGGAACATCTTGTGTTAACAAGGTCACTTTGCCACGTTCCAGATTAGCCATAAGCAAATCTTTCGGCTCGATATTACCATCAGTTGAATAACTGGTCAGAATATAACGGGCATTGATGGTTGAAAGTAATTTTTCATACGCATCTTTCGCATATTTAGAAGAGTTATATGGACTCGGGCGCTCTTTACGCCACGCTCTATCAATTCCACTCTTATAACCTTTGGTATCTGGTGTCGGTAAATCGACCTGATCCCATAAAGTTAATGCATTTAAAACATGGTAATTACTACTATATGCGTGCTGGTTATATGGTGGATCGAGATAGGCAACATCGACTTCAAAACCACTCATTTGATTTGCTAGATGCTGTGAATCTACACACCACATTTCAGCAGCAGGACGCTTACGGTCACCAATCTCGCAAAAACGGCTTGGTGTTAACCAAAGCAATGACTCAATTCGTTCTAATGCAGTTTGAGTACGTCCGCCCCACCCTTGGTGAAAGCTTTTAAATACACCGCTGGTATTACTGACAAAACTTGCTGAATAGAGTAATGGCGCAAGCAAAGCACTCATCTCTACATCATTAATTGCGCCTTGAGATTGCCATGTGGCAATCTGCTGGCGAATCGCATCGATACGCATACCATTACGGCGTTTAAAGAACAAACGGTCACGAGCTGGATCATAAATATCATCGTTACGTGGGCAAAGGTTATGTGTTACCCAGCCTTTAACTTCAGGTAAGCGATTTAAATAATCGATTGCCTTCTGATAACCACCCAACTCTTTAAAAGCAGGTGCATCGGTACAAGCTAAAATCGCATGATTTAATGCATGACTATAAGGTTCCCAGTCATTTGCAATCACACGGTAACCATTTTGACGCGCCAAACGAGATACGACACCACTGCCGGCAAAGAAATCGGCAAAAATCGGAGGATTCTTTTTCTTGCTATTCAGCGTCCCTGTAATTTCAAGGGCTTCTAAAATTAGATGGAGCAATCGGCGCTTGTTACCTAGGTAAGGAACAAGCTGATGGAAAAGATATTCGTCTGTCGTACGGGCCGCATGACGACGTTTGTGATAAACCGAAGACTCTGGATTCATACTTTCTCTTGCGTAGGGATTAACCTTAAGCGTATATCTTGATCAAGTTGTGTCACATCAAGAAGTGTAAAACGAAGTTGTTGTGCCATATATTCAAACTCTGCATTGAACATGGCTCTTGCACTTTTCCCCAAGAATGTCGGGGCAATATAACTGATCAACTCATCTACTAGACCTTCTTGTAAAAAGGCAGTAGATAAGGTCGCACCGGCTTCCACCAACACATCATAAATTTGATGTTGCTTAGAGAGGATCTGTAACAGCATTTTTAAAGGCTGAATTTCTAATTGTATCACGCCTAAATCGGCAAGTTCTTGACGATATGGCCCCATCACCATCACAGTTTCAGGGTTTTCTAAAATTTTAGCAGTGAGCGGCAAACGTCCCTGACGATCTAGAACAACTCGCTTTGGCTGAGCAACTGTCTCAATATCAATATGACTCAGTGAGCGCACATTAAGCTGACAATCATCTGCAATCACAGTTTCAATGCCTGTAATCACTGCGCCTGAAATGGCACGCCAATGCTGGACATCTTGACGTGCAACTGCACCGGTAATCCACTTCGATTCACCAGATGCCATTGCCGTACGTCCATCTAGGCTTGAAGCTACTTTTAAGCGTACATAAGGCATGCCCGTAGACATTGCCTTTAAGAAACCTTGATTTAATTTTTCTGCTAAATCTTCACAAATACCAACTTCTACTTCAATGCCGGCATTTTTCAAAATCTGAACGCCTTTACCTGCAACGAGCGGGTTTGGATCAGGACATGCTACCACTACTTTTTTAACTTGGGCTTTAACCAATGCTTCAGCACAAGGAGGAGTTCTCCCATAGTGTGCACATGGCTCTAGCGTCACATACGCTGTTGCACCTTGAGCTTGCTCGGCTGCCTGACGTAAGGCAAAAACCTCTGCGTGCGGTTGACCTGCTTTAGGATGAAAGCCCTCACCTATTAACTGATCATCTTTGACAATGACGCAACCAACATTTGGATTAGGCTTAGTCGAATATAGACCTCGTTTGGCAAGTTCAATAGCTTGCTGCATCCAATATTGATCTTTTTTCAACTCAGACATAAAAATCTCAAATAGTTATTGTTCACGTTGCTGCATTTGCTCAATTTGACGGCGAAAAGCTTCAACATCCTGAAAATCTTGATAAACAGAAGCAAATCGGACATAAGCGACATGGTCAAGTGCAAATAGGGATTGCATAACGACCTCACCAATTGTTCGAGACTTCACGTCACGCTCACCTAAACGGCGAATCTGCAATTGAATATCACTTAAAACAGTTTCGATCTGTTCTTGAGTGACCGGACGTTTTTGCAAAGCATGCATTAACGAACGGCGTAGCTTGGCCTCATCGAAAGGTTCATTTTTTCCATTCGATTTGATCACACGAGGCATTACCACTTCATAGCTTTCAAAAGTGGTAAAACGTTCACCGCAACTTACACACTCACGACGTCGACGAATCTGACAGCCTTCGGCGGCTAAACGTGAATCGATGACTTTACTATCTGCGGCGTTGCAAAATGGACAATGCATAGCGGATTTATAGGGTCGATTACTTTGACCTAGTGTAGCAAAATTTCTACACTTACAGAACCAGCATTCTATAAGACAAAAAAACAGTCCGAAGACTGTTTTTTTGATTGGAATATATTACGAATTATTCAATACGTTCGCCATGTTGGCTTAAATCCAGACCCATGCGTTCATCATCGGCGTTAACACGGATACCAATCACAAGATCAATCACTTTAAGAATTACAAAAGTAGCGACACCACTGTAAATCATAGTTGCCAATACGCCTTCAACTTGTACCCATAATTGACCAGCGAATGTTGGTGCTAAGGTAACGTTGGCTGCTTTGATAATTTCATCACTGTAAAATACGCCAGTTAAAATCGCACCGACAATACCACCTACAGCATGTAAACCAAATGCATCCAAAGCATCATCGGCTTTAAGTAAGCGTTTAAGTGCAGTAATACCCCAGAAGCACACTACGCCACCGATAAGGCCCATGACTAAAGCACCGCCGACACCGACGAAACCTGCTGCTGGCGTAATCACAACCAAACCAGCGACAGCACCAGAAGCACCACCTAATACAGATGCTTTACCACGAATCATACGTTCAACAACTAACCATGATAATGCAGCAGCGGCAGCAGCAACTTGAGTCACTAAAATCGCCATGCTTGCACGAGCACCAGCGCCTAAAGCACTACCACCATTAAAGCCAAACCAACCCACCCAAAGTAAGCTTGCACCGACAACAGTTAGAGTCAAGTTATGCGGAGCCATAGACTCACGGCCAAGGCCAATACGTTTGCCAAGCATGTAAGCAGCAACTAAACCTGCAACACCTGAGTTGATATGTACAACTGTACCACCAGCAAAATCTAATGCGCCTGCTTTAAATAACCAGCCATCTGTTGCCCAAACCCAGTGAGTAATTGGTGCATAAACAACAAGTACCCAAATTGCAATGAACGCCATGAAAGCTGAATACTTCATACGGTCTGCAATAGAACCGCTAAGAATTGCAACTGTAATGATGGCAAAAGTCATTTGGAAAATAACAAAGAGGCTTTCAGGAATTGTCCCGCTCAATGCATCAAACGCGACTCCGTTGAGCATTGCTTTAGACAAATCACCAAAAAATGCACCTGTGCCAGAGAACGCGATTGAATACCCAGCAACCACCCACAGCAAACTAACTAAAATCGCAGCTGAAAGGCTGAACATCATGGTACTTAAGACATTTTTTTTACGTACCATACCGCCGTAGAATAGTGCCAACCCAGGAATGGTCATTAATAAAACCAAAGCTGTTGAAACCAAAATCCAAGATGTATCGCCTGTATCGAGTTTTGGTGTTGGTGCTGGAGCTGCCGGAGTTTCAGCAACTGGTGCTGCTGCAGTGGTTGCAGTAGCTGGAGATGTTGATGTAGCCGCAACTTCCGATGTAGGCGTTGTTACAGCATCTTCTGCCCAAACGGCAGTACCACCCAAAAGAGCGCCTGATAGACTCAGCGCCATAAGCATTTTTTTCATTCGTGTCCCCCAACCTCATTTGCGAGTTATTTTCTACTCAGCAAGCTTTGTGCCAATTAGACAGCATCTGGTCCAGTTTCACCCGTACGGATACGGATCACTTGTTCCAGGTTAGTCACAAAAATCTTACCATCGCCGATTTTCCCAGTGCTTGCTACACGAGTAATTGATTCAATTACCGCGTCAACCATTTCATCACTAATCGCAATTTCGATTTTTACTTTAGGTAAGAAATCAACCACATACTCCGCGCCACGGTAGAGTTCAGTATGTCCTTTTTGACGACCAAAACCTTTAACTTCAGTTACGGTAATCCCTTGTACACCAATGTCAGAGAGCGCTTCACGCACGTCATCCAATTTAAACGGTTTTACAATTGCAGTTACAAGCTTCATGTTTGTTTCCTTCGGCTTCTTTTCACCAGTAAGGTTTTATGTTCAATTTTCATGCCAATATTTCAAAGGTTGAGGGAAATGAATCTATTGCATGAACTTTCTTTATAACCTATTTAGTGATCAAGATGTAGATGAGCTATTAAAAATAAAATGAATTTTCAGTATAGTTGAGTGCTTATTTAATGTTCTATTTGTACTAAAAGAATTGAAACCTATATCCCACGTTCAAGCAGTGGTAAACTGTAAACCATAAGGTAATACAACACTTTGGATATTTCATGCTAGAAACTTTATTACAGGCCATTCTGGAACAAATTGATGAGCCTAAAAAAGATTTGGAAAAAAATTTACGTGCATTATTAAATGAAGCAGTCGAAAAGTTAGACCTTGTTTCTAAACAAGAGATTGACCGTCAAAAGACCGCACTTCAATCAGCCAACCAACGTTTAGCAGAGCTACAAAAACAAGTGGAACTATTAGAAGAAACTTTAAAGAATAAAAAATAAGCACCAATGTAGCGCACTTATACTTTACAACGATTAAAAATGAAGCACCATAATGGAACAATAAGATGTCTTTTTCTAAAATTTATACACGGGGACTTTTGGGTTTACATGCACCTCTAATTGAAGTAGAGGTCCATGTGAGTCAAGGCTTACCTTCTCTTACCATTGTAGGACTAGCTGAAGCGGCCGTAAGAGAAAGTAAAGACCGAGTTCGCTCAGCAATTATTAACAGTGGATTTCAATTCCCGACTAAACGGCTGACCATTAATCTTGCACCAGCAGATTTGCCCAAAGATGGGTCACGTCTAGATTTACCAATTGCTGTAGGCATTTTAATTGCCTCTGGTCAGCTTCCAGAAAACTGTGCCGAAGATTTTGAATTAATTGGTGAATTAGCACTGGATGGTCATGTAAGGCCTGTGTCAGGTACTTTAACTTTGGCCATGGCTTGTCAACAAGCTAAGCATAAAATGCTTTTACCGCTTGATAATAGTGAGGATATTAGCCACTTACCTGATTTTAAATGTTACCCAGTAGGTCACTTAAAAGAAGTCTGTGAACATTTTCTGGGCACGAAATCTCTAACTTCGGTTGAGCCTACGACCACATCAAACCAAATGCCTTATAAATTTGACCTTGCAGATGTAAAAGGTCAGCTACGCCCACGCCGTGCACTCGAAATTGCTGCTGCTGGGGGGCATTCTTTACTTTTTAAAGGCCCACCCGGAACAGGTAAGACTTTACTCGCCTCACGTCTGCCTTCAATTTTACCGCCGCTCTCTAATCAAGAAACGCTTGAAGTTGCGAGTATTTACTCGATTTCGAATACATCACATACTTTTGGTCAGCGACCATTTAGAGCGCCCCATCATACAGCATCTGCAATTGCACTCGTTGGGGGCGGTTCTCACCCTAAACCGGGCGAAATTACATTATCGCATTTAGGCGTGCTCTTTTTAGATGAACTTCCCGAGTTTGATAGAAAAGTTCTAGAAGTCTTACGCCAGCCACTTGAGTCAAAAGAAATCATTATTTCACGAGCAGCTCGGCAAATTACTTATCCGGCTAACTTCCAACTGATTGCTGCAATGAACCCCTGCCCATGTGGTTATGCATTTAATCAAGATAGTCGTTGTCAGTGCTCACCCGAAAGTATTAAACGCTATCAAAACCGGATATCGGGACCGTTACTTGACCGTATCGATTTACATATTGATGTACCGCCTTTAAAAGCTCAGGAACTGCAAGACCCAACGCCTACTGAAGACTCTACGGCGGTGCGACAACGCGTAATTTCTGCTTATGAACAACAAATGCGAAGACAAAATTGTTTAAATCAGGCACTTTCACCGAAACAGCTAGAGCAACATGCCGTACTTGATAGCACTTCACAACGGATGATTGAAATGGCTCAGCAACGTTTAAATCTATCGGCTCGTGCTTATCATCGTGTTTTACGAGTAGCGCGGACCATTGCCGATTTAGCTCAAAGTGAGATGATTCAAAGCATTCATCTTACAGAAGCGCTCTCTTATCGAGGCAATCATTCTTAAAATGAAACAGCGGATGATAAGTCCGCTGTTTATACAACGTCTTAATTAAAGAAGTTATTACTGCCTATATAAGAAGGCAAAGAGGACGCTATGAAAATTTTGGCTATTTCAGGTAGTACAAGAAAAGCATCTACAAATACCGCGCTATTACGAGCGATGAAAGATATCGCACCGGCCAGCATTGAGTTTTTAGTTTTCGATCAAATTAATAATCTTCCTATCTTTTCTCCAGATGATGAAGGAGAAAAAACGCCTGCCGTAGTAGAAGAATTCATCAAATCTGTTTCTGCCTCAGATGGCATTATCATCTCAAGTCCTGAATATATTCGTTGTATTCCAGGCGGTCTTAAAAATGCAATTGATTGGATGGTTTCCCGCACCGAAATCATAGACAAGCCTATTGTTCTAGTTCATGCATCTGGCCGCGGCGACGATATGCTGGTTTCTTTAAGAAGAGTATTGTCGACAGTGAGTAGCAATTTTTTTGAAGATTTATTTTTACGCTTCTCTCTTCTTAGCAAATCCCCTGAACAAATTGTTGAGATGCTACAAACTGAACAATATAAGTCACAAATTACACCCTTTCTGCTTAGCTTTGTCTCAGAAATTCAAAAGTATAAAGATCAATTAGAGTGAGCTTTCTTAAAATGAAACAGCGGATGATGAGTCCTCTGTTCCTTTGTTAAGAACTTGATTTAAGGTCTCGATTAAAGAAGTGATTTCTTTCTCTGATAAAGCTGCAAAACCAAAGCGAATACAGCGATTAGAAGACTCGAGTTTTTTAAATTTATGCTCTGTATCAATGTTGAGTTCTTTTATTTTTATAAGCTGATCTTGAGTAAATGGTTTCTGGAATTTTACCCATAAAGCCATTCCACCCGCGGGTGGTTGTACCTGAACACTCTCTGCAAAAATTCGGTGGAACTCAGTTAACGCATGGTCACGGCGTAGCTGATATATTTTTTTCATTTTACGGATGTGTCTTTTAATTTCACCCCGTTGCATTAAATCTGCTAAGGCAAGTTCAGTAATATTATTACCTTGCCGATCAATCAATAAAATATCTTCAGTAATCGATTGAATGATGGGTGACGATGCCACGATGTAGCCTAAACGAATCCCAGGTGCAAAGACCTTTGACAATGAACCAACATGAATGACTAATTCAGAATGAGGCAAACTCGCTAAGGGTGGCATAGGCCGACTGTCATAGTGGAATTCATGATCATAATCATCTTCAATAATATAAAAGCCCCATTTTTTTGAAAGCTCTAAGAGTTGAAGACGGCGACTCATTGGCATGGTGACAGTTGTAGGATATTGATGATGCGGAGTTGTATAAATGGCAGCAACCGAGTGTTCTTTTAAAATCCGTTCTAAATCTTCAATGACAATGCCTTGTTCATCTAATTTGACAGAAACGACCTGAAAACCATTCGACTGGAATGCTTTAAAAGCAGATGGATAATAAAGCTCTTCAACAACAATAACTCCCTGCCGATTGGGTAATGCACGGGATGCAACAAAAATTCCCATCTGGCTACCACGTACAATACAAATCTCATCTTCGGCAACATTCATAAAACGTTCCATCGACAACATTTGTTGTAAGGCTTGTCTTAACTCAATCATACCTTGGGGGTTTCCATAACCCATGTACTGGTTTTGGGTAATTTTAATCAATGCATGCCGATAGGCTCTTGAAAATAACTCATACGGAATAAGCCGTGGATCTGGTACACCATCGTTATGTGGATATAAAGCAACTTCTTGGATTATTGGCTTCTCATTAACTTTACGCTCAGATATTGACTCTATTTGGAGTTTTTTTTCTGGCAAAACATCTGCCACAAATGTGCCTTTTCGAGGGCGAGTCACAAGCCAGCCTTGCGCTTCTAATTCTTCATAGACCGCTTGTACCGTTTTCCGATTAATTCCTAATTCTTTTGATAGGCTACGAGACCCCGGCAGCATAGTCCCTTGCGCCAACCGGCCACTTAAAATTTCCTGACTAATCAAGTTGGTCAGTTTTAGAAAAACCGTCTTTTCTTCTCTTTCATCGATACGAAAATGTACTTGCCAAGGTCTTAGCATATTTGCCCCATCTGGACCATATAACTTATAAAAACTGGATGTATTGATTCATCCAGTTGTTTTCTATTCTGCCTTCACCTACTTAATTTGGTCAACTGGACTGGAGAAGAGATGAAGACTACTTCTGTAAACAAACAAGACCTCATGCAACACGCACAGCAAAATATGCAAAAGTGGATTAGTGACTCAGATTTAACTGACCGCCAAAAGCTTGCACTCACTTGTCGTATTTTATTTGATCATGGCCATGATTCTGGTTTAGCAGGCCAAATTACTTGCCGTAGTGAAAATAAAGATTCCTTTATTACCCAACGTTTTGGTTTAGGTTTTGATGAAATTACTGACTCAAACTTGCTTGAGGTGAATCAAGACTTAGAACCCATCAATCAAGAAGGTATGGCAAACCCAGCCAACCGCTTTCATACGTGGATTTATAAAGAGCACCCAGAGGTGAACTGTATTATCCATACGCATCCGACTCATGTAGCTGCTTTGTCGATGCTTCAAATTCCGCTCATGATTTCTCAAATGGATGTTTGTGCACTCTATGAAGATTGCTCTTTTGTAGGCCATTGGCCAGGTGTTCCTGTAGGTAACGAAGAAGGTATTTTGATTTCTTCTGCTCTGGGTAAAAACCGTGCTGTTTTATTGTCTCACCATGGTCAACTGGTCACAGGAAAAACCATTGAAGAAGCATGCAACTTGGCTCTTTTAATTGAACGCGCAGCTCAACTGCAACTACTAGCCATGTCTGCTGGGCAAATTCAGCCGATCCCACACGATTTAGCAACGGAAGCTCATGACTGGGTATCTACCGATAAACGTAACAAAGTGAACTTTGCTTACTACACACGTAAAGCTTTGAAAAAACATCCTGACTGTATTTAAAAAGAGATTTCGACCATGAAACTAAACGGCATTATTGGCTACCCTGTTACTCCTTTTTCTGATGACAACACCATTAATCTTCCTGTTTTAAAACAGATGCTCGATTTGCTTATTGAAAACGGCTGCGATGCGATTGCACCTTTGGGCAGTACAGGCGAAAGCGCTTATCTTGAATGGGATGAGTGGTGCTTAGTCGCTAAAACTTCAATTGAAAGCATTAACAAACGTGTGCCTGTCATTATTGGAATTTCAGAACTCACGACAGATCAAGCCATTAAAAAAGCGCAGATCGCTCAAAGCTATGGTGCAGATGCACTTATGGTGATTCCTGTATCTTATTGGAAGCTAACAGATCAAGAAATTTTTGAATATTATCAGGCAATTGCCCAAACAACGACTTTGCCGATTATGATTTATAACAACCCTGCAACTAGTGGTGTTGATATGTCTCCAGAATTAATCGTGCGCATGTTTAACAACATTGCAAATATTACGATGGTGAAAGAAAGCAGCGGTGACATTCAACGTATGCATAAAATTCAAGAGCTCTCAAAAGGAGAACTCCCATTTTATAACGGATGTAATCCTCTAGCTTTAGAAGCTTTATGTGCTGGAGCAAGCGGTTGGTGTACAGCAGCACCAAATCTGTTAGGTCAACAACCTCAACAACTTATCGAACATATAAAAAATGGTGAATTAGAACAGGCCCAGAAGTCATTTTATCAGCAACTTCCTCTACTACGCTTTATTGTAACTGGTGGTTTACCCAAAACGATTAAAGCAGGTTTACAGCTAAAAGGTGTTGCTGCGGGTTCACCACGTAAGCCACTGTCTAAAGCTGCGGATATTGAGCTTAACCAGTTAAAACGACTACTTTGTGAAATAGAAAACTAATAAAAAAGCGGGTCAATAAACCCGCTTTTTTACAGCATAAACTTAGAATGTTTTAGTTAAACTAAACACTAGACCTGTGTCATAAGGTTTTTTCTGAGCATCAGTCATACCAGAAGTACTAATGTCTGTACCAACAACATCTAGCTCAGCCAAAATGCCTAGAATGTTACGGTTTACACCCACTTTATAATCGATATAGCTATCGTCTTTACCTGGACCACCCGCAACTACGGCTAAAGCATCTTTATTTTTGAACTTGTTATAGCCAACTGATGCAAGTCCAGTAAATCCTGTATCTGCAATTGGCGCTGAATAACCGACATTAAAATACCAGAACTGCTTAGAATGAGCCCAGTAATCATCTGAATAGTTCACACCTACGCTAAGTGCATCCCCTTTAAATAAAGAATCAGCAAAAGTTAATTTCCCGTAAACTTCATTAAAATCTAACCCATTTTTACCATCATAACCAATGCCATTACGGTCAAAACTATGACCAGAACCAATATAGCCATAATGAATTACACCGACATCATAAGTAGGTGCAAGCGTATCCGTTAATTTCAAAGTATTGGTATAACCCAAAGCCACATCAGTTTCTGTTGAGTTGCCAGTTACTCCAAAATCGACACTTGAACCCCAAAGTGATAAATAAGCACCAGACTTATGAGAAAAAGTAAAACCACCTTGAATTGCAGGGTTATTTGAGGATTGAGTAACTCCGCGGAAACGGTAGTCTGTAGTTGCCGCTACATTTCCTGTTGCGGTGATGCCATAAAAAGATGGTGCAGGTTCAGCCATAACCATAGTTGAGCCTGCTGCAAAGATACCAAGACCTAAGGTCTTAAGTGCAAATTTCATCATTCTGATCTCCCCCATAATGAATGCACGATTTATGTATATAAAACACATTGTGTTACTTAAGCTTTAGCAATTGCTGTGCCAATTCCATACTTACTATCAACGCACTTCATTAATTTTGAGATCAAACTTGTTTTACAATGAAACCCCTGCTTATTTTTTATAAATATATACCTATAAAAAACAATAGAATAAAATAAAATTCTTGTGCAATTAGAAATAATAAACATATGGAAACCCCTTATCGGAAACTAGTAACCGAGATAGGAAGTATTCATTTACTCAATGTAAAATTTCTATTTAACCTTAAATAAGAAATATAAAAATTACGTAAATTTCTTAAAGCTGGGCGTTTAATGGTCTGTAAATGGGCATTTCATTTAATTAAATTTCTTTATTTTTTCTATTTTTAAACTTATGAACTATTTTGGGTCTTTTTTAATCAGTCATATGAGAAAAAAGAGTAATGCACAAAATTCACGCAAAATATCGCACCAAATTTGATCAACTCAACTAAATTCGATTGGCTTATTATTGTGATCCATTTTTGTACATTACTCTTCAGAATAATGTTATAAAGTAACACTTTAAAAACTATTTAAAATAAATCGTCGAAAAAAGCAACTTAGCATGAGATTAAAAAGTAAACATATCCACCAAAAAAGATCAAAAAACAAACAGAAGAATCAACTATATTTTGAGCTTGGAATATAAAATAAATGGTAAAAATACACTAAAAAATAAATTACTTTTTTTATTTTAAACAATACATTAAGTATAAAAGGTTAATAGTAAATTTAGTAAACAACCAGTAACACATTAATCAATTTCTGCATAGCATATATAAAATAAAATCAACAAAAATATATCTTTTTTATAGATTACTTATACAATTGATTCAAATCCTAGGCCCTGAATAATAACAAGGCACAGGATTTATCGTTTTTATGAGGTTCTTTAAATATGCTAAATGCACAAAAACTTACATTAGCAGTTCTCATTTCTGCGGCAATAATTTCCTCAGCTCAGGCAAGCGAGCAAAGTGAGGCAAAAGGATTTGTTGAAGATGCGAACGGTTCTATTCTCTTCCGTACAGGTTATATCAGCCGTGACAAAAAACAGGGCGCGAAAGATACTAGCTCATTTGCTCAGTCAGCAATTGTAAGTATCGATTCTGGCTTTACTCCTGGTATTGTTGGCTTCGGCGTTGGCGTTGTTGGTGACGGTTCATTTAAAATCGGCGAAAATAAAAATGCCGGAAATCAAATGATTCCAAAAAACAACGACGGCTCGGCTTACGATCACTGGGCTCGTGGTGGTGGTAGCGTTAAAGCACGTTTCTCGAATACAACAGTACGTTACGGTACTCAAGTACTCGATTTACCTGTTCTTGCAAGTAATACTGGACGTATGGTTCCTGAATATTTTACAGGTACTTTATTAACCAGCCATGAAATCAAGAACCTTGAATTGGTTGCTGGTAAATTTACTAAAGACCAAATGTCTGATCAAATCAATACTGATGCTGATGCTTCTGGCAGAGGCCTTGATCGTGCCATTGTTTGGGGCGCAAAATACAAGTTTGATGATAATTTAAATGCATCTTATTATGGTTTAGACAGCAAAAATGCGCTTGAACGCCATTATGTAAATGTAAACTTTAAACAGCCTTTGGCGAATGACAGTTCATTAACTTATGATTTTAGTGGTTACCATACTAAATTCGATGCAAGTGCACATACTTACTCGGCAACTGGGGCTGTAGCACCAAATTATGGTAATGATGGTATAGCAGGCGAAGAAAAGACCAATAATATCTGGGCAGTTTCAGGAACTTATGCAACTGGCCCACATAGTGTGATGTTAGCGTACCAACAAAACAGTGGTAATGTTGGTTATGACTATGGTCAAAATGCTGATGGTTTCCAAAGCATCTATTTACCGAACTCTTACATGTCTGACTTCATCGGTAACGATGAAAAATCTGCACAAATTCAGTACAACGTTGATTTTGGTAAGTTAGGCGTATTACCTGGTTTAAACTGGACAACTGCATTTGTATATGGTTGGGACATCAAAGTTAGAAATGTAACTGACAGTGCTCAAGAACGTGAGTTCTTTAACCAAGTGAAATATACAGTTCAAAGCGGTTTTGCTAAAGATGCAAGCCTTCGTATTCGTAACTCGTACTATCGTGCAAGTGATTCATACCAAGGTGCTTACATTGGTGACACCAATGAATGGCGTTTATTCCTTGATATTCCTGTGAAATTATTCTAATTCACAAATCTATCAAGCATAAAAAAACCTACGTCTAGCAACAGATGTAGGTTTTTTATTAAGCTCAGAATATCAATTGAGGCATTCTGAGCTTTATCAATTAAAGCTTATTTAGCAGCTTCAATTGCTTTTAATACTTCAGCTTTAGCAACATCAGCACCTTCCCAACCACTGATTTTTACCCACTTACCTGGTTCTAAATCTTTATAGTGACTGAAGAAATGCTCAACTTGGCTAATCAATAGCGGAGGAAGATCTGTATATTCTTTAACATCTTTATACAATGGAGACAATTTTTCGTGTGGAACAGCGATTAATTTCGCATCGATACCACCGTCATCTTCCATTTTTAATTTGCCTACTGGACGGCAACGAATTACAGAACCAGCAGCAACAGGATGTGGAGTTACAACAAGTACGTCTAACGGGTCGCCATCTTCAGACAAAGTATTTGGAACATAACCATAGTTCGCTGGATAGAACATTGCTGTACCCATGAAACGGTCTACAAACAATGCATCAGAATCTTTGTCGATTTCATATTTAATTGGTGCTGCATTTGCAGGAATTTCAATGATGACATAAATGTCATTTGGGGCATCTTTACCTGCTGGGATATCGCTGTAACTCATATCAATACTCTTTCGTTATGAAGTCAGATGTAAAATCCACCCGATTATAGCGTGGATATCATCAAAATGATGCCGATTATACAATGCGCACACGCGAAAGTTGATATGAATGATGACAGAATGACACTCAAGTCAGTTTAATCGTAACCACTAATAAGAAGATTGGGCACAATATAGATAAGAACCAGACAATCGACCGCAAAGTTGCCCAGTTACTTAAATAACAGATCCCATAAATAACTCTTAAAATAATATATGCCCAACCTAATCTCAGAATAAAATATTCTGGAACAACCATGTATTCGGCCATTAAAATAGCCGTTAAAAATAAAGGTAAGCTTTCAAAGCTATTTTGTTGTACGGCATTAGCGCGAGCAGCTAGACCCGTTGTTTTGGCAAAAAAAGCTCTCGGGTTTTGATTATCAGCAGGCTGAAACCCGCCTGTAAACTTTGCAATTACGGTAAATGCGTATGGCAGCAAACATGCCACTAAAATAATATAGATAATGCCGCTGATGCCCTGCATAGTGCCATCCAACACTGAAAATACTGTTGATCATGCTATCATAACATTGCGTTTTTACCTGAAATTTTATGCAATCACTTGTCATCACTGATTAATAGGGCCATGTATGCAACAACCTGATCAAAAAGAATTGTTTGAAGTCTTGGATAAGCAAAAACAGAACCAACTTCAGATAGATCGCATATTAAAGATCGTACTCCCTATTATGGCTTTTTTACTTAGTGTGATTTGTGCAAATTTAAATTGGCAATCGACACTTGGCACCTTTGTTATTTTAACAATTACCTTTATTGCAGTCGGTATTAAACGACTTACTTTGTGGCACTGGCTCATTGTGATTACGATATATTGCTTAGCAGATAATTATTTAAGTTATGGTCAGCTTGATTTAACTCACTTACGCCTGCAACTCGGCACAATGCTTGTTTTTGTTGGGATGGTCGGAATTGGACGTCCTTATATAGACCGCTGGTTTATAAAAAGCCATAAAATCTAAAATAAAAAAAAGCGCCCTAAGGCGCTTTTTTTATTAACTGTTTAGGCTGGTTTACGTAAGTCTTTACGTAAAATTTTGCCTACATTAGATTTTGGTAATTCATCCATAAACTCAACATAACGAGGGCGCTTATAGCCTGTTAAGTTTTCTTTAGCGAAGCTCAAAACTTCCTCAGTCGTCAAGCTTTGATCTTTTTTCACAATAAAGAGTTTTGGCACTTCACCTGATTTTTCATCTGGAACGCCAATTGCTGCAACTTCCAATACTTTTGGATGCTTAGCAATAACTTCTTCGATTTCACTTGGGTAAACGTTAAAGCCAGAAACCAAAATCATATCCTTTTTACGGTCTACAATTTTTGTATATCCACGGCTATCCATCACACCGATGTCGCCAGTACGGAAGAAACCATCTGCTGTCATGACTTTAGCTGTCTCATCAGCACGGTTCCAGTAGCCTTTCATTACTTGAGGACCGCGAATCGAGATTTCACCTTGCTCACCTAAAGCAACTTCTTTACCGTCATCATCTAAAATAGCAACTTCAGTTAAAGGTAATGGAATACCAATGGTGCCACTAAATTCAGTAGAAGCAGGTGGATTTGCTGTTGCTACTGGTGAGGTTTCTGACAAGCCATAACCTTCAATAATGGTTGTGCCAGTAATTTTCTTCCAAGCTTCTGCTGTAGAAGGTAAAACGGCCATACCACCGCCCATTGCCATTTTTAACCTGCTATGGTCAAGTTGACGGAATTCTTCATTGTTCACTAAAGCATTAAACAATGTGTTTACCGCTGGGAAGAATGATGGTTGATATTTACGTAATTCGTTAATAACAGCTGGTAAATCACGAGGGTTCGGAATCAAGATATTTGCTTGACCTTTATACATACCGTACATCGCGCAAACCATGAACGCAAAAATATGATAAAGCGGCAATGCACAAACGATACGGTCGCCTTTAGCGCCATCATTTGCTCCAAACTTACTTTGGAAAATGCCATCACACTGGAGTAAGTTTGCTACAAGATTACGATGAGTAAGCTCTGCACCTTTTGAAACGCCTGTTGTACCACCAGTGTATTGAAGTACAGCAGTGTCACTTAAAGTTAAAGTCGGACGCTTATAATTACTCGCATTTTCTTTATTTAATGCTGAATTAAATTTAACGTGTCCTGGAATATTCCAAGCTGGAATTTGCTTACGTACTTTACGTAATACAAAGTTCACCAAAGTACCTTTGAGTGTACCGAGCATATCTCCGACTGATGCAACTACAACGTGCTTCACTGGAGTTTTGCCTAAAATGCTTTGGTAAACACTGGCAAAGTTTTCGATAATTACAAGTACTTCTGCACCTGAGTCATTTAATTGATGCTCAAGTTCACGCGCAGTATAAAGTGGGTTAACATTCACTAACACCAAGCCTGCACGTAAAACAGCTAATGCAACTACAGGATACTGCAATACATTCGGCATCATCACTGCCACACGAGTTCCTTTTGCTAACCCCAAATTTTGCAAATAGGTCGCGAACTTACGGCTTGCAAGCTCTAACTCATTAAATGACATCGCTTTATCCATAAAGATAAAGGCATCGCGAGAACCAAATTTTTGGAAATTACTCTCAAAAATATCAACAAGTGAGGTATTTTCCGCAGGCAATGCTACTGTTTCTGGAATCCCTGTTTTTTGGTATTCTGCAAACCAAATTTTTTCCATAATGCCATTATCTCCGATTCGTAATCCTTAGTAATAACTGTTATTCAATGCCCCAGCTATTCTTTAGCTTCTTGGTGCCAGAACATATTTAAAACTTATTGGCACATTCATGACACTTCGAACAAGATTATGAGACAGAAGTTTTGACAATTTAACCCTGCCAAATTTTTTTGCATGGAGTACAAATTACGTACTCCAAATTGCTGTCCTTTTAATCGTTATTCAATACCAACAAGTTCAGTTCATTGCTTAAACATGTTGCCATATATAGCGTATTTATGTTGCCAGACGCTAGCTTTATCTCTGAATCAACAGTTTATTTGCTTTTTGATATCCACGTGGTAAGAGCTGACCTTTTGAAGCTCGTTTACCCATATATTTTTGTAGATCATCACCTTTTAATTTTAGATGTTGCTGACCTGCAACCACCTGAATTATTTCATCTAAGTTCAGGGTTGTCATGGATAAAATTTGCTCTTTCGCATCAAGTTGTATCAACTTATTACCTTTACCCTTATTTAGATTTGGTAGTTCTGCCAAATCAATGATTAAGAGTCGACCTGTTGAACTGAGCACCGCTAAGTGCGTCATATTTTGGGCAGATATCAATGGTAGAGCTTTTGATTTTTCAGGAACAGACAAGAATGTCTTACCAGCCTTGGCATTGGTATCTAACTGTTTGGTTTGAGTTTTAAACCCATAACCAGAGGTACTTGCAGCGATAAGTTCAGACTCTTCGTCTTCTAGATAAACCTGAATAAACGACACACCACTTGCAGGAGCAAGTTTAGAACTTAAAGGTTCGCCCAAACCTCTTGCTGATGGCAAACTGCTAATAGGTAAGGCATAACTACGCCCTGTCTCATCAAGGAAATAAATTCGTTGATTGGTTTTACCCACAGCGTGACTTAAATATTGATCGCCCGCACGATAGTTTAAGTTCTCAGCATCAACATCCGCACCTTTTGCAGCACGAATCCATCCCGCTTCAGATAAAACCACCGTTACTGGTTCAGCTGGCATTAAATCCTGCTCTTTAATCTGAACAGCTTCGGCACGCGCCACGATTGGAGAGCGGCGTTCATCACCAAACTTTTTCGCGTCTTCTTTTAATTCGCCAATAATCAGATTTTTTAAAGATTCTGGATTTTCTAATTGCTCACGAATAATGGCAGCTTTTGCAGCAAGCTCATCCTGTTCTTGACGGATTTCCATCTCTTCAAGTTTTGCTAAATGACGCAACTTGAGTTCTAAAATTGCTTCTGCCTGTATCTCATCAATATTGAAATGTTCCATTAATACAGGTTTAGGCTGATCTTCTTCACGAATAATACGAATCACTGTATCAATATCAAGATAAGCAATTAAAAGACCTGCCAAAATATGCAGGCGTTTTTCAATTCGGTTTAAATGATATTCCAAACGGCGAGTTACCGTTTTTTTACGGATTTCAATCCATTCAAGCAAGATACGACGAATCGATTTAACTTGAGGACGACCATCCTCACCAATCATGTTTAAATTAACACGGTAGCTCGACTCTAAATCAGTGGTTGCAAATAAGTGGCTCATTACCGCTTCTGCATCGATGCGGTTAGAGCGAAGTACAATCACTAAGCGTGTTGGGTTTACATGATCCGACTCGTCACGGATATCAACGACTAATGGTAGTTTTTTAGCCTGCATTTGGTCGGCAATTTGAGTAATCACCTTAGAGCCCGATACTTGATAAGGCAATTCAGTAATCACGATTTCATTTTTTTCGATGGTATAAACCGCTCGCATGCGGTAACTACCACGACCAGTGGTCTGGATTTTGAGTAATTCTTCTGGCGGCGTAATAATTTCAGCTTTTGTTGGCAAATCTGGCGCTGGAATATATTCAGCCAATTTTTCATCTGAAGTTTGCGGGTTACGAATTAAGGCAATCGTTCCTTTAATCACTTCACGTAAATTATGCGGCGGAATATCGGTCGCCATACCAACCGCAATACCAGTTGTGCCGTTGAGTAGAATATTAGGAATACGCGCTGGCAACGTAATAGGTTCTTTTAATGAACCATCAAAGTTATCTTGCCAGTCAGTTGTGCCCTGACCTAACTCATTTAACAACAACTCACTGTAGGCAGAAAGTTTTGCTTCGGTATAACGCATCGCAGCAAATGACTTAGGATCATCTGGTGCTCCCCAGTTACCTTGTCCTTCAATTAAAGGATAACGATAACTAAATGGCTGAGCCATCAAGACCATCGCCTCATAACATGCCGAGTCACCATGAGGATGGTATTTACCTAGCACATCACCTACTGTACGTGCTGATTTTTTTGGCTTACCACTATTTTTTAAGCCTAGCTCGCTCATGGCAAAGACAATACGGCGCTGTACAGGCTTTAAGCCATCACTGATATGCGGCAATGCACGATCCATAATGACGTACATGGCATAATTCAGGTAAGCCTGTTCAGTAAATTCGGCTACAGAGCGGTTTTCTGTCGCTTGATGCGCAAGGCTGGTCATAGTCAGCTTATCTTCCAAATCAGTCGTTATTTTAAATGAGTCTTATGCTAAGTGGGCTATGTTACAGACACAAGAGGGAGTCTGTCACCTGAGCGTCAAATTATGTCTCATCTCTCTATATTTTTAGTTACTTGCTATAAAGTTAGGCAAAACTAGAGACCTATCGACTCTAGTCTTTTCCCTTGGGTTTCTTCACCTAATATTAAAATTACAGCTGCGACCAAAAGTAAAACAACAGTAAACATCATAAAAACATGGCTAAACCCATGCTTTGCAACCATCATATGGGTAACCACAATCGGCGCTAAAATTCCACCTAAACGCCCCATTGCCGATGCCCAGCCCGAACCAAAAGCTCGAATATTGGCTGGATATTGTTCTGGTGTATAGGTATATAACACTCCCCATGCCCCTAAATTGAAGAACGACATGAGGCAGCCCCAAAACATAATGCTGTTTACGCTGTCAGCTTGTCCAAAGAAATATGCAGACAATGCACAAAACCCGATAAATGAAGCGAGTGTAATTTTTCTACCCAATCGTTCTACAAACCATGCCGCTGCCAAGTAACCTGGTAGTTGTGCCAAAATCATCAGCAAAACATATTCAAAAGATTTAACAATGTCATAGCCCTGTTTTACCAATAAACTTGGCAACCACGTAAAGATACCGTAGTAGGAATATACGATTCCAAACCAGATGAGCCAAAGCATTAAACTACGGCGTGCAAAAGGGCCACTCCAAAGTTGTTTAAAAGAGACCTTTTGTTGTATAGCGACAGGCACAACTTCAATGTGATGAACAATTTGAACACCTGCCTGAGCTTCTAGTTTTTGTACCAATGCATGCGCTTCTTCGATACGACCACGGTTAATCAGGTACGGTATCGATTCGGGCAGTTTTTTCCAAATCACTAGAATATAAATCAGAGGGAAGCCGCCCATTAGAAATGCAATATGCCAGCCAAATTTAGGAATAATAAAATAAGAAATTAACGCAGCAACTAACCAGCCTAAACCCCAAAAACTTTCAAGTAATACAATAAAACGACCACGTACATGTGAGGGTATATATTCACTCACTAATGTCACCGCAACAGGTAGCTGCCCACCAAGTCCAAGGCCAACAATAAAACGAAAAATCAATAACCATTTCAAATCTGGAGCAAAAGCACATAAGGCAGTCGCAATACTATAAATTGCCATGGTCGTGGCAAATATTGTCTTTCGACCAAACCGATCTGCTAAAGCCCCCGAGCAAACTGCTCCAATAGCCATTCCTACAAAGCCAATACTGACAATCCAACCGCTTTGGGCTGGTGTTAATGCCCAGTCTTTAACAAGCGTTGTCATGATAAAAGCAATGATACCGGTGTCCATCGCATCAAACATCCAACCTAACCCAACCACCCACAATAATGTGTAGTGGAATTTGCCAATTGGAAGATTTTGTATACGTGAAACCAGATCCATAAGAAAACTCTACTGGAAAGAATAAGTGAGCAATACAATATTTAATTGTTATAGCATGCTCACATCGCATTCTGCATAATTAATGTTCATCGGTTGATGAAGCTGATTCTGCATCGTCATCTTTATAAATAAACTTAGGCATTTCTAAGCCGAAATAGATCGCAATCAGACGCAGGGTAAAACCGAAAATTAAGGTTGAAACAACAGTTAACTCTAAACTGAATCCCAAATCTAAGCATACCCAGTAGCAAATGACTGCTACAAAAGCAATACTCGCATAAAGTTCGCGACGGAAAACGAATGGGACATCGTTACATAAAATGTCACGTAAAATACCGCCAGAAACTCCAGTTAACACCCCTGCTACAGCCGATACCACAAAACCATGCCCCATTTGCAAGGCAATCTGACAACCAATAATGGTAAATCCGATTAGACCTAAGGCATCGAGCACCAAAAAGATGTTATGTAAGTGACGCATCCATTTGGCGATAATAATTGTGACAAATGCAGCACAACACGTCAGAACCAAATATTCAGGATGTTTTACCCAAGTTAAAGGATAGTGGCCGAGTAATACATCACGTACCGATCCGCCCCCTAAAGCAGTCACACAGGCAATCAGTACGACACCGAACCAGTCCATACTCCGTCGCCCAGCAGACAATGCGCCTGTCATGGCTTCAGCAGTAATCGCAATAATATAAATAACGGTGAGTAACATCGCCCTTTCCCTCAGGCCAAACGGTGCGGGTATTTTAAGGTAAAGTTATATGAATTGTGCACAGCATTGTTTAAATTTTTTTCCAGAGCCACATACACAAGGTTGTTTCATCGTGACATGCATATCTACCGTAGGATCAAGAAAAAAACATTGTTGTTGCTGATATACAAAATGTGAAACTTCATGATGAACCTGAGCTTTTTGCCCATCATGATAATGTGCCTTGAATTCAACCTGTGCATGGGTTTTATCTAGTTTTTCTTTGGTATTAACGACCTCTAAACCCAACCATTGATTTTGTTTACTCCAGTCTGCAATTGCATCTTTATCAAGTGCAGTTTGCTGACCTAAAGCGGTTGTTTTCAAAATATAATCAATTTGCTGTAATGCAAAAGCACTATAACGCGAACGCATCAGCTGCTCTGCTGTCAGGGCTTTTGATATGCCTAAATGTAAAGGCTCACAACATTCTGCATAGCTGCCTTTTCCACATGGACAAGTGTGTTGAGTCATTCTGTGTTTCTCAAATAAAAAATAGCTCAGAGTTGAGCTATTTTATGATGTTTCTAGACTTAAAATGTCATTTAATCTTTTGATTCATCTTGTTCGATAGAAACAATATGAACTTTCTCGATTTTATGACCTTCCATCGTAATCACTTCAAAGCGATAACCATCTGCTTCAACAGCTTCACCATTTTCTGGTAAGCGGCCTAAATGGAATAACAAGTAACCCGACAAAGTTGAATACTGTTCACTTTCATCGACCAAATCACGGCCTAATAAAAGAGATACGTGGCGAATGTCTGTTGAACCTTCAAGTATTAATGAACCATCTGCCAAACTCTCAGCGGCTGCATCTAACTCATCTTCGTCAGGGAATTCACCCGCAATGGCTTCTAAAATATCGATTGGCGTTGCAATACCTTCAATTGAACCGTATTCATTTAAAACGATTGCCATTTGTAACGGTGCTTGACGTAATTGCTCCATCACCATAAGTACTTGAGCATTTTCATGCACAATAACAGGTTCACGTAAATGCTTTTGGAAATCGACCACACCTGTTTCAATAAAGCCATTTAGAACTTTATGAGTGAGTGCAATACCCTCGATATTATCAAGTTCACCACGTGCAACAATCAAACGAGAGTGTGTCATTGACATTAAACGTTCTTTTAAAACTTCCGGTTCGTCATCTAAATCAATCCACTCAAGCTCAGGCCTTGGGGTCATAACAGACTTTACAGGACGTTCTGATAAACCGAGAACACCTTGCACTAACACACTGTGATAAACGCCATTATCTTCATCAAACACTTCATCTGCAAAAGCTTGTGTAGCCAATACATCTTCTTTATCAGAAGATTGTGTATCTGAGCTAGAACCACTGCTTTTGCTTCCTAACATACGTAAAACCGCAGAGGCAGTGCGATAACGCAAGTCTGTGGTTGTAACCATCTTTTCCTGATTACGGCGCATGCTCTGGTTGATAATTTCCACCAAAATTGAGAAACCAATTGCAGCATATAAGTAGCCCTTAGGAATATGGAAACCAAAACCTTCCACCACCAAAGAGAAACCAATCATCATCAAGAAGCCAAGACACAGAATAACCACCGTTGGATGCTTATTCACAAAGTCCATGAGTGGTTTTGATGCCCAGAACATAATTCCGACAGCAACAATCATTGCCAGCATCATGACACTCTTGTCTTTGACCATCCCCACGGCAGTAATCACACTATCTAACGAGAAGACCGCATCAAGTACAACAATCTGGACAATAACCATCCAAAACGCAGCATGAACTGGATTGTCTTCTTTTTGCAGTTGTTTGCCTTCCAAACGCTCGTGCAATTCCATGGTGCCTTTAAAGAGCAAGAACACACCACCGAACAACAAAATCAAATCACGGCCAGAAAAAGCATGATCAAAAATATGGAAGAGTGGATGAGTAAGTGTTACGACCCAAGCAATAGCAGCCAACAAGAGCATACGCATGCCCAAGGCCAATAATAATCCCAGTTTTCGAGCCTTGCCTCGCTGCTCTGGTGGCAGTTTTTCGGCCAAAATAGCGATGAAAACGAGGTTATCAATCCCCAATACAATTTCAAGAACGATTAAAGTTGCTAAACCCACCCAAGCAGATGGATCAGACATCCATTCAAAGATCATCGATCCTGCTCCTGTGCTGACTGGATTTTATCTTTATTTGGCAACACAGCAGGTATGCCCATACAAAGGAGGGAAAATGTTTTTTTAGGACAAGAAATTAAAACGGAGCGACTACAACCACTACCCATATTTGTTCATATGTTGTTAAACGAATTTTTAGTATAGGCAAGATTTAACATAAATTCATCATTTTTATTTGTTCATGACAGGCATTCACCAAACCCATACAAAACATAAGTCTTTACTATAAATCTGCTTATAAAGTTGTCATATCTTTTGCTTAGTGTAGACAAGAAATATGAACGTGATAAGGTGAAAATAAAGCAATGAATAGCGTATTAACAATGGCAGTAAATGATTCACCAATAACAGCTGTAAAAACAAAACAACCTCTTATTGCATTATATTGTGGTTCACGTGCAGGAAATAATCCCATCTACCGAGAAAAGGCAATTGAACTCGCTCATGGAATTGCTGACCAAGGTTTCGGTTTAGTCTATGGCGGCGCCAGTATTGGTTTAATGGGACAAGTTGCTGAAAGCGTTCTCGCAAACGGCGGAGAAGCTGTCGGTGTCATTCCTGAATTTATGCTCGATTATGAAGTAGCCCATGCAGGCTTAACCGAATTACATGTTGTAGAAACAATGCACGAGCGCAAAGCCATGATGGCAGAGCGTGCAAGTGCATTTATTGCATTACCAGGCGGTTTAGGAACATTCGAAGAAATATTGGAAATAGCCACTTGGGGCCAACTTAACCAACACCAAAAACCCATGATTTTATATAACGTAAATGGCTTTTATAATGCATTGATTGCCCAGCTAGACCATGCGGTTCAAGAAGGTTTTCTTCCCCTTCAGCACCGAGCTAAATTAATTGTATGTGATGATGTTAATCAAATTTATAACGTCATTAAAAATTTAAAAATGCCGAAAAGATTTGTTGTTTAGTTACCTACCTACTCTCCATAAAAAAGCGGTTCTGCCGCTTTTTTTGTTTTAACTATTTTACCGCCATCTTCAAAAGCACTTAGATTTAGTAATGGGGTAATCAACATTGTCTTACTTTTTTTACTTTCAATTTGTTTTACACTAGACCAAAACGTTAACTTTCAAATGTTATGAATGCCACGCCGACTCACCAAGCCTTGCAACCTGAATATCGCTTACTGGTTCTTTTGGTTTCCATTGGCTTTTTTATGCAGGCTTTGGACACAACGATTGTAAATACTGCTATTCCTGCAATGGCTCACCATTTAAATGAAGATCCTTTACGCATGCACAGTGTAGTGGTGGCCTATGTCTTATCAGTAGCCGCCTGCATTCCGTTAAGTGGCTGGTTAGCAGACCGCTTTGGTGTTAGAAATATTTTCTTATCGGCAATCGTTATTTTTACTCTAGCCTCTTTGGGTTGTGGTCTTTCTCAGAGCCTCAATGAACTCTTATTTTTCCGAGTCATCCAAGGCGTGGGTGGAGCGTTATTACTTCCTGTTGGCAGACTATCACTTTTAAAAATTATTCCTCGAACTCAGTTCTTAGCTGCAATGAGCTTAATGAGTCTTGCAGGTTTACTCGGGCCTCTGGCGGGTCCAACTTTGGGTGGCTGGTTAGTTGAAGTTGCAACTTGGCACTGGATTTTCCTGATTAACATTCCCATGGGTATCTTAGGCATCTTAATGACATTAAAAGTCATGCCTAATTTAAAAGAACCTTCAGTCAAAACATTTGATTTAGGCGGCTTCATTTTATTAGTAGTGGCAATGATTGGATGGTCTTTGGGTATCGAACATCTAGCCTCACCTGAATATTCAAACTGGTTCAGCATTTCACTTTTAGTCGTCGGCATAATTGCAACACTTTGGTATGCCTACCACTCACACACTCATCAAAATGCATTATTCCGCAGTCGACTCTTTAGAAACAAAATTTATGCGATTGGTATTTTAGGTAATTTCTTTGCTCGTTTTGGTGGTAATGCCTTACCTTTTGTTTTACCACTCATGCTACAAGTCGCTTTTGGTTTTGAGCCTTTTATTGCTGGTTTAATGATGATTCCTTTGGTCTTAGGCTCATTATTTTCAAAGCCAATTGTCAGACCCATTATTCAAAAAATTGGCTATCGACGTTTTTTACTCATCAACACAACGCTAGTCGGGCTATGTATTGCCTCTTTCGCCATCATGACAGTCGATACTCCAACTTGGTTTAGAGCCTTGCACTTTTTCTTATTTGGCACATTAAACTCACTGCAATTTGTAGGTATGAATACACTCACCTTAAAAGATTTGCCTCAACAAGATGCAAGTAGTGGTAATAGCTTTTTATCGATGATCATGATGCTATCAATGAGTATTGGCGTGGCACTGGCAGGTACACTCATTAATATATTTACTAGTTATTATGGAGCTGACCATGTGACTACCGCATTCCATGTCACTTTAATTTGCCTCGGCTGTATCAATGTCATTACAGCGCTTATTTTCTGGCAAATTCCAAAAAATACCCCCGTATAAGTCGTTGCATTTTTAGCGTGGTTTCTCGCTCTTAAATCACGTTATGATGTCGGCTTCAAATTTTAATGAGTTTTACATGACCAAACTGGCTAAAACCTTTTTCACAGCACGGTACAATACCTTTATCGGAATTGGCTTGGGATGTGTTTTGGGAGTTCTGGCTTATTTTGGTCTGTTCTATCAACAAAAAGCCGTTGCACAAGATTATCCTGTTCAAGGGTTCGATGTTTCTCATCATCAAGGTGATATTGACTGGAAAAAAATATCGCCAGAAAAGTTTCAATTCGTCTATTTAAAAGCAACTGAAGGCGGCGATTACAAAGATTCAAAATTCCAAGAAAACTGGCTCAAAGCTCGTGAACATGGACTTCATGTTGGGGCTTACCACTTTTATCGTCTATGTCGTGATGGTAAAACACAAGCAGATAACTTTATTGCGACGGTACCTAAAAAATCAGATGCGCTTCCACCTGTCATTGATCTGGAATATGACGGTAACTGTATTAATTCACATACCAAAGAACAATTACTTAAAGAAATAGGCATCATGCATGATCGCCTAAAACAGCATTATGGCAAACAGCCTATCTTTTATATTTCTAAAACTTTTTACCACATTGTGTTAATAGGTAGTTTTCCTAATACACCACTTTGGGTCAGAGATTACGAAGGAAAACCTGAACTTAAAGACAAGAGAAAATGGCTCTTCTGGCAGCATAGTAATCAGGGTAAAATTGAAGGGATGGTAAAGCCAGTAGACTTAAATGTTTATGATGGTTCAGTCAAAGAATGGCACCAATTCTTACAGCAGCAAAGTATCGTGAAAGCACAATAATATGCGCAAAATCATTCATATCGATATGGATGCCTTTTATGCATCAGTCGAGCTACGGGAACATCCTGAATTAAAGCATTTACCCGTTGTTATTTCATCTCATCATCCGCGAGCTGTGATTGCTGCTGCATCTTATCCTGCCCGCGAATTTGGTTTACGCTCAGCCATGTCGATGACTCAGGCAAGAAAACTATGCCCTCAAGTCGTTATTATTGAGCCAAATTTTGAAAAATACCGTACAGTCTCCACTCAAATTCACTCGATCTTTCAGCACTATACTCTGCTTATTGAACCTTTATCTTTAGATGAAGCTTATTTAGATGTCACTGAAAATTTAAAACAAATTACAAGTGCAACCGAGGTTGCGATGCATATTCGAGAAGATATTTTTAGGTTAACTGGGCTGACTGCATCAGCAGGTGTAGCCCCTAATAAATTTTTGGCAAAAATTGCTTCGGACTGGAACAAACCTAATGGTTTATGTGTAATCAAACCTTCGCAGGTTGCCAATTTCATTCAAGAACTTCCCCTAAAAAAAATCCCTGGCGTCGGTAAAGTCACTCAAGAAAAATTACAACAACTTCAACTACATACTTTGGGCGATTTACAGAAAATTGAAGAGGCTGTTTTAGTTCACCACTTTGGTAAATATGGACAACAACTCTACCTATATGCACAAGGAATTGATCATAGGCCTGTTCAAGCTGAAAGAGCACGCCAACAAATTTCGAAAGAGACCACTTTCGATAGTGATTTTACTTTAGTTCAATGTCAGCCCTACTGGCAGGGATTAGCCGAGAAAGTCTGGCAAAGCTTAGAGAAAAAACAGCTCAATGCACGTGGTGTGAATATTAAGCTTAAACTCAAGAATTTTCAGACTTTACAACATAGTAAAAGCTTTAAAAGGCCCATCCAGTCGCTACAAGACTTAATCCAAGTTTTATTTTTATTATTAAATGAAATGCAGATTCCTGAACATTTCCAGTTTCGCTTAATTGGTATAGGAGTCTATCAGTTACAAACTCAAGCAGATGACTTCCAACTTAACCTTTGGTGATTGTCTATTTTTTACCCACAAGAGCAACTTTTGAACAAAAGCTATTCCCTTTTACTCTAAGTTTAGAGTAACCTAATCAGCGCATATTCATTACCCATGTATTTGCAACATGCCAAAAGCAACCTTTACTTTCGGCATATCGTCCTGTGATTGGCGTGACGACCAAATCCGAATATTACAGGGCCCTTCCAATACATGGCTTATATATTCCTTCATCACAATAATCTACTGAAATTCTTTTCTACTTGCTTGCACCCGCATAGCAACTCTTCATAAAATCAATACTATTAAATAAAGCCACTCTAGAGCATTTTTATGACGGTAAAGCGTTTACACGTGACTTCACGCTACTGCGAAGTTGCGATTTCAGGTAATTTAGTACACTTAGCTGGACAACTCGCAGATGATACGAGCGTAGATGTTACAGCACAGACTAAACAAACTTTAGATAATATTGACCGTCTATTGGCAGAAGCCGGAACAGATAAAACCCACATTCTTTCTGTCATGATTTTTCTAAAAGATATCGACAAAGATTATGCAGCGATGAATGCTGTTTGGGATGCATGGATTAGTGAAGGACATCCACCAGCGCGTACTTGTGTAGAGTCTAAACTTTATGCACCGGACGTACTTGTAGAAATGACAGTTGTTGCCGTACTTCCATAATTTTTATAAATATAAAACGACATTAAATTGAGCAATATATCTAATTATATTGCTCAATTTTTTAGTGGATTTAAAATTTTTAATATCATCATGTTATCTAGATCTTCTTTAAAGAGTTCTCCAATCAATGGCTATAGTCTCTAATTTTTAAGACTTCACAAAAGCATTCGACATTCTTTCGAGTTGCGGCGTTGCATGTAAAGTTGCCATTTCTGTTTCTGGAGACAACAAGTCTCTTCTCAGATCGTGATAATCAGGCACCTCACTGTAATGCAGTACACGATAGCCAGCGAGTTGTAATAGACGACGTTCATATTGTTGATGCGCACGGCGTAAACCATTTTCGCCAAGAACAACCACTACGACAACCTGATAATTTTGATCAAGTACAACAAAATCAGCCGCCATATTTTGATATTTTCGACGTGTATGCGCATATTTTGTAGTTAATAATGCATCAAATGATACATGTGCCAACACGGTAAATTTAGGCAGAACTGTTTGTAGTCTGGTTAATGTCATTTGCTCATGACTGGTTAAGACTGCACGGCGCTTCAAGGCACTATCATGTTGATGCCTTCGCGAAAGACTTTTCACTGCCATCACAACAGCCAGAAATAATAATAAAATCGTAATTAAGTAGTACATGGGTCCAATCCTTTAGGTTTTTTATAATGATTTTGCTAGATCACTTTGTTTTAATTGATAACGACACAGCCGTTTTTTAAAAGGTTCACTTAGTAATTTCACTTGTAGTTATCAAGCTTGGCTTAAATTTAGCCACCCTCACATTATTTATAATCATAGAGTCAACAACAATCAAGTGCAGCTCGTCCGATTTTTGCTATTTATCATTTTTCGTTACGTTTTTTGTACTTTAAATCTGAAAAAATCTCACTATGCGATTTAAACAGACACATTAAAAACAAAACAGGCTCTGTTTAAGAGCCTGTTTTATCACTATCCACGAACCTTGTTTTTCGGTTTACTTTTACCGCCAAATGGTCTTTTCTCACCTGTTTCACGAGGAGGCAAACCTGTATGTTGGGTTAGAACCTGTCCTTTTTGTGGACGTTTTTGCCCTGCTGCCGAGTGAGATTGCCCTTGACCACGTTTTGCGGAATCTCCCGCTACAGACGAGTTCTTCTTACGTGCTGACTTATATTCACCTTCCGCAGTACCTTGTGGCTGATAGGTCGGAATCAAATGCTGCTTTGAATTACCAATTAAATCGGCACGGCCCATTTCTTTTAAAGCCTCACGAAGTAATGGCCAGTTGTTTGGATCATGGTAACGTAAGAATGCTTTATGCAAACGACGACGCTTGTCACCTTTTACAATATCAACTTTTTCAGTATAGCGAGCTACTTTAGCAAGCGGGTTTTTGCCCGAATAATACATAGTTGTTGCGGTTGCCATTGGCGATGGATAGAACGTCTGCACCTGATCGGCACGGAAACCATTCTTTTTCAACCAAATTGCAAGGTGCATCATGTCATAATCTGAAGTACCCGGATGTGCTGCAATAAAGTAAGGAATTAGGTATTGCTCTTTTCCTGCTTCTTTACTAAAGCGGTCAAACATTTGCTTAAAGCGATCATACGTACCAATACCCGGCTTCATCATCTTAGATAAAGGGCCATTTTCAGTATGTTCTGGCGCAATTTTTAAATAACCACCAACGTGATGTTGTACCAACTCTTTCACATATTCAGGGTTCAGTACGGCAAGGTCATAACGCAAACCTGAACCAATCAGAATCTTCTTCACACCTTTAATCGCACGTGCTTTACGATAAAGCTGTACTAAAGGTGCATGATCGGTATGCAGGTTCTGACAAACGCCCGGATATACACAAGAAGGTTTACGGCAATTCTTTTCAATTTCAGGGTCTTTACAATGCAAACGGTACATGTTTGCTGTTGGACCACCTAAGTCTGAAATAATGCCGGTAAAGTTTGGTGCCGTATCACGGATTTTTTCAATCTCACGTAAGATCGAATCTTCCGAACGGTTTTGAATAATACGACCTTCATGTTCTGTAATCGAACAGAAAGTACAACCGCCAAAACAGCCACGCATAATGTTGACCGAGAACTTGATCATATCAAATGCAGGGAAACGAGCATCGCCATAAGTAGGATGTGGCAAACGTGCATATGGAAGATCAAACACATAATCCATTTCCTCAGTGGTTAGAGGAATTGGAGGTGGATTGATCCAGACATCTCGTTCACCATGGCGTTGAACCAAAGCACGTGCATTACCCGGATTAGTTTCAAGGTGCAAAATACGGTTTGCATGCGCGTAAAGCACGTGATCATTTGACACTTCTTCAAAAGAAGGTAAACGAATGACCGCCAACTCGCGTGGAGGCAACTTGTGTTTAATTGCTTTTGACGGTGCCGGCTTTAATTGAACGATTTGAGTGTCATCATCTAATTTGTCGCCTTCACGCACAATCGGGTTCGCAACAAACTCTTTCTGGAAATCTTGATATTGAGCTAATGAGTTACCTTTTTCTTTTTCAACCTCACAGCCATCAATATCTTCAGTCATGACATATGGGTTAATAATTGGGTCAACACGCCCAATCGTATCTACATCATTACTCGCAACTTCAACAAACTTTGCTTTTGATGCTTTGTTATGTTTATTAATAATAAATGCTGTACCACGAACATCTGTAATTTCGTGGATTTTTTCACCTTTAGCCAAACGATGCATCACATCAATAATGGCACGCTCACCATTACCATACATCAGCAAATCGGCTTTTGAATCCATCAAAATCGAACGACGGACTTTATCTGACCAATAATCGTAGTGGGCAATACGACGTAAACTACCTTCAATACCACCTAATAACACTGGTACATCTGGGAATGCTTCACGACAACGTTGGCAATATACAGTCGCAGCACGGTCAGGACGTTTATTCGGCTCATTGTTTGGAGAATAAGCATCATCAGAACGGATTTTACGATCTGCCGTATAACGGTTAATCATCGAATCCATATTACCTGCGGTCACACCCCAAGCAATCGTTGGCTTACCTAAAACGCGAAAGCTTTCAACATTGGTCCAGTCTGGCTGCGCAATAATTCCGACACGGAAACCTTGTGCTTCAAGCACACGCCCAATCACGCCAGATACAAACGATGGATGATCAATATAAGCATCGCCACAGACTAAAATAAAGTCACACGCATCCCAACCAAGTAGATCCATTTCTTCTCGTGACATCGGCAAAAATGGTGCGGGTTCAAAACACGACGCCCAATATTTGTCGTAATCAAACAGCGCTTTGGGCGCAGTCTGCATGGTGTAGGCAGTAGACATGGCTTGCGAATCTCGGCTAGCAGAGGGAGGAGAGACATCTAAAGATGAAAGCCGATCATTTTAACATGAATTTCATTCATTTTCCCTGTTTATAAAACATGCGAAAACAACAATATAGAAATTAATTTGATTAAACTTTACTCAATATTTTATTCTTCGAATAAATGCGACGGAATAAAATTCGTCGCATTTTTAATTTTTACTTATAGGCCTTAGAACAAAGCTTTTGGCAAACGAATTTGAATAATCTCATTATCATCAGCTAATTTTGCATTACGACCTGTAGATCCAGGGAAATTATTATCATTGAAAACGGTAAGCGTTGTGCCATTTTCAATAATCACATCTTCAATGGTTTCAAATGGGAAAGCAAAAACCTGTTCTGTCCCAATATCTCCTGCTCTTGCTGTGCGATACAACAAATTCGGGTTAGCAATTTTAATTAAATCGACTAAATCTTCACGGCTTACTAGTTGGCCTGACTCATTTAATTTAATACGAATTAATTTTTTATATCCGCCTAAATTATTCTGGGTCGCATCACGCTCAATAATAATGCCTTCTTTATCATTAAAGAGTTGGAAATCACCAATATTGGTTGCCTTGCTATCTAATTGGAACCAATAATATTTTCCTGTATACGCTTTTTTCTTCAGGTCAAATTGAGAAATCAGCAACTGTCTTTCTGTTTCTCGAATTGATTTAATAGGCTTTTCTATAAGAGGGTAAAGATACTGCCCATCTGGCGAAATCGCCATTCCTTCAAAACCACCACTTTGCTGAACTAGAGGCTCTACAAAATTAATTTTCGCTTTATTAAACTGATTTTGTGGTGAACGTAACTCTTGAGTCGGGTTTAATGGATTTGGCAGAGCAATTGGTGCATCTAGTAACACGCCATCTGCTGAAAAATGAAGTAAATAAGGCCCAAATTCATCGCCAATCCAGTAAGTCCCATCATTAGTACGTTGCATAGATTCTGGATCGAAATCAGCACCCGTTAATAATCGATCTGCTGTATCACCATTCACGATATTAAATGGAATTAATTTGTTCGGATCACGCAGCTGGATAAAGCTTTGTACAGTCACTTGACCCGTGCCTTTAGCTTTAGTTTTGAAATCAGGCTTTAGTTTATAAATACGAAGTAAAAAATCTGCTGAATTATCTTGAGTCCCAAAACCGTTATCGGCCATTGCCATATAACTGCCATCTTCATTTTTTAATGCAGCAGAAAAGCCTTGTACAGGTTGACCCTTAAATGGAGGATAAATTCCATTTGCACCTTTCACATATGCGCCAGAGTCTGGACCAGCAGCATAGGTTTCTACAGGTAACTTGGCAAAAGAAATTAAGGTCGGTTCGGTAACTTTTTCAGTAGGTGAGGTTTGTTCTTGATCGTTATCATCATTACATGCCGTCAATCCTAAACTGGCACAGCATAATAATGCCACTAATGTTTTTTTGCTCATGGTTTTATACAATCGGTAAAAAATTAAGCAAATTTAATCAAGCTTATATGAAGTTTTTACTTCAAAATGATGAAATCTTTATGGCGAAAATATGACAAACCCAACTGTTCAATACAAACACAAACTAAATAACTTCATCAAAACGAATTAAAGTTTCGTTGGCTGATATTCTCCAGCAATTGCTGCTTTTAAAAAGTTCTGGAAGGTTGGGCATTCCATATGGTTTTCAGCAGGACATACAGCAGCGTGTTCTAATCCTTGACTAATAAAATGTAATCGCTTTGCCATTTGCTCTAATTGTTCAGCTTTATCTTTTAATTTTTGCCGATCAAGCTCTGGTTTACCATCTTGTCCAAACATTGTGGCGATTTCATTTAAAGAAAAACCTGCGGCACGACCTAAAGCAATGAGTGCCAATTGATCAATTACGTGCTTACCATACTGTCGACGCAAACCTTGCCGCCCTATCGATTTAATTAATCCTTTCTCTTCATAAAAACGTAGCGTTGCAGTTGTAACTTTTGCCTTTTTAGCGACTTCACCAATATCCATAACAACCTCTTGACTTCAAGTGAACTTGAACTTGCACAATAAATTTATCACGTTTCAGACGTATAAAAGCAAGGTTTCAAAATGAATCTCTCCACATTGTTCTTTCAAGCTTTATGCCTTGGTGTTGGTGCAACAATTATTATGGATATCTGGCTGTTAGTATTAAAGATATTCAAAATTCCGACCTTAAATTTTTCCTTTCTCGGACGCTGGGTCGGCTGGATATTTCAAGGGAAACTCATCCATCAATCTATTGCCAAAATCCCTCAAATTAAGGGTGAATATTTATTAGGTTGGGTTGCTCACTATAGTGTCGGCATTATCTTCGCATTCAGTTTTATTTTCATTGTTGGGTCAACTTGGCTCGCCCATCCTCGGTTTTACTCAGCACTACTGTTTGGTGTAGTCACCGTTCTCATTCCTTTTTTTATTATGCAACCTGCGATGGGTAGTGGCTTTGCTTCATCAAAAACACCTCATCCTTTTTTGAACTGTCTAAAAAGTTTGCTAAACCATAGTGTTTTTGGTTGTGGCTTATATCTCACTGCAAAACTATTTCAAATTTAAATAAAGAGGAAACTGCCCATGAAAACCGTTGCCATTATTTACTATAGTCGCCAAGGTCACACCCAATTTATTGCTCAGCACATTCAAACTGGCATCTTGAACCAAGGAAATATTGAAGTAGATTTACTCAATGCCGAAGATCTTGTCGAAAACCCAGAAACCCTAATTCAATATGACGGCTTAATTTGGGGATCTCCTACGTATTTAGGTGGTGTATCTTCCAAATTAAAACAACTCATGGATGCAACAGGCCCATTATGGAAAAAACAGAAATTTAAAGGAAAGCTAGCGGCTGGCTTTACCGTATCTTCCCTTCCCGCAGGTGATAAACAATCGACACTAATTTCACTTTTTACCTTTTGCATGCAACACGGCATGTTATGGGTTGGAAACCCGATTATGCCTGAGCAACACCAAGGTATTCCTTATACTCAAGCAGCCAACCGTCTCGGTTCATGGTCCGGCTTAATGGCTCAGGCTGAACATGGCAGTAATGCCGATAAGTTTGATGAAGGAGATATTAAAACTGCTCAACAATTTGGAGAAAATTTTGCATTGGCCTTAAATGCTTATCAAAGAATGTAAATCCATGAAAGCACAGAAACTTTTATTCCTCTTAATTTTATCTGGAATGATGTCTTTTATAATTTCAGGTATTTCAACTTTTAAAGTAGTGGGACTAAATCATCATTTCCTTTCATTGTGGGTATCCGCTTGGATTATTGCATGGATATTAGCTTTTCCAAGTGTATTGATTTGTGCCCCTATAGCCCAGAAACTAGTCGACATCGTATTTAAGTAAGTTGATCTGTAAGTTAAAACGTACAAAACTTGCAGCGATTTGCGGATATTCAACTTTAGTATTTTTTCATAATATATGAAACATAGAGAGACAGGATGTCTCATTGAAGAAGAATAAGAACGCAGGAAGCGGTAGTTGACAGGAGTTAGCTACATAAGCTGAATACGAAAAAACCTCGACAGGATGTCGGGGTTTTTTCATTTTAATTATACAAAATTCTCACTATTTGCTTATGCTGAGCAACAGAACTTATATTGATCCGATGAGTATGGCTGAATACCATGATTTCATTTGAAATTTGATTATCGGTTTTCTATTTTGCTTACCTCATCTTTATCTAACAATTATTTTAAACCGACTCAAATAAACATTTTGAGTCTCAAATTTTTCGTAATTGCTTTAATGACAATAATGACGGGATGTACCAGCTTAGGCCCGAATAGTGGTTCATTTTCATGGCGTTCAAATAAGCTCTCATCAGGTCTACAAAAAGCCTATTCTGTTCCACAAAGCACAGCGAATCGGTTATCTCCACTTATTATTCAAAGTGCTGACCAATATAATGTGCCGCCTCTTTTACTAGCCGCTGTCATAAGACAAGAATCGAGTTACAATACTAATGCTCTCTCACCTACGGGTGCAGTAGGTTTAACTCAAATTATTCCCAGCTATTGGCAACAAACTTGTGCTGGTAATCTGTATGATGAATCTACAAATATTCAATGTGGTGCTTATATCTTAAATCATTATTATCAATCAGCGGATAGTTGGTTTAAGGCTACGGCTTATTATAATGTTGGCCCAACTGGATATGAGCGAAGCTTCTGGACACGGCACAAAGCTAAAAAATATGCTCGGTCTGTTAAACGTCATCAAAAAGCTTTAAAAAGTGCTTTATAAATAAGCTTAAATAAAAGCCCATCAATAGATGGGCTTTTTTATGCGGTTAATTTTATTCGTCAAATAAACCGTCAAACAGAACAGAAGATAAATAACGCTCGCCACTGTCTGGAAGAATAACAACAATCGTTTTACCAGCATTTTCAGGGCGTTCTGCAATTTTAGCCGCCGCAGCCAAAGCTGCTCCACTTGAAATACCCACTAAAATACCTTCTTGGGTTGCACAGTTTCTTGCCCACTGAATTGCTTCTTCGCTAGTCACTGGTAAGACTTCATCAACAAGATCTAAGTCAAGATTCTTTGGAATAAAGTTCGCACCAATTCCCTGAATTTTATGTGGTGCAGGTGTAATGTTCTCTCCATTTCTAGTTTGAGTAATAATTGGAGACTCAGCAGGTTCAACGGCTACAGAATACAAAGGTTTATTTTGAACTTGTTCGAAATAACGAGAAATACCAGTAATTGTGCCGCCAGTACCTACACCCGCAACCAAAATATCCACTTGTCCACCAGTTGCTTGCCAAATTTCAGGACCAGTTGTATCTACATGGATTTGTGGATTGGCTGGATTTTCAAATTGCTGAGGTAAGAAATAAACTTCTGGCTGTTCAGCCGCTAATCGTATAGCTTCATCAACTGCACCTTTCATCCCTTTCGCAGGTTCAGTTAAAACCAAATTGGCACCGAGTGCTTTTAATACTTTTCTACGTTCAAGACTCATACTTGCAGGCATAGTTAAAGTAATTGGATAACCCTTGGCAGCTGCAACAAAAGCTAATGCAATCCCCGTGTTACCACTAGTTGGTTCAATAATATGCATGCCTTCTTTTAACACACCGCGCTTTTCTGCATCTGCAATTAGTGCCGCTCCAATACGACATTTCACAGAGAATGCAGGGTTACGGCTTTCCACTTTTGCTAATACGGTTGCACCAGTTTTAATCAAACGATTAATGCGAACTAAAGGAGTATTACCAATAGCTTCTGCATTATTTGGATAAACTGCTATTCCTAAATTATTGGGTGTTGGAAATTGCTGATCAGTAGACATGTTATATCCTTATTAGATTTGGAATTATTCTGAATCATTATAAGCTTCTAGAGTGAACAGAAAAGTAGAAAAGCTAAGTAATTCCTGAATTCTCAAATGAACAATGTACCTTGTCATAGATTTCTTTTGAAGAAACAAAAAATTAAAAATTATTTTAAAAATCAAATTATTAGATTAAATAAGTTTATTTTCCTATCTATATCTTACATTATTAAGACTACTCTAATCTTCTTATTGAACATTAAAGCTAATGTTTGTTCAATATTTTATGTAATTAGAATTACCAAAGTTCACCCTCTCTCCAATCGGCACAAATAGTATCATCTTCTAACTTATGAGTTAGTCGCTCCTTCAGCTTAGTGCTCAACGGAAATAACATAATTTCATAATCATCGGTCAGATGAGTAGAAGTTTCATGCTTGATGTATAAATCTCCCCACCACGAAATCCAATCTAATTTTTTATAGAATGTCTCATCTTCAGGCTGTAATGCCGCGAGTTCATAACCTAAATCAGTTAAAACATCTGTTAAATATCTTAATAATTTAGATGCGAGACCTTTCCCACGCATATTGAAATCAGTAGTCACATACTCTATATAAGCAGTTTTTACAGTAATACCATCTTTTAAAGTGAACATTCGATCTGCCCATAAAGCATGTGACACAATATTATCATCCAATATGCCTACTAGATGAACAGCATTTTGCATGAAGGCATATTGACTCCAAGGATCTTCATTAAAAGCAGCAAAACACAGCTCAGCAATCTGTTGTCGCTGTTGTTTATTTAGGTCTTGGGCCGCAATGATTTTAAACTGCATATGCAGGAACTCTATTTTAATTGTTTAAATCATAAGCAAAGAACGAAATAATATGAAGTTTTTTAGTTAAAACCTCTTCACCATTTTATTTTTGCATAAAAAAACACCCCCAACTTAGGTTGGGGGTGTTTAGAATAATGAGCTGGCGATGACTTACTCTCACATGGGAAACCCCACACTACCATCAGCGCTAAGAGGTTTCACTTCTGAGTTCGGGAAGGGATCAGGTGGTTCACTCTTGCTATGGTCGCCAGCACAACTGGTATGGATACTAGCATTGGTCTTAATATGCCGATGCGTTTTCCAAATCTTTACAGATGGGCTGATTGAGTCTTGATATTTTGTTCATTTTAGCTAAGCGTATAACTAAATCAAGTTGATTTGTACATTAATGAATCGATTGATGCTATATATACAACTGCTTGGGTGTTGTATAGTCAAGCCTCACGAGCAATTAGTATTGGTCAGCTTCACATATCACTATGCTTCCACATCCAACCTATCAACGTCCTAGTCTCGAACGGCTCTTTAGAGGACATAAAGTCCTAGGGAAATCTTATCTTGAGGTAGGCTTCCCGCTTAGATGCTTTCAGCGGTTATCCCTTCCGAACATAGCTACCCGGCGATGCGACTGGCGTCACAACCGGTACACCAGAGGTTCGTCCACTCTGGTCCTCTCGTACTAGGAGCAGATCCTCTCAAATTTCCAGCGCCCACGGTAGATAGGGACCGAACTGTCTCACGACGTTCTAAACCCAGCTCGCGTACCTCTTTAAATGGCGAACAGCCATACCCTTGGGACCTGCTTCAGCCCCAGGATGAGATGAGCCGACATCGAGGTGCCAAACACCGCCGTCGATATGAACTCTTGGGCGGTATCAGCCTGTTATCCCCAGAGTACCTTTTATCCGTTGAGCGATGGCCCTTCCATACAGAACCACCGGATCACTAAGACCTACTTTCGTACCTGCTCGACTTGTGGGTCTCGCAGTTAAGCGCGCTTTTGCCTTTATACTCTACGCGTGATTTCCGACCACGCTGAGCGCACCTTCGTACTCCTCCGTTACTCTTTAGGAGGAGACCGCCCCAGTCAAACTACCCACCAGACATGGTCCTCGCCCCGGATTACGGGGCAGAGTTAGAACCTCAACATTACCAGGGTGGTATTTCAAGGACGGCTCCATTGGAACTAGCGTTCCAACTTCAAAGCCTCCCACCTATCCTACACAAGTAAGGTCAAAGTTCAATGTCAAGCTGCAGTAAAGGTTCACGGGGTCTTTCCGTCTAGCCGCGGGTACACTGCATCTTCACAGCGATTTCGATTTCACTGAGCCTCTGCTGGAGACAGCGCCGCCATCATTATGCCATTCGTGCAGGTCGGAACTTACCCGACAAGGAATTTCGCTACCTTAGGACCGTTATAGTTACGGCCGCCGTTTACTGGGGCTTCGATCAAGAGCTTCGCTTACGCTAACCCCATCAATTAACCTTCCAGCACCGGGCAGGCATCACACCCTATACGTCCACTTTCGTGTTTGCAGAGTGCTATGTTTTTAATAAACAGTTGCAGCGGCCTGGTTTCTGTGGCTGTCATCAGCTCAGGAAGCAAGTTCCATCACCAACAACAGCGTACCTTCTCCCGAAGTTACGGTACCATTTTGCCTAGTTCCTTCAGCAGAGTTCTCTCAAGCGCCTTGGTCTACTCGACCTGACCACCTGTGTCGGTTTAGGGTACGATTCCTGTGTAACTGAAGCTTAGAGACTTTTCCTGGAAGCATGGTATCAGCCACTTCGCTGTACAAGTACAGCTTGCTATCAGATCTCAGCATAGAGCACCCCGGATTTGCCTAAGATGCATGCCTACTTCCTTTCACCTGGACAACCAACGCCAGGCTGACTTAACCTTCTCCGTCCTCTCATCGCATTACACAGAAGTATTGGAATATTAACCAATTTCCCATCGACTACGCCTTTCGGCCTCGCCTTAGGGGTCGACTCACCCAGCCCCGATTAACGTTGGACTGGAACCCTTGGTCTTTCGGCGAACGGGTTTTTCACCCGTTTTGTCGTTACTCACGTCAGCATTCGCACTTCTGATACCTCCAGCATACTTCTCAATACACCTTCATCGGCTTACAGAACGCTCCCCTACCACTTGACTTAAAAGTCAAATCCGCAGCTTCGGCACATAGTTTTAGCCCCGTTACATCTTCCGCGCAGGCCGACTCGACTAGTGAGCTATTACGCTTTCTTTAAAGGGTGGCTGCTTCTAAGCCAACCTCCTAGCTGTCTATGCCTTCCCACATCGTTTCCCACTTAACTATGATTTTGGGGCCTTAGCTGGCGGTCTGGATTGTTTTCCTCTTGACTACGGACGTTAGCACCCGCAGTCTGTCTCCCGGATAGTACTCATAGGTATTCGGAGTTTGCATCGGTTTGGTAAGTCGGGATGACCCCCTAGCCGAAACAGTGCTCTACCCCCTATGGTATTCGTCCGAGGCGCTACCTAAATAGCTTTCGGGGAGAACCAGCTATCACCAGGCTTGATTAGCCTTTCACCCCTATCCACAAGTCATCCCCTGGCTTTTCAACGACAGTGGGTTCGGTCCTCCAGTTAGTGTTACCCAACCTTCAACCTGCTCATGGATAGATCGCCTGGTTTCGGGTCTATACCCAGCAACTAAACGCCCTATTAAGACTCGATTTCTCTACGGCTCCCCTATACGGTTAACCTCGCTACTGAATATAAGTCGCTGACCCATTATACAAAAGGTACGCAGTCACCGAACAAGTCGGCTCCCACTGCTTGTATGCATGCGGTTTCAGGATCTATTTCACTCCCCTCACAGGGGTTCTTTTCGCCTTTCCCTCACGGTACTGGTTCACTATCGGTCAGTCAGGAGTATTTAGCCTTGGAGGATGGTCCCCCCATATTCAGACAAGGTTTCACGTGCCTCGCCCTACTCGTCATCATTATGTGTGCCCTTTCGTGTACGGGAATATCACCCTCTACGTTCGCACTTCCCAGAGCGTTCCACTAAAACACACATAACTTAATGGGCTGATCCCCGTTCGCTCGCCGCTACTAAGGGAATCTCAATTGATTTCTTTTCCTAAGGGTACTGAGATGTTTCACTTCCCCTCGTTCGCCTTGCAACACTATGTATTCATGTTGCAATACCTACCTTAAAGTAGGTGGGTTCCCCCATTCAGAAATCTCCGGATCACAGGATATTTGCCGCCTCCCCGGAGCTTATCGCAGGCTATTACGTCTTTCATCGCCTCTGACTGCCAAGGCATCCACCACATGCACTTAATTACTTGACTATACAACCCCAAACAGTCGTTATTACCTACAAGGAGTAATAAGACATGATCAATGATTTCTCATCAATCTCTTACAGTTTGAAGTACTGTGTATTTAAACACTGTACAGCTTCAATCTAATTCATATACCAAAACGCTTGATTCAGTTAATTTGCTAGTTCTCAATTCATTTAGATCAATTGCTTAATCTAAACTCTTGAGTGAACAATTTATTTCAGACTCAATTTTGCCAATCTGTTAATGAATAAACATGCCTTCGTCAGGTCATGCTTAATACCGTGATACTTAAATCACAGAAGTTAATAAACTAAGATCTAATCCCTATTTACTAATTTCTGTAATCTGAACTTCTCTTAAGTTCTGGTGGAGACTAGGAGAGTCGAACTCCTGACCTCCTGCGTGCAAAGCAGGCGCTCTACCAACTAAGCTAAGTCCCCAGCTTACATCATCAGTTCTGTATCTTCTTTTCTATAACTTCAACCAGTCAAAGTCATGGTGGGTCTGACAAGACTTGAACTTGTGACCCCACGCTTATCAAGCGTGTGCTCTAACCAACTGAGCTACAGACCCTCAGATACATCTATGAAGAACAACTTGTTGTGGATTCTTACTAATCGTCAATCTTTCGTTAAGGAGGTGATCCAGCCGCAGGTTCCCCTACGGCTACCTTGTTACGACTTCACCCCAGTCATCGGCCACACCGTGGTAAGCGTCCTCCTTGCGGTTAGACTACCTACTTCTGGTGCAACAAACTCCCATGGTGTGACGGGCGGTGTGTACAAGGCCCGGGAACGTATTCACCGCGGCATTCTGATCCGCGATTACTAGCGATTCCGACTTCATGGAGTCGAGTTGCAGACTCCAATCCGGACTACGATCGGCTTTTTGAGATTAGCATCCTATCGCTAGGTAGCAACCCTTTGTACCGACCATTGTAGCACGTGTGTAGCCCTGGCCGTAAGGGCCATGATGACTTGACGTCGTCCCCGCCTTCCTCCAGTTTGTCACTGGCAGTATCCTTAAAGTTCCCGACATTACTCGCTGGCAAATAAGGAAAAGGGTTGCGCTCGTTGCGGGACTTAACCCAACATCTCACGACACGAGCTGACGACAGCCATGCAGCACCTGTATGTAAGTTCCCGAAGGCACCAATCCATCTCTGGAAAGTTCTTACTATGTCAAGGCCAGGTAAGGTTCTTCGCGTTGCATCGAATTAAACCACATGCTCCACCGCTTGTGCGGGCCCCCGTCAATTCATTTGAGTTTTAGTCTTGCGACCGTACTCCCCAGGCGGTCTACTTATCGCGTTAGCTGCGCCACTAAAGCCTCAAAGGCCCCAACGGCTAGTAGACATCGTTTACGGCATGGACTACCAGGGTATCTAATCCTGTTTGCTCCCCATGCTTTCGCACCTCAGCGTCAGTGTTAGGCCAGATGGCTGCCTTCGCCATCGGTATTCCTCCAGATCTCTACGCATTTCACCGCTACACCTGGAATTCTACCATCCTCTCCCACACTCTAGCTAACCAGTATCGAATGCAATTCCCAAGTTAAGCTCGGGGATTTCACATTTGACTTAATTAGCCGCCTACGCGCGCTTTACGCCCAGTAAATCCGATTAACGCTTGCACCCTCTGTATTACCGCGGCTGCTGGCACAGAGTTAGCCGGTGCTTATTCTGCGAGTAACGTCCACTATCTGAAGGTATTAACTTCAGTAGCCTCCTCCTCGCTTAAAGTGCTTTACAACCATAAGGCCTTCTTCACACACGCGGCATGGCTGGATCAGGCTTGCGCCCATTGTCCAATATTCCCCACTGCTGCCTCCCGTAGGAGTCTGGGCCGTGTCTCAGTCCCAGTGTGGCGGATCATCCTCTCAGACCCGCTACAGATCGTCGCCTTGGTAGGCCTTTACCCCACCAACTAGCTAATCCGACTTAGGCTCATCTATTAGCGCAAGGTCCGAAGATCCCCTGCTTTCTCCCGTAGGACGTATGCGGTATTAGCATTCCTTTCGAAATGTTGTCCCCCACTAATAGGCAGATTCCTAAGCATTACTCACCCGTCCGCCGCTAAGTGATAGTGCAAGCACCATCACTCCGCTCGACTTGCATGTGTTAAGCCTGCCGCCAGCGTTCAATCTGAGCCATGATCAAACTCTTCAGTTAAAAATCATTTTGCACCTTATTAAAGACAAGGTGCCAATTCTGGCTCATCAATTTTCTGACTTAAATTTCGCTCAAATAAACTTCGAGTAATTTAAACCAATCAATCAATGATAATATTTCGATCAATCAATCAGTAAAAATCCACACAAGTTGTTCTTCATAATCTCTTAATGATCTTCTTCCTGGTTCGTCACCAGCAAGCTAGGTCGGCTATGTTACTCTTAATCTCTTAAAAGTCAACAGGTAATTTCGATATTTTTAAAACTTATTCTCAAAACCAACTTCTCATCAAATTCACTACTCAAAGTAATCAACTCAATTCCAAGTAACTGTTTTTTAACAAGTTCCTATCTGCATCACCGCCGATGGATGTGCATTATAGAGCATTATTATCCCTTGGCAAGCGAAAATTAGAAACTTATGACTTGAGCGTTCACTTTTAAATCAACAACCAATTTAAGTTATTGTTTTATATTAATAATTATTTTAATTATTTATTTTTGACCTAAATAAGCCAGTATCATGCTCGACAATTCGCGCTTAAGTTGTTGTTCTGATATAAGAAAATTGTTCTGACTCACATATCGCATCATCGTAAAAAGCGTACTATTAATAATTACAAAGGATTTATGCTTCACCTGTTCGAAGTCCCACTGATGAGGATTTCTACTAAATGTATATAGCCCGACTTCAAAAAAATGCTTTTCTAAAATCTGAGCAGCTTGCGAATGGCTATAGTTATGCCAATGTTTCAGTACTTCTATAAAAAATCCATGATCGGCTTTTAATGCATTAAACCCTAGCTCTATTGCCAAGGGGATGAGCAGGTCTAAAGGAATATTTCCTTGCTGCATAACCAGCTCTTTAAGTTGATGTCCTAATAGTTCGCTTTTACGGCGTAATAGTTCTTCTATGATTTGATCTTTATTCTCAAAGTATTGGTAAATCGAACCTACACTTACTCCAGATTTCTCTGCAATTTTAGGAGTCGTAGTATGTAGTAACCCATATTGGGCAATACAGTGTTGTGTCGCCTCTAAAATATGGTCAACAATAATTTTTGAACGCTGTTGCTGTGGGGATTTTCTCATCAGTTTTTTATTCTTTAAATGCGAATTGAATGCGAATAATTATTCATATTAGCCTATTTATTATTCAGTTCAATAAGTAAGTAATGATATGCAAACGATTATTCCAACTCGACTTGCTTCTTTTAATGACATGCAAGACAGTAATTTTTTTACGCAGTTTTTAAATGTCTGTTGCGAAAAACCAGCTCAACCAAACTATACGGAATATGTGTCTTTACAACGTGCTCTTTGTGAAGGGGACGTTGAAATGGATAAGGTGATTGATTGGGTTATGCAAAATCCCAAAGATCATCGCATGATTTTTGAGAAGATATTATTTCAAGGCCGCGATAACCTATCTGAGCCAATACCTACTGAGTTAGAAAATTTCTTTAATTATATTGAACAAAAGCCTAAATGGTTAGACCAGCGCCAAATTGATGAGGCTGTTAAATTTACTCACCGTTTAGGAGTAAATAACGGTTTTATCCTTAGAGATTTATCTTTAATGGCAGGATACTTATATCCGGGATTTAATCAGCCTCTAATTTTAACGGGTGCATTGAAGAAACAAGCGGGTACTCGTTTAGCAGAGACTACAAAATGGTGGGTTGATATTACTGAACCTCAGGGACTTTCTCGTTTAAGCTCAGGTTTCACGTCAACGATTTACGTTCGGTTTATTCATGCTCTTGTTCGCCAACAATTGAAAAAGTCTGATCGCTGGGATAGCGAAGTTTGGGGAATTCCACTTAATCAATTTGATTTAGCAATGACTAATTTGGCTTTTAGCAGTGTAGTTTTACTCGGGATTAGAGCTTTAGGTGTATGGCCAACGAAACAAGAAGCTAAGAGTTTTTTACATTTTTGGCGTTATGTTGGCTGGTTGATGGGTATTGATGAAAAATGGCTTATTCAGTCTGAATCTGAAGGTTGGCGATTATTGTACTGGATGCAGTTTGCTCACCCTCGCTCCGATCACAGTAGTATTGAATTAGGATCAAGCTTATCTAAAGAGCCTTTTGAGAGAAAATATCTACATTTACGCTCTTTGCAGCAGAAGCTTGCTTACCGACAACATTTAGAACTTACCCAATTTTTTATTGGTAAGAAAAGAATGAAACTACTCGGATTGCCTCAGCAATCTGCCTCATGGTTTGCTTATTATCTAATTGTGCGTAATTCATTACTTTATAGTGGTGCAAAGCTTTCACCAAAAGTTGAAATTTTTTTATCCAAATCAGGCCGCAATATACAAAAGCTTGGCTTAAGGCTTTATCAGAATCAAGGTAAGGCAAAAACCTTAGCAAGTATGCATCAATAATTTTTAAAACCTAAAATAAAAAAGGAAGCCCGTTAAGCAGACTTCCTTTTTCAAATATTAAGGCGCTTATTGAGATGATGAACTATGCATTTCAGCGTGATTCATTTGCTCAGGTATCTCCATCATTTGCTTATTTTTTTGACTTGGCATGTAGTCAGGCTCATTGTTGATCGCCAAGTAAAAAATAATCATAAATAATAGACTCAAGATACAGGCCACAATAAGTGACTTCCATCCCCACCACGATTGTTCAGGCGATAATTTATTTGTCATTTCATTTCTCTCATTCAATTAATATTTTCAATTCATTCGCTACGGCTTATTAAAACTTCATGCTCATACGAACCCAGTAATTTCTTCCGATATTGTTGAATTGCTCTTCACTCGCAAATCCAAAACCTGCACTACCCGCTTTATTTAAGTGTTCGGTATAGGTTTTATCTAATACGTTATCGACACCAACAGAGACATCAATATCTTTACGAAGGTTGTAGCTTCCGTTTAGAGAAAGAGTTGAAAAACCTTTACTTGGTTTTAGGTCATACCCCACGATGTTACCTTGATGTAGACTCACGCGGTTTTGCTCAGCAACAGCTCGCCACAATAGACCTAAATTATATTTGTCAGCTACATAGCGAATATTTAAGCGGCCTTCTAAAGGTGAAATTTGAGGTAGTGGTTTGTCATCTGTGGTGTTTTTACCCCATGCATACATCGCACTCAAATCTGCCTGAATATGATCGGTAAATTGATATCCAATACCCGCTTCTGCACCAGCAATGGTTGCATCGACATTTTTGGCACCTGCAGTAATATCATGGCTCATATCATGCCCATCCATTCCCATACTTGGGTGATGGTGATAATTCATTAAAATGTAGTCATCTACTAAGCCTGCATAAGCAGAAACCCATGTATTTAAATCACCATATTGCTGCTGAAAGCCTAGATCTAACTGTAATGTTTTCTCAGGATTCACACCGTTAAACGTATTGGTTGAGCCAGCATTACCGTGTTTAGGCGAGAAAAGCTCCCAATAATCAGGCATACGCTCTACATAACCTAAACCGATATAGCTTTTTAGATCATGCTCAGGATGTTGATTTTCCCAGCGTACAAATGCACTTGGTAAAGTCTTTTCAAGTTTAGTATTAAAGCCTTTTGCCTGAGAGTCGGCACGTTCATCTTCAACTGTGACTCGATCTAAACGAACACCTGTAACCAATTTGTTAAGATCGTTCCATTGATAACCAAGTTCACCAAAAGCACCGTATGATTGAAAACGCATATCTTGACGATATGGAACATTCATAGAAGGCATTGTTGGCGATGACATGCTACCGCCATGTTTATTGAATTGAGAATCTATACCTGTAATTAAACTCCACTTATTCCATTCAGATGTCATGGCCAAACGTGAGTTTAATGTACGGCGCGTTACTTGCATTGCCATCGCATTTGGCATCAACATGGTCATACCACCATGATTCATTTCAACTAATGGCGGAGTACGTAAGCTAAAGTTATCCATAATATGATCGTTATAACTATAGTTCACCTGCCCTTCAATTTTCTTAATGACATCAGTGATATTTTTCTTTTCGAACCGCAGACCTAAGCTTTCACGCGCAAACTGAGATCCGTCCATTGAACGTCCAGCATAAAGCGATTCACCATCAGATTTCCCCCCCGTGAGCTCAATCCAAGTGTCTTCATCTGGAGTAAAGCCAAGTGCTACATCAGCATTCCACTTTTTCCATGCTGAAGGCACGGTATTGCCGTCACCATCTTGATAACTATTAGACTCTGAACGGTTGGCATTTAAACGAATATATTTCTTTTCATCGCCAATTGCCGCCTCAACATTATGGTCAATACGTCCATATGAACCTAGCAAGACACTCGCTTGCCCACGATAAGGTTTTTCAGAGGTAAGTTTCTCAGGCTGACGTTCAAAAAGGACTGTGGCAGCAGAACCTGTATTGGCATATTGAACAGTTTGCGGACCTTTAATGACAGAAATACGATCATAACTTTCTGGTGAAATATAAGAGGTCGGAGCATCCATACGGTTTGGGCAGGCACCTAAGTTCTCTGTACCATCCGTTAGAATTTTGATGCGTGAACCAAACATGCCTCGGAATGTCACATCACCATTTGTTCCACCGCTTTGTATTGAGTTAAACCCCATAATACTTTGTAGATAGTCTGCCCCATCTGTAGCAGGTACTGGCTGAATGGGCTGCTTTGGATCTGCATGTACGATCAAGCCATTTGCATCATTGCCTTGCTGTGCTGTAACAACAATGGGTGCCAATGAGTGAAGTGAATTTGTATCGGTATTATTTTTTTCTGAATCAGCAAAAACTAGACCCGAATGAGAGACAGCAAACATCGCAACCCATAAAGGTTGTAGTAAGAATTTAGAATGTGGCATTTTTATACGCTCTAAAACATAAATAAAGTGATATTGAAGTCAGTTAAGACCCCAACAAAAAACTGCTTTTATTTATGCAAATAGAGGCGGTGCGCGCCCTTGCGGGAGTAGGAAAAGTCGCTGTAGCGCAAAGTAAACATGTCGAAATGCTTGTTGATAGGCAACTAAGCGGACTTGTATGCGGACTAAAACTTCTTTTACGCCGAATTCAGGCGGTAAAACCAGATTGGCATAGACGGTACAATATTGACACTGGTGATTTGCATCATGGTGATCATGATGCCCAGAGGCTTGTGCCTGTTCAATATGATGATCATGATGCATGTGTATGGTATGTGACATGGTTTCCATCTGTGCTTTGGGTTTAAGCAAAGCACGAGTAATAGTTTCACAGACCGGAGCAATTTGATATTGCTTCGGTAATAGCGGCTGTAGAAATACCGCAACCTGTAAAAATACTGCTGCACATGCAAGCAACAGACCACTACGAAAAATCAAAAATCACATCCACACTATATTAATGTTTCAAGAATAGAAATTTTTAACGTTTTACTGCAACTTTTTCACGCTCACGTTGACGAACAACTTTTTCGACTTTTTCTCGAGCACGCTGACGTTTAAGTGGCGACAAATAATCCACAAATAATTTGCCATTTAAGTGATCCATTTCATGTTGGATACAAACAGCGAGAAGTCCATCAGCTTCTATCTCAAATGCTTGCCCTTCAAGGTTAATTGCCTCAATTTTCACACGTGACGGGCGCTCAACTTTGTCGTATATTTGTGGCACCGATAGGCAGCCTTCTTCGTACTGCTGCTTATCTTCTGTCAGTGGAGTGATTTTGGGGTTAATAAAAACCAAAGGTTCATCTTTAGCTTCAGATAAATCTATAACGATTAACTGAATATGACGATCTACTTGTGAAGCTGCTAAACCAATACCTGGTGCGGCATACATGGTTTCAAGCATATCTGCTGCAAGTTGACGAATTTCATCAGTAACTTCTTCAACAGGCTTAGCAATGGTACGAAGACGGGGATCAGGAAAACTTAAAATAGGTAATAAGGCCATACTGACGTCCTCACTTATGCCATTGATTGAAAAACCAAATGAAGGAAATACTTCATCGAAAAATTGTGTGTTAGCCGCCTATTATAACGCATCTGCACGCATAATTTTTAGGAATTATCATAATGAAAAAGGTTTTTAACGGCATGGTTGAATTTCATGCTTTGGGGATAAAAAAGCATTTACTTGCTTTCGCACTTTTTACAGGGGTTGCAATAGGTACAGTAGCAGAAGTTCATGCTGCTAGTCCGAACCATAATCCACCCTCTCTTAAAAGTAATGCGCCACATGTCTACGTTGTAAAACGAGGAGATACGCTCTGGGATATTTCCGGTCATTTCCTGAGTAAACCTTGGCGCTGGCCAGAAATCTGGGCAAATAATCAGCATGTCAAAAATCCACACTGGATTTATCCTGGTGACCGATTATTGTTATGCAGTTTAGCTGGTCGACCCTTGATCGGTAAGGATGAGGGAGATGGTTGTGTTGGCATTATTCGTCGCTACACAGGTCAAATGACAAACTTACAACCTCAAGTTCGTGTGGAGTCACTTAACGACAATGTGCCTGTTATTCCACTTGAACATATCAAACAGTGGTTAGAACACAGCACAATTTTGCCAGCCGATGCAATTGAACATACCCCTTATATAGTGGGAACTGCTGATCAACGTGTGCTTGCGGCAAAAGGCCAAACTATTTATGCGCGTGGACAAGGTTTAGTGAATGGCCAACGTTATGCAGTCTACCGTGAAGGTGAACCTTACTATTTCACAGACAGTAAAGGTAAAAAGCACAGCCTAGGTATTGAACTACAACAAGTTGCCTCAGGGATTGCGATCTCTTCTGAAAAAGACATAACAACGCTTGAGTTAACGGATAGCTACGATTCCGAAGTACGTCGTGGCGATCGGGTTATGCCAGAAGAAGAAGCAACACTGCCTACTTTATTTTATCCAGTAGATGCCCAACAAGTTACAGATGCCGGCAAGATCATTCGTGTAATGGGTTCAATTGGTAGCGCCGCCAAAAATAGTGTGGTGACCTTAAACCGAGGTACGGCTCAAGGGATTCAGGTAGGACAAGTTTTTGATATTACCCAAAAAGGTGAAACCATTCGAGATCCTAAAACCAAAGAACCAATACAGTTACCTGGACAACAAATTGGTAGTCTGATGGTTTTTAGAACCTTTGATCAGCTTAGCTATGCCTATGTATTAGAAAGTGACTTACCTATTAAAGTAGGTTCAAGTATTCAGCCACCTCGTTTTGATGATTAACGCTGGATATACTCTTTACAATGCTTATTCAACTTTCTTCCCACCATTACCACACGCTTAAAGTGTGGTATTTGGTGCAGCACTCTTTAGTTAGTTTCAAAAAAATTGTCGATTATTTTGGTAGCTGTGAAAAGGCAGTCCAACCTGCGGGATTGTCCCAATGGCGCAATCTCGGATTACATGCTAATCATTTAAAACGTGTAGATGAATTTCAAACTGCTCAGGGTCAAGCTCAGTTTGAAAAACTGGTTGAGCAAATCCAGCAACATACTGACTTTATTTTAACCTCAGATGATTCTGGCTATCCTACGCAATTACTACCGTATACAGACCATCCGCCCATCATTTTTGGCAAAGGCCAAGCTCAAGCCTTATTGCAACCACAAGTGGCTATTGTAGGTAGCCGAAAACCCAGCCCACATGGTCGTCAAGTTGCTTATGATTTTGCCTATTATTTAAGTGAAAAAGGATTTTATGTAAGTAGTGGCTTGGCATATGGCATTGACGAGGCTGCTCACCAAGGAGCTTCAGCACATCAACGTACGATTGCAGTAACGGGAACAGGTTTAGATAGCACCTACCCCGCTCAAAATAAAAAACTTGCAGAACAGATTTTGGCTCAAAACGGCGCCATCATTACTGAGTTTTTACCCGGTACGCTCCCCTTACAACAGCACTTTCCTCGTAGAAACAGAATTGTCAGTGGTCTGAGTTTAGGCGTATTAGTGGTAGAAGCAACTTTAAAAAGTGGCTCATTGATTACTGCCAACAAAGCTGCCGAGCAAGGTAAAACCGTATTTGCCATTCCTGGCCATATTTACAGTGAGTTTCATCAAGGCTGTCATCAGCTCATTCGTGAGGGAGCTATTTTAGTTGATCATCCGGAACAAATTATTGAAGACCTTGCTTTACCTACTCAATGGCAAAGCCAGCAACAAAACTCAACTGAGGAGGTAGTCGTTGCTTGCGCCCCAGAAATTCCTGAGCATTTAATTAACCTTTATCAGTCCTTAGACTGGGTCGGACAAAATATTGATCAGCTTGTCATACACCACTCTCAACCTGTGGCAGAACTCACCTCTTCACTCATGGAACTAGAACTACTTGGTTTATGTATGCAACAATCAGGGCTGTATTTACGTTGTCGCTCTTAGTACTGGAGTGCACAACAGCAATTCTGTCTGATTGAAAGGAAGAGTATTACCATGATTACCACCTCAGTTACCGAAGCAGCCGAAAGTTTACATCAAGGTCAAGTCTTGGCGTATCCAACCGAGGCAGTTTGGGGACTAGGTTGCGACCCTTTTAACGAACAAGCTTTCCAAAAAATTCTAGAGCTGAAACAAAGACCTATTGAAAAAGGGGTCATTTTATTAGCAGGTCATATTAGTCAAGTGGAACACCTGTTGACCTCTTTACCTGAAGCGACTCAACACGAAATTATTGATTGTTGGACGAATCATCAACCTTCAGAAAGAGCCACAACTTGGCTATTACCTGCTGGTGAACATATTCCTTCATGGATTAAAGGCGAACATCCTCTTGTCGCCGTTCGAGTGACCACACATCCTTTGTGTGTGGCATTATGCAATGCTTTTCATGGTTTTATTGTCTCGACGAGTGCGAACCCAAGTGGCCAAGAACCTGCTCATTCACTACAAGATGCCTGCCAATACTTTGGTTCACAATTAAACTATCTCAATGGTGACTTAGGCCAAAGTCAGCAGCCAAGTAGAATTATTAATGCTCTCACTGGAGAGATTATTCGCGCCTAATTTCAGACAAAAAAAAGCTCAGTTATATAGGGATAACTGAGCATAAAAAAGGATGGGTATATACCGCATCCAGAGGGTTTGGATATCTCTGCAACGAAAGATAATTTGCAAAAAAAGCATGTCTTTCGTAGTGGTCGCTATTATGTGGTAAGTGATCAAATGAGAGAAATATCTTATTTCTCTAAAAAAAGCATGAAAAGTGTAGGGAATTTACGATTTTTCTTTTAAAAGTTAAAATTATATTAATATTTTTACTCGGCTTTTTTAATATTTATATTTCAATCTCTTTTTATAAACTATTTATAAATCATATAGAAAAACTTTAAGTAAGAAAAAAATGGCATATTTTCATCAGTTTTTTCAAAATATGCCATAGTTTTTTTAACCGCTTTAGTTTTGTTCTTGTATGAGTTCACTCTTTTTAGAGCTCACCTTCTTTTGAGCCATAACGATACCAGTTAAAATTATTATGCCGCCTAGTGTGTGATAAATGGTCCACTGTTCAGACAACCAAACACTCGCAATAATTGCAGTAAACACAGGTACCAGATTCATGAAAATACTTGTTCTATTCGGGCCAAGTTGCTGAACAGCTAACATCCAAACTAACGGCGCAATGAGTGAAGCAAATACGCCTGCATAAATAGCACTTGGCGCATTTTGTGCATTTAAAGCATCTAGCCCGAACCAAAAAATTAAAGGCAGATGAAACACAACAGAAAAACCAATCTGGACATATAAGCTCGTCATGATTGGGAGAGGCAACTGCCATTTTTTAAGGAAAACCCCATAAAATGCATAGAAGAACACAGCAATAATCATTAATGCATCGCCAAGATGTCCACCACCATTTAATAAGTGGCTAATATTTCCTTGGGACATGACATATAGCAAACCTGCGAAAGATAAAATACTGCCAAAAACTGCATATCGATTAGGTACATCTTTCAAAATGGCAAGCGAAACAAAAATCGTAAAGATAGGGATAAATGCATTCACAATTCCCATATTGGTTGCACTAGTATAGTGGGCAGCTGTATAAGCAAGTCCTTGATAAAGCACCATTCCAAATGCACTTAAAATTGCAAGCTTAGGCAGATATGGTTTGATTAGATATCGCTGTTTCCAAACGGGTAACAACATAAATGGGGTTAAAATAATAAATGCGATTAACCAACGGTAAAAACTGATACTTACCGGAGAGATATAATCCGAGACATAGCGGGTGACTACAATATTCAAAGACCAAATCAGTACTGCCAAAATGGGAAATATAAATGCCCATTTGTGATATTTCATGACCTGACTCATAGTAATACACCATCTACAAAAGAGATTTTATTTTGAAGAATGTCTTAATAAATTGAAATATCGTATTTCCGACATTGATATTGAACTTAGGACATCATCTTTTTCTAGAATCTAAAATAATGTCCAAGCTTTCACGGCATGACCTACGACTTTATGTAATTGCTCGCTACTCGCACCATCTCTCGCTTGAATAGTCAGCCCTTGAATGACAGTGGTATAAAAATCAGTCATTTCCTGTAAAGGTGCATGAGAAGATAAATCACCCTCCTCTACACCTTGCTGAAGGCGTTTTAATAATTTTTCTTTTGTCTTTATGCGCTTATCTAATAGGTTTTGCTGTACATCTTGAGTTGCATCAGAGCAATTCATAGCAGCAACAACCACCATACAACCTGCTGGCTTATTCGGCTGAACCAATCTTTTAACAATGTCATAAAGATATAACTCAACAGCAATTTTTGCAGTTTTTGCTTCTACAAATATTGTGTCAATCGGACATCCTTCATGAGCTAAATAGTAATCAACACTTCTATAAAACAGTCCTTCTTTGTCGCCAAAAGTACTGTACAAGCTTGGTGCCGTAATTTCCAAAGCCTGGGTTAAATCACTAATAGAGGTTGCTTCATAGCCATGCTCCCAAAAGAGCAACATTGCTTTTTGCAAAACCTGTTGTTCGTCAAAGCATTTAGGGCGTCCACGCTTTTTTTTCAGCGCGTCTTCTGCAACAGCTAAATTCATTTCATGCCTATTTGTCATAAAGATCACATCTATTTTTATAACAATCGTTATTAAATTAATTGACGTTCGATTTATTATCAACTATTTTATTTTCATAATGATCGTTAGTTAATTAAAAAATTGCCTTTCTTCACTTCAAATTTAGCCAAGTCAGGATTTCTTATGGACCAATCTTCTATCTCTAAAGCGCGACCCACGACCTCCCCTCAAGGAAGTTGGTTTGCCATTTTGGCCGTTGCGATTGCAGCGTTTGCATTAGTAACAAGTGAATTTTTACCTGTTGGTGTTTTAAATAGTGTTGCAACAGATTTAAATATTTCTGTAGGTACAGCAGGTCTTATTATTACTGTACCCGGCATTATGGCGGCAATTGCCGCTCCTCTATTACCTGTTTCTGTGAAACAACTTGATCGGCGTTATGTACTTATCTTACTGACAGCCATTATGGTTATTGCTAATACCATTACTGCTTTCGCTGAAAATTTCCATATTTTATTGCTCAGTCGTTTAATTTTAGGAATTTCGATTGGGGGGTTCTGGGCAACAGCGATTGCTTTAAGTGGGAAATTAGCTCCCTCACATCTTCCTATCGCTAAAGCAACCGCTGTAGTGATGGCAGGTGTAACTTTTGCGACAGTTTTAGGGGTTCCTATTGGAACATGGTTAAGTGAATTTTATGGCTGGCGCAGTGCTTTTGGAATTACAGCAGGAATTGGCGTAATTGTTTTAATCTTACAATTAATCTTTTTACCTAAACTTATTCCAGACTCGCCAATCCATATGAGGGACTTACCAGCATTATTACGTACGCCAAAAGCACGTAGTGGTATGTTGATTGTTTTACTGATCGGACTTGCTCATTTTTGTGCATATAGCTATTTAGCACCTTTCTTCAAAAATATTGCAGGTTTTAACGGTACAACGATTAGTTCATTACTATTGCTGTATGGAATTGCAGGTATTTTCGGAAATGCATTTGCTGGCTATAGCGGTAATTTAAATGTCAGATATACTCTTGCCTTTGTTAGTGCTTGTTTTGCAATTGTATTTTTTGGATTTCCACTTTTTGCCATTCATGAATTTGGTGCTATTGTCTTAACGGCATTATGGGGCTTCGCATTTGGTGCTTTCCCTACTTCAGCAAATATTTGGATGTTTGTACATGCGCCAAACGCAGTTGAAAAAGGTATGCCTCTTTTTGTAGGTATGTTTCAGGTCATGATTGCGACCGGTTCATTATTAGGTGGATATGTGGTTGATCATTTCAATGAAAATACTTTAATTTATGGTGTATTAAGCTTCGTTGCCCTAGCATTACTGAGTACATTTACCTTAGCAAAGGGCTTAAACAATCCTAAAGCTACTTGTGAAAATTAAAATATAAGTCAGAGTACATAAATGAAAAATGAGGATCAACAATTTTCTTTATTGAACAGTATAGAAGTTCATGAATTTCTATATCAAAAAGAAGATATTGTTCGTCCTCATGCATCTCTCTGGGGAGATTTTAATTTCAGTTTAAATGGCATATTAGAAATAGAGATTGAAGAACAGTTATATCTTTCTCCACCTAGCTATGGACTTTGGATTCCGCCACAAATCGTTCATCAATCTACTCATATCGATCACGAAATTCACTATATCTGTATTCGATTGCACCCTCGTCTATGCTCTATTTTAGGCGATATCTGTCGATGCTTTAGTATTCAACCTTTTCTGCGCACCTTAGTTTTGCAAATTCTCGAACAGCAAAAACAAACCGAAAAACCTGAATATTTAGAGCATCTTTTACAGGTTCTATTCGATCAATTAAAACAAGCTCCTGCATATTCACATTATTTACCGCAAACACGCCATCCTGTTTTATTGCCTATTTTAGAAAAACTTTCAGACCCATTACTTTTTGATCACTCTTTACAGCAGTTGCTTCAAAATTTCCCGGTCAGTGATCGCCACTTATTACGTTTGAGCCAACAAGAGCTTCAGCTTTCATTGTCGGAATGGCGTAACCGAGCCAAAATTGTTTATGCTATTCATCAGATTCGCCAAGGGACACCCATTAAGCGTTTAGCATATGATTTAGGTTATCAACATAGCTCAAGTTTTATCGAGTTTTTTAAACGTTATACTGGGCAAACGCCTATTCAAATCAGAAATAACTAGAATTCAGTTTATCTTTAAAAACTTTTTCTTTTTTGAACACGAATATTATTGCACTACCCCTCAATAGCAGTTAAAACAAATGCGTTACTTGATATCAATTAAAATCTTTAGGAAAGACTCATGACACAATCTGTATATCACATTCCAGTAAAAGCTATTTCAGGCGAAACGGTTGATCTTGAACAATACAAAGGTAAGGTTTTACTTATTGTAAATACTGCTTCTAAATGTGGTTTAACTCCTCAATACGAAGGCCTAGAAAAGCTTTATCAAGCAAAGAAAGATCAAGGTCTAGAAATTTTAGGTTTCCCTGCAAACAACTTTAAAGAGCAAGAACCAGGTTCTGATGAAGAGATTCAGCAATTCTGTTCATTAAATTACGATGTTCACTTCCCTTTGTTTTCTAAAGTATCTGTTGCAGGTGAAGATAAACACCCACTCTATGAAACTTTGACAGCCGCTCAACCAGAACGTGCTGGTGAAGGTCCATTCCGTGAGCGTTTAGAAGGCTTAGGTATTCCAACTAATCCAGCTCCAGAAGTTTTATGGAACTTTGAAAAATTCTTGATTAATAAAAATGGTGAAGTCGTGGCTCGCTTTGCTCCAAACATAACTGCAGATGATGAACAAATCGTTAAAGCAGTTGAAGCAGAATTAGCAAAATAACGTTTTAAAAACGTGAAAAAGAGCGTTTTATACGCTCTTTTTTATTATCTGATCAAAGTGTTGTTTGTTTGCAAAAATACAATCTTTCTCCATATTTTATGCCTATAGTACCTATTTGCTTTATTTGATGTTGTTTGTAGTTATGAAAAAAGTTTTACAGGGTGCATTTCTTCCTTTTGTAATTTTTGCCTCAGGCATGCTTTTACTTGGGTGTGATCAGGCACAAGACCATGCTACTGAACAAGATAATACTGAAATAACTGAACAGGCATCTGATCAAGCTACTGAAAGACAAGATTCAGATATCGCTCAGAGCAAAAATGAACTTAAAAGCGGTAATATTTTTTATATGGTTCGAGATGCAGCTAATTTACAGCTTAAAGCTGGAGATTATGTTGAACAACTGAAAGACACTCAACTTGACGTTGAACAAGCAATTCAAGATAAAAATCAAAATGAATTAAAAACAACTGTTGCAACCTTAAAACAGCAATTACAAGGTTTAAATCAAGCTCTTCTCACTTTGGATATCAAAAGTCAGGAAATTGAGAATATACGCCAAAGTTTATTACAGGCCAATCAACAAGCTCTTAGTATGCCGTTATTAAACGGGAAATTAGATCAAATCAATTTTGATAAAATTGAAAAACAGTTGAATACCATTCAAATGGATATGGTTAAACTCGCAGCTATGATTATGGCTGGAGATGAAAAATCAGCTTCAAAAACTGACTCTTAATCTAAAATCCATATCATAAAAAAAGCCACCTTACGGTGGCTTTTTATCGTTTATTTAGCAAGTACTATTGTTGTTTTACTACATTTACCTGTTTCAGCTAAATGGTATTCACTAATTGCTTTTTGACCTTGTGTATCATCTACTAATTTTAGGTTAGCCCCACCTACAAAAACGCCTGGTTTAATATATTGTTGTACAAAATAATTTTTCCCTGCCTCCGTTTTAAACTTCAAATGATTTGGAGAAAATTCTGATTCGGTTGAAACAGTATGTTCTTCATTAGCTGTAACTTCTTTATAAAAGAAGATACCTCTTGCCGTTTCTCCTAAACACTCCCCATCAACCCAGACATCTTTTTTCAAAGCACTACCTACTACATTGTTAGAGCGATATACATAAATTACCGCATTTCCATTTGTTGGTGCTTTTAATTGTTTTGCTTGCTGAGCTAACTGCGGATTGGCCTGTGGTACTGATGCACAGCCAACAAAAGTAGTAGAAACAAGAATAGGTAACCAATATTTGATATTCATTTTAAGTGTCTCTTATTTATGATGATTTAAGTTTTGAAATGCGAATTTACATTAAAAATATATTATTTTAAATAAAAATATTAATTTATTTTCTACCTGAAAATTACAATAAAAAAAGCCACCTTTCGGTGGCTTTTTTTATCTCAAACCAACACTTAAAGTGCGCGGTTTTTGATTTTACGAATAGTTTCAAGCTGTGCAGCTGTTTCTGCCAAGGCAGCCAAAGCAGCAGCAGAGTCCAAATCACTCTTTTGGTTCGCAAGCAATTGTTCAGCATGTTTACGTGCTTCTAAAATTGCAGCTTCATCCAAATTGTCTGCACGGATTGCAGTATCTGCAAGAACCGTCACAACATGAGGTTGAACTTCTAAAACACCGCCAGATACATAGACGATTTCTTCTGTACCATTTTCCAACTGAACACGAATCGGGCCCGGTTGAAGCAAGGTTACGAGTGGAGCGTGTCCTGGCAAAATACCAAGCTCACCACCAGCACCTTTCGCGATTAACATCGTTACTGCGCCAGAGTAAATAGACTCTTTAACACTTACGACATCACATTGCATAGTCGCCATGAGATGATCTCCTTAAATTAGAGTTTCTCAGCTTTAGCAATCACTTCGTCAATACCACCAACCATATAGAACGCTTGTTCTGGGATGTGATCGTATTCACCAGCTAATAGACCTTTAAAGCCACGAATCGTTTCTTTAAGCGATACTAATTTACCAGGAGCACCAGTAAACACTTCAGCTACGTGGAAGGGTTGAGAGAAGAAACGTTGGATTTTACGCGCACGGTAAACAACCAATTTATCTTCTTCAGCTAACTCATCCATACCCAAGATTGCGATGATGTCTTTAAGCTCTTTATAACGTTGCAAAATGTTCTGTACAGAACGTGCAATTTCATAATGCTCTTGACCAACAACTAATGGGTCTAACTGACGTGAAGTTGAGTCAAGTGGATCGATCGCTGGATAGATACCAGAAGATGCGATGTCACGGCTCAATACTACTGTTGCATCTAAGTGAGCAAATGTAGTTGCAGGCGATGGATCTGTTAAGTCATCGGCAGGTACGTATACTGCTTGGATCGATGTGATCGAACCAGATTTAGTAGACGTAATACGCTCTTGAAGAACACCCATTTCTTCTGCAAGTGTAGGTTGGTAACCTACCGCAGATGGCATACGACCTAACAATGCTGATACTTCAGTACCTGCAAGTGTATAACGGTAGATGTTGTCGACGAATAATAATACGTCACGACCTTTACCATTTTCGTCTTTTTGATCACGGAAGTATTCAGCCATAGTCAAACCAGTTAACGCTACGCGTAAACGGTTACCTGGTGGCTCGTTCATCTGACCGTAGACCATTGCTACTTTGTCAAGAACGTTAGAATCTTTCATTTCGTGATAGAAGTCGTTACCTTCACGAGTACGCTCACCAACACCAGCAAACACAGATAAACCTGAGTGAGCTTTCGCGATGTTGTTGATCAACTCCATCATGTTAACGGTTTTACCAACACCAGCACCGCCGAACAAACCAACTTTACCACCTTTTGCAAACGGGCAAAGTAAGTCGATGACTTTAATACCAGTTTCTAAAAGATCAGTAGAAGCTGCTTGTTCAGCATAAGAAGGTGCTTGACGGTGAATCGGCAAACGCTCTTCAGTCGCTACAGGACCTGCTTCATCAATTGGGCGACCCAAAACGTCCATGATACGACCAAGCGTAGCTGGACCTACTGGAACAGAAATCGGTGCATTTGTGCTGGTTACATTAAGGCCACGTTTAAGACCTTCTGTAGAACCCATTGCGATGGTACGAACAACACCATCGCCAAGCTGTTGCTGAACTTCTAATGTAGTTTCAGTACCGTCAACTTGGAGAGCGTCATAGATCTTAGGAACGCTATTGCGCTCAAACTCGACGTCGATAACCGCGCCGATGATCTGAATGATACGACCGCTACTCATTGCTGTCTCCTCAATTCAAACTTAATAATGTTAAACGGCAGCGGCACCGCCAACGATCTCGGAAATTTCCTGAGTAATCGCGGCTTGACGCAGCTTGTTGTAAATGAGTTGTAGGTCTTTAATCAGTTGTCCTGCGTTGTCTGTCGCTGCTTTCATCGCGACCATACGAGCTGACTGCTCACATGCAACGTTTTCAATCACACCTTGATAAACCATAGACTCGATATAGCGAACCAACAAACCATTTAACAATTCTTCTGCTTCTGGTTCGTAGATATAGTCCCAACCATAAGTACGGTTGAGATCATCGCCTTCTTCTGCTGGTGCTAAAGGAACAAGTTGTTCTACTTTAGGCTGCTGAGTCATCGCATTAATGAAGCCATTTGATACGAGGTAGATACGATCTAATTCGCCCTTATCAAATGCATCAAGCATAACTTGAACTGAGCCAGTTAACTGTTCCAAACTCGGCGCATCGCCAAGTTGGGTAGTTGCACCAAGCACTTTACCGCCGTAATTCTTAAAAAACGAAACCGCTTTTTGACCAATTAAAGCAAATTCAACTTCAATTGACTGCTGTTGTTGTGCTTTGACATGCTGCACAACTTTCTTGAACAAGTTAATGTTCAAGCCACCTGCCAAACCACGATCTGAAGACACTACGATATAGCCAACGCGCTTAACTGGGCGATCAACCATATAGCGGTGTTTGTATTCAGGGTTTGCTTGGACTAAGTGAGCAATTACACGGCGCATATTATCGGCATACGGACGGCCCTGAGCCATGCGCTCTTGCGCACGACGCATTTTAGAAGCAGCTACCATTTGCATCGCGCGAGTAATCTTTTGCGTGCTCTTGATACTAGCTACTTTGGCGCGAATTTCTTTTAAATTTGCCATACGCTTAACCTAGTATTCGAAAGCTCTTTCGAGCTTCCGAAGGTTGATCCGTGAACCAAACTTAACTAAAACTGAACTTAGTAAGTTTGAGTCGCTTTAAAGCTTTCAATACCTGCTTTGATTGCTGCTTCGATGTCTTTGTTATAATCACCAGTTTCATCGATTTGTTTCATCAACGGAGCATATTCTGAGCGGAAGTAAGAAATTAACGCAGTATCAAAGTCTACGATTTTCTTAACTTCTACGTCAGACATATAGCCTTCGTTAGATGCATAAACAGAAACAGCCTGGTCAGCAATTGAGTAAGGAGCATATTGCTTTTGCTTCATTAACTCAGTTACACGTTGACCATGTTCAAGTTGTTTACGAGTTGCTTCATCAAGGTCAGAAGCGAACTGAGCAAACGCAGCCAATTCACGGTATTGTGCTAAAGCAGTACGGATACCACCAGACAATTTTTTGATGATCTTAGTTTGAGCAGAACCACCAACACGAGATACAGAGATACCCGCGTTCACAGCAGGACGAATACCTGCGTTGAATAATGATGTTTCTAAGAAGATCTGACCGTCAGTAATCGAAATTACGTTCGTTGGTACGAATGCAGATACGTCACCTGCTTGAGTTTCAATAATTGGCAATGCAGTTAAAGAACCAGTTTTACCAGTTACTGCGCCATTAGTGAATTTCTCAACGTAGTCAGCAGATACACGAGAAGCACGTTCAAGAAGACGTGAGTGAAGATAGAATACGTCACCCGGATACGCTTCACGACCTGGTGGACGACGTAAAAGCAATGAAATTTGACGGTAAGCAACTGCTTGCTTAGACAAATCATCATAAATAATAAGAGCGTCTTCACCGCGATCACGGAAGTATTCACCCATTGTACAGCCAGAGTACGGAGCTAAGTACTGCATTGCAGCAGGATCAGCAGCCGCAGCAGCGACAACAGTTGTATACGCCATAGCACCAGTTTCTTCTAGCTTACGTACAACGTTTGCAATTGTTGATTGTTTTTGACCAATCGCAACGTATACACATTTAATGCCAGAATTTTTCTGAGCGATAATCGCATCGATCGCCATCGCTGTTTTACCAGTTTGACGGTCACCAATAATCAACTCACGCTGACCACGACCCACAGGAATCATGGTATCAACTGATTTATAACCAGTTTGAACAGGTTCGTCTACAGACTGACGCCAAATTACGCCTGGTGCTACTTTTTCAACAGCATCAGTTAATTTTGCATCAATTGGGCCTTTGCCATCAATTGGGTTACCCAAAGCGTCGACAACACGGCCAAGAAGTTCCGGACCAACTGGAACTTCAAGTACACGACCTGTACAACGAGCTTTTTGACCTTCTTGAAGGCTTAAGTAGTTACCTAAGACAACGGCACCCACTGAATCCTGTTCTAGGTTCAGTGCCATACCAAATAAGCCGCCGTCAAATTCGATCATTTCACCGTACATTGCATCAGCAAGACCGTGAATGCGCACGATACCGTCGGATACCATAACAATGGTACCTTCGTTTTTAGCGGTCGCGCTGGTGTCCAGATCGCTGATACGCTGTTTAATGAGCGCACTGATCTCGGATGGATTCAGTTGTTGCATTGCGCTATTCCTCAATCTTTTATTAGTTCAGTCTTCATCATTTGCATTATGCAAGAAGACGAGTACGCATTTTTTCAAGCTTGTTAAGCGCAGAATCATCTATCACTTGATCGCCTGCACGAATTACAACACCTGCAATAAGCTCAGGTTTAACTTCAACTGAAACAGTTACAGTACTGTTGAAACGCTTTTCTAAAGCAGATTTCAACAATTGCTCTTGTTCAGCAGTTAATGGGAAAGCCGATTCAATCACGACATCCACATTGTTGTTATTCTGTGATTTAAGCTGTTCATATTCTGCTTCAATTTCAGGTAACAACATTAAACGATCGTTATCTGCAAGAAGTGTCAAAAAGTTAGACACTGCTTGAGATTGACCTTCACCTAAAACTTTAGCAAAAAGCTTCACTTGCTCCACAGGAGTAAGTTCAGGGCGATTTAAATAAGCGGAAAATGCTTCGTCTTGCACCGCAGCACTGAGCACTTGTAACGCATTCGACCAATTGTCTGTTGCACCTTGCTCAGAAGCATAAGCAAATACTGCTTTGGCATACGGACGTGCCAACGTCAAGAGTTCAGCCATGATTCGCCTCTCTTAAAGTTTAGCAGCCAGCTGAGACAGCATGGCATTATGAGCTTCTGCGTCAACTTGCTGGTTCAGGATTTTTTCTGCGCCAGTTACTGCCAAAGCAGCTACTTGTTGACGTAATTCTTCGCGAGCAGAATTGATATCTTGATCAACAGCTTCTTTAGCCTGTTGACGAATACGCTCACCTTCAGCCGCAGCTTGAGTACGCGCTTCTTCGATCAATTGTGCTGCACGACGGTTCGCTTGTTCGATCAATTGAGCCGCTTGTGCTTTAGCTGCATCAAGTTCTTGCTTTACTTGCGATTGTGCATCGGCAAGGTCAGCTTTCGCTTTTTCTGCTGCATTTAAGCCATCAGCAATTTTACGCTGACGCTCACTAATCGCATTGATTAGTGGTGGCCAAACAAACTTCATGCAGAATGCAACAAAGCATGCAAACGCAATCGCTTGACCAATCAATGTGAGGTTGATATTCATTGCAATTCCTCAAATAGTGGATTTAGGAATTAAGATGATTAACCTACAAATGGATTAGCGAAGATGAAGAACAAGCCAATACCAACACCGATCATAGGCACAGCATCAAGAAGACCCGCGATTAAGAACATACGAGTTTGAAGTTGTGGAGCCAATTCTGGTTGACGAGCTACAGCTTCTAGAAAGCGACCACCCAAAAGACCAAAACCAATCGCAGTACCTAAAGCACCGAAAGCGATCAAGATAGCAGATGCAATTGCAACTAGACCTAAAGTGAGTTCCATGAAAAATTCCTCAGAGGTTAGGTTATTACCAAATTAAATTAAAAAAATTCAGCCCAACCATCGTTTGATAGTTAGGCAATACCATTAATGTTTTTCGCTTGCCATGCTCAAGTAAACGATGGTAAGCATCATAAAGATGAATGCCTGCAACGTGATTACAAGAATGTGGAAGATCGCCCAAGGCACAGATAACGCCCATTGAATCCAGAACGGCAATAAAGCAATTAGGATAAAGATCAGCTCACCAGCATACATGTTACCGAATAGTCGGAGAGCTAATGAAATAGGACGAGCAAGGAATGTTACCAATTCCAAAATCAAGTTCACTGGAATAAGCAACGCTTTTGCAACTGGATTACTTGGGTTAAATGGGTTAAGTGCCAACTCGCCAACGAAACCACTAACACCCTTTTCGCGGATGCTGTAGAACAAAATCAGTACAAATACAGATAAAGACATACCTAAGGTAATGTTTGGATCTGTAGATGGAACGATCTTGAAGTAAACGTGGTGAGGGTTCATACCAAATACGTTTGCGCCTACAAATGCTGCAACTTGAGGAATCCAGTCAACTGGAATCAAGTCCATTAAGTTCATGAGGAAAATCCACACAAAAATAGTGAGAGCAAGTGGAGCAATTAAACGTGATTTGCCATGAAAGGTGTCACGGACACTTGAGTCAACAAACTCAATGATCATTTCAATTGCAGACTGGAATTTAGTTGGAACACCTGCTTTTGCAGTTTTCGCAACAATCCAGAATAACAAACAGAAAATAACACCAAGGCCAATTGACCAACCCATTGAATCCAAGTGAATTGCAGTGAACCCCATCGAATGAGCTTCTTCAGCAGTCTCAGCCAATTTCCATGTACCGTCTGGCATTTTGCCATAGGTCATATTGGTCAAGTGATGCTTGATATACTCTGTCGAAGTGAGGGCATGTTCTTCAGCAGCCATAAATCACACCTGGTCAATGTCAATTACTAAAAAGAAGGGTTACGAACATCGGCGTACTGTCGATATCTCGCCACCCTCCAAAAAATCTTCAATTCTTCTTGTTTCTACACCCGTTTTTGTTGACGTGACACCCAAAACGGAGCGACCCACGACATTGCCTGAACGAGAATAAAACCAAACAGCAATGCTAACGGTGATAAAGGTTTAACATTGCTCAAAATCAAAATAAATCCAACGATCATGATTGCAAATTTGCCTAACATGCCCCTATACATGTTAGACAGCACTTGTTTTGATGCTCTCGCACCTGCTGTTCTGAAGGATTGCCACGAGAAATAACTCATAGCAAGCCAGCAAACCAGTGCACCAAGTGCCGCACTTAATGCTGCTGTCATGTCTTTTATGCTCCACGCCACGAGGGCGGAAACAGGGATCATACATGCTTGTAAGAAGACCAAAGCTTTTGCTAATCGTCGGTCAATCAAGCGACTAGTTCGGCTCATTATTTATCCACTCACAGCATAAATGCTTGACAAGTTTAGCTGATGATCGCTTTTAATCGCAGGCATTATAGAGTTACACCCCTGAACATGCAATCTTTTCCCGACTTTAGTCGGGGTTTTTCATGACAGGTGGTGCTGACGCTACAGTCAGCCTTTGTTTGTTTTTTATCTTATTTTTGCGTACTTAATACACATTTATCTGTTTTTATAGCCAGTTTCTTCCATGCAGTGACGAAATCATCCTCGTTATTCATGCTCTCGTCTACGGGTTGAAAAGTAATGTTACCTAATTTTTGATACTGGCTTTTAGTGGTAAAACTTTCTGCCAATAAACACATCTGATCTTTTGGCCGATTATCATTAAGATACTTAATTTGAGCCGCTGTTGGTGCAACATGAGGATCATCTGTCAAAGCGCCTGCAAACTTTAAGTTTAAAGAGCGTTCTAAATATTGATAAGCATCATGATATGACCAATATGGTTTGCCATTACTTGTACTGTCGTAAACTTGTGCAGCCTGAAACATCTTACGAGCAAAGATATTGGCATTATTCCAATATTTAGCCTTATTTTCAGGATGCTGCTGAGAACGTAAAGCTGCAATAAAGAAACCGATTCGAACTGCGTTGTTAGGTTCTAACCACACATGGGTATCTACCGTATTAGGTAAAGCCGCCCCACGTGTACTACGCAGAGGTAAAACAGAAACTATACCACTATCTAATAAGGCAATTGCTTTCTTATTATTACCTAACAATTTATTTAGAGGGGCTTCATGAGCCTTACCCAGCCAGATTACTAAAGATGCATCATTAATTGCTTTACGGTGAGCTGGGGTTAATTGTACGTCATGCCCAGTTTGTCCCTTTAATAAGAGTTGTGGTTCTTCAACACCCTGAGTGACTTCTTTTGCAATCAGATAGATCGGGTGTGTAGAAACCACCAACCCCTGACTCCACCCTAACGTACTCAAAAGAGAGAACATACTGAAAACAAAAAAACGGAACATGACAGACCATCAATTAAAATTAGCTTGAAGCATGTTATAATATAACAAAGTTACAAAAATACCTAAGATTAATCGAATGAAGCATCGCTTCATGCTAATATTCCGTTAAAAATTCGAGGTTATTTCTATGAGTTCCTGCTCGCATGAACATCATGATTCTTTGCATGGGGTGCATGATCACCATAATGTCGCAAACCGTTTAGCTGAAGCAGAAAATTTATGTTCTGCGACTGGCGCACGACTTACGCCTTTGCGCAAAGAAGTTTTGGAACTCATTTTAAATGCTTCGGGCCCAATGGGTGCTTATGACTTACTCGCACGCATAAAAAGTCAAACTGATCGCCCAGCTGCTCCTCCAACTGTATATAGAACTTTAGATTTTTTATTAGAAAAAGGTTTGATCCATCGCCTAACTTCTATTAACGCCTATATTCCCTGTTGCCATCCTCGCGAAGGTCATCAAGCAGCATTCTTAATTTGCACCGAATGTCACATGGTTAAAGAAGCCTCTTCTCAAGGCTTAACTCACCAGCTTGATCAACTTGCAGCGTCAGATGAGTTCGTGGCTCAACATAGCATCATTGAAATTTCGGGGAAATGCCAACAGTGCCGCACAACTCGCTAGATCCTGTATTAATTCAGCTTGAGCAGGTTTCTGTTCATCGTGATAATCGGGAAATTTTAAAAAAAGTTGATTTTGCTCTACATCAAAATGAAATTGTGTCTTTGATCGGGCCAAATGGTGCTGGCAAATCAACACTGATTAAAGTTCTACTTGGTATTCTCCAACCGAGTAGTGGACGCATTGTTAATTATAAAAAGCTTAAAATGGCGTATGTGCCACAAAAATTCAATCCTTCACACAGTCTACCCTTACGTGTGCAGGATCTACTTGATTTAGAAAAATGCACCCCTGCCCTGCGTCAGGAAATTATTCAAGACACCGGTATTTCCAAGTTACAACAATCAAAAGTACAACAACTTTCCGGTGGTGAACGCCAACGGGTACTACTAGCGCGCGCCCTACTTCGCCAACCAGATATTTTAGTTCTCGATGAACCGATGCAAGGCTTAGATATTCAGTCAGAAGCTGAACTTTATGAGTATGTCCGTAGTTTGCCGGAACGATATGGCTGTGCAATCTTAATTGTTTCCCATGACTTACAATGGGTGATGGAAGGAACACACCGTGTAGTATGTTTAAATAAACATATTTGCTGTAGTGGACTCCCAGAGAATATTCAACAACATCCTGAATATCAGGCTATCTTTGGAACTCAACGGGTTTTCTATCAACATCATCATGATCATTGTGCTCATGGTGATGCAGCACACCCCTGCCCTCATAATGACCGTCCTCACATCCACCCAGAACCGGAAGCTTAAGCCATGATGGAATGGTTACAATTATTGTTGCCCGCATGGATTATGGGAATCTTGCTGGTATTTTTAACCGCACCTCTGGGTTGTCTAATGCTGTGGAGACGCATGTCTTTTTTTGCTGACACCATGGCACACGGAACACTACTTGGGGTTGCTATCGCAGGTGCTTTAAGTCTTCCTCTTTGGCTTGGTGTTGCAGGCACTGCTGTTTTACTGGTCGCAATTTTATGGGCCCTACATGACAACCGTTTACCCAATGACGCGCTCTTAGCCTTATGTTCAGCGACATTACTCTGTAGCGGTTTGTTGTTTATTCAACATGTTCCAAGTTTAAGACCAGAGCTTTTAAGTTATTTATTTGGCGATTTGCTCAGTATTGATTGGCCCGACTTACCCGTTTTCACTTTAATTATTGCGCTATCCCTCGTGATTCTTTACCGTTTTTGGCAGCCGCAAATACAGTTTGCAATTGATCCAGATATTGCAATTAGTGAAGGGGTAAATGCGAACTGGCAACGTCTTATTTTTATGCTTTTATTGGCTTTATTTACTGTCTTGGCTTTGCGTGCTGTAGGTTCTTTACTTATGGGTGCCTTACTGGTAATACCTGCTTTAAGTGCTCGCTTATTAGCAAATTCACCAAAGCAAATGGTCATTTGGGCGTTTGTATTAGCTCAAGTTGGGGTTAGTGTAGGCCTATGGTCAAGCGCAGCACTCAATATCTCTACAGGCTTGAGTATTGTTTTATGCATGGCGTTAACTTTCGCTGTTATTTTTATAACTCAAAAGCTAAAAAATCAAACACAGGCGGCCTAAATTAGGACGCCTGATGAACTGTACTTAATAATAAAGCTGCACAGCTAAACATCACAGCAAAACCCCGATTCAAATATTTTTGCTGTTTAGGAGAACGAAGTAATCTTAGAACCTTTGATGCGAGCCCCGTATATCCAGCCATTACAATCAAATCAATCGTGATCATTGTTACAGCCATAATCAGGTACTGTATCCATTGAGGCTTACCCAAATCTAGAAACTGGGGTAAAACAGCTAATAGAAATACAATCGCTTTGGGATTACTAATATTGACCACAAAACCATTTAGTAATAGCGCAAATACAGATTTATCTCTTTTTTCTTGTTGAATTTCTATATCTTTTACAGGGGCTGTCCACTGTAAATAAGCAAGATATAACAAATAAATCACACCAAACCATTTAACAAACTGAAAAGCCAAAGGTGTCGTTGCAAATAAAACGCCCACACCTGCCGCCACCACCATAATTTGAAGTAGCAAAGCAATTTGCAAACCTATTGCATTCCAATAGCCATGCCTAAAACCATAGTTTAGACCACTCGACATTGAAGCAATTGCTCCCGCACCCGGTGAGATACTAATGACCCAACAGGCCAACATATAAGCGAACCAAACTTGCAGAGACATAGCGAAAAATAGACTATAAAAGTGGAATTATACTGTTTTATAAAGCTATCTTAGTCAGAATTCAAACAATAAAATCAAGAAATAGACTACTAACAGCTCTTCGCATCAGGCACAATAATTCAAGCTCATACTAAATTATAATTGAGGAGATACCTTCCAATGACTGCTCAATCTGTCATTTTACCATTGCCATCAGATCATGCTCGTTTCATTGTTCTTCGTTTAAAAGACTTATCCATTGATGAATTAAAAAAACAAATTGAAGCTTTATTTGAAGCTCGTGACCGCCTCATGACTCAGCATTCTGATGCTCAAATTAAAACAGCAGTCGCTTTTGGTCCCGAACTATGGAAACAGCTCCATTCGCAAACTCCTGAAGGATTTAAACAGCTTGAGCCAGAACAAGGTGCATTCAATATGCCAGCCGTGCCAGCAGATGTGCTTATTCACATTGCCAGCATGCGCTCTGATATTTGTTTTGCATTAAGCCAAGCATTTTTTGAAGGTATTAAAGATAAAGTCGAAGTTCTTGATGAGCGTGTTTGCTTCCGCTATTTCGATGGTCGAGATATGACAGGTTTTATAGACGGCACGGAAAATCCTCAGTTCCCTGATGACCGTGCAGAAACAGCTCTCCTACCCGAAGAGGCTGGAGTATTTGCCGATGGCAGTTTTATATTTGCACAGCGCTATGCACACGACTTAGAAAAATGGAAAAAATTGAAAGTTGATGCGCAAGAAAATGTTATGGGCCGCACCAAACTTGAATCTATTGAATTAGATGATGACGTAAAACCAGAAAATGCTCATGTTGCTCGCACTGTTGTTGAGGATGATGAAGGCGAAGAAATGGAAATCCTACGTCATAGCCTTCCTTATGGTGATGGTCGAGGCGATCAAGGCTTATTTTTCATTGCCTATACTAAAGACCTTAGCATTATTGATGCCATGTTAAAGCGCATGTTCGGCACAAGTGGAGATGGTATTCATGACCGCTTATTGCACTTCGTGACCCCACTTGATGGCGCTTATTACTTTGCACCAAGTGAAGAATTGCTAGAAGAAATTCTAGAAGGTTAATTTTTAAAAAAGTAGCTATTATGGTAGCTACTTTTTTTATTTAAAACCAAAGAACAAGAAATAAGTACTTTGACATTTCACAAAGATATTATGCTTTATCTTTATAAATTAATAAAAATCACTCTTAAATATAAACTTAAGGCCCATTCGCATTTCTTATTTCAAGCACTTCATTACAGTCTTTAGAGGTTGAATAAACGAAAATTCTTTTATCTTGATTTTCTAGCAAAATGGCATCTTTATTTTCACCAAAAGCATTTTTAGAAATATCACACTTATAAGCTGACAGTTGAAAGCTCTTTACGACTTCACATTTAGACTCAACAATGTTGTCATTAAAACCATACCATTCTGTAATATTTGGATTTGAACAAGAAATTTGAGCTATTTGATCAGCTTCTTTTGTTTTAATCGTATTCTCTTTCTTTTCACTTACAGGTAAAGCCTCACTTACAGCAGAATTTGATTTATTCGCCTCAGTCTGTACCACACCAGATTCATGATTAGAATCATTTTGCATTTTATGCGGACCTTTATCACTACAAGCCATTAAAGCGCCCATAAAAATTAAAATACAAATATTCTTCATGAAAAATTTCTCATAATTATGTGTTATTTAAACTGAGACATATTAATAAAAAAGAGGAGCTTAAGCTCCTCTTTCCACCTTCGCATTCTTAGAAAGGAATACGCTTATATTTGCGGTATTCAGGTTTCCAGAATGATTGATCAATTTTCTGTTTCAACAAATCATCACTAATCGTTACAGCCACACCATCTGCCATTGCAGCTTTCGCAACTTCGAATGCAATAACTCTAGATACTTGTTGAATTTCACCCAACGGCGGCAACAAATCAGCTTGTGGATCTTTAAGCAATGGAGAACAATTTGCTAAAGCACTACTTGATGCCATTAACATATTTTCTGTAACACGCTTAGCACCCGATGCAATCACACCTAAGCCAATGCCTGGGAAAATGTACGAGTTATTACACTGCGAAATATTGTAAAGTTTGCCGTGATGATTCACAGGAGCAAACGGACTACCTGTTGCAATTAATGCTTTGCCTTCAGTCCACTCCACAATATCAGCAGGTACAGCTTCAACACGTGAAGTTGGGTTAGACAATGGCATAACAATTGGACGTTCACAATTTGCAGCTAAAGTCTTAATGATTTCTTCTGTGAACAAGCCAGGCTGACCAGAAACACCAATTAACACTGTAGGCTTAGCATTTTTAACAACATCAAGTAGTGAAATCACTTCTTCAATATTGCCCCACTGATCAACCACCTCAGCTTTTTGTGCCAACTTACGTTGGAAGTCGAGCAAGTTTGGTTGATTCTCAGTGATCAAACCAAAACGGTCTACCATATAAACGCGAGCACGTGCTTCTGCATCAGTTAGACCTTCTGCAACCATTTGAGCAACAATTTGCTCAGCGATACCACAACCTGCCGAACCTGCACCTAAGAAAGCAATTTTTTGATCTTTTAATTGTTTGCCCGCTGCACGACTCGCAGCAATCAAACTACCAACAGATACCGCTGCTGTTCCTTGAATATCATCGTTAAAACAGCAAATTTTATCGCGATATTTTTCTAAAAGTGGCATCGCATTTTTTTGTGCGAAATCTTCAAACTGAATTAATGCTTTTGGCCAACGACGCTTCACAGCATCAATCACCATATCTACAAATGCGTAATATTCATCGCCACTAATACGTGGCTGACGCCAACCCATATAGATCGGATCATTTAACAGTTGTGTGTTATTCGTACCTACATCAATTGTGATTGGCAATGTATAGGCTGGGCTAATTCCACCACAAGCCGTGTAAAGCGAAAGTTTTCCAATAGGAATCCCCATTCCGCCAATACCTTGGTCACCAAGACCTAAAATACGTTCACCATCAGTGATCACGATTACTTTTACATTATTTTTATTTACGTTCTGCAAAATATCATCAATCACATCACGATCTGGATATGAAATAAAAACACCACGATGACGACGATAGATATCAGAGAAACGCTGACATGCTTCACCCACAGTTGGGGTGTAAATAATCGGCATCATTTCTTCAAGATGATTTTCGATTAAATGATAAAACAAAGTTTCATTGGTATCTTGGATATTACGCAGATAGATATGTCGATTGATATCATCAGTGAAAGCGCAATATTGCTGATAAGAGCGCTGGCTCTGCTCTTCAATAGTTTCAATAATATGGGGGAGTAAACCGTGTAAGTTAAAGTTACTTCTTTCTTCTTCAGTGAAAGCCGAACCTTTATTTAAAAGTGGTAACTCTAAAAGTGTAAAACCTGCATATGGGATATAAAGGGGATGTTTACTTGGGTGTCCTGATATCATTGCCTATCTCATTTTCCAGCTTAGAGTAGAGAAAAACACGTTTTGTATGGTCTCTAAAACTCTTTGTGTATATAAGCTTAAGGCTATTTTCATCGAAATAGGTATTTTAAACCGTGATGTTAAAATTAAACACTATTTAGTTAATACATACATAAAAATAAGTAATAAATATCAATATTTTAATAACTTTATATTTTTAAGAAATCTTTTCTTATCTTAAGTTTTAAAGCCCAAACTATATATTTTAATACTACTATATATTTCTATAGGAAATAATAGTGAATTTACCATCTAATTTATTGATCAAAAATCTCCAGAAGGCTTGTATTTGTTTGTTTTTAGAATAGGGAAGTAATCTACCCTACAATATTCATTTAAGAAATAATCCCCAGTAAGTTGCACAAAAAGAATTACTGGAATATTAAATCCACTCCCCTAACGCATAGGAAATTTGCTATATTTGACGTTTTTCTGCGACATCTATTTTCGATTGATATGAATACGGCAATACAAGCAGCTCTCGACCATGCAGTGCAAAATCTTCAACAAGAAGGCGTGCTTCCTTCCGACTGGAATAACACAAGCAACTTAACGCGCACCAAAGACCGAAGCCATGGCGACTTTGCTTCTAATATTGCCATGATCGGCTCGAAAGCTGCTGGTATGAAACCACGCGATTTAGCTGAGAAAGTTCTAGCTGCATTACCAGAAGTAGCAGATATCAGCAAAGCTGAAATCGCAGGCCCTGGTTTTATTAACTTCTTTTTAAATGCAGATCAGCGCTTTGCTATTCTTGACCAAATTCAAGCACAAAAAGAAATTTTTGGTCGCAGTCAGGTAAATGCAGCGAAAAAGATCCAAGTCGAATTTGTTTCTGCAAACCCAACGTCTAGCCTACATGTAGGTCATGGCCGTGGTGCTGCATATGGTATGACTGTTGCCAAGTTACTTGAAGCAACTGGTGCAAAAGTTGACCGCGAATACTATGTAAATGATGCTGGCCGTCAAATGGATATTTTGGCGACTTCTACTTATTTACGTTATTTAGAATTACTTGGCCAAAGCCTTGTATTTCCTAAAAATGCCTACCAAGGCGATTACGTTAAAGAAATAGCACAGACTATTATTGATAAAGATGGCAATGCCCACCTTCGTGAAGTGGCTGATGTCTATAAAGATGTACCAGAAGACGTGCAATATGCAGAAGAACTAGATAGCGATGGCAATAAAGTTGTTTTGTCTGGCGACAAAGAAAAACATATTGATGGCCTTATTGCGAATTCACAACAATTACTAGGTGAAGGCTACCGCGTATTCCACCAAGCAGCTCTTCATGCCATTTTAGATGATATTAAAGATGACCTTGCTGACTTCGGTGTAACCTTCAATCAATGGTTTAGTGAAGCATCTCTTAGTGCAAAAATTGATGAAGCTTTAGAAACACTTGATCAACGTGGCTTCCTTTATGAAAAAGATGGCAACATCTGGTTTAAATCGACTGAATTTGGCGATGAAAAAGACCGTGTTGTTAAACGTCGTAATGGCCAAACTACATATTTTGCATCAGACATTGCATACCACTTAAATAAATTACAACGTGGTTATACCGACCTAATCGATATTTGGGGTTCTGACCACCACGGCTATATTTCTCGCGTAAAAGCAGCAATTGATGCGATGGGTTACGACTCTAAAAAATTAACTGTACTTTTGGTTCAGTTCGTAAGTTTATGGCGTGGCGGCGAGATGGTTCAAATGTCATCTCGTTCAGGCCAGTTCGTGACTTTACGTGACTTACGCAAAGAAGTAGGTAATGACGCCGCTCGTTTCTACTACGTGATGCGCAAGAGTGAACAACACATTGACTTTGACCTTGACCTTGCTGTTTCACAAAGTAAAGACAATGCTGTGTATTACATCCAATATGCACATGCACGTATTTGCCGTATGTTAGAAAAAGCGCTCAGCACAGGCTTACAATTCGATGTAAATGCTGCACGTACACATGCCACTCGCCTATCTCTTGATGCTGAAACTGAGATTCTTGCTAAATTAGCAGCTTATCCAGACGCAGTATTAAGAGCTGCAAATGCATATGAACCACATCAGGTCGGCAACTACCTAAAAGAGTTAGCTGCCTTGTTCCACGCTTGGTACAATGAACATAAAGTATTAAGCGATGATGCTGAGCTTACACAAGCACGTTTATTACTTTCAATCAATGTACAACAAGTGTTGCGCAATGGTTTAGAATTGCTTGGTGTATCTGCACCAGAATCTATGTAAAAATTATATTGCATGGCAGTAAAATAAAGGTCATGCAACATATAGTAAGCAGTGGTTTGTAGAGTTAAAATAGCTAATACGAACCACTGTTTCGGCATCGTAATACGAGAATCAAACTCGAATTAAAACAATCAAAATACAGAGGAATAATCCACGTGTTTGGCAAAACGCAACGCGGTGTATCTGAAAGACCTAATAAGCCTAAAAAACCCCTAATTCCCAAGTGGTTAGGGACACTTGTCGCTATTTTGGCGGTCTTATGTATCGCTGTAATGCTTATGCTTTGGAAACCTTGGCAACCTGTTCCTGCAAAAAATCAGATTACTTCTGAACACTATCAAGAAGAAGACACAAATAAAGACTATCGTTTCTACGATCTATTACCCCAACAGCAAGTCACACCTATTCCGGAACAAGCGATTCCTGAAAGCAAAAATCAAGGTACGGCCATGATTGTTGAGGCACCAAGTGCAGCTCAACCAGCAGCTTCAGAAAGTGCAGGAATTGATGACAATCAAGCAGCTGCAACTCCTCAGCAACCTACTTATATTTTACAGGTTCGCAGCTATAATGACCCAGATCAGGCTGATGCTCGCCGTGCAGAAATCATTTTAAATGGCTTATCTGCAGATGTAGTTAAGAATACTGAAAATGGAAAAATATGGTACCGTGTCATTTCAGGACCTTATGACTCCCAAGATGCTGCATTGGCTGCTCAACAGACCTTACAACATAGCGGCATTGATTCTATCGTGATCAAACGCAAGTAAACTGCAAATAAAAAAGGAACAAGTGATTGTTCCTTTTCTTTTATATATCAGCACAATTCCTTTCATTAGAACCCATTCCCTTTTGTTTCGCCTTCTGAAACGCGGGTCTTTGCTGAATACGATGTAAAAAAGCCTGAATATTAGGGTATTTCCCCTGCAAACGTGATTGCAAAGCTTCCAGTGGGAAACTCATCTGAATATCAGCAAACGAAAAATCACCTGCGAAATATTCATGCTCTGCCAAATAGTTTTCTAAAAAACTAATATGATCTTTCATACGTGGGCGAACAAAATTTGCCTTCACCCCTTCCGTGATTTTTTTTGCTACTGGTTGAATTAACCATGGTACATGCTTGTTTACACTATTCATGACCAAAGTCATGACTAATAGTGGCATAAGTGAGCCTTCAGCATAGTGCATCCAGTAAATATACTGCTGTAAATCTTGGGGCTGTGTAGGTTTAAATTGCTGCTTCTGATCGTAACGCTGTTGTAGATACTCCAAGATCACAGCCGACTCTGCGATGACTTGGTCATCATCTGTCAAAATTGGAGCTTTACCTAAAGGGTGAATACATTTCAATGTTTCTGGAGCGGAATAGTTAGGTAAGCGTTGATAATAATGAATATCATAATCTAAGCCTAATTCTTCTAAAGCCCATAAAATTCGAAACGATCGCGAACATTCCAGGTGGTGTACACTAATCATGTTATTGCCTGCTTTTATTTTTCTTTTTACATAAAAAACAGCATGTGAACATGCTGTTTTATTCCATTTGTGGGATGGATATAAAATCATCCACCTCAACAAAATAGCATTTTTAAACTGTAACAAGCACAGTATGAATGTCTAAACTACGTAACAAAGTTTTAGTGACTGGCGTTTTACCACATACCGTTAAGATTTTTTGCTGAAGTTCTTCATCTGGCAAGTCTTTAAAAACAATACGACGTTCTATATGTTCTTCATGCTCTCTATTAGTATGAAAATCAATTTCAACCGAGAACTCACCCAAATCATAATCTTTATGCTTTGCATACATTCTTAAAGTAATGAGCGTACACGCGGCTAAACTTCCAGTAAGTAAATCATAAGGTGCTGGGCCTTGATCTTGCCCTTCAAGCTTTTCAGGCTCATCACAAAAATATTGATGGCGACCACTGGTGATTTCGCCCTTCCATTGCTCAGCAAGAGGCTTTGCTTTACTACTTGCGATTACTGCTGTCATTTTGATGCTCTCATTTGATCTGGAAGAACAGGGGCTTCTAAACGTGCACCCACATAATCTGGAATTTCACCAAAACGCGCATCATGGTTAATCCATTGCTCACGCGCTTCTTTTAAATCATCCATAGTACGTGCAACAAAATTCCACCAGAGTAAAATTGGCGTTTCAAAAGGTTCACCGCCAATCAAAAGAATACGATTGCCTTTTTTTACTTCAATCTCAATTTCACTCAGTCCAGTATCTAATACAACCATGTTGTCAGCAGTTAACTCATGACCATTCACATGGGCACTACCCTCTAATGCCATAAAACCATATTCATAATTAGGATTTAATGGAATACGAGTTTTAGTATCTTCGATAGCAATTAAGTCGACGCCAACTAATGGTGTATGTACCACTACTGGAGAAGTAGTTGCCAAATATTCACCCACAAGAACAGTAAATTCTAGACCATCTTTTTCAACAACAGGTAACTCTGGGTAATGTTCAAATTTCGGATCCATATTGCGCTTATGATCTGGCAAAGCAATCCAGAGCTGCGCAGCGTGCATTTGAGTTTCTGTGTCAGGTGCAACTTCTGTATGTGAAATGCCATGACCTGCCGTCATTAAATTAACTTGCTTAGGACGAATCAGTTGTTTTGAACCTAAGCTATCAGTATGCATCATGGTTCCTTCAATCATCCAAGTGAAGGTTTGCAAACCAATATGAGGATGAGGGCCAACATCTAAACCATCACCCGCTGGAAAAGACACTGGACCTGCATGATCTAAGAAACACCACGCACCAATCATTCGCTTTTGTCGGCTAGGTAAAGCCCGCTTAATGACTGTCCCTTGTCCAATTTCAGCAGAGCGAATTGGAAATTCCTGAAGAAACTGATTGGCAAATTTCTCACAATCCTTTGAATCAGAAATATCGTAATCATTATTATTGCTCATGATATTACTCTCTTTTACCTATGCTTTTGCAATGAGTTGTTTTAGTGATCTTAACAATACACTCATTATTCAATATAGTCTTTTAGTAATACACAGGGTGTTATGAATGAGACAATAATTTTTTAATTATAGAAAAATCAAGGCTGCATGAAAAATACTTAAGCAGATTGATCTTTCACGAGCTGTTTTAAATTTTTCATGAATTGTCCAAATTGTGGGAAAAATTCTTGAAATAGAGGATGATCTCGATTTTCCAACATAACCTCGCTAAAAAGCTTTAGCCCAACTCCAAAAGATTTTGTAGTTTCATCATCAAAAAAATCTGCTTTTTTTAAGCGCTCGACAATTTCAAAGATATCGTCATGATTTCCCGTATAGAACTCAAGACGTTCCGTATAGGTAGAGGCTTCTCCTTTCGCATTTTTTAGATGTTGTACAGTGACATGATATTGATGTTGTTTCATATATAAATTCTCTATTTAAAATTAATGACTTTGAATAATTTCAACCTGTTTAAGGTCGACTTGAAACTCTGTAAACACTGACTGTAAAGACGCTAAAAATTCCTCTTGTTTAGCGGCCGTTAAATCTGTACAGCGAATTTGCAATAATTGATTATTCTCGACTGTTGGCAGATTAAATTTAGCTTCGTCCCGTTGCGGCTGCCGATTTGAAATTAAACCTGCTTCTACTAAGTCATTCACCACCCGATAAACTGTGGCTAAACTTAATTTCTGTTTTTGTGCATATAACTTTTGGTAAATCTGTTTGACGGTCAGATCTTCTGTTTGTTGCTGAATTAAAGACAAAACAGCAAGTCTTGGATGAGTGACTTTTAGGCCCGCTTCTTTGATTTTATGCTGTAGCTCCAACATTCCACTTCCCCACTTATAATCGTCCAATCGCAACCGCAGCTTGATCAATTTTTTCAGCAATTTGATAAATCTGCTCTTGCTGTAAACCTGCCGAGTTCAATTTCAAACGTAAGGCAGTTTTTAAGTTTTCCATTGCACGGTGAATTTCGATTAATTCATCATTACTGTGGATTTCCCGCCTTAAGCGTAATTTTTCTAATAACTCTGTTAACTTGTCTTGTTGCTCAGTTAAGTAAGCTTCACCGATTTCAGTGATCTGATATTGCTTACGCTCTACATCTAGCAAATTAATCAAATTCATTTCTTCAAGACTGGTTAACGTTGGATAAATTGTTCCAGCACTCGGCGTATAGCCATCACCCACCAAGTCACTTATTTCTTTAATAATTTCATAACCATGCTTAGGACTTTTCTGAATGAGATGAAGTACTAAAAGTTTCATACGACCTGCTTCAAAAAGTCTTCCACGGCGCCCTGAACGGTGATGCTCGTTGTGTTCAGCATGATGATGTTCTGATTGTTGTTTCATCTTTTAAAACCTAAAAATGATCAATTTATAATTATTAAGATATATCTTAGTATATCTTTTATCAAGTATAAGTAATAAAAATAGATTTATCACCCTGATAATTATTAAAATTAATTTCCATCTTTAAAAGTTAAGTAATAAAAAAGAGTGCTTAAGCACTCTATCTACTAACAATACTCAACAAATATATTTATAAAACAACCAAATTATTTCGAATGCCACCTTTGTTCTTTTTCAGTATCCTGATAAGCCTATGACTATCTGAAAAATAATAATTTTAAATTCAGATATCAACCATTATGTTAAATGTGATGATTTTCTTCGATTAGCATATATACCAAATCAAGCTCAGGACAATCATATCCCATTGAGGTTAGGGCTACGGTGACTTGTCCTCTGTGATGAGTTCCATGATTAAAAACATGTAATAGTGTTTCAGCATATGGCAGGCTCATCTCTTTACCAGTAGATGTTTTGTACTGTAGATCATATTTAAATTTTTCAATATCAACACATTTTAAAAAACTTATCCAATTACTAGCCTTATCTTCTAACTGAAATATCAACTTGTCTTTATCATTCTCTATGATGGTATTTAGCTTTAATATCGGTGAAGGTTTACCTAAAAAACGAGGAAACCAAAGATAGTGTTCACCAACAAGTAAATGATTTAAAGTTCCGGCGATACTTTTGAAATAAAGTCCGCATTCAGCATTGAAGTCGTCATTAGAAACATTCCTCAAAACCTGATTTAATTTTTGAGTAGACCAAACGTTGTATCGAGCTAATAATTCAAAAGTATTTAAATCCATTAATAAAGAACCTGTTATTAATTTGCCTAAAATTAACATAACACGGCTTATATGAAATTAAGTTAAAGCCTTTAGTAAAAATCAAATATTTAAAACTTTCACTTCATTGTAAAACAGCAAAAAGCCGACTTTTCTAAGTCGGCTTTTTATTAATTCATTCTAGAAACTTTTCTACCGCGAGCATTTTGCACTTTACTTAAAACAATGCTTTAAGTTCGTTCATGGCATAAATTTAGCTAAAAGCTACTGCTTTTAGAGAAACCTCTGCCGCGAGCATAGCTCTTGGCGTAAAATCGGCCAAATGCATTGCATTTTGAAACTCCGATTCTACTCCCACTCAATCGTTGCTGGTGGTTTAGATGACACGTCATATACAACACGTGATACATCTTTAATTTCGTTCATAATACGAGTTGAGATTTTATCAACCAATTCGTATGGTAAATGTGCAAAACGAGCTGTCATAAAGTCAACTGTTTCAACTGCACGAAGTGCGATCACCCACGCATAGCGACGACCATCACCTACTACCCCAACTGACTTAACAGGTTGGAATACAGCAAATGCTTGAGCTGTTTTGTCATACCAACCACTGTCGCGAAGCTCTTGCATAAAGATGTCATCAGCAAGACGAAGAATATCTGCATATTCTTTTTTCACTTCACCCAAAATACGAACACCTAAACCAGGGCCCGGGAATGGATGACGGTAAATCATGCTGTGTGGCAAGCCAAGCGTTGTACCTAATTTGCGTACTTCATCTTTAAACAAGTCACGTAAAGGCTCAACCAATTCAAATTCTAAATCGTCTGGTAAACCACCCACATTGTGGTGAGATTTAATAACGTGCGCTTTACCTTGTTTGCTTGCAGCAGATTCGATCACGTCTGGGTAAATCGTACCTTGTGCCAAGAATTTCACGCCATCAAGTTTACGTGCTTCTTCGGCAAAAACTGCAATAAACTCACGACCAATGATTTTACGTTTTTTCTCTGGATCAACTTCACCAGCCAATGAAGTTAAGAAACGTTCTTCAGCATCTGCACGAATTACACGGATACCCATGTTTTCAGCAAACATTTGCATCACTTGGTCACCTTCATTTAAACGAAGTAAACCGTTGTCAACAAATACGCATGTTAACTGGTCACCAATTGCTTTGTGCAAAAGTGCAGCAACTACAGATGAGTCAACACCACCAGAAAGACCTAAAAGAACTTTTTCATCACCAATTTGTTTACGCAGCTGTTCTACACGTAAGTCGATGATGTGTTCAGGTGTCCAAAGACCACCACATCCACAAATTTTATGAACAAAATTTGCAATTAATTCTTCACCTTTTGCCGTATGCGTTACTTCTGGGTGGAATTGCACACCGTAGAAACGGCGTGTTTCGTCACTTACAGCAGCAACTGGACAACTTGGCGTGCTTGCAGTAATGCTAAAACCTTCTGGAATCTGGCTCACTTTGTCGCCATGGCTCATCCAGACATGAAGTTGGTCTTCACGGTCTTGTAAGTTGCCAATCAGTTGGTCACGTTTAACGATATCAACTTCGGCATAACCAAACTCATGTACAGTACCCGGCTCAACTTTACCGCCTAACTGTTCAGACATGGTTTGCAAACCATAGCAAATACCCAATACTGGAACACCCAACTCAAACACCACTTGCGGTGCACGTGGGCTGCCTTCTTCATGCACACTCTCAGGTCCACCTGACAAAATAATGCCATTTGGCTTAAAAGCGCGAACGTCTTCTTCAGACATATCAAAAGCATACATTTCAGAGTAAACACCGGCTTCACGTACACGACGTGCAATGAGCTGGCTATATTGAGAGCCGAAATCCAGAATCAGGATACGATCTTCAGTAATTTGAGTATTGGTAGTCATGACAAACCACTAAATGGCAAAAGAATTAAGCGCGCCATTTTAACATTTTTCACGCTTCGGCGCACCGCAAATCATCATATATCTTATTTTTTTCATTTTTGAATCATTTCTATTGTTGAATTCTTTGACACAAATCAATATTTAACTATATTTATCAATCATCTGGATTAGTCTTAAAAACTTCACACGTATTGATAAATTCATCACATTCTATTCAACATCACCATGAATTTGATGTTAAGATGAGCCGATAAAACAGGCATTACCATGGAAAGGTAAATACCATAAGCGATATTTGTCTGTGCTTAAACAATTATCCATTTTTATGGCTTGTTGCCCCCTATCAAAATCAATAGAAATCCAAGGAACAACAATGCTTCAAACTATGATTGCAGATTTCCAGCAACATTTTTGGTTGTATATCTCTATTCCTTTTATGAGTGGTTTAATTGGCTACATCACCAAGGTGATTGCCATTCAAATGATGTTTTCGCCACTTGAATTTAAAGGCATTAAACCATTTCTAGGTTGGCAAGGCATCGTGCCACGCAAAGCCGAGAAAATGGCAACAATTGCTGTTGAGCTCATGACAGCCAAACTCATTAAACCTGAAGAAATTTTTGCACGCCTAGATCCTAAACGTATTGCCAAAGAAATAGAAAAACCACTGCTTGCGGCAGCTGAAGATATTACCCGTGATGTTGCGCAAGAATATCAGCCGGGGTTATGGGAAGGCATGCCAGAGTTTGCGCGTCAAAGACTCATTCGTCGTGTGCAATCAAAAGCGCCCGAGATTGTTGAACACATCATGAGTGAAGTACAACGTGATGTGAACCGATATTTTGATATTAAACATCTTGTTATCAGCAACTTACTCAAAGACAAACGCCTACTCAACAATATTTTTAAGCGAGTAGGAAAACAAGAATTTAAGTTTTTCAGTAATGTCGGATTTTTCTTCGGTTTCGGTATTGGTGTAATTCAGATGCTGTGCTGGATTGTCACGCAAGGTAAATACCCTTGGATGCTGCCAATGTTTGGCGGTTTTGTGGGTTTTTTCAGTGACTGGATTGCATTACAAATGATGTTTAGACCACTTTATCCTAAGAAAATATTAGGTTATACGTGGCAAGGTTTGTTTATTAAACGTCAAAATGAAGTTGCAGCCGACTACGCAGCTTTAATTTCAAAACAACTTTTAACTTCACGACACATGATGGAAGAGTTATTTTCTGGTACACATTCTGCGCGTGTTATTGATCTGGTTAACCGTCATGTTAAACAAGAAATTGATATGCAAGCAGGTGTTATTCGCCCATTAGTTGTATACGCAATTGGCGGAGAAAAATATCAAGATATGAAATCGCAAGTTGCTGAACGCATTCTGCAACGACTTCCAGAGACGATGAAATACGTAGAGTCTTATGCAGAAGATGCTATGAACATTCGCAGTACCTTAATTGAACGTATGCAAAAATTAACACCATCTGAATTTGAAGGTATGTTACGTCCTGCGTTTAAAGAAGATGAGTGGGCACTCATTGCAGTAGGTGCAATACTTGGTTTTGTTGTTGGGGAATTACAAATTCAGTTCATGCTCTAATTTTACAATCCTGGAAATAAAAAAACCGGATGAATTGATCATCCGGTTTTTATTTTGTCTTGAATATTATTTCTCGATTGCATGATCCAGACTAATACGTCCAGCGCCATGAAGCATCAGGAAGAATAAACCACCCGCCATTGCAAGGTTTTTCATGAAATGGATGCCATTGTTATATTGTGCTGCCGCATCGGCACCACCTTGGTGGAATAAAAATGCAGTAAGAATACTAAAGATTCCAAGCCCAAAAGCTGCAAAGCGCGCTTGGAAACCAAATAACAAGGCTAAACCACCACCAAATTCAACCAAGATCACTAAAGGAAGAATTCCCGCTGGAACCCCCATTGCTTCCATATATCCAGCAGTTGCTGCATAACCAGTAATTTTCCCCCAACCCGCAACAAGGAAGATATAGGCGATAAGAAGACGCGCAACGAGGCTAATAAAACTATCTGCGCCTGATTGCGTTACGATATTTTTGACCACTACATTTGGATTAAACATATTGCCACCTTTATTTAAATACTTATTTATTGATGAGCTCATTCTAGGTTTAGGACATTGATAATTAAATAGTCAAAATCCATATATATCGTTGCATAAACGAGATGATCAATTTGTATTTTTTTGATGTTTTATACTGACTTTATATAGGCTCACTGCTAGGATTTGAGCACGGTTTACCACTTGCTCTTATCATGGAACTTCTTGATTTTATTCTACACGTTGATCAACATCTCGCCGAATTTATTATAAATTACGGGACGTGGATTTATGGCATTTTATTTTTAATTATTTTTGTTGAAACCGGTTTAGTGGTTATGCCCTTCTTACCGGGAGATAGTTTGCTATTCGCAGCTGGGGCTTTAGCTGCATCTACAGGTGCGATGGATCCATGGGTATTGGGTACTCTACTCTTCATTGCTGCCGTTTTAGGTGACACGGTAAACTACCATATTGGACGCTTTATTGGTCCACGTGTGTTTGAAATGAATTCCCGATTCATCAATAAACAGCACTTAGTTAAAACTCAAGAATTCTTTGCGCGCCATGGTGGAAAAACCATTATCTTCGCGCGTTTTGTTCCATTTGCCCGTACCTTTGCACCCTTTGTTGCTGGGGCTGGTAGCATGAACTATAAGTTCTTCCTAACTTATAATTTGATTGGAGCACTCTGTTGGGTCGCTTCTTTTGTAACTTTAGGCTACCTATTTGGAAATATGCCAATCGTTAAGGATAACTTTACCCATCTTATTTTCGGCATCATTATTATTAGTGTTTTACCAGGCATCATCGGATTTATACGTGAAAAACTCAAAAACCGAAAAGCCAATGTTCGAGACTAATTAAAAGAAACGGAATACCACCGGAAGCATACATAAAATGAGTAACATGGCCGATCCTTTATATAAATGATCGGCTTTTATTTTTTTAATTGGTCCCGCTAACAATGCCCGTCCAAAAATCATCCAGAAACTGGCAGCTGGAATTAGGATTAATGTAAAAACACCAAATACCATAAGAAAATTTTCAGGTGAATTCCATGCTTCAGCAGGAAAGATGCCAGCTGCAAACAGCAAAGCTTTAGGATTTTTTAAGGTTGATAAGAATAATTGACGAGGGCGAATATTGCGGTGACTTTGACTGAACTGTTGTAAATGCGTGTTCTTCCATAAGTGAAAAGCAAGCCAGAATACATAGAACACACTCGTAATATGCAAAATGAGCAGTAATGCTGGCCAAATTGGAGCAGCCAAATGAATAAATACAGCCCAAAAGCTAATACCGTAGGCATAGCCTAACCATTCCATTGGGATAAGCCAGAATGCTTTAGATAAACCTTGAGAATGAGCAGCGGTTGCAAGTAAAGCATTTGTCGGCCCCGGAATGAGCAAAACAGCCAACATTGCCAATACAAAAAACCAACTCTCAATCATAAAATTTCCACAACATCCAAGATGGGGCCACCTTAAACGAAATAGGCAAAATATAGCAAGTTTGTGAGGGCTTTTGATTATAGAAAATACAAGATTTATTAAGCTTTAAAATTTAAAATACATTGATTTATATTAATTTTATTATGAAACATTTTGCTAAACTTTATTCATCACAATATGCCTTCATTAGCATATTGTGATGCAAAATCGACTACTAATTAGTCTTTTTCCGTACAATAATTGGGCAATTCTTAAACTGAGCAGCCTGAACTATGGCTTCTTGCTGACCTAAAACACGTGAAAGTTCGGTATTTTTCGTTGAAGAAGATTGTCCCATATTTACAGAGATAGATGGACCGAATCCCCAACCGCCTCGTCCCCAACCACCGCCGAGTCCAAGTCCAACACCCATACCGGTACTTTTCGGAGTTTGTACGCCATTATCGATATATTGTTGGATACGGTTATATTCACTTTGTAGCTGCTGACAGCCCAAAGATTGATATTGAGTCGGAGACACGTAAGTCGGTTTTACTGTCGTAGCACAAGCGCCTAGCAATAAAGTGGCTGCCACCAAAGGCGCAATATATAAGCCTTTCATCATTTTTCTCTTATCGTTTTGGCTCAATTTCACCAAACAATGTCTCATAAGCTTGAGTCAATTTATGTTCTGGTGCCAAATGAGCCAAAGGTAAATTTTTCTGATGCGATTCTTTCATTAAAACCGAAGGCGGTAACATGCTATTAAGTACAGGCAACCCTTCATCTTTTAACTGCTGAACCACTTCCCGAGGTAATTTTGCTTGAGCTTGAAATTGGTTGACGACAATTCCTTCAATTTCCAAGCGATCATTATGATCATCTTGCGTTTCGAGAACATTTTCAATCAATGTTTGTAACGCGCGCTTTGAAAAGACATCACAATCGAAAGGAATTAAGACTTTATCTGCTGCTATGAGTGCCGATAAAGTAAAAAAGTTAAATGCAGGTGGTGTATCTATATAGATACGATCATATCGTCCAATTAAGTTTTGAATTGAATCACGTAATTTATAAATTTTATGTTTACTTTCAAGTGCATGCTCAAGAGCACCAAGTGTAGGGCTAGCAGGAAGCACATCTAATTTTGCAAAGGGAGTTGAGTGTACAAAGCTATCAATATCTTTATTTCGTGGGGCTTTTAAAATCGAACCTAATGCATTACCGATTAAACTCTTTTGTTGATTGTTTCCCAACACATCATCAAAGAAATTTTCAATATTTGGTTCTAAAATTGATTTTTCAGCAGAATAAGTTGCGTCATCCCCTAAAAGGTACTGACTAGAGTTGGCTTGAGGATCAAGATCAATGACCAGTGTCCTGAAACCATGTTTGGCACTAATTGCGGCCAAATTTACAGTAATACTTGATTTCCCTACACCGCCTTTTTGGTTAAACACCACACGAGTTAACATGTTTCCCTCTGCATATTTTTTTACTGTACGCAGTTTAACCTAGAGCTTAAGCAAAAAGGCAAAGAATGTAGAACAATTAAGCAAAAACAGGCTTCATAATCACTAAAATAATAATAGCAATAAATGCGATAGCGCTAATCATTAAACCCGCCCTACGCTGTGCCAATGAAAGAGTGTCATCTTTTTTAAAGGCTTTCATCAGAGAAGATAACAAGACTAAAAATAGAATAATTTTAGCGTAAAACCACGGCTGTACCTGAAAGTCTTTCATGACCAATAAAATTGCGCCAGTAATAAAAACTACGGTAAATGATAGATGCTGTAAGGCAACTAATATTTTGCGTCCCGCCGGATTTGGTTGCTCCCCTTGCACGCCCACAAACAGAGTTGAAGCGCGTAAGATAAAAACCATAAGTGCGGCAGCCACCGCAGTCATATGAATAATTTTAGTGAGTAAATGTGCATCCATGAAATTAGCCCTTAGCTTTTAGGTGCATGTGCACATTCTGGGCTAGCAGGTGCCTGACCTTGCCACTCACTTGGTAAATAAGCATGAATTGCTAAAGCATGAATTTGACCTGGATTCATTAAGTCGGAAGCTAAGGCATAAACTTTTTGATGGCGTTGAACTAAACGCAACCCGTTAAATTCTTCACTCACTACAATCACTTTAAAATGTGACTCTTTACCTGGGAAATAACCTCCATGTCCAGCAGACTCATTGATGACTTCCAAATGGCTGGGCGCAAGGGTTTGTAACCGTTCAATCAATTGTTGTTCAAGGCTCATAGCTTTTCCTTTACGATTATTCGTATATTTGAACCTAGTATACCCTGTCTACACACAAACAAAAGTTGCTCTTGTACGCTTTGACTCCAAACAAAATGTCTATTTATTCGGCAACTTAACGATAAAAATACATCTAATTGCTCATTTCTGTTTTTATTTTATGCAATCAGCATATTTATTTGCATAAAGTTGTTGACCCATGTTTCGCTTAATGTATTATAAGCGGCACGCGGGAATAGCTCAGTTGGTAGAGCATAACCTTGCCAAGGTTGGGGTCGCGAGTTCGAGTCTCGTTTCCCGCTCCAAATTGGTTTTTTTTTGAGAAAGTTTTCGTAAAAACTGCTTATATATGCGGGAATAGCTCAGTTGGTAGAGCATAACCTTGCCAAGGTTGGGGTCGCGAGTTCGAGTCTCGTTTCCCGCTCCAAATTGGTTTTTTTTTGAGAAAGTTTTCGTAAAAACTGCTTATATATGCGGGAATAGCTCAGTTGGTAGAGCATAACCTTGCCAAGGTTGGGGTCGCGAGTTCGAGTCTCGTTTCCCGCTCCAAATTTAAAAAGCCCTAGTCGAAAGACTGGGGCTTTTTTCTTTTTATTGATTCTTAATTTTTGCGATCTATGTATTCACAACATACTTTATTGAGAATGGCTCAATTCAAGGCCAAGTATTTCATTACTAGATTCACATTTTTAAATCATCAGTTATAACGATTCAATCTAGCTATATTTACAAGGCATTGGGGGTTATTTGATGCTTAGATATAAAAGGTAATAATTGAAAGCACTCCAAACTAAATCTTTCTAGGCTACTACTTTGTTGTAAACAAATAGAAAAGATGAAGTTAGAATCATATATATAACTTTCAAAATAATACTCTTCTGTCTTTTGAGCATCATTGGTTGAATCGAGAAACTGTATATGTTCAGGCAAGATATGAAAGTTGAACATTTTTAAATGACGGCTCATTCCTTCTCCAGTACATTTGATATAGGCTTCTTTTAATGTCCATATTTGAAAAAATCGCTGGTATACACTGGATGAATCAGTGAGTTCTTTCTCTTTAATCCATTCAATTTCACTTAGTTGTAACACACTATCGACACGCCTCCACTCGAACTCAGGATCCACTTGTTCAATATCGACTCCTATTTCCCCTTCTTCAGTCACAGCAAGAATAATAACGTCCGCTGAGTGAGTAAGATTAAAATACACAGCCTTGCTGCCTTGTACAAAAGGCTTACCGTTGGGATGTAATTGGAGCTTGATCTCGTAGGGTGAGATGCCTAGCTTATCCGCCAAGACAGTCTTCACTAACACACGAGAGATCAAGAAAAGACGAGCCGCCTTAGGGTGATATTGATCATATCTCAGCTTCTCTGCCGAACTGAGAAAGCCGAGATAATGACTCAATACCAAATGGTCTTGTGGTACCCGTGAAACTGGGCAGACATAAACCTGCACTTGGGCACGATCAGACATTAAGAAGCTGTGGTGCTGTTGTACTTCTTCAGAACTGGTGCGAGGTAGTCAGAAACCGCGTCTACATGTGTAACGTGTGGATTATGGCCTGCGCCTGCAATGATATGTACAGGGATATCTGAGCTTATTGTGGTAACAATTGGGTCGTTCTCCCCCACAATGATTTCAACTTTAGATCGAAGCTCATTTAACAAAGCTGTTTGAATTGCTCGCTGCTGCGGCAAACTAATGCGGTGCATATACTCACTAATATGCTTGGCTACCGACACTCGACGTAAAGAATCCATCGCATAACCAACAGACGGATTTTGTTGTCCATCTGGATGTAGATCTTTAGCAATCATATCTTTAGGCACAAAACGGAAAATCAGATTAGATATAGTTTTTATCTGAAACATTTTAGCGGCCTGCGCCTGAACAAAATAAGGCGATATTAAAATAAGGCGTGCAACTTTATCTGGATATTTCTTTGCAAGATTCAACGCAAAAAGACATCCTAACGAGTGTGCAACAACAACACTATTTGGCGCTAAAAGCTTTGAAGCAGCATCGATAAACTGACGGTTGTTATCTTCCATCACCTCATAACTACCTGAACGTCCAAGTCCCGGTAGGTCCATCATAGCGAGCTGATCATTTGTAATTTTATTGATGATTGGAGACCAACATGCGCTATCAAATGGAATCCCATGTAAAAATAATGCAGATGAGGTATCAGAACTAACCGGCTGTTTAGTATAGATTTCTGACCAATATCGATTCTGATAGCTGAAATGACTAGGTGTTGGTACTTGCATACGACCAAATCGTGTAAGCACTAAACGATCAATCCAGCGAGAGTAATAGGGACTGATATTGATTAGGTCCGCGATACCCATTTTCGCTGCCATCGCCTCTGCCCCAGCGACATTGTAGTGCTCGGTAGAAATGAAAGAGAGTTGCTCTTTGGAACCGTCAAGCAGTACCTCAGGCAATTTCTTTAATAGACCTTTGGGTAGTTGTAAATGTGGTGCGCTGACTCCTAAGTGCTCGGCAGCTAGGTGAACTAAGCTATGAAACTTGGGTGTCGCCGGATCAAGCAACATATACTCCTGAGCGATGGTCTCAGGATAAGACATCGTTCGGATCAGAAAGCTTACGATATACTGCATATTGCACAGTGGCAGGAATGTATCACGACCACCTGGCAATGCCAGCAGACGTCCCTGATATAGCTTATCAATCATGTCAGCGACACCAATATATTGCATGTCGCCATATGTATAGAAACCATCAATAACTGTCGCCGGATTTATTGCAGTCCATGGCACATTTAAACGCTTACAGGCCTCAATGAAAGCTTGATGACCCAAAATTTTTGAAGCTTCATAGCCACCGTGTTTGCAATACAACTCATCAGCCGACTCTTGTGGCGGAGCAGCCACACGATATCCACCAATCCAGATAAATCGCTCAAGCTGCTTCAATGTTGCAGCCCATTCAATCAAAGCGAGTCCTGACTTAATATTGGTACGCTCAGCTTCAGCTTTGCTAATGCCCCAATTAAAGGATGCGGCAAGATGATAAATCACATGGATCTTTGCCTGAGCATCGGCGAGCAGAGAGTCCAGTTTAAAGTCTCGGCTTAAATCATATTCGACAAACGAAATAGATGGATCAACCAACCCTTCTGTTGCAATAAAGCCTAACAGCTTATCTTTCTTGGTTGTGGCATTACGCAGCGCAGCAATCACTTGATGACCTTCACGCAGAAGATCAACGATCAACCTACTGCCAATAAAACCTGCTGCACCTGTTACTAATATGGTCTTCTGTGAAAAATTATCTTTTTTTGCGTTATTTAAATTATCCATAAATCACCTTATTAGGGACTGCAAACTCCAGCATTATTTGGAGCGAATTATCTTAAAAATTATATCGAACCTGAGCATACACCAGACTGTTATCTCTAAATTGCCCTAACACCGTGTCATTTCGGCCCCAGAAGCGATCTCCACCAGCATTCAATTGCCAGTGATCATCAAGGCTGTAATTAATGCGTACTCTCAATAATTCAGTAGGCTCTGGTGCAAAGTAGAATCCTGTTACTTCTAATTTCAGATTATCATTCAGTAAGTTAAGTGCATAGCGCAGCATAGCTCCATACTGATTCTGCTCATATTGGTTACTGATTGTTTGCTGATAACGGTAGACTGCACTCAATGATGGATTTGTTAGGCTGTCGGCAGATCTAAAGTCCTCCGTATGTTTGTATACGCCAACCAAACTTAGCGTGGAATTCTTCAATGCTAATTCTGGCCCCATGACCACGGTCAGATTATTTTTTTTATGCGTAATATCTTCGCTACCGTTCGAGTCAGTGTGTGTATATGCCGCTTCACCGCGCCACACGATATCGTTATGGTTATAGCTGAAATCAAATCCATAGACGGACATAGGATTATTTTTCAGTTGCAATGTAGCTTCCCCTGTTGGAGATGCTGAAAGAACTGAAAGATCAGGCATGTGATCCAAACCTGAGAAATACGATGCCCCAACATCTAAACCATCTACAGAGTAATCCCATCGCACTGCAAATGCAGGACGGCTCTTCTTATCTATTTCATACTGGACACCAGAAATCTGACGCAATGGAATTACATCTGATCGACTACGCGGATACCACAATGCTGTCCATTTATTGGTTCCTGATTCAGGAATATATGTCAATTTGAGAGCATCATTTCCAAGACGTTGATCTGTCTCCTCTGGCACCAGCCGCGTATAGTCACGGGGCGATAGATTATCCGTTGGGTTAATCCCATCAGCTCTCCCCCAGACTACAATCTGGCGACCAACGTCGACATAGACTGTCTGATCCCAGTTATAAGAAGCGTACAACTCGCGTAAGTTGCGATTCACTTTGCTCACCTGATCTGGGTTTACAGTATGGTCCGTTTCGTCTCCAATATTTATGTCGTAATGGATCTTAAACTCTGGATTAAACTTGAGCGTACCATTGGACCAGAAACTTGCTTGTCCAATGTTTTTTAATGAACTTAAATCACGATCCGATGACCACACATCGAATCTGGCCGAGTTCTGGCTCACAAAACTAATTTCGCTGTCATCTGCATAAGCATGCTGCAGTAGCATAAAGCTACTGCAGCATGCAAATACCCAAAAGGTACCTTGCGTCATTTTTCAAGACTCTGCGGTGAGAAAATCTTATCAGATAAGGTTTTTTCTGCGACAAAATCACTAACGATAACTTGTGTCATATGCTGAGTTTGTAGGTTCTTCGCCATAGATTTCATGGCCTGCCATCTTGGTTTCACTTTGCCGTAAGGGCGGATATCAGTGAACTCAATATGCTTTAATGGCTTACCTGCAGTATCCCAAATGTCGATGGTTGCTGTAACGAAGTTGTCTTTCATTATGCACATGCGACGTTTGCTATAACCAAAGTCACTCTTCACAGTATTATTGATTGGCGTTGCTTCAATCATGTAGCAATCTTTGCCATTAAATTTACCATCTGCCAGTTTAGTGTACTTCCAGTCACTTAGCTTATAACCAAGTACATCACCATAACTAAAGTCAGTACCAATAAAAGCATCGCCTTTATTCGCCGATGCCAAACGGCGTACTTTTTTCAATGCAGGCAAATAGACAAACATGCTATCGCTGCCTTTTGAGTTCTCAATCAACAGCGTCGTGGTTCCTTGTACATCTGCTGGTGAGATGAATTCAGTCAAACGCATATTGTTCTGAGTATTTCCAGCTAGCTTAGTCATATTTTTAGTCAAACGGACACGTTGCTCGCCGCTTTTAGACGTCAGCACAAATTTGGCACTAGCACTTGAACTCAAAAACTTAGAGGCGTCATCACTACGATTAACAATATCTTGAACTTCATCTGCATAAGATGTTTTAGGCATCGACATTGTGAGTGCCGTACCTAACAAGAGGCTTGTTACAACAGTTTGCGCAACGGTAATGCTCTTCTTATTTGAGGGAAAGATAAAACGAGGTTTCAAGATTAGAATCATTGTAGGTACCATAATTAAGGTTGCAAATACACTGAAAAGCATCGCAATTACAATAAACATCGCTAGCCATTGATGCACATGGAAGCCTTGCGATAGGGACAATACACCATACCCACCAGCAACAGCCGTCGCGACAAAAAGCGAAGCCTTACCAGCCGTACTTAACGTTTTACGAATAGCATCTTTGATATCACCACCCTCTTCACTCAAGATTTCACGCAAGCGATAGAGGAAGTAAATGGCATAATCGGCACCAATACCAACAGCCATGGCGGAGATAAGGGAGTTCGGAATATTGAGCGGAATGTCGAGCCAGCCCATCACACCAAAGATCGCAAGAATCGAGAATAGAAGTGGCGTCAGGACAATGAGTCCCGCAGAGAACGAACGGAAAACTAGCGCTGAGATAAAGAATACGGCAAATGAAATCTGTAGAATGTTCATGAGCTTGCCGTGAACCATCGTTTCAGTCAAAGCAATGGTTTGAGTCACATCGCCACCAAAACTTACGACAGCTTTATCACCCAATTGACCCGCCATATACGTTTTTAGCGACTCAAGGATTTCTTTAATACGGTGATTACTACCTGTTTTTAGCAGAATCGTGATCTTGGCATAACGCTGAGTCGTATCAATGTAAGATTCAAAATCAGTCGGCTCACCAGACATTGAATACAACAACAGATACTGAGCAACCACATCTTTGGTTGCTGGAACCTGAAATGCTTGTGGCTGATCGGCATTCATTGCCTGATTCATTCTTTTGATATAGTCCACAATAGAGATGGTTTTACCAACCTCTGGAATTGAATTCGCGAACTTCTCTGTATTATCAATTGCTTTTAGGATGTCTGGGTTTTCAATACCATCACGAACTTTAGTATCGACCATGATGTAGAGACTGTTTGTGCCACCAAGAGACTGATTCAAGAATCTGTCGTCTTGTTGCATTGGTAGATCGCGCGAGAAGAAGTTGCGGCTATCGTTATCTACCACAATACGGCTAGTACCTAGAGCAAGAAAAACACCCAATACTGCAATCGCAGTCATTAGCATCATTCGCGGACGAACTGACAAAATGACATCACCAATGCGTTTTGGAATCCAGTCCCAGATCGGCAAACCTTTGCGTGCAACCTTAGTAACCGAAGGCGGTGGTAGCATCGAGCGAAGTACAGGAATAAAAGTCATCTCAATGATCAGCGTACTGATGATCCCGATTCCTGTAAAAATACCAAATGAGCGAATAGTCGGAATATTAAAGGTCAACAGCGAGAAGAATCCAGCCGCTGCAATTCCGCCAGCCAATATCATAACCGGACCAACACGAACCATAGACTGCACCACGGCTTCGCTATTTGCAGCTTTAGGCTCCATCCCTTGGGCGATCAGACGATCAAAGTCTTCATAGTATCGCTTGAGCAACTGCACGGCGTGCCCTGCCGCGATGGCCAGAATCAGAATTGGTGTAGGAGAGTTAAAAATATCCATTGGCTGTTTGAATAGACCCATCATACCCATACCCCACGCCACAGCCAGTAAAGCTGTAACTAGTGGAAGGATCAAACCCTGCTTACTGCGGAATGCTTCGAAGTGCAATAACCCAATGACCAGTATAGCAATCGGGAACAAGATGTTGATACGCTTAGAGTAATCTTCGGCTTTATCTAAATAGACTGGATTACCACCAACACTGATGGTCATATCCTTAGACTGTTCAGCCGCTACGATTTTGTTGATCGGGCCCATCATCTTTTGGAAGCCCTCTGGACTTTCCTCAAGCTCAAGCAAAATAGCAGCAGTTTTCTGATCTTTAGATACTACCGAATTCATGTAGATTGGATTCAGTGCCAGCAGTTTTTTCAGCTGATCAACATCACTCTCGGTTACAGAACTGTTCGGCAGTAGTTTCTTGGCATCAAATCCATCTGAATTGGCGGTGATCCCTTTGGCCTGACGTGCAGCCAGACTCATTAGAGTAGATCGAACCACACCCGGAGCATTATCAACTTCTTCGGTAATGCGTTTGACTTTTTCTAACACTTGCGGCTGATAAATATCACCCTGCTTCGGGGTAATACCAATCACGACCATGTACTTAGAGCCGAATTTCTTTTCAATCAGCTTGGTCGAGGTGATATAAGGATGTCCTTTAGGGGCAAGCGCGTCTGGATCAATAATAATTTTTACGCCAGATGCAAGGTATGCTAAGGCAATGGTCAAGAGCATGACCACTGTCAGCACAATACGGCGATGTTTGAGAATCCAACGCGAGTATTGTTCCATCACCTGATGAGTCTTACGAAGTGGTTTAGTGGTCTCATGCGTTTGCTTACCATCTTTACCAGCCGACTCATAGGCTTCGCCCTTCTGAGCCAATGCTTCAAGATTAGCAACATCTTTCTTAAACTGAGCAAGAACCATCTTTTTAAGCAGCGCTGGAGGCAATACACCAAAAAAGCTGCCTGGCTCAGCCTCAAACACCCACTCAATCCATGTACCTTCAGGATGTGGTTTGAAGCGGTAAGTACCTGTGTAGAGGAAAGGTCCTTCCACGACTTTGAACGCATACAATTCGTTCGGTACTAGATGTGTGATTTCACCTTTAAAGGACATCTCACGTCCAATAAAGCTAAAACCGATTTCATACTTGCTGCCCACACGTGGAGTATTGTCTAGCAGTTCTGAATGCTTACACGACAATTGCCAGCCTGCATCATTGGCTGGGTTTGCAAGGTAGTTGAAAACCTTGTCAATCTCAGCCGGTATGAGGAAAGCATGTTCTATGGTCACCATAGTGGTTCTACCTTCTTGTATTTTTTATGCAGGAATTGGATACATCTGATCAATCGTCTGGGCAACAGCCACGACGTTCTCAGCGTACATAATTGATGAATGGTCACCAGGCAGATCCACCTGTGTAAACGTGTCTTTGACCAGTTGATCCCAACCTAGACTTTCGCCAAAATCTTCCAGCTCATCTTTGGCCTTAACCAAGAGAATCGGAAAATCTTCAGGCTCTGGGAAATAGGTCTGGAGTGCGATGCCATTCGCCAAATAGGTATCAAAGTAAAGTCGGAAATCTGATGGATCAGCATCCAGCGGTAGAACATTGATGGCCTTGGCTTCTTTAAGTACATGATCAAACATGTGATCCGGACTCAATTCACGCAAGTATTGCGCTGGTATCGTCAGCTTTTTGCCATATGGCGCAGCCAAATCTCGGGCAAACCAAGATAGGAGCATCGCATCGTCGGCATCTTCAGGCACATTCTCTGTAATCGGCGCTCGGGTATCGATCATGACAATCCCTGTGACCTGCTGCCCCATTTGACGCAACTGATGACTGATCTCGTATGCAATCGCACCACCAAAGCACCAGCCACCGAGGAAATAAGGTCCCTCAGGCTGAGTCTTTTGCATTTCAGCAATATAGAGTGTTGCCATGTCTTCAATCGCTACCTCAGCAGCATCTGCTTCAATCAGGCCCGGAGACTGAATAGCACGCAAGGTGCGACTCGGATTGAGATGGCGCGAAAGCTCCATATAACAGAAGGTACTACCACCAATTGGATGGAACAGCCACAGTGGTTGTTCGTAAGTTCCACGGCGCAGTTCGATTACGATAGAGGGTTTGACTTCTTTATTGTCACGAATGATCTCACCCAGACTCGCCACGGTGGAGTACTGTGCCAACAAAGCAACTGGTAGATCGGTACTGAATACCTTTTTAAGATGATTGATAAGTTTTACAGCCAGCAACGAATGCCCGCCCAACTCGAAGAAATCATCATATATCCCAACCCGCTTGACCGACAGGATCTGCTCAAAGGTAGTACACAGCTCGATTTCGATCGGATCGCGCGGTGCAACATAGTCATTGCTCTGCTCAAACACTGGCTCAGGAAATGCCTTACGATCCAACTTATTGTTGGCCGTCATTGGAAATTCATCCAACGTCATAAACGTATTTGGCACCATGTAAGCTGGAAGATGGATTTGCATCGTCTTTTTCAGATTAGCAATGTCAATCTCATGTCCAGTTAAATAAGCCACCAGTTTCTGATCGTTGCTGGCTGTCGTCTTAACCAGTACGACTGCATCTGTGATCCCATCGATCTGTTTGAGAACATTCTCGATTTCGCCTAGTTCAATGCGGAATCCACGAATCTTAACTTGGAAATCTAGACGTCCATGATGAGTCAAACTTCCATCCGTACGTAGACAGACTTTATCTCCAGTGCGATAGAGTCGACCAGCATTTGGAAGAGATGGCAAAGTTCTAAATTGTGCATCTGTCAGCTCAGGTCGATGCCAGTAATCAACTGCCAGACCATCACCTCCAATCCAAAGCTCTCCCATAACGCCCAGCGGGACTAACCGCTGTTGTTCATCTAGAACATAGAACTGTGTATTCGCAAGTGGTTCGCCTAAATCAATATTTTTTGCATCGGTGATACGAGCCGCACTCGACCAGACAGTAGTTTCGGTCGGGCCATAGACATTCCAGAGACAGCCGACTTTACCGAGCAGTTTTTCTGCCAGTATAGAATCTAGCGCTTCGCCTCCGCAGAGTGCAGTCAATCCTAGATTGCCGCTCCACTCGCTGTCTAAAAGCATTTTCCAAGAAGCAGGTGTTGCCTGCAACACATTGATAGACTTGGCATTTAGATAATCCACCAATTGATTGCCGTCTTGTGATACCTCACGTGGGCAAACATGCACCACACCGCCGTACATCAGCGGAATCAGTAATTCAAGAATTGAAATATCAAACGCATAAGTGGTAATTGCTAACAACTGAGTCTCAGTCGTTACTTGCAATCTATCATTCATCGACAGCAAGAAATTGATGATTGAAGGATGCCCAATACGCACGCCTTTAGGCTTCCCTGTTGAGCCTGATGTGTACATCACATAAGCGGTCTCACCAAAGGCAAGTGTCTCGCGTACTTGCTCAAGGGGCACAACACCAGCTTGGTTGATATCCAAACGCGGTACAGAAACTGTAAGAGCATCCATCAACTCAGCTTGAGTCAAGATGACTTTAGGTTCAGCATCTTCGATGATGTTATGTAGACGTTCACTTGGGAAGTTAGGATCTAGTGGTACATAGGCTGCCCCTGCTGCCCATATCCCGAGGATTGCTGCTGGCAATAAAGCTGTGCGATCTAACATCAGACCTACACGATCACCACGGGTAACGCCATGCGCACGCAAATATTCAGCGATACCAGCGATATGCTGACCTAACCCACGATAGCTAACCGCATGATCCTTCGAGGTCAAAGCATGATTTTCACCACGCTCATCAATCTGTTTTAGAATCATTGTTAATAGATCATGTTGAGGATAATCAGTCGCCTGTCCACGTAGGGCCTCGAACTGAATGCCATCTGCATAATCAGGTGCGATATCTAACTCAGCGATCTTACGTTCAGGGTGAGCCACTATCTCTGATAGTACAGATTGCAGCAGTTGCACCATATTTTCGGCAGACTGTGCAGAAAATAACTCAGAGTTATATTTCAACACGCCAACTAGTTCGCCTTGATAATCACCGCCCATTTCCAGCGTAAGATCTAATTGACCTTCTTGCTGGCGAACTGGGAAACTTCCTAACGTTAGGTCTTGACTGACCAAGGTTGCTGGAGTCTGAATTGGCAAGAGTAGTTCTTTAAACTCATCCATACCACCTAGACGTTCCCAGAACATTCCCACCTGAGCCAATGGGTTAATACTGCCATCGCGCTTTGGTGAAACAGCCTCAACCACTCTAGAAAAGGCAACTTTTTGATGCTTGAGACTTTGTCTTAATTGTTCCTGCACCTGCTGTGTAAACTGGCGCAAAGTCTGATCAGCGTCGATGTCCATGTGAATAGCAATCGTATTGACAAACTGCCCCAGTGCATTACGCAGAGAGCGTTCAAGTCGACCCGCTACTGGCGTAGCAATAACGAGATCATTTTCATTCGATAGTTTGTGTAGCAGGATATAGAAGCCAGACAGTACAAGACCGAACAATGTGATCTCATAATCTTTCGCCAAGTTCACAAGACCAGACGACACTGATTCAGGCACACGAAAAACCAGTGAACTGCCTTTGTGTTGCTGTACAGCCGGACGAGGATAATCAAGTGGAATGCTGTGCACGTGTGGTGCATGCTGCAATGCATTTTTCCAGAAAATTAGACTCTCATCAGTGGCATCATCGGTCACAGTGCTCTGCTGCTTATCGGCATATTGTGCGAACTCGATTCCGTTCACTGTATCCGACTCTGTAACTAGTCCAAAACGTTTGCCGACATCACGCAGCAAGAGACCAATCGACCAGAAATCCATGAGGGCATGATGAATTACAACCGCAATCACATAATGATTTTCACCACGTTCATAGCAATGAATACGCCACAACGGTGGCTGGGTCAGGTCAAAAGGTTGCTTAGTATCCTGCTCAACTAATTGTGTCAAATCAGATGCATCAACATGGCGAGCATCCGAGAACACGATATTAGGATAGATACGATCCCAAATGAGTTGCTCAATACCCTGATCATTGGCAGGCATACTTACACGCAATAGCGGATAATCATGCATTACCGCCTCTAGAATTTCCATCGGCTTGTTGCCCAATGGCTGGTTGACCTTCACATCAAAGGCCACCACCATATTGTAGGCACTGCAAGTTGACTCAAGCCGCTGGATATACCAGATGCCGAGCTGTTCTGCAGAAATCGCATGGCGCGATAAAATTGCAGGTTCCAGTCGTACAAGGTTGTTCACGAAGCAACTCCCTGCTGCAACTTAGAAACAATATATTCAGCCAACGCATTAATAGTCGGGTAATCCCATAATAATGTCGGCTCAAGTTCCAATTCTGTTAGATCTTCCAGATCCCCTGACACCGACAAAGCGACGATAGAATCAAGACCGTAACTGGTAAATTTTTTCTGTGGATCAAGAGTCGCAGGTTCGACACGCATTTCTTTGGCTACTAGCGTACGAATGATTTCGCTCCAGTAAGCTTTATCTTTATTCATGGGGTAATATCCTCTTTAACCGGTTGGGCATCACGCGGTGCCAGTGCAAAATCGATGACAGATAACATATGGTTGTTTGAAATTCGGTCTAGCAGATCTGCCAATGTATTTTCACGCAGTGATGTCATTGGAGGAGTCGTCTGCCCTTCAGCAGCATTTAGGAAAATAGTCAGCCATGCTCCATCCTGCAAAGCAGGTCTTAAGCCATGACGGTTAAAGATCCAGAAACCCAGCACAGCAATACGAGAAAATAACTCGGCATAGTCACGGGCCAAACTGAAACGCAAAGTTTCAAACTCTTTAGCCGCTTCTGAATTTGAGAAATAATCCTGAATTTTTTGATCTAGCTTGCGCTGCTCGATAAGAAGCTGATCAGCTCGCTCGCGTAGCGTGGACAGGGTCTCAGCAGTCAGTCCGACTGTAGCGTCAGCATCGTTGAACATTCCGATGATCGTTCCCAGTGACTCCATCACTAAGTCACCATCGCGGTTGAATATCTCAAGCTCGCGAAAATCAATAGCGTCCGTTTCCACCTGTAAGTCATATAACTGGCGATAGCGTGCTTTAGCTTCGGCTTGATTGAGATGGTCGGCTTTTTTACTACGCCCTTTATTGGCAGATTTGAGCTGAAAACTCAGACTGTCTAGACAGACGGTGCTACTGCCGTCAAACACACTAACGATCAGATGATCTCTGAAGGCTTTCTGGTACATTCCATCAGCATATGCATTTCTTAAGAAAAAACGCGACCCAAGCACAGAGGAAGTGATCTTAGCGAGTGACTCTACATACTCAGGCACTAGAACTTTGATGATCGGTGACCATGTGCTGAACTGATTGATACAAACGTGTAGCCCGCGCGCCCCAACGAGTGATAACACCTCAGCTGCTAACAGATAGGCATAGGCAGTAGCGAGTTGCTCACGCACGAGCGGAATGCTAATGACTTTTTTGTTATACAACTCACGCTCAATAGCAAACTCAGTCGCGATGCGTAGCATCGTATCGCCCGCACCCAGAGAGAAGCTACTGCAATATGCACGCGTCACCTGTAGCGTCTTGAGTCCAAGCTCCAACCCCTGACCTTCTTCACCAATCAGGGCATCTTTGTGAATTTCAGCATTGTTAAAACCAATACCGCTAATATCTAGCCCACGCATACCAACCGTTGGTAAGCGATTCAGGCTATAGGTTCCCTTAGAAACCATATGACGCTTATCAAGCCAGAATGCACTCAGGCTGCGTGGTCCACGGTCATCCGACGTTTTAGCAATCAGACTTAAAGAATCACCTAGAGTCGCGCGGTTAATCGACCACTTTTCGCCATTTAAGACGTACTTACTTTCAGTAGCTTGTGCCGTTACTTCACTAGATAACAGGTCAGCTCCATGCGCTTTCTCGCTATAAGCCAGCGCTGGTGCAGCACCACTCAAAATCCGACTAGCAATGTTTTGGCATTGATTAGGATTGCCGCCGATCCATACGATCACAGACCAAGCATTCGTGCTATAGGTCGAATTGATGGTTAGATCACGTCGTGCCAGCACACGATGCAGATATAGCAGCTCTTCACCAATTTCCATGCGACCTCCAAGCTCTGAAGGTACATAAAAACGGTTCATACCCACGGCATTCAGAAAGTCAACAGCACGCTGAGGGTACTGCTCTTTCTCATCACGCTCGATGGCAGCGGACCAAGAAAAATCATTATTGGTATCATGTACGGAGCCTAAAATTTGCTCCAGACGAGCAGCAGATTGAAACTGCCGCAAATTGGACGTAAGTGACATGAGTTTTTGCTCAAATGATTAAAGGGTAAGGATTAAAACAAAGCACTTTTCAGTCGATTAAAAATGAGCGCGCGCACTTCTCGTTCCTTGATCATTGAGTTGAGTAGATTGGAGCTATAACGAATCAGTTGCCCCCTCTGCTCACGATCACGGATGACTTCTAAGCCATTTTTGACATAGTTTCGAGCCATCACCGTTCTACGGTTTGGATGGGTTAAACAGATCAGTTGACCGCGCTCGATCTGCTCTTTAATTTTTCTTCTTCTGATTTTTCCGCTAGTGGTCTTGTTAATTCGACCTTGATGCAACAAATAAACACCTTCTACAGGTAAGCCGATATCAGCCGCCACTTGCTCTTTAACCTGAGTTCTGATGGTTTCAAAATTAAGAGTCTTGTCGATCGACTTCTTTTTGATCTCAAGTACAACCGTGACACCGTCAGAATTACCGAAATTCACTGCTGCAACACAGCCTTTACGGACAGCCGGATGCGCTACTTCAACAGAGCACTCGATATCTTGCGGGTAATAGTTTTTGCCACGGATGATGATCACATCCTTAAGGCGACCGGTCACATATAGGTCTCCATTTTTGACAAAGCCCATATCACCTGTTCTCAAGTAATGCACTTGACTAGGCTTATCTGCTTTATCGAGGATGGTTGCAGCAAAGGTTTCCTGATTGACCTCTGGTTTCTGCCAGTAACCTGCAGTAACACTCTCGCCTGCTAGCCAGATTTCACCGACCTCATCAGCCCCTACCTCTTTGTGGGTATGCGGATTGACAATACGACAATCAATGTGTGTAGAAATCTTGCCACAGCTCACCACTTGCACGGCTGTCTGGTCTTGACTGGTATGCACCAAGTTGGCATTCAACTTTTCACGATCGATTGAAATCGCATTGAGAGGACCAGTCACACCACTAACTAAAAGCGTAACTTCTGCCAAGCCATAACACGGCAAGAAAGTATCCAGTCTCAATTTGGACTGAGTATTGAACTTCTCCATGAAACGCTGCATGACGTTAGCCTTGATCGGCTCAGCACCGTTAAACATCACACGCACACGGCTCAGATCAAGCGATGCAGCCTCATCATCCGAGATGCGATGTAAACACAATTCATAGGCAAAGTTTGGTCCCCCACTAATCGTGACACCTTTTTCGCTAATGAATTGCAGCCACTTAAGAGGTTTGCGGATAAAATCCAGTGGTGACATTACATAGCAAGTCAGACCCACATACACGGTCTGCAAAACTGAGCCAATCAGTCCCATGTCGTGATAGACAGGTAACCATGTAAGACCGATATCATCGACTTGTGTGCCAAAAGCTTCAGCAATCATGACTTCATTTGCCATGATGTTTTTATGAGTGACGATCACACCTTTAGGCCAACCTGTTGACCCTGAAGTGTATTGAAGGAAGCAGATATCTTCTTCAGCAATATGAGGAAAATCCTTTTCTACCAAGTCACGCTGCAATTCGGCATCAACGGCATGCAATATTAAATTTTCATTTTGAGCTTTTAATGTAATAAGACCTGATAGCTCAAGAATCTTTTTAGTTGTGAGTACTATCTTTGGCTCACAGTCATTCATAATATTCAAAATATTAGAAAAACCGTTACGGTTAAAAGGCAAGCTAACAGGTACTGCGATAATCTTAGCTTTCAAACAAGCAAAGAACGAAACGATAAAGTCCAATCCAGGCTCGAACAGCAACACAGCACGATCGCCGCTATCGACAAGATTCATTAATATTTGGGCTTGATATTGAACCCGCTCGTTCAAATCTGTATATGTCAGAGATTGAATGCCACCAGATTGGCGTCCCAAATACTCAAAAGCAACCTTAGCTCCTTTTGAATTTGCGTGGGATTCCAAAGTTGCAATGATATTATCCGTACCCATTACAGCCATAACTTACTCCGATTATTTATAATTCATCCTTAAAATTCGCTAATTCAGAAATTACATTTCTAGCTGAGGGCTTTTAATAAAAATGAATATACTTTTCTTGTTTAAAATATAAATTCACATTATATTTTATGTGCGAGTGTTTTTTATTACACCTGTAAGGGTTTACAGGTTGGCTTGTTTTTATTAAAAATTAAGACACCGGATCTCTTTCATAAATTATTTTTATTCAGTTTAATATTATGAACTCTGGCGATTAAATTAAATCTAAAACTCAATCTTTCTTCTCTATTTAGATAATATTTAACAAGATTTAAAAAAATTTCTGCATGCTCGCTATAGGCACTGTTCGTATTCTTATTTTTATTGATCTCTTAATTTTAGATCTTGTATTCAGGGTCTAATTACTGTGTTTTTTCTTTTCTTAATGACAATAGATGCTTCAGATAAAATTCTCTAATAGCCTTTATCTACAAGGATAAAGCCCCTAAAGAAAGCAGCTTTAATTAGCATTTTAATAGCTTAAAATCATGTATGGCATCGTGACTGATATATAACCCTGTAAATCAATAAATTTTATATTCAAAAGATCCATAAAACACGAGTGCTATATTTTAAAACAAGAATATTAATTAAAAAATTTATTTATAAAATCAACCTATTCATTATTTTATCATTAAGTAAAAATATTTAACTAAGCCACCTTTTAAAATACAAAATTTTTATAAATAAGATTTTCTACATAAATTCAATTACAATTTAAATACTTTTAATTAAAAACATTTTCAATCAATCAATTAATTTTATTTTAAATATATACCCAATAATAATTAATTTCATTAAAATCAGGTATTAAATTTTTCTATTATTTATTTATCTCTATAAAAGCCCTAACATCACGGCTCGAATAGCCGCTGAAATTTTATTATTCACATTTAACTTCTGCATTGAGTTACAGAGGTGAAAATTTACTGTTCTTTCCGTCACCCCGATAATCTGGGCAATCTCTGCTGACGTCTTACCTTCCGCAGTCCAACGTAAAACCTCTTTTTCCCGATTCGTTAAATAAAGATTAAACTGAGCAAATTCAGCTTCATTCACAATTTTAGCGATACTGGAGTGCACTGTCTGTGACAACCAAAACATATTGGTATATTGAGATTTTTGCTCTTTTTCTGATAATTGATCAGTGGATCTTGCTAGCGTTAACATCCCCCTTGTACCAATAAAGTCACGGCTTGACTGCGCCCAACCGACATTTAAACCATAAGAACGCGCCTCCTCCCAAAAATCTTTTTGAGATTGTGTGTTCGCAGATTGGCTCGACCAGACAAGAGGTTGAAGTGACAGCATACAATGCTGTACGGTTGGATCGACCACCACATATTGCTGCTTAACATAACGCTTTTGCCATGCTTCGGGATAATTATTCAACATAATCATTTTTGGTTCAGCAATAGATAATGGCGACTGCATTCCATAAGCACAATAATCAAACCCAAGCTTTGAAGCTGTAGATTTGACTACTTCAAATAGCTGGTATTCATTTTTCACCATCAGAGATGCTGATAGTAGATCCTCTTGCCAATTTTCCATTTACTCTCATTAAGCCTCATGCATAAATGATTTTTTTAGTTGCATATAGTGAATTCATAATCCAATTAACAACATTTTTGAGCCTAAGAGGATGGTAAATTTTCTGGATAAACTGGTTTCAGAAAGCTTTTTAAGGTTGTTATATTGCATATGCGAATTATGCTTGAAAGCCTCAGATTTACAGGATGCATTTTATTCCAAAAATGAGTATTTTTTACTTTTAAATAGAGCCTATTATTTATTCTTATTTGTATATTTCTATTAATTTAACTAAAGAATAATTTCTATTAGTGACACAGTTAGTATAGTTTTACACTTATTATCTAGTGATAGCATAGAATAATTATAATGATTCCGAAAATATTGTTTTAATAATAGGATAGATATTATCTACAATGCACATGATAAAATTAACCTATTGATAATCTTGAAATAAGAAACTCTCATATGGAAGCTAGAAAAGGCTCAATTTCTGCATAAGTAAAACTCGCTGTCTGAAGTACTTTCTAAAGAACAGCTTAACGTTGTGTATCACCAGATTACGGTTAACCTGTAAAACCTAACAGTATTTTGTTGGCAATAATTTATGTTATTTATCTATAGAACTGCAATTCAAGTCACTTGAACAGGTAGCATGGTCACAATCCCCCCTGATTTCTCAATCTCAACAGATGGTTTTATTCGGATGAATGAAAACCAGCTTATGAATTATCCCCTCCAACACCTCATATCTATTGTTGAATCTACACAAATTGAGGACTCTCAAATTCTATATTATGGTTTTACTGAGTGGGCAACATCACTGACCCCAGCTTTAAGTACAGGATGGGACTGGGAATTTGTTGAGCAAAATGGAATTGCTAGCTTAAAGCGAATTGGGCTACCTCGAAGCAATATCATGATTGTTGATGTATCTGGTACAGATATTGGATTTGATGTCACTGAAACATTAATCGAGAAAAAAATAGATACTTTGTTTTGGGAACAGTTCATTTATGCGCAACTCAATACAACGCAAACAAAGTCTAAATTAAGTCCAAATTTCTCTTAGAAACCTGTAAATTCTTACAGTTACCACCTTTCTAGCTGTCAAGTAAAGTCGCCTGAAAAATAAGTGGAAGCACTTGTAATGAATATTATTGCTGGATTTCAAAACAATTTTTCAGAAGGCTTATATACCAAATTTAAAAGTTACCGCTACAGGGTATTTGTTGAACATTTAGGGTGGGAGTTGAACTGTCCACATAATGAAGAACTAGATCAATTTGATAAAGTCGATACAGCTTATGTCGTCGCTCAAGATAGAGAATCCAATATTATTGGCTGTGCCAGACTACTACCCACGATTCAACCCTACTTACTGGGTGAAGTATTTCCTCAATTAATGAATGGAATGCCTATTCCTTGCTCACCAGAAATTTGGGAATTATCAAGATTTTCAGCCGTAGATTTTTCGAATCCACCGACCTCTGCTAGTCAAGCAGTGTCATCTCCAGTCTCTATTGCCATTCTGCAAGAAGCGATCAACTTTGCAAGAGAACAAGGCGCCAAACAACTTATTACGACCTCACCTCTTGGTGTAGAGCGTTTATTACGTGCTGCTGGTTTTCGTGCTCATCGTGCTGGTCCGCCAATGGTTATCGACGGATATTCTATGTTTGCATGCTTGATTGAAGTGTAGTGGATTAAATCAAAGTCTACAAATATTGGTGATATTGCAAAGATGAGGGGCCGTAAGTTCAAATCTCATTTCGCTCACTCAATTTTAAAAGCCCTAGTCAAAAGATTAGGGCTTTTCTATGTTTAAAGCTTCGAACTTAGTATTAAGAATGCTCAGTAATTTTGGTTTTCAAATTTAAGTCTGCTTTCTTATGATAAGCCTCATCAGTTTTAGTACTCCAATCACGTGGCATAAATGAAGTCGATATAATTGCAACGATGGCCATAGATCCAATATAAATCATAATTAAGTAAGGATTGCCCTGCCCAACACTTAAAAGTTTTGTCGCAATTAACGGTGCTAAACCACCACCAAGTACCCCAGCCAACTGTACCGAAATTGAGATTCCGCTATAACGGATTTCTGCCGGAAATTGACGGGCAAAAAGCTGAGCTTGTGGTGCGTACATAATTGGAAAGACCACGCCAATGGCTAAAACAATTGCTGTCCAGACTAATACCGGATCTTTTGTGTTGAGCATGATAAAAAATGGATAGCAGTAAAGTGCTAAAACGCATAGACCAAACATAAACATATTGCGTTGGCCGACTTTATCTGACAAATGTCCACAGAATGGCGTCATAAATAGAATGACTATTGCACCGCAAATGGTGGCAAACAAAATGTCTTGGCGTGGAATTCCAAGTTGTGCAGTGGTATAAGCCAATGTAAAGGTTGAAGCAATATAAAACCATGCGTTCTCGGCAGCACGCGCCAAAATAATGGTGATAAGTTGCTTCGGATGATTTTTAAAAACTTGTAAAGCAGGAACTTTAACTTCTTCAGACTGCTGTTTTACTTTTTCAAAATCTGGTGACTCTGGTACTTTCACTCGAATGTACCAACCTACTACCAGCAAAATAATGCTGGCAAGAAATGGTAAACGCCAACCCCAGCTAAACAGTGCTTCTTCAGGTAATAACGACACCAGCCCGAGTGCAATTGAGGCTAGCATTAAACCGCCACCTGTACTGGCTTGAGGTAAACTTCCCCAAAAGCCCTTACCGCCTTCAGGTGCATGTTCAACGGCCATAAGCACAGCACCACCCCATTCACCACCCATTGCCATCCCTTGAATGAATCGTAAGACAACCAGACCAATTGCAGCCCAGTAACCAATTGATTCGTAAGTCGGTAATAAGCCAATCAGTACTGTTGGGATTCCCATGAGCATCAGAGTTAGCAGCAACATCGATTTACGGCCAATCTTGTCACCAAAATGACCAAAGACTAAACCACCTAGTGGTCGGCCAATAAACCCAACGGCATAGGTGGCAAATGCGGCAAGCACCCCCGTAAGGGCATCCAGATTTGGGAAAAATAATTTATTAAAAATCAGCGCCGCCGCCGCACCGTAAATAAAAAAGTCATACCACTCAATGGTGGTGCCGACCATGCTTGAGATGCCTGCTAATCGATGTGACGACTTTTTAGTATTTGAACCGTTTCCATGTACTGTTTGCATCGTAATATCCTTTTTAGATTTTCTTGTTTTGTCTTTTTTATGCTTATGACCAGCCCTGACCATAAGCATTTTCAGGTCTCGCTTTATCTCCTTAAGCTTTTTATGTTTTTGTAATGCGGTTTAGCTCAATTTTTCTAAAATTGGCTCAAATTTCGAATTACGTTCTTGCCACTGTGGTTGTTTGTCTTTATCGACAATGAGAGCGCGGACACCTTCAATAAAGTCGCCATGTTCAAACCAGATATCCTGTAAATCACGCTCAAGCTGCATACACTGAGGTAAAGAAAGCCCACGGCCTAAATGCTGTAGTTTCAAACTGGTTTGTTTGGCTATAAATGAGCGCTGCTGCAAAATACTAAGCATCTTACTTGCCCAAGTCTTTAAGCTTTCATCTTTTTCATTTTCAAGACTTTGCTCGATTTCATCTAAATGCTGATATCCGAAGTGTTTACGAATACCTTCTGCCAATTGTTTTAATTCACTTTCGGCAGGGCGAGTAATAAATCGGGTAATGATATGTTCAATTCCCTCTTTAGTTAAACTTGGTGCTTCAACAAGAGCATCTTGCAAAGCTTGTAACTGCTCGCTTGGCACATGGTAGTCAATTAAATCGAGGTAAAGCGCATCACTACTGCTGATCTGCTCACCCGTAATTGCCATATAAACACCAATATCATCAAGGCGAGAAAGGAAATGAGTTGCACCAACGTCTGGGAAAAAACCAATCGCTGTTTCAGGCATAGCAAATCTGGACTTTTCGCTGCTCACCACAATATGACAAGCCTGAGCCAAGCCAAAACCGCCACCTAATACATAGCCATCAAGTACAACAATGACTGGCTTTGCATATTCACGCAGTACATTCAGCATTTTATATTCGGCACTAAAGTAGCCTTTGTAGTCGGCCGTGCCATTTTTATAACTGTCGTAGAGATAGCGGATATCACCACCTGCACAGAAGGCTTTTGGACTATTTGATTTGATCAAAACTGCCTGAATAGCAGCATCATTTCGCCACAGTTCCAATTGGGCACCAATACTTTTGATCATATCTAGCGACAATGCATTGAGATGAGTCACACGGTCTAAGGTAATCACGCCAAGCTTACCTTGTCGCTCAATCATTAAGTGATTTTCTGTATTCATTTTATTGATCTCTTATTGATTTTTAAAATTTGGCTTTCGTTTTTCAACGAACGCCTGCATTCCTTCTTTTTGGTCAAATGTTGCAAATATTGAATGGAACATACGTCTTTCAAAACGTAAGCCTTCGGTAAGGTTTACTTCAAAAGCGCGGTTAATGGTTTCTTTAAGCATCATATTTGCAGTTAAAGAGCGTGCCGCAATTTTTTCAGCTGCTTGCAAGGTTTGTTCAAGTAATTCTTCTTTGCTAAACACTCGTGCAACTAAACCACTTTGTTCTGCTTCTACAGCGCCCATTTGACGAGCGGTAAAACACATTTCCATTGCTTTGGCCTTACCAATTGCATGGGTTAAGCGTTGTGTGCCACCAATACCCGGAATTACACCTAAAGTAACTTCAGGTAAGCCAAACTTGGCGGTGTCAGCACAATAAATAAAGTCACACATAAGCGCCAATTCACAGCCACCACCTAATGCATAGCCGCTGACCGCAGCAATTAGAGGTTTACGGCGCTGTGCAATACGGTCTGCAAGATGGAAAAAGTCATCAAAATAAATATCAGGAAATGCTAAATCAGCCATCTCTTTAATGTCTGCGCCTGCGGCAAAAGCTTTTTCAGAACCTGCCAATACGATGCAACCAATTTCGCGGTCTTTTTCCAGCTGATCTAATGCCTGATTAATTTCACTAATTAATTCGCTGTTTAAAGCATTGAGCGCTTGAGGGCGATTTAATGTAATCAGTCCAACCCCATTACGCTTTTCTAATAAAATACTTTGCCACTGCATTATTTATTCCTTGTTCTGGTTTTATAGACTACGTGCGATGACTAAACGTTGGATATCACTTGTGCCTTCGTAAATTTGACAAATACGCGCATCACGATAAATACGTTCAATTGGGAAGTCTCTGAGATAGCCATAGCCACCAAAGACTTGTAGCGCACTCGAGCACACACGCTCAGTCATTTCTGAAGCAAATAACTTGGCCATTGAAGCTTCATTGAGACACGGTTGACCTGCTTCTTTTAAACGCGCAGCGTAGTGAACCAGTTGTCTCGCTGCTTCAATTTCAGTTGCCATGCTAGCAAGGCGAAAAGCGATGGTTTGATGCTCAAAAATTGGTTTTCCAAAAGTAATACGCTCTTTAGCATAACGAGTCGCTTCTTCGAGCGCCGCACGTGCTAAACCGACTGCCTGTGCAGCAATACCAATACGTCCACCTTCTAAATTGGCAAGAGCGATTTTCAAGCCCTCACCTTCTTTGCCAAGCATGAGGCTTTTATGAATGCGCACATCGGTCAGCGCGATCTGACACGTATCTGAAGCATGCAGACCTAGTTTTTCTTCAACACGAATCACTTCGTAACCCGGTGTTTCGCGTGGAACTAAAAATGCACTAATGCCCTTTTTACCCGCGCTCGGATCAGTCACTGCAAACACAATAATGACACCTGCATTATCACCCGAGGTAATAAATTGCTTGGCACCATTTAAAATGTAATCATCACCATCTTTCACCGCTCGGGTTTTAAGAGCTGCCGCATCTGAGCCAGTATGTGGTTCGGTTAAAGCAAAAGCACCGATCATTTCACCTTGTGCCAACGGTTTTAAAAAACGCTCTTTTTGCTCATCGGTACCAAATTTTAAAATAGGTACACAGCCAACCGAGTTATGTACACTCATGATGGTCGAGGTTGCGCCATCTGCTGCCGCAACTTCTTCGAGTGCCAGTACATAGGCTAAGTTACCCGTGTCTGAACCGCCCCATTGCTCTGAAACAAGCATACCCATAAAACCGAGTTGCCCCATTTGAGCTAAGGTGTCTTTCGGGAATGTTCCGTCTCGATCCCAATCGCTGGCATGAGGCTTAATTTGTTCTTGGGCGAAACTTTTCGCCATATCACGAATGAGTAATTGTTCTTCGGTAAATTGCATTGTTATTTCCTTTACCCTGCTTTAGCTTGTTGTTTAGCAATTTCTTGATTACGCAATAAAAAGCGCTGAATTTTACCACTTGGAGTTTTAGGTAATTCACTCACAAATTCAACTAAACGTGGGTACGCATGTGCAGAAAGTCGTCTTTTAACAAATTGGCTGAGTTGTTCAGCAAGTGCATCTGAAGGTTGAGCATCGGCAGCTAAAATTACAAATGCCTTAACCACTTCGGTACGGTCTGGGTCAGGCACACCAATCACTGCTGCCTCAACTACTGCATCATGTTCAAGCAAAGCACTTTCTACATCGAATGGCCCAATCCGATAGCCCGATGTGGTGATCACATCATCACTACGACCAACAAAGCTCATGCTGCCATCAGCATGTAACTCGGCAGTGTCGCCAGTTAAATAGTAATGACCAACAAATGGTGATTTTCGGCTTTCTTTATAGCCGCCGAACCACATCATTGGAGACTGGCTAATATCGACCGCTAAAATTCCTGGTGTGTCTGCCGGAAGCTCTTCACCTTGTTCATTGACAATCGCAACACGGTAGCCCGGACTTGGGAAACCTGCTGAACCAGCATGAATTTCATGTTTTAAACCATGATGATTACACACCACCATGCCGACTTCAGTTTGTCCATAGTGGTCATAAATCGGAGCATCAAGCACTTGTTTAAACCAGCGAATCACTTCTGGGTTAAGCGGTTCACCTGCACTACTCACGACACGGAATAGTCCTTTTAACGGCGCCATTTGTGCTGGATCAGCCGCCATCATCATGCGGTAAGCCGTTGGTGCACCTGCCAAGTTGTTAACTTTATAATCTTTTACAATTTGGCATAGGCTATCTGTACTGAAACCACCTTCATAGAACAAAGTAGCGTGGCCTAAGAATAACGGCCCAGTAATCGCGTAGTACAGGCCATACGCCCAACCCGGATCGGCAATATTCCAAAACGAATCTTCTTCGGTTAAACCAATGGCATCTTGCATATATCGACCAAAGGCAATCAGTGCTTTTAATGGCACTTCCAATGGTTTCGCGGGTCCTGTAGTGCCTGAAGTAAACATGAGCAGAAAAGGATCTTGGATGCTGCGCATAACCAAATCACATTGATCGGACTGCTGCTTCACTTCATTCCAAAAGTTAAAATCACCTGCTTTAAGCGGAGTACCTTGTGCATCGGCCACCGTCACAATTGCAGGGCAATTTTCAATTTCATCAAGCTTGCTGCGGTTACCTACATCGGTCACCACCAGCTTACTTTGTGCAAGCTGAATACGGTGCTCAATCGCTTTTGGACCAAATGCAGTAAAGAGTGGTTGATAGACTGCACCAATGCGCCAAGCTGCAAAAATAGTCACGATCAGTTCAGGTGTTCTTGGCAATAACCCTGAAATACGGTCGCCTGCTTTCACACCTTGTGATTTTAAAAAGTTGGCAAACTGACTCGACCATTCCTTTAATTCACAGAAGGTATATTGCTCTTTTCGTCCGTCTTTTCCTTGCCAATACAGCGCAATTTTGTCGCCATCTGCATGTCTATCACAGCATTCATAACAAGCATTTAAGGCATCAAGTGAACCTGATAACATCTGTTTTGCAGTACTTTCCAAATCGAAAGCCTGTGCAGCATTTTGATAATCTATCATATCTTTTCCCTCAGTCCGGATTTGTTGTTATTCACGACAGGGTTTAATGTCTTTAAAGCCATCCTTTGGCTTTACCGTTATGCCTCTTGTGGCAGGTATTGCTGAATAATGCTCGAAAAATCGAGATTGGCATTCCCGCGCATGCACATTTGCTGATAAAGCTGCTGTACCATGCCACCTAATACAACTGGCTGTTTGACTTGGCCCGCGGCCTCTACAGCAAGTCCTAAATCTTTTAGCATTAACTGTGTAGCAAAACCATCTTGGTAGCCTCGAGATGCTGGCGCATTTTCATTAATATGCGGCCATGGGTTACATACATCTGAACTCCAGCAACGGCCACTTGAGGTATTAATGACACCTGCCAATGCTTGTGGGTCGATGCCCAACTTCACACCGAGTGCCATACCTTCAGCAACAGCAGCCATTGAAATACCTAAAATCAGGTTGTTGCAGATTTTGGCAATTTGACCTGCACCGACATCGCCACAATGAACAATATTTTTGCCCATATGGCTGAGCACAGGTTTCACTTCGTTAAAGGTGTGCTCATCGGCACCCACCATAAAGGTTAGGGTTCCTGCTTGAGCACCAATGGTTCCACCAGAGACTGGTGCATCACAGATTTTAATATTTTTGCTTTGCGCAACAGCGGCAATGTCTTTAATGGTTTGTGGGTCAATGGTACTGCTATCAATGCATAAGCTACCTGCTTTTAGCACTTCTAAAACACCATTTTCGCCCAAGTAAACTTCTTTAACATGCTTGGCCGCAGGCAACATGCTAATGACCACATCAGCTTGTTTCGCTGCTGCCTGTGGGCTGTCGCAGACCACACCACCTGCCTCGGCGAAGTGCTGAATAGCAACTTCACTGAGGTCATAACCATAAACATTGAGTCCGGCTTTAAGTAGGTTATGGGCCATTCTGCCGCCCATATTCCCTAGACCGATAAAGGCGATATTCATCCGTGATCCCCTTAACGTAAACTAATGGTTGTATTTACTGCACCAACTTCATGGCTATCTTCAAACCAGCGACTGGTAATAGTTTTAGTTTGGGTATAGAACTGCACAGCTTGTTTGCCGTATGGTCCCAAATCACCAAGTTTTGAACCTCTTGAACCCGTAAAACTAAAGAAAGGCACTGGCACAGGAATTGGAATGTTGATACCAACTTGCCCCACATCAATTAAGTTTTGGAAAGTACGTGCAATCGCGCCGCTTTGTGTAAATAGACCTACACCGTTACCAAATGGGTTGGCATTGATTAAAGCAATCGCTTCCTCAAGAGTGTCTACACAAATAATGGAAAGTACAGGGCCAAAGACTTCTTCTTTATAAATACGCATGTCGGTATTTACGCCGCTAAAAATCGTTGCACCTACAAAGTTGCCCGATTCATAGCCTTGAACTTGAACATCACGGCCATCGAGTAGCAACTCTGCCCCTTGCTCAACACCGCTATTAATTAAATCAAGTACACGCGCTTTAGCACGTTTTGAAATGACTGGGCCAATGTCAGTATTTGGCTCATGGCCTGCGTTTACTTTTAAAGTTTTCGCTTTTTCAACTAACTCTTGAATCCACTGTTTACTTTCACCCACCATTACCGCAACCGACAATGCCATACAGCGTTGCCCCGCTGCACCAAATGCTGCACCGACCAAGGCATTTAAGGTTTGCTCTTTATTGGCATCTGGCATGACAGCCACATGGTTTTTTGCACCCATCATCGACTGTACGCGTTTGCCATGTTGCCCTGCAAGGTTATAAACATGTGTTCCAACAGCAGTTGAACCCACAAATGAAATCGCTTTAATGTCTTTATGTGTACACAGACGGTCAACCACTTCTTTACCGCCATGCACAACGTTGAGCACACCTGCTGGAACACCTGCTTGAATCGCAAGCTCAACCAGCATCATGGTTGATAACGGATCTTGTTCTGATGGTTTTAAAACAAAAGTATTGCCGCACACAATTGCCATTGGGAACATCCAAAGCGGAATCATGGCAGGGAAATTAAACGGCGTAATACCGGCACACACACCCAAAGGTTGCTGCAATGTATAAGTGTCTACACCACGCGCCACGCCTTCGACATATTCACCCATTTGTAGAGTACCGATCGAACATGCATGTTCTACTACTTCTAGACCACGTTGAATATCACCTTCAGCATCTGCCAAGGTTTTGCCTTGTTCCGCAGTTAGTACTTGTGCAATTTCTTTCATGTTGGCACGGATTAAGTCTTGTAACTTAAGCATGATGCGCATACGTGCCTGAATTGGGGTTTGACGCCAAGAAGCAAACGCATCTTGTGCAGCCTGAATGGCAGCGTCAACTTCTTTAACCGTTGCAAATGGTACACGACCAATTACTTCCTGAGTCGCAGGGTTAACAATGTCTTGCCATTCCTGTGTTTCAGATTCGATAAAATTTCCGTTAATGAGTAATTTAGCGGTTTCCAATTCGATTTTTTGGATTGTGTTCATAACCTCTCCGTAGGCCGTATTTTTATTGTGTTCAATTATTAGAAAATACTTTTTGATCATATTTTCTTTATTTCAGTTTCAATTGAGACTAACAAAGAAAACTTTGACCACCAACGGAAATTCATGCACGATTGTTGTGCAAATATGCACAAGGATTACAACAAAAATGAAAGTGGATTGGGATCATCTACATTTTTTTCTAGTTTTAGCTCGGACTAAAACGCTGACCAACGCTGCGCGGATTATTGGTGTCGAGCACAGTACAGTGGCTAGACGGATTCAGGCCCTAGAACTTGCTTTGGGTACAACATTGTTTAAGCGTGAAGCGACTGGTTATGAGTTGACACTTGAAGGGATGGCACTAGTTCCTCGAGTTGAGCAAATGGAACAGGCTTTCTTACAAATTGAAAAACCACATCAACCTTTGCAAGGTCGTGTGCGAATTGGCACACCTGAAGGTTTTGGAACTGCATTTTTAGCCCGTTTACTGGCTGAGTTCTCTATTCAATATCCATTGCTCACCATCGACCTGATTCCAGTACCCAAAATGATTAAGCTCTCACACCGTGAGGCAGATATTGTGGTGTCGATTGATCGTCCAACGTCTGGACCCTACATCATTACGCGGTTATCAGACTATTGTTTAAAAATTTATGGCAGCCAAAACTATCTGGCGCAAAACCCACCCATTCGTGGTTTAGAAGATTTAACCCAACACCGCTTTGTGAACTATATTGATGATCTGGTGTATAGCCCTGAGTTGTATTGTTTAGAACGCTTACCTTTGAAGCTTAACGCCAATTTTCGCAGCAGCAGTATTTTGGCCCAACAAATTGCGGTGAGTGCTGGTGCAGGACTTGCGATTTTGCCCAAGTTTTTAGCAGATGATAAACCAGAACTTGATGTCGTTTTAGAGCAGCAAGTTCGCTTTACTCATACCTTCTGGATGCTGACTTTTGTTGATTTACAACATGAACCACGCATTAAGTTAGTTTGGGATTATTTGCGTAAACAAGCCGATAAATATCAACATTTATTAGTTGATTAAAGACCAAATAAAAAAGCCAATCATGGTTGATTGGCTTTTTTGAAATTATGAATAATTAATCAAAACTTTCTTGGCCTAGTTTTTTCATGCGCGGTTTATAAAACACATGATAGCTAACGCCTAAAACAACTAGCCATAATGGACTGACATATAACGCTTTTAAGGTATCTGGCTCGAGTGCCAAAATCACTAAAGTAAACAAGAAGAATGCGATGACAACATACGCCATTAACACGCCACCCGGCATTTTAAAGGTTGATGCTGTATGAAGCTCAGGACGAGTTCTACGATAACGTAAATAGCACGCCATGATTAAAATCCACACACTAATGAATAGAATCACACAAAGTGAACTTGCCAGAGTAAATGCTTCCATCGTGTTAGGCACGAAGTATTGAAGCACTGCTCCACCCATAATGAAAATACATGAGAAGATTAAACCATTTGAAGGTACGGCACGTTTTGATAAACGCCCCAATGCACTTGGCGCTTGACCATCTTTTGATAAACCAAACAGCATACGGCTGGTTGAAAACACACCGCTGTTCATAGAGGACATCACCGAAGACAGCACCACCAAGTTCATAATGATGGCAGAAACCGGAATACCTGCATTTAAGAACAACTCAACAAACGGACTTTTGTCTGCACGGATGTGGTCCCAAGGTGTTACTGACATCACTACAAAAAGTGCCAACACATAAAATAGGATAATACGTACTGGAATCGCGTTAATTGCTTTCGGTAGGTTCTTTTCTGGATCTTTCGTTTCAGCTGCTGTTGTACCAATCAGTTCAACACCAATAAAAGCAAACACGGCAATCTGGAAACCTGCCAAAAATCCGCTTACGCCTTTTGGAAATATACCACCATGCGACCACACGTTACTTACACTCACAACTTCACCATGTGGAGCTTGAAAATGAGTAAAGATCATGTAGCCACCCACACCAATCAGGCCAATAATTGCCAAAATCTTAATGAGTGCGAACCAGAATTCAACTTCACCAAACAACTTCACCGTAAGAAGGTTAAGCCCTAAAATGAATAGTACACAGCCTGCACTAATCATGGCTTGTTGTGTTGGTGAGAAACTGGCGCCTTCGGGCAGCCAAAAACTTAAATAATTAATGACCGCAGATAAATCCGCAATACCGACCAGCACCCAGCCTAACCAATAGGTCCAACCTATATAATAACCAGCCCATGGGCCAATCAAATCATATGCCATATCGACAAATGACTTGTAATGTAAATTAGCGAGTAGTAATTCACCTAATGCACGCATTAAGAAAAAAAACATGCCACCAATTAACATGTAGATAACGAGAATTGAAGGACCTGCGAGGGAGATGGTTTTGCCCGAGCCCATAAATAGACCGGTTCCAATTGCACCGCCAATTGCAATCATTTGTAGATGGCGATTATTTAATTTCCGTTGTAAATGATCAGGGGAGCCTGCCTCATCTGGATGATGAACCATTGTCATATTAGAAGTCCTTTTTATATTTTGCTTAACTTAAAATCAGCAACCTATAGGGAGAAAAACGAACCGTATATCGAGGGTTGCTGAGTCTATACCTCAGGACAAGATGTTCAAGTATATTTTTTCCTTAATTGATAAATCGTTTGTCCTGTTTTTTTAAGTCACATTATTTATGTACTGCCTTCACGGCAATTTTAATTAATCGATCTGGATTCTCCAGATTAGCCGGAGTTTAGCATGTGATAATGCTATATGTACTTTGCTAACACACTCCAAATTGCACTGATGATTTAAAAATAAACAATATTATTCCGATAAAAAATCTAATAAAAATAAAAAAAGCCAATCATGATTGATTGGCTTTTAATAAAACTTAATGATCGTTGACGAGTTCACGCCCTAGTTTTTTCATGCGTGGTTTATATAACACATGATAGGTAACACCTAAGATGACTAACCATACTGGACTGACATAGAGCGCTTTTAAAGTATCTGGCTCAAGTGCCAAGATGACTAAAGTGAAAAGCATAAATGCCAGAACCACATAGCTCATCCAAACGCCACCCGGCATTTTAAAAGTTGATTTTTCATGTAATTCAGGTCGTAATTTACGATAGCGTAAATAGCACACCATGATGAGACTCCAGACACTAATGAATAGAATCACACAGAGTGAACTTGCTAAAGTAAATGCTTCCATGGTGTTTGGAACAAAGTACTGAAGCACTGCCCCGCCCATGATAAAGATACAAGAGAAAATCAAACCATTTGAAGGTACTGCGCGTTTTGATAAACGTCCAAATGCACCCGGTGCCTGACCATCTTTTGATAAACCAAAAAGCATACGGCTGGTTGAAAACACACCGCTGTTCATTGAAGACATCACCGAAGATAGCACCACCAAGTTCATGATGATGGCTGAAACCGGAATACCCGCATTTAAGAACAACTCAACAAACGGACTTTTATCTGCACGAATATGATCCCAAGGTGTTACTGACATCACAATAAAGAGTGCTAATACATAGAACAAAATAATACGTATCGGAATCGCGTTAATTGCTTTCGGTAAATTTTTCTCTGGATCTTTCGTTTCAGCAGCCGTTGTACCTATGAGTTCAACCCCGACAAAAGCAAAGACAGCAATCTGGAAACCAGCCAAGAAGCCTTCTGTACCTTTCGGGAATAAACCGCCATGCGACCAAACATTACTAATGCTTGCTACAGCGCCTTGTGGAGCTTGGAAATGGCTGAAAATCATGTAGCCACCCACACCAATCAGGCCAATAATCGCCAAGATCTTAATGAGTGCAAACCAGAATTCAATTTCACCAAATAGGCGTACTGTCAGTAGGTTAAGACCCATCACAAACAATACACAGCCTGCACTAATCATGGCTTGTTGAATTGGAGAAAAGCTCGTGCCATCGGGCAGCCAAAAACCTAAATAGTTAATGACTGCTGAAAGGTCCGCAATACCAACCAGCACCCAACCCAACCAATAGGTCCAGCCCAAATAGTAACCGGCCCAAGGACCAATCAAGTCATGAGCCATATCAACAAAAGATTTGTAGTGCAGATTTGCAAGGAGCAACTCGCCCATTGCACGCATCATGAAAAAGAACATTCCTCCAATAATCATATAGATCAAAAGGATTGAAGGACCTGCGAGGGAGATGGTTTTACCCGAGCCCATAAATAGGCCGGTTCCAATTGCACCGCCAATTGCAATCAGTTGTAAATGACGGTTAGACAGTTTTCGTTGCAGATGATCAGGAGAATTTTCCGTATCTGAATGACGAGCCGTTGTCATATTAAAATTCCTTTTTGAATTCCTTTGTTAAGATCAGCAACCTATGGCGAAAATTGAACCGTATGCCATAGGTCACTGAATCTGTTCACCAAATAATGACTGGATAAACCGTATCTATCTTCCTTCTGTTAGATACATCATCATTTTTGGAGTAAAAACGAATTACTTTTGTGCTGCCGTCACGGCAATTTCAATTAACCAGTTTGGATTAACCAAATCGGCCTGAATTGTGGCACGCGATGGAGCAACACATCCTTTTAACCAGTCAACCCAAATTGCATTTACAGTTGAAAAGTCAGAAAGATTTTTTAAATAGAGCTGCGCAGAGAGCAAGCGAGATTTGTCGGTATTGGCTAATGCCAAAAGTTCATCAATCGTTGCAAGAATTTCTCGAGTTTGGCCTGCCACGTCTTGTTCGGTATTTTTAGGTACCTGACCTGACAGATAAACCACTTTGTTAAAAACAGTCACGGCGCTCATGACTTCGTTAGTGTTAATCTTTTGTATATCTGAATTCGACATTCGGATTTCCTTATACCTGATTAATAAATTGGACACGTGCGGTAACTGCACACATCAGCTCGTAACCCACTGTACCGGATGAAACTGCGACATCATCAATAGGTAAAACGACGCCTGTACTTGATTGGCCCCAAAGTACGACTTCACTGCCGACTTTGGCACTCTCAATGCCTGTTAAATCGACTGCCAACATATCCATGCTGACGCGGCCAATGGTACGAGTGAGGACAGAGTCCACCAAAACTGGCGTACCTGTTGGTGAAATACGTTGATAACCATCGGCATAGCCACAAGCGACAATCCCAATCGTTATGGGTTGCTCTGCGACAAAGTTTGAGCCATAGCCTACGCTTTCATTCGGCTCTAAATGCTGAACTGAAATAATTTCGCTGCGTAAGCTCATGGTCGGTTGTAAGCCCCAGTCCGCAATACTATGCGTCGGGTAGTCTGGCGAGCTGCCATAGAGCATGATGCCGCTACGGGCATAATCTGATTTGAGCTGGTCTTGATAGCGTAGAATTGCCGCGCTATTACTTACAGATCTTTCACCCGGTAAATCTTTAATAATTTCTTCAAATGCAGTGATTTGATAATCAATGCCTTGCTGGCCGAAACGATCACCATCTGCATCTGAAAAATGCATCATGTGCGTAATCGTGGAGACGTTTGCCAAGTTATTTAGACGTTCCCATGCCTGAACATACTGCTGTGGTTTAAAACCAAGACGGTTCATGCCACTGTTCATTTTTAGGCAAACATCAAATTGGGCTGGATAAGGATGCTTTTCTACCCACTCGATTTGCGCTTCACTATGAATGGTGAAACTGAGTTGATACTGCACACAATCAAATAAATCTTGAGGAGAGAAAATCCCTTCGAGCAACAAAATTGGACCCGTCCAACCTAAAGCACGAATGCGTTTTGCTTCATCAAGATCAAGTAAGGCAAAGCCATCTGCTGCTTTAAATGCTTCATAGACACGTTCAATTCCGTGCCCATAAGCATTGGCTTTTACAACGGCAAAGACCTTACTTTTTGGCATAGCCTTGCGTACCACCGCCAAGTTATTTTGTAAGGCTTGACGGTGGATGACTGCGGTAATAGGACGAGGCATGATTACTTTCCTAACGTCCGTTATGCAGCATGTGCGTGTGAATAACGCTGAATTGAAAGACCATCTGTACTGATCTCTGTCTTATGATTCAATACGATGTCACTGATTAATTTTCCTGAACCACACGCCATGGTCCAGCCTAAAGTGCCATGACCGGTGTTCAAGAACAGATTTTTAAAGCGAGTCGCACCAATAATTGGGGTACTGTCTGGAGTCATTGGACGTAGACCAGTCCAGAAAGACGCCTGTGCCATATCACCGCCTGGGAACAAGTCCTGAGTGACCATTTGCAAGGTTGCACGGCGGTCGTCGTTCAGACCTAAATTGAAACCACTTAGCTCTGCCATACCGCCTACGCGAATACGCTGGTCAAAACGAGTAATCGCAATTTTGTAGGTTTCATCAAGCACTGTAGATTGCGGAGCAAATGCAGGGTCAACAATAGGAATCGTCAACGAGTAACCTTTCACAGGATATACAGGCAACTGTAGATCGAGTGGTTTCAAGAAATCACGTGAATAACTACCAAACGCTAAAACATAACGGTCAGCAGTTAAAACTTTACCATTGACCTGAACGCCCTTAATTTCATCGCCTTCAACAATCAATTTTTCTACATTCTGGTTGAACTGGAAGTTAACACCCAACTCTTTGGCAATTTGAGCTAAAGCATTGGTAAACAAATAACAGTCACCTGTTTCGTCATTTGGTAAATGTAAACCACCAACCAGTTTATCTTGCGTATTTGCCAACGCTGGTTCTACACGACCAAGTTCGTTGCCATTTAATAATTCGTAACTTACGCCGCATTCTTGTAGCACGCTAATGTCGCGTTGAACCGCTTCCATTTGCGCTTCTTTACGAAATAGCTGCAAAGTACCTTTAGCGCGGTTTTCGTAATTAATGCCTGTATCTTTTCTAAGTTCACGTAAGCAATCACGGCTGTATTCAGCCACGCGCATCATACGTTCTTTGTTCACAGCATAACTTTGTGGATTACAGTTTTTTAGCATTTGCGCCATCCACTGTAACTGCCACATGCTGCCATCTAAATTAATCGCAAGCGGTGCGTGGTGTTGGAACATCCACTTCACAGCTTTAAAAGGAATTCCTGGTGCTGCCCAAGGGGTCGAATACCCAGGCGAAATTTGACCTGCATTACCAAAGCTTGTTTCTTCAGCAGGACCTGCCTGACGGTCAAGAACAGTGACCTCAGCTCCTTGTTGAGCTAGATAATAGGCACTTGCCACTCCGATAACGCCGCTACCTAATACAATTACGCGCATTTCTATTCCCTCACGCACACCAGTTTATTTAACTAGTATATTTCTGCTTCAATAGTTTATTTCACTGTTTTTCAGGCTATAATCTAGGTAAATTTATGTTTTTTTCACGAGAATTTAAAAAAAAGAGGAAATATCTATGCGTCCCTTAGATCGTATAGATCGCATGATTCTGGACATTTTGCAGCGTGAAGGACGAATTGCGATTAGTGAATTGGCTTCGAGAGTCAACCTATCGACCACCCCCTGTTCAGAGCGTGTAAAGCGTCTTGAACGCGATGGCATTATCATGGGTTATTACGCACGGCTAAACCCAGCCTATGTGGACCGTAATCTGCTCGTTTTTTTAGAAATTAAGTTATCTGCCAAATCAGGCGATGTATTTGATCAAGTTGCCAGAGACTTAGTTGAGATTCCTGAAGTACTCGAATGTCACCTCATTTCAGGTGAGTTTGACTATCTTGTAAAAGCGCGCTTAAAAGAAATGAGTGCCTACCGCCGCTTGTTAGGAGATTTGTTAAAGAAACTCCCCGCTTCAGCATCGTCACATAGTTATGTAGTCATGGAAGAAGTTAAAGAAACTTTATATCTAGATGTGAGCAAGTAAAGCGAGTCCTTTACCGAATTCGCTTTACTCACATTTTGAACATTAGAAATATTTTAAAATCGAAATATGTTTATTTTGATGTTTGAATTTCGAGAACCATTTAACAGCAGGATAAAGCGCAAAAGACAACACAATCGTGATGAACCACAGCATCCACACATGATTAACCGATAAATAATTGCCATGGTTGGCTCCCCATACACTTATTGCAAACACATACATCAGTTTCAACACATATAAATGCAGTAAATAAAAGAACATAGGCACAGAGCCAAACACCACCAATGGTTTTAAAAATGAATATTGCTGCATACGTTCAAAAGCAACCAGTACAATCAAACCGATTCCAACATTCAGCAAAATAAACAGCAAAGACGGTGGATACTTGGTGAGGTTAAAAAAGCTCATTAAAGTGAGTTGTAATGACTCAAAATGCTGCCACGGCTGGTCGCCATAGATATTGATAAAACGCAGTAAAACAAACAATCCAATACTTGCCAGACCGATACTCAATAAATAGTGGCTTCTTTGCTTTGCAGTATATTTTGAACTAAAGAATTGGCCTAAAACATAACCCAGCAAAATAACACCAATCCAAGGCAAAACAGGATAGCTTGTGCGAAGCTTGATGTCTGCAAACTCAATCCAGCCACGCTCGTGTAAAACGAACCATACATTCTGTAAAAAACCATTTGTAAAATGCACAGAATCTAATAAGTTATGCCCAAAAATAATCACTAAAGCTGCGCCAGCAATGACAGGCAACGGTAAACTCACACAACCTGCCAACACTACCATGCTGATACCAATCGCCCAAATCACTTGTAAATAAATGACTTCTGGTGGAAAAGTTGCTGTCCAAGCAAAGTTCACCAATGTCAGCTCTAACACAATTAAAAATAGACCACGCTTCAATAAAAATGCACGGGTTTGCTGTAAATCCTGTTTTTTTGAATGAAATAAAAAAGCCGAAATACCTGTTAAAAGAACAAAAACCGGAGCACAAATATGTGCCAATAACCGACTACCAAATAATGCAGGTTCAGTTACTGTTACATCCATTGGATCTATGACCTGCTTATGCAAATAGAAAGTTTCTCTTACATGGTCGAGCAACATAATCAAGATGACCAAACCACGTAAGGCATCAATCGACTGTAAACGCTCAATATTTTTTTCTAAAGACATAGCGATAATCAACAAAATAATGTAACGTTATACTATTACATTTAATTCCTTTTGTCTTTCATGGCTGCTCATTTATGCAACACAAATTAGGTTTGTTATCTTCCTTAGGTCTATCGTTTATATCGACACTCAGTTGGGGAGAAGAAACGTCAACGGTACTGGCAACCATACGCGTTCAGGCTGAAACTACCCAAGAAGATGTAAGTCAAAATAGTTCAGCGACTAAATTTTCCCACGATGTTTTAGATGTACCTTTTAATCGTGCTTTTGTTTCTAAGCAGGTGATGGAACAACAAGACGTTCAGCGCATTGATGATGCATTAACCTTAGTCAGTGGGGTTTTTCATCAGAATAATTATGGTGGTGGTTTTTGGGATAATTACTCTTTCCGTGGTTTTAGTGGTGATCCAAACTTAGGGGCTACCATGATCCGTAATGGTTTGAGTGTAAACCGAGGTGTTAGTGCTCCCAAAGACATCATAAACATTGACTCTTTAGAATTTTTGAAAGGACCAATGGCTGCGCTATATGGCCGTGGGGAAACAGGTGGTTTGCTCAATCTAAATAGTAAAAAACCACAGTGGGAAAGCGAAAGTGAAATTAACTTACGCGCCAATAGCCAAGAACAATATCGAATAAGTCTGGAACACACCGCGCCGATTAACGATCAACTGGCCTATCGTTTAGCAGTTGCCCACGAAGATAATCAAAGCTTCCGTGATCATGTCAACAGTGAACGCTGGTTCTTTTCGCCGCAGCTCACATGGAAAATTTCAGACCTGACACAAATCGACTTTGACAGTGAATTTACTCAGCACAAAGGAACCTTTGACCGTGGGGTAAGCACCGTTAATCACCAGTTTGTGATGGACCCGAAAACCTTTACGGGGGAACCTGCTGATGGCGATATGAAAGTAAAAGATTACTTTTACCAACTACGTCTTAGTCATGAATTTAACCCTGACTGGAAACTGAATAGTGCCGTCAGTTATAAAGATGCTCAAATGGTCGGCTTTTCGACCGAACCACGACGCCTACAAGCCGATGGCCGTACTTTAGAGCGTCAACGCCGCTATCGTGATTATCAAAGTGAAGATGTGCTGGCTCAAACAGAATTGCTTGGTAAGCTTGATACCTCATGGGCTCGACATGAAATTTTACTTTCAACTGAACTTGGTCAACTCGACTATCAACAATATCAGCTGCGTCGTAACCACAGCTCAGGCATGCCAAATACAATTGATATTTATCAACCTGAATATGGAAAATATTTACCAGATTTAGCACCGTTCACCAACACCAAAGAACAGCAACGTTACTTTGCTCTTAATGTACAAGATCAAATCTTTTTTAATGATCAATGGAGTGTGCTTTTCGGCAACCGTTTTGATCAGGTCGAACAAGACTTTAAAAATCACCTGACTCAGACCGAAAGTAACCAGACCCTTCATCAAAATAGTCCGCGTTTCGGAGTAAATTTTAAAGCTTCTGACCAATGGGCTTTTTATACGAACTATGGTCGTTCATTTGCGATGAATAGTGGTATGAACCGAAATGGTCAAACCTTTGCTCCTGAAAAAGGTGAAAGCTACGAGGTCGGCACCAAATATAAAATGAATGACCAAAGTGTGCTGAGTCTTGCTTTGTTTAAAATGAAAAAACAGAATGTACTGACAACCGATCCAATTGACAGTAACTTTCAAACCGCAGCAGGCGAAGTCAGCAGCCAAGGGCTTGAATTTGATTTAAATAGCCAGATCAATGACCGTTGGTTGGTTAATGCCAATTATAGTTATACCGATGCTCAAATTGAAAAAGACCAAGACCTTGCCAAAGGTGCACGTCTGAGCAATGTGCCAAAACATCAAGGTTCAGTAAGTACCAACTATGAGTTTCTACAAGAAGGCTTAACAAAAGCAGGCGTAGGTGCCAACCTTACCTATGTGGGTGAACGTAGCGGACATAACCTTGATAATGGCTTTAATTTACCAAGCTATACTCTGGTGAACTTAAGTGGCTACTATGCCCCATCTGATCGTTTACGCTATCAACTTAATGTGAATAATTTGTTTGATAAAACTTACTATGTTTCAAGCTATAGCGATTTGTGGGTTCAACCAGGTGAACCACTCAATGCCTCAATTTCAGCACAGTGGAAATTTTAATTCATCTATAAAATAAAAAGCCCGAAAACTTTCGGGCTTTTCATTAAAACATACCGTTTTCATTGACGAGTGGATCAGGCTGTATTTGCCCAATGTCCCAAAACTCAGCAATTTTTCCATTTTCAAAACGACAAATGTGAACCACTGCCAAGGTTGTTAACCCGTTCATTTGCATTTCAATTTTAGAATGCACAGCAACTAAATCACCATCTTCAATGACATGTTGAACTTCAAAGAATTTATTTGGAGTTTCAATTGCACTTTCACGCATTCCCTCCTTCAAAGAAGTTACATCACCCGCATAATAAGGGTTGTGATGCTTGAAGTTAGGCGCGGTGTAATTGCTATAGGCTTCATCGACTTCACCAGCTGCGGCAAGCTCTAAAAACCGTACAGCAATTTGTTTTTGAGATAAGTTCATGATTATCTCCTACCCGTTATTTTAGACCTTACTGTAACAGGTCATCTTCTTCGTCGCCTTCCTCGAAGACGTAAGCCATACAGCCCCATCCATCATATTCACCCTGAAATTTTTCAGCGATGCTGGCAAACCATTGTTCTAAGTCAACAATGTCTGAATAGTCGGGTTCCATATTAACGAAGATCGTAATAATCCATTCATTTGGCTCAACTGCATCATCTTGAAAGAGTGAAACCTTTTGTTCTTGGTACAGTAAATAGAGTGCACATTGCTCTGCATTTTTCTGATCTTGAAAAGCAATAGAAAATTCAATTTCATGTAGATCTGTTAAATCATCCCCGTCTTCAGCCATTTGCCAAAGTACATTGCCGTTATCGTCATCTGGAAATTGTTCGTAATCACGAGTCATAATATGATCCCTTGTTGTTGTTGCCGTATTAATATTATTCGGCATTAAGAATACCCGACTTTTATTGCAGTTTGGGTATATATTCCGTTCCCAATTGCATCAAATTAATTTTTTTAATTATATAAATTTTAAAAAGGCACCTGCGATTCAATCACTACATCGGTTCCATTTAATGGATGCTGAAAAGCCAGATATGCAGCATGTAGCGCCATACGGTTTAAGTGAAATTGCTTTGGTTCAGGGTGATATAACTTGTCACCCATAATCGGATGTCCAATATGCATCATGTGTACACGTAGCTGATGCGAACGCCCTGTCACCGGCTCTAGTAAAACGCGGCTTTGATCTGTTTTTTCATCATAGATGAGAGGCTGAAATAAGGTTTTGGCATGTTTGCCCAACTCAAAATGCACGATTTGTCTCGGGCGATTTTCCCAATCGGTAATGAGTGGAACTTCAACACTACCCTCTTCTGCAACTTTGCCTTGCACCAAAGCCATATAATGCTTTTTGACTGTTCTGGCCTGAAACATTTTACTTACCGCAACTTCTGCATCGCGATGCTTGGCAAACATAAGTAAACCCGAAGTCGCCATATCTAAACGATGCGTAACCTTAGCCAAAGGGAACTTTTCAAGTATGCGTAAATAGGCACTATCATGATGTTCAGGCAACCTCCCCATAACCGACAATAGACCCGCAGGTTTATCAACCACGATCAAATCGTCATCTTCAAATAAAATTGAAAGCGGATCTTGTGGCGGAGCATAAACAAAGTGGTCGTTTAAAGGCATTATCGTAGAAACAGCAAGGGAGCATGGCGGCAGATCATAAAGAAATTTCCAATTTACCGCAAAATAATCTATACAGCTCATCATGTTCCACGTGAAACTCAGATTCAGTTTTTACCGTTTTTTATTCATTTCAGATAAAAGATCGAGCTGAATTTCTTGAATATGTGCAAGTCTTTCCCATTGATGTGATAAAAGATGATCCATTTTTTCATGTAAATGTCTAATTTCAAGCTCAGCTTTTAAATTAATTTGATAGTCATGTTGAGCGCGTAACCGATCTTTTACCTCTTGTCGATTTTGACTCATCATAATGACAGGTGCCTGAATTGCAGCTAAACATGACAACACCAGATTAAGCAGAATAAATGGATAAGGATCAACAGGATGTACAACCATCACTACGGTATTTAAAATGATCCAAGCCACTAAAAATAGTCCAAAACAAGTTAAAAAGACCCAACTTCCGCCAAAAGAAGCTATTTTATCTGCTAGTTTTTCACCCAAAGTCCAATTCTGATCGAACTCTGTCTCTGTATTTCGACTAATCAGCTCGTGCCTTTGCATACTGCCAATCACTTCATTTTCTAGCGTAGATAACTCACCCTTTTCCGAGCGTAATAGTGATTGCACATATTTAATCCGGTAGTCCGCCAAATCAGCACGACAAATAAAGGTTGAAAAAGACCAATCCGGATAATCTTTCAAGATTTCTTCTCCAATCACATCTCGAATGACTTCACCAGAGACCAGATCTTTTAAGGGAAAACTCTTTCCACAAACGGCGCATTGGCGACACTGGTTTTTATTGTCCATTTTATTCAGCTCGCAATTGATAATACGTATATTATATAAACGATTTCAATGGATAACATCGTAAATAAAAATAGTACTCTAACCCAATATCTGTAAAGTGGCTGGTACTATTTTTCGGTGGGCAGGAATCACAGGCAACATGTACAGCCGCCCAAGTAAATTTTTAATATGGACTACTGTGGTTATGGTCAGTACTTGAGTCTTTTCATTTTTATAAATAGATAAAGTCACATTTAAATGTTTATCGTCATCGCCAACCACTAACTCATTTTCGGTACGTTGCAATAAGGTAAAAATTCCAATCCGATCACCAGCTACATATTCATTTTCTTTTTTATGCGCATCAATTTGCTTAAAACTTCCTAAATCTTTAAGCCCAATCTTTGAAGTAATTTTATTACGTAGATTCATACTCCATTCTATCCATTGAGGCGTGTGATGGAACAGTTTAATAAGCTGCTGAAATACATTCAGGTCTGGTTGGCCAAGCACAATACTCCACGAGTCGTGGAAGTAAGCATTGTTCAATTGAGATGAGATTTGGCTGTCATGCGGCAAGGCAGAAAGATAAGGCTTATTCATAAATTATATTCTTGTAAGTATCGTTTTTATTATAGAGAATTTTTAGGGTGTCAAGGGAAAACATCTATGGTTTACTTCAACAATTATAACTTTGTAAGTTAGAACCTTATGCCTATAAACTTTTGATCTATAGCGTCCTAAGCCGAATCGAGACCTTTTGGGTGAGTACACACTAACGTTATACGTTTTGGTGCATGCTACTCTTTTCGATCCCTATCACACCCTTGAGATATAGTTTAGCCAGTACCCTGCGGGATTGTTTTTCTAAGAACAGCTAATTTTCATTATTTTTGGAAATTTTTACGCCATTAAGTAAATTAAAAGGAATTTATTACCATTTCAACATAATTAGTTAAATTTAAATTCCACTTTATTTGTATTTTACGGTTTATTTTACCAAGCCATTAAACTTATATAGTCAAATTAAAAACTACTTCACTAGCAACCGTTTAGCCGATTCTATAATCATTGCTCTACGCTTTTCATGAGGATTATCAATATCCTCGACCGGGGTAAACATTCGGGCAACTTGAGGCAACATAAACCAGCTATTTGCAAGTGCTAAAATCAGGAAGGTTAAATAGCTTGCTTCAATTTCATCGGTCACTCTTCCTTCATCTTGTTCTTTTTTAATTGCTTCAATTTTACAGTTATAATTTTCGCAGCGGATGTTTTCATTTGGCACTTCTTGTGAAGAGTAAATCAGCCCTTCCCAAAGCAATAAACGACTCAGTTCAGGGTGTACACAATGATAGTCATACACACGCCCAGCATATTCAGCAATATCTTCTTCTTCAAAAGATTTAAGAGGTACAGACTGGGCAACTTTAATTAATTCATTACTTAAAACGACCGCAAATAAATCTCTTTTAGCCCCAAAATAATTATAAATGCGCTCTTTGTTAACACCTGCAATTTTTGCAATTTTATCAACAGTGGTGCCATCTGGACCATGCAAAGCAAACTCACTAATTGCAGCTTTCAAGATTTTTTGTTTTGTTCCTTCAGTATCCCACGACATAATTATTTTTCACTTGCATATATTATTAAAACATATTATAAAATATTTCCAACCAAATAGTTGGTTTTTTGGAACTTTATAATGAACAACAATATTATAATTTTTGGCTATGGAACAGGTATTTCCAAAGCCGTAGCACATAAGTTTGGTAAAGAAGGCTATAAAATCGGGTTAGTGGCAAGAAATGCTGAAAAACTCGAGAAGGCCATTCTAGAACTTAAAACACAAGGTATAGAAGCTTATGCTTTTACATGTGATTTAGCAGTTCTGGAAGACATACCAAATCTCGTAAAACGTATTAAAGACCAATTCGGAGAGATTAAAAATATTCATTGGAACGCTTTCCATGATATTGAAGGCAACATCTTAGAAACCAATCCGTTAGATCTCACCCAAAGCTTCCATATTCGTGTTTCAAGTTATATTGCTACGGTACAAGCTTGCCTACGTGATTTAGAAAAGAATAACGGTAGTATTTTATCAACCAATGGAATTTTTGCGTTCGATGCCGTGGGAATAGATTTGGTTGCCAAAGAATATTCATCTTTAGCAATTGCTGCTGCCGCTCAATATAAAACCACCAACTTACTTGCTCATAGTCTCGCTGACTCAAATGTTTACGTGAGCCAAGTCATTGTGAATGGCTTTGTTGATGGAACACCGGGCGCACAAGATAAAAGCTACACGGTACATCCAGAAACGATTGCAGAGCAGTTCTGGTACTTACATCAGCATAAACAAGAAACGGTTTCTCTTTGTGGAGAAGCAATTCAAGCTGCTTAAATAATTTTCTTATGGCAGAAGAAGCGTAATCAATTACGCTTCTTCTACTTTTTAAATTTATGCTTATATACCGCAAAATTATTTAACTATTTCTCATACTCTGAAGGATCAATTTTGTATTTTTTAAATAAAATTGAGCGTACAGAGTCATTTATACTGTCATCATATTTAATGATTAAATAAATATCTTTCTTAGTTAAAGGAATAGTTTTTAAAATATCACTTAGCTCTGTGCTTCTAATAGAGCGTACTTCACTTGGTTGTTTAGATATTTCTGGATCTTGTTCTTCAAACTTAAAATCAACACCTTGCAAGTTGAAATAAACCATAACTCTTCTATTTAAAGAATCACTATCATCATATAAAACTGTCCCTGCTGGAAGAATTGTATATTCTGAATAATTATCACCATTTGAAGAAATTTTTAGAGGCTTCTCTAAAATATGTATCTTAGGCATTTCTCTAAAGCTCCACAGATAAAAATTTAAAACTAATTGAATTAAAAACAAAATTCCTAATATGATTATTACCAGATTTTTTTTCATATATCCCTACTTTTTAAGATGATATGTATTTTTAATATCTACTTTTACATCAGGAGACTTCATTAAATAATCATTTAAATTATCGGGTAAAAATAGGTATTTTGGCATTTCATATTTACTTGCTTTAAATGCTAGCTTTACTGTAGTAGATAGTACTTTCTCAGCATTTACAAACATATGGCCTGATTTCGCCATACTTGGAATTGCTTTTTTCGTTGCTTCTAAACTTTGAGTAGTGCAATTAGGGGCCAAAGCAAAATAGTCCTGAGATAAAGCATAACTTTTATAGTATTTTTCATTTCGTCTTAATGTGGCTGTTTTCAATAAATTATTATAATAATTTAATACCAACATAGCCTGACTATCAAAAATTCTATAACCATAAGCATGGGTTGTCCTAGTTTTTGAAGTTCCTACCCCTTGGCTGTTTTCATCAGCAATATAAGCGTCAAAGCTACTCCAAATCCTTAATATTCCTTCTCCGCGGGGACTACTAGCTCCCTCTAAAGTAAAAATACCAAAACTTTCAGGTTTCGTCTTTCCATATCTACCAAAATCATAAATATAATCCTTACCTTTCAATTTAATATAAACAGCTGTATGACCATAGGGCGATTCTTTATCTCCTTCTCCATAAGCACTCCCTACTAATAGATGTAACTCAGCTTCTGGTTTCAAAGGAACTTTCTGGGTCGGTGGATTAGCTGTATTTGTTGTAGTACTTGTTGTTGAATTATTCGCCATTTACCCTATCTTCCTGTTCGAACCAATTAACAACTAATTCATCATTTTCAGCTGATTTTATGGTTTTCGTCATTCCTTTCTTATTAGTAAAACCATAGGATTTTATTCCTGTTCTTTTATTCAAAATTGAGTAAGGTATTCCTTCTAATGGTTCATTCTTAGACGAATCTATAGCTTGGAAATTACGATGCTCAGTTTTCATTCGTAAATCTGGCAATGCAGGAACATTAGCATTCGCACTCCCGCTCCCCATAAACAAATGCTGTCCAGCCTTCACTTCAAACTTGCCACCTGTCGTCATAAAAATGCCCGAACCAGTAATTTTGACTTGAGAACCGCCTGCGGTGAGCACAATTTCTTTGGCTGCTGTCGCCTCAATTTTGTCTTCTGCTGAAATAATCTGAACAGATTTACGGGCAATTAAATCTGCTCCGTCGCCTTGCGCTTGTATTTCGACTTTGCCTTTGCCTGCATAGAGTCTCGCCCCTTCTTGAGCCGCAAAAAGGCTAATTTTATTTTGGGCATGTGCAATCAAGTTCTTTTGGGTAGACAGATTAATGCTGTCTCCAGCAGTTTGGTTTATCTGGCCATCTGCGCTTAAGTGAATGTCTTCGTTACTGCTCAGCGCGATGCTATTTGGGCTCGCCAGCAACATAATCGCCTCTTTAAACGTCTTGGCTTTTGCGTTGTCTTGCTGCTCAAGTTTTTCAATAAAGGATTTTAGATTTTCTAAATTCTCTAACGGGTCAGTTTGTTGATTTTTAGCGACTTCACTGAGTGCCTTGGCATTGCTAAGGCCACCGTCGATTTGTTGTTTGGCCTCATTTGCATCAAGGTGTACACCTTGAGCTTGGTCCTGTTTATGGGTACTAACGAGTAAACCACTGCCAGCTCTTACCGCGCCCCACTGATCTGTTCTGAGTTCAAACCCTTCACCACGACCTTCGCTCTCTGCCTTATCTTTTGGATGGCTTAAGTTACCCAAGTTGAGTTGGCTTGCCGCATGGCTACTTTGTAGCTGGGCACTGATCTGGCCTGTCGTGTCATCAAAACGTAGCTGGTTAAATCCTTTGCCATCGACTTCTTCTGAACGAATGCCGCTGAGCTTTTTGGTGTCAGGTAACTGACCTTTCTGGTCGAACTGGGTGGGGTGACGCTCAGCTTCGTGAATACGCCCCACCACAAATGGTCGGTCAATATTGCCGTCAAAAAAGTCGATGACAACGATTTCACCCACGCGAGGTAAGAAGCGTGCGCCATAACCCGCGCCTGCCCACGGGGTGAGTACATCTACCCAAGCCGAGTCAGTGTCATTGTCGTTACTTCCGGCTCCACCGTCATGACTATGGTCATCAGTTCGGGTAAACAGAAAACGGACTTTAATGCGTCCCCATTGGTCGACATGAATGCTTTCACCTTCTAGCCCCACGACTTTAGCGCGCTGCGGATGGGCGGCTGGTCGGTGCTCTAGCGGGCTATATTCAGGCACAGCATTAATGTTACGTCGAACGACATTCAACTCAGCAAAGTGGCGCTGCTCAGGGTTTTGTGTGTCGAGTTGCGCAGCCTTGAGTTTGTCTTTTGGCAACAGACGCTCAAGTTGCTGCTGTAATTCTTTCGGTAAATTATTCTGGTTGTAGTAGTGCTTGCTTAAGATTAAAAATTCTTTATCGGTACTGTCATGTTGGTCGAGTTCTGGATGGTCATTGAGTTCAAACCAGTAACCCACTTGTGCATCACGGACGTTACCTGAAACGGTAAATTGTTTAGAACTCAGGTGATGGTACGCATTAATGTGCTGGTTCAGCTGTTCAATCTGGCTATTGCCTGAAGCTGTGGCTTGGTCTTCACCGTTTAAATCCTGCATCCACGCAGGGCTAACATGCCATGCATCTTCAAGGTTCAGACTGGCATTGTCATAGTGTTCGCTGTGCTTTTGCGTGCCTTGTACGCTACCACTGCCTTCTTCTTGTTGTAGGGCATCGGCTTGCCAGCGTTGCACATGAACCGAAGTCGGCTGTAAACGGCGCTCTGCCTTGACTTGGGTAATGGTATCGAACTGTTCTGTGGCACTGCTGCGCTGGTAACGCAAACTACGTCGCTCAAGCGCCTGATAATTTTGGTTATCGTCAATCAAACGTAGCACTTGTGGCTGAATGGATGCATTCGGGTCAGCGACTAAAAGCTGTGATTCATCGACTAACCAGTTAATGCCTTCGCTACGCCACAAACGGGTTAAAAAGTCATAATCGCTTTCATTTGACTGCATCACAAATGGACGCACATCGTAGTCTTTCGTTAAGCCAGATGTGTCGAGCGTTAGACTTGAGGCAAATAACGGACTTTTCCCCTGCCATTCCTTAAATAGAATTTCGCTAATATCCCGCACGCTTTTGTTCATAAACACGCGGCTATTGCGGCGTTTATGCCAGAGTGCAGTTGGGTCTTTTAAGGTAAGGTTATAAATGGTGAGTGAGCCATCGCTTTGTCCTTGGCTTGCTTCGGTAATAATGCCAGTGGTTCTAAAAAACTGGCCTGTGTCAGTGACCTGATCAACGGCAACCTGACAGCCAATAAATTGTTTTAATGCAATATGCGCGTTCGTCGACAGACACAGTAATTCAGCAACACTACCTTGGTTGAGCGTATGCTCGCCTTCAATACGTTGTAAGAAGACTTGCTGATTTAAAGACTGATTTGAGAATTGGATATGAACAGCGCGATTTTGCGAAACAAGGCCTAAACGCTCCAATATACTCGACACACTCATCTGCATTTTTATTATCAATCAAACTTATATTTAGGCCGCATTTTAATTAAAAAAAGACTAATCTGTCTATCTATACTCATTTTCAAAATGTAACTAGTCTAAATATGCGGTTTTACGTTAATTTGTTATTAAATGAGTATTTAATCCGTAAAATTTACTCATTTTAAAGTGCTATAAACCGCCCAAACATACTTAATATTTTTCTTTTATATTCAAATAGATATTAAAGAAAAATAAATATTAAAATTAATAAAATTCAGGATGAGATATGAAAATAAAAAAGTCTGCTTTTTATATATTTACGGTGATTTTCTCACTTCATTCTCCAGCATTTGCTGAACCGAGTGTGGCCGATATTCAATATCGTGCAGAACAAGGGCAAGCTGTTGCTCAATATCATCTTGGCATGATGCTTTTAAGCGGCGAACAAGGCGTTGTTAAAAATTATGAACAAGCGTTTAAATGGCTAACTGCGGCTGACCAAAATGGAAGCGTGGGGGCAAAATATAGTTTAGGAATGATGTATTACACAGGCACGGGCGTAGAAAAAGATGCCAAGCGCGCCTTTGATTACTTTAGTAAAGCTGCGGCCAAAGGCCATGCCAAAGCGCAATATAACTTAGGGGTGTTATACGACAAAGGTGAAGGAACTACGCAAAATTATGTGCAGGCGTTTGAATGGTTTAGTCGTGCTACCGAGCAAGGCTATCCACCCGCAGAATATAATTTAGCTCAGCTATATAAAAAAGGTCATGGCGTCACCCAAAGTGATGAGCAAGCGCTTAAGTGGTACACCAAAGCGGCTGAGCATGGCAAAAGTGATGCCCAGTACAACTTGGCCCAAATGTATTTAAATGGTGAAGGTACGCCGAAAAACCTCCAATTGGCAAAGAAATGGTTTCAGCAAGCGGCCAATGCAGGCGATTCGGATGCGAAAGAAATGCTTAAAAGTTTAGAATAAATGCCATCTTATTTTTTAGATGACTGGACTTAAAAATAATAAATTTCTATTACTTATAAAACAGTATGTATGACCTATTTTATTGTTTTTATAAGGTCACATTCATTTCGATTTTACATTACCCTTCCCATTTTCTAAAAACGAGACAAGTATTTACGCCACCAAAACCAAAGCTATTACTCATAACTGTTTTTAGTTCGGTTTCTCTACTCGTTTGAACAATATCGAACTTTTTAGCTTCCTCGCGTAGTTCGGTAATATTAATACTCGGTGCAATAAAGTTATTTTGCAGCATTAAAATAGAATAAATGGCTTCGTGTACACCTGCTGCCCCCAAACTATGTCCAGTCATTGACTTGGTCGAACTGAGTGGTGGTACTTTTTCACTGCCAAAAGCTCTTTCTATAGCCAATAGTTCGGGAATGTCTCCTGCTGGCGTTGAAGTGCCATGCGTGTTGATATAGTCGATTGTTTCAGAGCCGTTTTGCTTGGCTTCCGCGAGTGCCAACTTAATGCAACGCGTTGCACCTTCGCCACTTGGGGCTACCATGTCGACACCATCACTATTGGCAGCATATCCAATCACTTCTGCCAAGATTTTTGCTCCGCGTTTTTGGGCGTGGCTTAAAGACTCTAAAACCACCATGCCACCGCCGCCAGCGATCACAAAGCCGTCATTATCTTTTGAATATGGGCGTGAAGCCGTTTCAGGTGCATCGTTATATTTAGAGCATAATGCGCCCATCGCATCGAATATTGCCGTTTGGGACCAATGGTCTTCTTCGCCGCCACCCGCCAGCATCAGGTCTTGTTTGCCAGCGGCAATAAGGTGAAATGCATAGCCAATTGCATCGGCTGACGTAGCGCAGGCACTCGCAATGGATTGAGATATACCTTTTAGGTTGAAAGCATTTGATAAGTTAGAACTAATGGTATTTGTAAGATAGCGTGATGCTAAATAAGGCGATACTTCGCTTGCACCTTTTTCTTTCAAGGTATGCAGCATGTCAATAATTGAAGCTGTCGAGCTGCCACCTGTTCCGCCAATCACCCCATATTTTGAGTTGTTAGCAATATCACTCACATCAAGCTCAGCATGTTGTAGCGCATCGACCGCCGAGTTGTAGGCATACATGGCACAAACGCCCATGTGTTTTTTTAATTCTGGATCAATATTTTCAAAATCCATTTCGGCTGTACCGCTGACATGACTGCGAAAATTCAATTGTGCATAGACATCGTTATAGCGAATGCCTGAGCGACCTGCTTTTAAGGAGTCGGTTACTTTCTCTAATGTATTTCCAATACAGGAATTGATTCCCATACCTGTTATTACAACACGTTCCATTCTTATCTCTATAAAAACGACAAAAATAGATCTTAACAATCAAGTTCTTTTTTAGAACTGGCAAAATATATCTATATTTATTATTTTCTCTAATTGAATATAAATAAAAAGTTAATAATAATATTTTTATTTTAAATTAAATTTAGTTTTATTATTAAATCAAAAATATTTTAAATAATAAATTGACGTAATTAAAATCACCGATTATTATCTCGTTGCTGGCCTACATTGCCAGACGGTTTTGACAGACCGTAACTCGTAGCGGATTATAGTTCTACTATAATTCGTTAGACCCTTGCGTCCCCTTTCTTTGCGGTAGGACGGGAGGGGGACGCCCTGTGCGTGCTGGTTCTACGAGTCCAGTCTGTCAACCCCCTTTCGTTCTACCACCATAAATTAATTCGCGGTAATCTGGTGGTAGGACTCCATAAATTATAAGGAGTTGACGATGACACTTTTCAAACTTATTCTCTCTCCTGCTTAATCATTTTATTTATTTAAAATTTAGGTTTTCTATTGCCTAGTTTTTTAAATTTATAAATTATTTTTATTTTAAAATTTTAATTATTTTATTTTCCTATATTTTAGGAGGATTAATTATTACCTAAAATTATTTAAAACTTTAAAACCAATTATATTTTTATTCTACTCCTAGATATAAATCATTATGAGAATAATATGACAATTTATAAACCTATTTTGGCTTTAAGTTTCATTCTAGGCAGCTTAGGTATTTCGGGCTGTAACTTATACACCCAACAGGATTTTGAAAAAATTTGCCTGTCGGGGGGACACACCAAAACCAGTTGCGACTGTATTTATCAGCGACTTGAACAAGCTTACTCCCCTAAGCTCATGCAACGCCTAGAAAATGTCAGTTTGCAAAGTCCTGTTCTCCCACAGGACTTTGCCCCTACTTTCTTTAACGTCATGCAACGGTGTGACAAAAATGAGATGGGTTAAGCGCTTGACTTAGCCCCTTTATCTCTGTGCTGCAATGGTTTATTACTTTAAATCAGCGCAAAAGATTAAAGTCTGTTGTGACACAGAGGCCTAAAGAAGAATATTTTTAAGAAATTTGAACTCTTATAGTTTAGATATTTCTATACTCAGCTCGTTTTTAACGATAAAGTCATGTTTAATAAGTAGTATTTTTTATCATTAATATCATAGAGCTAATAAAAATGAGTTTTTATACAGAACTACAAGTCCGTTATACAGATTTTGATATGATTGATTTATCTACCGAAAAGCAAAAAATTCTAGAAATATTAACTGAGGATTCAATCCACGAAGATGTTTATAGTGATTTAGTAGAAGCCTTTACTAATGGTCATGCATCCCTTAATGTCGATCCCGTTTATTGCTTACAACTCATAGAAAAAATTACCGCTCTATTTCCAAATGCAAATTTTGAATGTCGAGGTTTAGGAGAAGAGTATTTCTATACGTGGATCCTCTGTGTTGAAAATGGCCAGATTATTTTTAGTAGCAAGCCTTGGGAAACTGAAAACCCTTTTATATAAGGATAACCCCACCCATTTTTGTACGTTTTAACCTACAAACTTTTAAGGATTTTGCGGATTGGCGACTTACCACTTTTTTCCTATGATGAGTTCATACAGGAACAGGATGTTCCAGAACACAAAACTACAATAATAGGTTCATGCACTAGGAGCGTGAGATACGACAGGAGTCATATCTAGCAACCAAATACGAAAAAGCCCGACAGGATGTCGGGCTTTTTTTATATCTGGATATTGAGACAAAATTTAGTGTTTGAAAATTTCAGGCAGACTATCTGCAAGGATATTAGGAATATTGTTTGGATAAACAATCTCATCGGTTTGGCTTAGTTCATCAAATGTCCACCAACGACTTTTACTAATCACAAGTTTTTCATGTTCTGACCAGTTTGCTGTATTCACTTCTGCATTTTTAATAAAAACAATAAAGAGTCTTTCTTCAGAAATCACAACTTCTGCACTCGGTAACATCATTTCAAAATTGCGTGTTGCAACATGAGTTCCTACATTCTGTCTTACGACTCCTAACTCTTCATAAAGCTCTCGGCAAGCTGCTTGTTCGAAAGTTTCCCCTTCTTCAAGCCCGCCACCTACGGTTGCCCAATGTGATTGTCCAGCTAAAGCATCATTTGTATGAGTAAACAGAAATAACAAAATTTGATGATTTTCATTAAGAACTAATAGTCTTGAAGATTTTCTAATACGCATTTGATTTTTTTCTTAAAGTAACAAGGTGGCTATTATTCATATTCACTTTGAAAAGTTAAATCATTTCTGAATGTACGCTTTAACCTACAAACTTTTAGGGATTTTGCGGATTGGCGAC
>NZ_KB976986.1:2899493-3032582 GCF_000399665.1 Acinetobacter calcoaceticus ANC 3811
ATGTTCCGGAACATAAAACAACAATAATAGGTTCATGCATCAGGAGCGTGAGATACGACAGGAGTCATATCTAGCAACCAAATACGAAAAAGCCCAACAGGATGTTGGGCTTTTTTTATGGTCATTTAAAAATGATGTTTGCGCTCACCTATAACGGACTGTGTGCTTGTTCTTGCTTTTTATGACGTATCCAACGTATGGCCCAAATAACAGCAATAACCACCACAATCGCAACCAGCGCAGGAACTAACAAAGCTAAAACCGAAAGTAAGATTGCTCCAATCCACTCCCCTGTAGCGACGACAAAATTTCCTAAGCCACCTGTGGTTGCAGTTGAAACACCGCGCGCAGCGACTGTACTCATTTGCACCACACCTGCCGTACCACCGCCCACAATAATCGCTGCCGCCCAACCTGCGAACTGTGACATTTCACCACTACTCACAGCCATAGTCGTTAACGTACCCGCAATCATGGCCGCAGGAGTCGCGACCGTGTCTAAAGCATTATCGACCCACGGAATATAATAAGCGGCAACTTCACAGACGGTTGCCACAGCTAAAGCCAAGCAAACCGATGGCATGGCCAACCACTCAAAACCTTTTGATGGCTCAAACCATCCCATCATTGTTGCAATACTCATAACCAACAATGGCACAAACACGCGAAAACCGCAGGCAGCGCTCAGCCCCACGCCAATACATAAACCTAAGATAGTTTCCATAACGGTTTCCTTTTCATGCCCATCACGGGTCTTGTTATGTAAGTCTTATTTTTAAATTAACAAAAAGCCCCATCGGGTGACAGGGCTTTTTGTTAAATGCGAACGCAAATATTATTTTATTCTTAACGTTTAAACTCAGTGCAATAGCATTTAGTGCATGGTGGTAAACGATCTGTATTAATTTCTAAAAACACTCTCTGGCCACATTGAGCACAGAAATAGAAACCAGTTCCGGGTTTTTCGCCAGCTGTTACCATGATTGCATTCCTATAATCGTATAGATATTAAACAGGAATATAACCCAGTTAGAGTGATTGTCAATTGTCCATTTCGCCCAATGATGATGGCATAAATGCAAAAAATGTTATTTGTACGATTTATCTTACAAGCTTTTAGGGATTTTGCGGATTGGCGACATCCCTCTTTTTTCCTATGATGAGTTCATACAGGAACAGGATGTTCCGGAACACAAAACAACAATAATAGGTTCATGCACTAGGAGCGTGAGATACGACAGGAGTCATATCTAGCAACCAAATACGAAAAAGCCCGACAGGATGTCGGGCTTTTTTTATACAACAAACTACATTAAACGAAAAATATTCGAATCAAATATACCGAAATAATCATGAGAATAACGGCTGTTAAACCAGTCAGCAAATTGAGTAGTATTTTAGCGACATTTGATAAATTTGATTTATAAATCTTAATATTTATACTATAAGCACTTGCACCAAGAACTCCGCCAATAGCACCTCCAACCAACATAAGTAGGAGTGGCCAAGCACTTAATATATGCGCTTTAACTGGTACCTTCTTCTCAGATTGATTATCTAATTTATTTATTGTTTCCAATTTTCCATCCTTTTTTATATGGACATTTTTAATAAAAACCTATTTTAGATACAACTCTTTAGCAGGCCATCAACTTTCTTTACACAGCACACATAGTAAAACCCCACTTTCAAAATAGTTTACTTTATAATAATTTTCAATCAGTTATAGACTAAATATTAAGCCACTTAGCCTTCTAAAAAGTATTCCTCAATTTCATTTTGTACGATTTATCTTACAAACTTTTAAGGATTTTGCGGATTGGCGACTTACCGCTTTTTTCCTATGATGAGTTCATAGAGGAACAGGATGTTCCGGAACACAAAACAACAATAATAGGTTCATGCATCAGGATCATGAGATACGACAGGAGTCATATCTAGCAACCAAATACGAAAAAGCCCGACAGGATGTCGGGCTTTTTTTTATGTAATAACTTATGTATTCGCTGAATCTATAAGACCAATTCTTTTTAGCATTAACTTTCCAAGGGAAGTAATAAATCTGTGAGAAATCTGCGGCATCCCCTGTTGATCAAATTGAGGCAATCCTGTTTTTTTATCAATTCGATATTTCGATTTAATCAATCCTAGCCTTTCTAAATGCGATTTATAGCTTTCCTGAATATCTCTCTTCTCTAAAATATTATCATCAACACCAATATATGTTCTAACTGGCTCAATAACGTTTTGATGCTTTTGTCGAAATTCTTTATCGCCATTAATTGTCGGCTCTAAAAAGAAACGCAACCAAATCACTTCTTGATCATTAAGCTCACCTAATAATCTTAAAACATACTTACTATCTACATAATTTTTTTCTTCATCTGATATGCCATTTGCTACAACGTTTGCAATATATTCTCTTCTCTCGTTAGAGAGTGATCTGGATGCCTGAACAAATCCCTCTTCAATTAGGTCCACGATTAATTCATTCTGTTTAGCATTTTCTAATAAATTACTATCAATTTTTTGAACTTTTTCATCCAATAATTTTATATATTGTACTAATCTATCCATTCGCTGGTCAGGAATAATAGCTCCTACAACTTCTGAAAGGATAGAACCAAACCCAGGCACTAAACCTATGATAGCCTTATAAGTTGCAACCCTATGGTCTAAAAAATTTGCATCTAAGTTATTATCTTTTTCTATCATGTTATCACCTGAATATATCTATTTCTAATTACTTATGAATTCCAAGGCTTATTAATTCCCATAAAAAACCCCATCATTAAGATAGGGTTGTTTTTAATAAATTTCAATCAGTTATAGACTAAATATCAAGCCACTTGGCCTTCTAAAAAGTCTTGCGCAAAACGCTGTAATACACCGCCCGCTTCATATACAGAAACTTCTTCTTCTGTATCTAAACGGCAAGTCACAGGCACTTCAAGAATCTCTTCTTTACCATCCGCTGTGGCACGTTCAATCACTAAAGTTAAAGTCGAACGTGGCGCGATATTACCAATCACGCTATAAAGCTCAGTACCATCTAGTTTTAAAGTCTTGCGGTTCACACCCGGTTTAAACTCAAGTGGTAACACGCCCATACCCACCAAGTTAGTACGGTGAATACGTTCAAAACCTTCTGCCACAATCGCTTCAACACCTGCAAGGCGTACACCTTTAGCAGCCCAGTCACGGCTTGAACCCTGACCGTAGTCAGCACCCGCAACAATAATTAATGGCTGTTTACGGTTCATGTAGGTTTCAATTGCTTCCCACATACGCATCACTTCGCCTTCTGGCTCTACACGCGCTTTTGAACCTTGCTTAATGGTACCGTCTGAACGAACTACCATTTCGTTATAGAGTTTCGGGTTAGCAAATGTTGCACGTTGTGCAGTCAAATGGTCGCCACGGTGCGTTGCGTATGAGTTAAAGTCTTCTTCTGGTAAGCCCATTTTATGAAGATATTCACCCGCAGCCGAGTCCATCAAAATCGCATTTGAAGGCGACAAATGATCGGTGGTGATGTTGTCACCCAAAATTGCAAGCGGACGCATGTTCGCTAAAGTACGTGGTGCAGCCAACGCCCCTTCCCAATATGGTGGACGGCGGATGTAAGTACTTTGTGGACGCCAGTCATAAAGCGGACTTTCAGCTTCTACGGTTACGCCTAAGTCAAACATTGGAATGTAGACTTTACGGAACTGTTCAGGCTTCACAGCTTCTTTTACTAACGCATCAATTTCAGCATCCGATGGCCAGATGTCTTTGAGATAAATCGGGTTACCTTCTTTGTCATGACCCAAAGCATCTTTTTCGATGTCAAAACGAATCGTACCCGCAATTGCATATGCCACAACTAATGGTGGAGATGCCAAGAACGCCTGTTTTGCATATGGATGGATACGGCCATCGAAGTTACGGTTACCAGACAGTACTGCTGTTGCGTACAAGTCACGATCAATAATTTCTTGTTGAATGACTGGATCTAACGCGCCCGACATACCATTACACGTCGTACAAGCGTAAGCCACAATACCAAAACCAAGTTGCTCTAAGTCTTTTAGAACACCCGCTTCTTCAAGGTAAAGTGCAGCCGCTTTTGAACCTGGTGCAAATGATGATTTCACCCAAGGTTTACGAACTAAACCAAGTTCATTTGCTTTACGTGCCAACAAACCTGCCGCCACAGTGTTACGTGGGTTAGAAGTGTTAGTACATGAAGTAATTGCCGCAATAATGATTGCGCCATCTGGCATTAAGCCATCAGAACGGTTTTCAACAACACCAGCAATACCTTTTTCTTTTAGGTCCGCAGTTGAAACACGTGCATGTGGGTTTGATGGACCAGCAATGTTACGCGTTACTTTTGATAGATCAAAACGAAGTACGCGTGGGTACTCTGCTTTGGTCATGTCAGATGCCCAAAGGCCGATTTCTTTTGCGTACTGTTCAACCAATGCCACTTGAGCATCTTCACGACCTGTTAAGCGTAAGTAGTCGATTGTGTTTTGGTCGATGTAGAACATTGCAGCCGTAGCGCCATATTCTGGTGTCATGTTCGAAATGGTTGCACGGTCGCCCACAGACATGCTGTCAGCACCTTCACCAAAGAACTCAAGATATGCACCCACTACACGCTCTTTACGCAAGAACTCGGTTAAAGCAAGTACGATATCTGTTGCAGTAATGCCTGCTTGACGCTGACCTACAAACTCAACACCAATAATGTCTGGCAGACGCATCCAAGATGCACGGCCTAACATTACGTTTTCAGCTTCTAAGCCACCCACGCCCACAGAAATTACGCCCAGAGCGTCTGTATGTGGCGTGTGTGAGTCTGTACCAACGCAAGTGTCTGGGAATGCTACGCCATCACGTGCCTGAATCACCGGAGACATTTTCTCTAGGTTAATCTGGTGCATAATGCCGTTCCCCGCAGGGATCACATCGACATTTTTAAATGCGGTCTTAGTCCACTCAATAAAGTGGAAACGGTCTTCATTACGACGGTCTTCAACAGCACGGTTTTTTGCAAAAGCGTCTGGGTCAGCACCGCCATATTCCACCGCTAAAGAGTGGTCGACAATAAGCTGAGTCGGCACAACTGGATTGACTTTAGATGGGTCGCCACCTTTGTCTGCAATCGCATCACGTAAGCCTGCAAGGTCAACCAAAGCTGTTTGACCTAGAATGTCATGACACACCACGCGCGCTGGGTACCAAGGAAAGTCCAAGTCCTGACGGCTTTCAATTAACTGTTTTAAATAAGCAGTTAGATTCTCGGCATCGGCACGACGTACCAATTGCTCTGCAAGTATTTTAGAGGTGTAAGGCAGTTTTTCGTATGCGCCTGGCTGAATATCTTCAACGGCTTGACGCACGTCGTAATATTCAAGCTGGGTACCTGCCAGCGGTTTACGGTATTTTGTGTTCATTAACCACGCTCCGCCAATGGTTTAAATTTGAGGTTTTCAGGGCCTGTGTAGTTCGCGCTTGGACGAATGATTTTGCCGTCTTGGCGTTGTTCAATCACGTGCGCTGACCAACCTGCTGTACGTGCAATCACGAACAATGGAGTGAACATTGCAGTTGGAACACCCATTAAGTGATAGCTCACTGCACTGAACCAGTCGAGGTTCGGGAACATGTTTTTCGCATCTTTCATCACTGCTTCTAAGCGCTCAGCAATGAGGTACATTTTGGTGTTCTCTTGCGCTTGTGCCAAGTCGTGTGCAACTTTTTTGATGACTTCGTTACGTGGATCAGCGATTGTATAGACTGGGTGACCAAAACCGATCACAACTTCTTTCTTCTCAACACGGCTACGGATGTCTGCTTCTGCTTCGTCTGCATTGTCGTAACGTTGTTGAATGACGAATGCAACTTCGTTTGCGCCACCGTGCTTAGGTCCACGAAGTGCGCCAATACCGCCAGTAATTGCCGAGTACATGTCAGAGCCTGTACCTGCAACCACGCGTGAAGTAAATGTAGACGCGTTGAACTCATGCTCAGCATACAAAATGAGTGATGTATGCATTGCTTCAATCCACTCTTCAGATGGTTTTTCACCATGAAGTAAATGTAAGAAATGCGCTGCAATTGAGTCATCATCAGTTTCAACTTCAATACGACGACCATTGTTGCTGAAGTGGTACCAATAAAGCAGCATTGAGCCTAGGCTCGCCATTAATTTATCAGCAATATCTTTTGCGCCCGCTTCGTTGTGGTCTTCGTGTTCTGGAGTTAAACAACCAAGAACCGAAACACCTGTACGCATTACATCCATTGGGTGTGCAGACGGAGGAAGTTGTTCAAGTGCAGTTTTAAGTGCTGCTGGTAAGCCACGAAGTGCTTTTAATTTTGCTTTATAGGCTTTGAGTTCAGCTTTGTTTGGTAGTTTGCCATGTACGAGCAAGTGAGCAACTTCTTCAAACTGGCTGCCGACCGCAAGATCAAGAATGTCATAGCCACGATAGTGCAAGTCGTTACCGCTACGTCCTACGGTACACAGTGCTGTGTTTCCTGCAACTTGTCCGCTAAGTGCAACTGATTTTTTTGGTTTGAAGCCTGTTGTTGTTTCATTTGAGCTCATAGAATCATCCTTTATATCAACCAGAATTTGTTGTTTGTTCAATTTTTACTTGGGTAAAAACGCGACAGCGTCTTGCCGAGTTCTCATCCAATTTTTGGATTAACCTGCCGTTCGCCTTACTTTTCACGGATGAAAAGTAAGCAAAAATCCTTGTTGGGCTGACGATATATCCCTATATCGCAGTCCAACGTAGCGGCATCCATGCCGCTCTCACGATAGCCAAGACCATCGTTTCCTCTTCTTTTAAAAGAGGGTTAGTTATTTCTTTTTAGCAAATGCGTTGTCTAAGTAGTCTTCAAACGCATAGTAGTTAATGCGTTCATATAACTCTTTACGCGTTTGCATAATATCAACCACGTTCTTTTGTGTACCTTCTTTACGCAAGGTTTCATACACAGTTTCGGCTGCTTTGTTCATAGCACGGAAAGCAGAAAGCGGATAAAGCGCAAGGCTTACATCGGCAGATGCTAACTCTTCAGTGGTAAACAATGGTGTAGAACCAAACTCGGTAATGTTTGCCAAAATTGGTGCGCCAGTTGTCTGAGCAAATTGCTTGTACATATCAAGCTCAGTAATTGCTTCAGGGAACAACATGTCTGCGCCCGCTTCGATGTAGGCACCCGCACGGTCAATTGCAGCTTGTAAGCCATCTACGGCCAATGCATCGGTACGCGCCATAATCACGAAGCTGTCATCACCACGCGCATCAACCGCAGCTTTAATACGGTCAACCATTTCTTCTTGAGTCACAATGGCCTTGTTCGGACGGTGACCACAACGTTTTGCGCCCACTTGGTCTTCAATGTGCATTGCCGCAGCGCCAAACTTGATCAGTGCTTTTGTAGTACGAGCAATGTTAAATGCAGAAGCACCAAAACCAGTGTCAGCATCGACCAATAATGGAAGATCACATACATCGGTAATACGGCGTACGTCTGTCAATACATCATCAAGGTTACTAATTCCCAAATCAGGTAAGCCTAAAGAACCAGCGGCTACACCACCACCTGATAAGTAAATCGCTTTATAACCTGCACGTTTTGCCAAAAGTGCATGATTGGCGTTGATGGTTCCAACCACTTGTAATGGCTTTTCTTGGGCTACTGCATCGCGAAATAGCTGACCTGCGGATTGTTTAGCCATTGTTATGTTCTCCTTGTGCTTGTAGCAGTGTTTGCTCAATAATTTTGTAAGAAGCATTGATATGTCGATGCATGAGCAGCTCGGCAAGTTCACCATCGCCTTCTGCAATTGCATCTAAAATACGGATGTGTTCGTCCCAAGCTTTGCTCGGTCGATCGGGTGTGTTTGAAAACTGAATTCGGTACATGCGGATGAGATGATAGAGCTCATCGCATAGCATTTTTTCTAGGGTTTTATTGCCACTACTTTTGATAATGCAGTAGTGAAAATCATCCTGCCCTTCTTGCAAGTAATATCCTTTACCTGCTTTAAAGTTTTCATCTTCAGCATGCATACGCAAAACATCGCGTAGCGCCAAAATTTGCTTTTTATCAATATGCTGTGCAGCAAGATTGCAGGCCAAACCTTCTAAAGACGCACGAATTTGGTAAAGCTCTTTGAACTGTTGCAGTGAAAGCGAAACCACTCGTGCTCCCACATGAGCTGTGCGCTCAACCAAACGTTGCCCTTCAAGGCGATGAATCGCTTCACGCAAAGGCCCACGACTAATGCCATAAGTACGTGCCAGCTCAGGCTCAGAAATCTTGCTACCTGCCGGAATTTGACCCAAAACAATCGCCGTCTGTATTTGTTTAAATACATTCTCGGTCAGTGTTCTTCCCTGACTTTGTAATGGCTCTGGTGCGAAGGTCAAATCTTGCATATTGTCGACAATTTTTAATCAATTATGGCTTTTATAGCGGTATGAATGAAAAAAATCAAGGTGATTGTTGACACTTTACAGAACGCATCAGGTCAATTTTTATCGTTAGACCTGACATTTCACCTTATATTTAAAGCATTACATCACCTACACTTTAGTATTTATAAAACAAAGGTTTAATGTAAATTTATCTATCGTTTTATGGCTTTTCTGGTATTAGTTTTTGATAGCTAATTTTTTGTTTCAAACTTTAGTCTACAAGGCCTGTATTACAGCAAGATTGTAGACAATCTATTTAAATGAAATCAGGAGTTATAAATTAGTATCTATTTACCGTAATTTCTTTTACATCTTTTTTATCGTTTCTTCTTGGAAATATCGATATTAGTGAAATTATCAGGTGCTTCACGGTAGCTTTATTGATACATTATTGAACATCGACATAGTTGTGGCGTATTTTTCGAGACAGAAAAAACCGAACACTATGCATATTGTTGAATGAAAGGACTTTTTTGATGTTTCAACATATCCCCCCATACGCAGGCGACCCAATTTTATCTTTAATGGAACAGTTCAATGCTGATACTCGTTCTGAAAAAGTAAACTTGAGTATTGGTCTTTACTATAACGAAGACAGTATTGTTCCTCAGTTAGAGACTATTCTTGAGGCGCAAAAGCGTATTGAGCCTAAGAACGGTAAAACCAAACTTTATTTGCCAATGGAAGGCTTCAAACCTTACCGCGAAGCAATTCAAGCACTTTTATTTGGTGCAAACAGCCCAGCAGTTAAAGCTGGCCGTGCTGTGACGATCCAAACGCTTGGTGGTTCAGGTGCGTTGAAAGTTGGTGCCGACTTCTTAAAAAATTATTTCCCAAATTCAGACGTTTGGGTAAGCCAACCAACTTGGGATAACCACGTTGCGATTTTCAATGGCGCTGGCATCAAAACTCATTTTTACCCATATTTCGACAACGAAACGCGTGGTGTAGATTTTGACGGTATGCTTTCTACACTTAAAACTTTGCCTGAGCAAAGCATTGTGTTATTGCACCCATGCTGCCACAACCCAACGGGTGCTGACTTAAATCCAGCACAATGGGACCAAGTGATTGTAGTATTAAAAGATCGTAACCTTATTCCATTCCTAGACATCGCTTACCAAGGTTTCGGTGACGGTATGGAAGAAGATGCGTATGCAATCCGTGCTTTAGACCAAGCGGGTCTAAACTTCATTGTGAGCAACTCGTTCTCTAAAATCTTCTCTTTATATGGCGAGCGTGTTGGCGGTTTAACTTTCGTTTGTGACGATGCAGAAGCTGCTCAGTGCACATTCGGTCAGTTAAAAGCGACTGTACGTCGTATTTACTCTAGCCCTCCTACAACAGGCGCTTGGTTAGTTGATGAAGTGTTAAATGACGCTGAACTTAACCAACAATGGCAAGGTGAAGTAAAAGAGATGCGTGAGCGTATTATTAAAATGCGTAGCATCTTGAAAGACGAACTCACTAAAGCACTACCAGACCGTGACTTTAGCTACCTTGTAAACCAAAAAGGTATGTTCAGCTACACAGGTCTAACTGCGGAACAAGTTGATATCTTGCGTGAAGAATATGCAATCTACTTAGTACGCAGTGGTCGTATTTGTGTTGCTGGTTTAAACATGAACAATGTTTATACTGTTGCTAAAGCAGTTGCAGAAGTGCTTGCTAAATCAACAGAAGCGGCATAATACAGCTGTTTAAAAAGGCGCTTCGGCGCCTTTTTTTATGTCTCGATATTAAGATTTAGCTTTACCCCAATATTTCAGTTTTGAGGTATGCCCAATTCCCACATTAAAGCTGTTGGTTGGGTCGAGTTTTTGATAAAAGTTCGCTAAGGCAGGTTTGGCAATGTAGAGATGCCCAACATTATGCTCTGCCGGATATTCAGCACGGCGCGCATCGAGTAACTTCCACATTTGATGTTCCATTTCTAACGGGTCATGGCCCTTTTTAAGAATATAATCCTGATGAAAAACATGACAAAAGAAATGCCCATAATAGAGTTTATGGAGGATTTTATTTTCCATCTCGGCTGGCAGTTGCTCTACCCACTCGCGGTCATTACGACGTAACGCAATATCAAGCGCCACAATATCTTCAACTTCACTACGGTGGGTATCACGATAACGAATTGCCGCCCCTGCAATCGCAAAACGGTGTAAGAATGCCTTTCGACCTTCTTCTTCGCTACATATGAAATAGCTACCTGACTGATGCACTGCAAAATATTCTTTTAAAAACTGCTCGGTCTGAGCTTTTGAATTATTTTCGACACGTAGCACTAAATGGTGCTCATAACGATCTCGATATTCGGTCATACGTTTCGGCAAATGACTCGGTAAAAAGAACGTAATCGCCTGTAAAATCTGGTCTGTTAAGCCTTTAATTTTAAATCGCTCTAAGAAACCATCGACTTTATCTTTCATCGCAAAAGCTTTTGGAACATTGCCTGTGCCAAATTTCTCAATAAATAAGAACGTGTCTTTTCCATACTTCTCACCAATTAAATAAGCATCTCGGTGAATATATTCGCCCGCAATCGGCAAGCTTGGTAGTGAAGTCAGTAAATAACGACGAATGGCAGTTAAATCATCGGCATCATTACTACCAATATAAAAGACATTGCTCTCTACTTTTTCATAGGTATCAAGGCGTACCGCAAACACACAGACTTTACCTGCCGAACCCGAGGCTTCAAACAAACGCGAGGGATCCGCATTAAAACGAGCAGGTGTATCTTCATCAACTTGCGTCACATCGTGCGCATAACGATGGTCCGATGCCTGCTTTTCACCATCATCTAAAATATCTACGGCTTGGTATTTCTGCTTCTCTAAACGTGTCAAAATTTCTTCGGGAGTCGAGCCTAAATTCACCCCTAAATGGTTCACCAGCTCTAATTGACCAGCAGCATTCACCTGGGCATATAACGCCAGTTCAGTATACGCAGGACCACGGCGTACCAAAGCACCGCCAGAGTTATTACATACACCACCAAGTACTGATGCCCCAATACAAGATGAACCAATCACTGAATGCGGCTCACGGTCATAGCCTTTTAAAATTTGTTCTAAATTATCTAAAGTCGCACCCGGTAAACAAATCACTTGCTTACCATCATGAATGACTTGTATGCCTTTTAAACGACGCGTACTCATCACTAAAACAGGACGATCATAATCATCACCATACGGGGTTGAACCACCAGTGAGTCCTGTATTCGCCGCCTGCATAATCACAATACAGTCTGCATCAATTGCAGCTTGGAGTACCTGCCATTGCTCTAACAAGGTTCCTGGCACCACCACAGCAAGTACTTTCCCCTCACCAAAACGACGACCTTGACGATACTGACGCGTGCTTTGTTCATCGGTCAAAACATGCGAACGCCCTACAATATTCTGTAAACGTTCGATTACTACTTGAGGAGAAAATGTTTGCATGATGGTTTCCTTTTTGGTCATCCATATCACATTACTTTTTTAAATTTAGAGAAACACGACAGAGTCTTACTGTTTATAAGTAATTAGCTACTTACAGAACCTGTTCGTTGTATCCATTTTTCAAGTTATCTTGCAAAAAAAAGCCTTGTTCATACCACGCAGGCTGTAAGTGACGCTTAGCACCAGCAGCTAATTTCTTAACCCAATTGGCTACGCGTTGGCGGCAGGGATGCCGCCTGTTGAGCAACTGTACAAGGAAGTACGGTTTGCTCAACAAAAGGTTTTTGGTTACTTTTGACCTTTCAAAAGTGACAAATGCCTATACACAAAACATTAGCAAATCACCAAATTGTGAGGCTGTACTTATTGCTTCACTTAAAAAGTTATTTCTTAAAAACCTTGCTTCATCGCTTGTACTAAACAATCCGCATTAATATCCTTAATCGACTTAGCACCCGTGAGCGTCATCGCAACACGCATTTCTTTATCAATCAAATCAAGCAAGTTCGACACACCTTGCCCACCTGCTGCTGCCAAGGCATAAACAAATGCACGGCCAAGTAAAACCGTATCGGCACCAAGCGCCAACATCCGCACCACATCTAGACCATTACGAATGCCTGAGTCAGCCAAAATCGCCAAATCACCTTTCACCGCATCAGCAATTGCAGGCAATGCACGAGCAGACGACATTACGCCATCTAACTGACGACCACCATGGTTTGACACCACAATGCCATCTGCACCAAAACGCACAGCATCTTTGGCATCTTCAGGGTCTAAAATACCCTTAATCACCATTGGGCCATCCCAAAACTCACGAATCCACTCAAGGTCTTTCCATGAAATCGATGGGTCAAAGTTCGAGCCTAACCAGCCAATATAGTCTTCAAGCCCAGTCGGTTTACCTAAATATTTAGAGATATTTCCCAAGTCGTGCGGACGGCCCATTAGACCGACATTCCACGACCAATGTGGATGGAACATAGACTGCATATAACGACGCATTGCAGCATTTGGTCCACTCATTCCCGAATGAGCATCACGGTAACGTGCACCCGGCACAGGCATATCTACAGTAAACACAAGTGTTGAGCAGCCCGCCGCTTTTGCACGTTCCAAAGCATTACGCATAAACCCACGGTCACGTAATACATAAAGCTGGAACCACATAGGGCGATTAATTGCAGGTGCAACTTCTTCAATCGGACATACCGAAACCGTTGAAAGCGTAAATGGAATGCCCTTTTTGTCGGCTGCCATCGCGGCCTGCACTTCGCCACGGCGTGCATACATGCCTGTTAAACCTACAGGAGCTAATGCAACTGGCATCGACAATGTTTCATTAAACAGTTTTGTCTCAAGGCTTAAAGCTGACATGTCATTGAGTACACGTTGACGCAATTCAATTTCTGACAAATCTTGTACGTTACGCTTTAAGGTATGTTCCGAATATGCGCCACCATCAATGTAGTGAAATAAAAATGGAGGTAAGCGACGTTGTGCCGCAGCACGATAATCATTGCCAGAAGAAATAATCATTTTGAATCAACTCTATTTAAACGGTTCGCACGTTTCTGACGAGCTTCGTCTTCATTCAGAGAACGTACATGATTAATTACAAATTCAATATGACCGCAGACAGCTTGGCGCGCGGCCTCAGGATCTTTACGATCGATCGCATCCATGACCTGAAAATGCTGCTCACTCAGCAAGTCACTATTTATTGGATCGTTATAAACTTTTTTACGTCCCAACAAGACGTTGTATTGCAACAAATCAAACAAGCTACGCATCATCTGAATCAGTACAACATTATGAGATGCTTCTGCAATCGCTAAGTGAAACTCAGCATCTGCCACCGCAGCTTGTGCTGAGTCACCCGCATTTTGATGGCGACTAATTTCATTAAAATAATGACAGATTTTGGCGCGATCTTCAGGTGTTGAGCGCAATGCGGCATACCATGCCGTGCCACCTTCAAGTAATAACCGCGCCTCTTGCACATCAAAACGGTACAGCGGATCTTCTTCAATCAGGTTACTAATGGGGTTCACAATCAGTTGCTGTGGCCACTGTTCAGGTAACTGCTGAATATAAGTCCCATCGCCACGGCGGCTACTGAGTACACCTTGACTATTGAGCTGTTGAATCGCTTCACGTAAAGATGGACGAGAAACTCCTAAGCTTGTTGCAAGCTGGCGTTCGGCAGGCAAACGGTCACCTTTTTTCATGTGACGCTCTTCAATTAATGCCTGCAATTTCATGACCACTTGATCGGAGATTCTCATCGCGTTTCCTTCACTGGAGTTATGGAATCATCCACGGAACCAGATAAGCCTGAACCGTAATAATGATGCCAACAAAGATAGTGAATATGATGCTATGTTTTACCGTGAAACGGAACAAGTCAGACTCTTTTCCAACTAAGCCTACTGCGGCACAAGCAATCGCAATGGACTGTGGAGAAATCATCTTACCCGTCACACCGCCACTGGTATTCGCTGCTACAAGTAATACTTCCGGAATACCAATCTGCTGAGCTGTGGTCGCCTGTAATGCCGAGAACAAGGCATTTGAAGATGTATCTGAACCTGTAAGGAACACACCAAGCCAACCCAAAAACGGTGAGAAGAAAGTAAAAGCATGTCCCGTATGCGATAGAGCCAAAGCTAAAGTTGCAGATAAACCTGAATAGTTCGCAATAAAAGCAAATGCCAACACCATACCAATTGAGTAAATCGGTGTTTTTAACTCATTAAGTGTTTCACCAAAGGTTGTTACGGCCTCACTTGCTTTCATTTTTAAGAAAATAGCAGTGATGATTGCAGCAATAAAAATTGCAGTACCTGTAGCAGAGAACCAGTCAAACTTATAAATCGCTTCGTATGGTTTCATCTCTGACACAATTGGCGGCATTTTCTCGACCAATTTATGCAAGTAAGGCACTTCAATTTTGAAAATTAAATGTTCCAGAGCCCCATCTTTTGCAAACAATGCTTTAAACGGCTTAACACTCCAGATGGTTACCATCACCGTTAAGATTGCAAATGGAGACCACGCCTTAGCAATTTTTCCAATACTATAACGTTGAACCGTTGTAGGCTGCTGAACCAAAGTTTGACCAGCTTCAGGTTCAAAACGGAAAATATGTTTTGGTTTCCAAAACCGGAACAACACAGTCAGGCTGACCAATGAAGCAATTGCTGCGGTAATATCCGGTAATTCAGGACCAATAAAGTTAGATGTAAGATATTGGGCAATCGCAAAAGCGCCACCACCCACCAATACAGCAGGCCAAGTTTCCTTAACACCACGCCAGCCGTCCATAATCGCCATAATCCAGAACAACACAATCAGCGTTAAGAATGGCAACTGACGCCCCACCATCTGGCTAATTTCCATGGTATCTACACCAGAAACCTGCCCCGCCACAATAATTGGAATACCCATTGCACCAAAAGCAACTGGCGCTGTATTTACAATCAAACATAAACCAGCTGCGTAAAGTGGCTTAAACCCTAAACCAACAAGGAGTGCAGCGGTAATTGCCACAGGAGCACCAAAACCCGCTGCTCCTTCAAGGAAAGTACCAAAGGCAAAACCAACCAATAACATTTGTAGGCGCTGGTCTTCGGTAATTGATAAAATACTTGAGCGAATAACCTCAAACTGGCCTGTTTTTACCGAAATTTTATATAGAAAAACTGCCCCAATAATAATCCATGAAATTGGCCATAGACCGTAGAAAAAACCATAAATGATAGAAGCAAAGGCCATTTGACCCGGCATTTGATAGAAAAATAATGCTATCAACAGCGCAATAATGACTGTGCCTGTACCCGCAATACTGCCTTTTAAACGAAAAACAGCCAATGCCAAAAAGAAGAAAATAATCGGGATTAATGCAACTGCACTGGACAGCCAAATATTATTTAAAGGGTCATAAAGTTGTTGCCACATATTGAGCATTGTCATCTCCTTGAAATGCCGGGGCGAATTTTTGTACCTTAAATTCTTAAACATTTAACACAATTGGTATGACCAATTAAAAATTAAGTGCAAATGTTATTCCTTAAACCACAGACCGCATCATAAACACACATATTAGCAAGATCAATCACTAAATAATCACCATAATTGGTATTACCAATAGTGTTAAGTAAAATCAAGCTCTTTCTAATTTAGAAATTTTCTTATTAGACTAAAGTCGTAAAAAAACGTTCTTATAAATTTAAATATCATCGACAGAAATGAAGCGTAAAACTTGAATATAAAAACTATAAACATAACCATTTATTGAGAAATGTATAATAATGCTCAAAACTCAAATCATTTGTATTGAACTGAATAATGACTACTTTAACGTGTTTTAAAGCCTATGATATCCGGGGCAAACTCGGCACCGAATTGAATGAAGAAATCGCCTATAAAATTGGCCGTGCTTACGGACAGATCTATAAACCAAAAACTGTGGTAGTCGGTTGTGATATTCGTCTAAGCAGTGAAGCTCTAAAACAAGCGACCATTCGCGGGTTAAATGAAGCGGGTGTGAATGTTCTTGATTTGGGCATGACGGGTACCGAAGAAGTTTACTTCGCCGCTTTCCATTTAGATGTACAAGGTGGTATCGAAGTTACCGCTAGTCATAACCCAATGGACTATAACGGCATGAAATTAGTTCGAGAAAATGCTCGTCCAATTAGTGCAGAGACGGGTTTAAAAGAGATTAAGGCTTTAGCAGAAACCAATCACTTTGAAGAAGTTAGCCAAAAAGGTACAACTCAAACCTATAACATTTTGCCCGAGTTCGTTGATCACTTAATTACCTATATTGAACCAGCAAAAATCCGTCCCCTTAAATTGGTGGTAAACGCAGGTAATGGGGCTGCGGGTCACGTGATTGATGCTATTGAAGAAAAATTTAAAGCGCTTAATGTACCAGTTGAGTTTATTAAAATTCACCATGAAGCAGATGGTACTTTCCCAAATGGCATCCCTAATCCAATTTTAATTGAAAACCGTGATAGTACCCGAAATGCTGTAATTGAGCATAAAGCAGATATGGGAATTGCATGGGATGGCGACTTTGACCGCTGTTTCTTATTTGATGAAAAGGGTCAATTCATTGAGGGCTACTATATTGTTGGCCTCTTAGCTCAAGCTTTCTTGATTAAACAACCTGGCGAAAAAATTGTTCATGATCCACGTTTAGTCTGGAACACATTTGATATCGTAGATGAATACAAAGGTGTTGCCGTCCAGTCAAAATCTGGTCATGCATTCATTAAAGACGTGATGCGTGAACACAATGCAGTATATGGTGGCGAAATGAGTGCTCATCATTATTTCCGTGATTTCGCTTATTGCGACAGCGGCATGATTCCTTGGTTACTTACCATTGCCCTACTTTCTGAAACTGGCCAATCTCTATCAATGCTCGTGGAAAATATGATTACCAAGTTTCCTTGTAGTGGTGAAATCAACTTTAAAGTGGCCAATACACAGACCACTATTCAAAAGATTTTTGATTTTTATGCCGAGCAAAATCCACAAATTGACCGTACCGATGGTGTAAGTCTAGACTTTGGTGCATGGCGTTTTAATGTACGCGCTTCAAACACAGAGCCTTTACTACGTCTCAACATTGAAAGCCGCGCAGATCGCCAAGCTCAGCCAATGCAACATTATGTAGATGAGTTGACTGGTTTAATTCAGAACTAATTCATAATAAAAAAGGAGCTATAAGCTCCTTTTTTATTGCTATTTAATTATATCCATTAGGATTCTGCTTCTGCCAATTCCAGCTATCAGCAAGCATATCTTCTAAGCCATATTGAGGCTGCCAACCTAACTCAGCAACTGCACGGCTATTGTCTGCAAAAGATGTTGCAACATCGCCAGCTCGACGTGCTACAAATTCAAAAGCTACAGGTATGCCATTAACTTGTTCAAATGTGTCTTTAACTTGCAAAACAGATGAACCATTGCCTGTACCGATATTCCATGCTCGGCAACCTTTCGACTGTAAACGGTTATTTAAAGCACACAAATGTGCATTCGCTAAGTCAACCACATGAATATAATCACGTACACCAGTACCATCCACCGTGTCATAGTCATGACCATAAATAGATAATTTCTCACGGCGACCAACAGCAACTTGAGTCACATACGGCATTAAATTATTTGGAATACCTTGCGGATCTTCACCAATACGCCCACTCTTATGTGCACCTACTGGATTAAAATAACGAAGCAATGCAATTGACCACTGTGGATTAGACGCCGACAACTTCTGCAATAATTGCTCAACAATCAACTTAGTATGACCATAGTTGTTACTTGGCATACCTGTTGGCATATCTTCGTTTAGTGGAGAAGTATTGGCTTCATCATATACAGCAGCAGACGAACTAAACACTAGTGTATAAACTTTAGCCTTTACCATCGATTTAACCAGTTGAATGCTACCTGCAATATTATTATCAAAATAAATGAGCGGTTTTTCTTGGCTTTCACCAACCGCTTTTAAACCTGCGAAGTGAATAACAGCATCAATTGAATGGGTCTGAAAAACACGATCAAGTTCATCTGCATTACGGATATCGCCCTGCACAAAAGCTAAACTTTTTTGGGTGATACCTTGAACTCTATTTAAAGACTCTTCTGAACTATTTGAAAGATTATCAAAAACAACGACCTCATGCCCTGCATCTAATAACTCGATACAAGTATGGGAACCTATATAACCTGCGCCACCAGTGACTAGAATCTTAGCCATCTACCTTTCCTAACAATATTTTAATTAATCCACACGTCGAGGCATCAAGTTTTGAAAAATCATTTTGAATACCATTTAAAATCGGAAGTAACTGATCAGCAATCTGTTTACCTTTCTCAACACCCCATTGATCAAACGGGTTAATATTCCAAATTACAGACTGAACAAATACTTTATGTTCATATAAAGCGATCAGCATTCCTAAATTATACGGGTTTAGCTCATTTAATAATAATGTAGAACTTGGTTGATTACCTTCATATTGCTTATAAATTGGTAAATTCTCTAATTCGGTCGGGTCTAAAGCGTCATTACCAAAGGCTAATAATCTTGATTGCGCTAAACAGTTTGAAAGTGCAAGATGATGTTGTTCAACGAGAGCTTCAGCATTTTCCACATAGGTAAAATGATCTGCATTATAACGTTGTATTGGCGCAATAAAATCGCAGCTTACTGCTTGAGAACCTTGATGTAACAACTGATAGAAAGCATGCTGTGCATTAGGTCCAACCTCGCCCCATATAATAGGGCAAGTATCAAGCTCAACTTTTAGGCCATTGCGCTGTACTGACTTCCCATTGGATTCCATTTCTAACTGTTGCAGATAAGCCGCAAAATATTTTAATCGCCCATCATAGGGTAATACTGCATGGGTCTGAATATTTAAAAAGTTATTATTCCAGATTCCTAATAATGCCATCAAAACCGGAATGTTTTGATCAAAACTCGTATTTTGAAAATGCTCATCGACGGCATGAGCTCCTGCTAAAAGTTGCTGGAAGCCTTCCACACCAATCGTCAAAGCAATAGGTAAACCGATACAAGACCACAGAGAATAACGCCCACCTACCCAGTCCCACAGTAATAACTGGTTTTCAGGCGCGATTCCCCATTCTGACATTTTGTCAGCTTTTGTAGATATACCAATAAAGTGACTTTTTAATACACGAGCATGTGTTCCTAACGCTTTTTCAAGCCACTGACGAACTGTTTGAGCATTTGATAAAGTATCAATCGTACCAAAAGATTTAGATGAAATAATAAATAAAGTTGTTTCAGGACGAAGTTGATGGAGCAACTCAGATAACTGACTACCATCCATAGTCGAAACAAAATGAATATTTAAGGGCTTAGCTGTTTTTACCTTAAAATCAGATAAAGCATGCGTGACCATTTGTGGTCCTAAATCAGAACCACCCACCCCAATATTAACAACGTCTTGAATCACTTCACCAGTTGAACCCCGATATTGCCCTGCATGGATTTTTTCCACTAAGGTATACATGCGTTGTAACTGGCTATGAACTAGTTCTGTTAAATCTGCAAACTTCGGATAGTCAACAGGTAAACGCAATGCCCAGTGCATTGCTTCACGTTGCTCAGTACAATTAATTTTATTCTGTGAAAAAAGGCGATTAATCCATTCGGTTAAGCTTTTAGTCTTCGCAAGAGCTACTAATTGTCCCAAGATATCTTTGGTTAAGCGGTGCTTACTATAATCAAAAAATAATTGATCAAATTTTACAGAATAATTTTGAAAACGATCTGGCTCTAAAGCAAACAACTCTTTTATATGTAATTTTGAGTTTTTTTCACTTAAATTTTCAAGATGACCTAAAGGTGAGACTAATTCCTTTGGAAATTGCTCAATTGATTTACTCATAAGCGACCAACTCCTTCATAAGCAAAACCTTTCGCCTTTACATACGCAGGATCATAAATATTACGTCCATCTAAAATTAAAGGATGCTTCATTAACTGTTGTAGTTGCTTAAAGTCAGGACTCCAATATTGCTTCCACGCCGTGACTAGACATAGCGCATGAGCATCTCGTACCGCCTCATATTGATCAGTACATAAAATTAAATCTTCACGATGCCCATAAGTTGCAGCTATTTCATCTAAGGCTTGAGGGTCATGCAGACGTACTATTACACCCTGTGCCCATAATGCGGCTAATAAAATATGAATCGGTGAATTATGTACATTCGAAGTATTTTCTTTAAAAGAAGCACCCCAAATCGCAACTGTTTTGCCATTTAGACTACAGTGATAATAATTCCATAACTTACGAAATAAAATTTCTTTCTGTTGTTCATTAATTGCCCAAACCTGTTCCAAAAGTCGACTTTTTGTTCCAGTTTCAGAGACAGTACTCGAAAGTGTTAAAATATCATGCGAAAAGTTCTCACCACCAAATCCTACACCCGGCGATAAATATGCAGCACCAATACGTGTGTCAGCAGCAATACCATGCTTTACATTCGCAATATCAATACCTAACTTTTCGGCGACCATAGCCAAATCATTCATATAACTAATGCGGGTAGCCAACATGCCTGAAATACTCAGTTTGGTGAACTCAGCATCTAAAATCGGCATAAATAAATATTGATAACTAAATTGGAAAAAAGGACGCAATAACTCTTGCATGGTTTCACTTGCATCTCTAGATTCCACACCAACAATGACATGTTTTACATTCAATACACTATTGATGGCATTACCTTCTTGAATCACATCAGGAAAATAAACCCACTCATCTTTTGGCAAATGCTGTTTTAATTTCTCTGTACCATGCAAACCAAAAGTAGAGCCATTAATCATTAATCGCGGATGAACAATAGGTCGTTCACTCAGTTTCTCTACTGTTTTTAATGCAAGTTCAATTTGTGTTGGGCTAAAACAAAATAAATAAACTTCAATATCTAAAGGAATCTCAGAAAAAGGGCTCTCTTTTAAGAAACCCGCTTTTCGCTGCTTATTTAAATAATTATTTACGTCTTGGTCTTGATACGAAAGTACAGAAATATTTTCTTCACAGGTGACACTTGTACACCAGTAAATTTGATTACCATATTCAGCTAATAACGCTGCCATCACGCCGGCATGTAACGTTGTTCCAAATACTGCGATTTTCATTGCACACCTGATTTTTCGTATTTTATAGATTTCTCTTCCCTTTACAGGAAGAGAATATACTGCTCAGCTACTATATTCAGTAGTTTTTACAAATGCTTAAGCAGAACTACAAAACTTTATAATTTAAGTTCTTGAATCAGCTGTTTAAATTCCAATCCTAACTTAGGGTGTGCAACACCATAGTGTAGTACAGCTTTCAAATAGCCAAGCTTGCTGCCACAGTCAAAAGTTTGGCCTTGCATACGATAGGCTTCAACGGTATCGGTTTCTTGAAGCATCGCAATAGCATCAGTTAACTGAATTTCATTGCCCGCGCCTTTCGGAGTATTTTCCAAAAGCTGCATAATCTTAGCGGGTAAAATATAACGCCCCACCACAGATAAATTAGACGGTGCAGAACCTATAGCAGGCTTTTCGATAATTCCCTGCATAGCAATACTTTCACCCTCATCCGGGTTCTGCTTTACATCAACAATTCCATATTGATCTACAAGATGGTCTGGTACTGCCTCAACCATGATTTGAGCAGCTTGACTTGATTCATAGCGTGAAATCATACGCGATAAATCATTTTTTCCTGAGTTGTCTTGCACCAAGACATCTGGCAATAACACAGCAAAATCATCTTGCCCAACAATACTTTTTGCACATAAAACGGCATGCCCCAAACCCAAAGGTTGCGGTTGTCTTACACTTACAACACTTACATGAGAAGGAATGATCTGCGTAATTTCTTCAAGTAAATCGAACTTTTTCTTTTGCTCTAGAGTCGTTTCTAGTTCAAAGTTTCGATCAAAATAATTTTCAATTGATGCCTTAGATGAATGAGTTACCAAAATAATTTGTTCAATTCCAGCCTCGACAGCTTCACGCACTACATATTCAATTGCAGGGCGATCAACCACTGTAACCATTTCTTTGGGAATTGACTTACTTGCTGGTAAAAAACGTGTACCTAATCCAGCTACCGGTAAAACTGCCTTTTTGATCATAAGAATTAAATAATTTGTGGATGATTAAAAGTTATGTTGAGTATAGTTAAATTACACCTTTAATCTCTAGTTCCAATTTAACATTATCCCATAATAATAAAATTACCTCAGGAGAATGGGCACATTTAGCTATCATTTTTTGTGCAAGGACTTTCTTGATGACTTCGTTTTTAATGCGCTATCCAGATGCTGGTATTGATCTGTGTTGTATTACTCTTTTGCTATAGTCATATCTGGCTACTAGCGTTGTTGAATGAGTTGATATGAAATTTAACTATCAAATTCGATGGGTGCTATCTTTGTATAAGATTAATGTATAAAACCCTCTTTAAACCTTCAATCGATGCCTACTTATTTATTAATCGGCATTATCAGAAGATAAAAAATAGAGTGTACTAGATAATTAATTTTCCAATTAAATAAAAATGACAAACTATTCCAGAGATAGGCTGTCTTTTATATCTAAGAATATATTAATAATAATTTCAAATATTCTGCACTTACAACACTACACCAATACTTTATTTTGATACAACTAAAGTTGGGAAAAAATTAAGAGCATTTATTTTATATGCTGGTGAATCTGGTAAATAACCAACATAATATTTATTCATGAATTTTTGGTCTTGAGTATTAGTAGAATATATCAAATTATATATAGTTTCACCAAGTTGTAAAAGTAAGGGATCATCTCCCCCCCATACAACATAACCACCAGATAAATAAGAATTGCTCAAACCATAAGGAGAAACACCCTCATCACAAGTCTTTCCTCCTTTATGATACCCTACTCTATACCACCCATTAGCCCCATTATAATAATTCGAAAATAGTGGATATTGCTTATCTTGATTCCAAACATTTGATTTTAATTGGTTAATAAATCCAACCTTATCAGCATCGGATGGTAAAATGCTACTAATATTACTACCATACACTTTTTTGATTGCTATACGATTTCTATCCAAGGCAAAGAATAAATTAGTTAACCTACGTGCATGGCTAAAATCCCAACCAAGATTTAGTTGTTTTTTGATATTACCTAAATTAACTACAGCCATAGTTTTTTCGGAATTATTAGGGTCACAAGTCACTGGCACTTCTAGACTAGAATAGCCTGCATATTTATTATCATTAATAGAATTCCAAAAACCTCGATCAAGATCATTAATACTAATTTTTTTACTATTATATAGGATTGGATTTTTACTTACTCTAGCTTTCATTAAAGAAGCTAGTGCTGAAAAATAGTTTTTTTGTTGGACAAAATTGCTCTGATTACCGAAAATCTTTATAAGATAATCTGGATGTCTATCTACGATACCTGCGATATTACTAAAAATTACGATCTGCCATAAGTCTTTATCTGTAAACATATTAGAAGACCCATTATGTATATCATTTGGTACTGCTGTTATTCTTTTAGAAATATTTGGAAGCGTATTCGTAGACCACTCACTTAATCGATTTGCAGATATTTTTGCCGTTTGCAAAACAAACTGCTGAGCATGAGACTCCTTTGGATAAACTCGATCTAGCTCATTAGCCACTTCAGAAGCAAAACCTAAAAACTGTGCACTACTTAACTGAACTTCTTTTCCTAGTAAATTTCCGTTTTGACAACGAGTGCCTCCACGGCATACCCAGACAACAGCCTGTTCCCCTATTTGAGGTAAAGGTTCTAACTTTTTATAGGTCATCTGGATAATATCGGCAAATTCTCGAATTCTATCTGGATAATTACAACGGACGGCTAAATCAAATAAATTATTAAATAAAATTTGTGTGTCATAAAGCGCATAGGTATCGCCTTGCTTTATGAGGCGAGTATTTAATATATCTGTGATACGTTTTTTCCCATAACTATCCCATAAACTCCAAGATTGTTGATCATGCAGCCCACCGCAACTATTGGCGGTATTGACCGTATCTGCATGAGTAATATTTGTAGTTATATTTAATACGAATAGAGTAGCCACCAAAAATTTTAGAGTAGATGAAAAATAAGTTCTTTTTCTTACTATTTTCATGACAGCGTCTCTTTTTTATAGGTAATAAACAAATATAAAATTAGGGAAGGAAACATCATTTCCTAATTTATTGCAGTCTATTGGCCTTTTATCATACAAAAAAGCAAGCTGAATTCTAATAACTAAATTAAATTTACAGCTTGCTATATCTGAATTTAGATTAAATTTTACTTATCTCAAAGAGATGTTAGATCTCAAAGCTTAAACTTAGATTAAACTACTTACCACAAAGTGCTCTTAGTTCACTCTAACTTCACTGCTACGTTTGTAGCCGTCTACATAATGTTCAAGCTGGGTTAAAGCCCAGTCCACATCATGATCGATTGCTGTCATTTGATTGATTTTACCAAAGACACACTCAATTTCTTGTAATGAAAAGTGTTTCTCAAACGAACGTAAGATCCGCGTATGTTCAGTATATTCAGTATTATCCTGATCAATAAGCAGTTCTTCATAAAGTTTTTCACCAGGACGCAAACCACTATAGGCAATTTCAATATCACCGTCCAATGACCCTGTTTCTTTCACTTTTAAACCGCTGAGCTTAATCATTTGGCGTGCCAAATCTTGAATTCGGACCGGCTCCCCCATATCAAGCAAGAATACATCGCCACCGGAACCTAATGCACCCGCTTGGATCACCAACTGAGAAGCTTCAGGAATGGTCATAAAATAACGAGTTACATCAGGATGCGTCACTGTTATTGGACCACCTTTCGCGATCTGCTGTTTAAATAATGGAACCACAGAACCAGAAGATCCCAATACATTACCAAAACGGACAATACTGATTTGCGTAGCAGGTTTGGTTTCAGCTACCGCCTGACAATAGAGCTCGGCCATACGTTTTGAGGCACCCATGACATTGGTTGGTCTCACCGCTTTATCGGTTGAGATCAGAACAAAGGTTTCAACCCCTTTTTTCACTGCCGCATTTAAACTATTTGCTGTGCCAATCGCATTATTTTTTAGTCCTGCGATTGGATTACATTCTACCAAAGGCACATGCTTATAAGCTGCAGCATGATAAACCGTTTGTATATGATATTGTTCAATAATACGCTCCAGTTTTTGCTGATCCTGCACAGTTCCCAAGATTGGAATAATTTCACATACTGCTGTTTGTCTTAACTCTTTATCAATATCATATAAGGCGAATTCTGTGAGCTCATACAACACCAACATTTTTGGTTGATTCTTGATAATTTGACGGCATAATTCTGAACCAATTGAACCGCCTGCACCTGTTACCATCACGATTTTATTCTGAATATTTTTAGCAATTAAATGAGCAACTGGCGGAACGGGGTCACGCCCCAATAAATCAATAATATCAACTTCTTGTATATCTGAGACCTGAATTTCACCATCCACTAGACGAGTCAAACCAGGTAATTCAGTAATTTTTAAGCGGGCAATTTCAAACTGCTGAATGATTTCGGTTTTACGAACTCGCCCCACAGAAGGCAGTGCCAGCAAAATTTCATCAATACGATCTTTGCTAAAACGTTGTAATGCCTTTTCAACAGAATAAACTTTTAAACCACCAATCATATGGTCTTGCAAAGAACTATTATCATCAATGAAGAAAACAGGTAAATGGTTGTCAGAACGATAAAGCACAGCTGCAATTTGCTGGCCGGCATCACCGGCACCATAAATTGCGATACGCTTTCTTTCTTCGCCTGTGAGTAATGTAGTCTTTACAATAAAACGAATGAATGCACGGCTACACCAAACCCAACTAAACATTAAGAAACCAAACATCAATGGAATTGAAGTTGGAACAAAGGCTGCTGAGAATGCATTTAGGCCATATAAAACAACCACCATCAGGGCAACAGCAAGCGCTAATTTTGCAATAAAGGCTTCATTAAAAGTACGGACAATAAAGCGATATACCCCTGTTAGCATTAAACTTAAAATAGCAACGATAGTAACGATCGCTACTCCATAGTTAATACCTGGGATAACTTCAGCACCTAAATCAAACAATCGAATGGCGTAACATAGCCACAAAATAATAGGAAAAGCAAAAAGGTCTACAAGAACCAAAAAACATTGTTTGGCAAGTCTTGGGGCAGACGCAAACTGATAAATAATCTTTTTCACAATACTCTTCTAATCGTTCTAGTAACCGTGCGATATTTATACTCATTTCTGATATAACTAGAAATAAAATTTACGCAGCGGTTACATAACTTTAAATCAGATCATAATTCAAAAGAAAGCTATACGAATAGCTTCACATTTTATGATTGTATAGCTCTACAAACAGCATTAATTGCACTAATTGTTTTTTCTATACTATCTTGGCTTAGAGTCGGATGTACCAAGAACATCAGGCTTGTTTCACCTAATTTCTGTGCATTTTCTAAACGTTTTTCTGGACGCCATGGGGTACCATCGAAAGCATGCTCTAAATAAACTTCTGAACAGGAGCCACTAAAACAAGGCACCTCTTGGGTATTAATTTCTTGCATTATACGATCACGTGACCAACCTTCTGGTAACATCTCTAAATTCACTTGTACATAACATTTATAATACGCATGAACATAATCCTCTGAAGGGATATGAACGTTAAAGTAAGGAGAGTTTTCAAACGCTTTTAAAATCTTTTCTGCATTTTCAGTACGCTTTTCTGTCCATTCAGTCATACGTGTTAACTGAATTCGACCAATAACTGCTTGCATTTCCATCATGCGCCAGTTAGTACCAAATGAGTCATGCAACCAGCGGAAACCTGGAGGGTGTTGCTTATTATAAATACTATCGTAGCTTTTACCATGGTCTTTATATGACCACATTTTTTTCCAAAGTGTCTCATCATTTGTGGTGACCATACCACCCTCACCACCAGTTGTCATAATCTTATCTTGGCAAAAAGACCAAGCAGAAATATGACCGATTGACCCTGCAGCTTTACCTTTATATTTTGCACCATGAGCCTGTGCGCAATCTTCAATAACATAGATGCCACGCTCAGCAGCAAGTTGCATAATCGAATCCATATCGCACATCCAACCTGCTAAATGCACACAAATAATGGCTTTAGTATTTGGTGTAATGACAGCTTCAATCGTACGTCGTGAAATATTCTGAGAATCTAATTCTACATCGGCAAAAACAGGATTAGCACCCGCCGTTACAATAGAACTTGCTGAAGCAAGAAAAGTACGAGACGTCACAATAATATCATCACCTGCACCAATATCTAAAGCTTTTAATGCAACATCGAGCGCCACAGTTCCATTTGCCAAAGCGACCGCATATTTTGTACCAGAAAACTCGGCAAATTCTTTTTCAAAAATTCTACATTCTTGACCGGTCCAATAGTTTACTTTATTTGATAGTAATACATTTTTGACTGCGTCAGCTTCTTCTGTTGTAAAACTTGGCCATGGTTCAAATGCAGTATTTAACATTTTGATTTCCTAATAAAAAATATTTCTTACTTACTTTCTAAAATTCTGGCAGGGTTACCTACAACGGTTACACCTGCTGGTACACTTTTAGTCACAACTGCACCCATACCAACAATAGCACCTTTACCAATCACTAAGGGCCTATCAGGTGTACCTTGTTTTATGAATGCCCCAGCACCAATGTATGCATGATCTTCAATATGAATGTTGCCATTGCACTTAACACCTGGTGCAAAAGTTACATAGTCGCCAATCACACAGTCATGCTCAACATAGCTGTATAAATTAGCATGAAAACATTTACCAATTTTTATGTTTGATGTAATTGAAACGAAAGGACTTAAGGCAGCACCTTCACTGATTTCAACATTATCCATGATTACTGTGTTATCAGCTTGTACGGACCAAAGTGTAATACCATCGTCAACCAACTGATTTGCAATTTTTTCACGAATCTGACTATTAGCAATCGCAATTAATACATACTTATTAGAACATTCTATTGTTTTAAAAGATTGATAGTTTAAAGCTGTATGCCCATTTACTATCTTTTCTTCTTGTAAACTGTCATCAATAAAATAAATTTCAGCTGCAATACCATGACGTTGAAGTTGTTGTCTTGCAACAGGCATCAAACTACGGCCACAGCCTGAAGCACCATAAATAGCATAGACTTGGTTATTCATTTATCTGCTTCCGACTTTGAACCTGTAAACTTCGTCATAGTTGCCTCGCCAGCTTCATTAATATCATCTTTAGCGATTACTTTTTTAACGGTTTGTAGCATAATTTTAAAATCTAACCAAAGCGATCTGTTTTCAACGTACCACGTATCAAGTTTAAACTTTTCTTCCCAACCAATTGCATTACGCCCATTAACCTGAGCATGACCAGTCATTCCTGGACGTACCTCATGTCGCTTTGCTTGTTCTTTATTATAAAGTGGTAAATACTCCATCAGCAAAGGCCGTGGACCTACAATACTCATATCACCTTTGATTACATTCCAAAGCTCAGGCATTTCATCAAGGCTGGTAGAACGAAGTATTTTACCAAATGGCGTTAGACGCTCATTATCAGGGAGGGGATTACCTTGCGCGTCTGTTGCATCTTTCATGGTTCGAAATTTAATCATTTCAAACGGTTTACCATGTAAACCCGGGCGAACCTGACGAAACAATACTGGCGAACCTAAGTTTTTTTTCACCTTATATGCAACATAGAAATATAAAGGTGAAAGCAGAGTTAATGCTATAGCAGCAATAATGATATCGACCAACCGTTTCATAAGTTATCCTTAAAAACAATATTTTCGAGTTTTTCTGCAATCATGGCATATTCAAGGTTTTGTAATACAAACTGTTTACCATTGGCACCTAGCTGTTGCCGCTGCTCTGCAGTGAGCGCATATAATTGTTCTACCGCTCCTACAATTGCTTGAGGATCTTCTGCTTCAATTGTAATTCCCGCTTGCGCTTGCTGAACTATATCACCCTTACCAGAAAAGGCATGAATAATTGGTTTACCTGCATATAGGTATTCAGGTAATTTATTGGGCGCTATACCAAAACGGTAAAGTGGATTTTTCTGCCAACCTATATAACAAACATCAAATTGCTCAAGCATTGACTGAATTTGCTTCTTTGGAATCGCATCAATAAAAGTAATATTCTGTAAGCCCAGAGAATTAACTTTTTGTATTAAATTATCTTTTTCCTTTCCCGAACCTACAAGGACAAAATGTAAATGTGGATTAGTTGATAGCATCTGTGCTGCTTCAATAAGATCATCTATAGCATTAGCAACACCAATTGTTCCTGTGTAACCAATGATAAATTTATTTTGAGGTAATTGAGCAACCGTTTCTGTACTTAGAGTTTGTTTTTGAGACACTTCATCTAAAGGCACCCCATTAGGGATCCAGTGAAACTTACTACTGTCTAAACCTCGACTTTGCATATGTTCAATAGCATTATATAAATTTGAAAATACGTAATCAGCTTTTCTATAAGCCCTGTCTTCAATCCATTGCATAAATTTTATGAATGGATGGCTTGGAGAATGGCCTCCTAATTCCATTAATGTTAGAGGCCAAATATCCCGCACTTCAAAGATAAAAGGAGTATTAAATTTATTAGCTAAATATTTAGCCCCCAAATAACCAATAAGTGAAGGAGAAGAATATAAAATTACATCAGGTTTTACTGGAATTACATTTGCCAAAGTACGCAAGAGCCATGAAAACTTAAACCAGTTTAATACACGTTGTTTGCTATGTGCTTCTTCGTACTCTGGTAAATTCACCCATACAAATGAGAAATTAGGAATAATCTCCTCAATGAGATACCGTTCCTCAAATTTTTTCGGATTACGAAGTAAATGACTATAACGCCCAGCAATCACATAAACTTGATGACCCTTTTTAGCTAACTCTTGCGCCAAATAATAATGTCGACCACCCATTGCTGTTTCAGGAGTTGAGCTATATTGGTTAATAAACCAAAATGTTTTTTTATTTTCCATCATTTCAAATATCCAAAATACTTGAATAGAAATTCAAAAGTTTATTTTCTTCAATGCTCCAATTATACTTTTCTAAAACTGCAGCTCGCCCCTGTTCTCCAAGGACTCTAGCCTTATCAGGGTTATTTATAAAATAATCTATGGCCTTAGCAATTTCATGAGGTTTTAAAGGATCAATACAAATCCCACATTGTGCATCATTTACAATAAAGCGCCATAAAGGAAAGTCTGAAGCAATTACTGGTATTCCTGCACACATATATTCAAACATTTTTACAGGCAATGAATCTAAATAACTTCGTGTTGGATGTAAAACAACTAAGCCCGCAACAGATGAAGCTAAAGTATTCTTTATTTCATTTCGGCCTACATAGCCTAGAAAGTTAACTTTTTCCCATCCTTGCATTTCCATTACAGATTGCTCTAAATTTTTATCTGAAAAGTCTCCAGCAAGTACCAGTTTGGCTTCACTTTGTGTTGAATTAACTGCCTGAACCATTTCAACAATTCCACGCACATCTGCTAAACCACCGATATAACAAACTTGATTTCCTTTTAAAGCATTTGTAGGGATTGAGCTAAACTCTTCTAATTTTGGGTAATTATTAATATCAATTGTATTTTTATTAATTTTAAGGAATTTATCTCGAATAAATGGGGTTGCTGCCACAATCCCATCTAATTTAGCACAAGCATATTTCTCATAAGCTTTAACTAAAAAAGCGATGATCTTTTTAGATACGAGATTCAAATAATGTTTCGACATAATCTGATTAGGCAAATCTTCATGTGCATCAAAAAAAACTTTTTTCCCTAGTTTCTTTAGTTTTAAACCGATTGGAATAAGCTCAGGATCGTGGAGATGATAAATTTTTGCATCTAAAGCAAGCGCTTTTTCGAATACAGCATTAGGAGCATTAAGCATACGGTTCTTTCGCCCATTAAACTTACCAACATCCAGAATTTTTACTAAATTTTTGACTTCATCTCCTTTGCCATCGGCAACTACCAAATAAGTTTCATAACTTTTAGCAAGAGAACAACATTGTTTAACAAAAATACGCGTATCAAAACGAGGATGTGCAGATGTTAAATGTGCAATTTTCATAATAGCTACTTTTTAATCAAATTAAAGGTTAATCTTAGGCAAAACCAAATTACAATCAAAGGTCCAGCACCCCAAAGGAAGTTGACCATCATCGTCGAATCAACCTTAGGGTACATAAATACAAATCGTGCCAAAAAAATAGAGTAAATCATTATTACTAATGGATTTTTTGAATCTAAAACCGTCATATATATATATGAAAAAACACCACCAACAAGAAATATGATTGCAGGCCCTGCAAAAATAAAATTAGCATACGCCTCACCTATAGCCCCTGGTGTTGGTGCACCTGAGGTACTAGGAATATAGAGCTCCTTAATAAGTAATCCAATTGAATGAGGTTCATAACCAAATTGTGTGCCTATCGTATTTCTAAAGGTATCTAAATAAGATTTTCCTAGTAACATATTAGAACTATCAAATGTTTTAAAAACTATTACTAGCTGCTGTAAATCAGTGATATTACCATCACCAATAATAGTACCTATGAAACTTTTCTCTGATAAATCAAGATCAACACCCATAAAATACTGATTACTTAATATCCTTAAAAAGTAAACAACAAATCCCAAGCTCATTAATGAAAAAAGAAAAATTATAATTTTTCTTCTTTTTTCAGGGAAACAAAAATAGTAGAAAATCATTTGGGCCATTACATAAGTAAAAGCTAAAGTAATACGACCTGTAGATAAACCTATAACTAAACCAATAAAACTGAACAACACAAAATAGAAACTAACTTTATTGTTTTTAACAACTGATGCAATTAACCATAAAAAAACCCCAGCGTAATATAAATGATATGGCAGAGTTGATAGTTGAGCATCCTCAATAAGATGCCTAAAAGCTTGAAAATACAGTAGCATAGGGATAACACCTCCTGCTAATGTATAACTCATCCATACCCAATAAGCCAAACCAATGGTTATAAGAAGAAAACAAATGGGTTTATATAAAATCAATAAACTATCATAATAAGAGCCGCTCCATGTTCCTCTTAGAACAACATTTTTTTTCTTATAAAAAATACTAAACCCAAATACAAAAAACAAGTAACAAACTACTGCATATAAAATAGAATAAAATAAATACAACTCAGCTTCAAGTCGACTTAAGTTCAAATAAGATAAAAACTTTCCAAAATCACCATCACTAAAAGCATAATAGAATGAACCAAATACATATCCTAAATACATAAATGAAAATATACTTAATGGATTAATAAGTATATTTTTTCCGTAAGCTATATTTGCAAAAATAATTATTACAAATAAAAAGGAAGCTACTAACGATATAAATGGTGTTGTTGCATAAAATTCTGAAACAAACCCACCTATAATAAAAATAAGGGCAATAGGAAAAATAAGAAACAATAATATTTTATCATTTGAATAGTTAACTATATTTCTCATAACACCCTCATATATGAAGAAATATTTCTAAAAATATTTCTAAAAACATCAAAAAACATCAAAATACTAAATATCAGAAACAATAATGCTGTGAGAATAAGATAAATATAATTCAAACTCATTAAAGAAATTAAAAGTGAAAATACTACCGAAAGCAAACTATGTAAGTATAATTTATATCTTTTAAAGTCCTTCCAAATTCGACTAGAAACTTCAGTTCTAAGAACGAAATAAATCCAAAATGAAATAGCCAAAGATATGGCTGCCCCTATAGCACCATAGCTTTTAACAAGAAACCATAATAGAATTATATTGGAAAGCAAACCAACAACACTTACAAATATAGATATAATTGTTTTTCTTTTAACTAATATTCCTATAGCTGTAGATTCAGATAAAGTATAAAGTAGAGGCTGTAAAACACACAACAAAATTATATGTCCAATTTCATTATATGTATTTGGTAAGAATTTTGGAATTAGTGGCATACAGATACAGACAGCAAATAATATAAATGAAATTACTAATGCAATAAACTGACTTACACGCTCCACTTCGTTAACTGGATCGCCTTCTTTAATTAATTTATAAATTGTTGGAACCCATATTGTATTAAAAATGGTTGTTAAGACACTAAAACCTGCTGCTATACTAACAGCAACACTAAAAAGTCCAACCTCTAATAATGTGGAGTAGTTTAATAAAAATATACGAGAACATGCTTGCATTAACCAAAAGACCAACCCACTGACAACTAGTGGAAATCCAAAAATAAGCATTTTTTTCAATAGCTTATAATCAAAATTTACTTTTAAAAGATCAATCAAATCACCTTTAATATATACACAAAAAATTATCAATACTAAAAATAATGAAATAGCCTGAATTGTAATTAATTTATTAAAATCGAATTTATTGGATCCTAAAAAAAATAAACCCAAAACAGCTATAAGAAGAAATATTTTTGGAAAAATTTGGCTTATCGAATAGATCAAACCTTTTTCTTGCATTCTAATATTCAACGTGACATATCTAAGCAGCATAGTCAAAATCACACAGACTATTGTCATAGAAGACAAATAATATGATGATATTTTATATGCATTTTGTGAAATAGAATCTATACTAAAAATTATAAACAACGTGGCAATAAGTATACTAAATAAAACTGAAGTTAGAATTGAGGTTTTAAATACAACAGCCTTATTCTCAACTTCATGATATTCTCTTACATATGCTTGATCTAAGCCTAATGTGAGCAAAATACAAGAAAAGCTCAGCACAATTTGTAAAATACTAAATCGGCCAATATCTTCTACTGTAAACATCCAAGTTAATACGGGTATGGTCAAAATGCCTAGCAATGCTGCCCCGATCGGACCAAGACTAAAGTGTAATATTTTTTTTATATTCATTTTAAGACTATTTCATAGAGTTTCTTAAATTTATTTACTATTGCTTGGGCTGAATAATCACTATTTAACGACAAGCCTTCTAATTCAAGTTGATTATTTAAGATTTTCTGCTCCAAATTATTCAAACTAGATTCAGAATAATCCTCTAAGACAAAACCTGAATTTTGCTCTACAAAATTTTTATATGGTTTTATATTACTTAATATGGGAAAACTTCCTCTTAAAAATGGTTCAATCACGCCTCCTCCTAAAGCATCCGAAATAGGGATAGATACATGATATTTTGTTTGACTATAAAGAACGTATAACTCATTTGTATTTAGCAATCTATTAATAAAAATTATTTTATCCTCATCTGCTCCTAATTTATCTTTAAAATTTTTAACATCTTCCTCAGATGAGAAGCCACGCAAAACAACAATTTTCAATTCTTTAATATTCGAGAGCTTTTTAATAACTTTTACAACATTATCTGGATCATATACTTTTGATAGACCCCGAGGAAAAACTATCAAATGATTATCCTGTTCAATACTATATTCCTTTTTCAACATAGCTTGAATCAATTGATAATTAGTATCTGAAGGCTTTTCTACAGGAAACCCCCAATAAAAAACATTAATTTTATTTTTAATATATTTTCCATGTTTTTTTACAAGCTCCTCTAATATATGATTAGAAGAGGTATGCATCAAATTTGCTTTTTTTATAACTATAGCATTAATTAGCTTAAACATCTCTCTCTTTAAAAGTGAGCCTTTATTCGGCGCTAACATAACGTCAGAACCCCATAATCCTACTATTAATGGCTTTTTCTGGAATATAGCCATAATCCCATAGTGATTAATAATATGGGCGTGAACTATATCAGGATTTAGTTTTTTTACTAATTTATTAACTTTGTAAAATTTAAAATAATCAATAAAACTATTAATTTCACCTAAACTAATTACTTTTTTTTCTAAATCAGTTTCCACATTAAAGCTTGCAACCCAAACCTCACATTCACTATATTTTTCTAAAGCTTTAGATAAACGCTGAACAATAGGTGAAGAATAGGGTGCAAGCATTAATATTTTCATTTTATTTCCAACAATTTACAACTTTAACAATTTTTACTTCATCTAAGTAAGGATGCATAGGCAAACTCATAACTCTTTCAGCAATCGCATCACCGACAGGCAACTTCACACTTACATCGGCCACAGCAGGTTGTTTGTTTAAAGGGATCGGATAATGCACCGCTGTTGGAATACCTTGTGCTTTTAGTTTTTCTTGAACTTCTGTACGGTTATCAACCTGAATCGTATATTGTGCCCAAGCACTCGTATTATGCGATTCAAGATATGGTGTAGTATTAATACCGGCTTGACTGAATAACTGATTATAAATTTCAGCTACTTTTTGACGTGCTTGCATTTCATCATCCAAAATTTCTAATTTTGGTAATAAAATAGCTGCTTGCAAGGTATCTAAACGGCTATTTACACCCACCCGAATATGATGATAACGCTTATCTTGACCATGACGCGCAATCTGACGAATTACTTTAGCAAGCTCATCATCATTGGTAAAAATAGCACCGCCATCTCCATAGCAACCTAATGGCTTACTTGGGAAAAAGCTAGTACAGGCAACCGTACTTAGGTTACAGCTTTTACGGCCCTTATAGGTTGCACCAAAACTTTGCGCAGCATCCTCAATCACAGGAATACCATACTTTGATGCAATCGCATTGATTGCATCAAAGTCAGCACATTGACCATATAAACTCACAGGAATAATGGCTTTGGTCCGAGGAGTAATTGCTGCTTCTAATTTTTCAACGTCTAAATTATAAGTTTTCGGATTTACATCAACGTAGACAGGTTTTGCACCTAATAGTGCAACTGTTTCCGCTGTCGCAATATAGGTAAAGCCTGGCGTAATTACTTCATCACCTGGACCAATACCAAATGCCATTTGCGCAATTTGCAAGGCATCTGTTCCATTGGCACAAGTAATACAATGTCTAGCCCCCACATAGGCAGCAAGCTTTTCTTCCAACTCAATTACTTCTGGGCCTAAAATGTACTGACCATGTGTCAATACATTTTGAATGCCAGCATCAATTTTATCTTTAATTCGATTTTGCTGTGTTTTTAAATCAATAAAGTCAATCATATTAACCCTGCTTTGTCAGTGTCGTTCCATCTAGTTTATAAACTGCCCCTGTATGAGAACAGATAGCTTGAGCTTGGCCTTGTAAAGGGAGGTCAAGCTGCTCACCAAACTCACTCATCCAGCCGATTTGTTTAGCAGGTACACCGACCATTAGCGCATAAGCAGATACATCTTTATTAACTACAGCACCAGCACCAACAAAAGCATACGCCCCGATAGTAACACCACAAACAATCGTACAATTTGCGCCTAGTGTGGCACCTTTTTTTACGAAAGTATCACGATATTGATCTTTACGCTCTATCAAAGAACGTGGGTTATACACATTCGTAAAGACCATGCTTGGGCCACAAAATACGCCTTCTTCCAAAAATACATTATCGTAAACAGATACATTATTTTGGACTTTACAGTGGTCACCAATCACAACTCGGTTACCAACAAATACATTTTGACCTAAAGATACGCCTTTACCAATTTTGGCTCCGCCGCAGACATGAACAAAATGCCAAACACGCGAATCATCACCAATTTGTGCGCCATCATCAACTATGGCAGTTTCATGTTGATAAAAGCTCATGCTTTTTTCACCTTTGCCAATAGTGGATGTGGGTTTTCTGGGTTTTCAACAATCGGAGAAACACGAATCACTTCAACCGTTTCAATAGCTGCGCGGTTTTCTTCAACTCCGTAACCTTTACCTTCCAACACACGTTGATAACTCTGTGTATGCAAATCGGTAAAACCACCTGAGAATTCAAGCTCTTCATTCTCAATAGTAATACTGCGATAGGTCAGTTTTTCACCTTGTACCGCATTTTCTGGAAGGTTATTCGCATCAATTGACAAGAACCAACGTACACGTGCACGCTCATATTCCAAATAACCAGAAGCAGTTTTTTCATCACGGAAATGCACTTCATTTTTAATAATTTTGCCAAAAATAAAGTGCAACATGTCATAGAAATGCACACCGATATTCGTTGCTACCCCACCTGACTTTTGGTCCAGCCCTTTCCATGATTTTAAATACCATTTACCACGGGAAGTTAAATAAGTAAGGTCCACATCAAATACTTTATCTGCTGGCGCAGCTTGGACTTTATCACGCAATGCAATAATTGAAGGATGTAAACGTAATTGTAAAATTGAGTTTACTTTGGCACCGTATTCTTTTTCATATTCAGAAAGCATGTTTAAGTCTTCTGAATTCAGTACCAACGGTTTTTCACAAATGACTTCAATGCCATTTTTCAAAGCATATTTCATATGTGGTGCGTGTAGATAGTTTGGTGAGCAAATCGCTACGTAGTCTAGCTTTTCACCTTTTAGCTTTTGATCCTCTACATAGGCTTCAAACTCTTCAAACTCGGTAAAAAATTCTGCTTCAGGGAAATGACTATCCATAATACCGACCGAGTCATTCACATCCATGGCAACAGCTAAAGTATTACCTGTTTCTTTAATAGCTTTTAAATGACGTGGTGCGATATATCCAGCTGCACCAATAAGAGCAAATTTCTTCATGTTTTAAACTTCAATTTAATAATAAGATAAAATTAGAGACGGAATACAGTAAAGCCAGCATCTGACATTTCAGTGCGGTCAAAAAGACTTTTAACATCAGCTAACACAGGTTTTTCACCCTTCATATAACTGTGTAATTCGCTTGCTGAAAGTGATCGAAACTCATTGTGACCTACCGCAACAATGACGCTATCTACAAGGTTTTGAGCATCAACTCTTCCAAGCTCTATGCCATATTCATGTCTAACTTCATCCGCATCCGCCCATGGGTCTGCCACTACAACCTGCGCTCCCCAGAACTCTAACTCTTTAATGAGATCTGCTACTTTACTATTACGAATATCAGGACAATTTTCTTTAAAAGTTACTCCGAGTACACCAACTTTCGCACGAGGCACGTCAATACCATTTTGAAGCATTAGCTTAATCGTGTTACGAGCAACATAACGTGCCATATTATCGTTGATACGACGACCAGCAAGAATCACTTGTGGATGATAGCCAACTTCTTCTGCTTTATGAGTCAAATAATATGGATCAACACCAATACAGTGCCCACCTACTAAACCTGGACGGAACGGTAAGAAGTTCCATTTACTACCAGCGGCTTCCAAAACGTCTAAAGTATCAATACCAATTCGATCAAAAATAACAGAGAGCTCATTTACTAAAGCAATATTTAAATCACGTTGCGTGTTCTCAATAACTTTAGCAGCCTCTGCAACTTTAATGCTAGAAGCTTTATGAGTTCCCGCAGTAATAATGCTTGCATACACTGCATCTACAGTATTTGCCACTTCAGGAGTACTACCACTGGTAATCTTTTTAATTTTAGTTAATGTATTAATTTTATCGCCTGGGTTAATACGTTCAGGACTATAACCTGCAAAAAAATCTTCGTTAAATTTTAGGCCAGAGATTTTTTCTAAAATAGGAATACATACTTCTTCAGTCGCACCTGGGTATACCGTAGATTCATATACAACGATATCGCCTTTCTTTAAAGCTTGTCCTACAGTTTCACTCGCTTTTTTTAAGGGGGTTAAATCTGGTCGATTGACCTGATCAACAGGAGTTGGAACAGTTACAATAAAAAAATTACTTTGTTCTAAATCATCTAAATTTGCACTAAAACTTAAGTTTTGTGATTGTTGCAACTCTTCAGGTGTAACTTCTAGAGTATGGTCTTGGCCACTTTTCAATTCATCAATACGTTTTTGATTAATATCAAATCCAATTACCGGCCCTTTTTTCCCAAACTCAACCGCCAATGGCAAGCCTACATAACCTAAACCTATAATCGCTATTCTTAAATCGGCAAGTTGCATAAAAGTTAGCCTTATTCCTTACAAATTGTATATATTAAATAATGATACATATTGACCAAATATAGTCGTGCGTAACTATATCAGTTTTTTTTTATTAACCGTAATTCAATTGTATAAAAGTGTTTACAGATCTTAGGTTCTTTTTAGATAATCTAACTTATTCTTTCCATCTAATTTCCAGTTCAGTAGAAGTTAACTAATAACATGGTAAAGTGTGTTGATATAAATTAAACATACAAAGCTCTACTCTTTTTCTATGTTTTTTATTTTTTTTTCAGCTAGAATCGGACCATCTGTGTCTAACATAAGCATTTAATGCTATACGATTAACGATACAGACAGTATCAATTAAAGATAAATAGACAAAGGGTTTCTTGTGAAGTATTGTCAGTTTTTTTCTGTTCTTGCTTTAAGTTTAAGTGCTGCTAGCTGTGCAGTTACTTCCGGTTTACAAACTTACGATATTCCAAATGAGGGCGTTTATAGAACCGACCTAGGAACTACCGTTAATGTTGTAAAAATTTCTCAAGAAACACTACCAGCAATACAACCAGCTCAGGTTGACTATCAACGTGACTATGCAGCCCTCTTTAAAAATCAGCAACCGATTTACCGCTTAAGCCCAGGAGATGTGCTCTCAATTCAGCTTTGGGCTTACCCTGAAATTACGCCTCCTGTAAACAACGTTAATAATGAACAATCTGTTCAGGCAAATGGTTATCCAATTGACCAGAGTGGTTACATTCAATTCCCGTTAGTAGGTCGCTACAAGGCTTCTGGTAAAACTTTGGCTCAAGTTAACCGTGAGTTACGTAGTCATTTAGCCCGTTTCTTAAAAAATCCGGATGTTACGGTTCGTGTATTATCCTATGAAGGTCAGCGTTTTTCGGTACAAGGCAGTGTAATAAAAGGCGGACAGTTTTATTTAAGTGATCAGCCTGTGAGTGTATATACAGCTTTAGGACTTGCTGGTGGTGTGAGTGATAGAGGCGATAATACTTACATTCAGCTTATTCGTAATAGTCGAACCTATAATTTAAATACAATCGATTTAGAAAAGGCGGGTTATTCATTACATAAACTACTAGTTCAACCCAATGACACGATTTATGTGAGTACACGCGAAAACCAGAAAATTTATATCATGGGTGAGTCAGGTAAAAACCAAGCCTTAGCAATGCGTGATCAAGGCATGACTTTAACCGACGCATTGGGTGAAAGCTTAGGAATTAACCCAATTTCGGCGAGTGCAAGCCGCATTTATGTAGTACGTACCAACCCTAATGACCATACAACAGAAATTTATCATTTAAACTTAATGAGCATTGGTGACTTTGGCTTAGCCAATCAATTTAAATTACGTAGTAATGATATTGTCTATGTAGATGCGACTGGCTTGACTCGCTGGCAACGTGTGGTTAACCAGATTATTCCTTTCTCAAATGCTTTATATAACATAGACCGTTTGGGGCAATAATTATTATGCAATTTAAAAACATTTTAGTGGTCTGTATTGGAAATATCTGCCGCAGCCCTATGGCAGAATATTTCTTAAAACAACAATACCCCGCATTAAATATTGAATCTGCTGGCATTTCAGGACTTGTAGGTCATCAAGCAGACAATAAAGCTCAACTTTGTATGCAACGTTGGGGGATTGATATGCAGCCTCATATTGCAAGAAAGTTAAATGCTGAACATATTAAAAAAGCTGACCTTATTTTGGTCATGAGTCAAAACCAGCAAAAACATATTGAGCAAACTTGGCCCTTTGCAAAAGGTAAAACTTATCGCTTGGGTCATTGGCAGAATAGAAATGTGCCTGATCCCTACCAGCACGACCAAGCTATTTTTGATGAAACCTGTCAGCTCATTCAACAATGTATTGCTGACTGGAAACCTTATATTTAACGCCAAGATTTTAAGCTTATGAACCAAAATACGAATACCGAAGATACAATTGATTTAAAAGAATTGTTTTTTTCACTCATTGCGCAGTGGAAGCTTATCGCTCTATGCGTTATTTTAAGTCTTGTATGTGCTCTACTCTACTTACGTATCACCCCTAATACTTACTCTGTTGATGCACTAGTTCAAGTAGAAGACAGTAAAGGTGCATCTGCAGCATTATTGGGTGATCTATCTAACATGATGGAACAAAAGTCACCAGCTCAAGCTGAAATCGAAATTTTACAGTCTCGTTTAGTTTTAGGTTCTGTCATTAAAGAATTACATCTAAATATACAGATTTCTAGTACAGAGAATACTTTTAGCCATCGCTTATTAAGCGATACTGAATATAAAACTGAATATAATAAAAAATCAGTCATCTTTAAGGATGGTCTCAAAAGTTTTGAAATTCGTACACTAGAAATTCCAGCGTATTATCTGGATAAAACCTTACATCTTAACTTTGATAAACAATCTTTACGTTTAACTGACCCAACAACTGAAGAAGTAGTATTAAATGTCCCTTTGAATCAGTTAAACCAAGTTGCAGGGCCGTATGGTTCTTGGAAAATTGCAATCTTCACAAAAGATCAGTTTGATACAACTTATAATATCAGGAACTTATCTTTACCTGCTGCAGTGAATGCAATAAGTTCAAATTACTCCGTTGCAGAACAAGGGAAGCTTACAGGAGTTTTAGGCTTAACCTACCAAGGACAAGACAAAGAGCATATTACTAAAGTTTTAAATGCAATTTTAGCAACTTATAGTGCACAAAATATTGAACGTCGCTCTGCAGAGTCTGCTCAAACCTTAAAGTTTTTGGATGAACAATTACCAGATCTAAAAAAGCAACTTGATGATGCTGAACGTCAATTTAACAAATTCCGTCAGCAATATAACACTGTTGATGTGAATAAAGAGTCCGAACTATATTTAACTCAGAGTATTACTTTAGAAACTAAAAAAGCTGAACTTGAACAAAAACAAGCTGAAATGGCTGCAAAATATACTGCTGAACATCCAGCAATGCGCGAAATTAATGGACAGCTGAGTGCCATTAATAAACAAATCGGTGAGTTAAATAGCACATTAAAACAACTACCAGATGTACAACGTCAATATTTGCAATTGTACCGTGAAGTTGAAGTAAAGACTCAGCTTTATACAGCTTTATTAAACTCTTACCAGCAGCTTCGAATTGCAAAAGCAGGTGAAATTGGTAATGTACGTATTGTTGATACTGCTGTTGAACCTGTCGAGCCAATTAAACCTAAAAAATTACAAATTTTAATTTTATCTATTTTCTTAGGCGGTTTTATTGGTACTTTAATTGCCTTATTACGTAATATGCTACGTACAGGGATTAAGGATTCTGGCCAAATTGAAAATGAATTAGATTTACCTGTATATGCGACAGTACCACGCTCCCCAATTCAAGAAAGTCGTGTTAAGATTTTAAAGAAGAAGAAAAGTATTCCTATTCTTGCTGTTAAAAATAGTGATGATATTGCAATCGAGAGCTTACGGAGTATCCGTACTGCGATTCACTTTGCATTAGCAAATGCAAAAAATAATATTATTATGATTGCGGGCCCTTCTCCAGAAGTGGGTAAATCATTTATTTCGACCAACCTTGCAACAATTTTTGCGCAAGGAGATAAACGAATCTTGCTTATCGATGCAGATATGCGCCGTGGTTATATGCACAAATACTTTGATATTGATGTCAAGCCAGGCCTTTCTGAGTTATTGAGTGGTCAAGCTGACCTACAAAAAGTATTGCACAAAACTCAAGTGGCTAACCTCGATATCATTACTCGTGGTAAGAGCCCATCAAATCCTTCAGAAATTTTAAGCTCTAATCAATTTAAAGAGTTACTTGAACAGCTACAAAGTCAATATGACCACATCATTATTGATACTCCACCAGTGTTGGCAGTAACTGATGGTATTATTATTTCGCAATACACTGGTGTGAACTTAATTGTTGCTCGTTATGCTAAGTCACAAATGAAAGAGCTTGAATTAACACTTAATCGCTTTGAACAAGCGGGTGTTAAAGTCAACGGCTTTATTCTCAATGACATTCAACGTGCTAGTGCTGGTTATGGTTACGGCTATAACTACGCCTATGCTTATAAAGCACAAAAAGAAGATTAAGTGTAAAGTGATAAAAAAAAACCGGATCAAATGATCCGGTTTTTTATTTAAGATTTTTTAAGTATATCCCTACTAAAACTAACTAAAATATATAAAAAACCACTCGTTTTTTTTCTTAAACATTCTATGCTTAAGCATGCTAAGATCAAAAGCAGCCTTTTAGACTCAAATGATTATTTTTGGAACTTTTTATGAGTAAAGCCTTACCCATTGCTGTCGCTGTAGTTTTAGGCGGTGCTGCACTTGTACCAGTATATTATGCAAGCCAACATCCGACCACAGAAGTCGGAAGCAAGGCAAATAAAAATGCCTCTCCAATTGAAAAAATCAGTTATGTTCTTGGGTATGAAGTTGCTCAGCAAACTCCACCTGAACTAGATACAAAAGCATTTGTGAAAGGTATTCATGATGCTCGTAGTAAGCAGCCAAGTGCTTATACTCAAGAAGAGTTAAAAGCTGCTGTAACCGCTTATGAAAAAGAATTGCAGCAAAAAATGCAGCAACAAAATAAACCGGAACAAGCTGCTGGTGCTACTTCTGAATCTGCAGATGCGCAGTTCCTTGCCGAAAATAAAACAAAAGCTGGTGTAAAAACAACAGCTTCTGGTTTGCAATATATCATTACTAAAGAAGGTGCTGGCAAACAGCCAACAGCCCAATCAGTTGTTAAAGTACATTATGAAGGTCGTTTAATTAACGGTCAGGTTTTTGATAGTTCTTATAAACGCGGTCAGCCAGTTGAGTTCCCTCTTAATCAAGTTATTCCAGGCTGGACTGAGGGACTTCAATTAATGAAAGAAGGCGGTAAAGCGACTTTCTTCATTCCATCAAATCTTGCCTATGGTCCTCAGGAAGTTCCTGGCATTCCAGCAAACAGTACACTGATTTTTGATGTAGAACTTATTTCAGTGAAATAAAAACATTCAGGAGAGTAGAACACTACTCTCCTTTTTTTTGGAAAACGGCATGAAAAAAATCGGTTTAATTATTGCAGCATCAACAATGAGTTTATCTGTTTTTGCTGCAACTCCTATAACGAATAAAAGTCCAGCAAAAGAACAATTTAGTTATAGTTATGGCTATTTAATGGGTCGTAATAATACGGATGCGCTAACAGATCTGAATCTTGATATTTTTTACCAAGGTCTCCAAGAAGGCGCTCAAAGTAAAACAGCACGCTTAACTGATGAAGAAATGGCGAAAGCGATTAATGACTATAAGAAAACATTAGAAGCCAAACAACTCGTCGAATTTCAAAAAACAGGTCAACTAAACGCTCAAGCAGGCGCGGCATTTCTTGCTGACAATGCAAAAAAATCTGGTGTGATAACGACTAAATCTGGTCTCCAATACCAAGTGTTAAAAGAAGGTAATGGACAAAAACCGAAAGCTACCTCTCGCGTTAAAGTGAATTATGAAGGACGTTTACTAGACGGGACTGTATTTGATAGTTCTATTGCTCGTAATCATCCAGTTGAGTTTCAGCTCAGCCAAGTCATTGCAGGCTGGACAGAAGGTCTACAAACCATGAAAGAAGGCGGAAAAACCCGTTTCTTTATACCTGCGAATCTTGCTTATGGCGAAGTCGGGGCTGGTGACACGATTGGTCCAAATAGTACTTTAATTTTTGATATTGAATTATTGCAAGTTTTACCAAAATAAATTCATGAGATATAAAAAAGCGATCATTTAAGATCGCTTTTTTATTTTTTAGTGTTTTAAGTCTCTAGGACGAAAACCTGTAACAACTAGAGCCACCAGATAAGCGACTACGCCCACTACACACAATCCAACCACTTCGGCAATGCGTAACCACTGTGAAAGCTCACCGTTATACCAATTTAACGCAAACCAGAGCGCTGCAATCATGGTAAGATTTGCCAAACCATATTGAAGCCCTAATTTTTTCCAATGCGAATCAAATCGGAAAATATTACGTTTATGTAAATAGAAGTAGAGTAGACCCGCATTTACTAAAGCCGAGCCAGAAGATGCCAATGCAAGTGCCATATGCTCTGCATGCCAATCAATCAGCTTAAAGAAACCAATAAATATAACGTTCAAAATAGCATTGGCTGCGACCGACATTAAACCGACACGTACAGGGGTTTTAGTATCTTGCTGTGCATAGAAGCCAGGTGCAAAGACTTTAATCAACATAAACGAAATCACACCCGCACTCATACATTGCAGTGCAAGCGCTGTCATTTGTGTATCACGTAGGTCAAACTCGCCACGCTGGAATAATGCCTGAATAATTGGAGTAGAAAGCATAAATAAGGCAATACTTGCTGGTAAGCCAACTAATACAATAATTTTTGCAGCCCAGTCGATCATACCGCGGAACTTTGCTTGATCTTGTTCTGCATGACGGGCAGAAAGTGAAGGTAAAATCACTGTACCAATTGCAACGCCAATTAAACCTAACGGCAACTCAGTCATGCGCTCTGCACTATAGAGCCAAGACACTGAACCATCTTGCATGAAAGAAGCCCAAATCGTATTTAATAATAGGTTAATCTGGGTAACAGATACCCCAAATAATGCTGGAAGCATTAATTTTAAAATACGCTCTACACCTTCGTGTTTAAAATCAACTTTAGGTGGGATCAGCAAGTTTTTACGCCATAATTCAGGAATCTGCAAAGCTAACTGCAACACTCCTGCTACTACCACTGACCAGCCTAATGCTTTGATTGGTTCAGCCATATACGGCGTAAGCCACCATGCACCTGCGATCATCGCGACATTCAGCAATACTGGTGAAAAAGCTGGTGAAGCAAATGAACCATAACTATTTAAAATACTGCTAGCGAAGGCAGTGAGTGACATAAATAATAAATAAGGGATGGTCAGACGGAACATGCTGACTGCTAAATCGAACTTTTCAGGATCGCTATGGAAACCCGGTGCATACATATAAATGATTGCAGGTGCCAAAACCATAGCCACAAAAGTCAGTAGGGTCATGACTGTTAACAAACAACCAAATACCCGACTAATCAAGATCTGCACTTCAGCGTGTGCCCGGCCTGTTTTATATTCAGTTAATACTGGAATAAAGGCCTGAGAAAAGGCACCTTCGGCAAATAATCGTCGAAAGAAATTGGGAATACGAAAAGCGACGACGAAGGTATCAAAATCTTTACCCGCACCAAACACGTTGAGCAATACGACATCACGCACTAAACCTAACACTCGTGACAACATCGTCATTGCACTGACAATAAAAGTCGATCGCCACAATGCCATCGTACTCACCTACAGCTATATTCGAAAGACGCTATTGTAATGAAACTAGAAAATCTTTTCGTTGTGAAATGATGAATGAACTCAACTTTTTTTCTGAGCCAACAATTGTCTAAAATACTGCCATTTAAAATAAGGTCCCGGATCAGTTTTTCGGCCAGGCGCAACGTCTGAATGCCCTGCAATATGGTTTTTAATTTCGGGATAAGCCTGACGAATAGCCTTAACCACATCGGTTAATACTTCGTATTGTACTTCGTCAAATAGTAAATCATCACTTCCTTCAAGCTCGATACCAATTGAATAATCATTGCATTCTACTTTGGCTAAATAGCTCGAACGTCCTGCATGCCAAGCTCTTTCGTTAAAATTAACAAACTGCAGGACTTCCCCACTACGTAAAATCAGCAAATGCGTAGAAACTTGCATGCCTTCAATGGTCTGGAAATAAGGATGAACTGACCAATCCAACTTATTTTGAAAAAATTGCTCAATATACCCGCCTCCAAATTGAGACGGCGGCAAGCTAATATTATGAACCACAATCATTTGAATTTCGGTACCAGTCGGACGCTGGTTAAAATTTGGAGAAGGGATTTGTCTCGCCCCTTTTAATTGTCCATCTATAACTTCATACGGTTTGATTTGCTTCATTGAGATGCCAATAAATTGCTTGCCCATTGTTTTAGTTTAAAGCAGTTATCTACTTTTCAAACTAGTAAATGCGATTGTTTATCACGATTAATCTCATAAAACAGCTTATTTTTAAAGTCGACGGTGCTAATATATCGCAAGTTTTAGGGTCATCTACAAAATGGAAACCGTATGAGCATACCTCAGTCTTTGCTTGAACAATCAATTCAAATCAATATTCAACAAGCATTACAAGAAGATATTGGGGACGGTGACATTACCGCTATGCTCACCCCTGAAGATGAGCAGGCAACTGCAACCATCATTAGCCGTGAAGATATGGTTTTAGCTGGCCAACCTTGGGTAAATGCACTCATCTCAGCTTATGACAATACTGTACAGGTAACTTGGTTAAAACAAGAAGGTGACCGTGTTGCCGCAAATGAAGCCTTTTTAAAACTTGCAGGCTCTGCACGTAGCTTACTTACTGTAGAGCGCCCTGCTTTAAACTTTATTCAAACTTTGTCTGCTGTTGCAACAAAAACTGCTGAATATGTTCAACATCTTGAAGGTTTAAATACAAAACTTCTCGATACGCGTAAAACCTTACCAGGCTTACGTATTGCACAGAAATATGCTGTGGCTATTGGTGGCGGACAGAACCATCGTCTCGGTTTATTTGATGCGTTCTTAATTAAAGAAAATCACATTATGGCGGCGGGTGGTATTGCTCAGGCAATTGAAAAAGCACATCAAATTGCACCGGGTAAACCTGTTGAAGTCGAAGTTGAAACTTGGGATGAGCTAAATCAAGCGCTTGAAGCTGGTGCAGACATTGTTATGCTCGACAACTTCAGTCAACAACAAATGATTGATGCCGTAAAACATGTTGCAGGCCGTTGTAAACTCGAAGCTTCTGGCAATATCACCATTGAAAACTTACGCGAAGTTGCCACTACTGGTGTTGACTACATTTCTATGGGCGTGCTGACTAAAGACGTTAGAGCTGTTGATTTATCAATGCGTTTTAATGCTTAAATAAAATCTGCGTCGTTATTCGTATTTTTTTGCGACTTGGTCATGTCTGCTGCTTGTGTTTTTTGCCATGCTGACTGAGTCGCTTGTGCCCCACTATCTCGTGGGTCGGCAGCCATTAAAACAAATGTAACTACTGCTAATAATACAATAAAACCTTGTAGCATAAATTTTCCCCATTACTTTAAAAAATTCAGGGTTCCAAAGTAAAAGATAAATATGACGAGGCTTAGGAGATTCTGTTACAAAAGGTAAGTCTTTATTTTTATTATTCATCTATAGAGCAGAATGTGACATTTAAAATTTTATAGAATGGTTAAACCTAATATTTATGACAGTCACATGTGCCATCCTTTAGTTATATTTCCTAAATTTAACTTGTGCTAGATGTCATCTACAACCTGAGCAAGACAAAGCGATTATAGCTTTGTCGCAGCGCAAGAATGTTATTAAGCCTGCCGTTGCCCTTCGGTACGTAATAAAGATTAATTAATCTTTATTACGTACCTTACTTTGGGCGAAACCAAAGTAACAAATTAGCTACTTCCACTAGATGAATAAACGATAAGACGCCGTCGTGATAGCTAATTTAAAATAATGATTAACCTAAGACTTTAGCTTAATCATTCATCCATTACAGCAACTTAAGACTCAACATAACCCATATACGGATCAGAAATTGAATCTTCTTGGGTTTCTATACGACCCGCAAAACGGCGGCTAAACGTCGAATCATCAGTTAAGGTCACAGTGAAGTCATACCAACCACCAAATTCAGACATATCCCAAACTAGTTCTTTTTCAGAACTATTTGTTTCTATAGTCCATGTCTTGTTTGCAAGATAAGCATTTGCTTTGATTGTGAGCTTGACTGACTTATTACCATCGTGACGCACTTTTAAATACAAATTCGCATCACACTCTTCCACACAAACTCTAATTTCTGGCAATGCTTGAGTCTGGTTCGTTTGGCTCAAATCTCCTTTAAATGCACGGTGAAAACCATTTGGACCGAGTACCCATAAATCGTACTGTCCATTTATAACATTCCACACATCATCAAGCTGTTTACCCATCTCAACCATATAACGACGAGGAGCTACTGTAAGATCTAATCGGTTATACACATGAAAAACAGCTGCTTGTTTACCCGTATTTGAGAACATCAGCTTTACAGTCTTTTGTGCTGCATCAACTTTGGCACTGGTGTGCAAAATATAAGGTAAAGCACGCGATGGTCTAATTCCCATTTCCTGCTGAGGAAATTGTTGCTGACTCGGAACAGGAACTTGTGGTAATAAAGCTTGAGCAACACGAATCGCATCGGCTTCAGCTTTTGTTTTCTTACCTACTAACTCATTTACAGGCAAGAGGTTCGGTGTTTTAAAATCAAAAGCTGTCATTAAATCACCACACACAGCACGGCGGTATGGGCTGATATTCGGTTCTTGCACACCAAAACGCTTTTCTAAGAACTGTAAAATAGAGGTATGGTCAAAGACTTGTGAATTCACCCAGCCACCACGGCTCCACGGAGAAATCACATACATTGGAACGCGTACACCCGGCCCATACACTCGCCCATCTGTTGGGGGTTGAGACTTTGAAGTCGCTACTGCTGGATGGTTAAAGTATTCATAAGATACTTGCTGATCACTTAATGTCGTTTTTCCATATACAACGCCTTTGATATCTTTAGACGGCGCACTTGGTGAAGGAATATGGTCAAAGAAACCATCATTCTCATCAAAATTCACCAATAAAACGGTTTGGCTCCACAGATCAGGATTTTTAGTTAATGCATTTAATACTTCCTGCATATACCAAGCACCTTGTACAGGACTAGATGGTCCTGGGTGTTCGCTATAGGTCGCAGGAGCGACTAACCAACTCACTTGCGGCAATTTACCTTGTGCAATATCAGCTTTAAAGGTTCCTAAAAAACCACCATCCGGCATTGTGTTAGCAATACCCTTATAAAGCGGCTGTGTTGCATCGATTTTTTCATCGTATGCAGGGCATGTCGGCGTGTCGTTACTGACAGGTTGACCAGATTGTTCGTTTGCACGGCGATATTGTTTAAAGCCTGCAAGTGGGTTATCGGTGAAGTTATCCGGCATGTTTTGATAAACTTTCCATGTCACGCCCGCCTGTTGTAAACGCTCAGGATAAGTCGTCCATTCATAACCTTCTGTTGATGGCCCAATCCCATCAAATTCATTTACTACACTAGCCACACCTGCACCTGTAGGGCCATTGGTTCCCGTCCAGATAAATTTACGGTTCGGGTTAGTCCCTGCATGCATGGCACAGTGGTAAGCATCACAAATCGTAAAAGCATTGGCTAAGGCAAACTGATATTCGACTTCTTGTTTTTTGTAGTAGCCCATCGACTGCGGTTTTTTATAAGCCACCCAGTCGCTCATGCGACCATTGTCCCAAGCTGCTTGACCATCAGACCATGAGTGAGGAGTTCCTGAAACACGCTGAGCATTCCCTAAACGACTGTCGAGATGGTACGGCAATACTTTATTTTTCTTAGCATCGTATTGCTCCCAAACCTTTCGACTTTCTGTCATTGGAATAGTAAAGCGGTCACCGAAACCACGCACGCCTTTTAGTGTTCCGAAATAATTATCGAATGAGCGGTTTTCCTGAGTCAAAATCACGATGTGTTTAACATCTTGAATAGTCCCATTTTCAACCTTAGCATCGATTGCAAGGGCTTTTTGAATACTCAGCGGGAAACTCGCCAAAGCAGCTGTTCCAAACATGGTTTTTGTAGAATTTAAAAGAAATTCGCGACGATTCATTAGTTCTATCCTAAGTTCTTATTATGGTGCACAGTGCATTTTGCAATTACTGGTTGGCGGTGTTGTTGGCGATGAATTATCTGAGTCGTTATCACCGTTACAAGCACTGAGCATGAGTGCTAAAGAAGTAATTAATAGAAGTGAAAGTTTTCGCATTGGTTTTTTCCAAACGGTTTAAATGCGAACTACTAATAAAGTGAAAAAGTGACAGCCAAGTGATGTTTTTATGTCGATTTGATGAAGGCATAAAAAAACGCATCCGAAAATGCGTTTTTTAGACAGCGTAAAATTACCAGCCTAGAGCTTCTTGTTGCTTTTTAATCAGCTCGGCAATTCCCTTTTCAGCCATTTCTAACATGTCATTGCTTTGTGCACGAGTAAATGGTTTATCTTCAGCTGTACCTTGAATTTCAATAAATTCGCCAGCTTGTGTCATCACCACGTTTAAGTCAGTTTGACAGTTTGAATCTTCTTCATAGCACAGATCAAGTAATACTTCGTCTTGATAAATACCAACAGAGATTGCTGCCACTAAACTTTTTAGTGGATCTTGTTTAATTTTTTTGTTGCTGAGCAATACATTCATCGCATCAACCAAAGCAACAGCTGCACCAGTGATGGCTGCTGTTCGTGTCCCGCCATCGGCTTGAATCACATCACAGTCAACTGTAATCGTGTTCTCACCCAATTTTTTCAAATCCACCATGGCACGTAAGCTACGACCAATCAGACGTTGGATTTCCTGTGTACGGCCCGACTGTTTACCACGAGCTGCTTCACGGTCACTACGGGTATGAGTTGAGCGCGGTAACATGCCATATTCAGCAGTAACCCAGCCCTGTCCTTTTCCTTTTAAAAATCGTGGAACCGAATTATCGATACTTGCAGTACACAATACTTTGGTATGACCAAACTCAACCAGAACTGAACCTTCTGCGTAACGGGTATAGTTACGTGTGATTTTTACTTCACGTAACTGGTCTAATGCTCTTTGGTCAATACGCATAATGATTCCTTAAAACAATGGCACAAATATAATTGCACCGTAGTATATCTCAATTACACGTACTTTCCCTTTTACTTATTGGTAAAGAGCATCGCTTGATGACTCAAACAATGCTCTATCTTTATTAAGCAGCTTTGCCAAACATGCCTTTCACTGCCTCAACAAAGGTTCGCTTGGTCGCCACCAAACGATCAACCACATTGTCAGGCAAAGAGTGAACAGCCAGACGTTTATACACACTCACAATCTGAGATCCAAAGGGTGCGGTATTGTACTGTTGACCAAACTCTGCACAAACTTCACGTACTTTAGGTGCCATCTCTTGATAGCGGTTAGCAGGCACCTCAGGAAACAAGTGATGTTCGATTTGATGACTCAAGTTACCACTCAAGAAATGCATAATTTTACCGCCAGTAAAGTTTGCTGAACCACGAATCTGACGCAAGTACCACTCTGCTTTGGTTTCATTATCAATATTATCAGTGATAATTTCAGAGTCTTCTGTGAAATGACCACAATAAATCACGGTCGATGCCCAGTAGTTACGAATCAAGTTAGCAAAAAAGTTACCAGCCAATACTGGCAAGAACATTGGTCCTGCAATGAGTGGGAACAGCACATAATCTTTACCAAATTGACGTACCATTTTTTTACGTAGATTTTTAGATTCTACATACACTTCTTTCCAAGTTTTAGTGCCATCAAACAACACTTTTTCCATCTCGAGACGTTGCAAAGCCAGTAGCCATTCAAAACCCGTTGACAATACAAAACCCATTGGCACGTTGAATAAAAAACGGGGTTCCCACTTTTGCTCACGGCTCATGCGCATCACACCATAGCCGCTAATATCATGATCCATGCCAAACACATTGGTATAGGTATGATGCTTATAGTTATGGGTATATTTCCAGTCTTCACCAGTACACACCGTATCCCAGTCATAGGTTGCGCCGTTAAGCGTCGGGTCATTTAACCAGTCAAACTGACCATGCATCACATTATGACCAAGTTCCATGTTTTCAACGATTTTAGACACGCCGAGCATAGCCGTACCCAACAACCATACTGGTGGAATCCAACCACCAAACATCAACATGCCACGTGATGCAATTTCGGTGTAGCGTACAAAATTACGTACTTTATAAATATATTTTGAATCTTGTTCACCGAGATCTTTCATCACGTCAAGACGAATTTCTTCAATACGGCGACCAAAAGCTTCTGTTTGCTCTGGGGTTAAATGTGCCGATTTTGATGTTGCTTTAAGTTCTACTGCCATATTCATAATGGTATCCTCAAATCTCTTTTATGCTTGTTTTTATAGATCAATCGTGACTGGGCTTAATGCCTGGTTCACACATAACTTAATTGCACGATTGGGTTGATCGTCAATTTCACCTGTTAATATATTCTGGGTGACACCACTGACTTTAGTACACGTACATTGGTTGCATACACCCATACGACAACCATGCTGTGGACGTAAGCCAGCTTGCTCTGCACTGCTTAATAACGTTGTGGTGGCAAGAAAGTTTTGTTGTGAACGACGAAATACGATGGGTTGTGCTTCATTAGACTGTTCGATTTGAACAGGCATGAAAAACTCTTGATGAAGCTGCGACTGAGCACTTTGCTGCGCATAAATTTCATTTGCCTGTTGCATCATGCCGTGGTGTCCACACACATACGTTGCAGTCTGCGCGTAATCAGGAACCAACTTTTGCAATAGGTCTTCAGTTAAATGCTGCTTTTGCTCAGCGGTATTAAAAAAATGATATTGAAGTTCTGGATGCTTTTCTGCCAAAGCTTTTAATTCAGCATGAAAAATTTCAGCACGATTAAAATAAATGACATGAATCTGTTCAAGCTGTTGTTTCAAAGCTTGCTGCAAAAGTGAATAAATTGCAGTAATACCACTACCTGACGCAATTAAAATCGCAGGTTGTTGGCCTTGGTGCAAAGTAAAATCACCTTGTGGCTGTGAAATCTCAATGCACTCTCCGACATGTAATCGTTGAGCTGCACTAGACACCAAGCCTTGTACTTTAATACCTAAAGAGATTTCACCTTGAGGAGTTACTTCAATAATTGAATAACTGCGCTGTTGGTAAACTCCATCTATAAGGAGCGTTAATAAAATACTTTGCCCAGCACGTACCTGATCGAAATTAAAATTACGATTCGGTTTAAGCTTGATAAGCACCATATCGGTATGTAGAGACTGAACTGCGATAACTTCTGCAAGTACGCGTTTCCAAGCCCAAGTCACGTTAATTTTCTGCAAAACAAAATCAACGAAATCTTCTCGAACCAAATGTGGCTGATAACTAAGTGTTGCGTTCATACGTTCCTCTTTTGTATCTGGCTATTTATTTGAGTGAACACATGTTCGTATAGTGAACATATGTACACTATATTTATAACTGTTCACTCAGTCAACACTTGTTCACTATTTTTTTTATGAAAGTTTGCTCTTTTTTGTTAGACTCTGGCTCACGGTTTAAATAGGCTCTTTTAATGTCGATACGGGATGAACGAAAACAGCAAAGTCGTCAGGCACTCCTCGATGCAGCCTTGCTTCTAAGCACGTCTGGGCGTTCGTTCAGTAGTATCAGTTTGCGTGAAGTTGCACGTGAAGTTGGTTTGGTACCGACAGCGTTCTATCGTCATTTTCAAGACATGGATGAACTCGGCAAGGAACTGGTTGACCAAGTCGCACTACACTTAAAAAGTGTTTTGCATCAACTAGGTCAAAGTTATTTACAACATAAATCGACCAAAACTCAGACCAGCATTGAGCTATTTGTTCAGGCGGTAAATCATAGCCCTAAGCAGTGGCAATTTATGATTTCCGAGCGTTGGGGCGGTTCAGAAACAGTTCGTGCAGCCATTGCTAGAGAAATCGAATTCCTGATTGAAGATCTAACAACTGATCTCACTAAACTCGAAAATTTTAAACATATTCAACAACCTCAGGACTTAAATGTCCTATCCACTATTTTGACCAACATGTCATTTACATGGGCAATGACGTGGCTCAACCTATCTAAACAATATCAAAGTGATCAGCTCAAACAGCAACAAAGCGCCTTTATTGAAAATGCCTCTACACAAGTTCGCTTACTGTTTAGAGGGATTGCAAACTGGGAACGGTAGAAGCGGCAAATGACAAAAAACAGGTTATGTGGTAATACGTAAAGAGAGAAAGAAAAAGGCTAAAAATTTCGAGAAAAGTCTTTTTCTTTTTACAGGAAGTAAATTATTAGTTAGGCCAAACTGGTGTGGGAATACCTATGAATCTTGATCGTCATACACAGTTTTTGATGCGCAAAGAAAAAATTCTAAGCGTGGCAGAAAAGTTGTTACTAGAAAACAATCAGGAAATTACTCTAGATGAGTTAGTGGCCGAGCTAGATATTGCTAAGGGCACACTTTATAAGCATTTTAGAAGCAAAAATGAGCTTCTACTTGAGCTCATTATTCAAAATGAAAAGCAAATTTTAGAAATTTCTAAAAAATATAATACAGATTTCAAAGAATATGCCCCTCATTACATGCTTCATCATTTGCTTACGCCAGGAAAAACCATTTTATTGCATCAACTTGAAGAAAGTCTGACAATGACAGAATCTAAGTTGAAGCATCTTTTCGAAGAGCTTTATGAAATCCGCCAACAGCGTATTTTAGCTATTAAAGATATTACAGAAAATTATTTAAAATCACTAAATTATGACATGTCGATTCGTGATTATTTGTCTTATATCTGGTCACTGACTTATGGCGCATCACTGCTTTTAAATTCTACCTATTACCAGCGCTCTATTGGTTCTCGCCAAAAATTAATTAATTTATATATTAATCAGGCATTATCGCTGCCAACTCAAACTGTTAATTTTGATGTTTTAAATTTTCAAATTGAAGATGAAAATAAGCAAAATTAATTGAAAGATTTCGTGATCATTAACAAAAAATTGAACATCGATATAAATTTTAATTAAATAAAAATGGGCTTCATTTGAAGCCCATTTTTGAAGTAAAGCCTAAACAACTTATTTTGCTTTACGTTCTTTCTCAATTAAATAATTAAGAACTTGAGTAACTTTACCATCTTCACCCTGTACAACATATTTACCATTAACGACAACCGCAGGAACACCTGTTAATTGGTACTGTTGAGCAAGTTTATTTGACTCGGCAACTTTTGCAGTCACAGCAAATGAGTTGTAAGTGCTATTAAATTTCTGTTCAGGCACGCCATAACGAGTAAAGAACTTCGCAGCAGAAGCCTGATCAAAAATTTGCTGACCATTCACCTGAATCGCATGGAACAACGGTAAATGCGTGCGTTTACGTACACCTAATGCCTCAGATGTATAATAGGTACGCGCCCCTTGTTCCCACATTTTATTCATTGCAGCAGGTGTACGTACAAAACGCACATCGTTAGGAATCTGTTTTAACCACGTTTGCATATGCGGTTCAAGTTTAAAACAGTGCGGACATCCATACCAAAAGAACTCTCGAACTTCGATTTTCCCCGGAACTTCCACTTTGCCTGGATTGGCAATCACGGTGTAGTCTTTACCAGCAACAAAATCTGCTGCCATTGCACCACCCGATACGGCCATAATTGCTGCGCTTAAACCACCCAAAACCAATTTTTTCATTGCTACAGCTTTTCCTCTAAGTTGTTATGCATTAGCTTATGCTCTAAATATAAAACAAATATGCTAAATTCGTTTTGCTTCTGTGAAGTTTTTTATTGGGTTTATCGCTTTTTTCCCAATAATCGCTACACTAACGGCGAACTATATCCAAAAAGATAACCCAAGTTTAGAGGTAGCACCATGTCGCAATTGAATGTTGATTTACAAGAAATCGCAAAGTTTGAAGCACTTGCTGCCAAATGGTGGGATCAACATTCTGAATTTCGCCCACTTCATCAAATTAATCCACTCCGTTTAAACTGGATTGATGAGCGTGTAGGCGGCCTTGCTGGTAAAAAAGTACTTGATGTCGGTTGTGGTGGCGGTATTTTGGCAGAGAGCATGGCACGTCGTGGCGCAGATGTACTTGGTATTGATATGGGTGAAGCACCGCTAGCTGTTGGTCGTTTGCATGCTCAGCAAGACAATGTTCAAAATATTGAATATCGCCAAATTCCTGTAGAAGAATTAGCACAAGAACAAGCTGGTCAATACGATGTGGTAACTTGCATGGAAATGATGGAACACGTTCCAGATCCAGCATCTATTGTAAGAGCTTGTCAGGCTTTGGTTAAACCGGGTGGCCATGTGTTCTTCTCAACCATTAACCGTAACCCAAAATCTTATTTATTTGCCATTATTGGCGCAGAATACGTACTACGCATGTTGCCAAAAGGTACACATGATTATCATAAATTTATTCGACCATCTGAAATGGCTAATGACATTCGTAATGCAGGTCTTACTTTAAAAGAAATGACAGGACTGCACTACAACCCGCTTACCAAACATTACTGGTTGGCGCCAAATGTTGACGTTAATTATATGGTTCACACGATAAATACAGGTGCATGATGAAAGCTGTTTTATTTGATTTAGATGGTACTCTTATCGATACGGCTGCCGACTTCATTCGTATTATTCAGCAAATGTGCCGTGATGAAAGACGCCCAGTTGTTGATGCAGACCTCATTCGCACTCAGGTTTCTGAAGGTGCACGTGCGATGGTTAAATTGGTCTATCCAGAGCTGGATGTGGCCAATCCAATTTTCTTGGCACATCGTCAAAACTTTTTAGATATTTACGGTAATAATATTGTGGTTGATACAGACCTGTTTGAAGGCATGTATCCACTTTTAGAAGAGTTAGAAGCTCAGCAAATTCCGTGGGGTATTGTGACCAATAAACCACGCGGATTAAGTGAATCTCTTTTAGCAAAGTTAAATCTGACCGAACGCTGTGCGGTTTTGGTGTGTCCTGAAGATGTCAGTAAAACCAAGCCAGATCCAGAACCAATGTATTTGGCGGCTAAACAGTTGAATATCCCAGCAAATGAAATTATTTATGTGGGTGACCATCCACGTGATATTGATGCTGGTCGCAATGCCAATATGTATACTATTTTGGCTGCATATGGCTATTTACCAATCGAACATCGTGATGATCTGGCTGCATGGCAGGCCGATTCGATTGTAAATACGGTGACAGAATTACACCATATGTTACGTCAAAAGCTTCCTGCTCTACAGGAAAATCAGCGTATGATAAGTTAACATAAGATTTTTATAGGCTTTTTTAACAGTTGTTTGTTTTATCAATATAAAAAGAAGGAGGTTTACCAATGAAATATTCAGAATACCAACCTCGTCCGGATCTACTCAAAGATCGAATTATTTTAATCACCGGTGCTGGCGATGGAATTGGGCGAGCTGCGGCTTTGACTTATGCCCTACATGGCGCAACCGTTGTACTGCATGGTAGAACCTTAAATAAACTTGAAGTTATTTATGATGAAATTGAAAGTCTGGGTGCACCGCAACCAGCGATTTTACCATTACAACTTTCGAGTGCTTCTGACCGTGATTATGACTTTTTAGTCGATACGCTCGAAAAGCAGTTTGGACGCCTAGACGGTATTTTACATAATGCAGGTATTTTAGGTGAACGCGTAGAGTTAGCACATTATCCAACCGAAACTTGGGATGATGTCATGGCGGTTAACTTACGTGCGCCTTTTGCTTTGACTCAAGCATTATTACCACTTTTGCAAAAATCAGAAAATGCCTCTGTTGTATTTACCAGTTCGGGTGTAGGCCGTGAAGCACGTGCTTTATGGGGCGCATATTCTGTTTCAAAAATTGCAATTGAAGCGGTGAGCAAAATTTTTGCAGCGGAACATACTTATCCAAATATCCGTTTTAACTGCATTAATCCAGGTGCAACGCGTACTGCAATGCGTGCGAAAGCCTACCCAGAAGAAGATCCGAAAACACTACCGACACCAGAGTCGATCTTGCCTGCTTATCTCTATTTAATGGGTGACGATAGCTTGGCGCTCAATGGTCAAAGTATTGATGCACAGGATTAAAAAGTTAAAGATGAAAAGCTAAATTAAATTACGGCCAATCATCAAATCTGGCTTGCCTATACCTGAAAAGATATATCCAAGCCTTTTTTATTATTGATAAAAAACTCTTGATCTATCCGTAATTTTAATTGAACCATTAAATGATCTTCACAGTTTCTCTGCATTTTGCGCGTAGAGTATTCAACATGAGAGACATCAGATGTAAACGAGGATGCATCATGAAAAAGTTGTTCACAATCTTAACCCTTTCCATAGCCGTACTCACCACAAGTATGGCGAGCTTTGCTGATCCTCCTTTTGACCGAGGCCATGGCCCCAAAGGTCCTAAAGGTGGAGGACCACGCGGTGAATGGAATGATCGTGGGCCAGGATTTGGACGTGATCATGATGAAGATCGTGTCCGTGACGAACGCCGTATGCGCGAAGAACGTGGTTTTGAACGCCTAAAACAGCATCGCTGGCAGCCTGGCTATGTTATGCCACAGCACTATCGTGGAAATGGCTATAAAGTCGACTATAAAGACAGTAACTTGCCAAGACCAGACCGAAACCAACAATGGTACAAAATCAACAATGACTATATTTTAGTCGATACTGATTCTAATAGCATTGTGAGTATTCGTGGTTTTTAAAGCGGTAGAACCTCGCTATCGCTGAGCAAAAAGGATAAAGCCATATGGTTTTATCCTTTTTTTATTACTTATATATTTAAAAAATAAAGAGTTTTTTTATATTCTAATATTTCGTATTTTCTTAATTTCTTCTTATTTCAGCGTTGGTTTTCACATTTTTTCTTCGTAGCCTCCACGATTTATCTGTAATTGTTCACTAATCTTTAGTTATTGAAATTTAATTCATCACTCGAGGTTTACAATGAAAAAACTAACAACAGCGATTGTTCTTTCACTTAGTGGTTTGGTTGCAACAACAGCAATGGCAGCACCTAATGATCATAACCACCATGGCAACTATCAAAACCATGAAGTAAAAACCGTTAAAGTGATTAAAAAAGATGACCATCGTAATGTGTGGCGAGCAGGTCAGGTCGTACCCCATGAATATCAACACTCACGTTACGTGATTGACTACCGTCAACATCAAAAATTAACTAAACCGGGTCGCTACCAAAAATGGTACAAGGTGAACGGAAATTATGTGCTGGTGAATGAACAAAGCCATAAAATCATTAGAGTAGTTCACTAATTTAAAAAAATTTAAACACCCAAACTTAGATTTGGGTGTTTTTTTATCTAAAACATGCGGCTTTAATCTTTTTTGTTTAGAATCATCTTTATATCTTTTTGCTGTTGATTCGAGATCGGTATGCCAAGCAAGTCTTTAGAAAAGTCGCATAATAACCCCCAGCATTATGTACACTGGTTTCGACACTCAGCACCCTACATTAATGCCCACCGCGATAAAACATTCGTATTGATGTTTGGTGGTGAAGCAGTCCGTCATCCTAATTTCGAACATATCATTCATGATATCGCGTTACTTCACTCTCTTGGTATTCGCTTAATTCTTGTGCACGGCGCACGTCCGCAAATTAATCAAAATCTTAAAGAGAAAGGAATTGAAACCCCTTTTTATGACAACAGCCGTATTACCACACGCGAATCTTTAAGCTGTGTCATGAGTGCCGTAGGCTCTATTCGCCTAGAAATTGAAGCATTGCTCTCTATGGGCTTAGCGAACTCGCCCATGTACGGCGCTCGAATAGATGTCGTATCAGGTAATTTTGTGACTGCTAAACCCTATGGCATTCGTGATGGCATGGATTTCCAGCTTACAGGTGAAGTTCGCTCAATAGACACCGATGCAATTGAACGACACCTCGATAATCATAATATTGTCCTACTGGGGCCAACAGGTTATTCCACTACAGGCGAAGTCTTTAACTTGCGAACAGAAGAAGTTGCGACCAAAACTGCAACTTATTTAAAGGCAGATAAACTGATTTTTCTTGGAGAGCAACAAGGTCTTCTTAATGAAGATGAACAAATATTACGTGAGTTAAGCCCACATCAACTGGACTACTATATTCAACAATACCAAACCATTAGTCCGACGCTGACCCTACATTTGCAGCAAGCAAAAAAAGCGTCTTTATCAGGTGTACACCGTGTTCATCTCATTTCCTATGCCTATGATGGTGCCCTTCTCGAAGAGTTATTTACTCGAGATGGTATAGGCACCATGATTACCGATGCGCATTATGAAGAAGTTCGTACAGCTCATATTAAAGATGTGGGCGGTTTAATGAATTTATTGCGTCCTTTAGAAGAAGAAGGCATTTTGGTTTATCGTTCACGTGAACGTCTGGAGCAAGAAATCAGCCAGTTCGCTGTCATTGAACGCGACGGTATGATTTTAGCGTGTGCTGCACTTTATCCAATTCCAACCGAATTTAATGAAACTCGTTCTGCAGAAATTGCCTGTGTTGCAGTACATCCAAGTTATCGTAAATCAAACCGTGGTAGCCAAATTCTGCAATTCCTTGAAGAAAAGGCCAAAGAACAAGGTATTCGTCAATTATTCGTTTTAACAACGCGTACCGCTCACTGGTTTTTAGAACATGGTTTTCATCAGGTCAGTGTTGATGAGTTACCTAATGCCCGTCAGGCGCTCTATAACTATCAAAGGAATTCTCTAGTCTTTAAGAAACTGCTTCCCTAGCCTTTGCTCTTTTTAAGATATTCTTATTTCAGATAAGCTTAGTTAAAAAAGTACATCCATAAACGCTATTAATTTATGGTTGTACTTTTTTTAAATCTCTATTTTTAATGTTTTAATATTTTTTTATTTTATTTACATCAACTTACCCATAATTAATTAAATATATTCCTCTTAGATAAATCACTTTTTTGCATAAGTTTATAGCCTATTGTTTTTAGCTTTTTTTTGCATAAATAAAGACCGAATACTTATTTTTTCTGAAATAAAAATCCCTTTAGGGTATCTGCTCATCCAATTATTTTTTCTTTTTCTCTTTCGGGGAGCACGAAATCTCATGGCACTTTTCAATACCACTTCATGGGCAAAATATTCAGTCATCGCAGCCAGCCTTGCAGGAGTGATGATGTTAAGTGGTTGTGCCAAAAAAGAGGAACAGGCCACCACAACTTTAAATATTGGCTATCAAAAATATGGCATTCTTCCTATTTTAAAAGCTCGTGGTGACCTAGAAAAAGTACTAAAAGAACAAGGCGTGCAAGTAAAATGGGTCGAGTTTCCTGCTGGCCCTCAATTGCTTGAAGGCTTAAATGTAGGGAGCGTTTCACTCGGTGAAGCAGGTGAAGCACCACCTATTTTTGCTCAGGCAGCCAATCCAAATTTAGTCTATGTCGCAAACCAACCTGCTGCGCCAAAAGCCGAAGCATTATTGGTACAAAAAGACTCCCCAATCCACTCTATTAAAGATTTAAAAGGCAAACGTGTTGCTCTTAATAAGGGTTCGAATGTTCATTACCTATTATTAAAAGTTCTAGAAGCCAACAATTTAAGCTTAAGTGATATTCAACCTGTTTATCTACCGCCATCAGACGCTCGTGCTGCCTTTGAAAAAGGTGCAGTAGATGCTTGGGTAATTTGGGACCCGTTCTTTGCAGCGGCTGAACATCAAATTCAAGCACGAGTTTTAGCAACAGGTGAAAATTTAGTAAGCAATCATCAGTTCTATCTAGCTGACCGTAAATTTGCAGAAAATAATCCAAAAGTTCTGAACACAGTTGTACAGACACTTAACCAGACTACTGAATGGGTGAGTTCACATCAGGATGAAGCTGCCAAGCTACTCGAAAAACCGACAGCACTTGAGTTTGATGTACTCAAAACGTCCATTTCACGTATGGGTTTTGGAGTTCAGCCAATCTCTGACAAGGTGGCACAAGAACAACAACAAGTAGCTGATGCCTTTTATGCGCAAAAGCTCATTCCTAACAAGCTCACTATTCAAGACGCCATTTTAAAACTGAAATAAACCCAGCTTGGGCACAGCTTAAATAACGATATAAATGCTGTGCCTGACCTCAAGGGGAACAAGGATATCAATATGCAACATCAGTCATTATTTAATAAGAGTCATTGGGCACAATTAGCTAAACGCATCAGTGCAGTCACTGTATTAGGTTTAACAATCGCAGCACCCGCTTGGGCAATTGATCCAACGGTAAAAGAACTTCGTATTGGTTTTCAAAAAAGTTCGATTAACTTTGCGATTGCCAAACAGCAAAAATTATTTGAACAAGAATTTCCAAATGCCAAAGTTACTTGGAATGAGTTCCCTGCTGGACCACAAATTTTAGAAGCTTTGGCAGTCGGTTCCCTTGATGTCGGAGTTACTGGCGACACCCCTCCAGTCTACGCACAAGCAGCTGGTAAGCCTTTATATTACATTGCTTATGAAGCAGCTAAACCGCTAGCATCAGCAATTTTAGTTCCTAAAAACTCGCAGCTCAAACAACTTAAAGATCTTAAAGGCAAACGTATTGCGCTGCAAAAAGGTTCGAGTTCACATTACTTACTTGTACAAGCTGTACGTAAAGCAGGCCTAAACTGGAGTGACATTACTCCGATCTGGCTTACACCTGCCGATGCTCGCGCAGCATTTCAAAAAGGTGCTGTGGATGCATGGGCCATTTGGGACCCTTACTTCGCTTCAGCACAACTAGAAGATCAAGCTCGTGTTCTTGCATCAGGTAAAGGCTTAAGCCCGAACTATACATTTTATTTAGCAGCTCCAGATTTTGTTAAACAACATTCGAAAGCTGTTTCTGGACTCATCAAACAAATCAATCAAGCTGACAAATGGGTTCAAAGCCATCAAGCAGAAACGGCAACAGCCATTGGCCAAAGCACAGGATTAAAGCCTGCAACCAGTGACTTATTTATTAAACGCCGTCCTCGTCCTTCATCAGCCGGGCCGCTGAACAGCAAAGTGATTGCTGAGCAGCAGCAACTCGCAGACATCTTTACTCAACAAGGCATCATTCCAAAACCAATCAGCATCAAACAAGCTGTTTGGATTGCCAAGTAATTTCAATAGACATATAGGTAATGCACATGAAAATTTTCTGGTTTATTCCTACCCACGGTGATAGTCGCTATTTAGGTACAAGTAAAGGCGCTCGTCAGGTTGACCATGCCTATATGAAGCAAATTGCTGTAGCGGTAGATAATTTGGGTTATGAAGGTGTACTTATTCCAACAGGTCGTTCATGTGAAGATCCTTGGATTACGGCGGCTAGCCTGATTGATGCAACTCAACACCTTAAATTTTTAGTTGCGTTACGTCCCGGTGTAACAACACCAGCATTAGCAGCTCGTATGGCTGCAACATTTGACCGCTTGTCGAATGGTCGCGTGTTACTCAACCTAGTGACTGGTGGTGATGAAGCTGAACTACGCGGCGATGGTTTATATGAAGATCACTCAACGCGTTATCAGACTGCCAATGAATATGTAAAAATCTGGCGTGAAATTTTGACGCGTTCACATACGGGTGAAGCTTTTACTTTCCACGGTGAACGCCTACAAGTAGATGATGCGAAACTACTTTACCCACCTGTGCAAAAGCCTTATCCACCACTTTGGTTCGGCGGCTCTTCAGATGTCGCTGTCGATCTTGCAGCTGAGCAAGTCGATACTTACCTTACGTGGGGTGAACCACCAGAAGCAGTTAAACAAAAAGTCGAACATGTTCGTGCCAAAGCTGAGGCTAAAGGTCGGAAATTAACTTACGGTATTCGCTTGCATGTGATTGTTCGCGAGACCAACGAACAAGCTTGGGCAGCAGCGAACGAGCTTATCCAATATCTTGATGATGCGACTATTGCTGCAGCACAGAAAAAATTTGCGCAGATGGACTCTGTAGGTCAACAGCGTATGGCAGCTCTCCATGGCGGTAACCGTGACAAGCTTGAAGTATCTCCGAACCTTTGGGCAGGTATTGGTTTAGTCCGCGGTGGCGCTGGTACAGCACTTGTAGGTGATCCAGAAACAGTTGCTGCCCGCATTCAGGAATATGCTGACTTAGGTATTGATACTTTTATTTTCTCGGGCTATCCACATCTTGAAGAGTCAATCCGTTTTGCAGAATTAGTATTCCCGTTATTGCCAATCGAAACTCGCGCCAAACTTGCTCAGCCAAATTTAACCGGTCCATTCGGTGAAATTATTGCCAACAACTATGTTCCAGACGAGAAGAAGCAAAATGATTCCGTCAAGGAGCCTGCATGAGTAAAGATAAAAGTATTGTTTCACGTGGAACAAAACAAATCGGGCAGCATTTGCTGCCTTGGGTTTTCCCCATTGTTCTCTTGGTTGTTTGGCAAATTGCTTCAAGTTCAGGTCTTTTAGAAAGCCGCATTTTGCCAGCACCCACTGCCGTTGTTTCCGCTTTTTGGCACTTGCTCGTTAGCGGGGAATTATGGCATCACGTTAAGGTGAGTGCTGGTCGTGCTTTGCTTGGACTTTTGGTTGGTGGCGGTTTAGGTTTGCTCTTAGGTTTACTTAATGGCTCTTCACGCTTCGCCTCTACCCTGCTCGACACGACCTTGCAAATGATTCGTAACATCCCTGCATTAGCACTTATTCCACTTGTAATCTTGTGGTTCGGTATTGATGAAACAGCGAAATTATTCTTGGTCGCAGTAGGCGTTTTCTTCCCGATTTATATTAATACCTATCACGGTATTCGATCAGTTGACCCTCAATTGATCGAAATGGGTAAAAGTTATGGCCTTTCTCGCTGGCAGCTTTACAAAGAAATTATTCTTCCGGGTGCTATGCCTTCTATTTTAGTAGGTCTACGCTTTGCTTTAGGTTTGGTTTGGGTATTGCTCATTGTCGCTGAAACCATTTCAGCTCAAGCAGGTATTGGTTATATGACTATGAATGCACGTGAGTTTTTACAAACAGATGTCGTTCTGGTCGGAATTCTTCTTTACGCCTTACTAGGCAAACTGGCAGATGTTTTAGCACAGCTTTTAGAACGCTATTTACTACGTTGGCACTCTGGATATCAGAAATAAGGGAGCTTAGAACATGACAAATCTGAATTTAAATATTAATCAAAATGAAGTGCAGCTCATTCCTGAAAGTCCAGCAGAATCACAAGAACCGACATTAGGTGCAGAGATTCTGATTGAGCAACTTTATAAATTCTATGGCGAGGTAAAAGTCCTTGAAGATCTTGACCTACACATCCAGCCAGGTGAGTTTTTAGCAATTGTTGGTCGAAGTGGCTGTGGCAAAAGTACGTTACTACGTTTAATTGCCCAACTTGAAAAAGCCAGTTTTGGGGAAATCAAATTCAAATCTGCTCGACATTTGCGTGAAGGCATTACTAACGATGATATTCGAGTAATGTTCCAAGACCCACGCTTGCTTCCTTGGAGAAATATTCTTCAAAACGTTCAACTGGGTTTGCCTAAAGCTCAACATGCTTTAGCAGAAGAATTACTAGAAAAAGTGGGTTTAAAAGAAAAATCTGGACAATGGCCTTCACAACTCTCAGGTGGACAACGTCAGCGTACCGCCTTAGCACGTGCATTATCTCATACACCGCGTATTTTACTGCTTGATGAGCCTTTAGGTGCATTAGATGCCCTCACCCGTCTTGAGATGCAAAGCTTGATTGAGCGCTTATGGAAAGAACAAGGTTTTACTGCCATTTTAGTGACACACGACGTAAGTGAAGCAGTACAATTAGCCGACCGTATTATCTTATTAGATAAGGGTCAAATCGCTCAAAGTTTCCACGTTAATTTGCCACGTCCCCGTAAAAAAAGTATTAGTTTTTCCCAACTTGAGCAACAAGTACTCGATGCAGTTCTGGCAACTTAAGGTTGCGATAAAGAATGAGAACTGTTCAACCGAAAAATGCCCAATTTACGAGCAATAAAACTGCTGTTTTATTGCTCTTTTTTAGAGCGAAATTTAAAAAATATTTTTAAGAATAACAATAAACTAGTGAATCTCTCTATTTTTTGCACAATAGTATATCTATTACGCAAATAACTAGCCGTTTTTTGATTAAAAAAGCAAGACACCTGTGCACAAATCAAACAATTTACCTTACAATGGGAATACTATTTTTTTAATTATGCAGCAGATGGAACAAAAAAAGAGTACCCAAAAGCGCAATCAGCTTCTTGCTGCCGCCCTTGACGTATTTTCAGTCTATGGGTTCACTGGCGCAAGTCTGGATGAAATTGCCCAACTCGCCGACATGCATAAGTCGAATATTTTCTATTACTACGAAAATAAAGAGTCTTTATACGTAGAAGTGCTCACAACTGTTTTACAAAAATGGTTGGCTCCCTTACAAACTTTAGAGTCTGAATTAGAACCAGCCGAAGCCTTAACTCACTATTTAATACAAAAAATCGAACTGTCTCGTAGCCAACCGAAAGCATCTAGATTGTTTGCATTAGAAATAATTCAAGGCGCTCCGCATATTTTACCTATACTCAAAGGGCCATTAAAAAAACTATTTAAGCGCAAAGCTAAAGTCATTCAGACTTGGCAAGAAGAAGGGAAGATTTCACCAGATATCGACCCAGAATTATTAATCTTAAACATTTGGGGCCTTACGCAAAACTATGCAGATTTTGCAACCCAAATGGAAATGGTGACTGGAAAAACACTTCGTAACCGAAGCATGTTCCAACGCTCAATTGAACATACAGTCCACCTGATGCTCTACGGCGTATTGCCTCGTTAAAACAAAAAAAGATCGGCAAATTTGCCGATCTTTTTTTAGAAATGATTTTGATAAAGCGCCAAAAGTTTTTGGGCACCTAATAATAAATTTTCTTCCCAATCCACATGTGCAGTGTCATCTGCCCCATCAGTAATATACTTCACCGAAATCAGGCGTACGCCTAGCTTATGGCAGACTTTGGCTAAGGCATACCCTTCCATATCAACCACATCACAAGCTACTTTTGGCTGACCTGTTTCAAATGAATCGCCAGTTCCGCAAACTGCTTTTGGCAAATCAACAAAATGGGGATGAAGATGAATCTCTGCCGCCAAGTGATCATCTAATGGCGTTACACCAACTTCAAACCCTAAAGGTGAAACATCCATATCACGTTGGACAAAAGTCTTTACTTCGACTAAATCATGTCGATTAAATGCAGAGCTCCCTGCTGTACCCAGATTAATTAAAGTTTTACATCCAGTTTTTTGAATAACCTCAAATGCTTTAAAAGCAGCATTAATCTTACCAATACCACTGTAATGGACTTCAACACCTGCTTGTTCAAACAAACCTTTAGATTCATTAGGAAGTGCCATAATTAAAGCAATATCGTTATTCATTCAAAAAGCTCAAATCAAAATCAAATAAATTAGCAAATAAGTATAAATCAGGTGCAAAAGCTTTTTGCACCTTTTCATCATTACTGCACTTTTTGTTGTAAAGCGATTAAACATGGAGAGAAGAAGAGTTGGCCGCTATATGCGCCTGCTAGCGTTTTCTTCATTACCACGCCCCACATTGTCAATAATAAAAGACTCAATGCCACCGCAACGTATTGTAAAAAGACAATTTCGACCTGATGCCCTAAATTAAATAGCGCCAAAATAAATACACCTAATGGAAAGGTTAAGCCCCACCAACCTAAGTTAAATGGAATACCTGTCTTTGCATGGCGAAGCGTTGTTAAAATCGCTAGGCCAAGCCACCATAACCCGAAGCCTAAAAGCACGAGACTGCCCACAATTCCTAAAGCTTGAAAGACATTCGCAAATTGGTGAAATCCTACATTTGGCACCACTCTTTGGGCTTGCTCACCTAGTAACAATAAACCTAATGCACCAGTACCAATCGGGCCTAAAGAAAGCCAGCTAGAAATTGCGACTTCTTTTTCAGGTAACTGATGCAAAGCCATGCGCAACATTAGAATTGTCAAAATAGCAAATGCGGGTAAAACAGAAATTCCCCAAAGTACGTAGCCAGCCATTAATAAATGAAAGCTATGCAAATCTGCCGGTAAATGAGCGACTAACATGCCAGCAGAACTTGCTGCTACTTCACATGCAACCACAGGTAATAGCCAGATTGCGGTCATCGTATGTAGCTGATGGTTCTGACGACTAAACATACAAAACGGCACGATCCACGCAATCGATAGTGCTAAAAAGACATCGACGTACCATAAAGCTTGAGCAATATGTATCGCAACTTCACCGTAAAGCCCGACACCGAAGCTTAAAAAGCCATTCAATATTGTAGCCAATCCCATCGGGATAGCCCCTAAAAACAAGCTCATATTGGGATGGTTAAATATTTGCTTCGCTTCATGGGGGAAAAGAAGCCACCGCAATAAATAGAGAGCAGAAAAAACGCTAAATAAAACAATATTAAATTGCCATAACAAAGTTGCTAACGTGAATAAAAACGATTGAGCAAATGGAAGCTGAATTAAAATCATACTGACCACACCAGTCCCCATAGTCGCTGTAAACCAATTTGGGGTAAAATGTCGTATAACATCTTTGCTATGATTTAATTGGTAAAAAGGTTTTTTCATTTTAGTTCTCTAATCAAAGAGTGGATAAAGATATAGTAGAGCAAACCATTAATAAGAAAAATTGATTTATTTTTATTTAATTCATCAATATTTTAGATATGTAAATATTCATATTGAAAAATAACTGAGTAAAAACACAACAACAAGACGAATCTGTGAGATTATGGCAATATATAGCCCTTGCAAAAATAGCCATATTTTAAGTTCATGAAACTGCTTCGTCTTAATGCGTTATCGCCCAATTTTCAGTTACCTCAAACAGCTGTAACTATTGGTAATTTTGATGGTGTCCATTTAGGTCACCAAGCGATGATTGCTCAACTCAAAAAAATTGCTGCAGCACAAGGCTTAAAAACATTGGTTATGATTTTTGAGCCACAACCTCTTGAATTCTTTAAAGGCTACGATGCCCCTCCTCGTATTAATTCACTACGAGAAAAAGTTGAATACCTAGCTGAGCTTGGGGTTGATTACATTGCAGTTGCTAAATTTGATGAGCATTTCCGTAGCCTGAGTGCATCAGCCTTTGCAGACTTATTAAAAGATAAATTAAACGCGCAAACTTTGGTTTTAGGAGATGACTTTCATTTCGGTAAAGACCGTCAAGGCAACAGCGAGTTTTTAAAAGATTACGGATTTGGGGTCACAAATCTACATACGATTGAACTCGAAGGTGAACGCGTAAGTTCAACTCGTATTCGCCAAGTACTTCAGGTAGGAAACCTTGCCTTAGCAGCTAAATTATTAGGCCGTCCTTACAGTATTACTGGACGTGTCCAATATGGCGACCAGATTGGCCGAACTCTCGATTTTCCAACCATTAACGTTCGTCTCAACCGCCACAAGCCCTGTTTAAATGGGATTTATGGTGTTGAAGTCATTTGTGAAACAACTTCACTCACTCAAAAAGTGCGTCAAGATACACCTGAAAAACCGGGAATTGCCGGATATCATGAAAACAGCCTATATGGCGCGGGGCATGTCGGTACACGTCCAGCCATTCAGCAAGAACATCCAGAGTGGAGATTAGAAGTACATTTCCCTGATGTTTCTGCTAATCTGTATGGCTTATTTATGCGGGTGACTTTCCTTCACTATCTTCATGGTGAATTGAACTACCCTTCGCTTGAAGCACTTAAGGCAGGAATTGATAATGACGTGCAGCAGTTACGACAATACCGTAACGACACGACACAATTTCCTTTTTAATTCGAATTTTGATTGTAAAACATGTCGGCTCCCAAGCTGATTAAACTGGATGAAAACTTGCATGAGCGATAAGCAAACTCCTGAGAATGCAGTGGACTACAAAGCCACGCTAAACCTGCCAGATACTCAATTTGCAATGAAAGCAAATTTGGCAGTACGTGAAGTGAAATGGTTAGAAGAGTGGTATACCGACAACATTTATCAGCAGATTCGTGCATCGCGTATTGGCAAGAAAAAATATATTTTGCATGATGGCCCTCCATATGCGAACGGTACAATTCACTTAGGTCACGCAGTCAATAAAGTACTCAAAGACGTGATTGTAAAAAGCCGTACTTTGGCTGGTTTCGATGCACCTTATGTTCCGGGTTGGGACTGTCATGGCTTGCCAATCGAGCTAAAAGTTGAAGAAAAAGTAGGTAAAGTTGGCGAAAAAGTTGATGCAGCGACTTTCCGTAAACTCTGCCGTGAATATGCCCTAAAACAAATTGATTTACAGCGTACTGACTTTAAACGTCTTGGTATTTTAGGTGACTGGGATAACCCTTATCTCACCATGAACTATAAACAAGAAGCCGATATTGTTCGTACTTTAGGTTTAATCCAAAAAAATGGTCATATCCAGCCAGGCTTAAAGCCAGTGAACTGGTGTATGGACTGTGGTTCAGCACTTGCTGAAGCTGAAGTTGAATATGAAGATAAAAAATCTGACGCAATTGACGTTGGTTTTGGTGTTGTAGATCTAAAAGATTTAAGTGCCCGTTTAAACGTAGAAGTTCAAGACCCAACAGATATCGTGATCTGGACGACTACACCGTGGACATTACCTGCGAACCAAGCCGTTGCTTTGCATGCCGAAATTGAATATCAATTGGTACAAGTAACTACTGAGCGCGGTAAGCAGAACTTCATTCTTGCTAAAGACTTAGTTGCTTCAGCAATTGAACGTTATAAACTTGAAAATCCAGTCGTTTTAGCAGACTTTACTGGTAACAAACTTGAAAACCTTACCTTACAACACCCGCTACTCACTGATCGTCAAGTTCCAGTGATTTTAGGTGAACACGTTATCGCAACAAGCGGTACAGGTGCAGTACATACAGCGCCTGGCCATGGTGCAGACGACTATAAAGTAGGTCTTCAATACAACCTTACAGTAGATAATCCAGTGGGTGGTAACGGTGTTTATTTACCGACTGCTCCAATCTATGCGGGTGAGCACATCTATAAAGCCAATCCAAAGATCATCGAAGCTTTGGGCGCTGTAGGCCGTTTATGGGCACATCAACCCATCAAACACAGCTACCCACACTGCTGGCGTCACAAAACTCCTATTATCTTCCGTGCAACCCCACAATGGTTCATTAACATGGATCAAAAAGGTTTACGTGAAGGTGCGCTTAACGCGATTGAAAATGATATCGAGTTTGTACCGAACTGGGGTAAAAACCGTATTGAGTCAATGATTGAAGGTCGTCCGGACTGGTGTATCTCACGTCAACGTACTTGGGGTGTTCCAATTCCTTTCTTCGTTCATAAAGATACGAACGAATTACACCCTCGTACACCTGAACTTATCGAAGAAGTTGCACAACTGATCGAACAAGAAGGTATCGAAGCATGGTTCAAACGTGACGCGAAAGACTTCATTGGTGAAGATGCTGCACAATATAACGCTATTCGCGATACGCTAGATGTATGGTTCGACTCGGGTACAACACATTATGCTGTACTTGAGCAACGTGAAGAATTAGAAAGTCCTGCAGATTTATATTTAGAAGGTTCAGACCAACATCGTGGTTGGTTCCAGTCTTCTTTATTAACGTCTATGGCAATTCACAATCGTGCACCATATAAAGCCTTGTTAACCCATGGTTTTACAGTAGATGAAAATGGTCGTAAGTTATCGAAATCTTTAGGCAACTACATTCCGCTTGAAGAAATCATCAAACAGCTTGGTGCTGATGGTTTACGTTTATATGTAGCTTCTAGTGACTATCGCTATGAAATTGCAGCATCTAAAGAAATCTTTAGCCGTGTAAGTGATAGCTATCGTCGTATTCGTAATACATTACGTTTCTTGCTTGCTAACCTAAATGGTTTCAAACCGAGCACAGATGCTTTAGCTGTAGATGACTTAATTGCTCTAGATCAATACATCTTGCAGCGTGCAAACGAAGTACAACAAACGATTATTACTGCCTATGAGGAAATGAACTTCCATGTGGTATGTAGTACGTTAACAAGCTTCTGTATTAATGACTTAGGTGGTTTCTACCTAGACATTATCAAAGATCGTCAATACACCACTAAAGCGGATTCTCAGGCACGCCGTTCTGCACAGACAGCGCTTTACCATATCGTTCAAGCATTTATTCGTTGGATGAGTCCAATCTTAAGCTTTACTGCTCAAGAAGCTTGGCCACTCATTCCAGAACAAACTGAAAAGTATGTATTTACTTCAGAATGGTATGACTTACCTGTTTCATCAAAAGCAAACCTTCTTTCTGAAGAAGATTGGCAAACATTGATTAGCGTAAAATCTGCAGTAAATAAACAGATTGAAGCAGCTCGTAACGCTAAACTTGTCGGCAGTAATCTTTCAGCCAAAGTTGAACTTTGGGCAAATGAATCATTACAAACAGTTTTAAACCAACTGGCTGATGAACTCCGTTTTGTTCTTATTACTTCAGAAGTAGTAGTACATCCATTTGCTGAACAAGGTGAAGCAACTGAAATGGAAGGCTTACGTGTACAAATATCTGCAGCTGAAGGTGAAAAATGCGCACGTTGCTGGCATGTCCTTCCAGATGTAAATACGTATGCCGATCATCCTGGTTTATGTGGTCGTTGTATTGTGAACGTCACTGGTCGTGGCGAAGTGAGAAAATATGCCTAATTCACAAGCTAAAAAAGGCTTATTCCAGTTTTATCCACACAACCTCATTTGGCTTGGACTTTCTGTCCTTGCCATTGTGTTGGATCAATGGACAAAATGGATTGCAAGTACGCATCTGAACTACGCAGATCCAGTGCCTGTGCTTCCATTTTTAAACTGGACACTATTACATAACTATGGTGCAGCCTTTAGCTTTTTATCTGATGCGGGAGGATGGCAGCGCTATTTCTTCACATCTTTAGCAGGCTTAGTTTCAATCCTTTTTGTATTTTGGTTGCTTCGTATGCCTAAAAAGATGGTGGTGCTACCTGTAGCCATCGCTTTAATTTTAGGTGGAGCTTTAGGCAATTTAATTGACCGTATTACCCTGGGTTATGTGGTCGATTTTATTCATGTTTATTATCAAAATCATCACTTTCCAGCTTTTAATATTGCGGACAGTGCCATTACCTTAGGTACCATCTTGCTACTCATTGATACATTCTTCCTTGAGAAGCAACGCAACCAAAATTCGGATGCATAATATGACCGAAATTATCCAACCTAACGAAGAAATTCGTATTACAGACGGCTCTAAAGTCGATCTACACTTTTCCGTCGCTATTGAAAATGGTGTAGAAATCGATAATACACGTAACCGTGAAGAACCTGTTACCTTGACGATTGGTGACGGAAATCTTTTACCAGGCTTTGAAAAAGCATTATTTGGTTTACGTGCTGGTGACCGTCGTACAGTACATCTTCCGCCAGAAGATGCATTTGGTCCATGGAATCCGGAAAATATTCAAACTTTCGATACAGTTAAGTTTGAACAACGTCCTATTCTTGGTCACATGATCGAATTTGAAGATAAGGCAAAAACTACGTTATTTGGTGTAGTGAAGTCAGTTAATGATGACATTACAGAAATTGATTTTAATCACCCGTTAGCTGGAAAAAATATTACCTTTGAAGTAGAAATATTCAAGGTAACTCCCGAAGGCCAACAAGGCGTTAAACTCATGTAAATAAAAAGCCCTCTGAATGAGGGCTTTTTTTTATTGAATTTTTTTCATAACATAAGAATCCTTACAAATTCTATATTCTCAGCTACCCATATAATGAATTAAGTTATAAGTATAAAAATCCTTGGGAAAAATACATGCTGGTCTATATTGTCGTGGGAAGTGTTCGTGAAGGACGTACAGCAATTAAAATTGCCAATTGGCTAGAATCAACAATTCCAACATTGGGTCTAAATGACTTCCAAACCGAAGTAGTCGATTTAAAAGAATGGGATTTACCTCTATTTTCAGGATCTCACCCACCCGCTACCGGAATTTATGATCAACCTAAACAACAAGAATGGGCAGACAAAATTGCTCAAGCAGATGCTTTTATCTTTATTAGCCCAGAATACAACCATGGTTACAGTCCAGCTTTAAAAAATGCTCTGGACTATGTTGGTAAAGAATGGAGCAATAAACCTGCTGCATTTATTGGTTATGGTTCAACGAATGGTTCTCGCTCTATCAGCCAAATACGTCAAGTCACCTCAAGTTTAAGTATTGTTGATCCAAATGCTGTGATAGAGATACGAGATATTTTTAAACGCAATAAAGATGAAAAATTCGAGGCTAATGAATTTGAAGTAAAAGGACTTCAATCAATTGTTGAGAAACTACAGAAATATCATTTATCTTAAATTTTAAAAAGGCCTCTATAACCAAAATAAGAGGCCTTTTATTTTTATAAGCTTTTTAAATAATTTACTACATCTATATTACCAGCCATTTCTGCAAGCTGTAACGCTGTATATTCGCTTTTATAAGCGACTTCAGCACCTTTTCCTACCAAGAGTTTAACTATCTCTAAATGATCATTTTCAGCGGCTGCTTGCAAAGCGCTATAACCTTCATCATCTGCCTGATTAGGATCTTGTCCGTCTAAAAGTAATTGCTCTACCTGATCTAGATCACCTAAAGAAGCCCAATAGACCAATTCAGGGAGAGAGAGTTCATCATCATCCTCAGGTATTGAAGAGAAGGAATTAATTTTCACGTAAACACCTAAAAATAAGAAACTTTGTCATTATTATATTCATAGAACATGCTTAGTATGCAAATCTGATTTTAAAACTGTATTTTTTATTACCTAAAATTGATTAATTCTTCGATTTCATTAATTAAAAAAAATACTATTCTAATAAAACACCTAAATTGAGATATTATTTCTTAGTTTATACTTTCATATTTTGCCTATTTTTTAATCTTTTTGATAAAATTTCTATATAAAATCAGCACGCTTATTTATTATTACGCTATTTCCCTTGCATAAAAAAACACCCCCAACTTAGGTTGGGGGTGTTTAGAATAATGAGCTGGCGATGACTTACTCTCACATGGGAAACCCCACACTACCATCAGCGCTAAGAGGTTTCACTTCTGAGTTCGGGAAGGGATCAGGTGGTTCACTCTTGCTATGGTCGCCAGCACAACTGGTATGGATACTAGCATTGGTCTTAATATGCCGATGCGTTTTCCAAATCTTTACAGATGGGCTGATTGAGTCTTGATATTTTGTTCATTTTAGCTAAGCGTATAACTAAATCAAGTTGATTTGTACATTAATGAATCGATTGATGCTATATATACAACTGCTTGGGTGTTGTATAGTCAAGCCTCACGAGCAATTAGTATTGGTCAGCTTCACATATCACTATGCTTCCACATCCAACCTATCAACGTCCTAGTCTCGAACGGCTCTTTAGAGGACATAAAGTCCTAGGGAAATCTTATCTTGAGGTAGGCTTCCCGCTTAGATGCTTTCAGCGGTTATCCCTTCCGAACATAGCTACCCGGCGATGCGACTGGCGTCACAACCGGTACACCAGAGGTTCGTCCACTCTGGTCCTCTCGTACTAGGAGCAGATCCTCTCAAATTTCCAGCGCCCACGGTAGATAGGGACCGAACTGTCTCACGACGTTCTAAACCCAGCTCGCGTACCTCTTTAAATGGCGAACAGCCATACCCTTGGGACCTGCTTCAGCCCCAGGATGAGATGAGCCGACATCGAGGTGCCAAACACCGCCGTCGATATGAACTCTTGGGCGGTATCAGCCTGTTATCCCCAGAGTACCTTTTATCCGTTGAGCGATGGCCCTTCCATACAGAACCACCGGATCACTAAGACCTACTTTCGTACCTGCTCGACTTGTGGGTCTCGCAGTTAAGCGCGCTTTTGCCTTTATACTCTACGCGTGATTTCCGACCACGCTGAGCGCACCTTCGTACTCCTCCGTTACTCTTTAGGAGGAGACCGCCCCAGTCAAACTACCCACCAGACATGGTCCTCGCCCCGGATTACGGGGCAGAGTTAGAACCTCAACATTACCAGGGTGGTATTTCAAGGACGGCTCCATTGGAACTAGCGTTCCAACTTCAAAGCCTCCCACCTATCCTACACAAGTAAGGTCAAAGTTCAATGTCAAGCTGCAGTAAAGGTTCACGGGGTCTTTCCGTCTAGCCGCGGGTACACTGCATCTTCACAGCGATTTCGATTTCACTGAGCCTCTGCTGGAGACAGCGCCGCCATCATTATGCCATTCGTGCAGGTCGGAACTTACCCGACAAGGAATTTCGCTACCTTAGGACCGTTATAGTTACGGCCGCCGTTTACTGGGGCTTCGATCAAGAGCTTCGCTTACGCTAACCCCATCAATTAACCTTCCAGCACCGGGCAGGCATCACACCCTATACGTCCACTTTCGTGTTTGCAGAGTGCTATGTTTTTAATAAACAGTTGCAGCGGCCTGGTTTCTGTGGCTGTCATCAGCTCAGGAAGCAAGTTCCATCACCAACAACAGCGTACCTTCTCCCGAAGTTACGGTACCATTTTGCCTAGTTCCTTCAGCAGAGTTCTCTCAAGCGCCTTGGTCTACTCGACCTGACCACCTGTGTCGGTTTAGGGTACGATTCCTGTGTAACTGAAGCTTAGAGACTTTTCCTGGAAGCATGGTATCAGCCACTTCGCTGTACAAGTACAGCTTGCTATCAGATCTCAGCATAGAGCACCCCGGATTTGCCTAAGATGCATGCCTACTTCCTTTCACCTGGACAACCAACGCCAGGCTGACTTAACCTTCTCCGTCCTCTCATCGCATTACACAGAAGTATTGGAATATTAACCAATTTCCCATCGACTACGCCTTTCGGCCTCGCCTTAGGGGTCGACTCACCCAGCCCCGATTAACGTTGGACTGGAACCCTTGGTCTTTCGGCGAACGGGTTTTTCACCCGTTTTGTCGTTACTCACGTCAGCATTCGCACTTCTGATACCTCCAGCATACTTCTCAATACACCTTCATCGGCTTACAGAACGCTCCCCTACCACTTGACTTAAAAGTCAAATCCGCAGCTTCGGCACATAGTTTTAGCCCCGTTACATCTTCCGCGCAGGCCGACTCGACTAGTGAGCTATTACGCTTTCTTTAAAGGGTGGCTGCTTCTAAGCCAACCTCCTAGCTGTCTATGCCTTCCCACATCGTTTCCCACTTAACTATGATTTTGGGGCCTTAGCTGGCGGTCTGGATTGTTTTCCTCTTGACTACGGACGTTAGCACCCGCAGTCTGTCTCCCGGATAGTACTCATAGGTATTCGGAGTTTGCATCGGTTTGGTAAGTCGGGATGACCCCCTAGCCGAAACAGTGCTCTACCCCCTATGGTATTCGTCCGAGGCGCTACCTAAATAGCTTTCGGGGAGAACCAGCTATCACCAGGCTTGATTAGCCTTTCACCCCTATCCACAAGTCATCCCCTGGCTTTTCAACGACAGTGGGTTCGGTCCTCCAGTTAGTGTTACCCAACCTTCAACCTGCTCATGGATAGATCGCCTGGTTTCGGGTCTATACCCAGCAACTAAACGCCCTATTAAGACTCGATTTCTCTACGGCTCCCCTATACGGTTAACCTCGCTACTGAATATAAGTCGCTGACCCATTATACAAAAGGTACGCAGTCACCGAACAAGTCGGCTCCCACTGCTTGTATGCATGCGGTTTCAGGATCTATTTCACTCCCCTCACAGGGGTTCTTTTCGCCTTTCCCTCACGGTACTGGTTCACTATCGGTCAGTCAGGAGTATTTAGCCTTGGAGGATGGTCCCCCCATATTCAGACAAGGTTTCACGTGCCTCGCCCTACTCGTCATCATTATGTGTGCCCTTTCGTGTACGGGAATATCACCCTCTACGTTCGCACTTCCCAGAGCGTTCCACTAAAACACACATAACTTAATGGGCTGATCCCCGTTCGCTCGCCGCTACTAAGGGAATCTCAATTGATTTCTTTTCCTAAGGGTACTGAGATGTTTCACTTCCCCTCGTTCGCCTTGCAACACTATGTATTCATGTTGCAATACCTACCTTAAAGTAGGTGGGTTCCCCCATTCAGAAATCTCCGGATCACAGGATATTTGCCGCCTCCCCGGAGCTTATCGCAGGCTATTACGTCTTTCATCGCCTCTGACTGCCAAGGCATCCACCACATGCACTTAATTACTTGACTATACAACCCCAAACAGTCGTTATTACCTACAAGGAGTAATAAGACATGATCAATGATTTCTCATCAATCTCTTACAGTTTGAAGTACTGTGTATTTAAACACTGTACAGCTTCAATCTAATTCATATACCAAAACGCTTGATTCAGTTAATTTGCTAGTTCTCAATTCATTTAGATCAATTGCTTAATCTAAACTCTTGAGTGAACAATTTATTTCAGACTCAATTTTGCCAATCTGTTAATGAATAAACATGCCTTCGTCAGGTCATGCTTAATACCGTGATACTTAAATCACAGAAGTTAATAAACTAAGATCTAATCCCTATTTACTAATTTCTGTAATCTGAACTTCTCTTAAGTTCTGGTGGAGACTAGGAGAGTCGAACTCCTGACCTCCTGCGTGCAAAGCAGGCGCTCTACCAACTAAGCTAAGTCCCCAGCTTACATCATCAGTTCTGTATCTTCTTTTCTATAACTTCAACCAGTCAAAGTCATGGTGGGTCTGACAAGACTTGAACTTGTGACCCCACGCTTATCAAGCGTGTGCTCTAACCAACTGAGCTACAGACCCTCAGATACATCTATGAAGAACAACTTGTTGTGGATTCTTACTAATCGTCAATCTTTCGTTAAGGAGGTGATCCAGCCGCAGGTTCCCCTACGGCTACCTTGTTACGACTTCACCCCAGTCATCGGCCACACCGTGGTAAGCGTCCTCCTTGCGGTTAGACTACCTACTTCTGGTGCAACAAACTCCCATGGTGTGACGGGCGGTGTGTACAAGGCCCGGGAACGTATTCACCGCGGCATTCTGATCCGCGATTACTAGCGATTCCGACTTCATGGAGTCGAGTTGCAGACTCCAATCCGGACTACGATCGGCTTTTTGAGATTAGCATCCTATCGCTAGGTAGCAACCCTTTGTACCGACCATTGTAGCACGTGTGTAGCCCTGGCCGTAAGGGCCATGATGACTTGACGTCGTCCCCGCCTTCCTCCAGTTTGTCACTGGCAGTATCCTTAAAGTTCCCGACATTACTCGCTGGCAAATAAGGAAAAGGGTTGCGCTCGTTGCGGGACTTAACCCAACATCTCACGACACGAGCTGACGACAGCCATGCAGCACCTGTATGTAAGTTCCCGAAGGCACCAATCCATCTCTGGAAAGTTCTTACTATGTCAAGGCCAGGTAAGGTTCTTCGCGTTGCATCGAATTAAACCACATGCTCCACCGCTTGTGCGGGCCCCCGTCAATTCATTTGAGTTTTAGTCTTGCGACCGTACTCCCCAGGCGGTCTACTTATCGCGTTAGCTGCGCCACTAAAGCCTCAAAGGCCCCAACGGCTAGTAGACATCGTTTACGGCATGGACTACCAGGGTATCTAATCCTGTTTGCTCCCCATGCTTTCGCACCTCAGCGTCAGTGTTAGGCCAGATGGCTGCCTTCGCCATCGGTATTCCTCCAGATCTCTACGCATTTCACCGCTACACCTGGAATTCTACCATCCTCTCCCACACTCTAGCTAACCAGTATCGAATGCAATTCCCAAGTTAAGCTCGGGGATTTCACATTTGACTTAATTAGCCGCCTACGCGCGCTTTACGCCCAGTAAATCCGATTAACGCTTGCACCCTCTGTATTACCGCGGCTGCTGGCACAGAGTTAGCCGGTGCTTATTCTGCGAGTAACGTCCACTATCTGAAGGTATTAACTTCAGTAGCCTCCTCCTCGCTTAAAGTGCTTTACAACCATAAGGCCTTCTTCACACACGCGGCATGGCTGGATCAGGCTTGCGCCCATTGTCCAATATTCCCCACTGCTGCCTCCCGTAGGAGTCTGGGCCGTGTCTCAGTCCCAGTGTGGCGGATCATCCTCTCAGACCCGCTACAGATCGTCGCCTTGGTAGGCCTTTACCCCACCAACTAGCTAATCCGACTTAGGCTCATCTATTAGCGCAAGGTCCGAAGATCCCCTGCTTTCTCCCGTAGGACGTATGCGGTATTAGCATTCCTTTCGAAATGTTGTCCCCCACTAATAGGCAGATTCCTAAGCATTACTCACCCGTCCGCCGCTAAGTGATAGTGCAAGCACCATCACTCCGCTCGACTTGCATGTGTTAAGCCTGCCGCCAGCGTTCAATCTGAGCCATGATCAAACTCTTCAGTTAAAAATCATTTTGCACCTTATTAAAGACAAGGTGCCAATTCTGGCTCATCAATTTTCTGACTTAAATTTCGCTCAAATAAACTTCGAGTAATTTAAACCAATCAATCAATGATAATATTTCGATCAATCAATCAGTAAAAATCCACACAAGTTGTTCTTCATAATCTCTTAATGATCTTTCTGCTCTTCGTCAGAGACAGAATTCAACGCAATACTAAGTTTTTCATCTTAACCCTGTAAGCTAAGATATTCTCATGTATCGCGTCGGGATGAGTGCATTATAGGGGAAAAAAATTGGTACGCAAGCACTTTTCCAAACATATGTGTTTGATCGATTCTTTTTCACCCAACCAAAATCAAAAAAAGTAAAAATAATAAATTAAGTTATTGATAAATATCAATAATATTAAAATAATTTATTTTCATTCTTTTTTGATTTTCATTTCTATTATCTTAATAGGTTGTTTTGGGACATTCTGATGCATGCCATCAGTGATTGTCGGTACTTTTACAATACGGTCAACCACATCCATTCCTTTAATCACTTTTCCGAAAACTGCATAGCCCGCATTACCAGCAGAGCGATTTAGAAAGCTATTATCTGCGACATTAATAAAGAACTGACTAGTAGCTGAGTCAGGATTTGCGGTACGAGCCATTGCTAAGGTTCCGCGCGTATTACCAATTCCATTTCCAGCTTCGTTTTTGATTGGTGCTCGAGTGGTCTTTTCCTGCATATTTGTAGTAAGCCCACCACCCTGTACCATGAAACCAGGAATTACGCGGTGGAATATCGTATCTTTATAAAAGTTCGACTTTATATAGCTTTTAAAATTCTTCACGCTGATTGGGGCTTTCTCATCATAAAGTTGTATTTCTATGTTGCCCAAATTTGTTTGCATTTCAACTAAAGTGTCAGCCCAGACAGAATGACTGCTTAAACCCAAGCAACATAGCATTAATAATTTTTTCATATTTTCCTACAGTAAAATGCAAAACTTAATAAAGGTTAAATTTAATCGTCTATATAAAAGAATTCTAGTGCGTATTTATTATCTTTTATTTAAAGCCTTATATTTTAGATTTGTGTATGAGTCCACGTTCCACGTGAAACATGGACCAATTTTTTATTTAGCTATTTTTATCCCAGAATTTTCTAAAGTTTTTACTGAACTCAATGGTGTAACGTTTAGCCTTTTTAGAAATAGGCGTCAAATTTATAAATCCATGAGTTTGATCTGAGTATTCTTCATAATGCATTTTGACGCCATTTTGGCGTAGCTTATAGCTATAGATTTTTCCTTCATCATGTAATACGTCGTGCCCAGCAGTAATCACGAAAGCCGGTGGATTCTTTTTCAAGTTTCCATATGTTGGCGAAATAATAGGGTCATCTAATTCTACGTTATGCTGGGTTGCATAATATTGAGTGACATTATTGATATCATTATCTGTCAAAACCAGCCCTGCGTTATAAGCATAGAAGGATGGATGTCGGCTCTTGAAATCAACTGCAGGGTAAATAAGAAGTTGAGCTTGTGGAGCATAAGGTTTATTTACTGATCTTTGAGCCACGACTGTACTGATGTTTCCACCTGCACTATCCCCCGCTACCGCAATTCGACCTTTTAATATTTTTAACTGTCTACGATTTTGATATACCCAAGCTAAAGCATCTTCACAAGATTGGATTAAATGCTGAGGAGAAACCTCTGGTGCTAGAGGATAATCAATACTGAGTACTTGTACTTTTGCATATTTTGCCAATATACGACAAACCTCATCATGAGTATCTAATCCACCAACAACAAATCCTCCGCCATGGTAGAAAACAAGAAGAGGTAATTTTTTATTAGGTGCCGGATGATAGTGTCGTGCGAAAACGGTTCCGCTTTGGAGAGGTAAACGAATATCTTCTACTGAATCGATATCTGTTGATTTCTGGCGTATAGCCAGCATTTGGGTATCGAACTGTCTTCTAGACTCAATGGGGTCTGAACCAACGAAACCGATATGACCCTGTTTAATTTGTACAGCCATCATACATTTAGTAAATGAGTCGAGATCTGGATATTGGTAAGAATATCCAAGAATTTTGGCAAGTGATTCTTGAGCTAATCGAGGTAACTTATCAAGAGCTCGAGCAGCGGGCCCTTGGCCCTTTTCTAGCAATGTTTGAATTTTTTGATTGAATGCTGTCATGCCTATCTCCATGAATTCCTCTTATCCTTCATATTTTCTACAGAATTCTGTTGTTGTTTGACTATATTCGCATACAACTCACGTAATCAAGATACAAAGGTAAAACCCAAATTACGCTAATCTGATTTAAAGCAAATGTCATTAACAAATCTGTCACTTAAAACAGGACTTTTTTGCCAATTATTGTTAACAGACAAAAAGAGGTACGATTATGTCAACAAAACTAGTTGTTACTTTATTAGCAACCAGTCTTTTAACTGTAGGCTGTGTAGCTTATACGGATGACCCTTCTTATCGTGGCGGTTATGGTTACCATGATCATGATACCAATCGCTATGATCGTAATGATGGACGTCGATATAACGATTGGGAACGGAAACGTTGGGAAGAACGTCAAAGAATATATGAACAACAACGAAGAGTTGCTCGCGAACAGGATCGAAATCGTCATGAATGGGATAAAAGACGCCATGACGAAGATAAAAAACACCGTGATGACGATAAAAGGCGCCACGAATGGGATAAAAAACGAGTAGAAGATAGGGATCATAATCATCGAGATTCTCGTCATGATGACTAAATTCATTACTATATAAAAAGCCCCAATAAGCTACGTCTTTTGGGGCTTTTTTGAGAATTCTAAACTCTCTTAATTATAGAGTAATGAGTAGCAGCTCATTTCATATATAAATCGGCATCTTAAATATACGACTCTATAATCTTTTAACTATTCTTATCACTAAGAATTACTGAGCTGTTGCAGAACCTGAAACAGAACCAGAAGCACCAGCATCAACTTGACCTGGTTGTGCTTGGCCAGAAACGCCCGCATCAACACCTACACCAGCTTGTACGCCAGATGGGCTAGCACTTGTTTGAGCAGAACCTGATGCGTTTAAACCAGCTTCAGATGCACAACCAACAGCTGTAAAAGCAACACCAGCAAGTACTACAGAGATAAGACCTAATTTTTTCATAATCGCTTTCCTTTCATTACGACAAACACTTAAATGCAAAGATCATCTTCGCGCTGCCTATAATTCACAATTTTTTTTTCTGGCGTGCGTATCATTGGTTGTCTTTTGTAGTAATAGAAGTACAAGTTGTGCAATTTTTTATTAAATTCGCTTCCCTACCCCGAACTCAATCTTTTATACAAGCCGAGCAACTTAAGCTTTTGTTTAATTTTATCAATTTTTAATTTTTATCTTAGCCTTGTGCTCTACTCAAAAAAATTCTCTTTATAGAAACGCTATATAAGGTATGTAGAATGTTACAGAGGTTTTTTGCTTAAAAATTCAGTTTCTCCATTAAAAAAGCCGGGTATACACCACGGCTTCTATAAAAACTTATTCTATTTCGATTTAAATTACGGCCACTGCATCTCGCCTTTTACAACTTTTGCACCTAACTCTAGGCTATCCACACTCTTTAATGTTGGATATTGTTTTTGCATGAGCTGACTTAGCTCACTCGCATTTTTACTTACTTTAGCAGCTTTCTCATAGCTTTTGAAATAGTCGATCGAAAAGTTAACCGCATCTAAACCTTGTGGAGCTCCCTCAACCATATGGGCAGGAACAACCGTTTGAGGTTGAAGTGATTTAATGTTTTCTAGAGTTTGAATTACTTCATTGCGGTCTTTAACTTTTGGTGTATCTGCCATCCATAAATGAATGCCAGAAGATACAGGAATACCGCCAACTACTGCTTTTGAAGAAGGAATCCATAAATAAGTAAGTTCTTTCTTACCTTTAATCTCGATTGACTCATTTTCAAGCTTTAAAGTTTTAGCAGTATAAGCTTGAGGCACAATAATTTGGCTAGGCGCATTTGCACCCATTTGTGGACCCCAATACTTCACTTTGAGTGCTTGAGTATCTTGAATATGTTTAACAGTTTCCGGCGTTGCGATGATTTGTACATTTGGGAAGTATTGTTTAAATACGTCTAAGCCAAAGTAATAATCTGGATCGCCATAGCTTACGAAAATTGTTTTTAGCGTTTTACCGCTATCGATAATGTCGGCAGCAATACGTAATGCTTCAGATTTTGAGAATTGCGCATTGACCAATAGAACTTCTTTATCGCCTTCAATTAAAGTAGAAGTCACGCCAAAATGCTGGGGTTTAGCCAGAAAACTTTGGATTTTTAGATCTTGTGCAAAAGCTGAGGAAGCCATCGTCAAAGCGGTGGCAGTTGCTAGGGCTGAAGCAGTTAATTTAAAAAATTTCATTATGTATTCTCCAATTTCATGAGGAATACTTTAAATTGCAATTTCTGTAAGATAAACGCACTAAATTAAGATAAACTGTTGCATATATTGTAATAATGATAAAGCATATGGATACATTAAAAGCCATACACGTCTTTGTTTCTATTGCTCAGCATGGCAATTTAACCAAAGCCGCAGAACACCTGAATTATTCCCGTGCGATGGTTTCTCGTTATCTTGAGCATCTTGAACACACATTCTCAACTCGACTATTTCAAAGAAATACACGAAAAATATCTCTCACTCCAGCCGGTGAAAAAGCCCTACTCTACTGCGAAAATATTTTACAGCAACAACAACTTCTACAAGAGCTGGCAGCACCCGAACAACATAACGGTACGATTCGCTTTACCTGTGGTTTATTTTTATTTCAATTAGGTGTTGGGGAATGTATTCGTCAATTTAAAAAGCAGCACCCACATATTCAATTTGACGTATATCTTACTGAAAATACAATTGACTTGATTGATGCACAGGTCGATTTAGCCTTACGTATAACGCAAAAAGTTGCAGATGGATTAATTGCGAGACCAGTCTGTCAGATCGAATCGGTATTTTGTGCCCATCCAGACTATTTAAAAGAGCATAGTCCCCTCTCTCATCCAAGACAACTTATTCAATATGAATGTTTAGCTCACCATAGCCAACATCAATATTGGACTCTTTTTGATGAAGAGCAACAACCGCAGAATTATCCTTTAAATGTGACCTTTAAAAGTAATGATGTAAATGCTGTTTATGACATGTGTCTACATGCCCAAGGTATAGCAATGTTGCCCTCACTATTAGTTAAAAAAGATTTAAAAGAAAAACGACTAGTTCCTCTATTTAAAAACTTTTCGGCTCCGGAATTAAGTTTGTCGGTGGTATATGCATCGAGGCAACATTTACCCAAAATAACGCAGGAATTTATTGCTTTTATGATCGAAAATTTAGATTTTTACTTAAAACCGCAAAATTAAAAGTTTTAAATTGCCGTGTACGCTTGAATTTTTAGGCAATGCCCATACTTCATCTCTATTAATGAATTACAGCATATGCATGGCAGTTCAGGTTTTACCCAGTAAATGCTGATGCCAAAAGGACTGTACATGTTTAAAAACCCATTTAAACGGAGATCATCAATGGCTAATGAGCAAAACGAGCAAGCTCAAGACATTCAACACGAGCAAGCAGAGCAATCTAATGAGCAAACTCAGGCTGAAGGTGTAGAGCAAGCAAACGACGTTACCGTTGAATCTTTACAAGCGCAAATCACTAAATTAGAAGAAAGTCTTAAACTTGAAAAAGCACGTACAGCGAATGCTGTCTACGAAGCACAAAAAAGTGTAGAGCGTATTCAACGTGAGTCTGAAAAGCATAAGGAAACTGTGCTTGAAAAGTTTGCAAAAGAATTACTGGATTCTGTAGACAATCTAGAGCGCGCAATTCAAGCGGCGGGTGATGAAGAAACACCTGTACTTGAAGGGATCAAATTAACGTTGAAGTCGCTGTTAACTGCGCTTGAAAAATTTGGCGTTGTAGAAGCTGATACTAAAAATGGTTTCAATGCAGAGCTACATCAAGCAGTTGGTATTGATCCAAATGCTAAAGCGAATGAAATCGGTACGGTTTTACAAAAAGGCTATACCTTAAATGGCCGCTTATTGCGCCCTGCTATGGTTATGGTCGGTCAATAAGTAAATTTTTGAGAGTTTTTTAGATTTTTTTAGCTAAAATGCTTGAAAAAAATAGATTCACTCTCATATCGGATAACAAGCAAAAACATTGCAAAAGAATTTTTGAGGAAAACGTCACATGGCAAAAATTATTGGTATTGACTTAGGTACTACCAACTCATGCGTTGCTGTACTTGAAGGCGATAAAGTAAAAGTAATCGAAAACGCTGAAGGCACACGTACAACTCCATCGATCATCGCTTATAAAGATGGCGAGATCTTAGTGGGTCAAAGTGCTAAGCGTCAGGCAGTAACTAACCCAAAAAATACATTATTCGCTATTAAGCGTTTAATTGGTCGTCGTTATGAAGATCAAGCGGTACAAAAAGACATCGGTCTTGTACCTTACAAAATCATCAAAGCTGACAATGGTGATGCTTGGGTTGAAGTAAACGACAAAAAATTAGCACCTCAACAGATCTCTGCTGAAATCTTGAAAAAGATGAAGAAAACTGCAGAAGACTATTTGGGTGAAACAGTAACTGAAGCAGTTATTACTGTTCCTGCTTACTTTAACGATGCTCAACGTCAAGCAACTAAAGATGCGGGTAAAATCGCTGGTTTAGACGTTAAACGTATCATTAACGAACCAACTGCTGCTGCACTTGCGTTCGGTATGGACAAAAAAGAAGGCGATCGTAAAATTGCTGTTTACGACTTAGGTGGTGGTACTTTTGACGTATCAATCATTGAAATCGCAGACCTTGATGGCGACCAACAAATCGAAGTGTTATCAACAAATGGTGATACTTTCCTTGGTGGTGAAGACTTTGATAACGCGTTAATTGAATTCTTGGTTGAAGAATTTAAGAAAGAACAAAGTGTGAACTTGAAAAATGATCCACTTGCGTTACAACGTTTGAAAGAAGCTGCTGAAAAAGCAAAAATCGAGCTTTCTTCATCGAATGCAACTGAAATCAACCTTCCATATATCACTGCTGATGCGACTGGTCCTAAACACTTAGTGATCAATGTAACTCGTGCAAAACTTGAAGGTTTGGTTGCTGATTTAGTTGCTCGTACAATTGAGCCTTGCCGTATCGCGCTTAAAGATGCTGGTCTTTCAACTTCTGAAATCTCTGACGTAATCTTGGTTGGTGGTCAGTCTCGTATGCCACTTGTACAACAAAAAGTACAAGAATTCTTTGGTAAAGAGCCACGTAAAGACGTGAACCCTGACGAAGCAGTTGCAATCGGCGCTGCGATTCAAGGTGCAGTATTGTCTGGTGACAAAACTGACGTTCTTTTATTAGACGTAACACCATTAACTTTAGGTATTGAAACAATGGGTGGTGTATTAACACCAATCATTGAGAAAAACACGACGATTCCTGCGAAGAAATCACAAGTGTTCTCTACTGCTGCTGACAGCCAGCCTGCTGTAGACATTTCTGTTTACCAAGGTGAACGTAAGATGGCTCAACAAAACAAATTGTTGGGTAACTTCCAATTAGGCGACATTCCACCGGCTCCACGCGGTGTGCCACAAATTGAAGTATCTTTCGACATCAATGCTGATGGTATCTTGAAAGTATCTGCTAAAGATAAGAGCACTGGTAAAGAGCAATCAATCCAGATTAAAGCGAACTCAGGTTTGTCTGATGCTGAAATCGAAGCAATGATTAAAGATGCTGAAGCGAATGCTGAAGAAGATCGTAAGTTTGAAGAACTTGCAAAAGCTCGTAACGAAGCTGATGCATTGATTTCAAGCTCGAACAAAGCAGTTAAAGATCTTGGTGATAAAGTTACTGAAGATGAAAAAACAGCTGTAAGTAGTGCGGTTTCTGAACTTGAATTAGCAACCAAAGAAAATGATGTTGACGATATCAAAGCTAAAACTGAAGCTTTACAAAACATCTTAATGCCTATCACTCAACGTGCTTATGAACAAGCACAGCAAGCTGGTGGTGCAGAAGGCTTTGATCCAAATGCATTCCAAGGTGGCGATGCAGGTCAACAAAAAGCTGATGATGGCGTTGTAGATGCAGAGTTTACTGAAGTTAAAGATGACAAAAAATAATTTGTTTCTTTAATAAAAAACCGCGCTTAGGCGCGGTTTTTTTATTGATATTTAAAACAAACTATTTAAAATTATATAAAACTATTCAAAAGTAAAAATATGAATTATGAAGATATATTGAATCCAAACAATGATTCTGAATTATTTATTGCATTTGTGGGCGCAATTGGCATTGACTTAGATAATATATATAAAATATTAGAAAGTCGTTTAAAAGCATTTAGATATACTACTGAGCATATAAAGGTATCTAAAGATATTATTGCTGATCTATTTGATCCACTTCCTAATTTTGATAATGAATATAAAAGAATCTCCTATTTGATGGATCGTGGGAATGATTTAAGAAAAGAGTTTAATGGAGCTACTTCTTTAGGAATCTCTGCCACTATATCTAGAAAAAGAGCTTCTAGAGATAAACCTGAAAAAAGAATCGCTTACATTATTAATTCTTTAAAACACCCTGAAGAAGTTCAGATGTTAAGAAAAATTTATTCTCATGGCTTCTTTTTAATTAGTGTATTTTCTAGTGAGGAAAGAAGGCTATCATATCTAGAAGAAACTAAACTGATTCCCAATTCTGATGCATTAAAATTAATTCAAAGAGATGCAGATGAAACTATAAAAAATGGACAACATACTGCTGATACATTTCATCTATCAGACTTCTTTATAAATGTAGATGGAGATTCTGATAAGTTAAATAATGATATTTGGAGAATACTAGACTTAATTTTTGGCAGCCCCTATATAACTCCTACATTTGATGAATATGCTATGTATATGGCTTTTTCTGCATCATTAAGATCAGCAGATCTATCCAGACAGGTAGGAGCTGTTGTTACACAAAATTCAAATATTCTTTCAACAGGTGCTAACGATATCCCTAAAGCAGGAGGAGGATTATATTGGCCAATATATAATAATGATAAGAAAAAAGTAGAAGATCTCGAAAATGGAAGAGACTATAAAATAGGAGTAGATTCAAATGTTAAGGAAAAAAAAGAAATTATTTCAGACATACTTAGCAATCTACCTTCATCCATAACTGATAAACTAAATTCAGATGAATTAACTGAGTTAAAAGAGCATTTAGCTAAGAGTAAAATAAAAGATATTACGGAATATGGTCGGGTAGTGCATGCTGAAATGGAAGCGTTACTAGCTTGTGCTAGAAATAATATACCTACACTAAATACAACATTATTCTGTACAACATTTCCATGCCATAATTGTGCAAAACATATCATCGCCTCTGGAGTTCAGAAAGTTATATACATTGAACCCTATCCTAAAAGCAAGGCTATTAAATTTCACCCAGATTCTATTTCACTAGACTCATCTCAAAAAACTAAGGTGATTTTTGAAGCTTTTGTTGGAGTAGGCCCTCGTAGCTTCTTTAATCTTTTTTCTACAAATCTTGGTAGCGGATATGCTATAACAAGAAAAGATAAGGAAGGAGATGTTATATTTTGGAAAATGCAGGAAGCTTCTGTTAGAATGCCGCTCCTCGCTGTTTCTTATCTAGAAAGAGAAATATCTATGACAACTGATCTGAAAGCTCTTATTACAAAAGCAAGAAAAAAAGGAAATTAATTATGTCAGTATTACTAGATTACTTAGATAGAATCGAGGAAGAAGTTAAAAAATGGCCTGAATGGAAACATGAAAGCTTGAAAAATGCTTTTCAAATTCCACAGCTCAACAAAATACAAAGAGTAGAAAAATTCTATCCTGTAGTATCAACCCCAAATAATTTATATATACCTATTAATCAATAAAAAAACCGCGCTTAGGCGCGGTTTTTTTATTAGTTACAAAAAATAACAATGTGTTTTTCAGCATATTTTAAAAAAATTTAATGTCAAAAAAGTCAATCATAAAAACTAATCTATTCATTATAAAAAAGATTTTATAAACTAAAATACACTGTTACTTATTCCAGTAATTATTCCATTATTGCCAAGTCTAAAAACATCTTTTTAAATTTTTCTACCAAGATCACAAAGCTCTCCCACTCTCCTGTACTTTTTATCATTTTGACGAATTAAATTAAGTAGCTAACAATAGGATTTTATTTATATTTTTTATTTTGCCATGAAAAAAATTCTATGGTGGGGATTGAGCTTATGTTTATGCATAGGCTTTCAAACAACGATTTTTGCTCAAAGTAATCTACCAAGGGGTTTATCTAATCAACCTTTAAAGTATCGAATTGCTTTTATTGATCCACGGTTTCAATTAACTCAAGAAAAATTTATTGAAGTTAGCCAACAAGCTGCCGAAATCTGGCACAAAGAGACTGGAAAAAGCTATTTTATTTATGATCCTGAAGCAGAGTTATCAATTAACTTAATTTATGATGATCATCAAATGATGAAAAGCGAGCAACAGGAAAATTTGAATGCACTCATGCAAAAGCAGGAACAATGGCGCATTAAAAATGAAGAAATTGTTTTAAACAAACAAGAAGTTGATCAGTTATCATCTGATTTGAATAAGAAAAAGGTCAGCCTAAAAGCTGAGTTTGAGCAATATCAACGAGACGTAACACGCTTTAATCAAGGGGAACATCGATACTATCGTGCCGATGAGTTAAAAGAGCAGCAAAATGAATTACAGCAAAAGTCTGGAAATCTGCAAAATGAATCAAATGGTTTAAATTTTAAAATTCAATCACTTAATAAAAAAATTAGAAAACTAAATCAAGAGCAAAGTGATTTAACAACTTTAATGACACAATTTAAGCTAGAACAAAAAGCCAGTACTCAACCCTTTCATAAAGGCTTATTCAGCCAAAACCAAATTCAAATTTATGGTTATGCCTCTTTAAATGATTTACGTTTGACCCTTGCTCATGAGTTTGGTCATGCTTTAGGACTAAAACATACCACGGATCCTAAATCTTTAATGTATCCCCGTTTAAAAGAGCAAGATATCTATAATTTCAAATTAACAGATTCAGATTTAGATTTATTAGGCTCAATTTATAGTTCAATTAAGGAAAATCATTAAAGCTAAATGATTAAAAAAACTACACTAAACAAAGAATATTAAACTTTTTCTAAAAAACAATTTGGCATTTGGTAAAAAATAATGAGACTAAAGTCTCATTTATTTATCGGAATTGTACATTTTTTGATTGATTTTTCACTTTATATTCTTATAATACGTTTTTTTTAAAATCTCTCCCGTCAATTATGCGTTTAACATCTTTGTTACTAGGCGTTGCCTTTGCTTTTTCTAATTTTCAGGCTAATGCTAATCTTGCTACTCCAGCTCACACTCAAATTCAGCAAAATGCAGGTCAGCATCTGACTTATAAAATTGCTGAAATTGACCCCCGTTTTGGTTTAAGCCAAGATCAATTGATTCAAATTAGCCAACAAGCTGCTGATATTTGGAAACAAGGCACTGGTCAGGATTATTTTACTTATGATCCAAATGCAAAGTTAGAAATTCGTCTAGTTTACGATAATGGTCAAAGTCGTTCTGAACAGCGTCAAAAAATTGCAGCTCAGTTTCAGCAAGAACAGCAACGTGTAGTTGATGAACAACAAAAAATTAAGCAATTGAAACAAACACTTGGCCAAACTCAATCTGACCTTGAAAATAAAAAGCAGATTTTGAATGGCAAATTGAAAAATCTTGACGAGCAAATGATGCAGCTTAACCAAGGCAAATTAGCACCTGAATACAGTGCTAAATCTTTGGCTAAAACTCAGAAAGATTTGCAAAAACAAACTGTTGCTTTAAAGAAAGAAATTGCTGCATATAATGAGCAAGCTAAAGATTTAAATGTCAAAGTTACTCACTTTAACCAAATCAACAATGAGTTCAACAATTCATTGACCCAATTTAAGCAAAATGCTCAAGCTGATGTCTTTAAAAAAGGTATCTATAATGGCAAGCAAATTGTGATTTATGAGTTTAAATCTATTGATGATTTACGTTTAACAATTGCTCATGAGCTAGGACATGCACTTGGCTTAAAACACAGCGATCAACCAAATGCATTGATGTACTCAGTACGTAAAGATGGTGACAGAAAAGTCACTGGTCTTACAGATGCTGATCGTGATCTATTAAGTGCTTTACCTCAATAATTAAGAACTTGATATAAAATGATGTATCTATTTCTAATTAGATACATCGAAATTCATATCAAAGTCATGTTATTGTGGCTATAAGAGCTAACGAAAATAGAATGGAGATGAAGATGAGTTACTATCATATCCTGATTGAAGTAAATGATCATATCAGCACAATTGAACAAACGCGTGACATTGAACTGTTTGATATTATTGAAATCAAACCGTATCTTCATTCTATTCTAATCCCCTTTTTCAATGAGCATGAAATTGAGCTGGAAGATGAAAATATTGAATATAAAGATATTCTACATCTTGAAGTGAAACAGACTCTGCTACCGATTGAACATTTAATTGAAGAAGAACAAAAGCAGTTACCAAGTGATACAGATGTTACGATCACTGCGTATGAAATCTTTAATGATCGAGATTTAAGCCAAGATGTCACTTCAGTTATTTTTGATATTTTAGAAGCGGTTAAATTAGATTAGCAATCTTACATAAGCATTTAATAAAAAAGGTCTGCATGTGCAGACCTTTTTTATTATTTTCAGTTTATTGCATCATTTTTTGGGCTTGTTCTTGACGGAATGCACGTAAGATTTGTTGCCCTGCCCGTCCTGTTGGACTTAAACCTAAACGAGTTTGCTCCTGACGAATAGCGACACGGGTTTTATCCCCAATAAGACCATCAACTGCACCAATATCGTAGCCGCGATTAATCAAAAATTGTTGGATTTCACGACGTTCCGCGCGTGAAGTTCCCTGATCATCAGTTGGCCAAGAGGTTGCAAAAGGACGAGCTCCTTTTAAACGATCAGATAGATGAGCAATTGCAAGACCATAACTTTCTGCAGCGTTATAACTATAGATAGCATCAAAATTCTTAAATACTAAAAATACTGGACCATTTACACCTGCCGGTGCCATTAAACCTGCCGAAGTACTGCCAGATAAAGCCCCTTGAACAAGTGAAGAGCCGTCAATTCGGGTTACTCCTCGCGCACTCCAGCTACTTAATGCTTTCTTTGAGCGTCGCCCTTCTCCATCAATTGACATGCCTTGAGGAACTTTTACTTCAAACCCCCACGGCATTCCGGTTTGCCAACCGGCTTTATTTAAGAAATTAGCCGTTGATGCTAATGCATCTGCAGTACTCGATACCAAATCGCGACGACCATCTCCATCAAAATCAACAGCTAAACGTTCATAGGTCGATGGCATAAATTGCGTATGTCCAAATGCCCCAGCCCAAGAACCTTTCAATTGATCTTCGGTTAAGTCACCGCGCTGTAAAATACGCATGGTGGCAAAAAATTCAGTACGGAAATAACTTTGTCGACGACCTTCACAACTTAAAGTTCCGAGCGCTTGTAATAAAGGATATTTTCCAGAAATATCACCAAAATTACTTTCTACCCCCCACACTGCCACAATTGTTTCAGGTGGCACGCCGTAGGTTTGAGAAGCTCGATTTAAAACATCGCGATGTTGCGCCAGTTTTTGTTTTCCAAGCTCAACACGCTCTTCATCGACTAAGCCAGAAAGATAATCCCAAATTGGTGTCGAAAATTCTGGTTGATAGTTTAATTTATCAATAACTGAATAATCTGGAGTTAAGTTTTGAGTATAACGGTCATAAGTTGTGCCCGAGACTCCCGCAGCAATTGCTTGAGAACGTAAATTTGCCAAACAACTTTGGAAATTATTATTAGGCGTATAATCTTCGCTAGTTACTACAGGAACAGTAGCATTGCTAGATATTGTAGAACCATTAATTACGAGCTCTGCTTGAGCCTGAGTCATTGCTAAAAATACAGAGCCAACAATACAAGAAAAACGTCGCATATTATCCCAGTTTCAATTTTTGAATTTAAATTTTTAAGTACCATACCATTATGAGTCTAAAATTTCAGAGAGAAAACGTAAATTTGAATTCATAATCTCTTCTTTAAATTCATTTCCAGTGTTTTAAATTCAAATTTCTCACTTTATTTTGAATTTAAAACTTTCCCCATGGGCATCACCACTTTTGAATTCAAAATAATAACGCATAGTTTAAATTCAAAAGTCTTACTTTAAATTTAAACTATAATGCAGGCGTTTCTGTGGATAAACTTATCCACAATCGAGCAAAAACAGCACTATTTATTGATTCCATTCTATATTTCATCAGTCTTTATGACACGAAAAATCCAACCAACCAAACAATCTATACTTTTAAATTCAAAAATCATGCAATAATTTAAATTCAAACTTACCGCATTATTTTAAATTTAAAACACTTCAACAAACACCATTAGTTTTGAATTCAAAAACCATAGACTCTATCATCCGTTATAAATCAAATTCTCCTGTGGATAACTAGCTTTAAATTCAAAACAATCAGGTTTTGCTTTTTAAATTTAAAAACACCATCAATATTTAAATTCAAAAATTCCCATAAAAAGTTATCCACAAACAAAAAATTACTCAGGATTTATTATTTTTTAAATTCAAAAGATAAAAAAAGCGATCCGAAGATCGCTTTTTAGAGAATTAGAAATACTTTAGAGGGTCATATCAGCTGTTAAAGCGAGCGGTTCAGGCAAAATTTCTGCCAATTGACGGCATAATGTCGTCAATTCATTACTATCCACAGGCATTAAAGTGATATGGCCTAACTTACGGCCAGCACGTTCTAACTTGTTATAAAGATGTAGATGAGCACCATTTAAGCCAAGTACATCTTCAGTTTTAGGATGCTGACCAATAATATTGATCATCACCGTTGGGCGAACAACGTCTGTTGAACCTAATGGAAGACCTGCAACAGCTCGAATATGGTTTTCAAACTGAGAACAAACAGCGCCTTCAATTGACCAGTGGCCTGAGTTATGCACACGTGGTGCCATCTCATTTGCACATAAACCTTGTTCTGTTACAAACAGCTCTAGAGTAAGCACGCCAACGTAATTGAGGTGATTCAGCAAACGAGTAATGTAGTCTTGAGCCACAGGTTGCAAAGCTTCACTATTCGGTGCCGGAACAATTGAATGCGACAAAATGCCATTATGGTGGTGATTTTCAGCCAGTGGCCAAGTTTTTACTTCACCATTTTGGCCGCGCACCGCAATAATTGAAACTTCACGAGAGAATTTAACAAAGCTTTCGGCAACTAGACTTTTTGCAGGACCAAGTTCAGCCCAAGCAGTATCAATCTGGTCTTCTGAACGAAGTACAAACTGACCTTTACCATCATATCCACCAGTTGCAGTCTTAAGCACAATCGGCAAACCAAGCTCAGCAACAGCATTTTTCAAGCTTTCTAGACTATCTACAGCACGATACGGCGCAACAGGAATAGTAAGCTCATCAAATAAAGCTTTTTCTGACAAACGATTTTGCGCAGTTGCTAAAGCAACACGGGGAGGGTGCAATGCTTTGGTTTGTGTTAAAACATCCACATCTTCAACGGGCGTATTTTCAAACTCAAGACTGAAAACATCAGCACTTTCAATAAACTGCTTTAAGCCTTGCTCATCTTGGCTAGAAAAGACTTGGCCTAAAACACCTGCTGGACAATCTGTATTTGCTTCAAAAAAAGTACATTGAATATTTAATGGTAACGCCGCTTGAGCCATCATTCGACCCAGTTGCCCACCACCAAAAATACCGATAGTTTTATCCATCTCAGCCTCTTACACCTGACCCGGAATATTTTTGCTTGCAACTTTATCAGTTTGCGCAGCACGGAAATCAGCAACATTTTTTGCGATTTCAGGACGAGTTAAACCTAAGATTTGTGCCGCCATGATTGCAGCATTCGTCGCACCAGCTGGACCAATCGCTAAAGTACCAACGGCGATACCAGCTGGCATTTGTACGATTGAAAGCAAAGAATCTACGCCATTTAAAATTGATGATTTAACTGGCACACCCAAAACTGGTAAATCAGTTTTTGCGGCACACATTCCAGGTAAATGCGCTGCACCACCGGCACCAGCAATAATCACTTGAATACCGCGATCACGCGCAGTTTCTGCATATTCAAATAAACGATCTGGAGTACGATGAGCAGATACCACTTCCGCTTCAAATGGGACACCAAGCTGTTTAAGCATATTGGCTGTGTTTTCGAGAGTTGCCCAATCAGATTGAGAACCCATAATAATTCCAACGAGAGGTTGAGCGTCTTGTGCTGCGGCCGCATTCATTGCTAATGTTCCAGAGACAAAAGTAAAAGAAGATAAATCTCGACGAGAGCCAAGTTTTAAATGGTTCGGAAGCCCATTATTATAGACTGATTTTTCATCTCACGAAAATTTAACTGATCAGCACTGCGAATATTTTTAATCTCATCAAAAAATGTCATGGTTTAACAATGACACATTCTCAAATTTTATTAATATAGCGCCCTTAATCAAATCAATAAGAGCTTAATAATGAAAAAATTTCTTGGAGTCGTAACACTCACACTTTGCACAACAACGAGTTATCCGGCCTTAGTAAATTTAAATATCGATGAATTTCAAAAAACCATTAAAAATTTAAATAAAGAAAAAGGTTATAAGGGTGAAATCAAAAGTGGAGCATTAACTGGCAAAGTCCAAGAAAAATTTATCGTCACTGGAACATCTGCTACTGATGAAAGAGAGCCTGTACTTATGACTGGTTATTATCTTGGTGCAACTGAGGCAGGAAATTTATATTCAATTACTGAATATCGTATTTACTGTGATGATCAGACCTATGGTTATGCCATGTCTAATTTTGAGCCGGACGGCGCTTTGAGTACAACCACAACAGACAGTAATTATGCTTTTGACTATGAAGATCCAACACCAAGAGATCAGCAATTTTCTAAAATTCTAAAAAAAGCGTGTAAATACTCAGCTAAATAAATAGGTACGTCTATTAACTATGGCTTGTTATTAAATAGAATAAATCATTTAATTCACAAGCCATTGCAGCTTACTGGCTTCTAAATACGAAGTAGACACAGCCAAATAAACATACCATCGCCCAGAGATAATCCAGTTTAAATGGTTGTTTAAACAAGAAAAGCATAAACGGTACAAACACAATCAGTGTGACCACTTCCTGTGTAATTTTCATTTCGCCGAGTAACCAGCCTTGTGCACTCAACATACGAGTTGCCGGAATCATAAAACTATATTCAAGCAGCGCAATAATCCAACCGAATAAAATCGCTTGCCAGAGTGGGGCATGGTGCAAAAATTTAAGATGCCCATACCATGCAAGTGTCATAAAGCAGTTAGAAATAACTAATAGCGCAAAAGCTAAAACCGTTGGGCTCAAAGGCACATCCTTCATCTTTACGATGATTTAAGTATTCTAAAGATACAAAACATTATAAAAGATAAAACTGTAATTCAGCTTAAATCGAAAAAATAAAGATGTGCTTTTGTTAGGGCCTCAAACACATAGAACAACAACGATTTTTGACTATCTTTTCGAGTTTAGCCTTGCTATCGTTGCTGGCAAATTTATCAATAATGCACACACAGTCATTCATACGAATATTGTGTACAAAAGCAGTGGAGAAGGCGAGCAATGCATCTGCATATCTTGGGTATTTGTGGCACTTTTATGGGCTCTTTAGCACTTTTAGCTCGTGATTTAGGACATAAGGTAACCGGTTCCGATTCAAACGTTTACCCACCAATGTCTACCCAGTTAGAAAATGCAGGCATTACCCTCATGCAAGGCTACGACCGTAGTCATTTACAGCCTCATCCAGATTTAGTCATTGTCGGAAATGCCATGAAACGTGGTATTGACGCCGTGGAATATATGCTTAACGAAGGTTTGCCATATATTTCTGGCCCACAGTTCCTTGCAGATCATGTTTTACAAGGGAAACATGTGCTTGGTGTAGCTGGTACTCATGGTAAAACCACGACTACCACCATGCTGGCTTGGGTACTTGATCAGGCTGGTTTAAATCCAGGCTTTTTAATTGGTGGTGTTCCACTTGGTTTTAGTGAAAGCGCTCGTTTAGGTGGTGGTAAATACTTCTGTGTTGAAGCTGATGAATATGACTCAGCTTTCTTTGATAAACGTTCTAAGTTTGTTCACTATCATCCAAAAACGGCGATTTTAAACAATCTTGAATTTGACCATGCCGATATTTTTGATGACCTAGCAGCGATTCAAAAGCAGTTCCATCATCTTGTTCGTACTATTCCAAGTGAAGGTCGCATTATTGCGCCAATTACTGAGACTCATATTGATGAAGTACTTGAAATGGGCTGCTGGACACCAGTAATTCGTACAAGTTTAGAAGCGAATGAAAAAGCTGCTTTGTCTGCCGAATTAATCTCAATTGATGGCAGCCATTTTAAAGTACTCGAAAATGGTAATGTCGTTGGTGAAGTTAAATGGACCATGACAGGGCAACATAGCGTAGCGAATGCTTTGGCAACGATTGCAGCCGCTCAACATGTAGGTGTTACGCTTGAACAAGCTTGTGAAGCTTTGTCTAACTTTGGCGGTGTAAAACGCCGTATGGAGTTACTCGGTACAGTCAATGGTATTGAGGTTTATGATGACTTTGCTCACCATCCAACAGCAATTGATACGACTTTAGATGGCGCTCGTAAACGCTTAGGTGAACGCCGTTTATGGGCCATTATTGAACCACGTTCAAATACAATGCGTATGGGCAGTCATAAAGATGGCTTGGCGCATTCAGCACGCTTAGCAGACGATGTCATCTGGTACCAGCCAGAAGGTTTAGATTGGGATTTACAACCCGTGATTGAAGCTGCTTCTAACCATGCTCAAGTGAGCCGCTCTCTTGATGAAATTATTGAGCGTATTGTCAATGAAGCAGGTGAGGGCGACGCTGTGGTGATTATGTCTAACGGTGGCTTTGGTGGCTTACATCAAAAACTCATGAGCGCATTAAAAGCGAAAGCTGCTTAACTTCCGCTTTAGATGATTCAATAAAAAAACGGGTTTCAAATTGAAACCCGTTTTTTATATCAATTATTTTTAAACTTTTTCTGGTTCTATATTGGCCATAAATTTATTAGAAACGATTAAACGTAAACTATAGACAATACCCATCGCAAAAACGCTATATCCCACGTTATTACAAATAAACGGAATACATAAAATAATGAGCGCTGTGATCGGATAAAACCATTTGCTGATTCCCGTTAAACATTCAAATTCGTATAGCACCCAAATACAGGTGGTATAGAGCACCACGCTGACCGCAACGACTACTCCCATATATAAATCGGAAATATGGGCATGATGGGTTGTAACATCCACGGCGGCAGCAAGCGCTGCACCCACCGCAGCAATACTGACAAAAACAAAATAATGACCGTATCCCCATACAAATGGGCGTACACCTTTAACATGATGGTGTTGTTCACTACGATCAAAATAAGCCCACCACATCGCGAACATCAGCACTAATCCACCGATCATTAAGAAAACGGCAGGAACATTCATTGACTGAGCGGCTAAGGCATCACGTATTGCATTAAAACTACCGACGATTGATTCACCCAGAACAATAATCGTGAGTAAGGCATAGCGCTCTACAATATGATGAGGATGCCACGGCGTTGGTGAGTATTTTTCTGCATAGATGGGAATAAATAACTCCATAGCAGCTAAAAATAAAAATAAAGGAGCAGAAAGTACGTGTGCGAAATTAGCAACGAGCCAACCCACCTGAACCAAGACAATACCTACCGCATAGCGGTAAGCCGTAATTCGCCGCTCGGGATCATGTTTTGCTGCACGTAACCACTGGGTAACGAGTCCCATGCGCATGATCACATAACCAATGATCATTATGTCAAAATCCTGACTACGAAATACATCAGGAATACCGGCGGCCATCACCAATGACCCTACAATCTGTACAAAGGTAAGGCATCGATACAATGCATCGTCATTATCGTAAGCTGACGCAAACCATGAAAAATTCATCCATGCCCACCACAGCGCAAAAAATACCATCAGGTAGCTTGGTAACGCATGCCAGAGGTGATTTTCAATAATCGCGTGATGTAACTGCTGACCTGCTGTTGCAATCGCGACCACAAAAATTAAATCGAACAATAATTCGAGTGGAGTTGCTGCTCTATGCGGCTGTTTTGGATCTCTTGGAGATAAAGGCCTCAAACTTAATTTTTTCTGTTTTTCTTGAGTAGTCATAAAATAACGTTCTCGAATAAAGTGCCAACACGCTAACACTTTAATATTAACGTCCAGATCACGCATTAAAAATTATCTAGGCCTGCCGTTTAATCTTTACTCACAAACAAACTATATTTCATTTTTGTGACAATTCTTTATCAAGGCATTGGGCTTAATTCTTTATCATAGCCCACGTTTTTGTTGTTGTTTGGAATATGAATGTCTTTAGAAACACTCAACCTTAGCTTATTCCATGTTATTAATGGGGCTCAGGATGCGAGTCAATTTATCATTCGTCTTGCTATCTTTTTTGCTAATGATCTCCTCTATATTCTTTTATTCATCCTTACATTTTTATGGTTCTATGGGGATCAAGATTTAAAAAACAGGGTTATCAAATCTGTGTTTTTGACCTGTATATCGCTTTTGGTAGGTTACGTTATTTCTCTGTTTTACCATCACTCAAGACCGTTTGTGATGGGTGTTGGCACCACGTTTATCGAACATGCGCCAACAGCGTCTTTTCCAAGTAATCATATGCTGATTTTCAGCACCATTGCTCTGTCTTATTTGTTTGCTCAACGCAAAATGATTGGAATCATTCTTCTATCCTTATCATTTGTGGTGGCGTGGTCACGTATTTATTTAGGTGTGCATTTCCCTTTAGACATGTTGGGTGCTTTTATTGTCGCACTTCTGGTCAATACGGTGGGTTATTACTTCTGGAATGCTTACGGTACACGCTTCACTGCATTCTTTATTCACCTTTATCAGATTATATGCAAACCGCTTTTAGACCGCGGTTTGATTAAATAATCCGTCGATCTTTTTTATATTAAAACCACGACATTAAGTTCAGTTGCGTAATATAAAAAAATCTGCCATTCTATGTGAAATTGGATATGTTTTATCCAAAACAGAATTTAGTTTGACAAGGGGAGTAGCCTCCTCCAAACATAACAGCAATGTTATGTGTCAGATATCGTCAATACACTTTTATTAAAAAGTCGGTATCTGAGCATCATGAAATTCATGATGTAGGCAAGACCTTGATCATGTTGATACAGATGTTTAATTCATCTGGCGACTGGTCGAGGTTTTTTTATGCCCAATTGCCGGATGTATGGAGGATTTATGGAATCGATCGGCAATTTATGGCTGTATATAGCATTCTTTGGCATTGTTATTGTCATGCTTTTAGTGGACTTCTTAGGCTTTAAACAAAAGCAAGGCCAAGATGTTTCAATTAAGCAAGCTGCTTACTGGAGTGTGGCGTGGGTAAGCGTCGCAATGTTATTTGGTGGTGGTTTATGGTTGTATCTACAGCAAACTGCTGGTGTGACCTTAGCAAATCAAAAAACCATGGAATACTTCGCAGGTTACTTACTCGAAAAGTCCCTCGCAATTGACAACGTTTTCGTCTGGTTAATGATTTTCGCAGCGTTTGCTATTCCAGCTGCACTACAACGTAAAATTTTGCTCTACGGCGTATTAGGCGCAATTGTACTGCGTACTCTTTTTATCTTTATTGGTGCGTGGTTTGTTCAAGAGTTTTCTTGGGTGCTTTATATCTTTGGTGCGTTCTTGGTATATACAGGCTTCAAATTCTTAAAGGGCCAAGAAGAAGAAACCAATATTGAAGACATCAAAGCTTTAAAATGGTTACGTAAGCACATGCGTATTACGCCACAACTTGAAGGTGACAAATTCTTTGTACGTCAAAATGGTTTATTGTGGGCAACGCCGTTATTTTTAGTATTGATTTTGGTTGAAGCTTCAGACGTGATTTTCGCAGTAGACTCAATTCCTGCTATTTTCGCGGTAACAAGCGACCCGTTTATTGTTTTAACAGCGAACTTAATGGCAATTTTAGGTTTACGCGCAATGTTCTTCTTACTTGCTGGCGCTGCATCTAAATTGCATTACTTGCCGTATGGCTTAGGCATCATCTTATTGTTCATTGGTGCAAAAATGTTGTTGCTTGATGTATTCCACATGCCAATCTGGATCTCGTTAAGCTTTATCGTAATAGTGTTAGCAATTACTGCTTATCTATCATTGCGACACAACAAAAAGCAGTTGCAGTCGTAATTCATCCAATCAACGGATCTACATAAAAAAGCACTTTTAAAGTGCTTTTTTATTGTGCTTAATTCGCAATTAATCAGTGCATTTTAATATATACCGAATAATGAACTTTCATTATTAAAGCTAAATTAGAACGAAAATTCAAAAATATAATGCTCTAATCCTATGTATTTCAATACTTTCAATCTTATCTTCTTTATTAAAAATCAATATTGGCAAGTTCTTTGCATCTCCTAAAAAGAAAAAAGCCTAGATTTTAAGGGCTCGCGAGAGCCCTAATTTTTTTAAGGAGCGATGCCATGAATGCTATTCCAACGTTAACACCACTTGCCATGCCGTGTAACAGCAGTTTTGATGCAAAAGATTGGGAAATTTTATCGAGTCACTGGTATCCGGTTGCCCGTATTCAAGACGTCTCTACCGCACCGCAACGAGTGACTTTATTAGATGTGAATATGGCCCTGTATAAGACAGAAAGTGGCGAAATTCATCTGGTCCGAGACATTTGTCCTCATCGTGGCGTACCTTTAACCAAAGGGTGGGTCGATGGTGAAGAAATTGTATGCCCCTATCATGGTCTACGCTATAACACCGAAGGGAAGTGCACCCAAATACCAGCTCAACCTGAGTTGACCAAAATTTCTGATCGTTTTTCTTTAACCAAATTTCCAGTTGTTGAACGATATGGCCTGATTTGGACCAGTATTCATAGTCGTGACCTTACTCAAACCAATATTCCTGTATTAGATACTTGGGAGCATGCTGAGCATCAATCAATTTTGCCGCCTTTTGTCGATATTGGGGGGTCTAGCGGACGTCAACTCGAAGGGTTTATCGATGTCGCTCATTTTGCATGGGTACATCACAATGCCTTTGCGAATCGAGAGAACCCTGTCGTCCCCAAATATCATACTGAACGTACCAGCTACGGCTTAAAAACAGTCTATATCAGCAATGTCAGTAACTATCCGCATGAGCTAAAACATCTCGAACCAGAAGGCTTCTTATGGAAGCGTACCTTTGATGTCTATCCACCTTTTTCAGCAGTACTTACAGTCGATTTCCCAGAAGGTGGAGTCTTAAAAATCTTAAATGCTTGCTGTCCTATCTCAAGTAATAAAACCCGTTTATTTGTTCCACTCACCCGTAACTTTGACCAAACTGGCGATTTAGAAAAGGTATATGCATTCAATGCCCAAATTTTTGCAGAAGACCAAGACATGGTCGAATCACAAAAGCCTGAAGACCTGCCGCTTGATTTAATGATGGAAGCACATTTTGAAGCTGACCGTTCATCAACGACTTATAGACGGATTTTGGCGGAATGGGGACTAAGTAAACGTTATACCGTTTAAATCTTGGTTAACTGGGGTACAATCAACCGAAAAAAGTGAAAATATAAAGGCTTTCCATGTCATTGATCGCAAATACCACCGTTGTGCGTGGTCGTTTTTTAGATATCCAACAAACCGTCTCTGAGCCAACTGATATTCCAAATCAAGTGCGCTATTTAGAAGATGGTGTATTGATTAGTGAACATGGAAAAATCAAATGGTTTGGTGCATGGGAAGAAGCTCAAGCGCATCTTCCTGCTGGGGTTGAGGTTCAACATTACCCAGAACAATTGATTGTACCTGGCTTTATTGATACCCATATTCATTTTCCGCAAACCGAAATGGTGGGAGCTTACGGCGAGCAACTTTTAAGCTGGCTTAATACCTATACTTTTCCAACTGAAATCCAGTTTCAAGACAAAGCATATGCAAATGAAATTGCTCAGTTCTTTATTCAGGAACTATTAAAATACGGTACAACCACGGCCCTCGTTTTCTGTACGGTCCATCCTGAGTCTGTTGATGCCTTATTTGAAGCCGCAGAGCGCGTTCAGATGCGTTTAATTGCCGGTAAGGTACTTATGGACCGCAATGCCCCTGAAGCGCTGTGTGACACACCAGAAACGGCTTACAGTGACACTAAATCACTCATTGAAAAATGGCATGGTAAGGGCCGTGCTCTATATGCGATTACCCCACGTTTTGCACCAACGTCTACACCTGAACAGTTAGAAAGAGCAGGGCAGTTAAAACAAGAATTTCCTGATGTTTATGTACATACCCATTTAAGCGAAAACAAAGATGAAATTGCATGGGTGAAATCTTTATTTCCAGAACAAGCGGGCTACTTAGATGTTTATCAGCATTATGGTTTGACTGGTAAACGTTCCGTGTTTGCTCACTGCGTTCACTTAGAAGATGAAGAATGGCAATGTATGCATGATACGCAGTCGGCTATCGCATTTTGTCCAACTTCAAACCTATTCTTAGGTAGTGGTTTATTCCCATTGAAAAAAACATGGGAAAAACAAGTAAAAGTGGGCTTGGGTACAGATATCGGTGCAGGTACATCGTTTAGTTTGCTGCAAACTGTTAATGAGGCTTATAAAGTCCAACAGTTACAAGGTGATAAACTTTCAGCTTATGAAGCGCTTTATCATGCAACCTTAGGTGGAGCAAAAGCGCTTGATTTGCATGACCAGTTAGGCAATTTCAACATCGGTAAAGAAGCAGATTTTGTTGTACTCAACCTAAAGCCAACGGCATTACAGCAACTGCGTCAGTCTAAATCCAAATCTGTTGAAGATTCATTGTTTGCATTATTCACTTTAGGTGATGACCGTAATATTGAGGCGACTTATATTTATGGAAACCGTGCTTATCAAAAAGAAACAGTCTAATAAAAATCGGGCTGTTAAGTTTTTGTTATTATTTGGAATATGTGCTCTTGTATTAAAGCGGGATCGACATATTGCTCAAAATGATAAAACTTCAGAGTCATCAAAGGGTGCATGAAACATCATTTTGCTTTAAAATTTTACCATTAACTCAGATTTTAGAGGTGTTGCAGGTCAACACCTTTTTTATTTTTTCTTTTATATCTTGTAGGAATCTGACATGACTGTTGCAATGAGCATCATGATTTCAACCGAAGAAATTCAAGCAAAAGTCAAAGAGCTCGGCGAGCAAATTAACGCTCACTACGCAAATAGTGACAAAGAGTTGGTCCTGATTGGACTACTGCGTGGTTCTGTTATTTTCATGGCAGACTTATGCCGAACGATTACCAAAACGCATGAACTCGACTTTATGACAGTGTCTAGCTACGGCGGCGGTACGACTTCAAGTCGAGATGTTAAAATCTTAAAAGATCTTGATGGTGAAATTCGCGGTAAAGATGTACTGGTCGTTGAAGATATTATCGACTCAGGTAATACCTTAAGCAAAGTTATGGAAATGCTGCAAACTCGTGAACCAAATTCGATTCAATTGTGCACGTTAGTGAGTAAACCATCTCGCCGTGAAATTGATCTCGAAGTGAAATTTTTAGGTTTTGAAGTTGAAGACAAGTTTATTGTGGGTTATGGATTAGACTACGACCAAAAATATCGCCACTTACCATTTATTGGCGAAATTGGTTTATAAATTTCAAAAAAATAGCACCGCGAGGTGCTATTTTTTTATATAAAACCTTAGCTTCGAACAAAAAAGACACAAAAAGTCGCAATCTGCTACAGACAAAATAGATGACTCTGCCGCACGATAGAATATGAAGCAAAATCATTAACTTCATCAAAAAAACAACTGGAGAACAAATATGTGGTCACTCATTGTCGCTATTGTAGTTGGTTTCTTTGCTGGCTTAATCGCTCGTGCCTTACATCCTGGAGATGATAAAGCAGGTTTTATCGTAACCACTCTAATTGGTATTGCAGGTTCACTTCTAGCCACTTATGGTGGTCGTTTACTTGGCCTTTATGGAGAAAATTCAGCTGCGGGCTTTATCGCATCTGTAATTGGTGCAGTCGTTATTCTCTTTATTTACAATTTAATTGCACGAAAAAGTTAATGACTTTTAGGCAATAAAAAAGCACCTGTTGGTGCTTTTTTTAATTCATTTTATAGACCTAATTCTTTCCACACTGCCTGAATTTCTTCGGCAGATCGAGCACCTACCAGTTTAAATCCATTTGCAAAAATCAGGGTAGGGGTACCATTAAAACCTAATTTCTTTCCAAGTTCTAAATTACGGTCAATTGGATTAGCACAGCTTGCAACTGTTGGTTTAACACCTTGCTGAATCAGTTTTTTCCATGAATAGGATTGATTTGGCGCACACCACACCTGTCTAGAAACAACAATAGACTGAGGTTTTAAAGGATAGATGAAAGTGTAAATGGTCACATCTTTCAGCTTATCGAGTTCAGGCTCGATCTGCTTACAATAAGGACAATTTGGATCAGAAAATACGGCTAAAACATGCTGTCCATTACCTTTGACTGTTTTAATCGCATCTTTTAAAGGCAATTGTTTCCAATCAATTGAGTTCTGCCCTAACACCAGATCTTTAGTTAAGTTTTTCTGGTCTTTTAAACGAATCATAGAGCCTACAAACATATGTTGCCCATCTTCACCAACATAGATGATTTGTTGATCGAGATTAGCGCTATATAGCCCAGGCATTTCGGTTTTCTGAATATTGCTAATTTTCAAATTAGGATATTGTTTTTTAATATTTTCCCTAACAGAATCCACATTGGCGAAACTCATACTTGTAGTTAGGCTAAATAACGCCAATATTCCTAATTTTTTAAGCATAAAACCGACTCATAGGTAGGAGAGGAGATCATTTTAATCAGTTCAGCTTTTGAAAACAGAACTGATTACCGAGTTATAACCAAAATGCCACTCATTTATGCCAATGTTTCACGTGGAACATGACTAGGTTTTAGAGTATTAATTTCTACCGATATATGCACAATTTCATCATGAATTGATAAAGCCTGACGAATCTGATCTGCGATTAAAGAAATATCATCGGTTTCGAGCGCCAAAATACAAGAAAATTTGCCTTTTGCGACTTTCCAAACATGAATATCCGTAATTTCAATGTGTTTAGGAAATTCAGCAATCACTTCACGAATTTCTTCAACCACAGGATGATCCATTTCTGCATCTAGAAGGGTTTTCCCTGTCTCTTTTATTAATCCAAGAGACCATTTTGCAACCAAAATAGCGCCTAAAATCCCTAAAAGTGCATCTAAAAAATCCCATCCAAAATATTTACCAGCACAAAGCGCAACAATTGCAAAAACAGAGGTCACAGCATCTGCAACCACATGTAAAAAAGCAGCTTTTTGATTTAAATCATGATGATGATGCCCATGTTCATGATGGTGATGGTGATGGTGATGGTGATGGTGATGGTGTCCATCATCGCGAAGTAACCATGCGCAAATCAAGTTAATGACCAAACCTAAAACTGCAATAGGAATCGCTTCATTATAAAAAATCTCAACTGGATTAAATAAGCGCTGTATCGACTGAAAAGCCATAAAAATGGCGACAACCATCAGCAAAATTGCACTGCTATAACCCGCTAAAATCTCGATTTTCCAAGTTCCAAAACTAAACCGGCGATCTTTGGAATAATGACGAGCTGCACGATAGGCAAAATAGGCTAAACCGAGTGCCAACATATGTGAACTCATATGCCAACCATCAGCCAGAAGCGCCATTGAATTGAAAAACCATCCACCGAATATTTCTAACACCATCATAGATGCCGTTAAAATCGTTGCAACCAAAATACGTTTTTGTGCAAGTGGATTTCCTTCATCAAACTGATGTTGATGATGACGTGATACACTATGATCTTGCATAAAATTTAAACCCAATATACTCCCTACCAGTATATTAAATTATACAAGAGAACACAGATGAGTCACATTGGTCAGGATAAAAAAATAGTTAATCGTGTAAAACGACTAAAAGGGCAAATTAATAGTATTGAGCATGCCGTTGAACAGTCTGATATTTCATGCATAGAAATACTGCAACAAGTTGCTGCAATTAAAGGTGCAATAAACGGTTTGATGAGTGAATTGATGGAACAACACTTACATCACCATGTGCTCAAAGAAGCCCAAGTTGATCAAAATGAGTTAGATGAGTTTTTAAAAGTTCTAAAAAGATACGGCTAACGAGGTGACTGAATGACACAGCCATGTGCATCATTCAGAATTCTGTAGTTATTTTCCAATACAAAACGAACCAAAGATTTTTCCTAATAGGTCATCAGCACTAAAGTCACCGGTAATTTCACCTAAAGCATTTTGAGCAAGACGCAGTGATTCAGCGACTAGTTCACCCGCGTTAAATACAACAAGTTGCTCATGTGCTTCTGAAAGATAGAGCTGTGTGCGCTTCATTGCGTCTAAATGACGAGTTCTCGCAATAAATGTATCTTCCTCAGGATGAAAGCCTGCATGGGCTGTAATCGCCTCTACGAGGCCTTGTACGCCCATCTCTTGTTTTGCCGAAACGGTAATGTGACGGAACCCTTGAAAATCGTTTATCTCAGCTAATTGACCAGTTAAATCGCATTTATTACCAATTAACATTAAACGGCGCGGTTCAATGTGTTCAGCAAAATATTCTTGAGCAAGTTTTAATGGGTCATCACCTTGATTTAAATCATAAACCAGCAATAACAAATCAGCTTGTTCAATTTCTTTGATTGCTCTACGAATCCCTTCTTTTTCAACAATATCACCTGTTTCACGAAGACCTGCGGTGTCTGTTAAGGTAATTGGCAGACCATTTAAGCTAATTTTTTCATGTAAAACATCGCGAGTTGTACCAGCAATATCGGTCACAATTGCGCGTTCAACGCCAGCTAGCGCATTTAACAAGCTCGACTTACCCGCATTTGGTTTACCTGCAATAACAACTTGTAAACCTTCACGTAGTAATTGGCCCTGTCGCGCAGATGTTTGAACTGCATGTACCGAGTGCTGAACATCTTCAAGTAAAGCTAAAATTTTGCCATCTGCCAAGAAATCAATTTCTTCTTCAGGAAAATCAATTGCAGCTTCAACATGCAAGCGTAAATGGATCAGTTTTTCTAAAACGGTATTAATTTTTGTTGAAAAAGCGCCTTGTAAAGAGCGAACAGCAGAACGTGCAGCAGCTTGCGATGTCGCATCAATCAAATCGGCAATCGCTTCAGCTTGCACCAAATCCATCTTGCCATTTTCAAAAGCGCGCATGGAAAACTCACCCGCTTTTGCGGCAATTGCACCAAGCTCAAATAGACGACCAAGCAATGCGTTTTGAATGACTGGACCGCCGTGACCTTGTAGTTCTACAACATCTTCACCTGTAAATGAGTGAGGATTGGGAAAGCATAGAACAATCCCTTCATCCATAATGCTTCCATCAGCATCATAAAACTTACGGAACCCAGCCATACGTGCTTCAGGCAAGTTTTTCTGTGTCAGGTTTTGAGCAATTTCATAAGCCTTAGGCCCCGATAGGCGAATCACGCCCACACCACCACGCCCTGGCGGTGTTGCAATTGCGGCAATCGTGGTTTGACTTTGCATATTATTCACCTAAAAACCTAAAATCCAGCCAAAGAAAAATCCGCCTAAGATTACCATCTTAAGCGGATTTATTCAGCAAAAGTTAAACGATTAAGATGCTGATTCAGTCTTATTTATACGACTTTTCGCAACACTCTTGTTAATAAACGATTGCTGTAAAATTGTAATACTGTTGTTCACAATCCAGTAAAGCACCAGACCTGAAGGGAAGAACAACATAAATACCGTGAACATAATCGGCATAATGCGGAACACTTTTGCCTGCATTGGGTCAGCTGGTTGCGGGTTCAACATTTGCTGTGCAAACATGGTAGCACCCATGATCAACGGCAAGATGAACCAAGGATCCATTGCTGACAAGTCTTGAATCCAGCCTAACCATGGTGCGTGACGTAATTCCACACTTTCCATGAGTACCCAGTACAAGGCAAGGAAAATTGGCATTTGTAGCAACAACGGTAAACAGCCTGAAAGAGGATTCACTTGTTCGCGTTTGTATAAAGCCATCATTTCTTGCGAGAAGCGCATACGGTCTTCACCGAACTCTTCTTTCATGCGTTGCATTTCTGGTGCAATCACACGCATTTTCGCCATAGAACGATAACTTTTTGAAGATAAAGGCCACAAAATCATCTTCACCATAACGGTAAGTAAGATGATTGACCATCCCCAGTTGCCCACAATGCTATGGAAAAATTGAAGACCTAAGAACAGTAACTTCGCAATCGGCCATAACCAACCATAATCAACAGTCTGATTCAAACCAACCGCTAAATCTTTTAATTCAGATTGTACTTTCGGACCTGAATAAAGTTTTGCGTCCACTTCCATTGAAGTGCCTGCTGGAACATTAATCACTGGTGAGGTAAAACCAATGATATTCATATGATCAGCAGATTGACGAGATTCAAGTTTAGCTACATAAGGCTGACCATTTGCTTGAGTCAGTTTAAGATTTCCAGGAATCCAAGCACTTACAAAATAATGCTGAACAATCGCAACCCATCCACCTTTCGCTTCAGTGCTTACTTTTTCTTCTGAGAAATTAGCAAACTTAAGCTTGTTGTAGTGTGAATCAGGTGTCCCCCAAGCTCCACCTAAGAAAGTTCCTAGAGTGAAAATACCTTGAGAAGATTTACCAGGATCTTCAGAGTTATCACGCTTTAATTGTCCAAACATCTGACCTTGCCAGCTTTGTTGGCTACGGTTAATCACTTGATGTCTTACAACAATTGGATATTGCCCTTGGGTAAAGGTAAAAGTTTTAATAATTTCAACGCCTTCAGGTGTTTTAAACACCATTGGAACGTTTAAAACTTTTTCAGATTGACCCTTTTGATCCTGCACACCCTTAGCATCAGCCAAAGTATATGATGTTTTTTCAACAGCATATAATGGACGACCACCACGACTGCTATCTGGTCCATTCAAACCAATTAAGCCAGATTGAGCAACATATGTACGCTTGGCATCATTTTCAAGCATAACAAAAGGCTGATCGCTGTCTTTGCTTCTGTCGTGTGAGAGTAATTCAATACGAACAATATCACCACCTTTTGGATTGATCCAAATATGGTAAAGGTCAGTTTGTACTGAAATAAGCTGTTGATTCACAGGTGCAGTTGCATCTGTGGTTTGTGACTGCGCAATATTTGCTTGTGGCACATCGGAAGCCACTGTTGCATTTTTAGCATTTGGCAAATCAGCAGATACTTCATGTGAACTGACAGCCGCCGCTTGTTTTTGCGGTGCAGTTGCAGCATTTCCATAATCTTTTTGCCAAGCCAAAATGAGCAAATATGCGGTGACAAACATGGCCCCGAGAATTGCAAACCTGGCCCATTGTTGCATATCTATTACCCCAAATGGTTAGAGAGATTTTGCTTCAGTAAACGATCACGAAAGGGTACAGCAACATGATGCGTTTGAGAATCTATTTGATGAAACGAAATAAAACGAATTGCTTTTGGCGGTACTGGATCATATCCAGATCCTCCCCACGGATGACAACGACAAATCCGTTTAGAAGATAACCAAACGCCTTTTATCGCACCATGAGTTTGCAATGCTTCTATCGCATATTGGGAACAGGTCGGAATATAACGACAACGGGGTCCAAGAAGCGGACTAATCGCAATTTGATACAGTCGAATCAACCAACGTAGATAACGAACCATTGGCTATCTCTTAATTCTGCGAGTTTGTGCCAACTTTAGAATGTTTTTTTGCTAAGCGCTGTAATTTTTGCCAAGCAAAATCTAATTGTTGATATAGCTCAGCGTTTGTAATCGCTTCTATACCGACTTTCGGCATTACCACAATATCTATGTCTGATCCAAAATTCGGTTGGTGTAGACGAAAGCTCTCACGAGCAAGACGTTTTATTCGATTTCTTTCATGCGCACGGCGCACTTTTTTCTTAGCAACGACAATACCCAAACGGCTATTAGGCTGTTCGGTTAATTTTGCAAGAAATAAAAAATGGGGTTGATGCACTTTAAAAAGCGCACCATCGAATACACTTTTATAATCTGCAGCACAGCGTATTCGCACATCTGTGCTAAAATTGTAAAGTGTCATCACACCCAAGTCTGGTCAGCGTAACAGTATTAAACAGTTAAGCTATGACGACCTTTTGCACGGCGACGAGCTAATACTTGACGACCAGCTTTAGTTGCCATACGAGCACGGAAACCATGAACGCGTTTACGCTTTAATTCAGATGGCTGGAAAGTACGTTTCATATCGAAACTCCCAAAAATGATCTTTTATAAGGTCCGCGATTTTATTGTGCAATGTTTACGCTGTCAATGAAAAACCAAGAAAGTTTTGTATTTAATCCAAATTTTAATCTCTCTACTTCTTTTTTATGATTGTCATAATTCAGTGCAATATATAGCTTTTAAAGTTATGCACAAACTAATTGTCTATTTTAATTAGAACTTTTATTATATACACACCTTATATACACACTTATCAACAAAACAAGATATCATCTTGGCTTTGATTTGCTGCATTTGAATTTAAATTCATATTTTGCAGTTATCCACAAAAGATCACCTCCCTATTAAATAAATTCAAATTTTAAAATTTATATTTATTCTTATTAGGAGCTCTTTTTTCTGTGGATTTCGCACTTTTAAATTTAAAAAACATATATTTGGGTTGTTGATAACTCTGTTTCTATTATATTTATGGATTGTGGATAAGTTTATGTGATAATTTATCCACAGGTTGTGCAAAAAGTTATACACAAGTGGTTTTGAATTTAAATTTATTCACAAGAGATTTCTTTTTAGGCAAAATCACTCGAATTCGTCATGACAGATGTGGATAACTTGGTTAGAATGGCGACCCCTTCTCATTAGGAAGGGTTAATCTTTGGATTATTTGAATTTAAAAATGCAGAAATAGGGGATACACATGCTTTGGACAGACTGCTTAACTCGCTTGCGACAAGAGCTCTCTGATAACGTCTTTGCGATGTGGATTCGCCCATTAGTTGCTGAAGAAGTAGAAGGAATACTACGACTCTATGCTCCTAACCCTTATTGGACGCGTTACATTCAAGAGAATCATTTAGAATTAATTTCTATATTGGCTGAGCAGTTATCAGAAGGGCGTGTCCGTCAGGTTGAGATTTTAGTTGATTCTCGTCCTGGGAGTATTTTGTCGTCGAGTGAACAACCGGCAACCACTACGGCTGCTTTGCAAACTGCACCACCACAAAGTATTAAAGTAAAAAAAGAACCAGAGTCTTTTTCTAGTTCTCATGCGAATAGTGTGGTCAATCCAAAAACATCGAAAAAGAAACTGCTTAATCCTCAGTTTACTTTTTCTTTATTTGTTGAAGGCCGCTCGAATCAGATGGCTGCTGAAACATGTAGAAAAGTATTAACTCAATTAGGTGCTTCACAGCATAACCCTTTGTTTTTATATGGACCTACAGGGCTTGGTAAGACACATTTAATGCAGGCAGTTGGTAATGCTTTATTACAAGCCAAACCCAATGCCCGTGTGATGTATATGACTTCTGAGAGCTTTGTTCAGGATTTTGTGAGTTCTTTACAAAAAGGCAAAGTAGAAGAGTTTAAGAAAAACTGCCGTTCTTTAGATTTATTGTTGGTCGATGATATTCATCTCTTAGCAGGGAAAGAAGCGAGCCTAGTTGAGTTCTTCTATACATTTAATGCCTTACTTGATGAATCTAAACAAATTATTTTAACTTCAGACCGTTATCCAAAAGAATTAACAGAGTTAGATCCACGTTTAGTTTCCCGTTTTTCTTGGGGACTTTCTGTAGGTGTTGAACCACCAGATATTGAAACTCGTATCGAAATTTTATTAAAGAAAGCGGAAAATAGCGGCGTTGATTTACCTCGAAATTGTGCATTATTTATTGCACAACAAGTTGTTGCTAACGTACGTGAACTTGAAGGTGCGCTTAATAAAGTCGTTGCAATTTCCCGTTTTAAAGGCGCGCCAATTGATCTTGATGTCGTTCGTGAGTCTTTAAAAGATGTATTGGCGATCCGTGCACGAACAATTAGTGTAGAAAATATCCAGCGTGTGGTGAGTGAATATTTCCGTATCCCGTTAAAAGAATTAGTAGGACCCAAACGTACGCGAATTTATGCTCGACCACGTCAGTTAGCAATGGGTCTTGCTCGTGAATTGACTGGTGATAGTTTTCCAGAAATTGGAATGGCTTTTGGTGGACGCGACCACAGTACTGTGATGCATGCTTGTGAAAAAGTAACCAGTCTGCGCGGAGAAGATCCAATTTTTGACGAAGATTATAAAAATCTACTGCGTCTACTTCAGAGTTAATGAAATAATAAGACCTTGTTGCAAAGTCTACGTAAGTGCAGCATAGTACACAGCTAAAAAATGAAATATTTGCTCCAAGTTGCTAGAGGAATGAATCGTGCGTTTGAAAATCGCTAAAGAAAGTTTACTCAATGTTTTATCGCATGTTGTCGGTGCGGTAGAACGTCGTCATACATTGAATATTCTTTCAAACGTAAAAATTCAGACTAATGCTCAGGCGCTCACCATTACTGGTTCCGACCTAGAAGTCGAACTAGTTGCGAGCACTGTTTTAACAGAAGGGGCATGCCTTGAAGCAGGGGAAACCACAGTCCCTGCCCGTAAATTAATGGAAATTTGTAAGTCATTGCCTACAGCTGCATTAATTGATTTACAAATTACTGAAGATCAAAGATGTATTTTAAAGTCTGGTAATAGCCGTTTTGTATTAGGGACTTTGCCAGCAGAAGATTATCCATTATTGACGACTGAAAATAGTCAAGGTACTCAAGTACAAGTTACCCAACGTGAGTTAAAGCGTTTATTTGAAAAAACTGCTTTTGCGATGGCTGTACAAGATGTACGTTTCTATTTAACGGGTACTTTATTGGAAATTGATGAAAATCAATTACGTGCAGTAACAACTGATGGTCACCGTTTAGCACTTTGTGAAATTACGGCTTCTTCTTCGTCATCTCAATTGGTTCAGGCCATTGTACCTCGTAAAGCTGTGGGTGAATTACAGCGTTTGCTGAGTATTGAAGATGAACAATTAACATTGTTGATTGGTCGTGAGTTGTTAAATGTAACCATCAATACGCCAAGTCGTGACAAGGAACAGGGAGATATTACTGTTCGTTTTACGACAAAATTGATTGATGGAAAATTCCCTGATTATCGTCGTGTAATTCCACGTGGTGGTGATAAACATGTATTAATTAGCCATGATGTATTTAAGCAATCATTACAGCGTGTCGCAATTTTGAGTAATGAAAAATTACGTGGCGTTTTCTTGAATTTCAATCAGGATTCTTTACAGCTTCGTGCGAATAACCCTGAGCAAGATGAGGCTATTGAAGATTTAGCTATTCAATATCAAAATGTACCGCTTGAAATGTCATTTAATGCGCAATATTTACTTGAAGTATTGGGTGTGCTTGATGGTGATGATGTAAATATGAGCATGAGTGAGGCGAATCAGTCTGTTTTGGTTCAAGACCCAGCACATACTGATCAAACTTATGTAGTTATGCCGATGCGTGTATAGTCTGGCTATCTAATATGCATCTTACGCGCTTAAACATTGAACGCGTGCGTAATTTAAAAACGGTTGCACTCCAAGGGTTGCAACCGTTTAATATATTTTATGGCGCTAATGGTTCAGGAAAAACCTCAATTCTGGAAGCAATTCATTTGCTTGCAACAGGACGATCGTTTCGCACTCATATTCCTAAAAATTATATTCAGTATGCTGCCGAAGATGCGATTGTTTTTGCACAGTCTAGTACTGAGAAAATTGGCATGCAAAAGTTAGCATCTGGTGAGCAGTTGATGAAGGTCAATGGCGATACTGTGGCTACCCAAGGCCAACTTGCTAAATTACTTCCTTTGCAGCATCTTGATCCACAAAGTACAGATATTATTGACCATGGGGCAAAACCACGACGCCAACTTTTGGATTGGCTGATGTTCCACGTGGAACCTGAGTTTTATTTTGCTTGGCAATACTATTCGCGCGCATTAAAACAGCGAAATACGTTACTTAAAACTAGGCGGAATTTATCTTTGGCTGATCTAGAGCCTTGGAACAAAATGCTGAGTGATTATGGTGAAATTTTGCACTCTCAGCGCTTGGGTATTGTGGAACAATGGAATGTCTTTTTTCAAAATGATTTGAGTCAATTACTCCCTGATCTTGAAATTGAACTGGAGTACAGTCCAGGTTTTCATACAGAGCAGGGACTCATGCAAGACCTGCTCAATCAACACCAAAAAGACATTGACCGACGGTATACCGAATATGGTCCACATCGAGCAGATTTGCGCTTAAAAACCCCTTATGGACATGCTGATGTGGTTTTATCAAGAGGTCAGAAAAAACTGCTGATTATTGCTTTAAAACTGTCACAAATTGCAATGTTGCATGCGAGTAATAAGGAAACTGTGGTATTATTAGATGATCTGACAGCAGAATTAGACTTAACCGCACAACAACGTTTAATTGAACGATTAAGCCAACTTGGTAGCCAGGTTTTTATGACAACTTTAGATCATGCATCGGTAAAAAAGCATTTACATGATTTGTCTATTTCATATCAATTATTCAATGTTGAATCCGGTCAAGTTAGTCTTGCTTCACCATAATTTTTTGATGTTACCCATCTTTGAATAAACCTATATTTGCTAGGGAGAAACCATGAGTTCAGAGTCTCAATCAGCCTCTCAAACAGAACAAACCAATGAAAAGGCTTATGATTCCTCTAGTATTAAAGTATTACGTGGATTAGATGCAGTTCGTAAACGTCCGGGTATGTATATTGGGGATACAGACGACGGTACCGGTTTACACCATATGGTATTCGAGGTAGTCGATAACGCGATCGATGAAGCTTTAGCTGGGCATTGTGATGAAATTATTGTCACTATTCATGAAGATGAATCAGTAAGCGTTTCGGATAATGGCCGTGGTATTCCAACTGATATTCACCCTGAAGAAGGTGTTTCTGCAGCGGAAGTAATTCTTACCATTCTGCACGCAGGCGGTAAGTTTGATGACAACAGCTATAAGGTTTCAGGTGGTTTACACGGCGTAGGTGTTTCTGTAGTAAACGCACTTTCGAGTAAATTACATTTAATGATTTCTCGTGCCGGTCAAGTGCATGAGCAAGAATATCAACACGGTGATCCGCAATATCCATTACGTGTGATTGGTGAAACGGATAAGAGTGGTACAACCGTACGTTTTTGGCCAAGTGAATTAACATTTACCCAAACCATTTTTAACGTGGAAATTCTAGCGCGTCGTTTACGTGAGCTTTCATTCTTAAATGCGGGCGTGCGTATTGTATTACGCGATGAACGTATTAACTTTGAACATGTATATGACTACGAAGGTGGATTATCTGAGTTTGTAAAATACATTAACGAAGGTAAAACTCATCTCAATGAGATTTTCCATTTTACTGCGGATACAGATAGCGGTATTGGTGTAGAAGTAGCCTTACAGTGGAATGAAAGTTATCAAGAAAACGTTCGTTGTTTTACCAATAACATTCCTCAAAAAGATGGCGGTAGCCATTTAGCTGGTTTCCGTGCAGCTTTGACGCGTGGTTTAAACCAATATCTTGAAAATGAAAATATTCTCAAGAAAGAAAAAGTCAATGTAACGGGCGACGATGCACGTGAAGGCTTAACCGCTATTATTTCGGTAAAAGTGCCTGATCCTAAGTTCTCATCTCAAACCAAAGAAAAACTGGTATCGAGTGAAGTAAAGCCTGCTGTTGAGCAAGCAATGAACAAAGAGTTCTCTGCTTACTTACTTGAAAACCCGCAAGCTGCAAAGTCAATTGCCGGTAAGATTATTGATGCTGCACGTGCGCGTGATGCTGCACGTAAAGCGCGTGAAATGACACGTCGTAAGAGCGCACTTGATATTGCTGGTTTACCAGGTAAATTGGCAGATTGTCAGGAAAAAGATCCAGCACTTTCTGAATTATATCTTGTCGAGGGTGACTCTGCGGGTGGTAGTGCCAAGCAAGGTCGTAACCGTAAAATGCAGGCTATTTTGCCGTTGAAAGGTAAAATCCTGAACGTTGAACGTGCACGCTTTGACAAAATGATTTCTAGTCAGGAAGTGGGGACTTTAATTACTGCTCTCGGCTGTGGTATTGGTCGTGAAGAATATAATCCTGACAAGCTGCGTTATCATAAAATCATTATCATGACCGATGCCGACGTTGATGGTTCGCACATTCGAACTTTGTTATTAACGTTCTTCTTCCGTCAAATGCCAGAATTGGTTGAGCGTGGGTATATCTATATTGCACAGCCACCTTTATACAAATTGAAAAAAGGTAAGCAAGAACAATACATCAAAGATAATGATGCATTGGAAAATTATTTAATTTCAAATGCGATTGATGAGCTATCTTTGCATACCAATGCTGAAGCACCATCAATTACAGGTGAAGCACTTGCTAAAGTCATTCAAGATTATCAAGTTTCGCAAAAGAGCTTACAGCGCTTAACGTTACGTTATCCAGCTAGCTTACTAGATGCTTTACTTGAAGTAGATGCATTCAAGAGCGATCAAAATCATGATCAGGCTTATGTACAACAATGGGCTGATCAAGTAAAAGATATCATTACAAGATTACAGCCAAGTTTACGTCCAGAGATTACACTAGAGTCATTTGAACGTGAAAATGCTCAGGGTGAAAAATCTGCGCATTATTGGCCGCGTATTACGGTATATGTTCATAACCTTCCACATGCATATTTGCTTGATGCAGGTTTATTGAACTCAGCTGAGTATGCTCGTTTGCTGAAAAACTCAAAGAGTTGGTTCAGTTTGCTTGAAGATGGCGCTTATTTACAAAAAGGTGATCGCCGTATTCAAGTGGCTAACTTCCATCAAGTTTGGCAACACATTTTGCAAGATTCGCGCCGTGGGATGATGATCCAGCGCTATAAAGGTCTTGGTGAGATGAATGCTGAACAGCTTTGGGAAACGACAATGGACCCTGAAAACCGTCATATGTTGCAGGTAACTATTGACGATGCGATCGAAGCAGACCGTATGTTCTCTTGCTTAATGGGTGATGATGTGGAACCACGTCGTGCATTCATTGAAGAGAATGCTTTAAATGCAGATATTGATGCTTAATTGATAGCACGATTCTAAATCAGTCTAGGGAGAGAAGATGATGGGTCAGAAAGTATTAGCTAGTTTGTTAATCTCATGCGCGTTTTTAGGAAGCTCTGCTGTTTGGGCAGCTGATTTAGAAACGAATATGAAAACTTTAGCTAAGAGTACTAAAGCATTTGCTGAAGCAAAAGATACTGCTAATGCGAAACAACAACTTGTTGTAATGCGTGAAGCGGCAGTTTCTTCTAAGCAATATTTGCCACATAAACTCGAAGGTTTACCTTCAGGAAATGTACAGGTAAAAGAGTACCAAGCTGGTTTAGATCAGCTTGTTGCTGAGATTGATAAAGTAACTGCATTAGTTGGGCAAGGACAATTAGACCAAGCAAAAACTGAAGCAATCAATTTAGTCAAAATTCGAAATGAAAATCATAAAAAATTTAGATAATTGATTTTTTATGATAAAGGGCTAATCATCATTAGCCCTTTTTTTGTATCCGAAAAAGCATTTTGTTTAACAAGTAAACTATTCGAAGTTATATTCTCTATGCGGTACTTACTAATAACAATAGGAAATATAATTATGAAAAAGATTTATAAACTCATATTGGGTAGCATTCTTTTTGTCACTAGTGTTTTTCAATTGCATGCTGCTACAGCTCCAACCTTTTATGGAAAATTAGTATTTCATCGTTATAGTGATTATGACGCATGGGACAGTAAGCTTTATCTTTATAACTTCACAACGCAGCAGACTACATTACTGGGCACCAACTGGAAAATCGATCATATGATGAATGGTCACTTTTCCCCAGATGGAAAATGGTTAACTTTTATGGGGGTTAACTCTGGGCAGCATTATGGCGATGCATGGGATGTGTATGCTTGGAAAGTGGGTAGTAGTGAGTTACCCATTAACTTAACTCAGGGAAATAATAAACGCGATGAAGATCCAAAATTCATAGATAACCAGCGTATTATTTTTAAACAAAATGGCGATTTAAAAATCGTCAAAATGACTGATCGTACAATTACGTCAGTCACTCAAAATGGTTGGGATATAGAAGAGTCTATGCCTTATCCAATGGTCAATACTACCCAAATTTTATATGCAAAAGGTGCTGGGGATAATTCTAGAATTTTCAGTATCGATCAATCGGGCGCATATAATACACAACTGACCAAGATTGCCTCATATTATCCAGTATGGTGGCAGGGAAGCCAGTTTTTATATGTGTGCTGGTATAGCTCAACAAATGCCCATGATCAGATCTATCTTTATGATATGGTTAATAAACAAACCACACGTTTGCCATTTAACAGCCCTAATTATGATACTTCAGACCCTGCGCCTTTAGACCAACGTTACATGGTTGTATCTCTTGCGGGTCAGACAGGAAGCCGTGGTGGTTATGATCTATATATCGCGGATAGTTTATCAAGTAATGTTTGGCCTTTAGCTGTAAATACCAATTTAAATGAATTAGGGGCTTTTTATACCCCTTATTAGTTAATAAAAAAGCCGATTAAGAAATCGGCTTTTTTATTTTGGAAAATAGATTATTCAAAAGAAGTTTCCATTTCTTCCAATTCCATCATAAGTTCTAAAAGCTGCTCTTCATGTTGCTCAAGTTTAGCCTTCAGCTCGGTCTGCTCATTCATAAGTTTCAACAGATCATCCTTACGTGCAGCCTCATATAGAGATGTGTCTGCTAGAGATTCTTCAATCTTTACAAGCTGTGGTTGAAGTTTCTCAATTTGAGACTCAACTTTTTCGATATTTTTACGAATAGGTCGAGTTTGTTCACGACGGCGAGCTGCTTCTTTACGCTGCGCTTCTTTATCAACTTTAGAAGGGGTAGCAGCAGTAGAGGAAGAAGTATTTTGCCCTACAGCATTCTGAGCATTGATAAGTTGCTGACGTGCTTCACGTAGCCATTTTGCATAATCCTGTAAATCACCTTCAAACTCGGTAGATTTACCGCCGTGTACCAAAAGAAGCTCGTCACAAACACTTGCAATGAGTTGACGTTCATGGGAAACCAACACGACAGCACCTTCAAAGTCTTGTAATGCCATGCTTAGTGCATGACGCATATCAAGATCTAAATGGTTAGTCGGTTCATCTAGAATTAAAACATTTGGACGCTGCCATACAATGAGGGCGAGGGCTAAACGAGCGCGCTCTCCACCAGAAAAGGTTTCACATGGTGTATCCATGCGTTCACCACTAAAGCCAAAACTACCTAAGAACGAACGGAGGGTCGCTTCACTAATTTTTTTATCTGCTAAACGAGCAAGCTGTAACATTGGAGTAGCATGGCCATCTAAAGCATCCATTTGGTGCTGGGCAAAGTAACCAATATTAAGTAACTCTGACGCCTTACGTTCGCCTGCTAAGAGCGGTAAATCACCTACTAAGCTCTTAATTAAGGTCGATTTACCCGCGCCGTTCATACCAAGTAAACCAATACGTGAGGTTGGTGTAATTTGTAATCTGATTTTTTCGGCAATTTGTTTATCGCCATAACCAATGCTGGCATTGTCTAAAGTCAGCAAAGGAGAACTCATTTTGGTGGGTTCACGGAAACTAAAAGTAAACGGCGTATCTACATGAGCAGGTGCAAGTTGCTGCATGCGCTCAAGTTGTTTAATACGGCTTTGCGCCTGACGAGCTTTTGTCGCTTTTGCTTTAAAACGATCAATAAATTTTTGTAGGTGAGCGCGCGTTTCTTCTTGTTTCTCAAAAGCTTGTTGTTGCTGGGCAAGACGTTCACTACGTGTGGTTTCAAATGTAGAGTAGTTTCCGGTGTAAAGGGTGAGTTCCTGATTTTCGATATGCAGAATATGATCTGTAATCGCATCTAAAAAGTCGCGGTCATGCGAAATTAGGATAAGTGTACCTTCATAGGCTTTAAGCCAATCTTCTAACCACAAGATTGCGTCTAAGTCTAAGTGGTTTGTTGGTTCATCTAGTAATAATAAATCTGAACGGCTCATTAGGGTACGCGCTAAATTTAAGCGCATTCGCCATCCACCAGAGAAACTCTCAACATTTAAACGCAATTGATTGTCTAGAAAACCAAGACCAGCCATGAGTTGAGCAGCTTTAGATGGTGCTGAATAACCATGAATTTCATCAAATCGGCCATGCAATTGAGCCAGTTCAGAGTCAGTAAGTTGATCTGGTTGAGCAAGCTTATTTTGAATATCCCAAAACTCTTCATCACCTGAAAGAACAAAATCAATTGCAGGCATGTCTAGTGCTTTTATTTCTTGCGCCATATGCGCGACAGTCCAGCCTGAAGGACGAGTAAGTGAACCTTCATCGGCACCTAAACTCCCAAGTAATGCAGCAAATAACGTCGATTTACCTGCACCATTTACACCAGTTAGACCAATCTTCCAACCTGGGTGTAATTGCATAGACGCTTTTTGAAATAAAATACGTCCACCGCGGCGTAAAGAAACTTGGTCAAATTGAATCATCTTATTGTATCGAGGTGAGTTAGGGATGCTGTATTTTAAAGACAACTGTCGATGAAAACAAAACATTCCGGATTTTAGTGAGTCACATTCAATAATTGCATGTATTAAGATAGGCTGGATTTCGCTATTCATCCGAAATTTTCAAAATATTGAACAAGATAGAACACATTTAAAAAAATATGACTAAAATAAAAACAGTTTAAGGTTTGGTTGATTAATGAGCTACTAATAAAACTAGACTAAGGAAAGTCAAATGAAAAAAAGATTGGGGATTGTTAGTGCAGTATTTTACTGTGCTATGGGAACAGCACATGCGGGACAAAATGTGTGTGTATTTGATTTATTAGGAAAGTCAGGGGAATCCTATAAATTGATGGAAGAGTGGGCGCTTGCAGCGAAAGAGTGGCAAGCTGATATCACTTTAATTCCATTTCAAGATGAAGCTTTGGTTGACCGTAGGCTGCGTGAGGGTAAATGTGATGCCGCTTATATGACCTCCATGCGGGCACGAAATTACAATAAATTTGCAGGTTCGATCGATGCGATTGGTGGGGTCACCAGTAATGCAATTGCCCAAAAAGCAATTAGCTATGTTTTAGATAAGCGCAATAAACATCGTATGGTAACTGCACAAAATGGAACCAATTACGAGGTCGCCGGGATTGTTCAGATTGGATTGGCGTATTTATTTGTAAGAGATAAAAGCCTGAATTCAATTGAAAAAGTACGTGGAACTAAGTTTGCTATTTTGCAATATGACGCAGCACAGAAAATTATGGTTGAAAGCGTTGGTGCAAAACCCATCCCTTCTGAAATTACCGATTTTGTGAAAAAGTTTAATAGTGGCCAAGTCGATGCAATTGCTGCACCAGCGTATGCTTATAAACCTTTAGAGATTGGTAAAGGAATTGGAACGAATGGGGCAATGTTTACTTTTCCAGTGGTGAATGTCACTGGTGATTTAATTGCGAGAAATGATAAGTTTCCAGTCGCTTTTGGAATAAAGTCGCGTGATTGGTTTATACAAAAACTACCTCAGAACTTTGCCATGATCAAACGCCTAGAAATGGGTGTGCCATCAAAAATTAAAATGAATTTTTCAGCCGAAGACAAAACTAAATATCAAAAGATTTTACGTGATGGTCGCATCAGCTTAACAAAACAAGGTGTGTACGATGCAACAATGATGAGTGTGCTGAAGCGTGCTCGCTGTACAGTCGAACGGATAAATTTTGAATGTACGCTTAATGGAGAGTAGTTTATTTTTTAAACACAAAAACGCTACATATATTTCAAAACTGAATATGGGTATGAAAATTGTGAATATAAAAAATAACTTACGTAAAATCAGCTATTTTTCTTACTAATAAATAATTTGTGTCTGACAAACAATGATCTGAAGGAATAAAAAAAATTGAGTAAATGCTCTATTTTTTTCTAAAAAACATGATTAATATCTGTCTTTGAAAGGAAACTTCAAACAAAAAATCTGTTCCGTGGAAGGATAAAGAAAATGAAAAAAATCGTACTTGCTATGGCTGCCGCTTCTGTTGTTGGTTTTTCTGCTTCAGCGCAAGCAGCGAGTACCGTATGTGTATTCGACCTCTTAGGAAAAGCAGGCGACTCATATAAAATGATGGAAGAATGGGCTCTAGCTGCAAAAGGCTGGGGTACTGAAATTAACTTAGTTCCTCGTCAGGACGAGGCTGTTGCTGATAATGATTTTAAAGCAGGCAAATGTGATGCTGTAGCAATGACAGCAATGCGTGCACGCCAATATAACAAATTCGCAGGATCTATCGACTCACTCGGCGGTGTTCCAAATAACCAAATCGCTCAACGTGCAATTACTTATGTATTAGATGCGCGTAATGCAGCAAAAATGACCACTAATATGGGTGGTAAAAAATACGAAGTTGCTGGTATTTCTCCGCTAGGTTCAGCATTTATTTTCGTACGTGACAAAAACATCAACTCTGTTGAAAAAGCTGCGGGTAAAAAATTCGCCGTGTTAGGTTATGACGATGCACAAAAAATTATGGTGCAACGCGTAGGTGCTCAAGCGGTTCTTTCTGATATTTCAAACTTTGCTGCGAAATTTAACAATGGTCAGGTAGATATGGTAGGTGCGCCTGCTTATGCTTACAAACCATTAGAGTTAAATAAAGGTTTAGGTGCAAACGGTGTAATGTGGAACTTCCCTGTATTACACGTTACAGCAGATCTAGTATTACGTTCTGATAAATTCCCAGCTGGTTTTGGTCAAAAATCTCGTGACTGGTTTGTTAAACAGTTGCCTAAGAACTTTGCAATGATCAACCGTTTAGAAGCGCAAATTCCTGGCAAATACAAAATGAACTTAAGTGCAGAAGATAAACTTAAGTATCAAAAAATGTTGCGTGATGGCCGTATGGACTTAACTAAACGCGGTGTTTACGATGCAGGAATGATGTCTGTATTGAAAAAAGCACGTTGTTCTGTAGACAAGGCTAACTTTGAATGTTCAATGCCTGGTGAATAACCTTAATTTCTTTCAGAAAGCCTAGACCTAGTTCTAGGCTTTTTGTTTTATATGTGCTGTCAGTTCTGCCATTGTGGTTAGTTAGAAAGACGTTAAGCTAAATTTAGATAAAAACTTCATAAGGAAACATGAAGGTATAAAAATGGATCAAGGACTTGAGTGATTAAAATAATTGCTAATAGATAGGTCAATCGCTATCTATTTTTCATGGAAATAAAATCATAAAAGCAAAATGGATTCGTAAAAATATCTTCAACATGATTTTTTATATGAAGCCTATCCCACTCATACCTTATGGGTGTGAAATTTCTTGGTATCGAAAAACAAAAACTCCACAAGGAAAGGAAAAAGAATATGCAATTTTCCAAAATGCTATTACTTGCGATGGGACTTACTACAGTTTCTTTTGCAGCTCAGGCTAAACAAACAGTATGTGTTTTTGACTTCGTTGGTAAAAATGGCGATGTGTATGCATTAATGAAGGATTATCAACTTGCCGCTAAAAACTGGGGAGCTGATATTGAACTTAAAGTAAACCAAAACGAAGCCGTGATTGCTGAAGATTTTAAAGCAGGCAAATGTGATGGTATTAGTGTGTCAGGGATGCGTGGTCGTCAATTTAATTCATTTACTGGATCATTAGACGCGATCGGAGCCATTCCTGACCTCAAGCTTGCTGTAAAAATAATGCAAGGTTTAGCGAGTCCGACTTTTAGTAAATATATGGTTAATGGTCGCTATGAGGTTGTAGGTGTTATTCCAGTTGGTGATGCTTATCTTTTAGTAAACGATCGCAGCATCAATACAGTAGCGAAAGCCGCAGGAAAGAAAATTGCGGTTCTTGACTATGATGAAGCTCAAAAAATTATGGTTCAGCAAGTAGGGGCGCAGGCTGTTAGTGCAGATATAACAAATTTCGGTGCTAAATTTAATAATCATCAAGTTGATATTATTGGTGCGCCAGCAGCAGCATTTAAACCTTTAGAACTACAAAAAGGTTTAGGAACAAAAGGCGCGATTGTAAATTATCCGATTTTACAGGTGACAGGAAATATTATTATCCGTCCTGATAAGTTCCCAGCTGGTTTTGGTCAGAAATCTAGAGAATGGGTTTCGGGTCAGTTACCACGTGCCTTTACCATCTTGGGTAAAATGAAAGCTGATATTCCACAAAAATACTGGATGGATGTTCCAGCAGCAGATAAACCGGGTTACCAAAAGCTCATGCGTGAATCACGAATTAACCTTACACAACGTGGTGTGTACGATAAACGTATGATGAAACTCCTTTGGCAATTCCGTTGTAAGCAAGATGCTAAAAACTTCGAATGTGGTTTACAGGAAGAAAATTACAAATAATCTTGATAAAAATACTCAAGATTGGCTTTAAACTTCGAAGACAGACCCTATATTGATTATGCTATACTCAATATAGGGTCTTTTTTATTTTGAAAGGCACAGCAAAATCCGAGGAACAATCATCATGAATGCCCAAGCTCTAGTTTTGACAGATAATGCTGCCAATAAGGTACGCCAACTCCGTGATAGTGAAGGGAATGACGATCTCATGTTACGTGTCTATGTAACAGGAGGCGGGTGTTCAGGGTTTTCATATGGCTTTAATTTTGCTGAAAGCGTAAATGAAGATGATGCAGAATTTGTAAATGGCGATGTAAAAATGCTTGTGGACTCACTTAGCTATCAATATTTAATTGGCTCAGTGGTTGACTATGTAGAAGGTCTTGAAGGGTCACGTTTTATTATCCAAAACCCGAATGCAACAACAACATGTGGTTGTGGTTCTTCGTTCTCGATTTAAAAAGAATTTTAAAATTTAAAAAACCTCTCTATTTGGAGAGGTTTTTTTATTGGTCAGATCATTATTTTTCACGGACAGATTCTAAAAAGTATTGCACCAGTTCAGGTGCATTCTGATATGGAATCCAATGCGTCGCATCCATAAAAACTGCATCATAACTATTGTTAAAATAACCTGAGTTTAGCTCGGCACTTTTTTCTGTAACGGCAATATCATGTTTACCCCAAATAAAAAGAGTAGGAACATCTATTGCTTTAAACGGATTTTGAGGTTTGTCCCAAAAAAAGCCACGATACCAATTTAACGCCGTAGTTAATCTATTTTCTTCTATAAACTCAGCCTCGAATATCGCAATTTGCTCTTCGGTCATACCTGATGACTTAAGAAACTTCCGGCCCAATTTAGGTATCTTTTTAAATAAAAGTTCGGGCAGAATCGGTAGCTGAAAAATTGCAAAATAATAAGATTTAAAAAGTTGTCTGCTGCTTAAACAGGCTCTTAAAAAAGCAGCTTGGTGGGGAACAGAAACTAAAGTGAGATGTTGAATATATTGTGGATATTTCATCGCAACGCCCGAAGCGATTGCTGAACCCCAGTCATGTCCAATTAAATAAACTGGCTGGCCAAGCTGCTCAATTAAACTTGCCACATCTTCTACAAGTTCACTCAGTGAATATTGAAAGCGGCTTTGAGGACTAGCATTTAAACTATAACCGCGTTGATGAATCGCAAGCGTTCTAAATTGATGTTGATGCAATAACTCGGAGGCTTGCTCCCAACTATGAGCAGTTTCTGGAAAACCATGCAATAAAACAACGAGTGGACCATCTATAGGGCCTGAATCAATCACATCGAATGTCCAAGCCCCACGTGTGTATTGATGAATACGTTTAGTCAGATCCATGAAAACATGCCTTAAATTATTTTTGTCGGCATTTATCATGAGTTTTTATACTCATTTAAATAACAGCATTTCGGGTCAGTAAATGTGCTATGAGGTCGAATCTAACCAATCAAATCAACAAATAGTTTTATACCGCTGTGATCGTACCTAGAACTCTGAAATCCGAAGCACCTGTTACTGCTGGCAAATTACCACTTAAACCATTTACAAAACGCATTGCTAACCACGCAAATGCTGTAGCTTCGACCCAAGTAGGGGAGAGTCCTAAAACATCTGTAGGTTGAACAGACCAATTGTGCTTACGAAGACGCCAGCGTAATTGTTCTAATAAATAAGAGTTATAAGCACCACCACCACAAACATATACTTCACCTGTTTCCATCTCAGAACGATAAATCGCTTTTTGAATGGCACGCACAGTAAGCTTTAATAAAGTGGCTTGGATATTTTCAGGTGTATCTTCTAACTCATCGTAAGTTAAATCATTACGCCAATCGATTAACTGATCATCTAACCAGTCAAGATTAAAGTCTTCACGTCCCGTACTTTTAGGTGGTTCTTTAGAAAAATATTCATGCGCATGAAGACGGTCGAGTAAAGAGCGAATAGGATGACCATAGGCAGCCCAATCGCCATTTTCATCATATGGATGGCCTGTATGGCGATGGCACCAAGCATCCATCAAAATATTTGCAGGCCCTGTATCAAAACCAAAGACGCCATCAGCATTATTGGCAGGCAACATGCTCACATTAGCAATACCACCCAAATTCAAAATCACACGATGAATACTCGGATGTTGAAATAGTGCTTGATGGAAAGCCGGAACCAATGGCGCACCTTGACCGCCTGCTGCCATATCTCTACGACGGAAATCTGAAACAACAGGAATCTGAGTGATTTCAGTAATGATATTTGGATCGCCAATTTGTAACGTAAACCCATGTTCTGGACGGTGCCGAATGGTTTGTCCATGCGAACCAATTGCTTTAATTTGACTACGATCTAACTGGTTTTTTTCAATTAGATGATTAATGCCCTGACCAATCATCTGCGCTAAAGCAACATCAGCTTTACCCATGCGGTCAATTTCATTGTCATCAGGTAAAGTTAACGACATAAGCTCATCACGTAACTCGGGTTCAAATGGAACTGTAAGAGTGGCATGAAGCTGTAGTGGCTCAAATGAAGCCGCAACAATATCTACACCATCCATACTAGTGCCAGTCATTACGCCGATATAGATTGCGCTCATATGCAACTTCCCCTGCAAGACGCTGAAAAAATGTTAGTATATCGCACAAATTGAATAACTGATGTGTTTAGGTTTTGTGATGTCAAATTTCTTGCCCGCCGAAGAACAGCTTGCCCTCATCCAACGAGGCACGCACGAAATTATTTCAGAAGAAGATTTACTGAAAAAGCTCAAAGAGAATCGTCCTCTTAAAATTAAAGCTGGTTTCGACCCTACAGCACCAGATTTACATTTAGGACATACGGTTCTTATTAACAAACTAAAAACTTTCCAAGATTTGGGCCATGAAGTTACCTTCTTGATTGGTGACTATACAGCTATGATTGGTGACCCAACTGGTAAAAGCGCAACTCGTCCGCCATTGTCACGTGAACAAGTAGAAGCCAACGCTAAAACTTATCAAGAACAAGTTTTCAAAATATTAGATCCGAATAAAACAAAAGTACGTTTCAACTCAGAATGGTTTAATCAAAAGTCTGCTGCTGATCTTATTCAGCTAGCAAGCCAACAAACTGTATCTCGCATGTTAGAGCGTGATGACTTTACAAAGCGTTATAGCAACCATCAGCCAATTGCAATCCATGAGTTTTTATATCCTTTAGTTCAAGGTTATGACTCTATTGCACTTGAAGCTGACGTTGAGTTAGGCGGTACAGATCAGACCTTTAACTTACTTATGGGTCGTACTTTACAAAGCCGTTATGGTCAAGAATCACAAGTGTGTATCACTGTGCCGATTCTAGAAGGTTTAGATGGCGTAAATAAAATGTCTAAATCTTTAGCTAACTATATTGGTGTGTTTGATACACCAGGGGCAATGTACCAAAAAGTTTTATCAATGCCTGATTCTTTAATTGAACGCTATTTCGATTTACTCAGCTTTAAATCTCTAGATGAGATCAAAACTTTATTAGATGAAATTGCTGCTGGTCGTAATCCACAAGAAGTAAAACGTATTCTTGCACTTGAGCTAGTTGAACGTTTCCATGATGCAGAAGCTGCCGCTAATGCCCATAAAAGTGCTGGTAACGTTATTACAGAAGGTGAAGTACCAGAAGACACACCAGAAGTGACTATTTCACGTGGTGAGTTTGGTGGAGAAATCTTTATTGCCACGATTCTACGTGTAGCTGGTCTAAATCCAAATGCAGCAGCAGCAAAAGATGCAGTAGCTCGCGGTGCAGTAAAAGTTGACTGGAATGCTGTTGATGCAGGTTTCTCTGTAAAAGAAAACGGTACTTTCATTATCCAGTCAGGTAAAAAAGCAATTGCCCGTGTAACGTTCACTGACTAAGGATGTTATGTAGTGATAAAAGGCAGGAGTAATCCTGCTTTTTTTATTTAATGGTCACAAAAGCAATTTAACGTTCCACGTGGAACAATCTATAGTTCAATAATAATGAAAAGTAATCAAAGCAAATAAGAAAATAGAAATATAGTTTGAGAGTAGAGTATTTGCTCTAATATATCTTTGGAATCTTTGGAATCTTTGGAATCTTTGGAATCTTTGGAATCTTTGGAATCTTTGGAATCTTTGGAATCTTTGGAATCTTTGGAATCTTTGGAATC
>NZ_KB976986.1:3032732-3446872 GCF_000399665.1 Acinetobacter calcoaceticus ANC 3811
GAATCTTTGGAATCTTTGGAATCTTTGGAATCTTTGGAATCTTTGGAATCTTTGGAATCTTTGGAATCTTTGGAATCTTTGGAATCTTTGGAATCGAGAATGCTATATATGCCTATAACTTCTATAAGAAGACATCAAAAATCTAAGATGAACGTATTTTTCCAAAATAAAAATTAATAAAAGTAGTGAAAATGTCTAAAAAGAAGGCATATATATGACTTTTTTCATAAAATAGAAGAAAAAAGCGGCACTCGATAGAAAAAGGCAGAAATACCCCTTGCCAAGGGGTAATAATGCTCTATAATGCACATCCATCGGCGGTGATGCAGATAAGAACTTGTTGAAAAACAGTTACTTGGAATTGAGTTGATTACTTTAGGTAGTGAATTTGATAAGAAGTTGGTTTTGAGAATAAGTTTTAAAAATATCGAAATTACCTGTTGACTTTTAAGAGATTAAGAGTAACATAGCCGACCTAGCTTGCTGGTGACGAACCAGGAAGAAGATCATTAAGAGATTATGAAGAACAACTTGTGTGGATTTTTACTGATTGATTGATCGAAATATTATCATTGATTGATTGGTTTAAATTACTCGAAGTTTATTTGAGCGAAATTTAAGTCAGAAAATTGATGAGCCAGAATTGGCACCTTGTCTTTAATAAGGTGCAAAATGATTTTTAACTGAAGAGTTTGATCATGGCTCAGATTGAACGCTGGCGGCAGGCTTAACACATGCAAGTCGAGCGGAGTGATGGTGCTTGCACTATCACTTAGCGGCGGACGGGTGAGTAATGCTTAGGAATCTGCCTATTAGTGGGGGACAACATTTCGAAAGGAATGCTAATACCGCATACGTCCTACGGGAGAAAGCAGGGGATCTTCGGACCTTGCGCTAATAGATGAGCCTAAGTCGGATTAGCTAGTTGGTGGGGTAAAGGCCTACCAAGGCGACGATCTGTAGCGGGTCTGAGAGGATGATCCGCCACACTGGGACTGAGACACGGCCCAGACTCCTACGGGAGGCAGCAGTGGGGAATATTGGACAATGGGCGCAACCCTGATCCAGCCATGCCGCGTGTGTGAAGAAGGCCTTATGGTTGTAAAGCACTTTAAGCGAGGAGGAGGCTACTGAAGTTAATACCTTCAGATAGTGGACGTTACTCGCAGAATAAGCACCGGCTAACTCTGTGCCAGCAGCCGCGGTAATACAGAGGGTGCAAGCGTTAATCGGATTTACTGGGCGTAAAGCGCGCGTAGGCGGCTAATTAAGTCAAATGTGAAATCCCCGAGCTTAACTTGGGAATTGCATTCGATACTGGTTAGCTAGAGTGTGGGAGAGGATGGTAGAATTCCAGGTGTAGCGGTGAAATGCGTAGAGATCTGGAGGAATACCGATGGCGAAGGCAGCCATCTGGCCTAACACTGACGCTGAGGTGCGAAAGCATGGGGAGCAAACAGGATTAGATACCCTGGTAGTCCATGCCGTAAACGATGTCTACTAGCCGTTGGGGCCTTTGAGGCTTTAGTGGCGCAGCTAACGCGATAAGTAGACCGCCTGGGGAGTACGGTCGCAAGACTAAAACTCAAATGAATTGACGGGGGCCCGCACAAGCGGTGGAGCATGTGGTTTAATTCGATGCAACGCGAAGAACCTTACCTGGCCTTGACATAGTAAGAACTTTCCAGAGATGGATTGGTGCCTTCGGGAACTTACATACAGGTGCTGCATGGCTGTCGTCAGCTCGTGTCGTGAGATGTTGGGTTAAGTCCCGCAACGAGCGCAACCCTTTTCCTTATTTGCCAGCGAGTAATGTCGGGAACTTTAAGGATACTGCCAGTGACAAACTGGAGGAAGGCGGGGACGACGTCAAGTCATCATGGCCCTTACGGCCAGGGCTACACACGTGCTACAATGGTCGGTACAAAGGGTTGCTACCTAGCGATAGGATGCTAATCTCAAAAAGCCGATCGTAGTCCGGATTGGAGTCTGCAACTCGACTCCATGAAGTCGGAATCGCTAGTAATCGCGGATCAGAATGCCGCGGTGAATACGTTCCCGGGCCTTGTACACACCGCCCGTCACACCATGGGAGTTTGTTGCACCAGAAGTAGGTAGTCTAACCGCAAGGAGGACGCTTACCACGGTGTGGCCGATGACTGGGGTGAAGTCGTAACAAGGTAGCCGTAGGGGAACCTGCGGCTGGATCACCTCCTTAACGAAAGATTGACGATTAGTAAGAATCCACAACAAGTTGTTCTTCATAGATGTATCTGAGGGTCTGTAGCTCAGTTGGTTAGAGCACACGCTTGATAAGCGTGGGGTCACAAGTTCAAGTCTTGTCAGACCCACCATGACTTTGACTGGTTGAAGTTATAGAAAAGAAGATACAGAACTGATGATGTAAGCTGGGGACTTAGCTTAGTTGGTAGAGCGCCTGCTTTGCACGCAGGAGGTCAGGAGTTCGACTCTCCTAGTCTCCACCAGAACTTAAGAGAAGTTCAGATTACAGAAATTAGTAAATAGGGATTAGATCTTAGTTTATTAACTTCTGTGATTTAAGTATCACGGTATTAAGCATGACCTGACGAAGGCATGTTTATTCATTAACAGATTGGCAAAATTGAGTCTGAAATAAATTGTTCACTCAAGAGTTTAGATTAAGCAATTGATCTAAATGAATTGAGAACTAGCAAATTAACTGAATCAAGCGTTTTGGTATATGAATTAGATTGAAGCTGTACAGTGTTTAAATACACAGTACTTCAAACTGTAAGAGATTGATGAGAAATCATTGATCATGTCTTATTACTCCTTGTAGGTAATAACGACTGTTTGGGGTTGTATAGTCAAGTAATTAAGTGCATGTGGTGGATGCCTTGGCAGTCAGAGGCGATGAAAGACGTAATAGCCTGCGATAAGCTCCGGGGAGGCGGCAAATATCCTGTGATCCGGAGATTTCTGAATGGGGGAACCCACCTACTTTAAGGTAGGTATTGCAACATGAATACATAGTGTTGCAAGGCGAACGAGGGGAAGTGAAACATCTCAGTACCCTTAGGAAAAGAAATCAATTGAGATTCCCTTAGTAGCGGCGAGCGAACGGGGATCAGCCCATTAAGTTATGTGTGTTTTAGTGGAACGCTCTGGGAAGTGCGAACGTAGAGGGTGATATTCCCGTACACGAAAGGGCACACATAATGATGACGAGTAGGGCGAGGCACGTGAAACCTTGTCTGAATATGGGGGGACCATCCTCCAAGGCTAAATACTCCTGACTGACCGATAGTGAACCAGTACCGTGAGGGAAAGGCGAAAAGAACCCCTGTGAGGGGAGTGAAATAGATCCTGAAACCGCATGCATACAAGCAGTGGGAGCCGACTTGTTCGGTGACTGCGTACCTTTTGTATAATGGGTCAGCGACTTATATTCAGTAGCGAGGTTAACCGTATAGGGGAGCCGTAGAGAAATCGAGTCTTAATAGGGCGTTTAGTTGCTGGGTATAGACCCGAAACCAGGCGATCTATCCATGAGCAGGTTGAAGGTTGGGTAACACTAACTGGAGGACCGAACCCACTGTCGTTGAAAAGCCAGGGGATGACTTGTGGATAGGGGTGAAAGGCTAATCAAGCCTGGTGATAGCTGGTTCTCCCCGAAAGCTATTTAGGTAGCGCCTCGGACGAATACCATAGGGGGTAGAGCACTGTTTCGGCTAGGGGGTCATCCCGACTTACCAAACCGATGCAAACTCCGAATACCTATGAGTACTATCCGGGAGACAGACTGCGGGTGCTAACGTCCGTAGTCAAGAGGAAAACAATCCAGACCGCCAGCTAAGGCCCCAAAATCATAGTTAAGTGGGAAACGATGTGGGAAGGCATAGACAGCTAGGAGGTTGGCTTAGAAGCAGCCACCCTTTAAAGAAAGCGTAATAGCTCACTAGTCGAGTCGGCCTGCGCGGAAGATGTAACGGGGCTAAAACTATGTGCCGAAGCTGCGGATTTGACTTTTAAGTCAAGTGGTAGGGGAGCGTTCTGTAAGCCGATGAAGGTGTATTGAGAAGTATGCTGGAGGTATCAGAAGTGCGAATGCTGACGTGAGTAACGACAAAACGGGTGAAAAACCCGTTCGCCGAAAGACCAAGGGTTCCAGTCCAACGTTAATCGGGGCTGGGTGAGTCGACCCCTAAGGCGAGGCCGAAAGGCGTAGTCGATGGGAAATTGGTTAATATTCCAATACTTCTGTGTAATGCGATGAGAGGACGGAGAAGGTTAAGTCAGCCTGGCGTTGGTTGTCCAGGTGAAAGGAAGTAGGCATGCATCTTAGGCAAATCCGGGGTGCTCTATGCTGAGATCTGATAGCAAGCTGTACTTGTACAGCGAAGTGGCTGATACCATGCTTCCAGGAAAAGTCTCTAAGCTTCAGTTACACAGGAATCGTACCCTAAACCGACACAGGTGGTCAGGTCGAGTAGACCAAGGCGCTTGAGAGAACTCTGCTGAAGGAACTAGGCAAAATGGTACCGTAACTTCGGGAGAAGGTACGCTGTTGTTGGTGATGGAACTTGCTTCCTGAGCTGATGACAGCCACAGAAACCAGGCCGCTGCAACTGTTTATTAAAAACATAGCACTCTGCAAACACGAAAGTGGACGTATAGGGTGTGATGCCTGCCCGGTGCTGGAAGGTTAATTGATGGGGTTAGCGTAAGCGAAGCTCTTGATCGAAGCCCCAGTAAACGGCGGCCGTAACTATAACGGTCCTAAGGTAGCGAAATTCCTTGTCGGGTAAGTTCCGACCTGCACGAATGGCATAATGATGGCGGCGCTGTCTCCAGCAGAGGCTCAGTGAAATCGAAATCGCTGTGAAGATGCAGTGTACCCGCGGCTAGACGGAAAGACCCCGTGAACCTTTACTGCAGCTTGACATTGAACTTTGACCTTACTTGTGTAGGATAGGTGGGAGGCTTTGAAGTTGGAACGCTAGTTCCAATGGAGCCGTCCTTGAAATACCACCCTGGTAATGTTGAGGTTCTAACTCTGCCCCGTAATCCGGGGCGAGGACCATGTCTGGTGGGTAGTTTGACTGGGGCGGTCTCCTCCTAAAGAGTAACGGAGGAGTACGAAGGTGCGCTCAGCGTGGTCGGAAATCACGCGTAGAGTATAAAGGCAAAAGCGCGCTTAACTGCGAGACCCACAAGTCGAGCAGGTACGAAAGTAGGTCTTAGTGATCCGGTGGTTCTGTATGGAAGGGCCATCGCTCAACGGATAAAAGGTACTCTGGGGATAACAGGCTGATACCGCCCAAGAGTTCATATCGACGGCGGTGTTTGGCACCTCGATGTCGGCTCATCTCATCCTGGGGCTGAAGCAGGTCCCAAGGGTATGGCTGTTCGCCATTTAAAGAGGTACGCGAGCTGGGTTTAGAACGTCGTGAGACAGTTCGGTCCCTATCTACCGTGGGCGCTGGAAATTTGAGAGGATCTGCTCCTAGTACGAGAGGACCAGAGTGGACGAACCTCTGGTGTACCGGTTGTGACGCCAGTCGCATCGCCGGGTAGCTATGTTCGGAAGGGATAACCGCTGAAAGCATCTAAGCGGGAAGCCTACCTCAAGATAAGATTTCCCTAGGACTTTATGTCCTCTAAAGAGCCGTTCGAGACTAGGACGTTGATAGGTTGGATGTGGAAGCATAGTGATATGTGAAGCTGACCAATACTAATTGCTCGTGAGGCTTGACTATACAACACCCAAGCAGTTGTATATATAGCATCAATCGATTCATTAATGTACAAATCAACTTGATTTAGTTATACGCTTAGCTAAAATGAACAAAATATCAAGACTCAATCAGCCCATCTGTAAAGATTTGGAAAACGCATCGGCATATTAAGACCAATGCTAGTATCCATACCAGTTGTGCTGGCGACCATAGCAAGAGTGAACCACCTGATCCCTTCCCGAACTCAGAAGTGAAACCTCTTAGCGCTGATGGTAGTGTGGGGTTTCCCATGTGAGAGTAAGTCATCGCCAGCTCATTATTCTAAACACCCCCAACCTAAGTTGGGGGTGTTTTTTTATGCACGGAATTAAGAATTAATACAGCTGACATGGCACACAAAAGTTAAAGCTATAAAAAATAAAGCTATTCTAAAATTATTTACCTCTTTAGAAATTTACATACTTAAATATGAATAATAAGGGAAAAATATCTATGATAATTTATGGTGATGTAGATTCGGGCAATTGTTATAAGATCAAACTATTACTTTCCTTATTAAATATTAAACATAGATGGGTCCACATTGATGTTTTAAAAAAAGACACTCAAACAGCAGATTTTTTATTCTTAAATCCTAATGGAAAAATACCTGTATTGCTCCTAGATGATGGTCGTGTTTTAAGCGAATCTAATGCTATTTTAGGTTATCTGGCTGACGGAACAGAACTTATTGCTACAGATTCCTATACAAAAGCAAAAATGTATCAGTGGATGTTCTTTGAACAATATAGTCATGAACCATTTATTGCAGTTGCTCGTTTTATTAATAAATATTTAGGGTTACCACCAGAAAGAATAGAGGAATATCATAATTTACAACCGAAAGGCCATAAAGCACTATCTATTATGAATAAAGCTTTAGTAGAGCATGACTATCTTGTTGGAAATCAATTAACTATTGCTGATATTGCCCTATATGCCTATACCCATGTAGCTGATGAAGGTGGTTTTGATTTAGCTTTATATCCCAACATTCAGGCATGGTGCCAAAGAATTCAAAAATATTCAGGTTATGTAGGTATGGGTTAATTAAAAAGGACTCTATAAGAGTCCTTTTTTTATATATGAAGCAAATTTCGAGTGCGTTCCGATTTAAAAATGGGCTTCCAAGCCTACATAAGGACCCTTAAATTCAAACTTAAGATCATTATTATCGTAGTCATCTAAATCAATATTGAGTACGCGATATCCTGCTGTTAAACCAAGATCAATGAGTAGATTATCTGCAAACTTATATTTTACTTCTGCCAATGCGTCTGTGATTCGTGCATCATCAAAGTTTGTATAAGTTGCTTCACCTTTAGCACTTAAGCCTGTAAATGGAAGTTTTACTTCACCAGACAAATAAGCAATAGGATATGTTTTATCAATATCCACGCGCTTGCCTGTATACGCAGTGATATCACCATTTAGTACAGTTGCACCAAGTCCAGCATCTACACTCACAATATTGTCTAATAATTCATAATAGAGAATAAAATCGCTATGATCTAAATCAACTTTATAGTTAGCTTGACCTAGAGTTTCTGATTTAGTTTGGGTATCTAAATTTACATAACGAATTTTTGCATTTGGAATAAATGGGATTGGGTGTTCTATTGCCAATGAGAGCTGAGCACTACCTTTTTGATCTAGATCTTGATCGTCAGGGAGTTGAGAAGACATATTAGCTTTACCATCATAAAACCAGTAGCCTACATCTCCTTTTACTCCAACAAAGTCTGCTTGAGCAAATCCACTTAAGCCCATCCCGAGCGTTAATAAAGATATTTTTAATATTTTCACTTTGAACATCCGCATAAAAGAAATCTTTGAGCGCATGATATAGGCATCTTACTACAGATGCATTGATAAAAAACATGAGTCTGAAGCGTATATTGTTAATAATTTTTCTAAGTTAAATAAAATATTAATCATTTCAAATAATTAATATTTACCTCTTAGTTTGGGTGACATTAATCCTCTACAAATTTTAGTATAAATTTTTTCATCTAAATAAATGGGTGTTATCAAATTTTAATTGGAAATTGAAGAATAAATTAATGGATAAGTTGAGTAATTAAATAGCGCTTTTTATGAATTGGAAGAAAATGTCATTGAACAACATTGCCTGCCTATATGATTTAAATGTAAAGATTAGCTGAAAAATAACCAATTGTGAAAAAAACTTGGAAAATTCGTAAAATTTCTGATGGAAATTACAGTAAAAAGAAATAAAAACAGGTATTGTTCAGCTATATAGGGGCAAAAAATGGACAAAAATCTTTAAGGAAGAATTTTCTATATTTGCTTGTTTGAAATGAAAATAAAAATACTCACAAGGTGCCTTTTATTCTCAATCAAACACAAAAGTATTCTTTGGTTCTTTTTTTGCATGCGGAATAACAATCAACAATAGCAGTAAAAATAAGCAATCTTTTAACATTAGGTGTTTTATGACAGATTCTCGTGAAAACTGGACGTCACGATCTGGTTTTATTATTGCAGCCGTTGGTTCGGCTGTAGGCTTAGGTAATATTTGGCGCTTTCCATACGTTGCTTATGAAAATGGTGGTGGGGCGTTTCTTATTCCTTATCTATTAGCACTCATTACTGCTGGTTTACCGTTACTATTTTTAGATTATGCGGTTGGGCATCGTAGTACTGGTTCACCTCCAAAAGCATATCGAGCCTTATTTAAAGGCGGAGAAACACTAGGGTGGTGGCAGGTTTGTGTCTGTATCATCATCGGTTTGTATTATGCAAGTGTGTTGACATGGGCAGGTAGTTACGTTTACTTCTCTATTGGTCAAATGTGGGGAAGTGATCCGGAAGGCTTCTTCTTTAATACCTACTTACAAACCTCAAAAGCGACTGGGTTTGATTTACAGTTCGTAAGTCATTTATTCTGGCCGATTGTTGGAATTTGGGCACTTACTTTAATCATTCTTTATGGTGGGGTGAAAAAGGGTGTGGAATTATCCAATAAAATTTTCATGCCATTATTATTCGTTCTATTCACTATTTTGGTGATTCAGTCATTGCGTTTGCCGGGTGCTGCTCAAGGTTTGAATGCATTCTTTACGCCAAACTGGTCAGCAATGATGGACTATAAAGTATGGTTAGCAGCTTATGGTCATACTTTCTTTTCATTATCTGTTGGTTTCGGGATCATGGTTACCTATGCATCTTATTTAAAACCAAAAACGAATTTAACGGGTTCTGGCTTAATCGTTGGTTTTGCAAATGCATCAACTGAGATTTTGGCCGGCATTGGTATTTTTGCAGCGCTGGGCTTTATGGCACATGCGGCAGGTACTGAAGTTAAAGATGTCGTGAGTGGCGGAATTGGATTAGCATTTATTGCATTCCCGAAAATTATTTCAAGCTTAGGTACAGGGGCTGATTTATTTGGTCTTTTATTCTTCTCTTCACTTTTCGTCGCAGGTATTTCTTCGATGGTCAGTATTTTGGAAGTGCCTATTGCAGCAATGCAAGATAAGTTGAAATGGGGCCGTAAAAAAGCTGTAACGATTATTGGTGGTGGTAGTGCACTTGTATCAATTATTTTATTCTCAAGTGTAAATGCAATTAAGTTGGTTGATATTGTTGACCACTTTATCAACAATATCGGTATTATCGGTGGTGCATTAATATCAATTATTAGTATAGCTTGGTTTAAACGTTCGGCTCTTAAAGAGCTTAGTGACCATATAAATCGTATCTCAACTATTCAAGTTGGTAAGGGATGGGATTTCACTTTAACGGTTATTACATCTTTAATCTTGTTAACTACACTCTGTATGACTGTTTTTAATTTGATCAAAAATGGCTATGATACTTATAGTATGAGCTTACAAGGTGTATTCGGCTGGGGCAGTGTGATTTTCTGTGCGGTCGTTGCAATCGTGTTAAGTAAAATGAAAGATCGCTAGGAGGATAAAATAATGAATACTTCGGCAATCGTGATGATGGTAATTTCGATGGTGTTTTTATGGGGTGGATTGATTTTATCCATTCTACATTTATCGAAACATCCTGAAGAGTTAGATGATGTTTTAGAAGATGTAAAAGATCAGCATACGCTTTGATGCTGATCTAGTAAAAAGCAGGCTTAAAGCCTGCTTTTTTTATGCAATTTTTTGAATTTTACAATAATAAAATCCATCGCCAGATTGTGCTTGCGGTAATAATTGTCGACCATGAATTTGTTCAAGTCCCCAATTCGCTTCTATCTTAATTTCTTTTGCATCAGTATGTTGTGCAAAGAAATTTATCATCTGCTGTTCATTTTCAGCTTTTAAAACTGAACAGGTAATATAGAGCAGTGTGCCTCCAACATTGAGTTGTTGCCACATGTGTTCCAAAATCTGCTTTTGTAGTTCAATCGTTTGAGCTATGTCGCTAGATTGGCGCAATAAACGGATATCAGGATGACGACGAATAACGCCTGTCGCAGAACATGGTGCATCAAGCACAATACAATCTACTGGTTGTGCAGGTACCCATTGAGTTGCATCGGCTGCCAAAATTTCTGTTTGAATTTGATCAAGTGCTAAGCGGTTTAAATTCTCAGTTACACGGATTAAGCGGTTAGAATCTTGGTCAATAGCAATGAGCTGAGCTGGTTTAAACTTTTCGAGTAAATGAGCTGTTTTTCCACCAGGTGCTGCACAGGCATCAATCACTGTTTTATTATTTAAATCTGGCAATAATGTTGCACATAGCTGAGCGTGTTCATCTTGTACAGAAAACCATCCCTCTTCAAAACCGGGTAGCTGGGTAATTTGTACAGATTGTTCAAGAACAATACCTGCTTCAGACAGAGTACATGCACGTGCTTGAATATCTAGACTTTGTAGTTTTGCTAAATAAGCATCACGGTCAATATGACGCTGGTTAACTCGTAAGGTTAAAGGAGCGATTTGTTTTAATGATTGGCAAAGAGATTCCGTTTGTTCCCCCCAATCCTTTTTTAGCTTTTTAAAAAGCCAACTTGGTAAGCCATGTGCTTGTTGTAAACCTTGCTGAAAGTCATCAGTTTCTCGAGTAGCGCGGCGCAAAATAGCATTCACAATACCGCCGAGTGCAGGAAATCCAAGTTGTTTGGTGGCATCTACTGTTTCTGATATGGCAGCGTGTGCTGCAATACGCGTGCATAAAACTTGATAAAGTCCAACATACAAACAGGTTTCAACTGTTTCATTATTTAAAGGTTTGCTGAGCAAAGGTAAGCTAATTGATTTAAGAGCAAACCATTGGCGTAGCGTACCTAGAACAAGTTCATGAAATAGTGCGCGATCACGTTCTGCAACTTGATTCAGCTGTGTATTTAAAATACTAGCAAGTGATTGGCCTTGCTGAACTTTTAATAAGGTCTGGACGACTTGAGCACGTAAGTTAAATCGTGACGAATTTGATGAAACCTGACTCATGGTAGAATTTGTCCTACGTGAAGTTTTTGAGTTTGAGCAATTTGTTGATCATTCATTGCTTTACCGCCCGGCCATTGCACGCTGGTCAGACAAATAAAAGAGTTTTGACCACAAGCAACATGTACGCCTTGTTTATCAATTGCGATAATTTCACCAGCTTGGGCATTTACTCGGTTTTGAGTAGAAGTCGTTGAGTTCCAAACACGCAGAGCATTATTTTCATCTAACTGAATGAAGGCAACTGGCCAAGGGTTAAACGCACGAATATTTCGGTCAAGTTGAACAGCATCATTTGACCAGTCAATACGAGCTTCTGATTTCACTAGCTTGTGTGCATAGACAGTTAGGCTTTCATCTTGAACTTCACGTTCTGCCAAATATTTTTGTAGTGTTTCTTCTGACTCGAGTACGTCACAAATTGCTGTTGCACCTTGAACTGCGAGTTTGTCATGTAAAGTCGCTGATGTATCTTCGGCTGTGATTGTACAGTAGATTTTATACATCATATCGCCTGTGTCTAAACCGGCAGCCATCTGCATAATCGTGATTCCGGTTTCTTCATCACCTGTTGCAATCGCACGCTGAATTGGTGCTGCGCCACGCCAACGTGGTAATAATGAGCCGTGAATATTTAAACAGCCATATTTAGGAGTATCGAGCACAGCTTGTGGAAGAATCAAGCCATAGGCTGCAACGACCATCACATCGGCACCTAAAGCTGCAAGTTCTTGTTGGGCTGCGAGCCCTTCTTCTGTAGATGCTTTAAAGTGAAGTGGTTGGTAAACAGGGATACCATGTTCAAGCGCAAGCTGTTTTACAGGAGATGGTGTTAGTTTTTGTCCACGACCTGCTTTACGATCTGGCTGAGTGTAAACGGCGATAATTTCATGGGAAGTTTTTAATAATGCCGCCAATGCTGTTGCAGCAAATTCGGGGGTGCCAGCAAAAATAATTTTCACAAATGCAATCCAAAAAGAGTTTATGGGTAGTATACGTGAAAAACGTTTGAAGCCCTAAACTCATGGCTATTGAGAGATTTGGTTTTTAAATAGTGAACAAAAAATTATTCAAAAATTTTTATTGATAAAAAAAGGTTATGAAAAAATAAAAAATTATTCATGTAAGTTTTGCTAAATATTGACTGACTATTACTGTTCTTGGCTTTCCGAATATTATTTGCTTCTATAGAATGGAGAATGATCAAATTATGATGATGAGTCAATATTCCGACTGATCTAACGCTATATCAGTATCATTCAGCCAGAGTGGAAGAAATTCCGCTCAAGCACAACTTGTTGGAAACACTAATGCCTGACTATCGTTCAAAAACATCGACACACGGAAGAAATATGGCTGGCGCACGTGGCTTATGGCGTGCAACAGGAATGAAAGATGAGGATTTCGGCAAACCGATTATTGCGGTGGTCAACTCATTTACTCAATTTGTTCCGGGCCATGTACATCTTAAAGATTTAGGGCAACTAGTCGCAGCAGAAATTCAGGCATCAGGTGGTGTTGCTAAAGAGTTTAATACGATTGCAGTAGATGACGGGATCGCAATGGGGCATGACGGCATGCTTTATTCATTACCATCACGTGATTTGATTGCTGACTCAGTCGAATACATGGTGAATGCGCATTGTGCTGATGCCATGGTCTGCATTTCGAACTGTGACAAAATTACTCCGGGAATGCTCATGGCTGCAATGCGCTTGAACATTCCTGTAGTTTTTGTGTCAGGCGGACCAATGGAAGCGGGCAAGGTCAAGTTCCGTGGTAATGAAAAAGCGATTGACCTTGTTGATGCAATGGTTGTTGCGGCTGATGAAAGTTATACAGACGAAGAAGTTGAAGAATTTGAACGTTCAGCATGTCCAACATGTGGTTCATGTTCAGGTATGTTCACTGCAAACTCAATGAACTGTTTAACGGAAGCTTTAGGCTTATCTTTACCAGGTAATGGTTCAATTGTTGCGACACATGCTAATCGTGAAAAATTATTTTTAAGAGCAGGCCAACTTATTGTTGAATTGGCTAAGCGCTATTACGAACAAGAAGATGCAAGCATTTTACCTCGTTCAATTGCAACAAAGGCGGCGTTTAAAAATGCGATGACCCTTGATATTGCAATGGGTGGTTCAACCAATACGGTTCTGCATTTATTAGCTGCAGCAAGTGAAGCGGAAGTTGACTTTACAATGGACGATATTGACGAGTTGTCACGTCGAGTTCCTGTATTGTCTAAAGTAGCGCCTGCGAAACAAGATGTTCACATGGAAGATGTTCACCGTGCTGGCGGTATTATGGCCATTTTGGGTGAGCTTGATCGTGCGAATTTACTTGATGTATCACTACCAACAGTCCATGAGAAAACGTTAAAAGATGCGTTGGACAAGTGGGATATTATTCGTACTGAAGATGCAGACGTGTATGAGTTCTATCGTTCATCTCCAGGTGGTATTCCAACTCAAGTTGCGTTCTCTCAAAATCGCTACTATGCAACTTTAGATGGCGATCGTGAAAAAGGCGTTATTCGTAATGCAGAACATGCATTCTCGAAAGATGGTGGTTTAGCAGTTCTATACGGCAACATCGCGCTTGATGGCTGTATTGTAAAAACTGCAGGTGTAGATGAATCAATCTTGAAATTTACGGGCACAGCGCGTGTATTTGAGAGCCAAGATGCCGCTGTAGATGCAATTTTAGGTCATGATATTAAAGCTGGCGATGTGGTTGTGATTCGTTACGAAGGTCCACGTGGCGGTCCGGGTATGCAAGAAATGCTTTACCCAACCAGCTACCTTAAATCGAAAGGTTTAGGCAAAGACTGTGCATTGGTGACAGATGGTCGTTTCTCTGGTGGTTCATCAGGTCTTTCGATTGGACATGTTTCACCAGAAGCTGCTGAAGGCGGTGCAATTGGTTTGGTAGAAGATGGTGATACGATTGAAATCGATATTCCAAACCGTACCATTCACTTGAACGTTGATGATGCGACTATGGCGCACCGTCGTACAGTTCAAGAAGCGAAAGGCTGGCATCCGAAAGAAGAACGTAAACGTAAGGTATCAAAAGCGTTAAAAGTTTATGCAATGCATACAACGAGTGCAGCGAAAGGAGCTGTACGCGTTCTATAAAATATTCAATTTTATTAATTGAATAGAAACTATGCATCCATTTGCACGATGAATTATTATCATGCCGATGGGTGCATTTTTTACATCTGTTCGAAAAAATAGGCTTGTAGATGAGGGTGTTGCAAGTCATTCTATGGGTTTCTCATAAAATGATGATAAAATCTTCACCGATGCAGGAATACGTGCAATAACATGTTCTTTGTTCTGCGTAAGCAGAGCTCTTCAGCATTTTATATATGAAGTTTCTGCGGCACTTTGTACTGCGATCAAAGCAGTTTTTTGGTCTTGCTTAGGATTTATTTTTTAGAGGCTCTACTCTCATGTCACTGCTACGCCGTTGGTTTGACCCTATCCGATCGAGTTGGTTTTACCAAAAACCTTCTCGTCAAGCGGTGTTACCCACGGAAAATGGTTTAAGTATTTATTTACGACTTGATGATGTGTATAGCTATTTAGCTGTTCAGCAACTGTCTCAGCTCGATGAGATTTTAAGTGATGAGCTTAAACCTTTAAAAATTATTATTTCCCATACTGCTTCTGAACCTCCGAATGGTATGTCGCATGAAGAGTGGCAAAATTATTGTCTGAATGATGCCAAAATATTAGCCAAACAACACCGTTTTGCTTTTGATGAATTTCCAGAAATCCCAAGCCAAGAATCTTTAAAACAAGCCGCTGTCATATTAAAAAGAACCCCATTACAAGGTCAGAATTTCTTACATTTACTTGAAGATATTTTTCACATGCTTTGGCAGCAACAATATGGAAAGCTGCGTACTTTACATGCCATGGCAGTTAAACATCAGCTTCCTCAACATTTTTCAGAACGTATTTTTACGGATGAGCCTGTAACCGCGGCGTACTTTGAGTTTGGTGGACGTAAATATCATGCAGTAGATGATTTATTACGTTTAACCCGTCGTCTAAAACAGCAAAAGTTACTCACTGGTAATCCGATCTTTTTAATTAATCATATCGAATGGCGTGAGCATTTGATTAATGATGCTGAGGCACTTACCGAAATTCAGACACTTCATCCTGAACTCGATATATATATTGCCTTAGAAGATCCAATGAGTTGGCTGTTGCTTGCTTATATTAAGGAAGAACTAGCTGATTATTACGACATTCAATTAAAAGTTTACCCTTTAAGCTACCAAGGCCGAGATTGGTTTGATTGGAGTTTGGCGACCCGTGTTTCTAAACGAACAGATGTCGCTTTTACTCCTTTTTGCCGCCCTACCGAAGAAAGTGCGTTTGAAATGGCAAAGCTTTTCTATAGTGTGCAGGAAAATCAGCAAATCGATACGATTTTTACAATCTTGCAGGCCGTTTGGACAAAAGGCAAAGATTTATCTTTCCAAAAGCATTTCCAAGAATTACAGCAGCAGTTGGGAATTGAGCAGTTAACCGAGCAGGATGTGCCAGCTGTTCTGGCGCAAAATGATGCTTTTTGCAAAGATAAGCATCAGCCTGATTTGCCAGTTTTAGAGTTGCGTATTGATGGTCAAAGTTATGTATTTAATAGTTTGTACCGTGTTTGGATGATTGAAAGTATTTTTAGTAATGTTTTAGAAGAAAAATATAAAACGGCCTCAACTTCTAATTGAGGCCTACTCCTAAAAACAAGAATAGGGCAAAACCTGTTTTTTCCGTAGCATAACCATGTAGGGAATCGGAGATAAACAGTGACTTTTTTAGTAATTATTATGATGGTGTTTGCCTTTGCTGGCATGATTAAAGGCATGATCGGTCTGGGGTTGCCCGCAGTATCGATGGGTTTACTCACCATCGCAATGAGTCCTTTTCAAGCAGCTTCTTTACTCATTGTTCCCTCAATGGTCACCAATGTTTGGCAGCTTTTTGCTGAAGGACATGTCTGGGCTTTTATTCGCCGTTTCTGGACTTTGCTTGTAGGCATTGTGGTGGGTTCAATATGGAGTTTTCTACCGACTTTAAGTCAAAGTCATGGGCATAGTAGTGAAATTTTATTAGGCTGTATGTTGGCCTTATATGGACTTTATGGTCTATGCGTGAAGAAGCTTCCGCACTTAGGGAAGCATGAGCGTTGGCTATCACCCATCATTGGTTATATTGGTGGGGCGGTGACGGTAGCAACAGGTGTCATTATTATTCCTGTTGTACCGTATTTGCAGTCTTTACATTTAAAACGTGATGAGTTGGTACAAGCTCTAGGGCTGACTTTTACGGTGTCTACCATTTGTCTTGCAGTTTTTTTACACCACAACCCGATTTCAGGAATAACACTGGACTATCGTTTATCTTTTGCGGCTTTAGTTGCTGCACTCGTTGGGATGTGGTTAGGTAAAAAAATTCGCTATCGACTCAACGAGCAGTTATTCCGCCGTATCTTTTTTATAGGTTTGGTGTCATTAGGGCTTTACATGATTTTGCACTAAACCAAATTTCTAAGGGCGATGCTGCAATAAAAAGTCTGCAAATTGTTGGTAACTACTAGGCAATTGGCTGAAATCTTGTGCGGCTAAAAGTAGTTTACGATTTGCCCATGCACCTAGCAGTTGGATCGAATGGAAATCATAATCTGATTGCAATCGCTGTGCAGCGCGAGCTGGCATAATCGCAATTCCCACGCCTTTCGCAACGACCTCAGTAATTGCACTAAAGTTCGGTAAGCGCAAACGGTACTGTATGTTAAAGCCTAAGAGCTTAGCTTGAGTTTCAATGGACTGTTGCAAAGAGTGATGGGGTTTAAGACCAATAAAACCATAGCTTAGAGCCTCTACCAAATTCAGCTTTTGATATTGAGCTAACTCATGCGTAGCGGGACAAATCAAAACTAGAGGATCACTCGCAAATTCTTTAGTCTGCAAATGTCTGGTATCAAAAAAACTTGAGACTAGACCTAGACTCGCAACCCCTTGCGTTAATGCATCTACAATTTCTGAGCTTTCAGCTTCATGTAAATCGATATTCATTTCGGGATAAAGTACTAGATATTGAGGTAACAAAGTAGGTAAATATTCACTTTGAGCAGAAGAGTTACACCAAAGCGTTAATGCCTCTGTGGTAGGGTGCCTAAACCTCTGCATTTCTTGTTCGAGTTGATCTTTTTGTACTAAAAGCTGACGAGCATGCTCTACAAAAGCATGTCCAGCTGTGGTGAGTTCGACACCAGTGGTTTGGCGAATAAATAAGGGTGTTTCAAAGTACTGTTCGAGTTTTTTTATACGCTCGCTCGCTGCTTGAAGTGAAATAGCAGAGCGGTCTGCACCTTTAGTTAGACTACCTGTAGAGACAATATGAAGAACCAACTGTAAATCAAAAAAATCAAAACGCATGACAGGGAACGTATTGAAGGCTAAGAGGTCATCATACTAAAAAGTAATCAAGAAATGTGATGAAAGGTAATAATAAAAAGGCAGCTTACGCTGCCTTTTTGAATTTAAATTTTATCTTTTAAACTAAACAGCCAATTTAAAATAATAGCTGCAAAAGTTGCTGTACCAATGCCACCTAAATTGAAATTACCAAACATTAATTCAAAATTTCCCGCACCTAAAATAATTGTTACAGAAGCAACAATCAGGTTTTTATTGTTGGAAAAATCAACTTTGTTTTCAATCCAGATTTTTGCACCAGCAATGGTAATTAAACCAAATACAACAATAGATGCCCCTGTTAAAACTGCATTTGGAATAGTACTAATTACCGCGCCAAATTTTGGAGATAAGCCTAAAAAAATTGCGAAGATGCCTGCAATCACAAAAACAATGGTTGAGTAGACACGAGTGACTGCCATAACACCAATGTTTTCGCCATAAGTCGTCATACCAGGTGCACCAACGCTACCAGAAAGCGTTGTTGCCAAACCATCTGCAACAAATGCTTTACCTAACTGTGGAGTCAGGTTTTCACCCGTCATCGCACCAACAGCTTTAATATGGCCTAGGTTTTCTGCTACTAAAATGAGCGCAACGGGCGCAATAATTAGCATCGCTTTAGTATCAAAAGTAGGATGCGAAAAGCTTGGAATTCCGAACCATGCAGCTGCTGAGATCTGACTAAAATCGATGGGTTTACCAAAACCTAGCCCATTGGTGGTGATGGCGTAAATTACATAAGCCAAAATTAAACCGACTAACAGAAGCAAACGTTGCAATAATCCGCGAGTAAAGACTGCAATACTGCCCATACAAAGTACAGTAATTAAGGCCATCCACATTTCAAATGGTTGTCCTGCAACACCTTTAATCGTAACGGGTGCGAGGTTTAGACCAATAATCATCACAACCGCGCCAGTCACGACAGGTGGCATGAGTTTTTCAATCCAGCGTGTGCCTGTAAGCATCACAATAAAACCGATGAGTGCATAAAATATACCGCACGCAACGATTCCACCTAAAGCCATAGAGAGGTTTGGATTGGCGCCCGAACCCGTAATATGCCCAGTTGCTGCTGCAACCACACCAATAAATGCAAAACTTGAGCCTAAGTAACTCGGAACACGACCACCCGTAATTAAAAAGAACAGGATGGTACAGATACCAGACATTAAAATGGCAAGGTTAGGATTAAAGCCCATGAGTAATGGTGCTAAAACAGTTGCTCCAAACATGGCAAACGCATGTTGAATACCTAAAATAGCACTTTGAACTGGAGGAAGATATTCATTGGTAGAGACTGGCCGATGATCAATATCACCTTGGTAAGGCTGCCATTTTGGAAACCAATTGGACATAAAATAAGCTCATTATTCTTTAATTGGTGCCATGATACTCTTTCTTGAGAATGCATTTAATCTCTAGAGAGAAGTATGTTAGTGAAAAATAATTATTTTTTAACGATTGGTATAATTTTATGAATTCTAAATATAAGGAATTAGTTATTTTTTTCTCATAAAGACTCATTTTTTGATTTTAAAAAAATATTCTAAAAAATAGAAAATCGAGGAAAATTTAAGAAAAATAGAGAATTTTGCAAGTAAAAAGCAGCACATCAAGATGCACTGCTTTGTTAAACAATTGGTAAAATTAGCTTAGCCCGTATTACGTAAACCAGCAGCAATACCCGCAATACTTACCATGAGTGCATGGTCAACAGGAGTATGTTCTGCCTGACGCTCAGCGAGATAATCACGGCGGCGTTTCATGAGTTCAGCCTGTAAAAGATGCAAAGGAAGTAAGTATGGTTTACGAACCTGCATTGATTGATCAAGAACTTCGTTATTGCTAAGAAGCTTTGATTCATCTTTCAATTTAAGTAGTGTTTCAACAGCATCTTTTAAGCGCTGACGTAATTGATTACCGAGCACTTTTAAATCTTCATCTTCAGTCAAATGAGACTCGTAATAGAGTGCAATGTTGGCATCGGATTTAGACAATACCATTTCCAGCATATCAATCAGCGTCTGGAAATAAGGCCACTGCTGGAGCATTTCATCAAGCGTTGCTTTTTGCTGATCGGCAATCACTTCATTAATTGCAGCACCAGTGCCTAGCCATGCAGGTAACATCAAACGGATTTGAGTCCATGCAAATACCCATGGAATCGCACGTAAAGACTCAATACCACCACTCACTTTACGTTTTGCTGGACGTGAGCCTAAAGGCAACATTTGTAATTCAAGTTCCGGCGTAACGGTCCGTAAATACTTCACAAAATGTGGGTTTTCACGCACTGTCTGACGATAAACCTTCACAGAATGATCGGTCATACGGTTCATGATTTCACGCCACTCGGCTTTAGGCTCTGGTGGCGGTAATAAGGTCGCTTCGAGTGTTGCAGCGGTATAGATTTCAAGGTTTTGCATGGCAATTCCTTCTAGACCGAATTTGAAGCGAATCATTTCACCTTGTTCTGTGACTCGGATTGCACCAGAGATAGAACCCGGCGGCTGTGAAAATAGAGCCTGTTGTGTTGGAGCACCACCACGACTAATTGAACCACCACGGCCGTGGAACAGCGTCAACTGTACGCCGTGTTTTTGAGCAATTGCAGTGAGCTCTTCTTGAGCACGATATTGCGCCCAGTTAGCTGACATGAAACCAGCATCTTTTGCTGAGTCGGAGTAACCGATCATCACTTCGTGTTTACCCTGAATGTGCTGTTTATACCAATGCATATTGAACAGCGTATTCATGGTCGTTGCAGCGCCATCTAAGTCTTTTAAAGTTTCAAACAGAGGAACTACACGTAAAGGATGCTGAATACCTGCTTCTTTTTGCAATAACAACACAGCTAAAACATCACTTGGATATTCAGCCATCGAAATAATATAGGCCCCTAAAGATTCAGGCGGTTGGTCTGCCAAGGTACGCATGGTGGCAAATACTTCTTGGACATCTGGGTGCCCAATCAAACTGCCTTCAGGTTCGTTAATATATTTCGGTAAAAGCGGGCGTTTGCTTTGTAATTCCTGAATCAGGAAGTTTTGACGTGCTTGTTCAGTCCAAGACTCAAAATTACCTAAACCTAAATATTCAGTAATTGCTGAAATCGCTTGGCGGTGACGACCTGATTCTTGGCGAATGTCGAGTTTAAGTAGTTCAATACCAAAACAGTTCACACGGTAAATAAAGTCGAGAAGTTGACCATTCGCAATTTCAGGCAAGTTGCTGTCGATTAAAGAGCGATAGCACAGCAACAATGGTTGTAAAAGCTCATCTTTACTTTTAATGACATTGCTGTCGTCTGCTTCTAAGCCTTGTAAGCGTTGAGCTAACCAGTGGCGAGTCGCTTTTAAGCGTTCGCGTGTTGCACGTAAATATTCACGATAAGGTTCTGCATGTTGGTTACCAATAGCCTGAATCATTTCTTCAGAACAGGTTTGAATTGAAAGTTCCCAACGTAAGTTTTCAATATCTCTTAGGTAAAGGTCGGCAGCTTGCCAGCGTGATAACCACAGTACTTCTTGGGTAATTTGATGAGTAACATTTGGGTTGCCGTCACGGTCTCCACCCATCCAAGATGCGAAACGCACTGGTGCAATGCTAAGGGGTAGATCTTGTTGGCAATTTTCTTGGACCAACTCATTTAACTCACGAACAAATTTAGGTACAGCATTCCAGAGTGTTTGTTCAATTGTTGCAAAGCCCCATTTTGCTTCATCAACTGGAGTCGGGCGGTGCTGGCGAATTTCATCTGTTTGCCAAGCTGAACTGATTTGTTGCTTTAAGTTGGCAAGTGCACTTTGACGTTCACGTGGAGTGAGTTTTTGCTGATCAAGCTGAGACAAACATGCATTGATATCATCATATTTTTGAATGAGTGTACGACGGCTGACTTCGGTTGGGTGCGCTGTAAGTACTAACTCAATATTGAGATCGCAAATTTGCTGGAACAGTTTTTCTGTCGAAATACTTTTATCTTTAAATTTTTCAAATAGGTGAACAAGTGGATTTGGAGAATTAGCCTCCGAATCAAATTCTGCCTGTCTGCGGCTACGCACTACATGATATTGCTCGGCAATATTGGCAAAATTTAGGAAGTGAGAAAAAGCGCGGGTAAGAGGTAATAGCTCTTCATCGGGCAATTCTAAAAATAATTGTTCTAATTGCTTTTCGGCTTCAGCTTGACCATCACGTGCACCTTTAGCAAGCGCACGGATTTGCTCGATCTGATTAAACAGTTCTTGTCCTGCATGTTGTTTTAGGGTTTCACCTAACAAATTGCCAAGTAAACGGACATCCTCACGCAGTGGCGCATCGATTTGCTGAACCATGCTATTTTCTCCTGTTCTTATTCTTATCGAATATAGCGCGATTAACAAACATTCCAAGCTGTGAGCGTAAGAAAATGTGAATTTTTGCTTAAAAAATAACATTTAATTCGCTTATTGCGTCTTAAAAGTAGACATGCACTCAGTGCAACTTTTGGCAATCGGACTTTGGTTTAATTCCGATATTTGAGCAAGAATAAATTAATCGCATCTCTAATAATTTGTTCTAGCTCTTGTGCATTAGGCACAGCAATAATTCTAAGTAGAACCTTGTGGTGACGGACACCAAGCAACAAAGTTAAAAGAAGCTCTGTTTGATAAACTGGATCATCTGCTTGGATAAAACCTAATTCAGCTGCTTTTTGGAAGAATGCGGCTAACTGATTTTGAAGTCGCGTATGCGATGCAGTAAAAAATTGTTCAGCTAAAGGGCTTTGTTCTGCTGCGAGTTCAAATAAAACATGCTCGAGTTTAAGTGCTTCAGGTGAGTAAATAATCTGCAAGGCGCGTGCACACACAATAAATAGTGCTTGATAAAAGTCTGCCGATGCATCTAATTCAAATTGTTTAGTGCAAAGCGATTCTTCACAAGTTTCTGTAATCGCACAGATAAATAAGTTCGCTTTGTCTTGAAAGTGATTATAAACCGTGAGTTTAGTGACACCTGCTTCCTGTGCAATCTGGTTCATGCTGGTACCGTGATAGCCAGATTTTAAAAAAATAACTTTTGCGGCTTGTAGGATACGAGCACGTTTTTCCAGATCTTTGGGGCGACCACTTTGATTAATTGTTTGCACAAAATCCTCTGATAAAAATTTAAAAAGATAGCAATTTATAAGCTTTTCTTTAATTAGTGTACCCATGAGTATATTAATTAAAAAATAAACAATTTATGATGCAAACATATTGTGCCTTAAAAAACCAGTTTGAATAAGAGCGATAAAATATGAATCTGTTAAAACCTCTCATCATGAGTATGGTGATTGTTTGCACGGTCACATTAATGGGGTGTAGTAAAGAGGTACCCAAAACAGAAGAAATACCCTACGTGATGGTGACACAGCCTTCGACCACACTAAACGAATTAAAAAGTTATGCAGGAGATGTACAGGCTCGACAACAAACTGCTTTGGCATTTCGGGTGGGTGGACAGGTTACGGCACGTTACGTGGATGTAGGTGATCGAGTTAAAGTCGGACAAGTTTTAGCAAAGCTTGACGTGGCAGATGCTCAGCTACAATTAAATGCCGCTAAAGCCCAACTGGACAATGCACAGGCTTCAGCAAAAACAGCAGCAGATGAACTTAAACGTTTTCAGCAATTATTGCCGATTAATGCGGTGAGTCGTTCGCAATTCGATACGGTAAAAAACCAATATGATGCTGCGCAAGCGGCTCTACAGCAAGCTCATTCTAACTATGAAGTTTCTGCAAACCAAACTGGTTATAACCAACTCGTTTCTAATAAAAACGGAGTAATTACTGCACGAAACATTGAGATTGGACAAGTGGTTGCTGCGGGCCAAGAGGCTTATCAACTGGCCATTGATGGTGAGCGTGATGTGGTTATTGGTGTGCCAGAACAAGCAGTTGCCGAGATTAAAGTTGGTCAACGGGCTTGGATAACCTTGTGGTCTAAACCGAATGAAAAATTTGCTGGATATGTACGTGAAGTCTCTCCTGCGGCTGATCAGTCTCGTACCTTTACAGTGAAAGTTGCACTCAAAGAAGGCCAATCTGCTATTCAGCTTGGACAAAGTGCACGCGTATTTTTTAGCTCGATTCAAACTAATGTGATGAGTGTGCCACTTTCGAGTGTTTCAGCTACAGATAATCAAGCTTACGTATGGGTAGTCAATGCAAACCAGACTTTGCGTAAAGTAACTGTAACAGTTGGAGCATATGGTAGAGATAGTGTACCCGTGTTAACTGGTTTAACACCAAATGATTGGGTTGTGATTGGTGGGATTCATTTGCTACGCGATAAGCAGAAGATCCACCCGATTGACCGTGAAAATCGCGTGGTGAAAATTCAGGGGGCAACGAAGCCATGAAATTCAATCTCTCAGAATGGGCATTAAATAATAAAGGCATTATCCTTTATTTTATGCTGTTGCTTGGCATTATTGGTGCGATCTCTTACTCAAAATTATCACAAAGTGAAGACCCACCATTTACTTTTAAGATAATGGTGGTCAAGACCTACTGGCCTGGGGCAACTGCCAAAGAAGTTTCTACTTTAGTTACGGACCGTATCGAAAAGGAACTCATGACAACAGGACAGTATGACAAGATTACGGCATATTCCCGTTCAGGTGAATCGACAGTGACTTTTTTCGCAAACGGTTCATTGAAATCAGCACAGATTCCTGATGTTTGGTACAACGTTCGTAAAAAGGTAAATGATATACGCCATGAACTACCAAACGGTGTACAAGGTCCATTTTTCAATGATGAATTTGGAGAGACTTTTGGCAATATTTATGTACTGACAGGCAAAGATTTTGACTATGCACTTCTAAAAGAATATGCAGATCGTTTGCAATTACAGTTCCAACGGGTCAAGGATATCAGCAAGGTCGAATTGGTTGGATTGCAAGATCAAAAAATCTGGATTGAAATTTCTAATACCAAAGTAGTAAAGCTTGGTATTCCAGTTACAGTGATTCAAGATGCCTTACAAAAGCAAAATGGTATAGCCAGTGCGGGTTTTTTTGAAACAGGTACAGATCGCATTCAGATTCGTGTAAGTGGTCATTTACAGAACATTGATGAAATAAAAAAAATGCCTTTACTAGTCGGCAATAAAACTATTCAGCTTGGTGATGTCGCTGATGTCTACCGTGGTTTTAGTCAACCTGCTCAGCCACGCATGCGTTTCATGGGGGAAAATGGTATTGGTATTGCCGTATCGATGCGTAAGGACGGTGACATCATTGCCTTAGGTAAAAATCTAGAGACAGAATTTGCCCAACTGCAAAAAAAATTGCCTTTAGGTATGAAGCTCCAAAAAGTTTCTGACCAACCTGTAGCAGTGCAACGCAGTATTCATGAGTTTACACAGGTACTCGCTGAAGCAGTTATTATTGTCTTGTTAGTGAGTTTTTTCTCTTTAGGTTTCCGTACAGGATTGGTTGTCGCTTTTTCTATTCCTTTAGTTTTAGCAATGACTTTTGCGGGTATGAATCTATTCGATGTAGGCCTACATAAGATTTCACTGGGTGCCTTGATTCTGGCGCTGGGTCTGTTAGTCGATGACGCCATTATTGCCGTCGAGATGATGGCAATTAAGATGGAGCAGGGTTATAGCCGGATTAAAGCCGCTGGATTTGCATGGAAAACAACTGCATTTCCGATGCTTACCGGAACACTGATTACTGCGGCTGGTTTCTTACCGATCGCTACCGCTCAGTCTAATACAGGTGAATACACTCGTTCTATCTTTCAGGTGGTGACGATTGCCTTATTAGTCTCTTGGGTCGCGGCAGTTTTATTCGTACCTTATTTAGGTGAAAAACTATTACCCGATTTTACTAAAACAGGCCATCAGGCACCTTGGTATGTCCGTTTATGGGCGAGATTAACCAAAAAACCGCAAACTGTGGCCATTTCACAGGATCATCACTACGACCCTTACCAATCTAGCTTCTATCTACGTTTTAGAAAGATGGTCGAGTTTTGTGTGACTTACCGTAAAACCGTAATTGCGACAACGGTGGGTATTTTTGTGCTATCTGTGCTGATGTTTAAGATCGTTCCTCAGCAGTTTTTTCCACCTTCGAACCGTGCCGAGATTTTAGTCGATTTAAAACTTGAAGAAGGCGCTTCTTTAACAGCGACGGAACAAGCTGTGAAAAAGGTTGAAAAATTTCTGTCTAAACAAAAAGGTATTGATAACTATGTGGCATATGTCGGTACAGGCTCACCACGTTTTTATTTACCGTTAGACCAGCAATTACCGCAAGCCAGCTTTGCTCAGTTTGTTGTACTCGCATCATCGCTTGATGATCGTGATGAAATTCGACGCTCATTAGACACACAAATTAAGCAATTACTTCCGCAAGTTCGTACTCGCGTGTCATTACTAGAAAATGGCCCACCTGTTGGCTATCCATTGCAATATCGTGTGTCGGGCGAAGATCAAAATCTGGTCCGCCAAGAAGCACAGAAGGTCGCTAAACTGGTTAGCGAAAACCCGAATACTACCAATGTGCATTTAGATTGGGGTGAGCCGAGTAAGATTATTTCAATTCAAATTGACCAAGATCGTGCTCGACAAATGGGTGTCTCTAGTGTCGATTTAGCGAACTTCATTAATGCATCAATTACAGGGAGTGCGATTGAGCAATATCGTGAAAAGCGTGAACTCATCGAAATTCGTTTACGCGGTGATCAAAGCGAGCGAGTTGAAGTAGCTTCACTGGCAAGTTTGGCTGTACCAACGACCAATGGAACGACCGTGCCTTTAGCCCAGATTGCTAAAATTGAATATAAGTTTGAAGATGGTTTAATTTGGCATCGTAACCGCTTACCGACCATTACTGTTCGTGCAGATATTCGGACTCAATTACAACCAGCTACGGTGGTTGGAGAGTTAGCTGAATCAATGGATAAATTACGTGCTGAATTACCAAGTGGTTATCTTGTTGAAGTTGGTGGAACTGTAGAAGAGTCTGCACGTGGGCAAAACTCCGTTAATGCGGGTATGCCACTGTTCTTGGCTGTAGTCATGACATTACTGATGATTCAGCTCAAAAGCTTATCTCGAGCGACCATTGTGTTATTAACAGCTCCACTTGGTTTAATTGGTGTGGTTTTATTCTTACTCCTATTTAACAAACCATTTGGCTTTGTGGCGATGTTGGGCACAATTGCGCTCTCTGGGATGATCATGCGTAACTCGCTTATTTTGATTGATCAAATTGAACAAGACAGGCAAGCAGGGCATCCAACATGGGAAGCGATTATTGAAGCGACAGTGCGTCGATTCCGTCCGATTATTTTGACTGCTTTGGCAGCCGTGTTAGCGATGATTCCACTTTCACGAAGTATTTTCTTTGGTCCGATGGCAGTTGCGATCATGGGCGGATTGATTGTGGCCACCTTACTGACATTATTTTTCTTACCTGCGCTCTACGCAGCATGGTTTAAGGTGAAAAAAACCGCATAAAATACATAAATTTTTTGTGAATAAAGGTGCGAAATATTGAAAACTCCAATATAGTAGCACCTGTCTTTACACAAAAAATACAGGATTATTTCACTGCATAAAAAATAGGCTAAGTGCAGTGAATTGAGGTGAAATACAGATGGGGCAAGACCATATCGAACAGCATCGCCGTTATATAGTAATTTCTTATGCGTTCATGTTTCTTGCATTGTTTACGGTTATTTTTGCGGCCTTTGCTTATTTGGTCGCTCGTAAAGTGGCGGTTGTAGATAATGCAGAAGTTTGGATTCATGCGCATGCACTATGGATTATGCGAAACGGGATTCTATTTCTTTGTATGGCAATTTTTGCTGCGGTCTGGTTTATTCCGCTCTTCTTTTTTGCATGGGACAGTAACCTTTGGGTAACCGCCTCTACGGTTGCTGGTGTAGTATTTAGCGCTATTGCGTGGTTATTTCTATTAAATGCATGGTTAAAAGGCTTGTCTAAATATTTAAAAAATAAGGCAGTTTTTTAATATATCTATTTTTTAAACATTTTACCCTTGTAAATTCGGCTAAAGCCCCCCATTTAGTCGGCAATAGAGTATTGATAAAATTCCGTGAGGAGCACCGCCAAAAATGGCTAAACGTGATTATTATGAGGTTTTAGGCGTTTCAAAAACCGCAAGTGATGATGAGATCAAAAAAGCCTACCGTAAATTGGCGATGAAATATCATCCAGATAGAAACCCTGACAATGCCGAAGCTGAAGATAAATTTAAAGAAGCTGCTGAAGCTTATGAAGTTTTATCGGACAGCGAAAAGCGCAGCATGTACGATCGCATGGGTCATAATGCGTTCGAAGGCGGCTTTGGCGGCGGCGGTGGTGGCTTCGGCGGATTTAGTGCAGAAGACATTTTTAGCCAGTTCGGTGATATCTTCGGTGGTGCATTCGGTGGTGGTGGACGTCAACAGCGTCAACGTCGCGGATCAGATTTACGCTATGTAATGGAACTTACCCTTGAAGAAGCTGTAAAAGGGGTGAAAAAAACCATTACCTTTACTGCTCCAGCACCATGTGATGTATGTGATGGTAAAGGCTCTAAAAATCCAAAAGATGTTGAAACCTGTAAAACTTGTCATGGTTCAGGACAAGTTCGTATGCAGCAAGGTTTCTTCTCTGTACAACAAACATGTGGTACTTGTCGTGGCCAAGGTAAAATTATTAAAAACCCTTGTCAGGCATGTCATGGTTCAGGTGTAGCCGATCGCCAGCAAACGTTGGAAGTTACAATTCCAGCGGGTGTGGATAATGGTGACCGCGTTCGCTTGAGTGGCAAAGGCGAAGCAATTCGTGATGGCCAATCAGGTGACTTGTACGTTGAAGTGGTTGTTCGCGAACACGAAATTTTCCAACGTGATGGTGCCGATCTTTATATGGATGTACCAGTAAGCATTGCTGATGCTGCACTTGGTAAAGAGCTTGAAATTCCAACATTGGAAGGTCGCGTTAGCTTGAAGATTCCTGAGGGAACTCAAACAGGCAAATTATTCCGTTTACGTGGCAAAGGCGTTCGTCCAGTACGTAGCAGCATGGTAGGTGATTTACTCTGCCGTATTGTGATCGAAACACCGGTCAACTTAAATTCTCGTCAACGTGAATTACTTAAAGAGTTGCAAGCTTCTTTTGATGGCGAAGACAGTGCTTCTTCACCAAAGAAAAAATCATTCTTTGATCGTTTGTTCGATTAATACTTGATTAGATAAGAAATTAAAAAGAAGGCGGATATTGATAAAATATCCGCCTTTTTATTGCGCTGATTCATCTTATTATTTTTATTCTGCTTAAAAGTAAATTACCTCTGCTTACTCTGTAGGGTGAGCAACATCAATATCATCCACACTTACAGTCGGTTCGCTAGAAGCAAGAGTCGGAGCACTTTCGATAGCTGGTGTAGCTGCTGCTTCTGTCTGTACTGCTACTTTAGGTACTTCTGCTGTTGTTTCGCCAATAATCGGGTCAATATCTTCAACTTTAACGTCAGTATTGGCATCGGTTGCTACGCTCGTTTGAGCTGTAGGCGTTGCTGCTTGAGTATTTACGTTAGTTGTAATACGTGCTTTAGATAAGCTCTCTAATGTGTCTCCCGGCTGGATTGCAGGCTCTGCAAATGCCACTGAACTCATAATCCCCATCATCACTGTGAAGCCAATAATTCTCGAATGCATGCTGAACTCCTTATAGTCATCTTTTTTTCATTCGTGGCTGAGTAGTGTGCCGATCAATTCTTTAACTTTTGTGAAAACAGATTAAATTTCAGCTGATATTAAAAAATAATTTTTACTTTTTATCGTGAGCAAAGAGTTTTGATATAGTAGACAAATTACGTAAAACAGAAGATTGGAAAGGATTATGTCAGCAGCTCCACGCATTGGTGTTTTAGGTGCAGGCGGTCGTATGGGCCGTACGCTTATTCAAGCAGTTCAACAGGCAGGCTATCAATTGGCTGCTGCAGTAGAGCGTCCGGAAAGTAGTTTGGTCGGCACTGACGCAGGTGAGCTTGCTGGTATTGGTTCAGTGGGTGTGAAGGTTTCAGGAAGCTTGTCAGATGTTCTGAAAGACTGCGATGTAATTATTGATTTTACTGCGCCGGTTGCGACTGCTCAGCATTTGAAGCTTTGCCGTGAAGCTGGGGTTGCCATGGTTATTGGCACAACAGGTATGTCAGATGAGCAAAAAGCTGAGTTAGACGAAGTTGCCACTCATACACCTGTGGTTTACGCTGCGAACTATTCGGTAGGCGTAAATGTATCAATCAAGTTACTTGAGCTTGCAGCAAAAGTATTTGGCGATACAGTAGATATTGAAGTGATTGAAGCTCATCACCGTCATAAAGTAGATGCACCATCAGGTACAGCGTTAATGATGGGTGAAGCGATTGCAGATACTTTAGGCCGTAACCTAAAAGAAGTTGCTGTTTATGGACGTGAAGGGCACACAGGCCCACGTGACCGTCAAACGATTGGTTTTGAAACCATTCGTGGTGGTGATATCGTTGGTGAACACACTGTGATGTTCATTGGTGAAGGTGAACGCGTTGAAGTGACTCATAAAGCAACGAACCGTATGAACTTTGCTGCTGGTGCAGTGCGAGCTGCGGCATGGGTTGTCGGCCGTGAAGCGCGTAAATATGACATGAAAGATGTTTTAGGATTGAACGACGTACAGGTTTAAAACCCTGTCCGTATTCCATGTGTAGCGAGAAAAACAAGATAGAGCAGAACATGAATAAAAAACAAATTGCCTTGACCACTCTTCTTTGCTTAAGCAGCCTCTGGACGGGGGCTGCTTCTACGGAAAAAGCTAAGCTCAGCTTAGACCGTAATAATATTAAAGTCTGGACCTATCAAAAGACTGATAATCCAGTCTTTCAATATAAAGCTGAAACGACTTTTGATGTGCCACTTGAACGCGCTGTTGCTGTGATTTTAGATGTAAATCGTGCCGATCAGTGGGTCCCTTATATGGGCAAGGTTCAGATGTTGTCTCAAGATGAGAAAAAGGGTGAATTCACACTCTATATGCTGTTAGATTTTCCTTTTCCTTTAAAAGATCGCGATGTAGTCGTGAAAGGAAAAATGAGTAAAGCGGCTAATGGCCTCATTACCATTAAGAACACGGCGATTAATAGTAATTATCCGATACAACCTGATGTAGTGCGCTTAACACGCTATGAAGGGGATTGGACCTTCCAGAAATTAGCGAATAACAAAGTTAAAGTAACTACAAGTGGTTATGCTGACCCAGCTGGTGCGATTCCGCTGAGCTTCGTAAATATGTTTGTTCAACAGCAACCTTATCAGATGTTGTTGAAAATGAAGCGGGAAGTGACTAGTCCAATTTATGAACAACCGAAATTACCAGATATTTTAAAATAAATAACTTAAAAAAAGCGCCTGAGATCAGGCGCTTTTTTTATTAATCTGAACACTGCTGCAACGTTTGGGCTGGGCTGCTTTCGCGTTTGATTTGGAATAACACCAATAACAAACCTAACCCTGCTAGCAATGCACCAGCAAATGATACTGCGCTATAACCCCAACCTAAATTGAGCACTAAAGCACCTGCTGCTGCGCCTACTGCGTTACCTAAGTTAAAGGCACCGATATTTACTGAAGAGGCAAGGCCTGGAGCTTCGTGAGCGACTGACATTACACGCATTTGTAATGGTGGAACTAAAGCAAAGGTTGCGGCACCCCAGATTACTAATGCAATGGCTGCTCCAATCTGGCTTTGTGCAAGGATTGGGAAAGTCACCATCATCACAATTAACAGAACCAAGAAACCAATCAGAGTTTTGTTAATGGACAAATCTGCAAAGCGACCGCCTAAATGGTTACCCACTGAGAAACCGACACCAATCAACATCAGCATAAACGTAATGAAGGTCGGTGAAGCATGTGTAAACTCAGTCAAACTTGGCGCGATATAGGTATAGAGCGTAAACATTGCGCCTGAACCGAGTACTGTAGTGAGTAGCGCAAGGATTACAGGAGTGCGCGTTAATACCTTTAATTCAGCTTTTACATTTGGTTTTTGGGCAACCATACCTGATGGCAGAGCTTTCCATAAAGCAAGCATGGTAATCACACCAAGCAAGGAAATCGCAAGGAAAGACATACGCCAGCCAATGTTTTGTCCAACCCATGTTGCCAACGGTACACCACCAATATTGGCAATGGTTAAGCCCATAAACATGGTTGCTACAGCACTGGCCTGTTTATGTGCGGGCACAATGCTTGCTGCTACAACTGAACCGATCCCGAAGAAAGCGCCATGGTTAAGGCTTGTGATGAGACGCGCACCTAATAAGCTCATATAGCTTGGTGAAAATGCCGCTATCAGGTTACCTACCGTAAAGATGGCCATCAGAAAGATAAGCGCATTACGTCGTGCAAAACCACCAAACCATAGGGTCATGAACGGAGCACCTAGCATGACGCCAAGTGCATAGCCCGTAATTAACATTCCAGCCGTTGGAATTGAAATCCCTAAATCATTAGCGATATTCGGCAACAATCCCATTGGTGAGAATTCCGTAGTGCCAATGGCAAAGGCACCAATTGCCAATGCCAGTAACGAGAATGCCGTATTTGATTGAGTGTTCATGAGTTTAGTCCCAAACTGGTGCCCATGGCTCTGGGCTAACTTCACGACTGTTACGATCAAGTTCGGCAATCATTTGCATTTCAGCTGAAGTTAACTCGATATCCTGTGCTTTTAAGTTGCTCATCAGGTTTTCACGTTTAGTCGAAGATGGAATAACTGCAAAACCACGTTGCAATGCCCACGCAAGTGCAATTTGCGCTGTCGTTGCTTGATGAGCTGCTGCAATTTCAGTTAAAACAGGATCTTGAAGCACTTTACCGTACGCAAGCGTCATATATGAAGTGACATCAATATTCTTCTCTTGTAAGAAATTTACAAGTTTATGGTTTTGAAGATAAGGGCTTAACTCAATCTGGTTGGTTGCAATATTTTCAGCACCAATTGTGTCAATTGCTTGTTGGGTAAGCTCAATATTGAAGTTTGAAATACCAATTTGTTTGGTAAGGCCTTGTTGTTTCGCTTCAAGTAAAAGCTTCATGATTTCAGGAATCGAAATGCCTAAATCTGGTGCTGGCCAATGAATCAAAGTTAAATCGACATGGTCAGTACGAAGCTTTTCTAAGCTCTCTTTTAAGCTTGGAATAAATTTATCTTGAGCAAAATTATCTACCCAGATTTTTGTGGTTAGAAATAAGTCCTGACGTGATACACCGCTTTCGGCAATCGCTTGGCCAATCGCTGCTTCATTGTCATAAATTTGAGCAGTATCAATTACACGGTAACCTACGTCTAAAGCAGTTTTCACAGAATCAATGACTGCTTGTTCTTTAAGACGGAAAGTACCTAGACCAAAACGTGGAATATTCATGTGTTTACCTAAATTTGAATAATCATTTAACTTGATGTGCATTTTGCTTTTTTTATTGTTGCGAAAAAATAGATGAATAAGCAAAATATCTTTGATCATTAGTCAATAATGGAATAAGACATGAAATCAACAATTGAAGAACTCGTCGCGTTTATCGCAATCGTTGATACGGGTTCTTTTGTTGCGGCAGCAGAGCATTTAAAACAAACACCTTCGGGAGTTAGCCGATCTTTAACACGCTTGGAAGCTAAGTTAGATGTGACTTTGTTAGAGCGAACGACGCGTAAGTTGAAACTCACTCAAGAAGGGCAACAGTTTCTGGTAAAGGCCCGTAAAATCTTAAATGAACTAAATGCGGCTGAAGAAGAACTACAAAAATCTGATCAGGGTACTGCGGGACTCATTCGTATTGATTCAGCAACGCCGTTTGTTTTACACGTGATTGCCCCATTAATGCATAAGTTTCGTGAGTGCTATCCAAATATTGAGATTGAGTTAAATAGTAATGATCAGGTGATTGATCTATTGCAGCAAAAAACCGATGTGGCATTTCGGTTTGGGGAACTTAATGATTCGAGTCTTCATGCCAAACTGGTGTGTAAAAGTCGTTTATTTATTGTTGCGAGCCCAGAATATCTAGCGATTAAAGGCACACCAACACAACCTGAACAACTCGAACAGCATGATCTGATTGGTTTTACCAGACCTGCCTATATTAATAGCTGGCCGATTAAAGTCGGCGATGAATATTTTTTCGCACAAGCAAATATTAAAGCTTCTAGTGGTGAGACGGTACGCCAACTCACGATTAGAGGCCATGGTATCGCACGACTATCTGAATTTGAAATTTGGAAAGATATTCAAGAAGGCCGATTGATTGCATTATTTGAAGACCAAATTGAACATCAATATCAAAGCATCCATGCTGTGTATTATCAACAAGAGCATCTACCAAAACGAATCCGTTTATTCATTGAGTTTTTGGTAGAACAGTTAAAAGATGGTTTTAAAAGCGCTCTCTAAAAGTAGCATACCCATCAGTTGGAAAATCAACTTCTAAAATTGGAGTGGTTTGTCCCTCTGATAAATGCTGTGCCAGAAAATAGCTTTTTTGCTGTTGTCGGCAAGTAAAATATAATTTGGAAGAGGCCGAGTTCACCATGACAACTTCATTTGAGCTATTACGCTGATATTGATAATGAGAAATCGTACTAGACTCATCATCAGTGCGTTGCTCCATTTTATAGTCTTGTTGATTGGTTATTTTTAAATAACCTTCAATCAGGCTTTGGCAAACGGTATGTCTGTACTGCTCATTTTGTGGCTCAGTCTGGCAACCTGCTAAAACAACAGTAAATAACAATATAGCTTTTAATTTCATGTTCTTGCTACTCTTGGAGTTGATTTATATAGCGTAAAGGTGTTCTATAAACCAGTACAGATACAGAAATTTTTAAAAAAGCAGCACAGAATGACTTTTCAATATCAGGTTCTTGCGAATCAATTAGCACATCGAATTTATCAAGATGAGCTCAAGCCTCATCAAAAGCTGATTTCGTTACGAGATTTTTCTCGTCAGCACAGTATTAGCTTAAGCACGGCAAAAAGTTGCTATGAATTGCTTGAGGCGAGGGGGCTTATTTATGTGAAGCCAAAGTCGGGTTATTTTGTGGTTGCTCGTACTCAATCTAGTCCTATTCCGGATAGCCCAGACTTTTTGTCTTTACCTCGGCAAGTCTCAAATCTAGAGTTGCATAACCAAATTCAAGAAGCAGCCTTACAAAGTCATCTTGTACCGTTGGGGTCGATCCAGTTGACGCCGCATTTTATTCCGATAGAGGGTTTACGTCGTTCTATTCAACGGGCTTTAAAAAATTGTCAGCCACAAGACTTTCTCTATTGTAATAAACAAGGGCATGAGCAATTAAGAAAAGCGCTTTCTGATCATTGGCGTGAAGATGGAATCTTCATTGCAACGGAAGATATTTTCATTACCAATGGTTGTATCCCTGCTTTGTCTTTAGTGATTCAGCACCTAACAGAAGTAGGTGATAGTATTTTGATTCCGACACCTACTTTTAATGGGCAGCTACAGCTTTTAGCCAGTTTAAAACGGCAGATTATTGAAATTCCAGCGCATCATCGAGGCATTGATCTTGAACGTTTAGAGTCATTGATGCAGCAGGGTTTGGCGAAAGTTTGCCTGATGACAGCCAACTATCAAAATCCTTTAGGATATTGTTTAAGTAATGCAGAAAAACAAAAGATTGCTGAATTAGCTGCAAAGTATCAGTGCTTTATTATTGAAGACGATATTTTTGGTGAATGCGGTTACAGCAATGAACGCCCGCTACCGATTCGCTATTGGGACCGCGAAGGCTATGTCATTTGGTGTGGGTCAGTTTCTAAGTCACTGTCGAGTGCATATCGGGTAGGGTGGTTCTGTTTAAGTTCAAAGCTACAACATTTAAGACTGGAGTTACTGGCAAGTAATATTGGCGTAAATACACCGCTACAATTAGGCCTAGCCGATTTTATTTATAGCCGTGGTTATCGAGAGCATTTAGAGCAGCTACGACCCAATCTAATGCGACAGGTCGAGCAATATCGCAGTTGTATTTTAAGAGCCTTTGAGGGCCTTCCGATTGCGTTAAGTCAGCCAGAAGGCGGCTATGCACTTTGGATACAGTTACCAAAGGAAGTAGATACCTTAGCGTTGTATTACACTGCCAAAGCTCAAGGAATTACCGTGGTACCGGGCCATGTTTTTGGTGAGGATGAACGATATCGACATTTCATTCGTTTAAATGCGGGGCATGAATTAACAGCAGATGTCCACCAAGCAATTAGTGACTTGGCGGACTGGTCACGACGACAGATGAAAACGGTGAGTTAGTTTTATTCTGCAAAGTCTGCTTTCAGCACAATGCGATAGCGTGCCTGACCTGAGTGTAAACGTTCAATTGCCTCATTAAGTTCTGACATTGGAAATAGCTCAATTTGAGGCGCAATTTTTTTGCGTGCCGCAAACTTTAAAAGTTGACGCAGGGCAGCTGGTGAACCCGTAGGTGAGCCTGTCACTGACTTAGCACCACTAATAAGTGAACCTACTGAAACAGGGACAGGTTCAAGAGTAAGCCCCAAGAAGTGCAACGAACCGTTTGGTGCTAGCGTAGAAATGAAAGCACGCCAGTTTAGGGTTACGTTTACTGTGCTGAGCAATAAATCAAATTTCCCTTTTTGTGCTGTTACCGCGTCTGTATCGCGGCTATTCACGACATGATCGGCTCCCATTGCTTTAAGTTCCTCTGTTTTATCAGGGTTGGAACTAAATGCAGTGATCTCACAGCCCCAAGCTTTAAGTAGCTTAATGGCTATATGACCTAAGCCACCAATGCCAATCACACCGACATGATGTGTTGCTTGAATCTTATGTTTAAGTAATGGGTCAAAAACGGTAATTCCGCCACAAAGTAAAGGACCAGCACTTTCAGCGTCTAAATCTTCAGGGAGGGGAATAATCCACTGCCAACCTGCACGTACTTTATCGGCAAAACCACCAGCATGCCCGACGATGGTTGCAACATTTTCGCCGGTACAAAGGACTTGCTGACCACCAATACATTCATCACATGCTTGGCAGCTCTCTGCTGTCCAGCCAATGCCTACACGTTGTCCAATTTGTAAACCTTTGGCTTCTGAGCCTAAAGCAACAATTCGTCCAATAATTTCATGGCCTGCAACGACAGGGTACACAGTTGAACGCCATTCATTGTTCAAAACAGAAATATCAGAATGGCATAAACCACAGTATTCAACTTTTACTTCAACCTGATGCGGTTGTAACTCACCTGCATCAAATTGGTAAGGAACCAGTTTTTCACCTGCCTGCATAGCAGCATAAGCTTGAATTGTATTATTGCTCATCGGAAACTCCTTAAGCGGGTTTGATCCGTTATGGTGGGTTATGAAGCTTTAAATTGACAACTGTTTTCATGATCATTGACCATGCCTACTGCTTGCATAAAAGCATAACAGGTGGTTGGGCCGACGAATTTGAAGCCATTCTTTTTAAGAGTTTTGGAAAGTTTTACGCTGAGTTCGGTTTGTGCTGGCGCCTGACGATAATCTACAACATCGTTTTGTTGTGGGGCCGCATCTACAAATTGCCAAAGCCATGTAGTGACATCACCGACTTGTGCTTTGAGTGCTTGCCAAGCAATTGCATTATCACGAATTGCTTTAAGTTTGCCTAAGTGGCGAATTAAACCCGCATCGGATAATTTTAGTTCTAAAAAGTCATCTGTGAATGTAGCAATGTCTGCAATAGAGTGATTAAAAAAGTGCTCTCGGTAGCTTTCTCTTTTTTTCAGTACAGTAATCCAAGATAAGCCTGCTTGCTGGCCTTCAAGACAAAGCATTTCAAATAAACGTGCTTCATTGTGTTCTGGTTTGCCCCATTCTTCATCATGGTAAGCAATATAGAGAGGATCGTTGGAACACCATCCGCAGCGTTGAGTTTTCATGTGATGATGCTCCTTATATTTATCTTAGAATTTTAAAGTTTAAACAGCACCCATTCATTTGGGCGCGTATCCCAATAATACAGTTCAGCTTGAGTTAAGTCTTCAAACTTTAGCCAAAAGTCTTTACCAACTTTATCTGAAAAACCGGTACTGATTAGCAGGGCATCATCACTGATTTCCATGATCCAGCCTTGATAGCTATTGCCATTTAAAATGATCTTTTGCTGATTGCCTGACTCGGCAAACTCTACTAAGCGATTGATCAGCGCTTCCGACATAAAGTGTTCCTAGCGTAAATAAGAATAAGGGTTAACAGCACCACGTCCTTTACCATCTAGATAAAGTCCGTAATGAAGATGTGGTGAAGTATAACGTGCATTGCCCGTATTGCCGACATAACCGATTAGATCACCTTTTTTGATGTAGTCACCTACATTTAAGCCACGTCTGTGACCATCAAGATGAGCATAATAATGCCATGTTCCCGCTGGGCCTAAAATCCAGATGACTTTGCCACCTAAGTTGTTATTACGAAGATCTGCAACGAGTCCTTCGGTTGCACTGTACACTTTGGTTCCACGTGGAGCCAAAATATCAATTCCTTCGTGACTACGACCCTGACTGCGAGCTGCTCCCCATGTGTCTTTTAATTCGTCTCGATCGACACCTTTCACTGGTACAGGCAGTCGATTTGGAAGCTGCATACTTTTGAGCTTGATGACTTGAGCGGGTGGAAGAGGGGCAGGTTTTTTGGGTGCACTGGCACAGGCAGCCAATAGAATAATGAGAAAACCAAGTGAGAAATGAGAAACAAAACGTCGCACAAAATACTCCCTGTCACAGCCATATCAAAATTATTTTACCCACTATGTCACGAACGACTCGTCGAGATCAATTTTTTCATAGCTGTTGGAACACCTTTAGCAATAGCTTGTTCTGGGCTTAGCCATTGGCCTTCAAGTTCAATTGCTAGATGTTCTTTTTGGTCAGGTTCCACGTGGAACGTGTGAGCATTAAGTAGCCATGTAAAGTGAGTGAAGCTATGACTGATCTGGAAGGTCTGCGGTTGAGGTTGCAGTTTAAATTGCTGACTTAAGCTCAGTCGCTCATGTTCCTTTTCTAAAATAGGTAAACAAAATAAACCGCCCCATAGACCATGGGCTTGGCGTTGTTGCCAAAACCATTCGTCTTCGCACTGAATAATGAGAACATCTGCGGTTCTAACAGGTGGTGTTTTTTTCGGTTTCTTAAAAGGTAATTCTTGTTCTAAACCTTGCTGATAAGCCTGACAATGAGCCTGCATTGGACAATATAAACACAGCGGTTTTTTGGGCGTACAGATAGTTGCACCCAAGTCCATAATGGCCTGAGTATAGTCATGGTTACGATGTGTCGGGCAAAGCTCTTCAGCCAGTTTCCACATTTCACGTTCGTGTAGAGGTTTGCTTAAATCATCTTCAATAGCAAAGAAACGAGCTAAGACGCGTTTCACGTTGCCATCCATAATGACACCGTACTGACGTAAACCCAAAGACATGAGCGCACCTGCGGTAGAGGGACCAATGCCCGGTAGTGCAATCCATTCTTCTAGCGTTTCAGGAAATTTGCCCTGCTGAGTAACAAGACTGGCAGCTTTATGCAAATTGCGCGCACGGGCGTAATAGCCAAGCCCTGCCCAGTAAGGCGCTACTTCATCCCAAGTTGCATGACCTAACGTCTCTACAGTGGGGAAGCGCTCCATAAAGCGGTCAAAATATTGCAGAACCGTTTTCACCTGAGTCTGTTGTAGCATAATCTCAGAAACCCAAACTTTGTACGGATCATCTGCAACTTGCCAAGGCAAATCATGACGACCATGTTGATCGAACCAGTTTAAAAGGGCATCAGAAAAAGAAAATTCAGGCATGAACAGCTATTGAAGAGAAGTAAGGGCTAAATTATAGCTGAAATTTTGTTTAAAGCGGGCGAATAGCGAGAGTATGTTAAAACAGAGATTACCTGATAATGAGCAATCTCTGTTTCATGTATAAAAAGGATTAATCCTTTTGTACACCCCAACGTTGGTCAAGTTTCAACGGTTGGTTTTTGTAGTACGGAATGACATGAATGTGGAAATGATCTGAATTTTGTCCGAACACTTCACCATCATTGAAACCAATATGGAAACCGTCTGGTTGATGGCGAAGTTGTGTTTCGTGGCGCGCAATTTCAAGAAGTGTAAGTAAGCCTTGATGTTCTTTAGAAGTGATATCAAAAAAAGAACGAACATGGCGCAGTGGCGTTACCACACAGTGGCCTTTAGATAGCGGATTAGAATCAGGCAAAATTACAGCAAATTCATTCTTATCAATGATGTCATATTCATCAAATTCGCAATACGGACATTTCTTGTCAGTCATTGTTGTATCCTCTCATGTTATTCCATTAAACCCCGAGTGCGGGAAATAAGACTAGGCTTTGCTCTAGCTCAACGGGAGTATAGTTATTGAAGTATGGTTTAAAAAATACAGTAAAAATATTGCAAAGTCATAAACATTTAAGGGAGCAAATGCGAAAAAACATTTGCTCCAAATTGGCTTCTTTTATTTTAAAGTACGATCTAACAAAGCGTACATTTTAGCAAGGCCTTGTTTTTCAGCTTCGCTATTGTAGCCAAGGTCTACACCGTTTGCTTTCGCTTTTTCATCTGCAAGCGGGTTACTAAAGCCATGTTTAGCACCTTCTAAAACCACTACTTCGTGTTTAACCTCAGCAGCTTGCATCTCTTTTTCAAAATTAGCAACATCTTCTAAGGTGACCATGCTATCTAGTTCACCATGTAGTACTAAAACTTCACCTTGAATGCTGCCTTTTTGAGCAGGTGCTTTCGGAGCTAATGTAGCATGGAACGTTATAATTGATTTAAGTGGCGCACCTGAACGAGCAAGGTCTAACACGACTTTACCACCATAGCAAAAGCCAATTGCAGCAAGTTTTTCACTATTTACTTCTGGTTGGGCCGCTAGAGTTTGAAGCGCTGCATTGGCACGATCAGTAACCGTGTCTAAATTTTCAAATGTCTGCATCATCCATTCATAGGCTTGAGCGGCAGTCGAGGTTACTTTTTTATCGCCATACATATCAATTGCAAGCGCAGCATAGCCATGTTCAGCAAGCTCACGTGCACGTTGTTCAGTATATTCGTTACGACCCCACCACTCAGGACCAACAATCACACCCGCAACAGGTGTTTCACTATCTGGAGCCGCAAAGTAACCAATTAAATGGCTGCCATCTGGTGCAGTATATTGAATTTCACGGGTTTTAATTGCTGTACTCATGACCTTAATCCTGAAATTTAAAGAGATTTAAACACGCTTGATTAAAGCATAAAAAGATAAAAGTAATATCAATAACTATGTAAGAATCTACATCAAAACAAAAGATAGAAAGCTTCACGCAATAAAAAAGAAGGAAACTAGTTCCTTCTTTTTAGGTGATCATGATTAGGTTACGTTCTGCCTCGCGAAATGAATCCAATTACGGCGAGAATTACAGCCACAACTAATAAAATCACGGCAAAGTCTTTAGATAACCCTGCAACACCACCAAACCCTAATAGACTGGCAATGAGTGCAATCACTGCAAAAATGATAGCCCAACGGAACATATGCTGTTCTCCTTATTTTTTCATTGTCGTTTTACTATATAGCGTGTTTTTTGCACCGAATGTGTCGTTTATGTGGTTGAAATGTATATTAAACAATCATTTTGTGATGTTAGGAATACAGCTTCTTTTTTCGTACAGATCACTTCAATGCTATACTTACACACTGTTTTATCTCATCAGCTGCTAAAAAATTATGTCTACCGAGACCTCACTTCGTCCACTCTTCTGGAAAAACTATCCACTAGAGCAACTTACTCAAATTGAGTGGGAAGCTTTATGCGATGGCTGTGGTTTGTGCTGTCTGGTTAAGCTTGAAGATGAAGATACTCATGAGGTGGCTTATACCAAAGTGGCGTGCAAGTTACTTGATTGTGGTACAGGGCGTTGTTCGGACTATTCAAATCGTCAGCAGCAAGTACCTGACTGCCTGCAATTAACGGTTGAATCTTTAAAAACAATTCACTGGTTACCATCGAGCTGTGCTTATAAACGCTTGAATGAAGGTAAAAACCTACCTTCTTGGCACTATTTAAATACAGGCTCTAGACAAAGCGTAGTTAACGCGAAAAAGTCAGTTGCGGGACGTTGTATTTCTGAAGTCGATGTTCATGAAGATGATCTTGAAGATTACGTTGTAAGATGGGTGCGCTAATATGCTCGTGATGGGCATTTTTAATTACAACGTATTATAAAGTAACATTTTATCGTAAATTTTTTGCTCATCTCCGTTATATAACAATAAAAACAAAAGGAGATAAAAATGATGAGACGATTAGCAACCCCCTTATTATGTAGTAGCTTTTTTTTGTTGATGGCTTGTGGGTCTAATAATACAAATTCAAAAAATCTTGAACAAAATACGTCTGCAAAAACAGAGCAGACCGCCTTAATCAAACAATCTTATCAAACTGAAATATTTGCCCAATTCAATGAACCTTGGGCTTTGACCAGCTTGCCTGATCAGCGTTTATTAGTAACTGAACGGCAAGGTAAATTAAAAATTTTTAATCCTAAAAATAAAAAAATGCTGGATGTTCAAGGGATTCCAGCGGTGAACTATGGGGGACAGGGTGGTTTAGGAGATGTCATTTTGCATCCTGACTTTGTTAAGAATCACTGGATTTATCTCAGCTACGCTACAAAAGGACAAGGCGGATCTGGCGCTGTTATTTCACGTGCTAAATTAGATTTATCTAATGCCAATCAGCCAAAACTTACAGATGTGAAGCAGATTTGGCAGCAAGTACCCAAAGTTTCAGGACAAGGCCATTATGGACATCGTATGCTTTTTGGTGCTGATGGTAAGCTGTGGGTCAGTTCAGGTGAACGACAAAAGTTTGACACTGCTCAAAATATGAAAAGTAACTTGGGTAAAATCTTGCGTTTAAATGAGGATGGTTCAGCGGTTGTAGATAACCCTTTTTATAAGCAGGGTGGGGTCACTGCTGAAATATGGTCGCTTGGACACCGTAATCCCTTAGGTATGGCTTTTGATCGCCAAGGACAGCTCTGGGTAGTTGAAATGGGGCCTAAAGGTGGTGATGAGCTTAATATCATCGTAAAAGGTGAAAATTATGGTTATCCAATCGTTTCAAATGGAGATCATTATTCAGGCCAACCTATTCCAGATCATCACACTCGCCCAGAATTTAAAGCACCTGAAATTGACTGGACTCCCGTAATCTCTCCATCGAGCCTAATCATTTATCGCGGACAACAATTTCCTGCATGGAATAATAAGGCGTTAATTGGTGGGTTATCTTCAGAAGCAATTATTGTGGTGGATTTAGAGCAGAAACCCGTGAAAGAAGTGCAAAGACTAGATATGAAAAAACGCATTCGCGGGTTACATGAAGCACAAGATGGCTCGATTTGGGTCATTGAAGACGGCTCAAATGCACGATTACTGAAGCTGAGTAAGAAACCATCTTAATGAGAACCAGCCTGTAAATAACGGACGTGTCTCATAGATTCAAATTGTAGATTTCTGTGAGACACAATAGACTATAGTGAAAAGACGATAAAGCCATTTGAGATGTCAGACACCCATATTCCACTTCCTGAACGCCTGCGCCCGAGAGACTTGTCTGAAATTATTGGGCAAGATCATTTGTTAGGTGAACATGCGCCACTGCGTCAAATGATTGATCAGGGCCATTTGCCTTCTATTATTTTTTGGGGGCCACCAGGCGTTGGTAAAACAACAATTGCTTTGCTTTTGGCACAGGCGATAGATCGCCCATTTGTGAGCTTATCTGCGCTGAATACGGGTGTAAAAGAATTACGTGAAATCATCGCAGAAAGTGGTGATTTACTGACACCTGTGGTTTTTATTGATGAAATTCATCGATTTAATAAATCACAGCAAGATGCTTTATTGGGTGCAGTTGAAAAAGGCAAAATTACTTTAATTGGTGCGACCACTGAAAACCCATCTTTTGAGGTGAACAGTGCGCTTTTATCTCGCTGTCAGGTCTATACCTTAAATAGTTTAGACAGTGAGGCAATTCAAACACTCCTTAATAATGCACTTCAAGCCGATAAATTCTTAAAAGAGCGTTATATTCATGTTGAAGAATATGATGCCCTGATTCAATTCGCAGCAGGCGATGCTCGTAAAGCGCTTAATTTACTGGATTTAATTGCGAGTACCTTTGAACCAGAAATTGAAAACACCATTACCAATGCAGTTGTGGTGAAAGTTGCGCAGCAAAATATTGCACGATATGACAAATCGGGTGAACAGCATTACGACTTAGTTTCAGCCTTTATTAAATCAATTCGGGGTAGTGATCCAGATGCAACCCTGTATTGGATGGCGCGTATGCTCAAAGGCGGAGAAGATCCGGTTTTTATTGCCAGACGTATGCTGATTGCAGCCTCAGAAGATATCGGAAACTCTAACCCTAATGCGCTATTGCTAGCAGGTGAGTGTTTCCGCTCTGTACAAGCGGTGGGTATGCCTGAGGCTCGAATTATTCTGGGCCAAACTGCGGTTTATTTAGCAACGAGTGCAAAAAGTAATAGTACTTATTTAGCGATTAATAAGGCTCTGGAACTTGCTGAAAAAACGGCAAATTTACCTGTGCCTTTGCATTTGAGAAATGCGCCGACCAAGCTTATGAAACAACAAGGCTATGGAATTAACTATCTCTATCCGCATGATTACCCTGAGCACTTTGTACTACAAGACTATTTGCCACCTGAGTTAAAGGGAAGCAAACTCTATGAGTCTGCAAGAAACAAGCGTGAAGTTGAAGGTGAGCGCTTACAGCAACGTAGATGGCAACAGGAACAATAGTTCTCGCTATTCCAGTTCTTCCGTCACCTGACCATAAATCAGTAGTGTAAACACGCCTGTACCGCCAATAATATTGCCAATGGTGGTCGGGACAAGGAAAGTAAACAGATAGTCATTAATGGAAGCCTCTCCTTGCCAGACCAGATAGGACATTTCTGTAGAACCCACCACTACATGGGTAAAGTCACCCAGTCCTATCAAATATGTCATGAAAAAGATGAGCAGGAATTTATTAGTAACTGAAGGCAACATCCAGACCAAAGCTGCAATTAACAGCCCTGACATAATACCTTTGAGCATATTTTGAGTTGCAGAAAAGGAACCGACATGATGAGCAAGTTCATCCAGTGCCTTGTCAATATCTGGAGTAAACAGGTGAGTAGTTAGGAAAAATAAACTCGCCAAAGCTGTTCCAATGATATTGCATAGGATCACAATTCCCCATAAGCGGCCCACTGCTCGTAATTTATCGAAGGTAAAGGGTTTGAATAAAGGTACAACAGTGGTGATGGTATTCTCTGTAAAGAGTTGCATGTGACCCAAAATAGCGATCAGGAACCCAATGGTATAACCGATATTGGTGATTAAATCGGTCCAAACAGCATCAGTGGGGAGATAGGAAGCAATAATCGCTTTAAATACAAATGAAAAACTGATGACTAAACCCGCAGCAATCCCTGAAAAGATGAGTGCAGCTGTTGGACGATCCAGTTCTTCAGCACCATCACGGCGGATAATTTCATAGACCAAACGGGGTGACAGTTTTTCATGTTCTTCAACTGCCATTTTTTCACGCCAGCTTAAGGTTTTCTCGACCTTTTTTTGCTCTATTTCATGATCCATCAGGTTTACTCCTCACTGAATAAATAATTTATATTTCTTATTTTTATTCATTGATAAGGCAGTGCTCGGGATAAATCCAGTCGATTCCTAACAGCTTTATGTGTCTTTTTATAAATTGCATGAGGTGACAGTAAAGAAGTCAAAAATAATGTATGAATATGGGCAGTCAGAAAGATAGGAATGCTAAATATAAGGGAAGGTTGAGCATTCGTTTTGCAAGACGATTTTTCGCTTGAGCTAAAGAAAGCCCAATACTATGAACTTACTAAAAATAAGCATGAGGTTAAAAGCAGATGCTTACAGCAAGCTAGAGATGGCAGTAGGAACAGAAAATTTAAAAAAATGTATAAGCTCTTAAAGTGCGGATAAGAGCCATATAGTCGCCTTGAGAGGCTTTAGCAATAACAGATTCAACTTCTGCCTGACTCCAGCCTTGTTTTAAGGCAGAACTGCTAAAGTTGGTTAATAAGACCAAAGGATTTTCACCAAAATGGACTGGATGATTCATTAATCTCTTTTCAAGCTTAGACATTTCCATAGCTTTACCCTAGTTTTGAATTTAATTATTGTGAAGTGCTTAATGTTTTTTTAGATTTTAGTGTTTAAAATTGAGTTTGTGCAAGTGCTAATTCATTTTAATAGACAAATCTGTCTATTATTATTTATTTTCTAAAGTACCTCATATAAAAAACCGGGCTAATGCCCGGTTTTTCATGAAGTTTGAACGATTAGATAGCAGATAAATCTACGCCTAAACGAGCAGCAACTTCTTCATAAGCTTCAACAACACCGCCTAAACCTTGACGGAAACGGTCTTTGTCGAGTTTTTTCTTAGAGTCTTTATCCCATAGACGGCAGCCGTCTGGAGAGAATTCGTCACCAAGCACAATGCGGTCATGGAAAACACCGAATTCAAGCTTGAAGTCCACCAAGATCATGTTGCCTTCAGCAAATAATGCTTTTAATACATCGTTTACTTGGTAAGTTAACACTTTCATTTGCTCTAATTGTTCAGCAGTCGCCCAATCTAAAGCAATCGCTTGAGATTCGTTAACCATTGGGTCACCTAGACCGTCATCTTTATAGAACAATTCAAATGTAGGAGGAGTTAACTCTTTACCTTCTTCTACACCTAAACGACGGCATAGAGAACCAGCTGCGTAGTTACGAATTACACATTCAACTGGAATCATTTGAAGTTTTTTAACAAGCACTTCAGTTGGAGAAAGCAATTTTTCAAAATGCGTTTCAATACCCGCAGCAGCAAGTTTTTCCATAATGAAGGCGTTAAAAAGGTTGTTCACCTTGCCTTTACGATCTAGTTGTTCGATTTTTTCGCCGTTGAACGCAGAGGCATCATCACGAAAGACTAAAATCAGATGGTCGGCATTGTCTGTTTCATATACAGATTTTGCTTTACCAGTATAGAGCAAGGTTTGTTTTAACATGAGGGAACCTTTTAAAAAAAATGCCTAGTAAACGACTAGGCTGGCCAATTTTGGTAAATCTGGTTTAACACTTCAGCAGCCACATCTGGGCTTGCAAAAGTGTTGTCTACATTAAATAGAGCAAGAGTATGACTTGAACCCACACCAGTGAGTTTAAGCACATAAGTATTGTCATTTACTTTAATCGTCGCCTGATTACTGCCTTGAGCGATGATGTTGTAATTTAAAGTACTTAATGTCGCTTTGGTGTATTGCCAGATCTCGGTCGTATTCCCATCAACTTTCAATAATGGGTTTTTATTACCGTCGGTCACAAGCTGAGGACGTCCAAGCGCAGTTGTCGTTTGAGCAGATGCATCTGCTGTTGCATTGTTACCCTGAGTTTGTTCAGGGCGTGGCAATGCAAAACGGTTACCACGCTGGTTTTCAAACTTCGGCGCGTGCTCAATCGCGAGCTGGTCAACAGTTGGTGCAGGGTACAAAGGCGTCACTGGTCGTACAGTTGCGTCGGCAGGATACTCAAGCGGGGCAAGTTGCTTGGCATTTTTATAATCTAAAGAGTGATTATTAATTGCGAAGCGACCACAACCAGCTAAACTCAAGGCTGAAACTGCAAGGACTAAACCAAGACGTAATTGCATCATAAATTGCTCTTATTAAATAATTCCCGCATCTTTTAGGGCATTGCGGAGAGGTTCGCGATATTGCTCAGCGAGAGGAGTGAGTGGTAAACGAATACCAGTATCAATCAGTCCCATCTCATGTAGTGCCCATTTCACAGGAATTGGGTTTGATTCGCAAAATAGAATATTGTGTAAATTTGCAATCTTATTGTTAATCGTCTTCGCTTCTTGTTCATCTTTGGCAATTGCAAGAGCACATACTTCGCTCATTGCTTTAGGCGCAACGTTTGCTGTCACAGAGATATTACCGTCTGCACCAAGAAGCATAAGTTCCCATGCAGTATCATCATCACCTGAATATACAGCCATCTTGCCGTTTAAAGCCTCGATTAAAGCTTTACCACGAGGTACATCACCTGTCGCATCTTTAATACCAACAATATTTGGGATCTCTGCTAAACGTACAGCTGTATCATTTGCAAGATCTACACCCGTACGGCCAGGTACGTTATAAAGAATAAGTGGTAATTCTACGGCTTCAGCAATCGCTTTATAGTGTTGGTAGAGGCCTTCTTGAGTTGGCTTATTATAATATGGTGTAACAAGTAGGGCTGCATCTGCGCCAAGATCTTTAGCCGCTTTAGTTAGTTCGATTGCTTCACGGGTTGAGTTTGCACCAGTACCGGCAATAATTGGAATACATTTATTGGCTACACGAATAATTTCTTTAATAACCTGTGTGTGCTCTTCCATGCTCAATGTTGAGGCTTCGCCGGTTGTACCAACGGCTACAATACTGTTTGTACCTTGTTCTATGTGCCACTCAACCAGCTTCTCAAGACCCTTCCAATCTACACCGCCGTCTTTCAACATAGGTGTGACGATTGCGACGATTGAGCCTTGAATGGTCTGTGCTTGCTGAGTCATTTTTAAAAATATCCTATTTATCCATCCGAATCTGAGGTAAGAAAAACAAAATGTGGGATGGTTGCAGTATTTTGATTGTCCAGTTCTAACAATAACAGATTGTTGAATGACAATTATGCAAATTATGACTGATCAGACGCATAAGAACAATACGCCTAACGGATAATCGCGACGTAAACTTGAGGAAAAGATAGGATGTCTTGGTATTGCAGGGGTGAGAAGGGTCAGTAAATATAACAATACAGCTTGATTCGACTGAGCCTTACTTAATATGGGCTTTTTTTATGGCAAGATAGAATGCAATTTCCCGATTGGGATTGAAGATGACATGAAAATGAATAAACAACCAAAAAATGCGGTTTTAATTGTAGTTGATGTACAAAATGGTTTTACACCGGGTGGAAATTTAGCAGTTGCCGATGCTGACACAATTGTTCCAACGATTAACCAACTTTCTGATTGTTTTGAAAATATTGTTCTGACGCAAGATTGGCATCCCGATAATCATATTTCTTTTGCACAAAACCATTCGGGTAAGCAGCCATTTGAAACTATTGAACTCGACTATGGACCGCAGGTACTTTGGCCTAAACATTGTGTACAAGGCACCAAAGATGCCGAGTTCCACCCGAATTTAAATATTCCGAAAGCTCAACTGATTATTCGAAAGGGCTTTCATGCTCATATTGATAGCTATTCGGCTTTTATGGAAGCAGATCACGCCACAATGACGGGGTTAAAGGGTTACTTAAAAGAGCGTGGCATTGATACGGTTTATGTAGTCGGAATTGCGACGGACTTTTGCGTGGCATGGACTGCTTTGGATGCAGTTAAGCAAGGTTTTAAAACTTTAGTGGTTGAAGATGCTTGTAAAGCTATTGATCTGAATGGTTCGTTAGAACAAGCATGGCAAACCATGCAGCAACTAGGAATTGTTCGTATTCAATCAACTGATCTGTTGGGTGACCGCTAAGTCTATTGGTCTAGTATTTTAATTTTTAGGGATAGAAAGTATGTCTGCATTACTGCGCTTTACCCAATTTATTCAAAAAACGTTTGCCTTATGGGTGATTGTTTTTGCAGCACTAGCGCTATGGCAACCTGAATTTTTTGTTTGGCTCAAAGCATACATTCCATGGATTTTGGGCATTATTATGCTCGGTATGGGAATGACCATGACTGTAGATGATTTTAAAGGAGTATTGCAAAGCCCTAAAGCTGTGTTGATTGGGGTAGTTGCCCAGTTTGTGGTGATGCCCGGTTTAGCATATGTTCTATGTAAATTATTTAATTTACCGCCTGAAATTGCGGTGGGTGTGATTTTAGTGGGTTGTTGCCCAGGTGGAACGGCTTCAAACGTGATTACCTACATGGCCAAAGGCAATGTGGCTTTATCGGTAGCCTGTACATCGGTATCTACGCTTTTAGCGCCCGTATTAACACCAGCGATTTTTTATTTACTTGCTAGTCAATGGTTAAAGATTGATGCAGGCTCTATGTTTATTTCTATTCTGCAAGTGGTGCTACTTCCTATTGTGGTTGGTCTAATTTTAAGAACATGGCTCAAGCGTCAAGTCGAATCCTATATTCAAGTCATGCCGTTAGTTTCCGTTATTGCAATTGTAGCGATTGTGGCCGCCATTATTGGTGGGAGCAAAGCAGCTATTCTACAGTCGGGCTTGCTCATTTTGGCTGTAGTGATCTTGCATAATGGATTTGGGTATTTGTTAGGTTTTGCAGCAGCACGTTTCTTTAAATTGCCTTATGCAGACAGTAAAGCCATTGCCGTTGAGGTAGGGATGCAAAACTCAGGCTTAGGTGTTGCGCTTGCAGCAGTACATTTTGCGGCTTCCCCGATTACCGCAGTACCAAGCGCGATTTTCAGCCTTTGGCACAATATTTCTGGGCCCGCACTTGCGACTTATTGGGCAAGTCGTACAGAGGTAGACAAATCCATTCAAGTAAAAGCTGACTAATTCACTAAAGAGGATTGATAGCTAACCAATTTTCAATTTCATTTTCAGAAATTACTTCAAAACCATGGTGCTGCAATAGTGCCGTGGTGATTCCCGTTCCTGTAATTTTTTCGCCTTGAAAAGTCCCGTTATAAATTTTTTGACTACCACAAGAAGGGCTATTTTCCTTTAAGACCACACAGCTTGCTTTTATTTGCTGTGCAATTTCGAGAGTACGGTAGGCACCTTTTAAATATAAATCTGTCACATCTAAACCAGATGAATCGGTAATTATGGCTTTGCCATTAAGCACATCTTGACCTGTTCCTCCCACAATTTCTGCGGGTAAGCGCAGAGTGCTAAAACCACCTAATAATTCTGGACAAAGCGCATGAGCTTTTTTATTAATTACCAGTTGTTTAAGTAAAATATTTAGGCAAGATTTACCATCGTAACGGACGGGTTCACCAATTAAACATGCACTGACTAAAAGCATAGTTTTCCAAAATCAAAACAATTGAGACTTATTGAATATAAAGAATCATAAACAGAATATGAAAGATGACAATTCATTTTAAAAATAGACAAATTAAAAGATTACCAAAATTATGTAATTCATAATTAAGTTATGTATTGCATAATTTAATTGTTTTTAGTAGCATCTAATTCAAGGTAAATGGCCATTGGAGATCCAACAAGGATGTTGGTCTCCATAAATCTATAAATGATTTTTAGGAAAAGACGATTTTTAAGGGTTTATTGAAAAATCTCAATCGTACTTTTAGATAAGAAAGGACAGTGTGTATGGAAAACAAACACCACATGGAACGGAAATTAATCATCAAAGGCTCTACGCTCATCATATCTTCGTTTTAAGGATTCGTTTTTTTCTCATAGGATGCGTGGGTTAAGGCATTTTGACGGTTCAAATACTCACCCAATGATTACGTATTCTATAGAGAAAGGAGCTGAGTTCATCAGCAATAGAGATAAACGGAACAGGTAATCACCAGAGGGAAACTAGATGGATATTTTAGAGAACCCATTAGAATTATGCGGTTTTGCATTTATTGAGTTTGTTTCAAAGGAAAATGAATTAGATCCAGTTTTTGAAACAATTGGCTTTTCAAAAGTAGCCAAGCATAAATCGAAAGAAGCGTACTTATGGCGTCAAGGAAATATCAATATTATCCTGAATTATCAGCCAGAATCTTATGCTTCATTCTTCTTTAAAGAACATGGTCCATCTGCATGTGCGATGGGTTTTAAAACACGTGATGCAGCAAAAGCTTTCCAAAAAGCAGTAGAGCTTGGCGCTGAACCAATGTATTCAAAAGTTGGGCCAATGGAGCTTAACATTCCGGCAATTAAAGGTATTGGTGGCATGCCAATCTTTTTAGTTGATCGTGATATCTATGAAAATGACTTTGTCTTCTTTGATGATGCGAAAAGACATCCAGTAGGCGCAGGTTTAAACGAGATTGACCACTTAACTCATAACGTCTACAAAGGCCGTATGGAGTATTGGGCAAACTTCTATGAAAAAATCTTTAACTTCCAAGAAATTCGCTACTTTGATATTAAGGGCGAATATACAGGCTTAACGTCTAAAGCATTAACAGCGCCAGACGGCATGATCCGTATTCCATTAAACGAAGATTCGGACAAAGGAAACGGCCAAATTGCAGAGTTCCTATCTGACTTTAATGGCGAAGGGATTCAACATATCGCGTTTATTTGTGATGACTTAATTTCGACTTGGGATAAGTTAAAAGGCCTCGGTCTGAAATTTATGACACCACCGCCAAATACGTATTATGAAATGCTACCAGAGCGTTTACCTGAGCATGGTGAGCCGACAGACGAGTTAAAACAGCGTGGTATTTTGCTAGACGGCAATACTAAAGATGGTCAGAAGAAACTGTTATTGCAAATTTTCTCTGAAAACATGATTGGTCCAGTCTTCTTCGAATTTATTCAACGTAAAGATGATGATGGCTTTGGTGAAGGTAACTTCAAGGCATTATTTGAGTCAATTGAACGTGACCAGATTCGCCGTGGTGTTCTAGAAACTAAATAAGCTGAGCTTTGTTTCTGATCTAAAAAAACCAAGAGTTTGATCTCTTGGTTTTTTTATCGCTATTGATTAGCGACTTTTAATATATTGATTAATGAGCTTCACTTCACTTTTTAAGATTTCAATCGTTTTACTGTGAGGGTCGACTGGTAAAAACATTTCGCTATCCAGTGCGACAATACAAAACTCGATGCTTTGATTTGAATTAAACACAGGTAAACCAACAGCATTAATTCCTGTTAGTAAATCACCTTTCGCTGCCGACATTTCTTGCTGGCGAATCGTTTCTTTAAGCTCTGTAAACGCTTGCCAGTTTTGTGGTGCGATGTTTAGACCAAGTTCTTGATACTTTTGCCACTCTGCTTCCATTAATGGACGAACAAAATGCTCTGGAAGATAAGAAGCAAATAAACGTCCAGCGGCAGAATTGACTAAAGGCATAATTGAGCCGACTTTGGTGACAATCGAAATAGGGTGGTTTGATTCAATCGATTGAACAACTACAGGGCCTTTAGGCGACCATTTACTAATTTGTATGCCGCAACCAATTTTGTTTTGTAGGTCGTAAATTAAATGCTGTACCAGTTGTAGGGTGTCGCTATGCTGAACACAGTTTAGACCTAAGCGCCATGCTTGATCGCCCAAAGCGTATTGGCCATCATCAAGTTGTTTTGCATATTCCATGCGAATAAGACTAACGAGATAGCGGTGTACCTTCGCAGGATGCATTTCTAGCTTACTGGACAGATCTTTGAGAATAATAGGTTGATTGTGCTCTAAAAGGGCATTTAGTACAGATAAACCGACTTCAAGTGATTGAACCCCCCCAGATACTTTTTCTTCAATCATTTAAATACCCTTAATAAAGTTACTTCAGTTGTTAAACAGTGATGTTCAAAACATAAATTGAAATTGCTGCGTTTTACATCATGCCTGAGCCTAGTGAGAAATAGAAATCACCTTTTTCTATTAGCGAAATTGGCATGTTTAATAATCAACAATTTTCTAAAATCACCATACTCTCATTTGTAGCGCAAATTTCTAGAAATTTAGCAGCTTTAAATAATATAAATCGGCATTGATACAGAACAGTTCATTCAAACAATTCTAATCAATGCCGACTTTTTAGATCGATCTTTTAAAATTAGGTTCCTAACTCTTCTTCATGCAAGAAATGTGTGTGGTGAGGAGCACGTTTAGTTTTGCTCCATTCCTCAAGCATTTCTGCTTTCATTTCTTCAGTAATTTTTGCAATTTTTTCTTCAGCGCGCACATCGTTATAGGTAAGTTCTAAACGGTGGCCATTTGGGTCAAAGAAATAAATTGAGTGGAAAATACCATGATTAGTTACGCCCAAAACTTTCACACCATTTTCTTCTAAATGTTGCTTCGCAGCCATCAGCGCATTTACATCTTCAACTTCAAAAGCAATATGCTGTACCCATTGAGGCGTATTTTCGTCTCGGCCCATTTCTGGTTGAGTCGGCAATTCAAAAAATGCCAAAACGTTGCCTTGACCTGCATCTAAGAATAAATGCATATATGGGTCAAAAGCTTTAGTTGATGGGACATGGTCTTCAGCAAAAGCTAAAATGAAGTCCATGTTGAGCATTTTTTTATACCACTCAACAGTTTCTTTTGCATCCTTACAACGATATGCAACGTGATGTATTTTTTTAATGGCAAATGTCATATTAAAACTCCTTTTTACTATTCCCAATCTGGTTGTTGTTCTGGCGCTGCGTTATAAAAGGCTGGGATAGACAAACAATGGTGATAAATCGATTCAATTTTTGGAAACGCAGATAAATCAATCTTGAAGCGTTTCGCGTTGTAAACCTGTGGAATCAGACAGCAATCGGCAATTGTTGCTTCGTGTCCAAAGCAAAATTGGCCATTCGAATTTTGTAGTTGCTGTTCCAGATTTTGAAAACCTTCAAGAATCCAGTGTTGATACCAGTAATTTTTTTGCTCATCTGAAACATTTAACTCATTTTTTAAATATTTCAGAATGCGCAGGTTATTTAATGGGTGCATATCACAGGCAATAGCTTGTGCAAAAGCACGGACTTTGGCACGTTCTTGCACATCTCTTGGGAGTAATTTGGTTTCTGGATATTGCTCATCCAGATATTCCAAAATACTTAACGATTGAGACAAGGTTAAATCGCCGTCAATTAAAGTCGGAACGAGAGCACTGCGGTTTAACTTTAAATAGTCTTCGCTTTGCTGTTCATTTTTTACTAGATGAACTGGAACAGTCTCATAAGCTAAACCTTTAATGTTTAGACCAATCCGTACTCTGTAGGCTGCAGAGCTACGAAAGTAACTATACAGCTTCATAGTCTGGCTCCGAAGTTTCTGCAAAGTCGAACGTTAATGCAGGAAGAACCGTGTTTCGAACTTCACCAAAGCCAATGCGAATACCATTTTTTTCACAGTGGCCTTTCATAATGAGCGTATCGCCATCTTGCAAGAAACCACGAGTTTCGCCGTTAGCCAGTGTCAGAGGTTTAGTGGTGTTCCATGTAAGCTCAAGCAAACTGCCATAAGAGTCAGGTGTAGAACCTGAAATCGTGCCTGAACCCATTAAGTCACCTACTTGAACGTTACAGCCGCCAATGGTGTGATGAGTGAGCTGCTGAGACATAGACCAATACATATATTTAAAATTGGTTTTGCAGATCACGTCGCTTTGCGCCGATTTCGGGCTTTGAATTTCAACACTCAAGTTAATGTCATAACTGTTGGCGATATTTTCTTGTAAATAAGCTAAAGGTTTAGGTTCTTGTTTTGGGCCTTCGACTTTAAATGGCTCAAGTGCTTCAAGTGTTACTACCCAAGGTGAGATGGCACTGGCAAATGATTTTGAATTGAATGGACCTAAAGGCACATATTCCCATTGCTGGATATCGCGTGCTGACCAGTCATTGAGTAATACCATTCCAAAAATATGGTCCCAAGCTTTTTCAATCGAGATAGGTTGGCCAAGCCCCGTCGGCTTACCAATAACAAATGCTGTTTCAAGTTCAAAATCGAGTTTACGCGATGCAGAAAAAACTGGGCGCTCTTCATTTGGAAGTTTAATTTGTCCAGATGGACGCACGACTTGAGTGCCACTGACTACAACAGAGCTAGCACGGCCGTTATAACCAACAGGTAATTCAGTCCAGTTTGGCAGTAAGGCATTTTTTGGATCACGGAACATACAGCCCACATTGGTTGCATGTTCTTTAGAGGAATAGAAATCGGTATAACCAGGTACTTGAAGAGGTAAATGCAAAGTAACGCTGTCTTGTTTAACTAAAACTTCTTGGCGTAATGCTTCATTTTCTTGAAGTGTTAAATTTTCAACTGAAAGAAGAGACTGTAGTGTCTTACGAACTTTTGACCAGTTCGCTTTGCCAGACTCAATAAATTTATTCAGTGTCGGCTGGTTAAAGTATGTGTCTTGTTCTGAGAGTTTTAAAAGACCGTGCTTTTCAAGAGCAGCGAGATCAAGTACCCAATCACCAATAGCCACACCAACCTGACGCTCGCCATCAGCTGTTTTACTAAAGATACCATAAGGCAAATTATGAATAGTGAAATCTGATTGAGGTGAAACTTCAATAAAAGAGTTTAGTTTTTGTTCCATTTTCGCGTCCTTGTCTTTATCTCGGGTCTTATACAAATAAAAGTTCGGTCTAGGACTGAGCTACTCAATAAGTTTTTAACCTTTGCTTAGATCATCTTTTGTCTTATGAGTTTGATATAGACCGAGCACAACCAATTGCTTCATGTCCCTATAATACTGAATTCATAAAATTACGCAATACATAATTTAATTACACATTTCATAATAATTGTCATTTCTTGTATTTTCTGTTTTCATTCGCGGTCATGAGAAAAGTCACGCAATTATTTTTTCATGAATCTCTATGAAAGTTTGATTAATTTATGATATACGTAATTTATTGGAAGAAAATTACGTGACAAGGATGAGAATAATCATATGTCAGCACAAGAGCAAGGAAACCTGAAACATGGTTTGAGTAATCGGCACATCCAACTTATTGCATTGGGTGGGGCGATTGGTACAGGGCTTTTTCTTGGTATATCACAATCGATTAAATTAGCAGGTCCATCGGTCATCCTTGGCTATGCAATTGCAGGATTTATTGCTTTTTTAATGATGCGTCAGCTTGGTGAAATGGTGGTTGAAGAGCCTGTAAGCGGGTCTTTTAGTCATTTTGCCTACAAATATTGGGGACCATTTGCAGGGTTCATGTCGGGATGGAACTATTGGGTACTCAATGTCCTCGTCTGCATGGCAGAATTAAGCGCAGTTGGTCTTTATATTCAATATTGGTGGCCACAAATTCCAACTTGGGCATCTGCTTTAACCTTCTTTGTCTTAATTAATGGCATTAATCTGCTACACGTTAAGTTTTTTGGCGAAATGGAATTTTGGTTCTCTATTGTCAAAATCTTGGCAATTGTGGGAATGATTGGTTTTGGTTCATATTTACTTGCAACTGGGACAGCAGGCCCACAAGCAAGCATTTCTAATCTTTGGGCACTCGGTGGTTTTTTCCCATTTGGTGTTGAAGGCTTAGTCATGGCAATGGCGGTCATTATTTTTGCTTTTGGTGGTATTGAGCTTTTCGGTATTACTGCGGCTGAAGCACGTGACCCTGATAAAACTTTACCTAAAGCTGTGAATCAAATTATTTACCGTATTTTGATTTTCTATATTGCGACACTTTTTGTTTTATTCTCGCTATTCCCTTGGAACCAGATGGCAGAAGGTGGCAGTCCGTTTGTAATGGTATTTGCTTCTTTAGATAGCCAAGGAATTGCAACGTTATTGAACTTTGTGATTTTGACTGCTGCGGTTTCAGTTTATAACGGTACGAGTTATTGCAGTAGCCGTATGCTATTGGGCCTTGCACAACAAGGAAATGCACCAAAAGCATTTGCACACATTAATAAACGCGGTATTCCAACCAATGCAGTGATTCTTTCTGCTGCTGTGACTATTTTATGTGTATTGTTAAATTATATTTTCCCTGAAAAAGCTTTCGGTTTACTCATGATGCTCGTGGTTGCAGCCATTGTGATTAACTGGGTGGTAATTTCGTGGACACATTTAAAATTCCGCAAATATATGCAAAGCCAAGGTCAAACTACTAAGTTCCCAAGCTTTATGTACCCATTTAGCAACTATTTATGCATCGTGTTTATGTTAGGCATTTTAATTGTGATGTCTTTAACACCAGATATGCGTACTGCGGTCATGATGATTCCTGGTTGGATCTTATGTTTGATGGTGGCTTATCAATTTAAACGCCGGAAATTAAAGGCTGAGCAGTCTTTAACCGCCGTAGAAGCAGATATTTAATAAGATAGTAAGTTGTAGCTAAAAAAGGACGTATCTCATACGTCCTTTTTTATTTTTAAAATTTAGCAACAGAAATTAAAAGATTTTATTATTGTTATAATATAACATTTCTTCAATTTAATGATGAGCAGTTTTCCCATTTTTGGTGAAGATAGAGCATATTTATGAAGCGTTATTTAGGTTTACTTTTATTATCTCTCACGGCTTGTAGTACTCAAACACCCAAGCCAACAACTCCTCTGCGCACCCACACTTTGCCTCAACCTACAAAAACAGTGGTTAGAATAAAGCAGCAACCCGAAGATTATGTGGCTTGGATCGCAACCGCAGATCACGGACAGTCTGTACAAGCTTATAAGCAATTTCTTAAGCAAAAAGGGCTTGCCAATTTAGTTCCAGACCATGAGTTATTACGCTCGGCTCGCGATTGGCAAAAATGTGGAGTTGAACCGTATGCGGTGCCACCAAGAGAGATTTGGTCCAACATCGTTCCGACGCTTAGCATTTTAAAAGCATTAGTTGACGATGGGGTGATTAACGATTTTGAAGTGACATCGGCCTATCGAGCTTTATCTTTAAACCGCTGTGCGGGTGGTGCAGATGCTTCGCGACATGTCTTTAATGCAGCGCTTGATTTTCGAATTGGAGCAGAACAGCCTACAGATTTAGACCAGTTTAATATTCAACAAACCAAAACCAAACTTTGTCAGTTCTGGGAAACCAAGGGCCAAGCACTTAACATGGGGCTGGGTGTCTATGCTTCGGGACAAATCCATATTGATAGCCAAGGATTCCGTTCATGGGGACCTGACCATCACTATCGAACCTCGATTTGTCAGTAACTATAAAAGCAATTTTTTCAAAGACTAAAAGAGTTGGCTTAAATAAAACTAGAATAAAAACTTGATCAATAGTTATGTTATAACATAACATTATTGTGGTTTAGAAATAGATTACGCCTGTGATCTGGCCATACTTAAATGGCCAGCCATGATCAGTTTAAATATTATTCAAAGAGATCAAGCCATGCGCACTGCAATCGCCAACTCATTTGCCAAGCTTCCCGTCACTGTTTTATCTGGCTTTTTGGGTGCAGGAAAGACCACATTACTCAACCACATTTTAAATAATCGTGAAGGCCGCCGTATTGCCGTGATTGTCAATGATATGTCAGAGGTGAATATTGATGCGGCATTAGTACGCGAAGGCGGGGCGGAGCTTTCAAGAACAGATGAAAAGCTGGTTGAAATGAGTAATGGCTGTATCTGTTGCACGCTACGAGAAGATTTATTGGTTGAGGTTAAACGTTTAGCCGATGAAGGACGCTTTGACCAATTGGTGATTGAGTCAACTGGCATTTCTGAACCGCTGCCTGTGGCAGAAACCTTTACCTTTGAAGATGAAGATGGAAACTCACTCAATGAGTTTGCACGTCTCGACACCATGGTTACGGTAGTCGATGCTTTTAACTTTCTTAAAGATTACGGTTCAATGGACTCACTGCAACAACGTGGTGAGTCGCTAGGCGAACAAGATGAGCGAACTGTGGTTGACTTGCTTATTGATCAGATCGAGTTTTGTGATGTGATTATGCTGAATAAAATTGACCTGATTGATCAGGCTCAGCAACACCAGCTCATCGCAATTTTAAAAACTTTAAACCCGCGCGCTCGAATTGAAATTGCTCAATTTGGGAAGATCGCTTTAGATAAAATCTTAAATACTCAACTCTTTGACTTTGATGAAGCAGCACAAGCACCAGGCTGGTTAAAAGAATTACGTGGCGAGCATACGCCAGAAACTGAAGAGTATGGGATCAGTAGCTTTGTTTACCGTGCCCGTCGACCGTTCCATCCAGAACGTTTTTATGATTTGGTGCAGGGTGAATGGCCGGGTGTCGTGCGTTCTAAAGGCTTTTTCTGGTTGGCTGCTGAACCGACATTGGCTTATTCATGGTCACAAGCGGGTGCAATGGCGCGGCATGGCTTGGCAGGTTATTGGTGGGCCGCCGTTGCAGAAGAAGACTGGCCAAGTGACTTAGACAGCATCGAACAAATTAAAAAGGTTTGGGATGCTCAAACAGGTGATGCACGTCAGGAGCTGGTTTTAATTGGTATGCAAATGGATGAGCAAGCCTTAATACAACGATTAAACGACTGCTTATTAAGTGATGAAGAAATGGCTTTAGGACCACAAGCGTGGCAGAACTGGTCTAATCCTTTTAAACAAGAAGATGAAACCATGTTGATCGCTTAATTAAAAAAGCCCCTATTTAAAAGGGGCTTTGTTTTATGATTTCTCTTTGATAAAAATCTTTCGAATATAGCTATTAAGCGGTGTTGAATAATATTTTTCAATTGCCGCGCTAATGATGAAAGTTAGAATCAGATAGCCAATTAAAAGCATAATTTTGATGCTAGAGTCGGTTTGAGCTGGAATAAAAGCAACTTTCATAAGCCCCAGCACAACTAGATGAAACAAATAAGTTTCATAACTTCTTTGCCCCAACCAGACCATCACTTTTGTAAATAGGTTATGCGCTTGTGTTTCGGAAGGATGTTGAAAACACAAAATCAGTAAGCCTGTGGCAAAAGCAAATAGGCTGATAGCCCAAGTACTGACTTCTTTAATTGGCGCATATAAATATAGAGCGACCATGCTCAAAATAAGCAACCACGAAAGAGGTTTTTTATAGGCCCAATCTGGCTGATATTTATGAGAGAAAATAGCAGTTAAACAGCCAATTGCTATGCCATCAAAACTTGAAAAATAATGATATAAATAAGCACCGCTTTCTTCTCCAAAATGTAGAGACCTAAAATAAGGCCCGTATAAAATCACTCCAACAAGTACAGCAACAAAGACTTTATTACTGCGGGTAAGCAGGCACAATAATGGAAAAACAAAGTAAAAAACTTCTTCTACAGAGAGCGACCACAACACCCCTAAAGCGTAGTTGACCCAACCGAATTTAATAATCAGGATATTCATCCAGAAGGTTAAAGCCGCAAAAATTGTTAATGGATAGGAAACCTCAATGCCATTCGGAGCTTGGTTCATAAAGGGTTTTAAGTCAAATGAACCAAGTATGCTTACCCCTAAAATGAGTAATATCAGACACGGTAAAATACGCGCTGCCCGTCGGATATAAAAATGCTTGAGGTTAATTGCGGAAAATTGTTTGTCTCTTTTTAAAGTGTGATGGGTAATTAAAAAACCCGAAATCACAAAAAACATGGTCACGCCATAATTTCCGTTTCTTGCGATGACTGTGCTAAATGCTTCACCTAAGAAATCAAAACCTAACCATGTATCTTTAAGTTTATAAGGAATATTAAAATGATGTAAAAGAACCAAAAGGATAGAAATTCCACGAAGAATATCTATTTTATAATTACGCATTCGATGTGCTTCCAGTTTTATTAATATACTGTGTGGCAGAAGAATACTATCGATGAGTTATTTTAAATAAAAATTTTAAGCGTCATTTCGTAAACCCAAAAGGACCACACTTTTAAACTCTTGGATGGAGCACAGGGCTAGCAGAAATAACTATTAAATAAATATTAATAAAATCCTAATATATTTGAATTTATCTACATAAAACTTTAAATTAGCTCTTATAGAGTTATGTTTATTTTTTAAACTTTTTAAAATCTATTTAATTCATAAATTAACATATTGTATGTAGTTGTATATACATAGCATGTCAACTAAAATACCTTTTTGCCTGCTGCCTTTTTGAGACTTTGCTATGCCCAGAACATCAAAACAAGAACATGCTGAGCTTTCGATTGAAGCTGATAGTCCCGTTCCTTTATATCAACGCGTAAAACAGCTGATTTCACAAAAAATTTATGAAGGCTCATGGGCTGTAAATAAAAAAATTCCTTCGGAAAGTGAACTGGTTAATCAACTCGGTTGTAGCCGCATGACGGTAAATCGTGCGCTACGAGAGTTAACAACAGAGGGCTTACTCGTTCGAATTCAGGGCGTTGGTTCTTTCGTTGCTGAAGGACAGGGCCGTACTGCACTTTTTCAAATTAATAATATTGCCGAAGAGATTATTGCACGAAACCATAAGCATCATGCTGAAGTTTTAGTCTTAGAACAAATTTATGCAAATGCAGAACAAAGCGTGTTAATGCAGACTCGCGAAGGGCAAAGATTATTTCACTCGATTATTGTGCATTATGAAAATGATGTACCTGTTCAGGTCGAAGATCGTTTAGTCGATGCAGCACTGATTCCAGATTATCTACAACAAGATTTTAAAACCATTACCCCAAATGCTTATTTAATGGCAAAAGCACCTGTCTCAGAAGGTGAGCATATTGTCGAGGCAGTTTTAGCATCGCCGCAAGAGTGTAAGTGGCTGAAAATCACAAAAGCTGAACCGTGTTTATTGATCCGTCGCCGCACATGGTCAAACAAACAACTCATTTCAAGTGCGCGTTTGATTTATCCGGGCAGTCGTTATTATCTCGAAGGGAAATTTAACCCATGATTGAATTGATCAGGGCCGATCAATATACAAAAATGCTTTGGAAAAATGGTGCAGGCTTTACTTTAGAAATTGCTCGAAGCCAAGGTGAAGCTGATTTCGATTGGCGTATTTCGATGGCAGATGTGACCACTTCTGGGCCATTTTCGCTATTTCCCAATAAGCAGCGAATTATTAGTGTGCTTGATGGGAAAGGCATGGTGCTGCATGTCGATGATCTTCCTGCCAAAACGCTGAACCAAGGCGATATTTTTGCTTTCCATGGTGAGAGTCAGGTTCAAAGTGAACTGGTAGACGGGGCAATTCGGGACTTAAATTTAATTTATGATCCTGCAAAGTTTCATGCTCGTTTTCAGTGGTTGAATGATGCAGCGGAACAGGCATTTATTAGCTCGGCAGACCTGATTTTTATTTTTAATCAGCGTGATGAAACACAAGTAAATGTGGATGATCATTCCGTTCAGCTTGCTGCTCACGAGACGTTAAAAATTGAGAGAAATGCTGGAGTGACATCAATCAGTTTTCTAAAAAAACAACTCAAAAGCTGCTATGTCATTGAGTTAATTCAACGTTAAAACTAAATAAATTCTTTTTTAAAAGCACATGTCTAGTGAAAAGATATGTGCTTTTTTTATGGCTAATATAAAAATAAATTAATTTAATTCATGAGCTTATTCAATTTTTTTAAAAAAATATGAGTAACCCTCTTCACGCCGTAAAATATTTGTGTAGTATATGGATGTATATACAAGTTAATACATTACTATACAAATGCAGAAACAAGTGATGTTCTGCTGATGTAAGCTCAAAGGAAGGAGTCCGCCTGTGACAACAACAACGACAACAAAATTTCGTGATGTAGAAATTCGTGCGCCACGCGGCACTGAATTGACGGCTAAAAGTTGGTTAACTGAAGCTCCATTACGTATGTTGATGAATAACCTTGATCCGGACGTTGCAGAAAACCCGAAAGAGTTGGTTGTATACGGTGGTATTGGCCGTGCAGCACGAAACTGGGAATGTTTCGATAAAATTGTAGATACTTTAAAAAATCTTGAAACTGACGAAACTTTATTAGTTCAATCAGGCAAACCAGTAGGTGTATTTAAAACTCATAAAGATGCACCACGCGTTTTAATTGCAAACTCTAACCTTGTGCCACACTGGGCAAACTGGGAACACTTTAACGAATTAGACGCTAAAGCTTTGGCAATGTACGGTCAAATGACAGCGGGTTCTTGGATCTACATCGGTAGCCAAGGCATTGTACAAGGTACTTACGAAACTTTCGTTGAAGCAGGCCGCCAACATTACAATGGTGATTTAAACGGTCGTTGGGTTCTTACTGCTGGTTTAGGCGGTATGGGTGGTGCTCAGCCTTTAGCTGCAACACTTGCAGGTGCGTGTTCTTTAAACATTGAATGCCAGCAAGCAAGTATCGATTTCCGTTTACGTACTCGTTATGTAGATGAACAAGCAACTGATTTAGATGATGCTTTAGCGCGTATTGATCGTTACACGAAAGAAGGCAAGGTCATTTCAATTGCACTTCATGGCAACGCTGCAGAGATTTTACCTGAGCTTGTTCGCCGTGGTGTACGCCCTGACATGGTAACCGACCAAACAAGCGCACACGATCCACTCAATGGTTACTTACCAGTAGGCTGGACTTGGGATGAATATCGTGAACGCGCGAAAACAGAACCAGAAGCTGTTGTAAAAGCTGCAAAACAGTCGATGGCGAAGCACGTACAAGCGATGCTTGATTTCCAAAAAATGGGTGTTCCAACATTTGACTATGGTAATAACATCCGTCAAATGGCGAAAGAAGAAGGCGTAGAAAATGCTTTTGACTTCCCTGGCTTTGTACCTGCATATATCCGTCCATTGTTCTGCCGTGGTATTGGTCCATTCCGTTGGGCAGCGCTTTCTGGTGACCCAGAAGACATTTATAAAACAGATGCCAAAGTTAAAGAATTAATTCCTGATGATGAACATTTACATCACTGGTTAGACATGGCACGTGAACGCATTAGCTTCCAAGGCTTACCAGCGCGTATTTGCTGGGTTGGTTTAGGCTTACGTGCAAAACTTGGTTTGGCATTTAACGAAATGGTTCGTAGCGGTGAATTATCAGCTCCAGTTGTGATTGGTCGTGACCACTTAGACTCAGGTTCAGTTGCGAGTCCAAACCGTGAAACTGAAGCAATGCAAGATGGATCAGATGCAGTATCAGACTGGCCTCTATTAAATGCATTGTTAAATACAGCGGGCGGCGCAACTTGGGTGTCTTTACATCACGGCGGTGGTGTAGGTATGGGCTTCTCTCAACATTCAGGCGTTGTAATTGTGTGTGACGGTACAGATGACGCTGCTGCACGTATTGCTCGTGTACTGACCAATGACCCTGCAACAGGTGTTATGCGTCATGCCGATGCCGGTTATGAAATTGCGATTAACTGTGCGAAAGAGCAAGGCTTAAACTTGCCAATGATCACGCAATAAAAATACATGGAAGAACTAGCGGTGCTTTTTGCAATTGTGAAAAGCACTGTCTCAGCAGAATATAGTGCAAAAAATTAGGAAGCCAACATGGAATTACTGATCCAACCGGGAAAATTAACCTTAGCTGATTTACGTCGAGCTTACCTCAACCCGATTAAAGTTAAATTAGATGACAGTGCTTCAGCTGCAATCAACGCAAGCGTGGCTTGTGTAGAACAGATTGTAAATGAAGGGCGTACAGCTTACGGCATTAACACAGGTTTTGGTTTACTTGCTTCAACCAAGATTGCTCCTGAAGATTTAGAACAATTACAGCGTTCGTTAGTTCTTTCGCATGCAGCAGGTGTAGGTGAACCACTTGATGATGCAATGGTTCGTTTAATTATTCTATTGAAAGCAAATAGCTTGGCACGTGGCTTCTCAGGTATTCGCCGTAAAGTGATTGATGCTTTGTTGGCTTTAATTAATGCTGAAGTTTATCCGCACATTCCTCTTAAAGGTTCAGTAGGCGCTTCGGGTGACTTGGCACCACTTGCCCATATGTCATTGATTTTACTGGGTGAAAGTAAAGCGCGCTACAAAGGTGAATGGTTACCAGCAATTGAAGCTTTAAAAATTGCAGGCTTAGAGCCAATTTCTTTAGCTGCTAAAGAAGGTTTGGCACTTTTAAATGGTACCCAAGTTTCGACTGCTTATGCTTTACGTGGCTTGTTTGAAGCTGAAGATTTATTTGCTGCTGCGACAGTTTGTGGTGGCTTAAGTGTTGAAGCAATGTTGGGTTCACGCTCACCGTTTGATGCACGTATTCATGAAGTACGTGGTCAACGTGGTCAAATTGATGTTGCTGCGGCGTATCGTGACCTCTTAACAGACTCAAGTGAAATTGCACATTCACACGAAGACTGTAGCAAAGTTCAAGATCCGTATTCTTTACGTTGCCAGCCACAGGTGATGGGTGCATGTCTAACCCAAATCCGTCAGGCTGCTGAAGTTTTAGCAATTGAAGCAAATGCTGTATCTGATAACCCACTTGTTTTTGCAGAACAAGGTGATGTGATTTCTGGTGGTAACTTCCATGCAGAACCTGTAGCAATGGCGGCAGATAATTTAGCATTGGCAATCGCAGAAATTGGTTCACTTTCAGAACGTCGTATTTCGATGATGATGGACCGCCACATGTCACAGCTTCCACCGTTCTTGGTTGCTAATGGTGGCGTTAACTCAGGTTTCATGATTGCTCAAGTTACCGCAGCAGCTCTTGCGAGTGATAACAAAGCACTTGCACATCCAGCGAGTGTTGATAGTTTGCCAACTTCAGCGAATCAGGAAGACCATGTATCAATGGCTCCGAATGCTGGTAAACGACTTTGGCCAATGGCCGATAACGTTCGTGGCATCTTAGCTGTCGAATGGTTAGGCGCTTGTCAGGGTCTAGACTTCCGTGAAGGCTTAAAAAGCTCGCCTAAACTTGAACAAGCTCGTAAAATCTTGCGCGATCAAGTTCCTTACTACAGTGAAGACCGTTTCTTCGCTCCTGATATTGAACAAGCAAGTGAATTACTTTCGAGTGGTTGTTTAAACGAGTTACTTATTCCAAAACTACTCCCTAGTCTATCTGAAGTGTGATTGATAAAACGGTCACATGGAGTGGCCGAATCCAACTAAATATCCTCAAGGATTGGAGATTATAATGTCACAAGACTCTACATTACAGCGGGGGCTAAACACCCGCCACATTCGTTTCTTGGCATTGGGCTCAGCAATTGGAACTGGGCTTTTCTATGGTTCGGCTACTGCCATTAAAATGGCGGGGCCTTCGGTCTTACTAGCGTATATCGTTGCAGGGATTGCAATTTATATTGTTATGCGCGCACTGGGAGAAATGGCTGTCCATAACCCTGTATCCGGTTCATTTAGCCACTATGCATCACAATACATAAGTCCTTTGGCAGGTTTTACCACAGGTTGGACTTATGTTTTTGAAATGGTGATTGTTGCACTTGCCGATGTCACCGCTTTTGGTATTTATATGGGGTTCTGGTATCCCGATGTACCACGGTGGATCTGGATTTTATCTCTCATTATGTTCTTGGGTGCCATTAACCTGATTCACGTTAAAGTCTTTGGTGAACTCGAATTTTGGCTTTCCATCATCAAGGTGAGTGCTATTGTTGCCATGATTGTGGGCGGAATAGGCTTAATGTTCTATGGCTTCCATGCTGACCATAGCAATGTCGTTCCGGGACTTCAAAACTTATGGATTTATGATGGCTTTATGCCACATGGTATTGCAGGCTTAGTTGCATGTTTATCTGTGGTTGTATTTGCTTTCGGTGGTATCGAAATTATTGGTTTAACTGCTGGCGAATCACAAGATCCGAAAACGACTTTGCCAAAAGCAATTAACGCTGTTCCAGTACGTATTTTACTTTTCTATGTGCTGACCATTTTTGTTTTGATGTCGATTTTCCCATGGAATCAAATTGGTAGCCAAGGTAGCCCATTTGTACAAATTTTTGAAAATTTAGGCATTAAATCTGCTGCGAATATTCTAAATATCGTTGTGGTAACTGCTGCGATTTCGGCAATTAATAGTGATGTATTTGGTGCCGGCCGTATGTTGTATGGTATGGCGAACCGTGGTCAAGCACCTCGCATTTTCCAAAAATTATCGCGTAATGGTGTGCCTTGGATGACTGTTGTGGTTATGGCTGGCGTGCTGTTAATTGGTGTGGTGCTGAACTACCTAATTCCTGAAAATGTATTCATGATCATTGCATCAATTGCGACTTTTGCAACGGTTTGGGTATGGCTCATGATTTTGCTTTCACAAGTTGCGATGCGCCGTAAATTATCTACTGCTGAAATTAAGGCACTTGATTTCCCTGTATGGGGTTGGCCATATGCACCTGCGTTCGCGATTGGTTTCATGGTGTTTATTTTAGTCATGATGGGTTATTTTCCTGATTCACGTCCTGCAATTTATGTCGGTATAACATGGCTTGCTCTTTTAACTATTGCTTATCGCATATGGGTAAAACCACAGCAAAACTTGGGAAAGGAAAGTAATCCTATCCAGCAAAATGTTGAGATAGAAAGCTAACAAATGAACTGCCCAATGGTTTAACTATTGGGCAGTTTTGAGGAAAGGCTCATGAAAAAACTTTGGCAAAATTGCCACATTGCGACCATGCAAAATGGGCAATACTCCTACATTGAAGATGCTGCAATTGTCACAGAAGGGCATCTCATTCAGTGGATTGGAAAACAACAAAAACTTCCTACCGACACATATTCCGAAACAGTTGATTTAAAAGGCGCTTGGGTAACCCCAGGTTTCATCGACTGTCATACGCATAGTGTATTTGGTGGCAACCGTAGTGTTGAGTTTGAAAAACGCTTACAGGGCGTAAGTTATGCTGAAATTGCAGCAAGCGGTGGTGGTATTGCCAGTACAGTGCGTGCAACCCGTGAAGCAAGCGAAGAACAACTATTAAATTCAGCACTTAAACGCATTCGCTGTATGCAACAAGACGGTGTAACGACTATCGAGATTAAGTCTGGTTACGGACTCAATTACGAAAATGAGCGCAAAATGCTGCGTGTGATTCGTCAAATTGGTGAAAAATTACCAATGACGGTCAAAAGCACATGCTTGGCTGCTCATGCTTTACCACCAGAGTACAAAGACCAAAGCGATGCTTATATTGAGCATATCTGTACAGAAATGTTGCCTAAACTGCATGCTGAAGGTTTAGTCGATGCGGTTGATGCTTTTTGTGAGCATCTGGCATTTTCACCTGCTCAGGTTGAACGTGTTTTTAAAACAGCCCAATCTTTGAATTTACCCGTTAAGCTTCACGCGGAACAGCTCTCATCTTTAGGTGGCTCAAGCTTGGCAGCACGTTATCATGCATTATCGGCTGACCATTTAGAATACATGACCGAAGATGATGTCAAAGCTATGGCAGAGTCGGGTACGGTTGCTGTGTTATTGCCGGGCGCCTTTTATTTGTTGCGTGAAACACAATACCCACCGGTTGAAAGCCTGATTAAGCATGGTGTACGTATTGCACTGTCGAGCGATTTAAATCCGGGTACATCTCCAGCACTTTCTTTACGTTTAATGCTGAATATGGGAAGCACACTATTCCGCCTTACACCTGAGCAGGCACTGGCAGGGGTGACCATTCATGCTGCACAAGCACTGGGTTTAGAGCAAACGCATGGCAGTTTGGAACAAGGTAAAGTCGCTGACTTTGTGGCTTGGTATATTGAGCATCCATCTGAAATTGTTTACTGGCTTGGCGGAGATTTGCCTAAGCGAGTGATTCAGCATGGACAAGAAGTTATTTTTTAAACGGTGTCACATGAATCACACATTTAAATGGCAAGGTCGCCATGATGGCGAAGGTGAAGAGCACCAACGTATTCATCATATTATGAATAAAACCCAACACGCAGACTTTGCGTTGATTGGTTTTAGCTCTGATGAAGGCGTGAAACGTAACAAAGGCCGAGTCGGTGCTGCCGATGCGCCAGATGCAATCCGTAATCAGCTGGCTAATTTACCTATTCATCGTCCAGTGAGTATGGTCGATTTGGGTACAGTCACTTGTGAATATGACAATTTAGAACAAGCGCAAACTGAATTGGCTGAGCAAGTCGCAAATAGCCTACAAAATGGTTTAAAACCGATTGTACTGGGCGGTGGACATGAAGTTGCATTTGGCAGTTTTAGCGGTCTGTTCCAATATGTACAAACCCACGCACCAGATAAAAAAATAGGCATTATTAACTTTGATGCCCATTTTGATTTGCGTGAAGCAGAGCATGCCACCTCTGGAACACCTTTTTTACAGGCCGCAAAACTATCTGAGCAGCATCAAAAACAATTTAATTATTTATGTATTGGGGTCGCTAACCATGCCAATACTAAAGTTTTGTTTGATACAGCCGATGCGCTGAATTGCTCATATTTACGTGATCATGAGGTTAATATTTTTAACCTACCAAACGTGCTTGCGGCGGTTGATACTTTTATTGAAAAAGTCGACTGTTTGTACGTTACGATTGATTTAGATGTCTTCGCGGCTGCGGTTGCACCGGGGGTCAGTGCACCTGCTGTAAAAGGAATTGATTTAGCCACTTTTGAAGCAATTTTTAAGCATATTCAAGAGACTGGAAAAATCAAACTTTTAGATATTGCTGAATGCAATCCAAAATTTGATTTAGACAACCGAACTGCAAAACTGGCTGCGTATATTGTTTATCAATATTTGTTTTCTTGAGAAAGAATTTTTAATTTAGAAATAAAAAAAGTGCACTGAGATCGCTCATGTGCACTTTTTTAAGTTTCTGAACCATTAAAGTCAGCTACGGAATATAGATATCAACTATAAATAATTTAATTAAAAAGAAAATTAATTTATAAAATCATTGAGTTAAAAAAATACTCGATTTTTACACTATTTTATATGCTGCTTGGCACGTAATTTGTTTTGTCTTTATTTTAACCTTTGTTAAATATTTCTGGATAATTAAATGAAAAACAGAACCTTACATTTTGCTTGTATCAGTGTTTTATTTTGGATGTCTCATTCTTCTAATGCTGCAACCCCCGAAATAAATACGAATCCCATCGAAAAATCACAATCTAAACAAAACAGTGGTGTCTCTGTTCGGGTGAAAGCTTTAAACCAGCTTTTACAAGAACAGTGGGAATACACTTTGAAAAATAGTCCTGAAACTGCAACGACTTTAGGAGATTTACGCTACAACAATCGATGGACTGAGCTTTCAAAAAATCAGATCGAGAAAGATAAAAAAAGTACTCAAAATTTTTTAAAACGTTTTGAAGCGATTGATAGCACAGGGTTTTCGGCAACTGATCAATTAAATAAAGATCTAATGATTTATCAGTTGAAAGAGACACTTAAAAGTTATGATTTGAAACTCTATGAGATTCCTTTCAATCAAATGTGGGGGCTACATTTACAATTTCCGGGATTTATTAGCTCAATTCCCTTTGATAATGCCAGGCAATATCAAGACTATATTTCTCGTTTAAAACAAATTCCTCTTATTCTTGATCAAGGTATTCAGTTAGCAAAACAAGGACAAAAAGATGACTTAATGCCACCGAAATATTTAATTGAAAAGGTGGCAAAGCAGATTAATAGTATTGCGACTCCAGCAGGGAAGGACAGTGTGTTTGCTTCTCCATTAAAGCAATTTCCAAAAAACATTTCGAAAGCAGAACAAGAGCGTTTAAGCCGTGAAATGCTACAGGCCATAGATCAGCATGTTCGGCCCGCCTATCAAAAACTCGGAACGTTTATTCAGAAAGATTACTTACCCTATGGACGAGAACACGAAGGTATCTGGAGCTTGCCAAACGGTGACGAGCTCTATCGCTTTTATGTAGAAAACAATACGACCACCTCTGAAAGCCCTGAAACTATTCATCAATTGGGATTAAAAGAAGTTACTCGTATTGAAGCGGAAATGCTGAAAATTGCCAAAGCACAAGGTTTCAATGACTTAAAAAGTTTCCAACAATCCTTAAAAACAAATCCAGCCGTTTTCCCAAAATCTCGTGAAGAAATTTTAGAGATTTATCGAGGATATATTGCCCAAATGCAACCAGAGCTGCCGAAGCTCTTTGGTTTATTACCCAAAAATAAAGTCGAAGTTTTGCCTGTAGAGCAATATCGAGAAAAAGAAGCGGCAGGTGCGGAGTATCACCAAGGAACACCTGATGGATCACGCCCCGGACAAGTGTATGTGAATACAGGGGACTTCGCTGAACGTTCAAAAATATCAATGGAAGCTACGGCTTATCATGAGGCAATTCCCGGGCACCACATGCAGATTGATATTGCCCAAAACCTGCCAAATTTACCGATGTTCCGAAAGCAGCCCAACCACACAGCTTATATTGAAGGATGGGCACTTTATGCAGAGCAATTGGGTAAAGATGTTGGTTTCTATAAAGACCCGCTTTCAGACTATGGAAGACTATCGAGTGAGTTGTTCCGTGCTTGTCGGTTAGTGGTTGACACTGGGGTACATTATAAAAAGTGGACCCGTCAGCAAATGATTGATTTTATGAGAGAGCATTCTGCTTTAGATGAACCTGATATTCAGGCAGAGACAGATCGATATATTGCTATTCCTGCACAAGCATTAGCCTACAAGATGGGCCAACTAAAAATTTTAGAGCTACGAGAGTTAGCGAAACATGAGCTTGGTGATCGTTTTGATATCAAAGCATTCCATGACATGATCTTAAATGCAGGAACATTGCCTTTAAATATACTCGATGCACGTATTAAAAATTGGATAAAGGAACAAAAAGCGGCAGCATAAAATAAATTCGAAATTTAAGTCAGGTCCTCGTTGGGCCTGATTTAAAAACAGATAGAAAACATCATATAATAATGAAAAATATAGTTTGTTTTTGAATTTTAGAATGGAAAAATAATGAACCAGAAGAATAACCCGATTGGAATGATTGATTCTGGTTTAGGTGGGCTGTCTCTATTTAAGCACATTCGGCAGGCCCTTCCGAATGAAGATATTATTTACTTTGCAGACTCGAAATATGTCCCGTATGGAGACAAAGAGAGTGACTGGATTGTTTCAAGAACCACTCAGTTAATCTCAAATCTTATTAATGATGGGAAGTGCAAAGCGATCGTTGTTGCTTGTAACACCATGACTGCGGTAGCGATTGAAACAATCAGAGCACAAATTAGTGTTCCCCTAATTGCGATAGAACCAGCGGTAAAACCAGCAGTAGGAATAACCTTAAGTAAGCATATTGCTGTTTTGGCAACTGCAACTACGGTTAAAGGAAAAAATCTAGAAAGTTTAATTGCAACTTACGCACAAGATATCAAAGTGTCTTTAGTGCCCTGTATTGGTCTGGCCGAAAAAATTGAAAATGGCAAAGCACATACCGCCGAGGTTAAAAGCTATTTAAAAAATATCTTGGCGCCGCTAGTTGAGCAAAAAGTTGATACGATTATTTTAGGATGTACACACTATCCATTTGTCTCAAACATTATTCAGGATCTTGTGGGTTCTGATATTCAAATTATTGAGCCTTCAGAAGCAGTTACAGCGCATTTAATGCGCCAGTTAAAAAGATATGACTTAAGTTCAGAAAGTACAAATGAGGGGAGTCATATCATTTGGACCAGCTCAGACCCAATTACAGTCGCTGATGTTACTTTTTCGCTGTTAGGTAAGCATTTACCAGTAAAAACTACTGGTTTTTAATGCCAAGAAAAACGCCTAATCCCATAAAAATGAGTCCGCCCATCATGGACATAGATTTCTGTGACTTTTGTGTTTTATTTAATTTTTGACTAATGTAATTAGCCAAGAACACACAAACAACATCGGCTGAAACAAAGATCAAATTCACAATAAGCCCCAGAATGATAAATTGAAACCAAACTGGAAAATCTAATGAGGTATTAATAAATTGAGGTAAAAATGCAATATAAAAAATAGCGGTTTTAGGATTTAAAACTTCGACCAAAATGCTCTGCTTCAAAGATAACTGACCATCTTCGAAATTCTGTTGAATAGCAGGCTTAGATGTAGATCTAAATAATTTAATGCCTAACCAAACTAAATACAAAGCGCCTAGAATTTTAATAATATCATAGAGTTTTGGAATAATTTGAAAGATGGTCGTTAAGCCTAAAGAGGCTGCGATGATATGAAAACATCCGCCTAAAAAAATGCCAAATGCCGCCATCAAGCCAGATTTTCTGCCGCGAGAAAGCGTTTGTGCAGCGGTATACAGCATTGCTGGACCCGGAATATAAGCAAAAATAATCGTAGTAATTAAAAATGTTATAAAAAGTTCTAAAGAAATCATGTTTTACCTATCTTATTGTTACTATTTTTGAATAAATTTTACGCAATTTAAAGTATAAGAAATTTATAAGTATTTCAATTTTATAATTAGATTTATTTCTATAAAACTAAAAATCATCCAAAGAATGATTTTAAATTCTTTGGATGATTAAAAATAGCTTGATCTAACTTTTAGAGTCGCTGTCTAAAAGCCTTCACTACGAAGACCTAAGTTCAAAGCGCCCAAATTAAGCTGTTTTAAGTTCCCAGCGCTGTTTTGGGTCATTAGATCGTTGACTAATACCTACAGATGAACCCCAGAGATGTGTTAGTACAGCATCTGGTTGACCTTCTACAAAGATATAACCATCTTCAAATGCCCAATTAGTTTGGTACTGGCGACCCGCGCCTTGCAAGAAAACATTGCCACTATGCCAATTAACTGGTTTTATTTCTTTATCATTGGTACTGTTTAACGCTGTTTGCAGTTGTTCAAAAAACTCATTTGATTTTAAGCTTACTTTTAAAATCTTTTTAGCCGTATCCATATTTTTTTCATTCGTATGTAAATTTAGAGTTTTTCTAAGCTCTAAAAGGACTTTTACGGCTTCTTTTTTAAGATCTTGAGCATTTTCATATTCTTTATATGCTTTTCCATGAAGCTCCGCCATGCTTTCTTTCTTTATATTTTTTAGTAGAGCATCGATATTCTCATGGCGTAAATGCAACCGGAACTCTGACCTTGTGGTCCAATCTTTTTGATCCAAGACATCTAATTGCACAGAGGCAAGAATGATCTTATAGAGTTGTTCATTCTGTTCAGGAATACCTTCAAAGCCAGGAATATTTAAAACTAGCCAAGGAGAGCGAGCATATTCATGGAACTTTTGTTCGATGCGATGAATTGACTCATGAGCGAGTACGGCATTTAAATATTCGTTCAGCTTAGTCTCATCGAGTTTGCCAATGAGTTCGGATTTAATATTTTCTTCGCCGTTACTATAAATAAATGTCTGTAATAAATGAACAATATCAAGACAATCACTGGTTTTTAAGTGGGCGAGTGTTTCTTCATCTTGTTTTGGCAAAAGACTAAGGAAATTTTCTAAGTCTTTGTCTAATAATTTATATGCAATCGCATTTGTTTCAACATGAGCACCGAGCACCCAACTAGAACGGATATCTTTAACTTTGTTGTATAGCTTATTCTCTCGACCACTGCGATAGTCGTGGCTCTCAAAATACCAAAGTTCTTCTTCTATGTTTTTAACCTTGTCATGTACCGTAAATTCACGATCAGCGGTATGAGAATACGCTATCTGACCCGTTTCACCAAGTGCACTCACCGCATCTTGTAAACCATGTATCTGGCCACCATACAGACTTGAAATACATGCACCTGTTTCTTTATTAACGATTCTAAAGTTTCCTTTTGGGAATCCATTAGCCATGATAAGTCACTCCTTATAATTAGAAAGTTTTTGTAATTGTCGAAATTAATAGTTATCAAGTAAATTTCGAAGCGTGATTTATATCATAATTTTTCACATATAAATCCAAGTGTTTTTGTTGGTTTTTGTATATAACATTCTGATTTAATTGTATTTATTAGGGTGGCTTAATAAAAAACCTTAGACTATGTATTAGAGCTTTATGAATGCAATATAAAGTCCAATATGTATTTCAAAGACATATCTGGCTTTTTAATAGATGAGTTATCAAAGTTATGGCTGCTTTGATAACACTATACTTTTAAATTCTTCTACAGTTACTGACTTCGCCAAGTTACGTGGTTGGTCAACGTCTGTACCACGTAATACAGCAACGCGATGAGGCAACAACTGAACTGGTAGATTATAAAAATTGGTGTCAGCCCTTCGTTTACTGCTGGAATCTATACAATACATTGACGGCCTTTTTCGTTGTTAGGTAAACATTTGCATGTAAAAGCTGTAGAGAAATAAGCTCTCGAAAAGAGGGTAAGTAGGTGTTGGCTTACCATCTGATGGAGTAGGGGCTTTCTATAAAATGTTTTTATACTTCGCTTTTTCTCACCTTAGACGTATTTATATAAACTATTAAATTAGAATTAACGATTAATCTATTTTATTAACTAAATATATATAACTCATGTTTATATTTTAAATTTTATTAAAAGCTATAAATATAAAATAAGGAAAACATTATATAAACATTAATAAAATTATTATATTTAAAATTTTTTATTAAAATAAATTGACGTAATTAAAATCACCGATTATTATCTCGTTGCTGGCCTACATTGCCAGACGGTTTTGACAGACCGTAAGTCCCCATAGCGGATTATAGTTCTACTATAAGTCGTTAGACCCTTGCGTCCCCTTTCTTTGCGGTAGGACGGAAGGGGGACGCCCCGTGCGTGCTGGTCTCTATGGGCACCAGTCTGTCAACCCTCTTTCGTTCTACCACCATAAATTAATTCGCGGTGATCTGGTGGTAGGACTCCATTTTTAAGGAGTTGGCTATGCCACTATTCAAACTCATTTTCTCTCTTATTTAATTATTTTATTTATTTAAAATTTAGGTTTTTTGCGACCTGATTTTTTAAATTTATAAATTATTTTTATTTTAAAATTTTAATTATTTTATTTTCCTATTTTATGGGAGGATTAACTGTTATTTGAAAAATTATTTTAATATTTAAGTTAATCATATTTTTATTTTATTTAAAGATATAAATAATCATGAGAATAATATGAAACTTCATAAATTTATATTAGTTTTAAACCTTATGGTCGGTGCTTACAGTATTACAAATGATGAGGCCAATGCTCAGCAGGAATTTAAAAGAATTTGTTCGTCAGGTGAACACAGGCAAGCCAGTTGCAATTGTATTTGCCAACAGCTTGCACAGGTGTATTCGCCTCAAACCGTACAACGTTTAAAACACACCAGTTTGCAAAGTCCTGATCTCCCACAGGACTTTGCCCCTAACTTGTTCGGCATCATTCGACGCTGCGACAAAAATGAAATGGGCTAAGTTCGCTTAGCTCCTTTATCTCTGTGTCGCAATGATCTCTCAAACTTTAAATCAGCGCAAAAGTAAAAGTCCGTTGTGACACAGGGCCCTAGGGGAGTGTTCTCTATGATCAAACTCGATTTTCTTTCACTGGAAAGGGGCTGTGTGGCAGTATGAATGCAATAAAAAAGCCCGATATGCACTTACACATATCGGGCTTAATCAATCAGTTATTAAAGCAGGGGATGCCTTAATAATGATCTTTTTTGAATTACTCTACAGTTACTGACTTCGCCAAGTTACGTGGCTGGTCAACGTCTGTACCACGTAATACAGCAACGTGATAAGACAATAGCTGAACTGGTACGCTATAAACAATTGGAGCTAGCCATTCGTTTACTGCTGGAATATGCACAACATGTTGACGGTCTTTTTCATTGATTCCGCTATTTTCATCAGCGAAAACAAATAACTCACCACCACGTGCCTGAACTTCTTCCATATTTGATTTGAGCTTATCAAGCATTTCATCATGCGGAGCAAGAATCACGATTGGCATTTCACTATCAACGAGTGCTAATGGGCCGTGTTTTAACTCGCCCGCTGCATAGCCTTCCGCATGAATATATGAAATTTCTTTTAGCTTTAATGCGCCTTCCAATGCGATTGGATAATTCGTACCACGGCCTAAGAATAAGCAGTGATTTTTTTCTACGAATAATTCAGACAAACGCAAAATTTCTGGATCATGTTTAAGCGTATCAAGAATAACTTTCGGGCTGTGCCATAGCTCACGCGTAATTTCTTCAAGCAGAGCAGGGCTAATACGTTGTTTCACTTGACCAATTTTCAAGATTAACAACATAAGCGCAGCGAGCTGAGTCGTGAACGCTTTAGTTGAAGCAACACCAATCTCAGGACCAGCAAGAGTCAATAAGTGATGATCAGTTTCACGAACCATTGAAGACGTAGCAACGTTACAGATAGTCAAAGTCTGAATATCGATATTGTTTGCTTTCGCACGCTTTTGAGTTTCACGTAGTGCAGCTAAAGTATCGGCAGTTTCACCTGACTGTGAAATACAAATATAAAGTGTATTTTCAACAATCACTGGTGTGCGATAGCGGAATTCACTTGCGATTTCAACTTGGCAAGGCACACCAATCAGTTGCTCAAACCAATATTTCGCAATCATTCCTGAGTGGTAACTTGTACCACAAGCAATGATTTGTACGCTTTGAATTTTATTGAAATCTGCTTCAGCGTCTTTCAAGAAATCATCACGTAAGCTGTTGCCGTCAAGCGCTTGAGAAATCGTTTGCTTGATTGCTTCTGGTTGCTCATAAATTTCTTTGAGCATGTAGTGTTTGTATTCACCTTTTGATGCACTGCTTACGGTTGCATCAAGCTCTCGCACTGGACGCTCAACGCGTTCGCCATTTACAAATACTTCAATTGAAGTACGTGTAAGACGCGCAATATCACCTTCTTCTAGGTACATAAAGCGGTTCGTCACAGGTAAAAGAGCAAGTTGGTCTGAACTAATAAAGTTTTCACCAATACCTACGCCAATGACTAAAGGTGAACCTTCACGTACAGTAATGAGTTCATCTGGATAATCGCTGTGGATAATACCGAGCGCGTAAGCACCTTTAAGCTGAGGTACAACAGTTTCAACAGCTTCTAAAAGGCTATCTGTGCTTTTTAGAGCTTCAGCAACTAAGTGTGCAACAACTTCAGTATCTGTTTGAGAAGTGAAAACATAACCTAATGCTTGAAGGTCATCTTTTAGCTCTTGGTAGTTCTCAATGATGCCGTTATGTACAACAGCAACCTTACCAGACATATGTGGGTGAGCATTATTTTCAGTTGGCTTACCATGGGTCGCCCAACGGGTATGCGCAATGCCGATAGCCCCTGTAAGTTGGTGTTCAGCAACTGCATCTGCAAGATTGATGACTTTACCTACACGGCGCTCACGTAAAATTTGTTGATTATTCAGTAAAGCAACACCCGCAGAATCATAACCACGGTATTCAAGACGTTTTAAACCTTCAATTAAAATCTCGGTTACACAACGCTCTGCAACGCCTCCGACGATACCACACATACTTCAATCCTCTTATTTTTTAACCTTTTGGGGACGTTGATAATTTGCTTTTGAAATTTGTTGCGCACGTTCAAAGGAGAGACTTTGTTCGGCTACATCTTTCGTAATCACAGAACCCGCACCAACTGTTGCGCCATTCCCAATGGTCACCGGAGCAACCAGCGAGCTATTAGAACCGATAAAAACGGCATCGCCAATAGTGGTTTTGTGTTTATTTGCACCGTCGTAATTACAAGTAATAGTACCTGCCCCAATATTTGATTCAGCACCGATTTCAGCATCACCTAAGTATGTGAAATGGTTAGCTTTACTACCTAGTCCAATCGATGTGTTTTTAACTTCAACAAAGTTGCCGATATGCACTTCATTTGCCAATTTAGCCCCTGGGCGTAAGCGTGCAAATGGTCCAATTTGAGCATTTTCGCCTACAACTGCGCCATCAAAAACGCTATAGGCTTGAACTTTAGTGCCTGCTGCAATTTTGGTGTTCTTTAAAATACAGCCAGCGCCGATTTCTACAAAATCACCAAGCTCACATTCACCTTCAATAATAACATTGATGTCAATACGAACGTCTTGTCCAACTTTTACAGAACCACGTAAATCAAAGCGTGCAGGGTCAAAGAACATTACACCTTGCTGCATGAGCTTTTTGACTTGTTCTTGCTGGAACTGGCGTTCTAAAGCTGCAAGTTGTAAGCGGTCATTAACACCTTCAACTTCAAAAGCAAGCTCTGGTTCAACAGAGGCAACTTCTAAGCCATCTGCAATTGCCATTGCAACGATGTCAGTTAGATAATATTCACCCTGTGCATTTTCATTTGAAAGTTTAGGCAACCACTCATGAAGTTTTGCGTTGCTAACACAGTAAATGCCTGTATTGAATTCTTTAATTTGGCGTTGTGCTTCGTTTGCATCTTTATGTTCAACAATGGCTTGAATTTTGCCATCTTGGCGCACAATACGGCCATAACCTGTTGCATCATCTACAGTGAGCGTAACTAAACCAATTCCTGTCTGGGTCGATGCATCTAATAATTTTTGTAGCGTATTTGGATTAATACATGGCACATCGCCTGATAAAATCAGTGAAACACCTTCTTTAGGAAGTACAGGTAAGGTCATTTGTACTGCATGGCCTGTACCAAGTTGTTCAGCTTGCTCAACCCATTGAACATTTTCTTGGGCAAATGTTTGTTGTACACGGTCACCACCATGACCATAAATCGTAATAATATTTTTAGCTTGTAATTGTTTTGCCGTTTGAATGACATGCCCTAATAGTGGGCGACCCGCTAAAGGTTGGAGTACTTTAGGAAGCTGAGAACGCATACGCGTTCCTTTGCCTGCAGCAAGAATAATGACGGTAGTTGACATGTATAACTCTAATGATTAAGTCAAATGGATAATAATTAGTGTACAAAGAGCAGCCCATACACCGGCAATAATATCGTCAAGCATAATACCAAAACCACCATGTACTTGACGATCAATAACACGGATAGGCCAAGGTTTCCAAACATCGAAAATTCGAAATAATATGAAGCCGACGATCACCCACATCCAGTTCATTTGTTGTAAATAAATGAGAGGAAGAAAGGTTATAGATTGCCCTGCAAATTCATCCCACACAATTCGACCATCATCGTGTACATCTATGACTTTTGCTGTTTGTCCACAAATATAGATTCCGACCAAGGACATGATAATCATCGCGATTAAGCTTAAGTTAAATCCAAGCGATATCCAGATCGGAACGAAGAGTAGGGCAAAAGCAGAGCCAAAAGTACCAGGGGCTTTAGGTGCGAGACCAGATCCGAAACCAACTCCACAGAAAACGATGCAGCGGTTGAACCAAGACATGTCTTTAAAATGAATCGGCGGCTTATGCAAAGTGTTGGTATCCATGAATTTGCAATGGGTAATCTGAACCCAAATGCTCAAAAGTTAGTTGTGTTTGCTCAACGATCTGTCCGATCATTGTAATCTTAATGTCTAGTTGTTTTTGCAAAAGTTTTTCATAATTTTGCGGTGTTATTGTAAAACATAATTCGTAGTCATCACCGCCAGCTAGCGCATATTGCCACCGCTGCTGTTCTGGTAGTTCTTCTAGCGTTGAATCAATCGGCAACTTTTCTAAAAATAACCGAGCACCGACGTGTGAGGCTTTTAAAATATGACCTAAATCTTGGGCTAATCCATCAGAAACATCAATCATGCTAGAAGCGAGACCCTTCAGCTGTTGTCCAAGCTGACAGCGTGGTGTTGGGTAGTCTAGTCTTTTTTGTAATGGATGACCTAGGTGTTGTAAACCATAAGCTGCATCTCCAACTTGACCGCTCACGCAAACATAGTCACCGACTTTTGCGCCCGAACGTAACACAGCTTGTCCGTTTTCAATCCAGCCCATAGCTGTGACCGTAATGGTGAGATGTGGACCTTGAGTTGTATCTCCACCAATGAGAGCAACACCAAATTGATTACAGCAGTCATGGATACCCTGACTGAATCCTTCGAGCCATTCATGGTCAATGGTAGGTAGGCTTAACGCAAGTAAAATACTATGAGGTTTAGCACCCATGGCAGCGATATCTGAAAGATTTACAGCCACACTTTTCCAACCAATTGCATGGGGAGAGGTATCAAGAGGAAAGTGACGACCAGCAACGAGTGTATCTGCACAGATCACCAATTGTTGATTTTGAGGAGGGGTAACTAAGGCTGAGTCATCTCCAATACCTAAGGTGACATCTGTATAAGATTGTCTGTTAAAGTATTGGTCAATAATAGAAAACTCAGCCATATCAACTTCAAACCTATTAGTTTGCTTGTTGTTTTTCAGCACTACGTAGTGTTGAACTTAAACGATCTAAAACGCCATTAATGTATTTATGGCTATCTGCTCCACCAAAATGTTTGGCGAGTTCAATGGCTTCATCAAGAACTACACGATAAGGTACTTCTAAATGATCACGTAACTCATAAGCACCTAAACGTAAGGTTGCGAGCTCAACACCATCAAGTGCATTAAGTTCACGGTCAAGTACCGGAATGAGTAATGCATCAAGATCGTCGCGCAGTGCAATCACTTGCGTTAATAGTTCGTGATAGTAATTTAAGTCTACCTTGTGCATCGCATTTTCAGCACGGGTACGTGCTTCAATTTCATGTACAGGGTTGTGACTCATTTGCCACTCATAAATACCTTGTACAGCAAAACGACGTGCTTTGCGTTTTGCTGCATAAACGGCTTGCAGTGTTTGAGACATGCTTTAAATTGCCTTTAATAAATTAACCATTTCAATTGCAGTTAAAGCAGCTTCGCTACCTTTATTACCTGCTTTTGTACCTGAACGTTCGATGGCTTGCTCGATGCTATCAGTAGTTAATACACCATTGATGACAGGCAAGCTGCTTTCTAACGCCACTACACCTAAACCTTTTGCACATTCACCAGCAACGAAGTCAAAGTGTGGTGTGCTACCACGAATAACTGCGCCAAGTGCGATGATTGCATCAAACTGGTTTGATGTAGCTAATTTTTTAGCAACAATCGGGAGTTCCCATGCGCCAGGAGCATGAATAACAGTAATGTTATCTTCATTTACACCATGACGTTTTAATGTGTCGATTGCACCATCCAATAAGTGTTCAACAACAAAACTGTTGAAACGACCCACTAAAATCGCATAACGACCTTCGCTTGCGAGATGTAATAAACCTTCAATACGGCGAATTGCCATAGCAACCTCGATTATTTCGTTGTGATTTGATCAGCAGTGATATATTCCACTACTTCTAAATTAAAGCCAGATAAAGCATTGAAACGTAATGGTGAGCTAAGAAGCTTCATTTTTTCAACACCTAAGTCACGCAAAATTTGAGCACCAACACCAATCGTTTGATATTGATGTGAAAGTGCTGCATTGGATTTCACCGGTTTTGGCTTATTTAAATCATCCAACGCTGGTCCCAAGTCTTGCAAATGATCTTGCCCGATCCAGACTAAAACACCGCGATCACTCGCTGCAATTGTCTGTAGTGCACGGTCTAGATTCCATGCAGGTTCACCATCAGCTTTATTTAGCTTAAGTAAATCGCGAATTGGACTGAAACCATGTACACGTACTGTTGTAACACCTTCTTTTGGCTCACCTTTGACTAAAGCCAAATGGATGTCCGGGTTACCAATCTCACGATAACGATAGAGTTCAAATGAACCATATTCTGTTTGAATGGTTTTTTGATCCAGACGTTCAACCGTTTGCTCATTGGTCATGCGGTAGTGAATCAAGTCCGCGATTGTACCAATTTTTAAGCCATGCTTCTCGGCAAAAATTTCTAAATCTGCACGGCGTGCCATTGTGCCATCTTCATTGATGATTTCACAAATGACAGAAGCGGGTTCAAGACCTGCTAAGCGTGTTAAATCACAGCCCGCTTCAGTGTGACCTGCACGATGCAGAACACCACCTGGTTGAGCCATTAACGGGAAAATATGACCCGGTTGTACAATATCACTTGGCTTTGCATGCGCTGCGACAGCAGCTTGAATTGTATGTGCACGCTCTGCTGCTGAAATACCAGTCGTAATACCTTCAGCGGCTTCGATTGATAAGGTAAAGTTTGTACTGTGCTGAGCACCGTTTTGGTCAACCATCAACGGCAGGTTTAACTGCTTACAGCGTTCACGGCTTAACGTTAGGCAAACTAGACCACGTGCATGGGTAATCATGAAGTTAATATCTTCAGGACGAACATGCGTTGCTGCAATGACAAGATCACCTTCATTTTCGCGATCTTCGTCATCCATCAAGATAACCATTTTGCCTGCACGAATATCGGCGACAAGATCTTCAACACGACTCAGCGGCATTCGCTTTCACCTTTTTTTGTCGTTAGACAATTTCTATTTAATAAATTTTGCATAGTTTACGCTGTTTAGAGAATTTTGCCTATGATTCTGATTTATCCAAATTTGTGACACTTAAGAATAGATCCAGCTTTATTTATACAAATAAATCATAAGAAAGTGGAATAATTTAAAATAAAAGTCATGAATTTAAATAAAAAAAACCTAGCCAAAAGGCTAGGTTCTGATGTGCGCACTTACTTTTTATGAAGCTGCACTACTTGGGCTATCATTTTGTGGGATTGATTTTTTCCCCATCAAAATTTCAGTTCGGATATTTTGAGCAAGTTCAGCACACTCTGCATTCATGCCATTAATCATAAAGGCATGACGAGTCATGACATTACTTGGGTTTGGCATTGCAACAAGTTGATAGCTGTCTTGAATAGCCTTGAGTTGATCATTCTCAAGATATAAAGCAGATTCTTTTGCATGAAGGTGCTGTGCTAAACGTTGAGCAGCTTCTTTCGCATCAATTTGCATGGCTTCTACAGCATTACAAGTTGCACTACGAGTTTGCAAAGCAAAGCGTTTATCTTCGCGGTAACGTTTATATAAAACGTCAGAAAGCAACTGGAATACGGTTCCAATCATGAGTAAACACTCTACAGCGTGTGTATGCGAGGTTGAAATCGCAAGTGTAGCGCCGTCAGCATTAAACTCATTTACGACTTCAATATCCGCTAACTTTAACTGGTAATGTTTCACGCATAACTCAATACTCTTGTTTAAAAAGAGCTGACAGAGTTTAAAGTACGGAACAGATACCGATTGGTTAACACTGCTTAATAACTGTTTAGGGTCATAAAACTGAATATTGAGTGCCAACATATGTTGGTCAGCTGAATCTGCGGTTTTCTCTGGCTGTGGACGAGCCGCTGGTTTACCTTTGGCTTGTTGCTGAGCTTGAGCAACCAACGTTACTGTATTTTGTTTTTCTAGAGCCAATGCCTGAGTTAACTGCTGAATTTCATGTTTTAAGCGGTTTTCTTCGTTAATGCGTGCCAAGTATTCGCTACGGGTCGGACGAGCAATCGCGCGATAGGCAAGCCACAATAAAACATGCAAAAACAGAGAAGCTAAAATTGCTAGCCATTGAGTACGCAGAATTTCACCAATACTTGGCTGAATAAGCGTAATTTCAATAGAGCCCACTTTCTTTTCGTTTTGCAGAGCATCGCGAGCAAAAATCTCACCTTGGCGAGTTTTTGAAATTCCGCTTGTTGCCAGCACTTGTTTATTGGCATCAAGAATGCGAATAGACGCAACGCTTGGATTGGTCGCATAGCGATTAGCAATCAGAGCTAAAGATACCGTATTTGCCGGTTCTAGCTCGGATAAGCTGTCTGCAACGAGCTGACTGGTCATGAGCTGACCTTGACTCGCACGGTTTTCATTGAGCTGGTGTGTCGTTGCAATCACCAATAAAAAGGTATGCAATGCAAAACTAACGATCAGTAGGCTAGCAAATAGCCCTTGTCTAGGCGCAATCAAGTTAAACTTCCAAGGCAATTATATTGAAATTCGATTATGATTCTTACAATAGTTGTCACTCAGACTAGAGTCAATTCATGCGAGAAATCATTCTTATATCCTTTTTAGGACCAGACCAACCAAACCAGTTTACCCGATTAATGCAAGTACTATCCGTACATTCATTGCAAATACTGGATGTAGGTCAGGCTGTTATTCATAATCAACTCACATTGGGCATTGTAGTCGCGTCAGATAATGAAACTGCGACCGCATTGGCAATGAAAGAAATTCTGATTTTAGCACATGATATTGGCTTAACAGTGCGCTTTAAACCAATCACAGGCGCAGAATACGATCAATGGGTAACTGAAGGTGGTCGTACTCGTTATATCGTCACGGCTTTAGCGCCTGAACTCACTGCTGCCCACTTACAAGCAGTTACACAAATTGTGTCTAGCCAAGGCTTTAACATTGAAACTGTTACCCGTTTATCGGGCCGTGTCGACTTTGAAAAGGATAGCGCATTCCCACGTCGTGCATGTGTACAGTTTGGTTTAAGTAGTGGCCCAACTTTAGATGCGCAAGCCATGCGTGCTGCCTGTTTACGTCTTTCAAGCGAATTAAATATTGATGTTGCTGTTCAAGAAGACAATGCTTATCGACGTAACCGCCGTTTAGTTTGTTTCGATATGGACTCAACACTCATTGAACAAGAAGTGATTGATGAGTTAGCGATTGAAGCAGGGGTAGGCGCACAAGTTGCTGAAATTACTGAAAGAGCGATGCAAGGTGAACTTGATTTCCAGCAAAGCTTCCGTGCTCGTGTTGCATTATTAAAAGGGCTTGATGCTGCTGTTTTACCTAAAATTGCAGAGCGTTTAACCATTACTGAAGGTGCAGAGCGTCTTATCTCAACCTTAAAAGCACTGGGTTATAAAACGGCAATTTTATCTGGTGGATTCCAGTATTTTGCTGAATATCTACAAGGTAAACTTGGTATTGATGAAGTTCATGCCAACATTTTAGATGTGCAAGACGGTTTCGTAACAGGTGAAGTGAAAGGCGCAATTGTTGATGGCGCTCGTAAAGCTGAGTTATTACGCGAACTTGCAAATAAAATGGGTATTTCTCTAGAGCAAGCAATGGCAGTAGGCGATGGCGCAAACGATTTGCCAATGCTTGCGATTGCAGGGCTTGGTGTAGCTTATCGCGCTAAACCTTTAGTTCGTCAAAATGCAAATCAGGCTATTTCAAGCGTTGGCTTGGATGGGGTACTGTATTTACTTGGTATGCATGACAAAGATTTAAACCGTGCTTAATCTATAAGGCTAAGCTTTAAGCGCTACTTCAGAGTAGCGCTTTTTTTATGCAGAATAGTTATAAAATCAAGGGTGTTATGCTCAAATCATGCACAGAAAAAAGGCAATAAAAAAATCTGAAAAAAACTTATTTTGGCCCTTAAAAACAGCATATTTTTTTGTAATGACACGCCAGAATTGATGCCATATAGGGAATCGAACTTTTTTAATTTTACAAAAATGTAATGACAAAAGAATGTTGCGACAAAGTATGTCGCATTAAGAAAAAACGGGTCTTTTTTTCTAAAAAAAAACATCCATAATGCATCCTAAGCTTCAACACAAATTATGAATTAAAGTTGTTTTTGGAATGAGGTCGGGTTTTTAAGACCGAATCTTTTTAGACGTTTTCATTAAGACGGAGGTTTCTATGGTAACAGCGAATTTTGCCGCTATCGCCGGATTCAGCTTGATCGCTGTCGCGCTTGTTGCTGTTTTCTTTTCTCCTTACCGTCGTTGGCTTGGTTTTATGCTTGCAGGGATGTTCTTTTGGGGGCTATTGGAAGTGGTCCGTTTTGGAGTTCAAGTCACTTTTGAAATGCCAGTCACATATAGTTATTTAACTGCACTAAGTCTAGCGATGGTAATGGTTACATTTGTTTTGTTACGTGAGGATAAACAGGCACAAAAGGCGTTGGCAAATCGCCAATATATAGAACACACGCCAGTATATGAAGATGATCAGCAGCAATGTTCTAGCCGATAATTAAATTGTTATCTAACGGTAAAGAGGTATGCACAGCATGCCTTTTTTTATTTACGAAACGTGATTTTTATTATACAAAGCATTTATTAAAAAATAGCCAGTTATGCTAGGATATACGCGTCTGTTGACGTTTCATCTAGATTGCGTTGCCAGCTAAAAATTATCAGTTGATGCACAAAACACAAGCAATGGTATGTCCTTGCCGAGTTTTGCTATACAGTTTTCATAAAAATACAATAGGCGTGAATGTTCATGAAACTTTCTTCTATACCTGTAGTCAAATTACCTCTCGTTGATGTCAGTACAGACCCGTTAGATTTATTGGTAGCAGGTTTAGTGCTGCGTATGAAGCAATTGGCACGTACTAGCCCTAAGTTTATTGAATTGATTCATGACCGCGCTTTCCGTATTCAAATTGGTACGGATTTAGGTGTTGCACGTCAGATCATTATTAATAATGGACAGATCGATACTGTTGCAGGTGCAGCTGAAAAAGCTGACTTTATCTTGCAGTTTGCAGATAGTGAGCAGGGTGTAAAAACTTTGATTAAAGGTGACCCAACAGCATTTATGACCGGTATGCAAAACGGCAGTATTAAAATGGAAGGAGACTTCAGCCTACTCGTTTGGTTTAACCAAGTGGCTAGACTCATTCCACCTAAGTTGCCAAAACCAGTTAAAGATAAAGTACGTCAGGCGCGTGCTTTTATTAAAGAGAAAACTGGTCGTTAATCACCAGATATAAAAAAACTCCCATTTGGGAGTTTTTTTATATCTACGCTTCGACTTCTAGATTGAACGTCACAGGGCCATCATTAATGAGATGAACCTTCATATCGGCTGCAAAGATACCAGTTTGAACTTTTTCAAATTGTGAATGTGTATATTCAACTAACTGTTCATATAACGCTTTGGCATCTGCTGGTGGCATGGCTGGACCAAAATCTGGACGTAAACCTTTTTGCGTTTGAGCCATCAGGGTAAATTGTGAAACAAGCAGGATTCCACCATGTGCTTGAGAGACATTCCAGCCCATTTTGCCTTGTTCGTCATCAAAAATACGATATTTCAAAATCTTATCAATAAGCTTTTGGCCCATTGCTAAAGTGTCATCACGGCCGAGGCCTAAAAAAACCAGTAGTCCGTGTTGGATTTCACCAGTCGTCTCACCGTCAACCACCACTTTGGCTTCAAGAACTCGTTGTATTAAAGCGCGCATAGTTAAAGCAAATTTCTGCAATTAATTGAATTAGTTTAGTTTAGCAGAATTTAAATTAAATGATTTTTAAAAGGAAATTTCATGGAATTGCAACAATGGTCTAAAAGCTCGCAATTGATTTATAAAAATATGCTTTAATGCTAAGAAGCAAGCGAATAATCATTGACTATGTCTCCAATTATCCATTCTTTACTAGATACAGACTTGTACAAATTTACGATGTTACAAGTGGTTTTGCATAAATTCCCGCAAACCCATAGTGTCTATCATTTCCGCTGTAGAAATTTAGAAGACACAGTCTATCCACTAGTAGATATTCTGGATGATTTAAACGAGCAACTCGACTACTTATGTAGCCTTAAATATAAAGAAGACGAGCTTCAATATTTGCGTAAATTACGCTTTATAAAAAGTGACTTTGTTGATTATTTAGAACTATTTCAACTGAAACGACGCTTTATTCAGGCAAGCATCGATGCTGAAGGTCGTTTGGATATTCATATTGAAGGTCCGATGGTTCAAGCCATGATGTTTGAAATTTTTGTATTGGCAATTGTAAATGAACTTTATTTTAGCCGTATCAAAACTGATGAAGTATGGGTTGAAGGTAAACGCCGTTTAAAAGCCAAGCTTGAATTGATTCAGGAATATGAAAAAACTCAAAAACCGAATGATCCGCCATTCTTAGTTTCTGATTTTGGTACACGTCGCCGTTATAGCTTCGTATGGCAAAAACATGTTGTGGCAGCCTTTCATAAAACAGTGCCAAATGTGTTTCGTGGTACAAGTAATGTCCTGCTTGCAAAAGAGTTAAACATTACCCCAATCGGCACGATGGCTCATGAATTTCTACAGGCTTTTCAGGCGCTTGATGTACGACTGCGTGATTTTCAAAAAGCGGCTTTAGAAACATGGGTACAAGAGTATCGTGGCGATTTAGGAATTGCCCTAACTGACGTCGTTGGTATGGATGCTTTCCTCCGAGATTTTGACTTGTATTTCGCGAAACTCTTTGATGGCTTACGTCATGACAGCGGTGACCCCTATGAATGGGGCGATAAGGCCTATGCACATTATCGTAAATTAAAAATTGATACCAAAACCAAGATGCTGACTTTTAGCGATGGTCTTAATTTGCCAAAAGCATGGGAATTACATCAATACTTTAAAGATCGTTTTCAGGTGAGTTTCGGTATCGGAACTAATTTGACCAATGATATGGGCCAAAAGCCGCTCAATATTGTGTTGAAATTAGTCGAATGTAATGGTCAGTCGGTTGCGAAAATCTCTGATAGTCCGGGTAAAACCATGACTGATAACGATACTTTCTTGGCTTACTTACGTCAGGTTTTTGAAATCGAAGAACTTGAAGAAGTGGTTTAATTAAAAAATAGTCTCGCTATTTTGTATTTTTAAAAGTAAGAATGCTGATATCTGATTTTCTGCTAAAGAGTTGCAGAAAATCAGAGTTTGTTAGATATAAGCTTATGCTAATATGAAATTAAGCTGGTATAAAAAGAAACCATGACGATGACACTCCCGGATTTTAAACTCGATTTATTAATAGAAGCAGAAGAATTAGTGCCTTTTCTAGGCAATGAATATATTCGCATTGTAGATTTGAGCCGTGCTTCTGTTTATGAGCAACTTCATATTCCGCATGCTATTCACTTACAACCAAAATGGTTAGTGACTCAACACGAAGAAGCCACAGGCATTTTGCCAGATGAAGCGGGTTTACAAGCACTGATTGAGAAATTGAATATTTCACCTAATCATCATGTTGTGGTCTATGATGATGAAGGCGGAGCATGGGCTGGACGTTTAATCTGGAATTTGCATTGCTTAGGATTCACCCGCACCAGTTTAATTAATGGTGGTATCCATGCATGGTTAGGAGCAGGGTTGCCAACTACAGCAGAAGTCGAAAAAGTTTCTCCTGTTGCAGACTTAATTCAGATTGATTTATCGCATGCCGCTCAGTTCCGTGTGAACTATGAAGAACTACGTAAACAAGTAGAACAAGAAAATGTTCAATTGTGGGATTGTCGAACGAGTGATGAATATAGTGGGATTCGTTTAGCAGCGCGACGCGGCGGTCACATTCCAAATGCGCTCCATTTTGAATGGAGTACTGCACTTAATCGTCAAAATCATCTAAAATTGCATCCGCTTGAACGCACGCGGCAGCGCCTTGAACAACTTGGGTTCGATTTACAGCAACCTGTAGTTGTGTACTGCCAGTCACATCACCGTTCCGGTTTGGCCTATATTTTGGCTAGGCTCTTGGGCTGGGAAGCAAAAGCCTATGATGGTGCGTGGAGTGAATGGGGCAATCGCCTCGATAGTCCTATTATTACTGGAGAATCACCGTCGTGAGTTTCACATCTCGATTAAAAAAAGAATTATTTATTAAGGCACAAAACCTTGTACCACAGCATCAATTGAGCCGTGTGGTAGGTAAAGTTGCTGCGAGTGAAAATCCAGTTGTGAAAACTGCTGTTATTCATGCATTTAAAACCAAATATGGAATTGATTTATCGATTGCTGAACAAGGCAATGCACTGAAATATAAATCTTTTAATGACTTTTTTACTCGTGCTTTAAAAGATGGCGTGCGTCTCGTTGACGAAAATGCAGATAGCATTGTGTCACCTGCTGATGGCGCTATTTCTCAGATTGGTAAAATTACTGCGGGTGAAGTATTTCAAGCAAAAGGCCAAAGCTTCTCTGTAGAGAAACTCATTGGCGACCCACAACTTGCTCAGCCGTTTCAAGAAGGCGAGTTCGCGACAGTCTATCTATCTCCACGCGATTACCACCGTGTACATATGCCGTTTGCAGGTACATTGACTGAAACTTTGTATGTACCAGGTGAGCTATTTTCGGTAAATCAAGTGACCGCTGAAAATGTACCGGGACTATTTGCCCGTAATGAACGCATGGTGTGTTTGTTTGATACTGAACTTGGCCGCATGGCAGTTGTTTTAGTGGGTGCAATGATTGTTGCTGGTATTGAAACTGTGGCAACAGGTAAAGTAAAACCTTCAGGTCGTATCGAATTACAGCATCATCAGTTAAAGCTAGAGAAAGGTGCTGAGCTTGGACGTTTTTATTTAGGTTCTACCGCAGTTATTTTATTTGAAAAAGATAAGATCGAATGGGAACAACGTTTTAAAGCTGAGTCTGTAGTTGTAATGGGCGAGCGCATGGGACATACAGTTTAGTAAACGATATAACCCCTATAAGATAAGTAAACCCTGACTTTAATTATTCAGGGTTTATTTTTTGAGTTAAATCATATAAAAGTAAAATATATAACTATGTTTGTATTTATATTATATGGAAATATAATTGTTATTAAGTGATCTGAAATAGGACGTTATAAAAGCTAGTCTGTAAATATGTGTCTGAAGAGAGCAAAAATATTAATATGATTGAAAATTAATAAATAAAAATAGAAAGAAATATTTAAGTTAGACTTAAGTCGTAATTTTAATTTTATTTGAAGATAAGTTATTAAATATAAAAAAATTATTTAATTTTATAAATATGAAGCGCTTTTTAGATATTGCACAGTTTTTAGCCTTGGCATAATGATTGCTAACTATTCAGGACCTTACTGTAATTTTCATATTTTTTAGGTTCTGAAATCATGTTAAAAGTTAAACGCCTGACAGCTTCGGTTTTATCTGCACTTTGTATTTCACTCAGCCATGCCAATGATTTTAAAGTTTTAAATCAAATTTCAAAACAGCCTACTCAACTTCAAAGTGGCGAATATAAAGGTAATTATTACGTTCCATCTACTTTAAATACCATTACATGGGGTTATTTACCGAATCGGGATGCTAAACCCGTCCTTACCGTTCCGTCGGGTAGTGTTGTGACATTTGATACGGTTTCTCATGAAGGTTTGCTTGAAGATCAAGGGCGTAATGCTGAAAAGTTCTTTCAATCGAAAGGTGTCAAATCTAATGAAATCTTGGAAGATGCAAAAACAATTACGCAGTCAAATTTAAAGCATGATTTTCATAAAGATGGACCACATATTGTGACAGGTCCTGTTGCAATTGAAGGCGCACAGCCCGGTGATATTTTGAAAGTTGAGGTACTTAAAGTTGAGCCGCGTGTACCTTACGGTGTTATTTCAAATCGACATGGTAAAGGTGCTTTAGTGGGGGAATTTCCTAAAAAAGCAAAGCAAGAAAATGCATCGGCTGAGCACCCTGAACGCTATGGAAATGTCTCAATTTTCACACCAATTGAAAAAAATACTAAAGGTGAGTACGAAGGCGTATTAAAAACAGAATCGGGTAAATCAATACGTTTCCCTCTTTATCCTTTTATGGGAATTATGGGGGTAGCAGCCAATACTTCTGAGCCTGTTCACTCTGTACCGCCTGCAATGTATGGTGGAAATATTGATATTAATGAACTAGGTGCAGGTTCAACAGCTTATTATCCTGTTCAGGTCAAAGGCGCCTTATTTTATACGGGTGATAGCCATTTCGCGCAAGGGGATGGTGAAGTAGCATTAACTGCACTCGAAGCTTCAGCCCGCGCCACACTAAAATTTACCTTGCTCAAAGCAGGTAAAGATAAAATACCGGGCAAAGAGCTGGAACAACCTTTAGCTGAAAATGCTGAGTTTTGGATTACACCGGGACTTGATGAAGATCTAGATGAGGCGATGAAAAAGTCTACACGTGAAGCCATTCGTTTCTTAAACCAAGAATACGGTATTGATGAAGCAACGGCTTATGCGTATTTAAGTGCCGCAACTGATTTTGAAGTTTCACAAGTTGTAGATAAAACCAAAGGGATCCATGCAAAAATCAGAAAATCTGATTTTAAAGAGTTTGAGAGTAAATAATTAAGTGCACTAAGCTTGGTATTTAAAATATTAAATACCAAGTTAAATTCATTTTAACTATTAATAAGTTTTACATATTTTATAATTGAGTATAATAAATATCACACATATTTATTAGTATAAAATCTAATGCACTCACTTCCGAACGCTCTACTTTATATTGCTGCATTATTAACATTCTGTGCCGCATTACTTCATTTTGTTTGTGTGTTCTGGGGGGCAAATGGTTTTCAGTTTTTAGGGGCTGGGAAAAGTATTGTCCAGATGGTCGAAAGAGGGCATTGGTATCCTAATTTTACAGCTATAGCTGTGGGGTTAATTCTAACGGTATGTGCTACTTATGCTTTCTTTGCAGCAAAGGGAATAAAGGTATTACCATTTACTAAACTTATTTTGTCGCTTGTTGCAGCGGTTTTTCTTATCCGTGGTCTGGCTTTTCCGTGGTTAAAGTCAAAATTTGTCGGTAATAGTGATTTATTTTGGTATATCAGTTCAGCCTTTTGTCTCATATTGGGAAGCTTATATGCCGTTGGAGTATATTTAATTTGAAATGAATATATTCTAAGTGAACTAGAGTGAATAATTTTAAAAAAGGGAGCAACGCTCCCTGTTTTACTTATTTAGTCCAACCATATTTTTTGAAAATAGTATTACCTTGCTGAGACGATAAGAACTCTACAAAACGTTTAGCTTCAGTGTCTTTTAAACTATGCTTGGTTAAGGCAACACCTGTATCACGATAGACAACCAACTCTGGTTCAATAGGTATAATTTGCCCAACATCTGGGTTACTAATTCCCCAAATATTAAAAACTAACCAAGCATCATAGCTGCTATTTTCTTCCCAGCTTTTCTTGGCAATACCCGTATTAGCTGCATAGGTGGTAATATTTTTTCGAACAGATTTGGTTAATTGAATGTTGCCAGTTCTACCAGCGATATCCTCCCACATACCGACCTGACCTGCACCATGAGTAACTAAAACTTTAACGCCAGATTTAGCTAGGTCTTTAAATCCTTTAATATTTTTAGGATTTCCTTTGCGTACTAAAATGGCTGCGGGGCGTAAATATAAAGGTTCCACCGAGTCTTTTATAATTTGCTCAGAAAAAGCATTTTCAAAATCCGACATCATGGCTTCGGAACCACTATATATAACATCGGCATCTAGTTTCGCTTGGTCAGACCATTGAGATGTAGGCCCAGCCGTTACATGGACTGCTATGCCCGTTTTATTGGTGAATTGTTTGGCGGCTTCTTTCATGGCGGGTGCTGGCCCACCAGGACCATATACCTGTACGTCTGCAAAACTATGGATGGGTAGAGAACCGAGAATAAGACAAATCAGATACGATATAAATTTATATTGTTTTGACATTTTAATCGCTATAGTAATTAAGAAAATATCAGCATATATTTTTTATTATTTAAACGGGATTAATTTTTGCAACGATATTTATAATACATTTCTTTAAAATATATTTTAATTGGATTTTAAGTGACTGTATAAATGTAAATTCTTTTGAAGTAAATATAACTATAGAAGTTTTTATGGTAATTTATATTTTATAAATTGATTATTTGAATAGATATATTGTAAATAATAGAGGAGTAATCCCTTGATTAAAAAAAGTAATTCTTTTTTAAAAATTTTATTTAGCAGCACTTGTTTGGTGTCTTGCTCTGCTATGGCTGCTCCAATTACAGATTTGGGTAAGCAAATTGTGAGCGACAAACCGGGTTCAATACTGTCGCTAGAACAGCAAGATGTGACGGATTTATTTCCTCATGCAGATCAGCGGTTGTTGATCAATTATCGTAGTCGAGGTATTCAGGGCGAGCCCATTGTGACATCGGCTTTTATTTTATTACCTAAAGGTACACCACCAAAAAATGGTTGGCCAATACTCGCTTGGGCGCATGGCACGACCGGAGTAGCTGATACTTGTGCACCTTCGGGTGATTATGTTGGTGGGCCCGTTCATTCATACCAAGAAGTTGCTTCTAAAGCGTTAGATGGTTGGCTTGCGCGTGGCTATGCAGTTGTCGCACCTGATTATCAAGGTTTAGGTACACCGAGTGGGCATCCCTATATGAATGCAAAGAGCCAATTGCATACGGTAGTCGATGCGGTGCGTGCATTACATTTGCTTAAGCCCAAGAGTTTTAATAAACAGTGGTTGGTGATGGGACATAGTCAAGGCGGGGCTGCGGCAATTGCAGTGTCTGCCTATGGTCAAAAAGATGCGCCTGAACTGGATTTAAAAGGGGCAATCGCTCTTGCGCCAGGCGGCTATCAATATGAAGGCATTGCAGAATATGTGCAGACTCATCCAAACCCAGAACCTAGTGTGGCAGCATTTTTCCCGATTGTTTTATTAGGAGCACAAGCAGCAGAACCAAGTATTGTTCCTGAGAATTTAGTCAGTCCAGAAATGAATGCGGTGCTGACTCAAGGGCGCAGTCGTTGTTTATCTGAACTTCAAGCTGATTTGAAGAAATCGCCTTCTAGCATATTTCGATCTGATGCGGATTTAAAACCTCTTTTGGCTTATCTAAAACAGCAGTCCATTGAAAATATGGTGCCTACCGTACCGTTAATGATTGTTCAGGGTTCTAAAGATCATTTAGTCGATCCTAGAGGGACATCTGCTTATTACCAGCAGCTATGTAAATTAAAAAAACCAGCTATATATCAAACGATTGATGGCGGAGATCATCGCGATGCATTGCGCCAGAGCAATACGTTTGCCACTAACTTTTTAAACGTAATAGAGAAAAATCAAAGTAAATCGTATTGCTCGAATTTTAAGTAAATTATTTTAAATAATACAAAAAAGCCGACTTTTCATAAGTCGGCTTTTTATTTAAATAGAGGTGACTTTAGGTCATGTTATATAGTCTTTCTTTCGGAAAAACTACGGTAAAGGTTGAACCTTCATTTTCTTTAGATTGCACATCTAAATGGGCACCGTGTTGCATAAGCACGTGTTTTACAATCGCTAAGCCTAAACCTGTACCACCTGTTTGGCGACTACGGTCACTATCAACACGATAGAAGCGTTCGGTTAAACGTGGCAAATGTTTTGGGTTAATTCCAATACCTGTGTCTTGTACACTAAAGTAAGCATGTTCACCATCATCATGCCAGCCAATTGTAATAGTTCCGCCTTTTGGTGTGTACTTGATGGCGTTAGTAATTAAATTACTAAATGCACTGGCAATTTCCATGTCAGAACCAATCAGGTCACAATGACTATCAATGTGTAAATTGAGCGTGTGTCCATAATCGGCATTGTAGGCCTGAGCATCATCAAAAAGTTGACTCATTAAACTCGGCATTTCAATAATCTGATTCTTTGCAATTTTTTTATTATTTTCTAAATTCGATAACAGTAGTAAATCATTCACCAAAGCATTCATACGCTTGGTTTGTGATTGCATCTGATCAAAGGCACGTTTCCAGCGCGGACTAATATCTTCCTGATCTGTAAACGTTTCGATATAACCACTCAGTACGGTTAATGGCGTACGGAGTTCATGAGAAATATTGTCGACGAAGTCTTTACGCATTTGCTCAAGGTTGTGCATACGCGTCACGTCGTAAGCCACCAATAAGCGACTTTCTCCACCAAATCTTGTCAGCTTAACCTGTACATATCGGTCATCGTCAAAATTTGAGTGAAGCTTAATCCCATCGGGTGCCTGATCAATATTATTAAAATATTCAATAAAGGTTGGCTGACGTAAAATCGTTAATAGATTTCGGCCGCGGTCGAGAGGACTGATTCCTAACAAACGTTCAGCAGCAGGGTTCCACCACTCGATTTGATGTTGGTCATCAATTAAAACAACGGCTTCAGCAAGTGCAACTAATGAAGACTGTGCTCGGTCAATTAAACCGACCATTTCCGCCTGAACAATTCGCTCCTGACGCTGAGCACGGTAAACATTAAATAATAATGCCCCCCAAATCCCGTTAAGATTGGGAGGAACGTCATAAGGTTTATTCGCAATCCAGTCATTGACCAGATATAAAGAACGCAACTGGAGTGTAAAAAACACCACGAAGGCGATAAAAATACAGCTCCAGAAATACCCAAGGCCTAAACCGACTAAACCGGCAATAATTAGAAAAAATAATAAAAGCCGTAAATCTTGTTTGGCAAACGTCCATAAACTACTGTAGCGGGAAAGTTTTTGTTCACGTACCTGTTCGGGGACGGGGTAGGGTTCATACATAAATCTTGGTTAACCTGCGGCTAAATCTGCACGTGTTGAGAAACGGTAGCCAGTTCCACGCACAGTCTGAACAAATCGGTCAACACCAAACGGTTCTAAAACTTTACGCAAACGGCGAATGTGCACATCGATAGTGCGGTCTTCGATATATACATTACCGCCCCACACCTGATCGAGCAACTGGGCACGTGTATATGCACGCTCTGGATGGGTCATAAAAAACGCAAGTAAGCGATATTCAGTTGGACCCATTTCTAAAATATTGTTGCCAAAGCTAACACGCTGGCTTACAGGGTCAAGAATCAAACCATTGGCATCAATGGTTTTTTCCCCACTTAATGCATTGGCACGACGCAGAACTGCCTTAATACGTGAAACCAGTTCACGTGTTGAGAACGGCTTAGTCATGTAGTCATCAGCACCTGCGTCAAGACCTTGTACTTTGTGGTCTTCTTCTCCGCGGGCAGTCAACATAATGACGGGAATTTCTGATAGATTTTCATCTCGTTTTAAGCGGCGACATAAATCGACACCACTTACGCCTCCAGGTAACATCCAATCAAGCAAGATAAGCGCCGGACGTTGGTCGACGATAATTTGATGAGCCTGTTTGGCATCTTCTGCCTGTAAACACTGAAAGCCTGCCATGTCCAAAGAAGTATGGATCATTTCGCGAATAGGAAGCTCATCATCGACAATTAAAATATAGTCATCTTTCACAGCGCAATATCCTATAGATTTAACGGTGAACCGTTTTGTAGTTATGACAGGCTTATTACAAAGATTAATTATGACAATTTCATTGCAGAAAAGTCTATAAAATTAAATTTAGCAATAATTTGTGACAAAACCAAGGCAAAGCTATGACCAAATTATGACATCAAGACTTTAGTTTTCTTAAAATCATTCAATAGCTTATCAATGAAGTAGCTTAATTAGTTTTGCACATTTATCGCTGTCAAAAAACTTTAATATTATTTTGAAACTTGCGCTAATAAAGATAAGAAAACGATACGGCATGCGGTTAAAACCTGCTCAAGCGACTGTTCAAACCCTCCCATGACCCATCGAATCGCAATTTGAGTGACATATCCATTTAAGCCAGTTGCGATTAATGAGAGCTCATTTTCATGGTGTTGAATTTGCGGCATGGTCAGCATAACAAAGGCTTGAATCATGCGGTCAAATTGCGCAAGTGTTTCTTGAATGGTGGCCTGATTATGTAATTCTTGTACCAAAACTGCGTCGACATAGACAATACGAGCTAATCTCGGATCTTCTTTTAATGTTGTCAGTAGTGCTCTTAAACCAGCATCGACCATTTTTTCTGGATCGGGAGTAGCTTTAATCACGGCTTGCATCAAGTTTTGCTGTAATTCTTCAATCATTTTTAAAAAGATAGTTTGAAATAAATCTTCACTTTTTTTAAATGATTCATAAAAATAACGTTCTGTGAGTTTTGCCTCTTGGCATACATCTTTGACCGTCACGGAAAAAAACCCGAGGGTTCCGTAGGTCGCAATACCTGCTTCAATCAGTTTTTCACGGCGCGCCTCTTTACGTTCAGATAGAGATAACCCTTTGAACTGACGTTCTTTACTCACACTTTTTGTTTTCTTTTTACTGGTTGAGTCGTTAGTCGCCATAAATAAGTCGTTTCCTAAAGATTGGTTTCCTAATTTATAGGTTTTAGCCAAATATGTTCACTATGATAAAGCTCTCAGTAGAATTGTGCCATTCTATCTGAAATTACAGTGTACTATATTGACAATGGATATTGTCAAAATTATATTAAAGATGTCTAAACTGCACATGCAATGAACCGGTTGTGCAAATATCGAAAAACAAAGGATGGACAATGAAAAATTTTAAAAACAAAGTCGCTGCAATTACGGGCGCGGGTTCTGGCATTGGACAACAGTTAGCAATTCTTTTGGCAAAGCAGGGCTGCCATCTTTCGTTGAGTGATATTAATGAAAAAGGATTACAACAAACTGTCGAGCTTTTAAAACCGTACAGCAATATTACTGTTACTACTAAAAAGCTTGATGTGTCTGAACGTGAAGCGGTAAAGCAGTGGGCACAAGAAACTGTGCAAGATCACGGTTCTGTTAACCTGATTTTTAACAATGCTGGTGTTGCTTTAGGCTCAACTGTTGAAGGTGCGACCTACGAAGATTTAGAGTGGATTGTTGGGATTAACTTCTGGGGTGTGGTGTACGGAACTAAAGAGTTTTTACCGTTCATTAAGCAAACTCAAGATGGCCATATTATTAACATATCGAGCTTATTTGGTCTGACTGCTCAACCAACCCAATCTGCTTATAACGCGACTAAATTTGCTGTGCGTGGTTTTACCGAGTCATTGCGCCAAGAGTTAGATATTGAAAAAAGTGGCGTAAGCTCGTTGTGTGTACATCCGGGCGGAATCCGCACCAATATTGCTAAATCTGCAAAAATGAGTGATAGCCTGAATAGTTTGGGTATGGACCCAGCTAAATCGATCCAAAACTTTGATAAGTTCCTGCGTACTCCACCTGAAGAAGCAGCTCGTCAAATTTTACAAGCGGTATTAAAAAATAAACGCCGTTTATTAATTGGTAGTGATGCAAAATTTCTTGATGCATTGCAGCGTTTGTTCCCAACAGGATATCAACGTGCTTCAACCATTGTGACCAAATTAATGAAATAATTTTTTAACGAAAAAAAGCCATCAAATGATGGCTTTTTTTATGTGGTTTGAATGGTTCTAAATGAGAACTTTGATCTTCTTTTTCTTCCAAATGAATTGGTAATACAAGCCTTGAATAATACATAAACTCACAAATGCTAATGCATAGGCAACCCAGATTCCTTTAAGCCCCCACATTGAGCTAAACCAGTAAGCACATGGAATTTCAATAAATAAAATAGCAGAAATATTAAGTAGCATTGGAACGGTCACGGTTCCGCTGGCACGCATGATCGATGCAAAAATGGCACCCGCACCAAAGAATAAAATTGCCCAAAGCACAATAAATAAAAGTTGCTGCCCTAACACGACCACAGTTGGGTCGGTAATAAACAGAGCCATTAAATATTTTGAAAATAGATAGCCAAGTGCAATTAAGGTACCTGTAAATAAAAAGTTCATTCCCAAAGCTGTGCGGGTTACTCGTGCTAACAGATCTGATTTGCCTGCACCAATCGCTTGTGCGGCAAAAATTGAAGCTGCAATTGAGATCGACAAGGCAGGGAACTGAATGTAGTTAAGCACCTGATTCACCGCACCATATGCTGCTGTAGCATGCGATCCGTAATGGTTAACCAACCCAACAATAACCAAGCCAGCCATTGAGGTGGTAATCATTTGAATGCCGGTTGGGACGCCTAAGCGCAAAATGATTTTGCTTAGTTCTGGATTGTGACGGATATGTTGCAAAAGCTGACGATTCGGCCGAAGTGGATGATTTTTCTTGTTCAGATAAATTGCCAGAAAAATTAAGATAGCAACATAACCCGTGATCGTTGCAATTGCTGGAGCAATAATTCCCAGAGCTGGCAAGCCAAAATAACCTTTAAGCAATATCGGGGTAATCACTAAGCCAATTACACTGGTTAAAGCCAATGCAAGTAACGGCGTGGTACTGTCGCCTACACCACGTAAAATTGAGGTATAAATAATATAAATAAACAGAAGCGGGCTACCCGCCAGCATCCATTGCACATAAGGCAAAGCAAGATGCATTACCTTTGGATCTGTACCTAATAATTCTAAAATATCATGGGCAAAAAACACACCGATAATCGCGGTAATTACCCCACCAATCAGTGTCATAAACAGGGTAGAACCGACCACACTTTGGACTTTCTCTATGTTTTGTGCACCCCACGCTTGCCCTACTAAAACAGTAGTACCCGTTGAAATCCCGATAATAAAAGCAAGGAGCAAGAATAAAATAGGGAAAAAAACAGAGACGGCAGCAATCGCATCAACTCCCATCATTTGACCAACAAAGATGGTGTTAATCGTTCCCGATAAGTTCTGCAAAATATTGGTTGCAATGAGAGGCAGTAAGAAAACAAAAAATGTTTTCCATAGATTTTGCTGATGAATTAAAGACTGTCTTGGTGGCATGTGTTCTCCATCGCCCATCTCTTTGATGAGCGGGGCAGACATTCAACTTAGCATATTTAGGTGAAATTTCTTGTAGTGTTTTACTATGCTAAGTTTCTAAATTTATTAACATTCATTCAATATTTCTCCTGCTTTTTGCAATGTCTCATCATTTTTAGCAAAGCAGAAGCGAATTAAGCGTAAAGATTCTGGCGCTTGTTGGTAGAAAACCGAAACAGGAATAGCCACAATTTTATGTTGCTCCGCAAGAAATTGGCACATTTCTACATCGTTTAAATCGGGTCTAATTTGACTGTAATCAAGGTTTTGAAAATAAGTACCTTGAGATGGTTTTAGCAAGAAACGGCTATTGTGAATCGCCTGATTAAATCGATCTCGCTTAGTTTGGTAAAACTGCGAAAGCTCTTGAATATGTTCCGGATGTTGCTGTATATATTGCGCTAGGGCAATCTGACAAGGTGTCGTGCCACAGAAATTCGCATATTGGTAAATCTGGCGGAATAAACGCATTAACTCAGGTGAAGCGACGCAATAACCTGTTTTCCAGCCCGTCACATGAAAGGTTTTCCCAAAAGACCCAATCACAAAACTACGCTCTCTGAGCTCTGGAAAATGCAAAGCACTAAAGTGTTGTTGGTTATCAAAGACTAAATGTTCATAGACTTCATCGGATAAAACCACAATGTTTTTATCTTGAATGAGTTCAATGAGTTCTAACCAGTCTTGTTTATCCCAGATGGTACCTGTTGGATTATGGGGAGTATTCACCACAATCATACGGGTTTTGTCATTAATCAAATCTTTAACGTGTTGCCAGTTCACCTTAAAGTCAGGTGCCTCAAGTGCAATATGAACTGCTTTACCACCTGCTAACTGCACAGAAGGGCCATAGCTGTCGTAACTTGGGTCAAAAATAATGACTTCATCACCTGCATTGATGCATGCCTGTATGGCACAAAAAATTGCAATGGTTGCGCCGGGAGTAATCGTGATTTGCGTTACAGGGTCAAGTTGAAGTTGTTCACGTTGCTGAAATTGTAAAGCGAGTTGTTCACGTAAACCGAGAATACCGTCACCGGGTGGATATTGATTATGCCCAGCTAAGGTCGCCTGAGATAAAGCTTCCAGTAAGGCTTGTGGTGCCGGAAAATCTGGAAAGCCTTGTGACAGGTTGAGAGCACCTAGACGATGTGCCATTGCCGTCATGGTACTAAAAATAGTCACGCCTTGAGTGGCCAGTTTTGACTGTAGCTGTAGCATATTGTTCTCTTATTAAAAATATTTAAAGTTATAAAATTGATTCAATCACTGCTCGAATTACACCGAGGGTTAAACCAATAAATGCACCGACTACAACCCCGTTCACACGGATCATATGTAAGTCGCCACCGACTTCATTTTCAATTTTCCCAATCATTTCGCGTGAATCCCATTCATGAATGCGTTCGCTCACATAGCGGATGATTTTATGGCTATATTGATCTGTAAAAGTCAGCGCAAGTCCTGTCATTTCTTTGTTTAGCACTTCGCGTACTTTGGCATTTTGAACAAGGTTTTCACCCAGTTGCTGAATAGCAGCTCTTAGGTTCATTGCAATGCCAGAGTCTTCTTTCATTAAATCTTCTTTAATGGCATTACACAAAATCGTAACAGCGCCACTAATGAAATTTAAGACTTGTGGACTATCGAGAAGGGCATCTTTACCGCTGTTGAGACGTTGGCTAGCAACGCTGTCTGGTTTTGTCAGCTCAAGCATCAGAGAGTGGGCGATGGTTTCAATTTCTTGTCGCCATGGGTGCTCATCATCTGCCAACATCGATTCTACTTTTTCAACGAGTGAGTCGATAGTACGTTGTTGAACATCAATACCAATCCAGCTTGCGCCTTTTGCAAGTGACCAGACCCCAAGCGCTTTAAACATTTTTCGGGTTAATTCACGGGTTTTATCCGGGTTTTGTACCACCCATTCATGCGCGATATCGAGTCCACGCTGTAAGACGTCTTGATGGAAATCATTTTCCAATACCGCGCGTAGCATTTCACTTGCGAGTTTATTGACCTCGGTATTACGTACCCACTGCACACTATTGTTTTGCACAAAATTGGCAATTTGATCTTGGCTAACAAACTCAAAAATTTTCGGTACGGTTTGCTGAATGAGCTGTACCACTTGAGTATTGTTTTGTGGGCTTGCTAACCATTGACCAATTGCGAGGCTCAAATCAGTTTTTTCTAAGCTTCGTTCGACCACTTGAGGCGAAAGAAAATTTTCTTGTACAAAACGACCCATTGACTCTGCAATGCGAGCTTTGTTGCGCGGAATAATCTCGGTGTGGTCGCGTAAAAACTTAGGAATTGGTAACTTACCAAATGGGTTCCGAAACAGAACTGTAATCGCGTACCAGTCGGCTAAACCACCGACGACACCGGCTTCTGCCCCTAACATTAAAATATGAATAAAACCTGTGTACTCTGGCAGAAAACGATCAGCCACCATCAGTGCAATCCACAGCACAACGACAATAATAAGCGCCAGAGTAGCAAAATATTTGCTACGTTTTAGACTGGGCACGTGGTGAACTTCTTCTGCCATGTTCATAAATTTATCCTATTCATTTTTGTTTTACTGGAGGCTCAGGCGGTGGCAACAGCTCTCCTGTCGGACTCAATCCATATTTTTGTCCGATTGATTTCAAGATCAAGGTTGCATCAAAAGCATCCTGTGGAGCCTGCTTTTGATCCCGATAACATTCAATAGTATACGATACTTGAACAGGATCGATATTGACCACTTGTGGGTAATCATAGAACGGATCATGCCAGAAACCTGGGTAGCGACGACCATAACCATATGGGTAAAAGCTTGGAGCTGATGGATAAACCACAGCCTGACGTTGTGGTTTCTGGCTCTGATTGCTTGGATCATTTTGCACTTTAAAAAAGCGGAAACCTTTTTGTATCGTCGTTTGTGCTGATTTTACCAAGGTAATTTCTTCAGCTCTGCCGTAACTCATATTTGGGTCGGCTTGAAAACTAATACGGAATGTTTGGGCATTTAGAGGATATGCTGAAAACTGTCCAAGTTGATCAAAAGTTCTTGGTTTACTTGGAGTCGTTGCACACGCAGTTAAAGTTAAGGCAGTGCCTAAGGCTAAACAAAGAGAGAGATATTTCATGATGAACTCCCAGCTGAGCATTAAAAAATAGATGACTCAGCATTAAAAATTAAGAAGTTTTAAAAACTACTGTTCGGTTCTAATAAAAATTCGGTTTCCTCTGGAGTGGAAACACGCCCGAGAATGGTATTTCGATGAGGATAGCGTCCAAAGCGATCAATAATGACTTTATGCTTTTTCTCAAAGTTTAAGTTAATTTCATTGCCGAGGCGTTGAAAGAGTTTCAAGGCAAACTCATGAATCAGCTTCGATTCACTGTGCATAAACGGCATATATAAAAAAGAACGTTGCTCTGGATTAAGCTGTGCATCAAGTTGTAAGCTAATCGTTTCTTGTGCCAAAGCTAATGCCAAACTGTCATAGGCAAAAGATTCGGGCTGATCACGATAAATGTTGCGAGAAAACTGGTCTAGTACAATAATCTCTGCCAAACGGCCTTCCGCTGTTTTTCGCCAAGACCACAGTTCTGCTTGAGTTGCCTGTCGATGAACGTTAGAAAAATTTTCACGGATTTTTTTGTCAAAATCATCACTTTTTGCAAACCAAAGTGAACGGTGTTCAGGAGAAAACCAGAAGTTTAAAATGTCTTGTTCGTTCATGATATTGACAACTCTTTAGCAATTATTCTTCAATAAAATCACAATTCTTTCGTGTCTTAAATAACAAGATTGTGATAAAAATTGCCAAACTGGAATGATGTGAGTATATAAATAGCCGTATCATCTCACGATTTTGTATATAGTGATCTTTAATAAGCGAGCAAATGCATGAGTCAACCCACTACACCCTCTCAATCAGTTATTCCTGCTTGGGTGGATTCGTCGCTACTACAAGGCATGTTACGTGGAATAGAGCGTGAAAGCCTACGTATGCAAAGTAATGGGTTCTTATCACAAGAGTTACATCCAAAGACATTGGGTTCGGCTTTAACACATCCACAAATTACGACTGATTATTCAGAAGCATTGATGGAGTTTATTACCTCACCTAAGCCAACCATTGGTGAAGCTTTGAATGAGCTCACCGATATTCATGCGGTTGTGCATCGTCATTTAGAAAATGGTGAGAAACTCTGGCCGCTGTCTATGCCATGTATGTTAGACGACAATGAAGAACGGATTCGTCTAGCACAATACGGCACTTCTAATATTGGTCGCTTTAAAACACTATACCGCCGTGGGTTGGGAATTCGATATGGTCGCCGCATGCAGACCATTTCAGGCGTGCATTACAATTTATCTTTTCCAGATACGCTTTTTGCCGAGCTACAAGCTCATGAAACTGACGAACAATTAAAATCATTAAGTTTGCAGGATTATCGTAGCCATCGTTATTTTGGTCTTGTTCGTAACTTTATTCGTTTAACACCACTGGTTATGTTTTTAGTGGGTGCTAGCCCAACAGTATGTCGTTGTTTCCTAACTGGACATAAACATCAGTTGTTGCCTTTAATCAAAGGTTCATACTATTTACCGTATGCTACAGCTTTACGTATGGGGCGATTGGGCTATCAAAACTCAGCTCAAAAAAGCTTAGGTATTCATTACAACAATTTGACTGGCTATCTGGATGGTTTACAAAAAGCTGTTCATTCTCCTTACCCGCCATTTAGCCGTTTAGGGTTAAATGATGCCTCTGGTGAGCCGTTGCAAATCAATGATCATGTTTTGCAGATCGAGAATGAATATTACAGTCTTGTACGTCCAAAACAGGTGCCTCAAGCAGGTGAAACACCATCTCAAGCCTTGAAAAATCGAGGGGTGGGATATGTTGAACTACGTGCTGTTGATGTAAACCCATACTCGGCAATTGGTGTTGATGAAACGACAGCAGGCTTTCTTGAAGTGTTAGCACTTTATTGTTTACTAAGTGACAGCCCTGATTTGTTAGGTCCAGAGCAAGACTTGGTTGAGAAAAATCAGACCGAAGTGGTAAACCGAGGTCGAGCACCGAACGCAACCGTTACAGATTTAACAGGGTCATATCACATTGAAGATTGGGCACGTTTATATATTGCTAACATGCAAGATTGTGCACAGCTACTCGATCAGACCTACGCAACAGACTTATATGGTTCAGCATTAGCGATCATGCAAGCACGAATTGATGAAGTTGATGAGACTTTGTCGGCCCATGTCATTGACGATACGTTAAAACATGGTGGAACTTGGAGTTTTGGTAGCCACATGGCGCAATTACATGCTGAAAGTTATGAACAGCATGAGCTTAGTGTGGAAACCTTGAAACATTTTGAACAATTGGCTGCACAGTCGTTACAGCAGCAAGAACAACTTGAGCAAGATACTCTGGTCAGTTTTGATCAATATCTTGAACAATATCGATAATAAAACGAGGTTTTACATGCGATTAAGTTACCGTTTGGTGAGTGGACTACTTGTTTTAGCAAGTATTGTCGGCATGTCTTTTGCGTTGTATTTGGAACATGTAAAAGGTTTAGAGCCATGTCCGCTCTGTATTTTTCAACGTGTTGGCTTAATGGCAATGGGTTTTGTGGCACTGATTGCCTTTTTGCATAACCCAGTGTCCAACACGATTAAACGCTTTTATGCATTTTTGGCTGGCATCGCAATTTTATGGTCAGTCGGAGTAGCAGGCCGTCATGTGTGGATACAGCATTTACCAGCAGATCAAGTACCAAGTTGTGGACCGGGTTTAAACTATTTAATTGATGCCTTACCGATGAAAGCAGTTTTGCAAGAAGTGCTTGCTGGTTCAGGTGAATGCGCTGCAATTGATTGGACCTTTTTAGGTCAAGCTTTACCAGTTTGGTCATTAGTTTATTTCATTTTGCTCTTACTGGTCTGTTTATGGCAGTTGTTCCGTTTTTATCCAGTGTTTAAGACTGCTAAAAAGTAAGTTTAAACAGATTAAAAAAAGCCCAATATTATGTTGGGCTTTTTTTATTGTTTTAGAATTAATCAAACTATAAAAAAATGAATTAAAAAAAAGCATAACGATATAGACAGATAGTTCTGTTTTTTATAAAGTGCAGCCGTTTATATATCCTTATGATTATAAAAAATGCTTTTTAATATATTTAATGTTTTGGAAAAAATAGGGTTAAGTGCACAGAAACGCGCGATTCACGTGCAATTTTCTAATGAACTACTCAATAACCAAGTTTTTTTACAGCGTATCGAAGGCCAACACCAGCTAAATGGGGAAATTGAAGCTGAGTTAATTTGTCTTTCGACGAGTGCCCAAATTGCATTGAAGCAGTTTATAGGGGTACAAGTTGCTGTTGATCAGGTCACAGATTCGGGACAATTATTCCGAACTACAGGAATTGTGACTGAAGCCAGTTATGGACAAAGTGACGGTGCTTTAACGCTTTATAAACTGACCTTAAAAGACGCGACAAATTTATGGCACAAGCGCCGTAATAGTCGTGTTTTTATGAATAAAAGTATTATTGAAGTCACGGAAATTTTATTTAAAGAATGGCAAGAAAAAAGTCAGCTTTTTGCGATAAGTTTAGGTCTCGACCTTAGTGGCTTAAGCCAGAGTTATGATATCCGTCCATTCATCATGCAGCACAATGAATCTGACTATGACTTTCTGACGCGCTTATGGCGAAGTGAAGGCGTTAGTTGGTTAATTGATGAAACAGAGCTTTTTGTACCTCATTTTACTGCACCAATACAGGCTCAAAAACTGAGACTCATTGATGACAATAGTCAGTACCAAGCTTTAGAACGTCGTAATATTCGTTATCACCGAAGTAGTGCAACAGAATATCAAGATAGCATTACGGGCTTTGTAGCAGTGCGGACTCTGCAACCCACCGCGGTACATGTGCAGCGATGGCAACCGGATGCTCTGGCACACGAAGAGGGTGTAGGTTCAGTTATCACTACACACATACATTCAGAGCAGTTTGATTCAGCGAGTTTGAGCCTTGAACAAGCATGGCACATGAGTCCAGCTTGGATGCAAGATTTAAAAGGGGAAGATCAGGCTACTGCTTCAAGTAGTAATCAGCTAGAAAAATTAAATCAGCACTTTACGGATATGTATGCGAGTCAGGCCAAATACTTTAAGGCCTATAGTAGTGTGCGCGATAGCCAAGTCGGTTATTGGTTTAACCTACAGGAGCATCCAGAAATTGATCAGCATGATGGGGCTGATCAAGAGTTCCTGATCATTGCTAAAAATTTCTATAACCAAAATAACTTACCGAAAGATTTACATCAGCAAGTTAGCCAGTTGTTAACTCAAAGTCGTTGGGATAAACATGGTTATGATGATATTGAACGTCAAGGTAATGAGCTGACCTTAATACGCCGTCAAATTAAGACTGCACCTGAATATAATCCAGAACAGCATCGACCAATTGCCTACCCACAAAGAGCGAAAGTCGTGGGGCCAGAGGGAGAGACCATTCATGTCGATGAATGGGGACGTATCAAAGTACGCTTTCTATTTACCCGTAGTGATGATCATGGGCATGATGGTGGTGCAGGTAGTAATGACAACGATACTGACTCGGCTTGGGTCGATGTACTGACTCCGTGGGCAGGTGAAGGCTATGGAGCACGTTTCTTACCGCGTATTGGTGAAGTAGTTGTCATTGACTTCTTTGATGGCAATATTGACCGTCCATTTGTGACGGGGCGCATCCATGAAGCACAGCGTTCACCAACCAAGTTCGATATAAAAGGCCAGCTTCCTGCGACTAAAAAACTAAGCGGGATTCGCAGTCAGGAAATCAGTGGTAGTGGCTTTAACCAATTACGCTTTGATGACACAACCGGGCAAATCAGCACTCAACTACAAAGTAGCCATGCAGCAACACAGCTGAATTTGGGTAATTTAAGCCATCCTAAAGAACAAGAGATGAGTCAAGGCCGTGGTGAAGGCTTTGAGCTTAGAACAGACGCTTGGGGCGCTGTGCGTGCAGGTAAAGGTATGCTGATTAGTACCTATGCACAAGAACAAGCGATTGCAGATCATTTAGAGGCTGCACAAGCACAATCATTACTTTCACAAGGGTATGACAGCATGAAAATGCTCAGTGAAGTTGCAGCTAAGCAACAAACTGATGCTTTGAATGTGATTAATCGATTACCCAAATTTATCCAGTCACTTGAGCTAAAAACTACAGGACAGGCACTAAATAGTACTGTGAACCTATTTAAAGAAGGGATTAATAACGATCCTATTCACGCACTAAAAGACTGTGGTGGCTTTATTCAAGATATGGGTGCGCTAGGGGGAGATGCAAAAGGCGTTGTAGATGAATTTAATACTTTCTTTAGCGACGCTAAAGATGCGGTAGAGAATTTAAAAGCGTTCATCGAAAACGTTGAAGAGCATGGGGCTGACATTGTTAAAGGAAAACTTGCCAGCATTAAAGATCGGATTCATAAAAATCCATTTGAAAGTATTAAAGAGGTTGGGAAAGTCTTAGGGAATGTCGAGACTAAAGACTTTGACATGATGAGTGTATGCGGAACTTTTAGTAAGGGTAGTAAATTAGAAGTGACACCTTCTAAAGCATTGAGTTCTTTGCAAGGCTTTATGGAAGGTTATACCCAAGGTTTAGAAAGTAGTGCAGATACGAAACAACAAGAACAAGGCAAAATCTTTAGACAAGCCCTGATGTTATTAGCATCGCCAAACGGTATTGCTTTGACGACACCCGAAAATATTATTCTGCAAGCTTCACAAGATATTGCTGAAAGTGCCAGCGGTTCAATTAATTTAAGCGCACAGAAAAACATTATTGGACATGCACAAGACAAAATCAGTTTGTTTGCGGCACAAAAGGGTTTTCGCGCTTATGCAGCAAAAGGAAAGCTCGAATTACAAGCGCAAGATGATGCAATTGAAGCAATTGCCAAGAAGGTGATTAAGCTCATTTCTACAGAAGAAAAAATCGAGCTTACAAGTCCAAAAGAAATTGTATTAACAGCAGGTGGATCGCAGCTCAAAATTAATGCGGATGGCGTATTTTCAACAACAGGTGGTAAGTTTGAAAGTAAAGCTGGGCAGCATTTGTTTACGAGTGGAGCTAAGGTTTCTTATGAGGTTCCTGAGTTGCCAAAAATTGGACCTTATGCTGTTGATTTTTTATTTGCTAGTTTAGCTGGAAATGGTATAGGAAATGCAAAAATACAGTTGTATGAACCAGATAAAAAAGAAATTATTTGGGAGGGTAAAACAGATTTAACGGGGAAAAGTAATTTATCTCTCCAGGATGAGGCAAAACGATATGAAGCTCTGATTGGTTTTGATGATTGGTCAAGTATATTTGATGATGAAGATAATTATGAAGAAGAACATGAAGAAGAATTTGAAGTAGGTGAGCATGGTATGCAAGCTGAAGAAAATAATTTAGAAGAATAGGTATAATTTATGTCAAAAATTTATATTGTTAAATCAGGTGATACTCTTTGGGGAATTTCAAAAAAGCATCATACCTCTGTAAAAGAGTTAGCTAGAATTAATTCATTAACAGGTAGAATGATTCATAATCTTAAAATTGGGCAAAAGATTTATCTACAAGATGATGTAAATAACGCTAATAATTTTGAAACCGAATTAAAGATTATTTTAATGGATCTTTCTTTTAAGCCTATATCAAAAGCTACCATTCAATTAGAGTTTGATGGGAAAAAAATTATTAGAAATACAAAAAATAGTATTTTTGAAGATATAAAAATTCAAGATCATTCGAAAGGATTGAAAGTTTTTTTTAAAAATTTAAATGGTAATTTCGATTTAATTGCTGATCATAAAGTGCTTCCATTAGGGCGAAAAGTACTAAAATTAACATCAAGAAAAATGAAAGTAGAAGGTTCTCATTATGCAAAAGATGGAGTATTAAATGAAACAGTTAATCAGATTATGAATAATTTAAAAAGGATTGGAAAACCTATAGTTGAAAGTATATCTACTACTACATCTAATAAAGAGGAATTAAAAAATAAGCAACCACAACCAAAAATACCTGAAGAAAAAATAGAGCAAAAGCGTACCGATAATGGTATTAGTACCCATATAATTGCTGCCCAATTTACAGAAGATAATTTTTTATTAAAACCTGTTAATAATAAATATCGAGCTTATATTGTGAGTGCAGCTAAAAGACATGGTTTTACTCCCCACTCTTTAGCGGCTGTTATTGAAGCTGAAGCAGCAAAAATAAAAAAGACAGGCGAATGGAATACTAATAGTAAAGCAAATTCGAGTACAGCAGCAGGATTGACCCAATTCTTAGATGAAACATGGTTAGCTATGTGTAAGGATAAAAGTTCATTAGTTGGGCAATATGTAATGAATCATCCTAAACTAACGATACAGCAGAAATTAGATTTAAGATTTAATGCGGAAATGGCGATTGATGCTGCTGCTGCCTATGCAATTAGTAATTTTAAATCATCTGGCTTACCTTATCAAAAACTAACAGAACCAAGTTCAATCGCTAAGTTTGCTTATTTGCTACATCATGAAGGAGCTACGGGAGGGAAAAATTTTGTACTAAACACTTTAAGTCAGGAACGTGCAAAAAAATTACTTTTTACTCAATTTGGAAAGAATGGTGCCAAGCAAGCTGCAGATTTTTTAAATCGGTATAAAGGTGATGCAAAAGCTGCTTATGGAGCATGGCTGAGAAATTATATTGATGGCCATATAAATATTTATCAATATGTTGTAGATAAGAGTAAGACTTCTGGAATAAACTTAAGTACGGATGAAACTATAAAGTTATTGAAAGGACAAACAATTTCCGCTCCTGCTCCTAAAATATCAAATACTTCTAATAATCAAGACACAACAAAAGTCAGTACTATTGAAAAATCTGAAGCTAAAATTGGAATTAATACTTCACAAACCCCAACAAATAATGTTGGAGGAGATAATAAGTGGCATAATCCTTTAGCAGATTGCAAATTAAGAACAGCAGGTCTGGCAAATGCTAAAGGTGCAACATTTGGTAAAGTAAGAAATAATGGTACTAAAAATCATCAGGGTGTTGATTTACAAGCTAATCCAGGTACAAAAATATATGCAGTCTGTGGTGGCATTATTGCTTTTGCTGGGGCAACTGGTGGTGCATATGGTAAAGTCATTGTCTTAAAAGTTGATATAAGCGATTTACCCGAAAAGCAAAAGAAATATGCTCAAACTAAACTTACAAAAAATAAATATGTCTACTTCTTTTATGCTCATTTATCGGTTATTGATGTAGATAAAGGTGATCCAGTTGATACTGGAGAAGTAATTGGAAAAACTGGTGCAACAGGTAATGCGAATAAAATGACCACTATATCCAAAGGTGCTCATCTTCATTTTGAATCTAGAAGTGCTCCCTTATTAGGGGTGGGATTAGATGGAAGAATTGACCCAATACCATTTATAAATGCAAATTTACCATATTAATTTTGAGGTACTTATGAAAATTTTAAATTCTTTTGCAATGATGATAGCTTGTAGTCTTTTTTTCAACATTTGTTATGCAAAAGGAAATAGTGAGTGGAATGATTATTTACAAGATTCTACACAAATAAATTCACCTATAGAATACATAGATACTTATAACAAATATACGGTTATCAATCCTAATTTAAAAATTAAATTAACAGATTTCGGTGATATTGAAAAAACCAAAAAAGAGATTAAATATTCTTTAAAAAAGTATGGAGTTCAAATTTTAAACAAGAAAGAAGTGTATAATGTTTTTGAGAGTAAAGTTCCCCTAAAGTCAAATGTTGATTTTACTTTATTATATAATGATAAAAATATTGTGGCTTTTAGGACTCGGGAAAGTAGTAATATAGACTATGTCAAAGAACCATATAAAAATTTCACTGCAAATGCATATTTTTATAATTTGATAAATAATAAATTTATTGAAGTACCAGTTTTAAATTCAGATAGTGAGGATAAAAGTAAGGCGACAGATATCTTACAAGGAGATCAGTTAACTTATGATTCAAAAAAAGGACAATATATTTATTTAGCAAATATAAAATCTTATAAAACAGGGAAAATACAATCTGTCAAAACTATTTTTAATAGTAACTTAAAATGTATTTCTTCTACTTTAGGATGCGAAACAATAGGGGCTCTTCCTGCTACAAAAGCTAATTAATTAAAAAAGCCCAACTTAAGTTGGGCTTTTTTTACGTCTCTACAATTCCTTCTAAATCTTCGAGCGTATAGTTCGGCATATCAATAATATGAGTTTGAATACCTTCTTGCACATAATCATTAATATTAGGATATAGCCAGCGAGTAATCTGTTCTGCGACGCTCGAGTGATACTGAATTTCAAAGTGATTTAAGCCATAAAATACGGCTTTATGAGAGTCTGGAACTTTGAGCTGAAAACGTGGATTTGGGTGCTCGCCTAGCGCGCTTTTTACACTCACCAAATAGTCGCCAATCACAGTAAGCGCTTTGTTGCGTACTTTTTCAAATTCGAGTGTTCCTGCTACTAAAAAGGTATTGATATGGGAAGGTAGAGGAGCTGGGGCACGGTTATCATCCATCATGCCAATTCGGGCATCCATATATTCCCAGTCGTCATCGCGAACGCTGCCGTGGCGTAAGTCTAAAATGCCATTACTACGAATATTAACCAGTTGACCGAGTAAACCCACAAAAGGGAAGGCCCCAAGTTTATCTTGTATGGTAAAGCCGAAGCGCTCCAACACTGCACCATGATGTGGAGAACCGATACATACCAGATTCTCGACCATATGAATCCATTGATACATATTTTGTTTGCCATAAAACAAGGCGCTACGAGAAACCAGTCCGCCCATACTATGGCCAATAATATCAATGCTGGTAATTCTTGGATTACGTTGTACTAAGTCTTCTAATAAGTTGGAAAAACTGCGCCCATTTGCTGAAATGCGTCGACCTGTATTGTAATTTAAATATAGCATGGTGTTATGGTCACGCTGGGCTAACAGACGTTCACCAATGCCGCCATAGTGTGCATTTGACCAACTAAGATGATTCATACACAAACCATGAACCAAAATCACAATACGCCCTGCAAGTTCCCCTTGTTGTATTGCACCGTAGTGATCGTATAGCACCGTCGGTAAGGCGAGTGGACTATGTTGTTTAAGTAGGTAATCCCCAAAAATTCCATTCAAAATTCCGACCAAAAAATGTTGGCTCTGAGTGAGTGGTTTTTCGTGAAGTGTGGGATATTTTTCAATAATGTGACGTAAACTTGGGGCTAAAAAGTGGCTACCATATTTTTGTAATGCGCCATAAGAAAATTGATATGCCTTTTGCACAAATGGTCGTTTTTGAAAGTTTTTTGCATTTTGAGTGCTCACACCAAAAGCATTTTTTAATACTTCAATATTAATAACTTGTATTAATTCATGTACACCATTTAAGCTGGTGCTGAACAGTTGAGCTAAACCTTCTAGTACGTCTGCCTGACTAGGTGGCGTACGATCCCATTTACAATAAGTCTCATGTAGTGGTGTTAAGCTCGGCATATCTTTTCCCCATATACGTTATAACTGACGTTTTAAGCTGTACTTTTTATCAACGGCAGTAAACGTTTCCATCTTAGTAGTTTAAATAACACATTTTTTTAAAATACTGATGAATGGTTAGTTGAGTGGTTTTTCTTGTCTGACAATTGTGCTTTTCTATACAAACTGAGAACAAAATTGTGAAATTTGTCTCAATTTAGAGGGAAATATATGAATATTATCTACCTCCATGGTTTTAATAGTAGCTCTCTTTCGATTAAAGGACTGAGCTTAAGGCAGTATTGTAGCGAATTAGGGATTGATGTGCATTTGCCAAACCTAAATAGATCTCCAGATCAGGTGGTTGAGCAAGTTTCAGAACTTATTGAAAGTCTGGATGATGTTGCATTGGTTGGTAGTAGTTTAGGTGGTTTTTTTGCGACATATTTTGTCGCGAAATATAATATTCCAGCTGTACTGATTAATCCTGCTATGCAACCATGGAAGTTGTTTGATGAGTTGTTTCAAGTTGAAAGTATGCCCTATGTGGTGAATGATCAATGGTCAATTGATCATGTTCAGTTGCGACAGTTACAACAACTGGAACTGAAACAACCTAAAAATGCCGACAAAATACTCGTCTTGTTGCAACAAGGCGACGAAATTTTGGATTATCGTCAAGCACAACGCTATTATAGTGCTGCAACGCCATCCTCATTGATTTTGACGGATGCTCATGGCAATCATGCTATGGAAGATTTTGAAGAAAAATTACCGTTAGTGATCGAATTCTTTGCGCACACCATCAAATAAGGAAAACGTACAACGTGACACAATATACGGCTCAATCGCTTGAAGTCCTTTCTGGTTTAGACCCTGTTCGTCGTCGTCCAGGGATGTATACCGATACGACTCGACCTAACCATTTAGCTCAGGAAGTTATTGATAATGCTGTTGATGAAGCATTAGCGGGTCATGCCGACAAAATATGTGTCACAGTTTATAAAGATGGTTCCTTGTCGGTTGAAGATAACGGCCGTGGTATGCCGGTTGATATTCACCCTGAATATGGTCAATGTGGTATTGAAATTATTTTGACCAAGCTCCATGCTGGCGGTAAATTTAGTACCGATAATTACCAGTTTTCTGGTGGTTTGCATGGCGTGGGAATTTCAGTTGTAAATGCTTTATCAACACGTGTTGAGGTCGAAGTCCAACGTCAGGGTAACCTATACCAAATGGCGTTTGAGCAAGGTGAACCCGTTGCACCTTTGGCTGTTCTCGAAGGTAAAGCTCCAAAACGCGCGACAGGTACAACAGTACATTTTTGGCCAGAAACCAAATATTTTGATAGTCCGAAATTTGCTTTAAAAGCCCTAAAACATAATTTAAAAGCCAAAGCTGTTTTAGCCGCTGGTTTAAAAATTATCTATATCGATCAAATTAACGATGAAAAAATCGAATGGCAATTTGAAAATGGCCTCGTCGATTATTTGATGGATGAATTGCAAGACCGCGAAATTTTGCCAAATCCTGCTTTTGTGAGTAATGGTCAGGCAGATCGTGCGGCATGTGAGTTTGCGATTTGCTGGAATGTAGAAGGTGGTGAGCAGGTTCAAGAAAGTTATGTCAACCTGATTCCAACCGCGCAAGGCGGTACTCATGTGAACGGTTTACGTTCAGGGGTAACCGAAGCATTACGTGAGTTCTGTGAGTTACGTAACTTGTTGCCACGTAACCTTAAACTTTCGGCAGAAGATGTTTGGGATGGCGTGAACTATATTTTGTCACTCAAGTTCCAAGAACCGCAGTTTTCAGGTCAAACCAAAGAGCGTCTCTCTAGCCGAGAAGCATCTAATATTGTTTTAAATATTGCCAAAGATGCTTTTTCACTTTGGCTAAACCAACATGCTGAAATTGCCATGCAACTGGCAGAAATGGCGATTTCTAAAGCAGGTCGTCGTTTAAAAGCAGCTAAAAAAGTTGAGCGTAAAAAGATTGTTTCTGGCCCTGCTTTACCAGGTAAATTGGCTGACTGTGTTGGGCAAACCCGTGAAGACACTGAGCTATTCATTGTCGAGGGTGACTCAGCAGGTGGTAGTGCCAAGCAAGCACGTGATAAAAACTTTCAAGCCATCATGCCAATTCGTGGAAAAATCTTAAATACGTGGGAAGTTTCTTCAGATGAAGTATTGGCTTCTCAAGAAGTTCACGATATTGCGATTGCCATTGGCGTAGACCCAGGTAGTGATGATTTATCAGAGCTGCGTTATGGCAAAATCTGTATTTTGGCCGATGCTGACTCGGATGGTTTACATATTGCGACCTTATTATGTGCTTTATTCGTTAAACACTTTCCTACATTGGTTGAGGAAGGTCATCTGTTTGTAGCAATGCCACCCTTGTTCCGTATCGACATTGGTAAAGATGTCCATTACGCGCTTGATGATGATGAGCTGGAAGTCATCTTGAAAAATGTGAAAGGCAATCGTAATCCGCAAATTACCCGATTCAAAGGACTGGGTGAGATGAACGCGAGCCAGCTACGTGAAACGACCATGGATCCAAACACTCGTCGTTTAGTACAGCTCGATCTAGATGATGCTCATTTTACAGCGGGCTTACTTGATAAGTTACTTGCCAAAAAACGTTCGGCAGATCGTAAGCAGTGGCTTGAGCAGAAGGGTAACTTAGCTGATATCACTGTTTAAAATAGAATAAAAAAATCCCCGCTTATATAGGCGGGGATTTTTTATGTAAATCTAAATTGTTGGAAATTACCACAATGGGTTCTGCCATTAAATTAAAATAGACAGATCTGTATATTTTAATTTAGGCCGTAATTTTTATCGCAAATGGAAATTGAAAAACATCACAATTCGCTCCTGCTCCAATTCGATCCACTACTACAAAATCACTCGGTGCTTCAAAGGTAAGCAAAGGATGATGCCAAGTGCCTGCCCGATAATTGATACTTTGCTTTCCATTTGAAACAAATGCACATAGCTTTGAAATGTCGGGAGTATTCTCGTCTAAAGCAGGTGCCACAATAATTAAAAACTTTTGTTGCTGTAGTGGAATAAATGCCTGAGAGCCTTTCGGATGACGTTCTAGCATTGAAATTTCCAGAGGCAATACACTGGCTTTAATATTACGAAAAATACTAATTCCTGCGTTTGCTTCCCCCTCAATCTCAGTTTGGACGAGCGCATGGTAGCGTTCGGTGTGGGCATCATTAATATGAAAAAAGTCATGCCCGTCACAACAAATGACCTCTCCGAAGGGCTGAAAGTTCTCAATTGTTAAAGGCTGAATTTGGACATTATTCATGATCATGACTTGGCAATTTTTCCCCATAAACGAACGCGGCTAATTCCACCATCCGGAATCATGTTAATACGAATATGGGAGATTTTTTCATGCTGTAAAATCTCATTCACATATTCATGAATATGGTCCATTTGCATTGGTTGAGCTTCAAGTAAATAAGACCAGAACATACTTTGTGGAATTAGCTGTGCATCAGTTGCATTTTCAAGGTAAACCGCTTGTATGGATACTTGGGCAGGGAAATTGCCTTTAAAGTGAGCCGTATCAATTTCAAGCTTCTCAATTTTTCCGCTTTTACCCAACGCAAGAATACACCAGTCATAACCGGGTGCTCGGCGGCGTTTGGTTTCCCATCCATCGCCCATGTTCACGCCACGGCCAGGGTTAATCAAATTACGCGGATGTCCGAAATGAGCATCGCTATAGGCAACTACGCGGCCACCATTTTCTAGAGCTAATAAATCGAGAGTTTGCTCACTATCAGTCACCTGAATATGAACGTCTCCATAAACTCGTAAACGGGCAATACCACCATCTGGGAAAATATTGAGGCGTATATGAGTGAAAAGTGCATCATTATTGACCATAAAAATATGATGCTGGCTTGGGCCGAGTTCCGTATTTCCTAAAAGACTCTCCCATTTTGCCCCTGTAAGGTCATCATTTGGTGCATAACATGCTTCTAATGATGCAGATGCAGGATAATTTCCTGTAAAAAAGCTGGTATCAATATCGAGTGCACTGATTTTTCCACTTACACCAAGCTTCACAATGCACCAGTCATAGCCTGCGTGACGCTTACGACGCGTTTCCCAACCGTCCATCCATTTGCCGTTGTCATCAAATTTATCTTCAACAAAAATAGGTGCATCAAATTGCAGCATACGCTTTGCTTCTGCAAAGAAATCATCTGAACACTCAATGACTTGTGCACCAATTCGGGCATCTACCAAATTGGTTTTCGTATTCAAAATTTCAGGAAGTTCAAATGCTGGGGCGTGCAATGTTGCCATAGTAGATTATCCGTATTTCTTGTTAAAAACATGATTTTTCATTTAAAACTGCGCCAACACGGAGCGTGCTGAGACGAGTTTTACACGTAAATATATAAGCATGGTGCATGCCAGTTTTGTGGAAAAGCTAAATAAATTTTGAAGGATGGCATGTTTTTAGCATAAGCACTCTATAGGTGAATATCTATAGGAGCGTGTTATGAATGTGGTGATTATTGGTGCGGGAATGGGAGGTCTAACCACAGGCATTGCATTAAAAAAATTTGGTCACCAAGTTCGTATTTTTGAGCAAACTGAAAAGATTCTTCCAGTTGGTGCTGCAATTTCGCTGTGGTCGAATGGTGTCAAATGTCTAAACTATCTAGGATTAACTGACAAAATCGCCAAACTTGGTGGACAAATGGATGATTTGGCCTATGTGGATGGTTTAACTGGAGATGTGATGACACAATTCAGTTTACTACCATTAATTGAAGAAGTAGGCCAAAGACCTTATCCAGTTGCACGTGCCGATTTACAAAATATGCTGATGGATGAATTTGGCAGAGATCAGATTTATTTAGGTAAAAAAATGGTCAGCCTTCAAGACAAAGCTGATTATGTTGAGGTCCATTTTGCAGATGGCAGTTCAACGCAGGCTGATCTATTAATTGGGGCTGACGGTACTCACTCACTTACACGGACCTATGTTTTGGGCCAACAAGTACAGCGCCGTTATGCGGGTTATGTGAACTGGAATGGCCTGGTTGAAATATCTGAAGATTTAGCTCCAGCTCAGCAATGGACAACTTATGTGGGAGAGGGCAAGCGAGCTTCTTTAATGCCGGTTGCAGATGGTAAGTTCTATTTCTTTTTAGATGTACCTTTGCCAGTAGGTCTAGACAATAATCGAGATGACTATAAAAAACTTTTAAAACAATATTTTGCTGATTGGTGTTTGCCAGTACAGCAACTCATTGAACGTTTAGACCCGCAAAAGACCAATCGGGTAGAAATCCATGACATTGAACCGTTTACTCAGTTTTATAAAGGTCGTGTGGTAATTTTAGGTGATGCTGCACACAGCACCACACCTGATATTGGTCAAGGCGGTTGCCAAGCGATGGAAGATGCGATTTATTTAGCGCGTTCTTTGCAAATTAACACTTTAGGTGTCGAAGATGCTTTACGTCGCTATCAAAATAAGCGCAATGAACGTGCAAATGAATTGGTACTTCGTGCGCGTAAACGCTGTGATGTGACCCATATGAAAGATGAATCGGTTACACAAGCGTGGTATGCAGAATTACGCCGTGAACAAGGCGGACATATTATGCAGGGGATTATTAGCAATATTGTGGGTAATCCACTCGATTAAAACAAAAACAGCAAGGAATTTTCCTTGCTGTTTAATCTTCTAAATCATAATTTTAGAAGTGGTATTTAACCAAAGCACTGACGTTATTTTCGTCTGCACCTTTAATACCGAATTTGTTATTCCACACAGAGTGCTCAATACCGAGGTATAAACGTGTGTCAGGAGAAATGTGCTTACCTACATTCCATTTCCATTGTGTTGTCCAGTTCAACTCGCTGGCATGATCGCCCTCAGCAGTTGACCAGTCAAGGAAACCATCTACCAAGAAATCTTCAGATGCGATTTTAAATGGAATGCCATAAACGAATGTCATTTGATAATCGTCGTCGGTCTTGTCATTATCCGCACGGTAGAAGTTTAAATTTGCATATTGGAAATATGGGATATTTAAGTCAACTGCAAAACCATACAAGAAATTGTTGAAGTTGTTACCGTTTTCCCTATTGCCCTCCCAAGTAGTACTAATCAGTACATCTTTGATCGGACCATACGCCAGTTTTTTGCCTGACACTTCGCCTAAGCTTAAACGTGGTGATAACTCAAAATATGTACTTTTATGATCGTCTTCACCACGCATGTGGTCCATGAAGAAAAACACATCAGCATATTTAACTTTCGCCGCATATTCCAAAGTAATCGTGGTTTCTTTGTCATCTACAACTTCATAGTTTTCACCATAAAGTCCAGTCACGCTAAAATCTTGCCAGATTGGTTTTGCCTGAACCATGGCAGTTGCAGATAACAAGGCACAAGTCGCCGCAAGTTGCTTTAATTGCATTTAAATGATCTCCCCCCAAATAAAGCACGCTAAGGATACAGTGTCTTAAGCAAAAATGAAGCCAAATTTGATCAACGGTTAAAAAAATGCCCACCGAAGTGGGGCGCTAAAAACTAAAAGATTAATGTGGGTTTTGTGTCTTTATTGTTTGGCTTAAATGCGGGGTACGCGAGCTGCGAAATGTGGGGAAATGATTAAATAATAAATTCAATAAGATAGCAAAAATACATGTTGAGCTAATGCCAGAATGGAATAAAGTTTGTACCCAAACTGGAAAATGAGCATAAAACTCATGATTAATAATTGGGATCATTCCTGCCGATAAAGCGGTCGCTACAATAATTAAATTTTTCTGATCGTTATAATCTATTTTTGCCAAAGTGCGAATTCCACTCGCTGCAACCGATCCAAATAAGACCAAACCTGCACCACCAAGTACAGGCATTGGAATCGCGGCAATCAAACGCCCCATAATAGGGAGTAACCCCAAAATAATCAGAATCACACCGCCTGCTGCCACGACAAAACGGCTTTTGATGCCGGTAATTGCAACCAGTCCAACATTTTGGGCAAAAGCGCTTTGCATGAACGAACCAAAGATAGGTGCAAAAGCACTTGAAAACATATCTGCACGAACACCATTGGCAATACGTTTAGCATCTACTTCAGTTCCTACAATGTCTCCGACAGCAATAATATCGGCTGTGGTTTCCGTCATAATGACTAGCGTCACAATCAACATCGACAAGATTGCACTAAGCTCGAAAGTCGGCAAACCAAATGCAAATAGGTGTGGAAATTGCAGCCATGCGCCTGAGCTCACCTGAGTAAAATCACCAAAACCCATAAAGTAGGCGAGGGTGGTACCAGCAACAATAGCCAACAAAATTGATAAGCGGCGAATGCTTGCTTGCGGCAGCATATTTAGAATAATCACAATGCCTAAGGTCAGTAAGGCTAAAGAGATATTTTCTACGCTCCCCCAATCCGGTGCTTTGTTGTTACCTCCCATCATCCAGCGAATCGCAACGGGTAAAAGAGATAGTCCAATAATCGTGATGACGCATCCGGTCACAACGGGTGGGAAAAAACGAATAATTTTTGAAAAGTAAGGTGCAAGGCATAGTCCAATCAGAGATGCGACAATCACCGCACCATACACAGCAGGTAAGCCGCCACCTGTAGTGATGATGGCAACCATAGTTGCAACACCTGCGAAAGACACACCCTGAACTAAAGGTAATTTTGCGCCTAGATATTTGGTTCCAATGGTTTGAATTAGTGTTGCTAATCCGCCTACAAATAGGGCTGCTGCAATCAACATTCCGACTTGTGCTGAGCTTAATCCAGCGGCTGTTCCAATAATGAGTGGCGGGGCAACAATGCCCCCATACATGGTCAGCACATGCTGTAAGCCGTAAGCAAAACTTTTGGAAATTCCTAAATATTCATGCTCTGGAGAAATCGCATTTTTTTGCTGATGATTCATATTTTTCTCCTATTTATATTTGAATTAACTACCGCGATAAGTGGAGTAAGCAAACGGGCTGATCAGTAAAGGAATGTGATAATGCTGATTGACGTCTTCTATAAAAAATTGAATACAAACACGCGGGAAAAAAGTTTTGATTTGCTGAGATGAAAAATAAGGCGCAATTTCAAATTCAAGTTGATAAGCACCTTTTTCAAAGTCCTTTATTCCAAAGTCACCAACTCGACCGTCTGGGTTAGTGGTTGCGGTCGCAATCAGCTCATGGGTTTCTGCATGAAACAACTTCACTTCTACGTGTGCAGCTGGTTTGCCTAAATTCGTATCTAAAATATGAGTGCTGATCATGCTTGTATTTCCTGAGATAGACGTAATAGAGCAATCGCTGCGAGTTGCTCATGTACAATTACTTTTTCGATAGCTAAGTCATGTTGTAAACGTTCATGTAGTTTTTTTAAAATCTCATCGCTACTAAGGCCCGCTGCTTTAATTAAAAAAATAAAGCCAAATTTTTGTTCATAATCGAGGTTGCCTTGTAGCAGCGCTTGTTGCGTTTGTTCATCTAAAGAAATGCCAGCTTGTTCCTGATTTGAAAAATGTTGCTCTTTTGCATTGAGTTGCTTTTTTGCTTGTCTTTCACCAATTTTTGGGTGGGTTGCTAAAGCAGTTTCAATGTCTTGCCATGACCACATTTGACTTAAATTGTCTGCATGATCTAAAAGAGATGCTCTTGTTGAATAAGGGCGTTCTGAGATGATTTTCTCGGCCCATGCGGGAATGTGGACACAGTTTTTTAACAAAGTCTTGAGTTGTTCGGGTGGGGCTTGATTAAACTCGGCTAAAAACACTGTTATTCCTAAACTCATTGTCGTGATATAGAGTTTTAGCAATAACAGTGCCAAGAGGGGTTCATGATTTGCTTATTAATTTGGAAAATTAAAAATCAATTATTTAGTTATGTGATTTTTATACCAATGTTCAGCAATATCTTGACGACTACATATCCAGACACGATCGTGCATTTGAATATAGTCGAGAAATTTTTGTAGTGCTTTAAAACGACCCGGATGCCCTAAAATACGGCAGTGCATTCCAATCGACATCATTTTTGGTGCAGTTTCTCCCTCTGCATACAGCACATCAAAACTATCTTTTAAATATTGAAAAAACTGTTCTGAACTATTAAATCCGCCTGGTGAGCAGAATTTCATGTCGTTACATTCCAAGGTATAAGGAATAATTAGATGAGGACGTGATGCACCCGCAGCATTGGTGAGAGTCGTCCAAAAAGGTAGATCATCGCCATAATAATCAGAGTCGTATTGAATTTGTGGGAACTCTGCAAGTAACTGACGGGTATTGGGGCTGTCGCGTCCGGTGTACCAACCTATCACTTTATTTCCAAACAAGTTTTCTAAGACAGATAAAGCTTGTTCCATATGCTGTTTTTCAACTTCAATATCGGTATCTTGATAGTGAAGCCAACGATAACCATGAGAAACCACATCATAATCAGCTTGTTTAATCGCTTCCACAATATAAGGATTGCGGACAAGTGCCATTGCAACCCCAAAAATGGTCATTGGAAGTTTGCGCTTTTGGAACTCATTATGAATGCGCCAAAAACCAGCACGCGAACCATATTCGTACATCGAGTCCATCGACATATGTTTAGCTGGGTAACTTGCTGCACCAATAATCTCCGATAAAAACTGTTCTGAGCCATCATCGCCGTGCTCAATATGTTTTTCGCCACCTTCTTCATAATTAAGAACAAATTGCACTGCAATCTTGGCATTGTTAGGCCATTTCACCTGTGGAGGCTGTCCGTGATAACCGATCAAATCACGTGAATAAGGAGACTTTTGAATTTGCTCAATGAGCTCGGCTCCAGATAGATAAGATTTGGACACGATTGCTCTCCTTTTGTTCAATTTTTCATAAAAATTTAAAAAATCAGCTTGCATATTTTTATAGATGGACTGATATTGAAGATATGAAGATCTTCAAAATAAATTAAAACCAGTACGTTTAAGTCAGGAGATAACAAACCATTACACCATCAAAATGTACAATTGAAGTCAGTTCATGCATGCTTAAAACATGCCAACATAAAAAAGTTTTGCATAGAAAAGTTCCACAGTAAGAAAGAAAGGATGGTATTTATGAATATTGAAATCCGCACAGATAAAAACATCCATAATAGTGAACGTTTAATTACTTATGTACGTACAGAACTTACTCAAGAATTCCAACGTCACAGCGAACGTATTACGCATTTCTCGGTTCATTTTAGTGATGAAAATGGGGACAAAAGTGGTGACAAAGATATCCACTGTATGATTGAAGCACGTCCTTCAGGTTTGAAACCAGTTGCAGTTCACCATAAGGCAGGAAATATTGACGCTTCAATCCATGGCGCGATTGAAAAATTAAAACGTAGCCTCGAACATACTTTTGAGAAAAAAGAACACCCGAGAGGTGGGCAACCAGAATTCATTGATGATGAAGTTTAATTGAAAATGCTAAAAAGCCCTTCGGGGCTTTTTTTATATTTGATGAAAATAAACTATTCACAACATTAGGTTTGCAATGCGATGCAATCAACCTCTAAAATCTGGAGATGAGATTAGGCATAATAGCCCTAATATATTTTTGAGAGATGGTCATGTTAACCACCCAGCAGCAAGCTTTAATTAAAGCCATAGAAGAATTAGAACTCGCGCAAGTGCAGAAATTACTTGCTGACGGACTTGATCCGAACTTTATTGATCCGGAGCAAGGGCCACCTGTATCAATTATCTGTGACGGAATTTTTAAATGGTGGGAAAATGTATCGGAAGCTTATGAAGCTGGTACACCATTATCAAAAGAAGAGAAGCAACAATCGTTACAAGTTTACCTCGATATTCTTGAAGCTCTAATTCAAGCTAAAGCCAATGTACACCTTTGGGATGCAGAAGAGTTTTACGGTCCGTTATGGGATGCTGCAAGCTCGGCATGTGCTCCAGCTGTTCAACGTTTACTCGATGAAAAAGTTGATCCAAACTCTCGTGATGAAGAAGGACTCACCATTTTATCTTCAATCAGTCAGTTGTTCTTTGATTGTGATTTTGATGAAATAGATTGGTCAGAATCGCTTGAAGAAGAGCGTGAAACATTAGAATTATTGCGCCGTCATGGGGCTAAAATGACGAAAGAATTAACTACTTGATTGGATATTAAAATGAAAATAGTACAAATTTTAACTTTTGCCCTTACAACTGTTGCTGCTGGAAGTACTTTCGCCGCAGAGTTTTCCTTTGACCGTCCTGGAGCAGGCTTCGGAACAGGTATTACACCAGTGGGTAAGTTAGCTTGGGAACAAGGTTTACCTAGTGCGACTTATACAGAGTCGACTGTCGATGGCGTTAAAGAAAAGACCGTAACTGTAAATGAGGATATGCTATTCCGTACAGGTTTGGCTGATGGCTTAGAATTACAATTAGGGTGGCAAGGTCCAGCATGGACTCAAACCAAACGTGCTGGCAAAAAAACTGACAATTCAGGTTTTGGTGATGTAAGCATCGGTTTGAAAAAAGCAATTGATCTAGATGATGACAACTTATCAATGGCTGTGTTAGCTCAGGCTGTCATTGCAACTGGTAATGATGAATTTACTGCGCATGATGATATTTATAGCCTAAGCTCAGCAGTGGCTTATAAGTATGATGACTTGATTGATACTTCAATTACCATGCGTTACGAAGTGCAAAACAGTAATTGGGCTGTGACTGCAATTCCAGCAATCAACTATAAGATCGCTGGTAAACTTTCTGGATATTCTGAATTCATTTACCGTAAAGCTGAAAGCCAAGACTATGAATACGGTTTAGGTACAGGTTTAGTGTACGCCGTAAATAATCGTACTCAGCTTGACGCAAGTATTGGGGTGGATTTAGAGGGTCAAGACAAGAGCTACAATGGTGGCTTAGGCGTGGCGTTCTTGTTCTAATCGAAGCAATTTAAATTTATGTTAATGAAAAAGCTTATTCATCAGGGAATTCTTTATTTTCTAGCAGTTGCTGTTTGTGTGTTTAGCCAGTTGGCTGCTGCGCAAGATAAGTTGCTCTCTCCCGAACAGGCTTTTTCATTTTCGGTTGAATCTTCTGAGTCGCATACGGCGAGTTTATCTTGGCAGATTCAGCCAAATTATTATTTATATCAGCATAAATTTACCGTACAACAAGGTACTCAACCTTTAGCTTTAAAATTACCTAAAGCGATTGCTCAATATGATGAAAATTATGGGCAAAGTCAGGTTTACTACCATCAAGTTAATTTCCAAATTAAGACAAAGCCTTCAGAGCACTATAGTGTGACTTGGCAGGGCTGCGCCAAAGACCGTATTTGTTATCCGCCACAAACGATTGAGTTTCAAACCGATGCAGATGGTTTGGTTGGTGTGCAAAACCAAGCGGGAACAGTGCCAAAACGATTGCTAGATTTGGCAAATACCCAATCCGACACTTCTTCAGATTCAAAACTTTTAGAAAAAGAGCAGAGTAAAGAGCCAGTAATAGACTCATCTACAGATTCAGAGCCACAAATTGCACAAGATCAGATTTGGTCAGCTAAGTTAATTGAACACTCGCTTTGGTATGGAATTTTATTATTTCTCGGTTTAGGCATGCTGCTCGCATTTACACCATGTTCTTTACCGATGCTGCCTATTTTAACTTCATTAATTATTCGAGAACATAAAGGTCTAAAGGCTTGGGCCATTGCACTTACTTTTGTTTGCAGCATGGCATTAGTCTATGCAGGCTTGGGTTTAATTGCTTCTTCAGCAGGCTTAAATTTTCAACGCTGGTTACAACAGCCTGCGACTTTAATTGCTTTTAGTTTGTTGTTTATTATCTTTGCTCTGAACTTATTTGGCTTGTTTGAAATTCGTTTACCGCAAACATGGTTAAACCGACTTGACCGTATTCAGTCGATGCAACAAGGCGGCACTTTAGTTGGTGCGGGAGTCATGGGTGTGGTTTCTGCACTTTTGGTCGGTCCTTGTATGACTGCACCTCTCGCTGGAACTTTATTATTTATTTCTCAAACACAAAACCAATGGCAAGGGGCTTTGCTTTTATTTTGCCTAGGTTTTGGAATGGGAATTCCGTTGTTACTGGCAAGTATTTTAGGGGCCAAATTCTTGCCTAAAGCGGGAGACTGGATGCATCAGATTAAAGTGATTTTTGCTTTTCTGATGTTGGGTTTAAGCCTCTACTTTATTCGTCCTTTATTGCCAGATTGGGGCATGCAAGTACTTAGTTTAGTGCTAGGCCTTGCTTTTATAGCCTATGCTGTTTATCAGTTTTTTTGGAAAAAAGGGCAGCTACAGTGGCTCTATGCGATCTTATTATTAATCGTTACCCCTTTTGTAGCCTATAACCAATATCAACATATTCAAAATCGAAATTTGCAAAGTTCCGAGCACATGGCCGAGTGGCATGTTGCGACTAGCGCGGCAGACTTCCAAAAGATTTTAGCAGCAGCACCTACTGATCGGGCTATTGTGGTTGATGTATATGCAGATTGGTGTGTTGCTTGCCAACCGATCGAGCATCGTATTTTAAAAGCACCAGAAGTTCAGACAGCTCTCGCACCTTACTATTTAATTAAGCTTGATTTGAGTCATTATGATCAGTCACATGAAGCTCTACTCAAGCAATGGAATATTTTGGGGCCACCGACTTATCTATTTTTAAGCCCAGAGCAAAAAGAAATTCGCGCTTTGCGTTTAACGGGTGCTTTTAGTCAGCAAGAGCTTTTGCAGCAACTCGTGAGTTTGGCAAAACTAAAAAAATCATAGTGTATTAAGAACTTCAGTTTGATGAAATGTACGTACCTGATTACGTCCTGAAGCTTTTACCGCATAAAGTGCTTGGTCTGCCTGCCGAATAACAAGATAAGGGTCTTGTGCAAAAGCTGAACAGCTTATTCCAAAACTTGCACTAATATGAATGGGATTATTTTGAGTGCTACAAACAGGTAATTCTTGCAAAGCATGACGACAACGCTCAGCAATTTTTTCTGCTTGAATAATATCGGTATGGGGGAGTAGTAAAATAAATTCCTCTCCACCAAATCGACCAATAATATCTTCATTACGCAAATTTTCAGAAAGACATTGAGCGATTTCTATTAAGACCTGATCACCTTGGTGATGTCCGTATATATCATTAATTTTTTTAAAATGATCGATATCAAGAAGTACCACCGCATATTCAAATTGCTGTTGGTGCATTGATTCTAAATGCGTGTTTAAACTCCGCCTATTTAATACATTCGTTAATGGGTCGATTTGGCTTAAGCGTTGAATATAGGTTTCTCGCTGACGCCATTGGGTCAGTAATATTTCAAATAAAATAAAACAGGCCAACAAAATAGGCATAATAAAAAATGCCATGCTTCCTAACCAAAATGGATTAGTTTGGGCACGTTGCATAGCAATCAGATTAAATAAAGGCGCATAAGGCAAAGCACCTTTCATACTTAAATAAGTAGATACAGTTAAAATAATTGTCGCAGGTACGAAAGCGCTATAAACAATTTTTCGGTCAAATAACACCAGACCGACACCAATGGTACCGACATAACCCACCATGGTAGCGGGGCTAATACTGCCAATTAAATATCCATCGTGGCATAGCATGAGCGTAAAAAATTGCACACTCACTAAAGGAATAATTCGTTGAGCCCATTCATCATTTTTGTAGCGATAGCAGGGGATAATCAAAAGAGCCAATAAAAATAAGGTTAATAAATTGAGCCAGAGTTGCGACTCAACTAAAGGTAAGTGTGTCCATTGCCAGACACTAGGGGTAATGAGAATATAGCCTTTCCATAAAATCCAACTGAAATTCATTGCACAGGCAAGTGTGAGCATCAGGGCGCTCTTTTGTAATGGCGTCCAGTTAATGATGTGATTATTGTGGATGAAATCGATTATCACCTGTTTTATTCTATGTATTAGATGAGTGATTAAACGACTTTTCATAATAAGTAAGGGCTCCTAAATATAGATGCCTCTTTGTTGGACCATCCTAAAATTGGATTGTTTAAATAATTTATATTTTAAACATAACATGATTTTCAATTTATACATGATCACTTTTTATAAAGTAAATGATGTGAAAAGTTTTATTCACCGTTCACATCATTCATAGATAAATTAAGTTTTATCGAGTTCGTGAGCAAATTCAGCAATATCTGCCAATGCTTGTTTAGCCTCATCAAACCATGCATTAAACATCTGGAAGTTATGCCACATGCCTGTATAAAGTTTGAATTGAACTTTAACACCAGCTTCTTCTGCTTTTTCTCTAAAACGTTTGGCGTCGTCTAATAATATTTCTTTAGAGCCCACCTGAACTAAGGTGGGTGGTAGGCCGTGCAAGTCATCAAAAATAGGTGAAACACGTGGATCATCGGCCGCGATCTGATTGCCTATATAATATTGAGTTCCTGTTTGTAGGGCTTCAATAGACAATAGGGCATCATGTTTTTTATTAAACCGAAGAGACTCGCTGGTTAGGGTTAAATCTAAAAATGGAGATAGCAAAATCAGGCCACTTGGCATGAGCTCAGGTTGTTCTTTTAAACGTAAGCAAAGTGCTAGCGCTAAATTTGCTCCGCATGAATCACCTGACAAAATAATATCTTTAGGCTGAATGCCTTGTACCACTAAAGATTGATAGATGTCATATAGAGCTTCAGTTGCATCAGGATAGGGGTGCTCAGGTGCAAGCGGATAGTCCACATGAATAACCTGCATTTGGGTGCGGGCAGCTAAATCCGTCATGAAAGCATGATGTGTTTTGACACTACCAAGAAAAAAAGCGCCGCCATGAATGTGAAAAATCAGTTGAGTGGCAGAATCTTGTGGTTTGATTTCTTCACCTTTAATGCCTGCTAACCGAATTGGGCGTACAGAAACATTTTTTTGTCGAGGGAAAGCACGACACATCTGATCTAGAACGGGACGTAAGGCGGTAGCCGGCAAATTGAGCTGACTTGGCTTGCGAATTGTTGTTTTAAGAAAAGTTTCTGTAAAGTAATATTTCCAAACATTTGATATATTCATACAGCATCCATTTTTATGCTAGTTTCTTGTTTTCTTGTAAATTTTATTTTGCAAGATTACAAGGTTACACGAAACAGTCACATTCAAAAATTGCAATATCTTTGCGACTTCTGAATACTAAAAATCTTGAAAGACCCAAGGATATTACAAAAATGAAAAAGATTGCTTTAGCTTTAGGACTCATTGGTATGGCTGCATTTGCCAATGCGGCTGATACACTCAATGGAACGGTATGGAAAACAATTGATGATCAGACCAACAAGCCAAAAGCCGTAGTTAAATTTACGGAACAGAAGGATGGAACCTTAACTGCTAGCATTCAAAACATTTTGACGCCAGGCGAAGAAAACGCTTGTACAAAATGTGAAGGTCCGTACAAAAACAAACCGCTTAAAGGTGTCACCATTGTACATAATTTGAAAAATGTGGGTGGCAATAGTTATGAAAACGGTACGATTTTAGATCCAAAATCTGGCAAAACTTACAAATTGAAAGGTGAGTTAACAGACGGCGGTAAGAAGCTTAAATTGCGTGGCTATATTGGTGTTTCTGCACTTGGTCGTAACCAAACGTGGATTCGCGCTAACTAAAAGCCCTCAAAAAAAACGAGCCATTTGGCTCGTTTTTTTATGCTTGGATATTCTGATAGGTAGATTCATCAAAACCTACAACAAAACCTTTTGAGGTTTGTAAAACAGGTCTTTTAATTAAACTTGGTTGAGCAATCAGTGCTTCAATAAGGTTATCTTCACTGCTTAAAGCACGAGTTTGTTCTTCTTCTGAAAGCTTGCGCCAAGTCGTTCCCTTTTTGTTGAGAACAGTATCTTGCCCAATTTCTTTTAACCAGATTTTTAAGGTATCTGCATCGATGCCTTGTTTTTTATAATCATGGAAATCGTAGCTAAGCGCTTTAGCCTGCAAAGCATCAAATGCTTTTTTCATTGAACTACAGTTTTTAATTCCATAAATTTTTAACATTTTATCGGACCATGTCAAAAAGAGAGATCACACAGCCTAACTCAAAATGCATGTGAGCACTACTTTATACAGATACTTTTAAAACAAATGAAAAATAATGATTAATCGAAAGAGAAGTGTCATGTTATTGTCATAAGACAAAGCGATAATGAGCTTAATAAGAAGAAATTAAAACTAAAAGAACTTAGCGCAAAAAATAAGAGACTGAAAAAGAGAAAACCCGCATTTAATCATCCTGATCATGCGGGTCTCATTTCAACGTCCAATGTCACATCCTTGCAAATAAACTTATCATAAGTTTATTTTATCTTCCTACGGCGTCCTATCCTTTTGCGTCATCCTGACTGCTTCCCTGTGCCGTGCAGCTATAATGCCGTTAAAGCTGTGTAAGAAAAATACTCAAAAACGACATATGCTGTAAGCGAAAACGACAATGCAAGTGAACACTTGTTCACTTACTCTTGAATTTTATAGTCAATAATAACAGGTGCATGGTCGCTAAACCATTGATCTTTAAAGACCCATGCATTGGTTGTGCGCGCTTTCCAGTCTGGTGAGCATGCATGATAGTCAATACGCCAACCTACATTTTTTGCACGAGCTTGACCGCGATTTGACCACCATGAATAAAGTTCTGCTTCTGCGCGAACTACACGGAAGGTATCAACATAGCCAAGTTCATCATAAATATGATCAAGCCATGCACGCTCATGTGGTAAACAACCAGATGATTTTTGGTTACCTGACCAGTTTTTAATATCAATTCGTTTATGAACAATGTTGTAGTCACCACAAATGATGACTGACTTATTTTCATCACGCCATTGTTTCAAGATTTTTGCGTATTCACCTAAAAATAAATCTTTACGTGCTTGCGCTTCTTCACCACTTGAGCCTGAAGGTAAGTATAATGACGCAATATGTACCGGATGTGACAAACCTAAATCGAATTCAGCAGAAATAAAGCGGCCTTGACTGTCAGCCAATTCAAATCCTAAACCGTCTTTAACAGAGACAAAGGGTAAGCGGCTATATATGGCAGTTCCTGCGTAGCCTGCACGCTCTGCTGGAAAGAGATGGGTATGCCATCCTTCGGGTCTAAATTTTTCAGTCCATTGTTCATGGGTAATGCGGCTTTCCTGCATGCATACGACATCGGCATCTGATTGTTCTAACCATTCAAGTAAGCCTTTCGTCACTGAAGAACGCAAGCCATTTACGTTAATGGAAACGACTCGAAGAATTTTTACATCACTTGGATACTGATCCTTTGGTATCATGCGAAAATTTAACCTCAATTGTGAATTTGGAGCACCTCATGACAACGCCTGTGTCATTTAACCCGCAAGCATTTATCGAACTCGCATTATCACGCGGTGTGCTTAAATTTGGTGAGTTTACTTTAAAATCTGGACGCGTGAGTCCTTATTTTTTTAATGCAGGCCTACTCAACGATGGTGAAGCTTTATCTCTTTTAGCACAAGGCTATGCCGATAAATTAATACAATGTGAAAATGTTGATGTGATTTTTGGGCCGGCTTATAAAGGAATTCCATTTGTAGCAGCGACTGCTGTTGCTTTGTCGCAAACACATAATAAGAGCGTGCCATGGGGCTTTAACCGTAAAGAAGCTAAAGATCATGGTGAAGGCGGTGTTTTAGTGGGTGCTGCTGTTGAAGGTAAAAAAGTCTGGATTATTGATGACGTGATTACCGCAGGTACAGCGATTCGTGAAGTTGTAACGATTTTGAAAAATGCTGGCGCAACTATTGCGGGTGTGTTGGTGGCATTAGATCGTCAGGAATGTGGGCAAGGTGAACTTTCTGCTATTCAAGAAGTTCAAAAAGAATTAGAAATTCCTGTGCACGCACTGATTACCATGAAAGATTTAATGGATTATTTAGATGCCAAAGGCGAAAAAGAAGCGCTAGCAAATATGCAAGCTTATCGCGAGAAATATGGTATCTAAAAATAAAAAGGCATACCTCTAAGTAGGGGTATGCCTTTTTATTATTTACTTAAAACTGATAATTCAAACGCAATAACACATTACGTGGTGTGCCTGGCATGCTATCTGAACGCCAATATTCTTTATTGGTTAGATTATTCACAGCAAGCGTAACATTCCACGGATCTGCACTATAGCCAATCGCCGCATCCACACGATTGAAGCCTTCCATTTTTACTTGATTATTAATATTTGGATAATAAGACCCGACATAGGTCACGCCCACTTCGGTATACCACTGCTCGGTTGGTAAATAACGAACAAATAAATTACCTGTGTTTTTAGATGTGTTGGCTAAATAGTTACCTTCTTGTTCGGGCTTTTGTTTGTCTTCTTTTACTTTCGCATCTGTGTAGCCATAACCACCTCGCACAAAGACATTATCAAGTACACGGCCAATAAAACTAAATTCCAGACCACGAGATTGATGCTGACCCGCAGTTGCCCATACCTCTGGTTCACTGTCAGGGTTTGGTTTATAGCGGATATTATTTTTACGAATATCAAAGACAGAAAATTGAGTATTTAAACGACTATCTAACCATTCGCTTTTTACCCCAACTTCGTATTGCTCGTTATATTGAGGCTCTTTATCCATTTTTGTGACATCGGTGCTTCCAGTGACTTGGTTAACACCCATTTGTCCGCCAAATGGTGCAAAGCTCTTAGAGTAAGACGTATAAAAGCTATGTTCAGGAAGCGGTTGCCATACTAAACCAACATTTGGGCTAAAGCTGCCATCTTTTACATTACGGTGTTCATTAGTTAACTTGTTGGTAGTTGAAAAATCGAAGTAATCGTAGCGGACACCCATCATGAGTTTAAGTTGGTCATTTAGACCAATTAAATCTTGAATAAAAATGCCATAAGTTGTGCCTTCATTATAGTTATGCTGTCTCATCACTAATGGACCATTGCCACGGCTATATTCACGTTCACCTGTGAATGGATTAACGTAGCCGTAAATAGAACCATTTTTAGCTTCATTTGCTAAGCGTGGCTCTCGCTGTTCATACGTCCAGTCTGTACCCATCATGATTTGGTGTTCAAGCGGACCTGTTTTGAACTTACCCTTAATATCAAAGGTATTGGTGGTGGTTTTATTGCTGGTCTGTTGCCAGTAGTAAATTTGATTGATGTAGCCTTTTTTACTGGTGCATGCTTTACCTTTTAGGTCATTTCCATCGAGGCCACAATAAGTTCCAAAGTAAAAGTGATCAAAGTTTTGTTCTGCTTGTCGGTAACTTGCTGCCCAGTGAAAGTTCCAATCAGGCGCATATTGATAATTCACATCGGTGCGGACCACTTGCAAAATATCATCAACATAGTCGCCGTTTTGGGCAAATCCCATTTTAATTGAAGTTCCCGCAGGCAAGTTTTCATATGTTGGACCACGATCAGGCACTCGACCTAATTTGTCATAGGTATATTGTGTGGTCCAAGTGAGTGTTCCATCATCATTTTTATAAGTGAAACTTGGTGAAAACATTTCAATTTTATTTTCAATGCCAGAGCGGAAGCTTCCTGACTCACCATATTCTCCAGTCAAACGTATTGCTAAATTGTCATTAATGACTTGGTTGATGTCAGCCGTTGTTCCGTAGTTGTCGTAAGAACCTGCGTACGCACCAACTGAACTTTTAGAGTCAAAATTGGCGAACTTACTCACCATATTCACAACCCCGCCACCAGCACTACGACCATATAAAACAGAAGCGGGGCCTTTTAAAATTTCAATACGTTCGATATTTGCTGTACTACGACGTACTTGTCCGCTTTCACGTATGCCATCGCGGTAAATATCACCTGTATCGGCACCAAAACCACGAATCGTGATGCCATCACCGCGCATATCGTAACTGGTTGATACCCCTGGGGTGCCTTGCAGCATAACGCTTAGATCATTTGATCCATAAATTTTATATTTCTGAACATCAATCGTATCAACGGTTTGAGGAATATCTTTTTTGTCTAAACCATTGCGTGTGACATTGGCTTTGTCATAGTCGATATAACTTTTAATTGGGTCGAGTTCACTCATGGCCTCAATTTTTATGGTGGGCATGGTGGCTGCAACTTTTGCGGCTGAATCAGTCGCTTCCTCTGCATAAGCACCTTGAATGTTCAAGATCATTAAACTGAGTAAGCTCAGAGGGAACAAACGCTTAATTTGGGGAGATGATAAAGAAATTCTTAACATAAAATAAAATCAATTAACAAAAATAAAAGTATAAATGATAATTATAATCATTTAATTGTTTAGAATAAAAGAACTATTGTCTTAAAAAATGACATATTTATTTTTTAATAACTATTTTTTAGGAATGTAATGAGTGAATTAACCAAGCTGTGTAAATTAACTCATTAGTTTTTGTTGTTAATTGAGTTTTGGGGAGGGGCTTTTATCGATAAAAACTCCCTCTTGGTATTAAGCATTATTTTTCAGAACATCTAAAATATCCATTTCTGGATTATAATTTTCATCAATTGTTTTGCAAATTGCTTGTCCAACAATGACGTGCGTGCCATTAAAGGTCATGGTTGGCGCTTCATATAATTCCCAACCATGATTCAGTGCTTTAGTCACTCGTGCACAAAAAGCAGAGTCATCAGGACCAGTTAAATAGCGATAAAGTTTCATGTTTAGCCTTTAAAAATAATGTTTTATGCTCATAGTTTAACTGAATTTACCCAAATTCCAGATCAAAAAATAACAGATAAGGTTTTACTGAAATTAAGAAAAACCAGTGAAAAATCTCAGCTATACTCATGTTAATTTAAATTTTAAGAAGAGCTTGAGCATGCGTGTACTTGTCGTCATGGATCCGATTGAAACCGTAAACCTTAAAAAGGATTCAACCATGGCAATGTTGTGGGCGGCGAGCCGTCGTGGACATGAATTAGGTTATGCATTACAACAAGATTTGTATATCGATCAAGGTAAGGCTTACGGCCTAATCTCACCATTAAAAGTTTTTGAAGATTACAATCATTACTATGAGTTAGGCGAAAAGAAAAAAGAATCTATCGCTACTTATGATGTAGTGCTTATGCGTAAAGACCCGCCGTTTGATATGAATTTTGTTTACACGACTTACGTGCTTGAACAAGCTGAGCGTGAAGGTTCATGGATTATTAATAATCCTCAATCATTGCGTGATTGCAACGAAAAACTTTTTGCAACGCAATTTCCAGAGCTACAAGTACCTACACTTGTGACATCGCAACAAAGTTTAATTCGTGAATTTATTAAAGAACATGGCGATGTCATTGTTAAGCCGCTTGATGGTATGGGCGGTATGGGGATTTTCCGTTTATACCAAGACGGTGTAAATATTGGTTCTACCTTAGAAATGCTTACAGAGCTAGGCAACCGTCCAATTATGGCTCAGCGTTATATTCCTGAAATTGTAGAAGGGGATAAGCGTATTTTAATGGTGAATGGCGAACCTATTCCTTACTGTCTAGCTCGTATTCCACAAAATGGTGAAGTGCGCGGTAACTTGGCGGCAGGCGGTTTAGGGCAAGCGCGTCCGCTTACTGAAAACGATAAACAGATTGCAGCTAAAATTGGCCCTTTCTTGCGCGAAAAAGGTTTGATTTTTGTGGGCTTAGATGTGATTGGTAATTATGTCACTGAAATTAATGTCACTAGCCCGACGTGTATTCGTGAAATTGATGCTCAATTTGGTACATCAATTGCCGATGATCTATTTGATGTATTAGAAGCTGGACGTTCATCTTAATTAGTTATTTCAGGTGGTTTTCCGCGGTATTTATGGGAAATCACCTGAAAATATATGAATTAATAAAATAACAATACTAAATACACCACAGCTTTGTAGGCATATTTTCAAAAAAGCACATCTTTCTGTTATAAACGAGTGAAATTAGCTTTTCGTTAATGAAGCTTTAGGATTAAAATAAACGGCTACAAAAATAGATGACAATTTCCATTGTTTTTAAGTTGAAGAATTAGACCGTGACCGATTCACAGCAAAGCAAACCTAAACATGTCATGATGATGGCTGCCGGTACAGGTGGACATGTTTTTCCAGCCCTCGCCGTAGCCAAAAAACTTCAACAACAAGGTTGTCAGGTTTCATGGTTAGCCACGCCAACAGGTATGGAAAACCGATTATTAAAAGATCAAAATATTCCAATATATCAAATTGATATTCAAGGTGTTCGTGGCAATGGGTTAGTCCGTAAAATTGCTGCACCTTTTAAAATTTTAAAAGCCACTTTTAGCGCAATGCGTTATATGAAACAGCTTAAAGTTGATGCAGTTGCAGGCTTTGGCGGTTATGTTGCGGGACCGGGTGGTTTGGCAGCACGTTTGTTAGGTATTCCTGTACTTATTCATGAGCAAAATGCAGTTGCTGGTTTTACCAATGTGCAGTTGTCTCGTGTTGCTAAAGTCGTGTGCGAAGCATTTCCAAATACATTTCCTGCTGGTGGAAAAGTCGTTACTACAGGAAATCCTGTACGTCATGAAATCACAGATATTTTAAGCCCAAAGTGGCGTTATGATGAGCGCGCGCAAGCAGGGCAGCCTCTAAATATTCTAATTGTTGGTGGTTCTTTAGGTGCCAAAGCACTCAACGAACGCTTACCTCCAGCATTAAAACAATTACAAGTTCCACTCAATATTTTTCACCAGTGTGGTCAGCAACAAGTTGAGGCAACTCAAGCACTTTATACGGATGCTCCAGCTAATTTAACCGTACACGTTTTGCCGTTTATTGAAGATATGGCAAAGGCTTATAGTGAGGCAGATTTAATTGTTTGCCGAGCTGGAGCACTCACGGTAACAGAAGTTGCAACTGCAGGTGTGGCCGCAGTTTTTGTACCACTTCCTATAGCAGTTGATGACCATCAAACTGCAAATGCCAAATTTCTGGCAGATTTCGGTGCTGCAAAAATTTGTCAGCAATCGACTATGACACCAGATGTTCTACATGAATTGTTCACTTCGCTGATGAACCGCCAGTTACTTACAGAAATGGCAGTGAAAGCGCGTCAACATGCCCAACCAAATGCGACTCAGCATGTGGTTGATCTTATCCAAAAAATGTAATCGGATTTACTATGTCTCCATCAACAGCTGCGAACCAAGCAAAAAAACTGATTAAAGTGCCTGAAATGCGCCGTATCAAACACATTCATTTTGTGGGGATCGGCGGTGCTGGGATGTGTGGCATTGCAGAGGTATTGGGTAACCAAGGTTATAAAATTTCCGGTTCAGACATTAAAGCATCTAAAACTACAGAACAATTAGAGCAAAATGGCATCAAGGTTTATATTGGCCATCAAGCGGAAAATATTAAAAATGCCAATGTGCTTGTAGTTTCTACAGCGATTGATCCAGAAAATCCGGAAATTAAAGCAGCGATTGAGCAACGTACTCCAATCGTACGCCGCGCAGAGATGCTAGGTGAGCTTATGCGTTACCGTCACGGTATTGCTGTAGCGGGTACACATGGTAAAACGACAACCACAAGTCTTTTAACGACTATGTTGGCTGAAGAAAACCTTGATCCAACTTATGTTATTGGTGGTTTACTTAACAGTACAGGCGTAAATGCTGCATTAGGTGAAAGCCGTTTCATCGTAGCGGAAGCTGATGAATCAGATGCATCTTTCCTTTATTTGCAACCAATGGCAGCGATTGTAACGAACATTGATGCTGACCATATGGATACCTATGAAGGTAGCTTTGATAAATTAAAAGATACGTTTGTACAGTTTCTTCATAACTTACCATTTTATGGTTTGGCTGTAGTTTGTGGTGATGACGCCAACATTCGTGAAATTATGCCGCGTGTAGGCCGTCCAGTAATTACGTATGGTTTTAACGAAGACAATGATATTCGCGCAATTGATGTTGAACAAGATGGAATGCGTTCACACTTCACTGTGTTACGTAAAGGTCGTGAGCCGCTACGTCTAACGATTAATCAACCGGGCATGCATAATATTTTGAATGCTTTGGCTGCTATTGGCGTTGCGACTGATGAAGGTGTTTCTGATGACGCAATTAGCCGTGCTTTAGCAGGCTTTAGCGGTGTTGGTCGTCGCTTCCAAGTACAAGGTGAATTTGAGCTTGCCGATGGTAACGTTAAGTTAGTTGATGACTACGGACACCATCCGAAAGAAGTAGAAGCAACCATTAAAGCCGCTCGTCAGAGCCATCCGGATCGTCGTTTGGTTATGTTATTCCAACCACACCGTTACTCTCGTACCCGCGATTGTTTCGATGACTTTATTGAAGTGCTTTCTCAAGTCGATCAATTATTATTATTGGAAGTTTATCCTGCCGGTGAAAAGCCTATTGTAGGTGCAGACAGCCGTACTCTAGCGCGTAGTATTCGTTTACGTGGACAGGTAGAACCGATTTTAGTTGATCCGGTTGAAGGTAATTTACAAAACATCATGCAAAATGTGTTACAACCAAATGACTTGTTATTAACGCAGGGTGCGGGTAACGTTGGAGCAATTTCTGTAGAACTTGCACAACACCATTTGTATGTGAAATAAACAAAAATATTGAATTATCGGGTTAAGGATTTAAACGTGTCAAATGCTACAAAATTCGGCAAAGTTGCCGTGCTATTTGGTGGGAAATCGGCTGAGCGTGCTGTGTCTTTAGATAGTGGTCAGGCAGTTTTGGACGCTTTATTGCGTTCAGGTGTTCAGGCTGAAGCATTTGATCCGCAAGACCGCAGTGTGACTGAACTTGTAAATTATGATCGTGCATTTATTGTATTGCATGGTCGTGGCGGTGAAGATGGCCAGATTCAAGGTGTGCTTGAATGGTTAAATCTGCCTTATACAGGAACAGGTGTACAAGGTTCTGCGATTGGCATGGATAAAGTCAAAACCAAGCAAATCTGGCAAGGTAGCGATTTACCTACAGCGCCATATCGCATTATTACTAAAGAAACAGATTTAGATGCGGTGATTGCTGAGTTAGGCTTACCTGTAATTATCAAACCTGTACATGAAGGCTCAAGTGTTGGCATGAGTAAGGTGGAGAAAGCAGAAGATTTTGCTGCTGCGATTGAGAAGGCGACTCAGCACGATGCTGTTGTGATGGCAGAAAAGTGGATCACAGGTCGTGAATTCACAATCTCATTCCTAAATGGTCAGCCTTTACCGGTTATTCGTTTACAACCACCAGCAGATGTTGCCTTCTATGATTACGAAGCAAAATATCAACGTAATGATGTAGAGTATGGTATTCCTTGCGGTCTAAGTGAGACGGAAGAGAAGAATCTACAAGCATTGTGCTTACGTGCTTTTCAGGCAGTTGGTGCAGAAAGCTGGGGCCGTATTGATGCAATGCAGGATGAGCAGGGTAATTTCTGGCTTTTAGAAGTAAACACTGTGCCAGGTATGACCAGCCACTCTTTAGTTCCAAAAGCTGCGAAAGCTGTTGGCTATAGTTTTGATGAATTGTGTGTTGCCATTCTTGAGCAAACATTGGAAGGTACGGCTTAAATATGGCACAACTTCCGGCTTCCATGCGCCGTAAACGTGCGGCCATCACCTCTATTCATGATAAGCCACCTACACGTAAGCAGAAGCTTGCCAATGCTGGTGGATGGGTGCTGTTGGTTATTGCTTTTGTAGTGCTGGCATTCGGAATTTATGGGCTATATAAAGTTATTACAGATGCAACAGTTGCAAAGCTAGAGGTTGTGGGGTCAACGTCTTCAGTTGAAACACAACAAGTGATGCAGCATGTTGCTCCAATTATAAAAGCGAATTATTTCACATCTGATTTAGAACAGATTCGTGACAAAACATTAGAAATTTCGTGGGTAGACCGAGTTGTCGTATCTCGTGCTTGGCCTAATGGTATTCGTGTTCGTGTGATGCCTCGACATGCTATCGCCCGTTGGGGAACAGGTCGCTTGTTAAGCGATGGAGGCGATGTATTCAGTGAAGCAGATCCGACGATTCATCCTGAGCTTCCGTTACTGCATGGTCCTGTAAGCCAGTCGAAAATGATGATGCGACGCTATAATGAAATCAATCAATTATTTCATCCAGCTAATTTGCGCCTAAAAGAGTTATATCTGACGGAGCGAATGACTTGGTTTATGCAGTTTGATACAGGTTTACGAATTATCGTTGACCAAGATCAAACAATGAATAAGTTGCAACGTTTAAGTCATCTGGCACAATCTGACTTAAAACCGGTGTGGTCGAAAATCTCAGCCATTGATTTGCGATATCGTAATGGATTATCTATTCAATGGAAGAACGCAATACCACCTAAAATTGTGAATGGTCAGTTTGTTGTAACGATTGATGACACAAGCATTGCAGGTGGAACAAAAGCAAAGCCATAATACGTGGCTTTAAAATAGGCAATTTGCCTGGTATTAAACAACAAAGAAATGGTATGAGTGATGAATGAAGCTGTTCCCTCAGTTGTTGCGATTGACATTGGGACGCATAAAGTTTCAGTTTTGATTGGAAAAATTCATGCGCCGGATAACATTCAAGTTATCGGTATGGCAACTGCTCGCAATCGTGGCATGAATAAAGGAAAAATCGTAAGCCTCGATAAAGTTATCGCTGCGATTAAAAATGCTGTCGCTGAAGCGGAAAATATGGCCGAATGTCGCATTCATAGCGCATGGGTATCGATTCCGAGTACCGAGTTGCAAAGTTTTTATGCCTCTGGCCGCACACCAGTTGCTAATCCAGCACATGTTATTACAACAAATGAAGTCGTGCGCGCGTTAGAATTGGCAAAAGCAAGTCATGTGACTTCTGATTACTATTTAGCAAGTGCAGTGCCGTTAGGCTTTGAATTGGGTGATTCTGCTGAATGGGTGCAGAATCCAATTAACATGACTGCCCATAGTATGACAGGACATTATCAGTTAATGATGATGCCGATTGCGACTATGCAAAACCTTGATCGCGCTATGAAAGGTGCAAATATCGGGGTTGAAAAAATGGTGGTATCTTGCCTGGCAACCGCTGAGGCAAGCTTGCTTAAAGATGAAAAAGAATATGGTGTTTGTCTGGTCGATATTGGCGCAGGCATTACCAATCTTGCGGTTTATCTAGATGGACGTTTGGCTCTGGCACGTACATTGCAACGCGGTGGTGAGCACGTTACGCGTGATATTGCTGCTGTATTGCAAACTACGACAGAAGAAGCTGAGCGTATTAAAATTCTATATGGTTGTGTCGATTTAAGTGCTGTTAAGCCAGATCACATGATTCAGGTAGAAGGAATTGATGGCCCTCAAACCATTAGCCGAATTGAGTTGTCAGAAATTATTATTGCTCGCTATGAAGAGATCTTTAGCCAGATTCGCGATGAACTCGAACATAGCGGCGCAATTCATGGTTTATACCATGGTGTAGTGTTGACAGGGGATGCTTGTCAAATTGAAGGTATGGTGAGTTTGGCTCGCCGTATGTTGGGGGTATCCGCACATTTGGGTAATCCGCCGTTACAGGTTTATGCTGATGATCAACATCAGGCAGCATTACGTCGTTCGATGTATGCAACAGCCGCTGGTTTGCTCATGTTTAGCCAAAGTGAGTTGCAAGAAGCTGTTGAAGAGCCTGAAGAGGCAAATGACCGTTCGGTATGGGAGCGAATGGTAAATGGCTGGAATGCATTTAATAGCAAGCTAAAAGCCATTTTTTAGGATGTATGGATTTATTGGTAGAATTGTTAGGAAGTTGTAAGAGAAAACCACTGTACTTGACAAGGTTTGTATTGCACAGCATTCTTAAAATTAGTTATTTTTGAAAATCAAGGCAGTATACGGGCTGAAGTGACTGCCATAATGTATTAGGAACCCTAAAGGTCATGGCCTCATTTGAATTTATAGAAGATGAACTAAACGATGGCAACGGTCAAGCCCGTTTCACTGTATTTGGTGTAGGTGGTGGTGGCGGTAATGCCGTTCAACATATGGTGCAGTCTGATATTCAAGGTGTTAAATTCGTTTGTGCCAATACAGACAAACAAGCACTAGACTGTATGAATGCACCTTTCAAAATTCAGTTAGGCGAGCAAAGTACACGTGGTTTAGGTGCTGGTGCTAACCCTGAAGTAGGGCAAGTTGCAGCAGAAGAAAGCCGTGAAATTATTCGTCACCACCTTGAAGGTACGGATATGGTATTCGTTACCGCTGGTATGGGTGGTGGTACGGGTACAGGCGCGGCACCTGTCGTGGCTGAAGTTGCCAAAGAAATGGGTATTTTGACCGTTGGTGTTGTAACAACCCCATTTAACTTTGAAGGCCGTCGCCGTTTAAAATCTGCTGAACGCGGTATTGAAGCGCTTGAAGCACATGTTGATTCATTGATTATTATCCCTAACCAACGCTTACTTAGCGTATATGGCGATATTTCAATGAAAGATGCTTATAAAAAAGCTGATGATGTATTGTTAAACGCTGTACGTAGTATCTTTGACCTTGTTGTAAACCGTGGTCACATTAACCTTGACTTCGCCGATTTGAAAACTGCAATGAGTACTCGTGGTTACGCAATGATGGGTGCTGGTTTGGGTCGTGGTGAAGATCGTGCACGTCAAGCTGCTGAACAGGCTATTCGTAGTCCATTGCTTGACAACGTCAATATTATTAATGCTAAAGGTGTGTTGATTAACATTACTGGCGGTGATGATATTACGTTACGCGAAACTGAAATCATTACTGATGTCGTGAACCAGATTGTTGACCTTGATGAAGGTGAAATCTTCTACGGTACGGTATTTGATCCAGATGCGCGTGATGAATTACGTGTAACAGTGATTGCAACTGGTTTAACTCGTAATGCAGCAGATGCAGAGCCGAGAAAACGTAATACAGTTAGTCATGCATCGTCTCAAGCAGCTCAATCTGTTGATGAAGATGACGTTCCTGCTATTAATAAGCGTCAAAATGCAGACAATGAAGTGAGTAGCAACGCAAGTTCTTCTCCACGCTCTTCTCCGATGAGCATTCAAGATTACTTGAAAAATCAGCAACGTAAGTAAAAAATTATTAGATTTTAAAAAAGGCAGTGTTTAAACACTGCCTTTTTTTGTTTTTGATCAATGACTAAATATGCTAACGTATAGCGGTTTTAAAAAAGAAGTTACAAAGCATGGTGAAACAACGTACTCTCAATCGTGTGGTAAAAGCGAGTGGAATAGGTCTTCATAGCGGTCAAAAAGTGATGATCAATTTCATTCCACATACCGCGGATGGAGGTATTGTATTTCGTCGTATCGATTTAGACCCGCCCGTTGAAATCCATGCAAATGCATTGCTCATTCAAGAAGCTTTTATGTGCTCTAACTTAGTGATTGGAGATATAAAAGTTGGAACAATTGAGCATGTGATGAGCGCAATTGCAGGTTTGGGAATTGATAACCTTATTGTTGAGGTATCTGCGTCCGAAGTTCCGATTATGGATGGGAGTGCTGGTCCGTTTATTTACCTATTAATGCAAGGTGGATTACGTGAGCTGGATGCACCGAAAAAATTTATAAGAATATTAAAACCAGTTGAAGCATTAATAGATGATAAAAAAGCGATTTTTAGTCCACATAATGGTTTTCAATTAAATTTTACAATTGATTTTGACCATCCTGCCTTTGCTAAAGAATATCAATCTGCGACTATCGACTTTTCTACTGAAACTTTTGTATATGAAGTCAGTGAAGCTCGTACTTTTGGTTTCATGAAAGATCTAGATTACCTTAAAGCAAATAACTTAGCCTTAGGTGCAAGTTTAGACAATGCCATTGGTGTAGATGACACAGGCGTTGTTAACGAAGAAGGCTTACGTTTCGCTGATGAATTTGTAAGACATAAGATTTTGGATGCAGTAGGTGATTTGTATTTGCTTGGTCATCAAATTATTGCCAAGTTTGATGGCTATAAATCGGGACATGCTTTAAATAATCAGTTGTTACGCAATGTTCAAAGTGATCCGAGTAATTATGAAATTGTAACATTTAATGACGAGAGTGAATGTCCAATTCCATATGTCAGTGTGACATAAGTCATTGTCTTTACTTGGCTACGTTATATTGTAACATTATAAAGTGTGATTATTATCACATAATAAGAACGACTCTAATTAAGAAATAGAAAGCTCATCATTTTTTATTGCTTGCCAAACGTAGTAAAGCTTGGCTAAGCTTAGGGTCGCTCACAAAGTCGGCTGCACTACGTAACATTTCTTGTGTTTCCGGGGGGATGGGTTTAGATGGCTCAGATGAGGGTGCTTTTGAAATGCTTTTATTTCTCAAGCGAACCTGAATTCTTTGTAAGTCTTTTAACCCTTCAAGTTGAGATAATTTAGATACATATTGGTTCTGTAAATAACTGAGTTGACTGATCATCGCCTGATTTTCACCAGTAATGATTAAAGAACCATTTTGATAACACACGACCTGCCATTGTTCCGGTTGGGGCAATAAGGGTTGGATCATTTTCGTAAGTCTTTGCCATTGCGCGACTTGCGTTGTTAGAAACGTAAGGTTTCCTGTTTTTATGTGTTTTCCGGTTTGTTGAAAAACGTTATCGGGTTTAGACATGGATCATTCTCGAATAGATTCTTGTCTTTATCTTAAGCGTTCATTTCGATTGATATCAAGGAAGAGATCATAAGGAACTTGAGTAAGAACAGTTTCAAGAGGTTTTTATGCACACGCGTCGTATTTTATTAGCGTTTTCACTTGCCGCTTCGGCAGCATCAGTTGCTTTTGCAGATTATCAAACTATTAACCAATCTACTGATTCAGATCGATTGGAACAACTATCAAAAACATTATCTCAAGGTTCATATACCCATCCTGATGATTTAGATCTTCCAGCGAGCGCTAAAGTTTCAGTGACCTTACGCCAAAAAACGGTTGAGCTCAATAACGAATCGCTCGCAAAAAAATATGGCAATTCGAGCGCAAAGAACTCTTTTAATGCCTCTTCTTCAAATGCTTACTCTTGGTTAATTTCTCATCCGCTTCCTGATACTGTACGAGTTTCTTCAAACTTTGGTGGTCGTACAATGAGCGGTCGTGCCGAACATCATGGCGGTTTAGATATGGCTGCTCCGAGTGGCACACCAATCTATGCGACCGGCCCAGGTATTGTAACTAAATCTGGCTGGGGCACTGGCTATGGTCAATATGTTGAAATTAACCATGGTAATGGTTATTTAACACGCTATGCTCATGCTTCACGTTTAATGGTTCGCGTAGGTGACCAAGTGTCGGCAGGTGAACATATTGCGAATGTAGGTTGTACAGGTCGCTGTACTGGTCCACATTTGCACTATGAAGTAGTAAAAGATGGTCAACGTAAGAATCCAACAACTTACTTGGCGATGCTTCCTTAAAAGCATAGTTAAAAAGGGTTAGGTTATTAAATTTATGAATCTGAAATTAACCTAAACCTTTTTTAACGTAAACATTGTATAAAAAAACGCCATTATTGGCGTTTTTTTGTTATTTTGTTTAATGCTCGGTCAATGACTATTCATTCAGAAAATAATAGGCCCCCCTCACATTCACCCGTGGCAATAACTAGAGAGGGGTAAAACGTGGTAAAAATACAAAGTAGATTAAAGAACAAGGAACAGGTGAATTATGGCGTTTTACGGTGACTCCGATGCACAAGAAACCCAAGAGTGGCAAGATGCATTCGATTCAGTTTTACAACATATGGGAACTGAGCGCGCGGCATTCTTATTGGAAAAACTTTACCAACAAGCAATTGCTAAGCATGTTCCCATTCAACGTCTCAATACACCTTACTTAAATACAATTTCTGTTGAAGAACAACCTGCAATGCCAGGCGACCAAGATATGGAACGCCGTATTCGTGCATTGATTCGTTGGAATGCCTTAGCAATGGTACTCCGTGCGAATAAAACAGGTGATGATTTAGGTGGACACTTGGCGAGCTTCGCATCAAGTGCAACATTATATGACGTAGGTTTTAACCATTTCTTCCGCGCAAACAGCGATAACTTTGGCGGAGATATGATTTATTACCAAGGACATTGTGCTCCTGGTATTTATGCTCGTTCATTCCTTGAAGGGCGTTTGACTGAAGAACAGTTAAGTAATTTCCGCCGTGAAGTTGGCGGTAACGGTTTACCAAGCTATCCACATCCATATTTAATGCCGGACTATTGGCAATTCCCAACTGTATCAATGGGTCTTGGTCCAATCATGTCGATTTATCAAGCGCACATTCAAAAATATTTGATGAATCGTGGCTTGATCAAAGAAGAAAATCGTAAAGTCTGGGCTTATCTTGGCGATGGCGAGATGGATGAGCCAGAAAGTACTGGTGCAATTTCACTTGCTGGTCGTGAAAAACTTGATAACTTGATCTGGGTTGTTAACTGTAACTTACAGCGTCTAGATGGCCCTGTACGTGGTAACGGTAAAATCATTCAAGAATTAGAATCTTTATTCCGTGGTGCGGGCTGGCGTGTCATTAAAGTGGTATGGGGTCGTCATTGGGATCCGCTACTTGCGAAAGACAGCACAGGCGCTTTAAAAGCGGTAATGGGAGAAACAGTTGATGGCGAATACCAGCGCTATCAAGTGAAAGGTGGTGCATATACACGCGAGAAATTCTTTGGTAAGTACCCAGAAGCTGCGGAACTTGTAAAAGATTTAAGCGATGAAGACATCGATAATCTTAACCGTGGTGGTCATGACCCGTACAAAGTTTTTGCTGCCTATGCAGAAGCAATGACAGCCAAAGGTCAACCAACAGTTATTCTTGCGAAAACTGTTAAAGGTTATGGTTTGTCTGAAGAAATTGAAGCGGTGAATAAGACTCACCAAATCAAGAAAATGCAGATCGATTCTTTAAAATATGTACGTGACCGTTTTAACCTGCCATTTACAGATGATCAATTAGAAGAGCTTCCATTTTATCGCCCAAGTGAAAACTCTCCAGAAATGAAGTACATGAAAGCGCGTCGTGAAGCATTAGGTGGTTATCTACCTGCACGTCGTAAAGAGAGTGAAATTTTAGCGATTCCTAAATTATCTGCATTTGATGCAGTATTAAACGGTTCAGGTGGTAAAGAGCAATCTACCACTATGGTGATGGTTCGTTTAATTGCAGCTTTACTTAAAGAAAAAGCAATTAAAGACCGTGTAGTACCAATCGTTCCAGATGAAGCGCGTACTTTTGGTCTAGAAGGTATGTTCCGTCAGCTTGGTATTTATGCTGCTCACGGTCAAAAATATACCCCAGAAGACCAAGAACAGTTAATGCATTACCGTGAAGCAAGTGATGGTCACATGCTTCAAGAAGGGATTAACGAAGCTGGTGCGATGAGCGCATGGGCTGCGTTGGCAACAAGTTATTCAACGAATAACTTGCCAATGATTCCAATGTACATGTACTACTCAATGTTTGGTTTCCAACGTATTGGTGACATTGCGTGGGCTGCGGGTGACGCACAAGCTCAAGGTTTCTTGTTAGGTGCAACTGCTGGTCGTACCACATTGAACGGTGAAGGTTTACAGCACCAAGATGGTCATTCACATATCTTGGCGAACACGATTCCTAACTGTGTATCTTATGACCCATGTTTTGGTTATGAGTTAGCTGTAATCGTTCATGACGGTTTACAACGTATGTATGTGAACCAAGAGCGTGTGTTCTATTACCTCACTGTAATGAACGAAAACTACGAGCATCCTGCAATGCCTGAAGGCGCTGAGGAAGGCATTAAACGTGGTATGTACTTGTTCGAAAAAGATGAAAAAGCAACTGTCCAATTGATGGGTTCAGGTGTAATTCTTCGTGAAGTGATCAAAGCTGCAAAAATCTTACGTGATGAATACCAAATCCATTCGAACGTTTGGAGTGTAACAAGCTTCAATGAGTTGTCGCGTGATGGTATGGCATGTGAAGAATACAACCGCTTACACCCACTTACTGAAGAAGTGAAAGAATCTTGGGTATCTAAACAATTACGCGGTACAGAAGGTATTGTTGTTTCAGCAACAGACCATATGCGTGCGTATAGCGAACAAATCCGTGCTTATCTTCCAGATGGTCGCCCATTTGTTGCGTTGGGTACAGATGGTTATGGTCGCTCAGATACACGTGCTAACTTGCGTAGTTTCTTTGGTGTTGATGCTGCACATATCGTCGTTGCTACTTTGAAAAAATTAGCTGACGAAGGTGAAGTAGATGCACGTTTAGTTAAAGATGCAATTTCTAACTTTGAGTTAGATACTGACCGTCCAGTGGCATGGGCTCCGCAAGCACATCCAGAAGTTCAGGCAGTTGCTGAATACCATGAAGTGCAAACAGGTGAGGGGAACTAAGCATGCAAATTAAGACCCCTGATATTGGCGTAGATAAAGCAATTGTTGCTGAAATTTTGGTAAAAGTTGGTGACAGCATTGCTGAAAATGACAGCCTTGTTTTGCTTGAATCGGATAAAGCGTCTGTTGAAGTGCCTAGCACTTCAGCAGGTGTCGTAAAAAGTATCTTAATCAAAGAAGGCGATAGCGTAACTGAAGGTACGGTATTGTTTGAACTTGAAGCTGAAGGTAATGCACCTGTAGCTCAAGCAGAAGAAGTTGCAAAACCTGCACCAGCAGCTGAACAAACAGCAGCGGTACAGCAGGCTTCAACTGCTGCACAACCAGCAGCGGCAACTACTAGCCAAGTGGTTGAAGTTCAAGTTCCTGACATTGGTGTTGAAAAAGCACTCGTTGGTGAAATTTTAGTAAAAGTTGGTGAGCAAATCGATGTTGAGCAAAGCATCGTTATAGTTGAATCTGACAAAGCAACTGTAGAAGTACCAAGCAGTGTTGCTGGTACTGTAGAAAGCATTCAAGTTAAAGAAGGCGATACAGTTAAAGAAGGTGTTGTGCTCATTAAAGTGAAAACAACATCTGCAGCAAGTGCGCCAGTTGAAGCTCCTGCTTCTACAGCAGCTCCAGCGGCAGCATCTGCACCAGTTCAACAAGAAACTGTAGCTGCGACTGCTACTCAATCTGGACCAGTTGATATTAACGTTCCAGATTTAGGCGTAGACAAAGCAGTTGTTGCTGAAATTTTGGTACAAGTTGGCGATAAAGTTGATGTAGACCAAAGCCTTGTTGTGGTTGAGTCAGATAAAGCGACTGTTGAAGTTCCAAGTACTGTTGCGGGCGTTGTGAAAGCAATTCACTTGCAAGCAGGCCAACAGGTTTCACAAGGTATATTGCTTGCAACAATTGAAGCGGAAGGCCAAGCACCAGCTGCTGCACCAGCGGCAAAAGCAGAAGTAGCTCCAGCTCCGGCAGCAGCACCTAAAGCGGCAGCTCCTGCTCCGACTCAGGCTGTATCTGCTCCAACATCTGGTAGTGATAAGTTAACCAAAGAGCAAGAAGCCGAAAACGCTAAAGTATATGCAGGTCCTGCTGTACGTAAGCTTGCTCGTGAACTTGGTGTGATTTTGTCACAAGTTAAAACTTCTGGTGAGCATGGCCGTGTTGTTAAAGAAGATATCTTTGCTTATGTGAAGACTCGTTTAACTGCACCACAAGCTGCACCAGTTGCTGCGGCTGCACCAGCGGTTTCGGGTTTGCCAAAGCTTCCTGACTTCACTGCATTTGGTGGTGTGGAAGAAAAAGTACTGACGCGTTTGCAGCAAGTATCTATTCCGCAATTGTCGTTGAATAACTTTATTCCGCAAGTCACCCAGTTTGATTCGGCTGACATTACTGAGTTAGAAGATTGGCGTAATGAGCTGAAAGGCAACTTCAAAAAAGAAGGTATCAGCCTGACGATTATGGCATTCATTATCAAAGCGGTTGCGCATTTGTTGAAAGAAGAGCGTGAGTTTGCAGGTCATCTATCTGATGACGGTAAATCAGTGCTCTTGCGCAATGAAATCCATATGGGAATTGCGGTAGCAACACCTGATGGTTTAACTGTGCCAGTACTTCGTAACCCAGACCAAAAATCAATTAAGCAAATTGCAGTTGAATTGGGTGTGTTAGGTCAAAAAGCACGTGATAAGAAATTAACACCGAAAGACTTACAAGGTGCGAACTTCACGATTACAAGCTTAGGTTCGATTGGTGGTACATCATTTACACCACTTGTGAACTGGCCACAAGTTGCGATTTTGGGTATTTCACCTGCAACGATGCAACCGGTTTGGAATGGTAAAGACTTTGATCCACGCTTAATGTTGCCGTTGTCGATGTCTTATGACCACCGTGTAATTAATGGTGCAGATGCCGCTCGCTTTACCAATAAACTTACGAAACTTCTTAAAGATATTCGTACTTTATTAATCTAATATTTTGAAATGAATCATTAAAACCTCGCTTCGGCGGGGTTTTATTTTGGTCTTTAATTTAATTGATTTTAGGTTAATCTACAGATAAAGAGGGAGTGATCGAGAGAGGAAAAAATTCTCGTTTTAGACAAAGGAGAAATAATAAATGGTAGGTTTTTTAAAAATCATGTTGCCGATTCTGTTGGTTGTATTTTTATTGATGGGATTATGGGTCAGTCTTTTGCACTTTCCTTGGGAGTGGATGACCTACGTTGCAATGGGTTTGGAAGTATTTGTGGCAACGCTTATTTTGCCATTCGAATTTCAATCACAACATATAGCTGGCGTTAATAATTTTGGTTTTATTAACTTAAGTATCTGTTTAGCTTTAGTATTGGGCTTGGGGCGGCTGTTAGTGTGGGCATGGATAAAATTTTTTGTTTGAAAAATAGAACTGCTCGAATATAATGAGCACATACTTCATTGGGGAGTAGCCGCTATTCATTTCTGAATGAATAGGTGATGATCAACATAATTGTTCAACAGAACATGGTCATCATAGCTTAAACGTCTCATCGTTTCCGAGTTGGCAAGACCTTTGATTTACCACTCTGCAGATATTTGGCTAGCAGGAGGGGTAGGTCATGGGCATTTATGCTAGCCAGAGAAACGACATGCAAGAATTTCTGATTTCTACCTCGATTGTTGCCCTAGCTGAAATGGGCGATAAAACTCAATTGTTGGCCCTTTTACTGTCTGCACGTTTCCGTAAGCCAATCCCTATTCTCATTGCGATTCTTTTAGCTACTTTAATTAACCATGGTATCTCTGCTGTACTTGGGCAGTGGATTACGACCGTTTTGAGTCCCGAAATTTTAGTTTGGGTACTTGCGGGTGGTTTTATTGGTATGGCGTTCTGGATGCTTATTCCCGATAAGCTAGATGATGAAACTGATAGCATTAACAGATGGCAAAAATTTGGTGTTTTTGGTGCAACCTTTATCCTGTTTTTCTTAGCAGAAATTGGTGATAAAACTCAGATTGCGACAGTTGCTTTAGCTGCACGTTATGACAGCATTTTCTGGGTAATGTTAGGTACAACCTTAGGGATGATGATTGCCAATGCACCAGCTGTATTTATTGGTAATAAATTAGCTGAACGTTTATCTATCTCTCTCATTCATAAAATTGGCGCTGCTATTTTCTTAATTGTCGGTGTCTCTACTTTAGTGCAGCATTATTTCTTCTAAAACATTTAAAGCTGCCATAAAAAACGCACTCAATTCGAGTGCGTTTTTTTGTAGGTCATTTTAGTAGTTAAATTTCACTGTAAAATTAATTTGGCGTGGGTTACCGAGTGTCACTAAATTTTCATTTAGTGCACCTGCATAGTAATCTTTATCAAATAAATTACGAATCGCAAGTTGGGCACCCCAATGTCCAGCGTCATAGCCAGCTTCAGTGTCAAATACTGTATAGCCCGGAACGTGAACATCTAAGCCATCGACAGTTTTATATGTTTCACCACGGAATCCACCGCCAACATACCAACCAAGTTTTGATGTTGGGTCAAATTTATAGCGCGCTGACAAGCTATAAGCATGCTCAGGAATATTATCGAGTGCTTTTCCTACATTGCTTGAGTTTGCATCTTTACTAATTTCAGCATCAATCGTGTAGGTATATGCAGCCGTTAATTTTAAGCCTTCTAAAATTTCTGCGCTGAGTTCAGTTTCAATACCACGTGTTAACTGTTCGCCACGTTGTACTTTTTCATTTGGATTTACTAAATCATTAACTACAACATTCTGACGTTTTAAATCATACCAAGCGATAGCACCTTGAATCCGTTGGTCTGGGCTTTGTAACTTCATCCCGACTTCAACCTGTTTACCTTCTTCAGGTTTGAACGGATTTTTATTTACATCAGTACCGCTGTTAGGTGTAAATGAAGTGGCATAGCTAACATAAGGGGCAACAATGTCATTAAGGGTATACATGACAGAGGCACTACCCGTAAAAGCATTGTCTGATTGTTTACTCGCACTACTTGTAACTAAGCTTGTGCTTTGGGTTTGTGCCCAGTCTTGGCGTCCAGACAAGCTTAAAAGCCATTGATCATTGAGTTGAATACGGTCACGAATATATAAACCTGCGTATTTTAAGCGGTTAATATCGTGGTTGCTGACAGGGTCGGAACAGGTAACAGTTTGCCCATATACAGGAGCATATATGTTTAAATCACCTACATTACAACGGTTATTGGTGTAATCACTTTTTTCTTGGAAGGCATCTACACCTATATTGAAGTCATGTTGCATACCATATAAATCAAACTGTTTATTTAAACGGTTATCGATGGCGAAACTTAAATTATCAATAATTTGGTGGCGGCTGTTATTTTTACGGCTTATGGTGGTGTAGTCTTTATCTGCCCAAAAGTTACTACCTGTACGAGCAAAAACCGCAGTGCCATCCATTTCAGTTTTTTGCACGGCAAAATTCTGGTTAAAGTTCCAGCCATTATCAAATGCATGTTTAAACGTATAACCCGTACGATAAACATCTGCCTCATATTTACCGAAATTAGGATCGCCAATATACAAGCTTCGGTCTATAGCGCCGTTAGGATTATCTTTTAAAGTACCAATTACAGGCAAACCTTGTTGACGAATATATTCGCGGTGCTGATAGCTTGCGATTACAGAGAGGTCAGTGTTATCACCTAAGTCGAAATTGTAAGAAGGGGAGATATAGTAATTTTTAAAATACACATAATCTGTCGGGTCATCTTGGTCAGAGATGCGGCCATTTAAACGGAAAGCACCTTTTTCACTATTATTAGGGCTATAGTTTAAATCGAATGTACCTTCTTTTAAGTTATAGCTGCCATAAGTCATGCTAGCACGCGCAAAGTTTTCTGCTTCAGGTCGTTTAGTGACTAAATTCACCATGCCGCCTGGCGCAACCAAACCGAAATTAATAGAGGCTGGGCCTTTTAAAACTTGGACCTGATCCATGCCCGATAGTTCAGCTGCTACAGATGGCGTTGGAGAACTTTGACCGATTCTTAAACCATCTACATAAACCGAATCGGAAGAGGTCTGGCCTCGAATAACAAAATCATCCCAACCACGACGACCAAGTTTTCCAGCTTCAACACCTGCAATGCCTTCAAGTGCATCTGCTAGAGTTCTAGCTTGTTTCTGGTCGAGCTGTTCACGAGTCACCACAGAAACCGATTGAGCCGTCTTAAATAAGGGTGCATCCGATTTTAAGGCAGAGGTTGCTTTTGTTGCGACATAGGCAGAGCTGGTTTCTTTTTGCGCCTGAATAGAAATTGTGGGCAGCACACTGGTTGAATTTTGTTGTTCTGCTGTTTCATCAGCATGACTTGCTGTCATTAAGCTAAAAATAGCAACTGCTAACAATGTTTTGGAGCTTGAAAAATAAGGTGCTTGGTTCATGGGAGGCCTAGGCAGCGCAAAAGACAAAACTGATAATGAGAATTATTTTAATTTATTATGTTTTAATTTTAAATAACATTATGATTCATTTATAAAATAAGAAAAGCAAAAGCTATTTTAAAATATTATGAGAAAAATAAAGCAATTCATTGCAAGAATTGTTGAATCCCTTTATTTTAGTATGGATATAAAAATATCTAATATTTAAAGTTTTTTTGGGGAAATTGTATGGGGTTTGAAAAAACAACATCGCAGATACTATTTGATAATGGCATTCATAAATGTATTAGTTTTACCAGTTTGGTCAAAGGGGAAGGTATCCAAGCCAATCAATTTTTAATTATTGATCATGAGCGCGCTGCTGTAATCGATCCGGGTGGCGATTTGACCTACGTTCCATTAACGATGGAATTAAATAAATATACACGCTTGAAAAATCTAGACTATGTGATGGCTTCGCATCAGGATCCAGATATTATTACTTCAATGCCGCGCTGGTTAGTCTATACAGACGCTAAAGTGGTGGCGTCAAAATTATGGGCACGTTTTCTACCGCACCTAAATTCCTCATTTATGAGTGAACGTATGAAAGGGAATTGGGAAGATCGCCTAATTGAACTACCTGATCAGGGTCAAGTGATTCAATTGGGGGAGTCAAAGCTTGTGGTAGTTCCTGCTCATTTTCTACATTCGGTCGGTAATTTTCAGTTTTATGATCCAGTCGCTAAAATTCTATTTTCTGGCGACATGGGCGCTTCGATTGTTGAGGATGCTAATCAACCTCTAACAGATTTCGATATGCACGTTCTAAAAATGAAAGCTTTTCACCAACGCTATATGTGTTCCAATAAGGTTATCCGTTTATGGGTAAACATGGTTCGCCAGATGGATATTGAAATGATTGTTCCACAGCACGGCAGCCCATTTATAGGTAAAGAAATGATTAATCGGTTTTTGGACTGGATTGAGCCTTTACCTTGTGGTGTCGACTTAATGACAGAACAAGTTTTTAGTTGTCCTGCCTAAATATAATGTCAAATGAGCAACCCAGATAAAATTCTGGGTTGCAAAAACATAGATTAAAAAATAACGTTAAAACTATAATAAGTGGGAATTATTTAGAGCAGCTCTACATCTATTGCTGAAAAAGGCAAAGATAATATGAAAATTGCATTGAAATTTGTTTATAATAGCTCACGGAATTTACCAGTGAGATTGTTATGCTGACCATCGTTCAAGAAGCGCTAACCTTCGATGATGTCTTATTACTTCCTGCCTACTCTACTGTTCTCCCAAAAGATGTCTCTCTAAAGACACGTTTAACTCGCGGCATTCATTTAAATATCCCATTAGTTTCAGCTGCAATGGATACAGTGACTGAGTCACGTATGGCGATTGCGATGTCACAAAATGGTGGTATCGGGATTTTGCACAAAAACATGGATATTGCTGCTCAAGCTGCAGAAGTACGCCGTGTAAAGAAATTCGAAGCGGGTATGGTGAAAGACCCTATCACTGTAACGCCTGAAACTACAGTACGTGAACTGATTGCAATTACCACTGCTAATAACATTAGCGGTGTACCTGTTGTTAAAGACGGCAAGGTTGTTGGTATTGTGACAGGCCGTGATACGCGTTTTGAAACCAATTTAGAACAACCTGTTAGCAACATCATGACAGGCCAAGATCGTTTAGTCACTGTGCGTGAAGGCGAGTCTAAAGAAAATATTCAAGCATTATTGCAAAAACACCGTATTGAAAAAGTCTTGGTCGTTGGCGAGAGCAACGAACTTAAAGGCTTAATTACAGTGACTGACTTCCGCAAAGCTGAGAGCTATCCAAACAGTTGTAAAGATGATCTTGGTCGTTTACGTGTTGGTGCTGCGGTAGGTACAGGTGCTGATACACCAAGTCGTGTGGAAGCATTGGTTGAAGCTGGTGTTGACGTAATCGTTGTTGATACAGCACACGGTCATTCAGCTGGTGTAATTGAACGTGTACGCTGGGTGAAACAAAACTTCCCTCAAGTACAAGTGATTGGCGGAAATATCGCAACTGGTGATGCTGCATTAGCATTATTAGATGCAGGTGCAGATGCTGTAAAAGTGGGTATCGGTCCTGGTTCTATCTGTACAACTCGTATTGTGGCAGGTATTGGTATGCCACAAATTTCTGCGATTGACAGCGTTGCTAATGCATTGAAAGATCAAATTCCTTTAATTGCAGATGGTGGTATCCGCTTCTCTGGCGATATGGCAAAAGCGATTGGTGCGGGTGCAAGCACAATCATGGTTGGTTCACTTCTAGCTGGTACTGAAGAAGCACCTGGCGAAGTTGAGTTTTTCCAAGGTCGTTACTACAAAGCATATCGTGGTATGGGTTCATTAGGTGCAATGGCGGGAGCAACTGGTTCTGCTGACCGTTATTTCCAAGATTCAAAAGCGGGTGCTGAGAAGTTAGTACCAGAAGGAATCGAAGGCCGTGTTCCATATAAAGGCCCAATGGGTAACATCGTTCATCAAATGATGGGTGGTTTACGTTCATCGATGGGTTATACAGGTTCAGCTGTGATTGAAGATCTTCGCCAAAACGCGAAATTTGTGAAAATCACTTCAGCGGGTATGTCTGAGTCACATGTTCACGATGTAACGATTACTAAAGAAGCTCCAAACTATCGTGTTGGTTAGAATTTGGTAACCAAAACAATGAAGAAAGCCGTCATTACACTGACGGCTTTTTGTTTTTGGTGTAAAGTAAAACTGAAGAAAAGAAATATGGCGGAATTGCCATATATGAAGTGAGCCACCGCTGAAGTGGCGTAAGAATGAGATAAGCTATGAGTTATTTTGGAACGGATGGTATTCGTGGAAAATTTGGGCAAATGCCTATTACTCCAGAGTTTGCTTTAAAACTCGGTTTTGCTGCAGGGAAGGTATTAAAACGAACGAGTCCAAAAAATAAACCGCTCGTTGTATTAGGAAAAGACACACGTTTATCTGGTTATATTTTAGAATCTGCTTTGCAGGCAGGCTTAAACGCTGCTGGCGTATATGTTCATTTACTTGGCCCGTTACCAACACCAGCAATTGCACACCTTACTCGTGCTTTGCATGCACATGCAGGTATTGTTATTTCTGCATCACATAATCCATATTATGATAATGGGATTAAATTCTTTTCAAGTGAAGGCAAAAAATTACCGGATTCATTACAAGAAGAAATTAACCGCGAATTAGAAAAAGATTTATTTATTGAGGACACTGCAAACTTAGGTAAAAGTGTTCGTGTAAATGATGCAAATGGTCGCTATATCGAATTCTGTAAATCTACATTCCCCTACCACTTTGATTTAAATAATTTAAAGATTGTGTTGGACTGTGCTCATGGTGCGGCATATAGCGTTGGGCCTTCAGTTTTCCGTGAGCTAGGGGCAAAAGTTGTTGCTTTATATAATGAACCAGATGGCTTAAATATTAATGAAGGCTGTGGTTCAACACATCCTGAACACTTACAAAAAGCAGTGGTTGAGCACGAAGCAGATTTAGGTATTGCCTTTGATGGCGATGCTGACCGTGTTGTGATGGTCGATAAGTTTGGTAACTTAATTGATGGTGACCATATTTTATATATTTTGGCGACTCAGGCGCAAAATAAGCCAGCGGGTATTGTTGGTACTGTCATGAGTAATATGGCACTTGAAGTTGCATTTGAAAAAGCAAATGTTAACTTTGTTCGTGCAAAAGTCGGTGACCGCTATGTATTACAGGCTTTAGAAGAAAATGGTTGGGTGATAGGTGGTGAGCCTTCTGGTCATATTTTAACCTTAGACAAGAGTACGACTGGTGATGCAATTATCGCCGCACTTCAAGTTTTAACTGTGATGGTTGAGCAAAACAAGGCTCTTCATGAATTGGTTCAAGACTTTAAATTATTCCCACAAGTTCTTTTAAATGTACGTTTAGAACAAATGCTTGATCCATATTCTATTCCAGCATTGGTAACTGAATTTGATAAAGCTGAAGCACAGCTCAAAGGCCGTGGGCGTATCTTGATTCGTAAGTCAGGAACAGAGCCTGTGATTCGTGTCATGGTTGAAGGTGACGATGAGCAAGAAGTGAATGCTTTAGCTCAGCATTTAGCAGATTCAGTTCGTTCACAAGCACAAGTCGCATAAGGTGCCATGACATGAGTGATGTCATCAAAGATTTAAGTGAATTACGCTTGAGCTATGAGCAAGGCGAGTTGTATGAGGGGCAGGTTGACTCTAACCCTCATCAGCAGTTTCTTGGTTGGTTTAACCATGCTCTAGCAGCCAATTTGCATGAACCCTATGCCATGTCATTAGCAACAGCAAGTGCGAATGGTAGACCTCATGTTCGAACAGTATTGTTACGTGGGGCCACAGAAGCTGGTTATGATTTTTATACGAATTATGACAGTCAGAAAGGTATAGATTTGGCAGAAAATCCTTATGCCGAATTATTATTTTACTGGCCAAGTCTAGAGCGTCAGGTAAGAGTTGGTGGTCATGTAGTTAAAATTGCTGAGCAAGAATCTACAGATTACTATCTTAAGCGACCACGTGATAGCCAGATTGCAGCACATATTAGTACTCCACAAAGCGGTAAAATTGAAAGCCGAGAGCTGTTACAGCAACGTTTTCAAGATCTACAGCAGCAAGTTGAAACTCGTGAAGTGCTTGATAAGCCAGAGTTCTGGGGAGGCTATCGTCTGCAACCAGATTATTATGAATTCTGGCAAGGGCGACCAAATCGTTTACATGACCGCTTGAGTTATGAAAAAATCGACGGTCAATGGACGCTGCACCGACTGATGCCTTAAATGACAAAAATACAAATCAAACAAAGACCTTTATTGACACGCCCTGAACAGTTTCAGGGCGTGCCTCCGTTTATTGCCGAGATTTTGGCAAGGCGTGGAGTACAATCTGAGCAGGAATTAGAATTAAAGCTTAAGAATTTACTTGCTCCTCAGCTCAAGGGATTAGAAACCGCTGTAGCTTTAATAGATCAAGCCATTGATGAGCATGAAAAAATTGTTATTGTTGGGGACTATGATGCTGACGGTGCAACCAGCACAGCGTTAATGGTATTGGCGCTTCGTGATATGGGAGCACAAGTCGACTATTTAGTTCCAGACCGATTTAAATATGGTTATGGGCTTACCCCCGCAATTGCAGAGCTTGCATATCAAACTTATCAGCCCGATTTATTAATTACAGTCGATAATGGAATTTCCAGCCATGCTGGGGTTGATACAGCCCATGCATTGGGCATGCAAGTTATTATTACAGATCATCATTTAACAACTAAAGAAACACCTCCGGCAGAAGCGGTGGTTAACCCAAATCAGTTAGGTTGTGATTTTCCAAGTAAAGCGCTTGCAGGGGTTGGAGTTGCTTTTTATGTGCTGGCCAATTTGGCAAGTTTACGTAGCAGACAAGGTAAAAGCACAAGTAAAGTCACTCAATATCTAGATTTAGTCGCTTTGGGAACTTATGCGGATGTTGCTGTATTAGATTATAACAACCGCATTTTAGTGGATGCAGGCGTGAAGCGCATTCAGCAACATCAATGTCGAGTTGGAATATTGGCACTGTTGGATATTGCTGGGCGAGAGGCGTCGTCTTTGCGTGCACAAGATCTAGGTTTTGTTTTAGGTCCGCGTATTAATGCTGCTGGGCGTATGGAGAGCATGCGTATAGGCATTGAATGTTTATTAGCAGATTCTATGGAAACAGCTTATCCGATTGCTCAACAATTAAATCAGTTAAATATAGAGCGGCGACAAATTGAAGGGGAGATGAAGCAGCAAGCTTTATCTGCTTTAGATAGTTTGCAACTCTCAAAAGAAGATATTCCACAAGCTCTTGTACTCTTTGAAGAGAGTTGGCATCAAGGTGTGATTGGAATTGTAGCAGGACGTTTAAAAGAACAGTTTCATCGACCAGCTATTGTCTTTGCACCAGATGAAGATGGTGTGCATATTAAAGGATCTGCGCGTTCAATTGATGGTGTACATATCCGAGATATGATTGAACAGGTTGCTGAACAACATCCAGAATTGGTGAGCCATTTTGGCGGACATGCGGCAGCAGCAGGTTTAACGATACGTAAAGAAAATTTTGATGCTTTTAAAACAGTTTTTACTGCCTGTGTTGCAGCTATGGAAGAATCTCTTTTTCAGGCTACTTTGTGGACAGATGGAGAGTTACCAGCTTCGGCTTTGCAACTAGATACATTGGACTGGATAGAACAGCTTGGACCATGGGGGCAAAAATTCCCTTTTCCTCAGTTTGAAGGACACTTTAAAGTTGTTGATTATCGCTGGCTTAAAGAAACACATCTAAAGCTTAGATTAGCCCTTGATCAATATACTTTTGATGCGATTGCTTTTAATGCCGCGGGAAGATTTGAATTTGATCCTATGCGAAATGAAGTTCATTTAGTCTATGAGATTGATCGTAATGTATTTAAGGGCAATGTAAATTTACAATTGCGTATTGTGCATTTAAACCAATAAAAAAATCCGCTCATTTGAGCGGATTTTTTTAGAAACTTTTAGACTAGATTAGAAACGGTAGCCTGCACGAACACCATAAGTGTTGTCGTTGTCACCGAAACCAATACGACCTTCAAGACTTACTTGTTGATTTAAGAATTTTTTAGCATTAATACCAAATTCATCTTTATCAGTTAAGTCGTTATTGTAGTAATCCACACCAAGACTTAAAGTTTTATCGATGTAGTAGTCACCACGAACTTTATATTCGTCTAGGTCACCAAACGCACCGAACGCTTCAAGGTTTACGTCATGTTGACCTACTTGAGTTACGTATTTAGCACGAACTGTTGGATCAGCGCCGTCTTTACCGTCTTTTTCGTCGTAACCTTTAACACCTAGCGCAAGTAATAAACCTGGAGCTGGTAAATAACCTACTTCAGCTGCATAAGTTGTTACTTTACTATCAATATTGGTGTTATCAATTTCACGCTCAGTACGACCTACATCACCGCTAAGGTAGAAATCTGAGTTAGGAACATAGTATTCAACACCTACGCCATACTGAGTGTCTTTTGTACCGCTGTTATCGCCATAGTTGATAAGTGCGTTAACATTACTTGCACGGCTTAAAAAAGCTGCTTCAGCAAGTGGAGCGTTACGAGTTTGAACAGGATTAAAGTAATAAGTCCCGTCAACACCGAATTTACTTACGCTGCTACCGTTGTCTGGATCAAGATAATTGTAAGAACCACCAACTTCAGCTTGGTAAGCGTTTGCTGCGCCACTTACTGCGAGTGCAGATAAAAGAGCTGATGCAATTGCTAGTTTTTTCATGGAATCTCTCCCCTCTAAAAAGCGATTTATAAATGTTTTGTTACAAGTTTCAGTCTAGAGGAAAATGAGTTAGCGTCAATCTTGTGCAAGTAACCATACTGTAACTATGTGCTTTTTTTGTAAATATGTTTAACTTAAGTATTTGATTTTAAAATTTAAAATTAGAATGTTTTATTTTATTAAAATTGAGGATATTTTGTGTAGATCATAAAAAATGCTGTAAAAGTACCCAATTTTGTATGAGGATGTTACTAGTTAAACTTAAAATGAACTGAAGAAAAATTAGAAATCAGATGAGTGAAATATAATGAGAAATACAAAGCAGGTTCGAAGATAACCGCAGCTATGCTAAAATAATTGACTGTTTATCTGCTCTTATGGGAACACTCGCGTGGAAATTAATCCTTATCTAAACCAATTGAAAGACTTAACTGATCGTAGCCAAACACTACGGGGGTATCTTTGACTACGATCTGAAAAAAGAGCGTTTAGAAGAAGTTTTACGTGAGTTAGAAGATCCTGCGATCTGGAATGACCAAAGCCGCGCTCAGGCCATGGCGAAAGAAAAGGGCGAACTAGAAAACGTTATTAATGTATTGGATGGGTTATCAACACAACTTGAAGATGCAAAAGCAATGTTGGATTTGGCTGTAGAAGCCGATGATGAAAGCTTGCTTGAAGATGTTCAGTCTGAACTTGGCGCTGCTGAAGATGAACTGGCTAAACTTGAATTCCGTCGTATGTTTAGTAACCCAATGGACCCGAATCCTTGCTATGTCGAGATTCAATCAGGTTCAGGTGGTACCGAAGCACAAGATTGGGCATCTATGCTATTACGTATGTATATGCGTTGGATTGAACGTCATGGTTTTAAAGCAGAGCTCATGGAAGTATCTGATGGTGACGTAGCTGGTATTAAGTCTGCAACGATTCGTGTTGAAGGTGAATATGCCTATGGTTGGTTACGCACAGAGTCAGGTGTACACCGTTTAGTTCGTAAATCACCATTTGACAGTGGTAACCGCCGTCATACTTCGTTCTCGGCAGTGTTTATTTCCCCAGAAGTTGATGACAATATTGAAATTGATATTAATCCTTCTGATGTTCGTACAGATACTTACCGTGCATCTGGTGCAGGTGGTCAGCATATTAACAAAACCGATTCGGCAGTCCGTTTAACTCACACTCCAACAGGTATTGTGGTGGCGTGTCAGAACCAGCGTTCGCAACATGCTAACCGTGACCACGCATGGAAACAGTTACGTGCGAAATTGTATGAATTGGAAATGCAAAAACGTAATGACGCAGCTCAAGCGCTAGAAGACTCGAAGTCTGATATTGGTTGGGGAAGTCAAATTCGTTCATATGTATTAGATGATTCGCGTATTAAAGATTTACGTACGGGTGTTGAAAACTCTAATACAGGTGCTGTTCTTGATGGTGACCTTGATCGCTTTATTGAGGCGAGCTTAAAACAAGGTTTATAAGAGTCTGCTGAACTTTTAGTTTAAATACAGTTCATCTATGAATATGTAGAACTCTTGGATTTTTAGCGATTAAAACGGCAAAGCAGTTCAGTCTTCGAATGTTAATCGAAAAAATGCGATATGAATATCGAAAAAAACAGATATGAATATCGCGGAAATGCGATATGATGTTTTCGAAATGCTGAATAAAGCTTTGTTCGTTTAAAAGACGTGTTGAGCCTATGGATATTGATGCAATTAGCAAAGCCCTTTCCAATCCGCTACGTCGGCAAATTTTGCAATGGTTGAAAGAACCTGACCATTATTTACCAGTGGAAGAGTGTGGTGGTAGTTTTGAGAAAGGTGTTTGTGCAGGTCATATTGAGCGGTTGGGCAAAGTAGCGCAGTCTACAATGTCGAATCATTTGTCTGTTTTACAACAGGCGGGCCTAATTCAGGTCCAAAAATATGGTCAATGGTCTTATTTTTCACGTAACGAAGCTTTGATTCAGCAATATATCGAACATTTAAAACAAACACTTTAACGATATTAAAGTGTAAGTCGAGGCGACAATGGCTGAACTCAATACTCCTTTAACGGTTGGTGATTTTGAAATCAAAAATCGATTAGTAATGGCTCCATTAACGCGTGCGCGTAGTGGTGAAAGTCGAGTACCTAATGATTTAATGGTTGAATATTATCAACAGCGTGCAAATGCTGGTCTTATTTTGACTGAAGCAACAGTGATTGGTTCAAAAACTGTAGGTTATGCAGAAACCCCAGGATTATGGTCACAAGAGCAAGCACAAGCTTGGAATAAAATTATTGAGGCAGTTCATGCTCAAGGTTCAAAAATTGTAGCTCAACTTTGGCATGTGGGTCGTATTTCGCATCCTGAACTTTTAGATGGTGATATTCCTGTTGCACCAAGTGCAATTCAACCTGCGGGTGAAGTGAGTTTATTACGTCCTAAACGTCCGTATGTAAAACCGCGTGCACTTTCACTTGAAGAAGTGAAAGAGGTTGTTGCTCAATATAAACATTCAGCAGAATTGGCTAAAGCAGCTGGTTTTGATGGTGTTGAATTACACGCAGCGAATGGTTACTTAATTGACCAGTTCCTTCAAAGTAATACGAATCAACGTGATGACGAATACGGTGGTCCTGTTGAAAACCGTGCACGCTTATTATTAGAAGTCGTTGATGCATTTATTGAAGTGTGGGGCGCTGGCCGAGTAGGTGTACATATTGCACCACGTGGTGATTCACACGATATGGGTGATGAAAACCCGTTAGCAACTTTTGGTTATGTGGTTGAACAATTGAGCCAACGTAATGTTGCTTTCATCTTCTCTCGTGAATATGAAGCTGCTGATAGTATTAGCCCTAAACTTCGTGAAAAATTTAATGGTGTATGGATTGCGAATGAGAACCTAACACCAGAGTCAGCAAAACGTATTTTGCATGATGGTGAAGCTGATGCAGTATCTTTTGGTAAAGCATATATTGCCAACCCAGATCTTTTACAGCGTTTAGAGCAAGACTTACCTTTAAATGAACTTCAACCAACAACTTTATATGCGAAAGGTGCTGAAGGTTATACAGACTATCCAACGCTAGAAGCTTCATAATTTTTTGAACAGATGATTTACTGACTTATTTGATTTATGGGCTCAGTAAATCGCTTTTCCTTGTAATGGTAGAGTTTAGGTATCGAAACTCTGCCATTTTTTCTATCTATGTTATATTTTCCCCAGTTTTAAACTTTGACTATTTGAGGCAAACCGCTTGGCGACCCCATTTTGGTACAACACCGCACTCCATTTATTAAAACCTTTTTACCACTGGCGGATAAAAAAACGTGCAGAAAGCCAGGAATTATATAATCAGGAATGTCTTGAAAGATTTGGGCCGTTTGAATCTCCGAAAAATGTGAGAGCAATTTGGTTCCATGCTGTTTCGGTTGGAGAAACCAATGCTGCGCAGCCTTTAATCGAGCATTATCTTAAACTTGGACAACCTGTTTTGGTTACCAATACGACTAAAACCGGGCAGGCACGCGCTAAATCATTATTTTTAAAAGCACCTTATTTAGATTTATTTCAAGCAGTTTATTTGCCTGTTGATCAAAAGCATCTTTTAAAACAATTTTTTGAGTTGTATCAGCCAAAACTTTTAGCATTGGTTGAAACTGAACTTTGGCCAAATTTAATCGATCAAGCCAAGCTACAACAGGTTCCTTGTTTATTGTTAAATGCGCGGTTATCAGAAAAATCAGCTAAAGGTTATAGTCGAGTTTCAGGTCTAACAGCAGGAATGCTGAAACAAATTGACTGGGTGTTGGCACAAGATAATGCTACTCGTCAACGCTATGTCGAGCTTGGCTTAGATCAACAAAAAAGTCAGGTGGTTGGAAATATTAAATTTGATATTCACGCACCAGAAGCATTTATAAATCAGGCAGCAAAGTTACACCAGCTATGGTATTTGGGCCAACGAAAAGTACTGACAATTGCCAGTACACATGCACCCGAAGAACAACAAATTTTGCAGGCACTTCAGCCTTATTTAAAGTCAGATCCAGAGTTAGTTTGTATTGTCGTACCTCGACATCCTGAACGTTTCGACGAAGTATTTGAAATTTGCCAAAACCTAGATTTAATTACTCATCGTAGAAGTTTGAACCAAAGTATTCATCCGAGTACACAGGTTTATCTAGCTGATAGTATGGGTGAGCTTTGGTTATGGTACGCCTTAAGTCAGGTGTGTTTTGTGGGTGGTTCTTTAAATGAGCCGGGTGGTGGACATAATATTTTAGAGCCTATGGTTTTGAATGTGCCGACCGTAATTGGACCTCGTTACTTTAATTTCCAAACCATTGTCGATGAATTTATTGACGAAAATGGTGTGTTGATTGCTCAAGACGCTGAGCAAGTTGTGGCAATTTGGATGGCATGTTTAGCTGAACCTGATCAGAGCCAACAAGTGGTGGAACAAGCGCATAAAGTCTTGCAACGTAACCAAGGTTCATTGCAAAAACATATTGGCGTAATTAATCGGTATTTGGCCGATAAATCATGAATATCGTTTTGCTAGAACCTGAAGATGTTCAGTCAGACACGTGGTCAATTCATTCAAAGCGCCAATTACAGCATTTACGTGAACATCTTGATATTACGGTGGGCCAAAATCTAAAAGTTGGTGTTCGTAATGGCGCTCGTTATACGACCGAGATTATTTCGATTAACGAGCAAGAAGTTTGTATAAGCCCTATTAGTGAAGAAGCTGTCCCTGCAAAACTCCCGGTTCATTTAATCGTAGCTTTACCTAGGCCCAAAGTTTTACGTCGTTTAATCATGGACAGTGTGACTTTAGGGGTCGAAAAGATTAGTCTGATTCATAGTTATCGCGTCGATAAAAGTTATTGGCAAACTCCATTTTTGCAACAACTCGACAACTATGTGACTTTAGGGCTTGAGCAAGCAGGTGACACGATTGTTCCTGAAATTCAAATGTACAAACGCTTTAAACCTTTTGTTGAAGATGTTTTGCCAAGCTTAATTTCGAAAGAAACACCCGCTTATGTGGCTCATCCTTATGCCGAGCAGAGCATGCCCGTCAATATTCCACATGCTTGTAGTGTAGTTGTTGGACCTGAAGGTGGTTTTATTCCCTATGAAATTGATTTGCTCACAAAAAACGGCTGCCAAGCTGTGAGCTTAGGCAACCGTATTTTAAGAACTGAAACGTCTATTTCTTATATTTTAGGTCGTTTATTTAGTTAATGCTTCAGGGTTTAAAAGTGGCTGATTTGCTGCCATTTTTAATTCCTGAATTGGGTAAGGAATATTAATTCCGTTCGCATTAAAAGCTTGTTTGACCTGAGCTTGAATGGTGCTCGTAGATGACGAAATATCAGTTTCAGTCGTATCAACCCACCAGCGTACAGTCAGGTTAACCGAGAAATCTGCTAACGCTGTAACGTTAACCGAGAAGGCTGGCTGACTGAGTACATTTCGGTCATTATTAAGAATATCTAAAATAATCTGCTTGGCTTTTTGTTCGTCATCTTCGTATCCAATTCCGACTACAAACTCACAGCGTCGTTGTTGATAAGCAGTATTTACAGTTAAAGCACTTGTATAAACAGTTGCGTTTGGAATAACAATGCGACGGCCATCTGGCGAGCGTAAGAATGTTGCACGAATTTGAATATCTTCAACAGTTCCTTCAAGCGAATTGACAACAATGGAATCGCCAATGCGGAATGGCTCGCTTAATAAGATTAAGATGCCTGACAGTAAGTTTTGAAAGATGTCTTTAAATGCAAAACCAATAGCGACAGAACCAATTCCAAGAGCACTCATAAGTTGCCCTGGTGTAAACCCTGGAATCGAGATCACTAAAGCAATTAAGAAACCAAAGAATAAAATCGCTGTACTGCCTACACGGTTTAAGACCAAAACGAGGTTTTGGCGCGTGTAAGAGCGGTTTTCTAAGGTTTTACGAACAAAGAACTTAAATAATTTGGTCAGTAGCCAAAAAATAATAAAAACGATAATCGCAATACATATATAAGGCACACGTTCCCAGAAGTTATCCACGATTTTATCAATTGTGGTATAGGCATCATGATACTTTTCGGTATGCGCTAAAACCGTTTGAGTGGTTTTAGTACCCGCTTCTTGCAAAAGTTCGCCTGTATTTTTTGCGACATCCGTTAAGGATTTTTGTTCATCAGCCACGGCAAGTCTCAATTAAAAAAAAATTTATGAAAGCGATTTTCGGCTTTCATCATAGTAGGAGATAAAATGTGCGCCTACTATAATGAGTTCATCTAAATAATAAAGTGTTTTTTAATTAAAAGTATTCCGTTCCTTTTTGTAAGATTTGTGTCGGTGTTTCTAAGGTATCAGTCCCTGAGAAATAATAAAAAATTCCTGCTGTTGAAATAAGGCTAACTAAAATAGCGACTAAAATAAGCCAAGCCATGAGTTTTTCTATAAACGTTGCTGGTCGAACAGGGCCGTACTCATTTGGACCTGCTGTACCTGAGGCAAGCAGTAAATAAATCATAAAAAAGAACTGAACAACTGGAATGAACAACAGTAATCCCATCCAGCCACTCTTATTTAGATCGTGCAAGCGTCGAACAACGAGAACAATATTTAAATAAATTAAAAACAGCGAAAAAGCCCAGACCACTAAAGCACTGGCTCCAGAAAGAGAGCTATAAAATTCAAAATTAAATAAATTGCTTGAAAGCTGAAAACTTCCAAGAAATGAGGCCAAAATGAAATAGCCCAAGAGGGTGACTAAATAAATCAGTCCATAACCACCTAAATAGCTCATACGATTAAAGCGTCCATGAATTGAAAACGGACTATCTCTAAAAGGGAGCTGAGGTGGGCGTGAGGAGCTTGTTTGGGCAAACATATTATTTTATTCCTGTGTTGCGTATGAGAGACAAAATAATCTTTGTTGATGATCAAAACCATCAAATCTTGCAAAAATTATAAAAGTAAAAGCTATAGACAAATGTTTTAAATCAACTTAATTTTATAAAAATGTTCACAATTTCGTATGCTTGAGTAAGTGGTTAATATATGACCAAAGTCGCATTGTTTGGACTTTGAAAGAGTCATCATACTGCAAAGGCATGCAAATAAGATCCAGTAAAATAATAGCCACAGTCTCGAGATGGGATGCACAAGATCAAGGAAGTTGCGTATGAATGAGATCTATCCAGTACCAGAGGAATTTAAAAAAACAGCTCGTACTGTTGAAGCAGACTACTTTAAACGTTATCAACACTCTATCGAGAACCCTGATGAATTCTGGGCAGAGCAAGCTAAAATTGTCGATTGGATAAAGCCATTTACCCAAGTTAAAAATACGAGTTTTGACAAAGACAATTTCAAAATTGAATGGTTTGCTGATGGTGAGTTGAACGTGTCAGCAAACTGCCTAGACAGGCATCTTAAAGAACATCCACATAAACCTGCAATTATTTGGGAAGGTGACCATCCTTCTCGTCATAAAATCGTTTCTTATAAAGAATTACACGACGAAGTCTGCCGCTTTGCCAACGTTTTAAAGAAATATGGTATTGGTAAAGGTGACCGTGTTGTGCTGTATATGCCAATGGTGACAGAAGCTGCAATTGCCATGTTGGCCTGTACTCGTATTGGTGCGGTTCACTGTGTGGTCTTTGGTGGGTTCTCGCCAGACTCTTTAGCAAGCCGTATTGAAGATAGCCAAGCTAAACTGGTGATTACCGCAGACTCAAGTCTACGTGCTGGAAAACTCTTACCACTCAAAGAAAATGTTGATTTGGCTCTAGAGTTGCCGGGCACAGAGTGCGTTGAAAATGTAGTGGTGGTTTACCGTAATGCGAACCCGATTGAAATGAAACCGGGCCGTGATTTGTGGTATCACCTCATTATTATGGAAGTGGATGCAAACTGTCTTCCAGAACCTATGAAGGCTGAAGACCCCTTATTTATTCTCTATACATCCGGTTCGACAGGTAAACCGAAAGGTGTTTTGCATACTACAGGTGGTTATCTGGTGTATGTGGCAAGTACCTTTAAAGAGGTCTTCGATTTAAAACAAGATGATGTGTACTGGTGTACAGCCGATGTAGGCTGGATTACAGGACATAGTTATTTGCTCTATGGCCCACTTGCAAATGGTACTACAACTTTAATGTTTGAGGGTGTACCTCAGTATCCAACTTGGGCACGCCTTGGCCATGTGGTCGATAAGCACAAAGTCTCTATTTTATATACGGCCCCAACCGCGATTCGCGCCATGATGCGAGAAGGTGATTCATTTGTACGTGAAAGTAACCGTAGTAGCTTGCGTTTACTTGGTTCGGTCGGTGAGCCTATTAACCCTGAAGCTTGGAACTGGTACTACAACGTTGTTGGTGAAGGTCGCTGCCCAATTGTTGATACATGGTGGCAAACCGAAACAGGCGGTATTTTGATTGCACCATTACCGGGTGCAACAGCTTTAAAACCGGGTTCAGCAACACGTCCATTATTTGGTATTCAACCAGCCATTGTAGATGGCGAAGGCAATGAGCTAGTAGGGGCTGTAGAAGGTAATCTGGTCATTAAAGATTCATGGCCGGGCCAGATGCGTACCATTTGGGGTGACCCAGACCGTTTTATTGAGGCGTATTTCTCGACCTTTAAAAATACCTATTTTACAGGTGATGGCGTCCGCCGTGATGAAGACGGCTATTATTGGATCACAGGTCGTGTTGATGATGTTTTGAACGTTTCTGGACATCGTCTGGGTACTGCTGAAATTGAAAGTGCTTTGGTGTCACATGAAACTGTGGCAGAAGCTGCCGTCGTGGGAATGCCTCATGACATTAAAGGGCAGGGTATTTGTACTTTTGTGACCTTGCAAGCGGGTGTTCCAGAGTCGGAAGAACTACGTAAAGAATTAATTAATTGGGTGCGTAAAGTGCTTGGGCCTGTGGCTTCACCTGATGCACTACACTGGGCACCAGCATTACCTAAAACGCGTTCGGGTAAAATCATGCGCCGTATTTTAAGAAAAATCGCGGCAAATGAGCTTGATAGTTTAGGTGATACTTCAACTTTGGCTGAACCTGCTGTGGTAGATCAGCTCATTGCAACGGTTTACCCCGATAAGCAAAGCTAATTTTAAAAAAGCCCCATTTGGGGCTTTTTTATTAAGCTTTATTAAGAGCTTGCTAAAAAATCAGTAGTATTTTGTACATTCGCAAACGTGCTAAGGGCAGTTAAAAAAGCAGTTTGTACATCTTCTGCTTTTGCAGTCTTCCCAGCATAGCTTAAATCACGAGTTGCGGTGGCATCTGCAATTAAGATGGGTTGATAGCCCAGTTCTTTGGCTGCACGTGTACCTGAATCAATACACATGTGAGTCATCATGCCTGTAATCACGAGTTGCTCAATTTGATGTGCTTTTAAAAGTTCATCTAAATTGGTTTCTAAAAAACTGTTTGGATAATGCTTTATCACGATTAATGACTCATCGTGAGCACTAAGTTCAGGGTGAAGTAAAACCCCATCTGTATTTTCTTGGAAGAAACTCGCTTGTGGCGGGTTAATATGTTGTACATAAATAATTGGTAAATTTTTCTCGTTAAAATATTGTTCAAGCTGCTTTATTTTTTCTAACGCTTGCTCTGGTCCAACCAATTCCATTTTGCCATTTTTAAAATAATCATTTTGTACATCGATAACTAATAGTGCTTGTTTCATAAGAATAATCTTGTTGATATGAGATAAAACAAGATTATTATTTACTGGCAAAATCGGCTATAGTCAGCTGAAAGCATTACCGCCAGTTTTCTTTCACCATGAAAAATGAATATTGAATTAGACCCGATTGATCTAAAAATTATTGCATTGCTTAAACAAGATTCTCGACTAACCAATAAAGATATTGGGCAGCGGGTTCACCGGACAGGGCAGGCGGTGGGTGCTCGAATTGCTCAGTTAATGGATGCTGGTGTCATCAAAAACTACACTATTGCCGTGCAGTATTCACATAAACAATTTATTCATTTGCATTTAAATGAACAACGCGCTTTTGAAGAAATTGAAAATTTGGTCAAGCAATATGAACAAATCGATGAATGCTTTAAAGTCATGGGCAATGCGTGCTATATGATCGTAAGCCATTTTGAACCCGCAGCATTAAATGAATTTATCGAGAAACTTTCAAAATGGTGCCGTTACTCGGTTGAAACAGTGATTCGAGAAGTCGAAAAATCTTAAAAAAATAAAGGCTCCAAGCCGAGTCTTGGAGCCAATAAGTCTTTATTTTTAATTTATTGTTTTTATTCTCTTGCGCTGCTTTAAATGAAGTTTTTTAGGCTGATTTGGCTTGAATTTCTATCTCCTTTTCTTGTTGAAGTTCTAATTGGCGAACGAGTGGTAGAACTTTTTCCCCAAAATATTCTACTTCTTCAATGAAATGTAAGAATCCAGAAAGAATCAAATCAACACCGACATCTTTAAGCGCCACAATACGCTCTGCAATTTGCTGGGGTGTACCAATTAAATTGGTTTTAAAGCCATCGTTATATTGCACCAAATCTTCAAAACTTGATTTTGCCCAGTTACCTTGTTGCTCTGGAGAAGCTGCACCTGCTTCACGGGTGGCATCGCCAAAAGCATTTACCGCTTCAGTGTTGGCTTTATCAATAATTTCTTGAAGTACCGCTTTTGCTTCTTCTTCGGTATCTCTGGCAATAATGAACGCATTTACACCAATTTTGACGTGATGGTTATTGGCTTTTGCTTTAGTGCGAATGTCTTCGACTTGTTTTTGAATTTCTTCTACGGTATTGCCATTGGTGAAATACCAATCAGAAACACGAGAAGCCATGTCACGTGCAGCACGTGAGCTGCCGCCTTGAAACACTTCAATATGAGGCTTTTGCAGAGGTTTTGGTTTAAGTGTGTAGTTTTGGAATTGATAGTATTTACCATCGAAACTATAGTTATCGGTGGTCCAAATTCCTTTTAACGTACGAATAAATTCTTCAGAGCGGACGTAGCGTTGATCATGCTCTGGCCATTCTTCACCAATCGCATCAAACTCTCCTCTAAACCAACCACTCACCACATTAATGGCAATACGGCCTTCAGTTAAATAATCAATTGTTGCAAGTTGCTTAGCTGCGAGTACCGGTTTCCAGGGGCCGGGCAGAATAGCAGCAATCACCTTAAGTTTTTCAGTTTTTGCCAGTAATGCATGACTGAAACTTACTGATTCATGCTGGTTTTCTGCCCCATAGCCCGCCGTAAAACGAATTTGGGTGAGCGCATATTCAAAACCATTTTTTTCGGCAGCCTGAGCAAGTCGAACATTGTAGTCGTAACTCCAGTCTGTACGCTGTTCGATGTTACTTACTACAAGGCCACCGCTTACATTTGGTACCCAATAAGCAAATTTAATCGGTTGTTGTAATTGCGTCATGGTGTGCTCTCCCAATTCGTTATTTTTATTTAGGCAACATGCGTTAATGATTTGCCAGACTTGTGATGCAAGCGAGATTCTGCTGCATCAAGATCAGGTACAGCTGCTGAAGGTAATACTTCTTCTTGCTCAATTTGCTTGTTAATACCAAGCTCTTGATTCGCTTGCTGAGTCTTAGATTTGATCACTTCAGCACGTTTACCTTTCGCTGGCGCCCATTCTAAAATTGGTAATGCACGCGCTACTGCTAACGTAATACGATCTGATAATTGCTCGCTTTTCACCGTGTATTCAGGGGTAAAGTCACGATCGGTCGCATATACGCCAATTGGTAAAGTTTGTGCTTGGAAGAAACTGAACAATGGACGAAGTTGATGTTCAAGTACCAGTGCATGACGATCGCTACCGCCTGATGCTGCTAAAAGTACAGGCACATCGACCAATGCAGTTTGTTCAACAAAATCGAAGAAATGTTTGAAAAGGCCCGTAAAAGAAGCGCGGTAAACAGGTGTTCCTACAATTAAAGCATCTGCTGCTTCAACTGCTGCAAGATCATCTTGTACACGCTGTGGAAGTTGGTTGCGATAAAATGCACCGCCTAGTAATGGCCCAATTTCGCTTAATTTAATAAAGTGAACTTTAATATCGGTTGCTTCGGATAACTCATCAAGAATGGCTTGAACCAAACTTTCCGTTTTAGATGGGGTATTTAAGCCACCAGAAACAGCAACAATATTCAAAGGTTTTGGTGATGTGATACCAGTCATAATTTGGTTCCTAAGCCTAAAACAAGAGATTGGACTTATTAATCAACAACGACGGCAAACTGTAAAATAACGAAATTGGTCAACCTTATCAGTTTTAAATATAAAAGATAAATAGTGGATTTTTATCCTTTGTTTATATATTAAGTTGCTGTTTTTATTTTATATAATTATTGGTGATATATTTTTTATAATAAAAAGTAAGCTTATATAAAAAACAGATTAATTTTGATTAAATGTTAAAAAACATCTGAATATTTTAGCTAAGTTCTGCATTTATCAACATTTTGCATAAAAATGGATAAGATGAACGTATCTTTCAACTAAATAGTAGGGTTACAATAGGCCATACTTATGTTCAAGATTACTTTAATCGCTTATGAATATTTTAATCGTTGATGATCATCCTTTGTTTCGTCATGCTTTAATTCAAGCAGTACGTTATAGCCTGCCACAGGCACAAATTCATGAAACAGCTTCGGTTGATGAGTTTTATGAGCGTTTGGAAAATGGGGCAGAACCTGATCTAGTATTACTCGATTTAAATTTGCCGGGTGCTTCAGGCTTTTCTGCTCTAGTCTATGTACGAGCACAGTATCCAGCTATTCCAATTATTGTGGTTTCTGCGCATGAAGAAACTTCAATTATTCAGCGTGCGATTGCACATGGCGCGATGGGTTATATTCCTAAATCTGCTCATCCAAGTCATATTGGTGAAGCGATTCGCCACGTTTTAGAAGGTGAAATCTGGTTACCACCTAACCTGCCATCTAACCTTAATCTTGATCCGAGAGCGGCAGATGAAACTGCTTTAGCTGAACGTATTCAATCTTTAACACCACAACAATTCCGTGTTTTGATGATGGTTGCAGAAGGCTTGTTAAATAAACAGATTGCCTACGAACTCGATGTTTCAGAAGCAACGATTAAAGCGCATGTGACAGCCATCTTTAGAAAGTTAGGTGTACAAAACCGAACACAGGCTGTACTGGCAATTAGTGCATTAAATATTGAAGATAGAAAAATCTAAAAATTAAAAAAAAAGACCTCAATTGAGGCCTTTTTTATATGTGCAACTTAAGCAAGGCAATCTTGCTTTGGTGTTAGGCTGTCGCAGTACAAAGGATTGAGTGCACATTGCAAATCATCAATTTGATCTTGAGTCACATAACCTTTCATTTTTAAATATTCAGCCACGCGGTCATCACGCAAGCTTAAAAACGCTGCATCATAAACGCCTAAATCTACAAAAAGTGCAGCTGTTTCTAGACTATTAAAGCGATCAAGGAAAATATCATTGCCATACATCAAGAAGATATGGTCGAGTTTTGCTTTTTCATCAACATGTAGTCGTTCAGCAAGTTGATCTGGATGAGTTTTAATAAAGAGTAAGTCAGAGAGTTCATCAAACTGAGTCATATCTAACTGATTTTCTCCGTGTTTGACGTGACCAAGCCAAGCTTTGAAAACAAGTACAGCACCACCGCGAAGTAACATGCTCCAGATTTGATGACGTGTGTCATGATCAAGATTTTCACTTTCAGCTGTAAGGACTTGTAAGAACTTTTCTTCTTGTTGACCTAATTTATCAAATAGCCCTAAACCTTGTGGATGGTAGGCTGCTGGAGCAAATACATCAAAATTCAAATCATGAAAAATATTAAGTGCCAAAGGAACAGCACACTGATAAATCGTATTTAATGCCTTGATATGGGCTTCATTCAGTTTGCTATTGGGAAAAATACTTTGCCAATCTAGTTCAGGAAGTAAAGCATTGGCACTGTATTGACGATAAAACTGTTGAGATGAGAGTTGGCCTTGTGGGCTGTTATCAGAAATATTCATGGCAATTGTCCTTTGCATTAATTCGTGAGCAGGGGGGGGGGCTTAATATAGAAATCGGTTAAAAAATGGTTATACATTTATCAAATGCGTTTGGAATAGTTATGTGTCATCAAGAATGCAAGTAGAATACGACTAAAGTCGTATATAGTGGTTTTGAGTGGATAATAATTATAAAAAACAGATATTTGTTAAATTGTAACTAAGTATACAAGTGTTCACTTACAAAAAAGATGAGCTTTGCCATAGAAAAAGGGCTGTTGGAAAGTTTGGCCAATTATTTAATCAACAAAAGTAGACTTTTTGAGCAGTTCTGCCTATTGGCTTAAATTAAACCTATAACTTTTGCCAAAAATCTCTCCCAAACCTATAAAAAGGCTGGGAGATAAAATGTTTAATCTGCCGCGCTGGCAATTTTAAGTCCCGATAACCAAGCTCTTAATGAGGCTGGTTTAAGCGGTTTTTTGAGTAAAACAATGTTCAGTTCTTTCAATTGCTGAGGTAACTCTGGATGAGAGTCCGCTGTAATTAAAGCAACCGGAACATCATGCTGACGATTTTGCAAAATAAAATCGACGCCGAGTTGGTTGTTATTTAAATGCTGATCGATAAGCCAGACCTGAATATTCTCTTTTTGAATAATCTCAAGCGCTTGTTCTGGTTCAGTGGCTTTAAAAACTTGATAGCCCCATCGACCTAGTAAACTACTCATTCCCTCTAAAATAGTTTCATCGTTGTCTAAACACAAAATTCGATAGGCCTTCGTTTTTAATGGCACTGTTTGCACGGTTGGGGTAATCACTTTTGGCGCTTCTACGACTGGAACTTCAATCATAAAGCAGGAGCCTTTATCGAGCTGCGAATAAACATGAACAGGGTAATTCAACAAGCTTGTCATACGCTGCACAATAGCAAGTCCTAAGCCTAGACCTTGCTCACCCCAAGGCGATAAATGTCCACAACGTTCAAACTCTTGAAACAGTTTAATACGTTGTTCTTCGGCAATTCCGGGGCCTGTATCCCACACGCCAATTCGAATATGGTCAGGTTTTTGCGCCGAGCGTAGAACGCCGACAATCACTCTACCTTTGGCTGTATAGCGCAAAGCATTACTCACAAAGTTTTGAATAATACGTCGAATCCACTGTGGATCTGTGTCAATCCAGAACGATACATCGTGAACTTTGAGTGAAATATTTCGCTGAGCAGCAATCGATTTAAACTGTAGTTCAAGATCACTGAGTAAATCATGCAAAGGATAAGGCTGTCTTTTTGGCTGAATGCTACCGCCTTCTAAACGGGCAATATCGAGTAGGGCAGAGAGCATACTTTCTGCACCATACAGCGCACGGTCAAGCTGCTGCAAAGTTTGACGGTCTTCTTCAGTCGCAATGCTTTGTTCAAGAACTGTACTAAAGAGACGAGCAGCATGCATAGGCTGTAATAAGTCATGACTTGCTGCAGCAATAAATCGGCTTTTCGACATATTGGCCATATCAGCTTGTTCACGTGCCAGCTGTTGCTCAGTTAAAGCACCGGCAAGTTGTTGAGTTCGATCTTTTACGCGAGCTTCGAGTATTGCCTCATTTGTACGGAAGGGGGTAATGTCGGCAAATGTCGTTACAAAGCCCCCACCTGAAATAGGGTTGCCACGCATTTGAATAACGCGTCCGTCTTTACGGATTCGTTCAAATTCATGCGCGCTTCCGACTTTCATCCAGTGCAAGCGTTTACGAACATGTTCTTCGACTGAACCGGGGCCGCATTCGCCTCGCTCAGCGTTATAACGAATCAGATCGGCAATTGGACAACCCACATAGACTAAATCTTTTGGGTAGCCAAATAATTTTAAATATTGGTTATTCCAAGCCACCAAACACATATTTTTATCAACCACACTCACCCCTTGGGTCATGTGGTCAATCATGGTCATGAGCAGGTTTTGGTTGAAACGTTGCCACTGTGAGGCTTGGTCTAAAATATTCGCGACTTGTCCTAATGCAAGACCATTATTAATCATTGCTGTAGTGAGCAAAGTACGTGCAGAAGCAGCTCCGATAATGCCCGCGAGATATTGCTCGGTGAACCGCCACCACATGCCGTTGGCGATGCTATTTGGGTTGAGCGTGAGATGATTTTGCTCACAAAAGTTTTCAAATGCTTGTGTTGTGGGTTGTTCACCCGTAATTCTTTTAGCAAGAGCAAACAGGTCGCCTACTTTTAAACGTGCTGCATCGTGTGGTAAATAGGTTAAATCGGTAGAGGTATGCGGTGATGGCAAGGGTTTCGTTTCATAGTAGAAAAAGCTTTCTGCCTGAATTTGCTCAGCCACGCTTGGTCGATAAATTTTTGAAATCCAGATATATAAAACAATATTTAAACCGAGTGACCAAATAACACCATGGGTTAAAGGTGCAAATGATTCAAACCCAAGAAGTGACTCTGGACGTAATGCATTAATTCCTAATGGCCCAAAAAGCAAAATGCTTTGGGCAGTTTCTTGATAGTTTTCGGGTAAACTACGCAAAATCGTTGGACACAGTAAAGTATAACTCCACATTAAAAATCCAATGATGAGGCCAGCATAGACACCTTGACGGCTTCCGCCACGCCAGTACAAACCACCGATCAGCGCAGGGGAAAATTGAGCAACAGCACTAAAAGCCAAGAGGCCGAATACTGAAAGCTGGTTAATATCATTAAAGAAATGGAAGAATAAAAAGCCAAGTAGCATCACTGCAACAATACTAATGCGGCGGCTAAATTTAAGAACTTTAGGTAAATGTTTATCGTGGCGCGAGAGCACTTTAAAACGCCAAAGCGCAGGCATAATTAAGTCGTTACTGAGCATAATAGACAGGGCAACTGACGAAACCAGTAACATGCCTGTCGATGCAGAGAATCCACCTAAAAAAGCCAGTAAAGCCAGCCCTTCTTGGTTATAGCTCAGTGGTAATGACAACACAGCAACATCAGGTACAGTTAAGAACTTCGGTGCTGCATGCAACGCCCAGCTTGCGATCGGAATAATGGCTAAAATCGTTAAAATGAGATAAACCGCAAACCATTTACGCGCACCACGAATATGCTTTTCATCACGCAGCTCGACAACAGCCACATGAAACTGGCGGGGTAAACAGATAATTGCTAAACCTGCCAATAAGGTCTGAATCCAGAAAGTTTCAGGTACTCCAAATAGTTGAACCTCCTGAAAGGTTTGGTTCACATCGGCTGTGACTTGTACAAGATTTGCTGGTGTTTCAAAAATAAAAAATAAAGCGACACAAATCAGAGCGAATAATTTTACAAAAGATTCAAATGCGACGGCCAACATGAGGCCACCATGTTGCTCGGTATTGGCAATTTGTCTTGTACCAAAAATCATGGCCAAAATAGCCAGTACACTAGTTAAAAGCAAAACACTATTGGTGGTTGTATGGATATGAGCATTCTGTTCCATAATGACAGAAGTACTTAAAGCAATCGCACGTAACTGTAAGGCTAGATAGGGAATAATCGCGATTACAGCCAAAATGGTGACCAGTGATGCCAATACCCCACTTTTCCCATAACGTGCCGCAACAAAGTCGGCAATTGATGAGATAGCATGGTGCTGACGTACCCGACCTAAACGTCGCCAAATGTCATAGCCAAACCAGACAAATAAAAGAGGGCCTAAATAAATAGGCAAGAAAATGACACCTTCCCGAACAGCTGCTCCAGTTGCGCCATAAAATGTCCATGATGAACAGTAAACGCCGAGCGTTAAGCTGAACAAGAACATGCGGCCACGTGTACTTAAACGGCTGGCATGCTTTTCACCAAAAAAAGCACAAACAAATAAGAGTGCTATATAAAGGGTGAGTACCCCAATAATCAGCCAGCTGTTCATATGACTCACATGATTAAAACCTTGTGCCTATCATACCCCAAGCAGAAACAAAGCTATAAATTGATTAAATTTTAACGACCAAAGTCTAAGTTACGAATTACACGTAATTTTGCTAACTTTAATCCTGAGAAACTACTATTAAAAAGTGGCCAAGGCTGGGCACAGGGCAAGGAGTTTGGTTATGGATCAGAACCAAGTAGAACAGATTCTACGCAATCCAAAGTTTCAAAAGATGGTCAAGAAAAAAAGTACATTAAGTTGGACGCTCACAATCATCATGTTAGTTCTTTATGTGGGTTTTATGCTGCTTGTAGGCTACAACAAAGAATTTTTAATGAGTTCGTTTAGTGGTGGTGTAACGACATGGGGAATCCCGCTAGGTTTAGGAATTATCGTTTTATCTTTCCTACTATGTGGCGTGTATTCTTTTATCGCAAATAGGACTCTTGACCAGTTGAGTGCAGAAGCGTTGAAGGAAGTTGAAGCCATCACGCATGAGAAAGGACTACACTAATATGAAATGGAATTCATTAAAGGCGAAAGCTTTATTAGCCGCAGCATCGCTATATTCAACAGTGGCTATGGCAAGTCCAGATCTGGGTGAAGCTGAACAACAGGCAACTAACTGGCATGCCATTATTATGTTTGTCATTTTTGTTGGTTTCACTTTGTTCATTACGAAGTGGGCTGCAAAGCAAACCCAATCAACTCAAGATTTCTATACAGCAGGTGGGGGCATCAGCGGTTTCCAGAATGGTCTGGCAATTGCGGGTGACTATATGTCTGCTGCATCTTTCCTTGGTATTTCTGCACTTGTGTTTAGTTCGGGCTTTGATGGCTTACTTTACTCGCTTGGGTTCATGGTAGGTTGGCCAATCGTTTTATTCTTGGTTGCAGAACGTTTACGTAACCTTGGTAAATATAACCTTTCAGATGTGGTTTCATTCCGTCTTGAAGAAAAACCAGTACGTACTTTAGCTGCAATCAGTTCACTTGTTGTTGTGGCATTCTATTTGATTGCTCAAATGGTAGGTGCGGGTCAGCTCATCAAATTACTATTTGGTTTGAACTACAACATTGCAGTCGTCATCGTTGGTCTATTGATGATGGCATACGTAATCTTTGGTGGCATGTTGGCAACGACATGGGTACAAATTATCAAAGCGGTCATGCTACTCAGTGGTGCAACCTTCATGGCATTCATGGTAATGAAAGCAGTTGGTTTCAGCTTCAGCAACATGTTTAGTCAATCAATTGAAGTTTTCAGTAAAGTACATGACATCAGCTTGACCGATGCTGCAAAAATCATGGGGCCGGGTAAACTTGCGGCAAATCCAATTGATGCCTTGTCTCTAGGTTTGGCGTTGATGTTTGGTACAGCAGGTCTTCCACACATCCTGATGCGTTTCTTCACTGTAAAAGATGCAAAAGAAGCTCGTAAATCGGTTGTGGTTGCAACAGGTTTCATTGGTTACTTCTATCTTTTAACTTTTATTATTGGTTTCGGTGCGATCCTTTTCGTATCAAACAATCCGCAATTCATTGATGTTGCAAAAATGGCAGTAACAGGCAAACTTGAGCTTGTTGGTGGTAACAATATGGCAGCCGTGCATTTAAGTGACGCTTTAGGCGGTGACTTATTCATGGGCTTCATTTCAGCAGTAGCGTTCGCAACTATTCTTGCGGTTGTTGCTGGTTTAACACTTTCAGGCGCCTCTGCAATCTCTCATGATTTATACGCTAACGTATTCAAGAAAGGCCAAACAACGCCTGCTTCTGAGCTTCGTATGTCAAAAATTGCGACATTGGGCTTAGCAATCTTCGCAATGGTTTTGGGTATCTTGTTTGAGAAGCAAAACGTAGCATTCATGGTTGGTTTAGCATTCTCTGTAGCTTGTTGTGCAAACTTCCCAGTTCTTGTTCTTTCAATGTTCTGGAAAGGCTTAACAACTCGTGGAGCGGTTATTGGTGGTGTTGTTGGTCTTGTAACAGCAGTAACACTCATTGTTCTTTCTAAAGCAGTTTGGGTAGATACTTTAAAAATCTCTGATACACCAATCAATCCATTCAATGGTCCTGCATTATTTGCTATGCCATTGTCATTCCTTTGCTGTTGGTTATTCTCGGTAACTGACAACTCTGCACGTGCTAAGAAAGAGCGTGCTGCTTTTGATGCTCAATATGTTCGTTCAATGACAGGTATTGGCGCATCTGGTGCATCGGATCACTAAGATCAATATTGCTAGATAATCCTTTAAAAAGCCCTACGGGGCTTTTTTTATACTTATTTTATTTTCAATTTAGAGCTTAGATATTAATAAAGAGCAACTTGTTTGCCTTGTTTTGTGTACAGTATTATTTGTTAACTCTCAAAAAAGCATAATGAAACAAGGAAAATAATAATGCGATCTATTATTGATTTCTGGGCAAGTTTTCGCTTATTGCCTTCTGCATGGCTGCTATTCGTTCAGTTTATTTTATTAATTTTAGCCATGCTGACATTTGATAGTTTGCCTTACCGGACTTTAACCTGGTCATTAGGTGTCCTTGCTTTATTGTTGATTGCTAAAGTTATTCGCCAGACGCCGATGTTTACTTTTTTAGGTTTAACATTTGTGAGCGGTGCAATTCTGTCATCAGTACTTATTGTGTTGGGATATAGCAATTTATATATTCAGCTATTTGCCCATAGCTGTGAAGCTCTGGCCTATTTTTCGGCAGCTTATGGTTTATTTCGTTATATGTTCGCTGACCGATATTTAACAAGAGATGAGCTATTTGCGGCAGCAGCTGTCTTTACACTGATTGCCTGGGGTTTTGCATTTTTATATAACATCTGCCAGCTCGTTTTCCCTTATAGCTTTCAAAATCCAAATAATCCTCATGCTTTACAAACTTGGCTAGATTTACTCTTTCTAAGCTTTAGCTTGCAATCGGCTACAGGCTTATCCGATCTCATGCCAATCACTCCACCAGCGCGCGTTTTAGCCATGCTCCAAATGTTTTGTGGAGTCATGTATTTAGCTTTGATCGTCACCCGCCTAATCGCTTTACAATATATTACCCACCTCCCTAAAAAAAATTCAGATAAATAATGGAGGAGGTGTTTTAATTTATTTACACCTTTGTAACTGCAATATTCTTTAAGTTTATTTAGAGTGTTATCGGCTTTCTCTATTGAAAGCCCTAGCTTTGTTCATTCTATGAATATCTTATCGGCATTTAAGCCTGTCACTCGTCATTAAAATAACATGGAGGATTTATGCCTTCCAAACAGTCCGGTTGGTTCGCAAACGTTAATCCTAACGTATTTTTTGGTACGGTCATTATTATTGCTTTGTTTTTAGCAGTGGTTGTGATTGCTCCGAGTTCTTTTGAGCTTTTAACGCAGCAATTAAAGCAGTGGATCACTGATTCATTTAGCTGGTTCTATGTTTTATCTGTTGCCTTCTTCCTCATCTTATTGATTTACATTGCCTGTTCCTCAATTGGACGCATTAAATTAGGGCCAGATCATAGTCAGCCTGATTATAACAATGGGTCTTGGTTCGCCATGCTGTTTACGGCAGGGATGGGGATTGGGCTGATGTTCTTCGGCGTTGCCGAACCTGTCATGCATTATGTTAATCCACCAAGTGGAGAGGCTCAAACCATTGATGCAGCACAGCAAGCATTAAGAGTTACCTTTTTCCATTGGGGGCTACATGCTTGGGCAATCTACGCTGTAGTTGGGCTAGCTCTGGCTTACTTTGCCTATCGGCACAATTTACCTTTAAAGACTCGGTCTGCACTGTATCCTCTTATTGGGAAGAGGATTTATGGAGTGTGGGGCGATGGTATCGATATATTCGCGACCATTGGAACTGTATTTGGTGTCGCGACATCGCTTGGCTTTGGGGTAACCCAGATCAATTCTGGTTTGCATTATTTATTTGGTGTAGAGCAAAGTACTCATGTACAGGTTTTACTCATTATTTTTGTGAGTATATTAGCTTCCTTATCTGTATTTTTAGGTCTTGATAAGGGCGTAAAACGTTTATCGGAGCTAAATTTAGTCTTAGCTTTAATATTATTAGTTTTTGTTTTTATTGCTGGTCCAAGTATTTATTTACTTCAAACGACGATTCAAAACACTGGACAATATATTTCTAACCTGTTCACTATGACATTCAACTTATATGCCTATCAGCCAAATGGCTGGATTGGTGGTTGGACAATTTTGTACTGGGCTTGGTGGATTTCTTGGTCGCCATTTGTGGGAATGTTTATTGCCAGAGTTTCACGCGGTCGTACCATTCGAGAATTTATTGTTGGGGTTTTACTCATTCCAACAGGCTTTACCATTATCTGGATGGGCTTTTTAGGAAATGCTGCATTATTTAGCATTATTCATGAACACCAAACGACATTAATTCAGGCTGTTCAGCAAGATTCGTCAGTTGCATTATTTGAATTCTTAGGTCACTTACCGTGGTCTGGGGTGATGAATGTCTTGGCAACGATTTTGGTGGTTTTATTTTTTGTCACCTCTGCTGACTCGGGGGCATTAGTCACCGATTACTTAACGGCTAAATCTGAAAACTCACCCACTTGGCAGCGTCTGTTTTGGACGGTACTCATGGCTGTGCTCGCAATTATTTTATTGCTAGTCGGTGGCCTAGCCGCACTTCAGGCTTCCATCATTATGAGTGCATTGCCTTTTACTGTCGTCATGCTCTTAATGAGTTGGGGTTTAATAAAGGCCTTGCATCTTGATGTCACGAAAATGACAGCAATTCAAGAAGCACGCATTACACCACGTGCCATTCATAATCCACGAAGCTGGCAACAGCGTTTAGGGTTAATCATGCACTATCCTCATAATGAAGAAGAGGTTCGTGAATATATTGAGAAACAAGTAGCGGGTGCATTTGAAAATATTCAACATGAATTTAGACGTCGTCATCTTGAGGTTTCAATTAGCCAACTTGAAGATAGTATGCAACTTCGGGTAGACCATCACAATGAAATTAATTTTATTTATAAAGTTGTTCCACGTGAAACAGTACCGCCAAGTTTTTTAATTGGGCGTACTGAAGCCGAAGATGGACAATATTTTCAAGCTGAAGTTTTCTTAAGAGAGGGTGGCCAGAACTATGATGTAATGGATTGGACGCAAGAAGATTTAATTCAAGACATTATTGATCAATATGAACGTCATCTGTATTTCTTGAATGTTGTGCGAAGCTAATATTTAGGTGTAAAAAAAGGACTCAATTGAGTCCTTTTTTAATTCGATTTCTAAATTAAATTAGAAACGGAATTTAGCATTTAAGCCGATAGTTTGTGTATCGTAGCTAGACTTTTTAACGTCAGCTTTCATGTACGATGCACCAACTGCTAAAGCTGGAGTAATGAAGTAGTTTACGTTACCACCCCAAGCTTGACGGAATTCACCAAGGTCATTACCTTTGATGTCAGCTACGCCATCGTTACCGATGAAAGATGCGCCAACACTTAACTTAGGAGTTAAGTAAAGGTCAGTTTTCAAACCGTATTGGTTTTCTTGACCGAAAGCACCAGCAGCTTCAAAACCAATTGCCATGTTAGTTCCATCGATTGGACCTACATATTTAGCACGTGCAGTAATAGCATCTTGGTCATCTTGAATCGCAGCAGTTTGGTTTACAGCAGAGTAGATACCGTTGCTGATGATGCCAAAGTTGTCTAAAGCGAATTGGTTAGCAACACTTGTATAACCAACAGTCATCAAGAAGTTAGGTAACAACATAGCACCAACTTCTAATGCATAACGGTCACCGTTGTCATCTTTAGAGTTGTTGTTTTTACCATCAACATCAGTGTGGTTGTAAGTTGCGCTAGCATATACAGGAAGGTAAGGAGTAGGAACGTAAGCCTCGCCTTTAACACCGTAAGTACCAATGTGGTAGTTTACGTTGCCTTGGTCATACTGTTGGTAGCTATAACCTAAAGATACGCTAGAAGCTTGGTTCAAGAAAGCCGCTTCAGCTAAAGGACCTTTAGTGGTATCAACATTTTTTAAATAGTATGTACCAGCAACGTCACCAGTGAAGTTTTTATCGTTTGCAGTTGTGTCAACATATTCAGATTGACCTTGAACTTCAAATTGATAAGCATGAGCACCGGTCATGGCTAATAATACAGCAGTGGCTAAACCAAGTTTTTTCATAATCATTTCCAGCAATAACAAGAGATAAAGCTGGGGTCATTGTATTGTAACAATTTATGAAGTCAATAATGAAAAAAGAGAATGTTAAAGATATTTGACACTTATGTTAAAATTGGTGAAAAACTAATCAAATGAAAAGTAAATTGTCAACCTGATAAAAAAATGAACATTTACAAGAGGCTAATAATTATATTTCATAGGGAATTTAGTAGTAAATGTTAAAAAATAATTACAATTACAATTGAAAAAATAGATTAATGTAATCGGTTTTAACGTTAAGTAAATTGTAGAGTTGCTTACATGTTGGGTAAAAAACCATCAATTTATTATCGAATTTATAATATTTTGAGGAATAGTTAACAATATTTCGATTAGTTTAACTAAAAAATTTAACTATTTTTAATTATTATATAAGTGAATAAAATAAAAGAAATCTCTATTTTAAGTTGAAAAATCGATTAAATTTTAAATTCTGATTAATTTAATCGACTTTACAAAAGTAGAGATAGGTCACATAATTCAATTGCAAAGTTCACTACCTAACGTTTTTAGGATTTAAAGTGCTTGCCCTAATACGATGTGTGTTGCACATCAGATTTTACGAGCTCAGCTTTCCCCAAGGTTGAGCTTTTTTTTATCTATAAGAAAATCTTAAAATTATAATAATAATTACATGAAATTTATTTAAAAAAATATTAAGCCAAAAAGAACCCAGCTTAAAGCTGGGTAGTGGATGCTGGGAGAAGTGCATCCAAGAGGATAATTAAATATGTTTTAGTATCATCACTAAATTTCTTTCATCTGTAAAATAGAGTTTTTTTATAAAAAACATTCAATTTTTCGATACTAATTATTTAAGCTTACTCAAATGTAGAAGCCGTATAATTATTAAAAGAGAAATGAAGGTTTTATTGATGAAATTCTAGTTATTAAAATGCTAGGATGAATTTAAGCCTAATTTATATCGTATTAAAAATGGCAGGACATTTACGGAGTACCAGCTAGAAATGTCAGGATTACGTTCAGAACATATTAGTAATCGACTGTTCTTTTTCATGCTGGTTATTATTTTGTCTTTATTATTCATGGCAGTACCACTTATTGTGGGAAGCTATCAGGATTATATAAAAACTAGACAGGCCTTAGCCGAAATAAAAAGTTTAAGAGCAGTAGCTGATATTGCCTATAAAATTTCTAAGGAGCGTGCTCCAGCTAATAAAATGATGTCGAGCAGTCCTAGTGATTTATTAAAGAATCAGCAAGAATTAAAAAAATTTCGTTTAACTGTCGATACGCAAATTGATACAAGCATTCTTATTTTAAAACAAGCTGGTTATGTTTCGTTAGCAAACGAGTTGCAAACCAATTTCAAAGAAAATCTTAGACAAGCTCGACGCGTCGTTGATTATTACGGTGAAACTCCCTATGGAGCCAGAACTTCTGTTCAAATGGATAATGCCATTTTGGGAATGTTTGGAGTCTGGGATCAGTGTAGGGAAATACTGCAAAAACTAATGTTGCAGCTAAAAAGTAAAGATAGCCGTATTTCTAATTACTTTACACTCATTATCGTTCTGACGGACATGCGTGATCAAGCGGGACGGATGGCATCTAATATTATTGCTCCTGTGAGCTTTAATGAAGAAATTCCAAGTAATAATCGCGCGCGCTCTCTACAAACTCAGCATCAATCTAGATATTTATGGATTTTGGTTGATACCTTGCAGCCTGAACAGGCAAAGACCCCTGAATACCGTCGGTTATATGCCCGAGTGAAATCAGAATTTATAGATAAGGGTATTCCGATAGTACAAAACTTATTAGAAGAAAGCCAAAAAGGGGAGCCATATGATTTAAATGGCACTCAATTGACAGAAGCAATCGTGGGTAAATTTACCACTGTGGTTGATTTACAAAGTTATATTCTTGATGAAAGTGTCGTGATTGCAACTCAAGAAAATATAATTGCTCGAAATGGTTTTCTTTTAACTTTATTAATTTCTTTAATTTCTTTAGCCACAGCGTTACTTACGCTTAATTATGCGCAAAGAAGGGTATTTTCTCCCTTAATAAAAGCAAGAACTTTAATTTTAGATTTATCGCGTAGTTCTAATCATTGGACAGATGAGATGAATATGACAACAAAAGGTGAATTCCTTTCCCTTTTTGAAGCGATTGATCGATTACAGCGTATGTTGCAGCAGCGCGATGCTTTTGAATTTCAATTAAAGAATATTGCCAATACAGACCCATTAACTGGTGTGTCTAACCGTTTAGCTTTATCTGAATATTTAAAAATTGTTGAAAGTTATCCTCAAAAATTTACGCAGACTTGTTTAATGATTATAGATATTGATCGTTTTAAACAGGTGAATGACCAATATGGGCATATTGTGGGTGACCATGTCATTGTCAGTATTGCCGAGCAATTAAAGCAGAATATTCGAAGTTCGGATTTAATTGTTCGTTATGGTGGAGATGAGTTTTTAATATTATTAGAACAGGTGCAATTTGTAGATGCCCGTCTTTTAGCAGAGAAAATTCGGATTGCGATTTCTTTAGAAGAGATCTGTTTATCTGGTTCAGATGAAAAATTGCATGTGTCTGTGAGTATTGGTTTTGCCATAGGTGCGGCGAGTTGGATAGAGCTTTTAGAGAAAGCCGACCGTTCACTATTAAGAGCTAAAGCTCGAGGACGAAATGCAGTTGAGGGGTAAAAAAGCCGGAAATGATTTCCGGCTTTTTATTTAATAAATTACTTCAACATCGGCTTTAAGAAGCGCCCAGTGTGGGAAATCTCAACCTCGGCCACTTGTTCAGGCGTACCTTCAGCAATGATCATGCCACCACCTGAACCACCTTCTGGACCTAAGTCCACAACCCAGTCCGCTGTTTTAATGACATCAAGGTTATGTTCAATCACAACAATGGTATTACCCTTGTTACGTAGCTCATGCAAAATGTCGAGTAACTTAGCAATATCATGGAAATGTAGACCTGTTGTTGGTTCATCCAAGATATATAAAGTTTTACCCGTATCTCGTTTTGCTAACTCACGTGCCAGTTTTACACGTTGTGCTTCACCACCAGATAAGGTCGTAGCAGCTTGACCTAAACGAATATAGCCTAAGCCCACCTGAGTTAAGGTTTCTAAGCGGCGATGGATAACTGGAATTGCACTAAAGAATTCAGCAGCATCTTCAACAGTCATTTCTAAAACATCAGAAATGTTTTTGCCTTTATAGCCCACTTCTAGCGTTTCACGGTTATAACGTTTGCCATGACATGCATCGCAAGGCACATACATATCTGGTAAGAAGTGCATTGCAACTTTAATCATGCCGTCGCCTTCACAGGCTTCACAGCGTCCGCCTTTTACGTTGAACGAGAAACGACCAGCGCTATAACCACGCGCTTTTGCCTCTGGCGTTTGAGAAAATAACTCACGGATTGGCGTAAATAAGCCTGTATACGTTGCAGGATTAGAGCGTGGTGTACGTCCAATCGGGCTTTGGTCAATATCAACCACTTTATCTAGATGTTGAAGACCATCGATTGAATCAAACTTCTCGGCTGTTAATGTGGTTGCACCATTGAGCTGTGTAGCTGCTAATGGAAGCAAAGTACGGTTAATCAGCGTCGATTTTCCTGAACCTGAAACGCCAGTCACACAAGTCATAATGCCGAGCGGAATGGTTAAATCGACATTTTTTAAGTTATGACCTGCTGCACCTGAAAGTTTAATGAACTCATCTGGGCGTGGTGATTGAGTCCGTTGTTTTGGTATCTCAATTTTGCGTTTGCCCGAAAGGTACTGGCCTGTGAGTGAATCAGCATGGTTGGCCAATTCATCATAAGTTCCTTCGGCAATAATCACGCCACCATGTATTCCAGCTCCCGGACCGATATCAATAATATGGTCGGCCGCACGAATTGCATCCTCATCGTGTTCAACGACTAACACCGTATTACCTAAATCACGTAAGCGAATCAGCGTTTGTAATAGGCGATCATTATCGCGTTGATGTAAGCCAATCGATGGTTCATCAAGGACATACATTACGCCCATTAAACCTGCACCAATTTGTGAGGCTAAACGGATACGCTGTGCTTCACCGCCCGATAAGGTTTCGGCAGAACGAGCTAAACTTAAATAGTTCAGTCCAACACTCACCAAGAAATGTAAACGCTCTCGAATCTCTTTAAAGATTTTATCGGCAATTTCACCTTTAGCACCTTCAAGGTTCAAGTCTTGATAATAATTTTCGGCATCACCAATCGACATGCGGGTAATGTCGGCAATCGTTTTATCTTTAACGCGAACATGACGTGAAATTTCATTTAGACGTGAGCCATCACATGCATCACACGCTGCATTAGAAAGGTATTGAGCTAAATCATCTCGTACATAGTTACTTTCAGTTTCACGATAACGACGTTCAAGGTGCGGTAAAATTCCTTCAAACGGTTGTACGCGTGTATGTTTACGACCGCGCTCATCGATATAACTTAAATCGACTTTTTCTTTGCCAGTGCCTTGTAAGAATTTCTTTTGAGTATCTTTATCTAACTGATTCCAAGGCGTATCAAGTTGAAAACCAAAATGATCGGCAACTTTTTGTAGCATCGAATAGTAATACGGACGCTGACGATCCCACCCACGGATAGCACCTTCACTAACCGCAAGATCAGGATTTGGAATGAGCTTTTCAGAGCTAAAATGACTGCGTGTACCTAAACCATCACAAACAGGGCAGGCACCGAACGGATTGTTAAATGAAAACAAACGTGGCTCAAGCTCTGCGACTGCGCGATCACACTCAGGGCATGAATGCTTCGCAGAAAAAACGCGATCTGGGTGTTCACCGTTCATCCATGACAAAACAGCAATATCGCCACCTAAACGTAATGCAGTTTCAAATGATTCCGCAATACGGTTGCCTAAGTCTTCACGTACTTTAAAACGGTCAACCACAACTTCGATGGTGTGCTTTTTCTTTTTGTCGAGTTCGGGTGGCGTATCAATATCAATGATTTCACCATCAACACGGGCACGAACAAAACCTTGACCTTGCAGTTGTTCGAACAGGTTACTGTATTCACCTTTACGCTCGCGAACCACAGGGGCAAGCAACATGAGTGCTGTGCCTTCTTCAAGTGTTTTTACCGCATCGACCATTTCAGAAATAGTTTGCGCAACCATCGGTAAGTCGTGTTCAGGGCAATATGGCGTACCGACACGTGCATAAAGCAAACGCAAATAGTCATAAATTTCGGTAATCGTACCAACCGTTGAACGTGGGTTATGACTCGTTGATTTTTGCTCAATGGCAATCGCTGGAGATAAACCTTCAATCGAATCGACTTCTGGCTTTTCCATTTGCGATAAAAACTGGCGAGCATAGGCCGAAAGCGATTCGACGTAACGGCGTTGTCCTTCGGCGTAAAGGGTATCGAAGGCAAGAGAAGATTTTCCTGAACCTGATAACCCCGTAATTACCACAAACTTATCGCGTGGAATATCGAGAGACACATTTTTTAAATTATGGGTACGTGCGCCTCGAATACGGATATGACTTTGGCTCATAAAACATCTCAATTATGTATTAATGAAAATTTAGGTGTTGTTTTGATTAGCACAGGGAGATGTGGCTATTTATAAACAACAGACCCTATATATGATAACGATTTAAAATTGTTCAAGTGCTACAAAATGATTTAAAGCGACAAATTGTGACGGTTAAACGACAATCGACAAAATTTGTTTAAATAAGCAGGTTGTATTTTTACCATTCCTCTCTTTTGATTTCTACTTCTTAGCAAATTTTATTGAGCAACATAATTTTACTAGACGACTGGTCTAATAGTGGAGTATGGTGTTTACATGAAACGATTAAATAAAAGCGAAACCACGCGACAACATATTTTGGATACGAGCTTTGAACTGGTATTACACAAAGGATTTGTCGGTGTTGGTTTGCAAGAAATTTTAAAGACGTGTGACGTACCTAAAGGTTCGTTCTATCACTACTTTGCTTCGAAAGAGGCATTTGGTTGTGCCTTGCTAGAGCAATATATGGCCAACTATAAAGTTCGTATGGAACAGCTTTGGCAGCACAGTGAACAAAGTGCCCATGCTCGTTTAATGGCGTTGTGGCAGGCGTGGATTGATGATCCAGTATATGGCAGCTGGGCTGAAAATTGCCTGATTGTGAAGTTAGCGGCAGAGGTTTCTGACTTGTCAGAAGATATGCGCCAAATTCTGAATGACGGTGTGTACAAATTAACGCAGCGTCTGGCTTTGCTACTCAAAGAAGGGCAACAAGAAGGATCAATTCCAAAACATATTGAACCTTTGAAAACTGCGCAAGTCATGTATCAGTTATGGTTAGGTGCAGCTTTACTCACAAAATTGTCGCAAGACAAAGCACATCTACATCTAGCTTTAGAAACGACCCAACAACTCTTAAAACCGATAGAGGAATAAATAATGCGAAGTATTATCCATGGTAATTTTGGCGAACCTGTAGACGTTTTAGAGCAGGCGGATATGCCAAAGCCAGAACCAAAAGCAGGCGAAGTACGTATTAAAACCATCATGTCTCCAATCCATAATCATGATGTATGGACAGTACGTGGAAGCTATGGCTACAAGCCAACTTTACCTGCGATTGGTGGTAGTGAAGCCGTTGGTGTTGTAGATGCGTTAGGTGAAGGCGTTACTCATGTACAAATAGGGCAACGTATCGCAGTGGCAGCTGTGCATGGCAGTTGGGCTGAATACTTTATTGCACCAGCTCAAGGGCTTATTCCACTCAATAATGAAATTGATGATGAGACAGCAGCGCAGTTGATTGGTATGCCAATTAGTGCCCTTATGCTACTCGACTTTGTTAGCGTTCAACCGGGTCAATGGCTCATTCAAAACACAGCGAACGGTGCAGTAGGTAAAACAGTTGCGATGATTGCTCAGGCACGTGGTTTACCAGTGATTAATCTGGTTCGTCGTACTGACGCAATTGCTGAGATGCAAGCATTAGGCATTCAACATGTAGTTGCGACTGATCAGCCAAACTGGAAAGAGCAAGTTAAACAGATTCACGGTGACCAACCTCTCATTGCCGGCGTGGACTCGATTGGTGGAAGCGCAAGTGGTGAAATGCTGAATTTGCTCAGTGAAAATAGCCTATTGGTTTCGTTTGGTAGTATGACTGGTGAAACCATGCAAATTTCATCGGGCGATTTGATTTTCAAACAAGCAACAGTAAAAGGTTTCTGGGCGAGTGTAGTCAACAAAGAAATGCCAGCAGAACGTAAAAAAGAACTGATTGTTGAGCTATTGACGTTGGCAACTCAGAAAAAATTAATCCTTCCTGTAGAAGGTGTGTTTAGTTTTGATGAGATTAAAACAGCTGCACAAAGAGCAACGCAAGGTGCTCGCCAAGGCAAAGTATTGTTAAAGCCGTAACACACTAAAAGATCAGTCGAGAGACTGATCTTTTTTCATATCTTTAAAATAAAAAGGAAAACTATATGATCGGACAAATATTCATTGCGCTTATCGCCATATTACATGTCTACATTTTGGTGTTAGAGATGTTTTTGTGGGACAAGCCTTATGGCATGAAAGCCTTTGGAAATAATGCAGAAAAAGCAAAACTCACCAAGGTGATGGCACAAAACCAAGGTCTTTATAATGGTTTTTTAGCGGCGGGGTTATTCTGGTCTTTATTGGCTGATGCACCGTTTGCAACATCAATCGCTAATTTCTTTTTAGGCAGTGTACTCATTGCAGGTATCTATGGTGGTCTGACTGCCAGTAAAAAGATTATTTATATTCAGGCAGTTCCAGCACTGATTGCTTTGGTCGCTGTTAATTTTCTCTGAAAAGCGCACAATACAGCGTTTTGATATGGAAATGATCAGGTAGGATCAGCGCATGTGGGCGTTATTTTTAAAGTGTATGTTGGGGGCAGGGGTTGTCCTCATCATTTCGATTTTATCGAAAAGTAAGGCATTTTATATTGCGGGTTTAGTCCCGCTTTTTCCTACATTCGCCTTGATTGCTCATGTGATTGTCTATCAGCAAAAAGGGGCAGAGGCGTTACAAAAGACGGCTCTGTTTGGTCTATGGTCACTTATTCCCTATGCCATTTATTTAGTAGCCGTCTATGTGCTGGCAACGCGTTTGTCGATGTGGTCTTGTCTAGGACTGGCAACCCTATGTTGGGTCGTGGCTGCGGCAGGTTTGATTTACGGTTGGCAACTGTTTCAGCATTAAAAGATTAAGAGAAATCTCTTAATCTTTTAAATTGAACTATTTTTATGAAGGTTCAACAACACGGGTTTTGAGCATACCTTCAACTAAATTAATCATCTTTTTGCGAGAAAGAATTCGAGGCAATTGAGAGGTTAGATAGTTGCTACATCCCACTACAACCGTTGCTTTATTCTTATCTAATGCTTTAACTGTTGCAGACACAACGTCCTCAACTGTAGAGCTTTTCATACCGCTGGTGTCAGCATTTGCGACCTGAGTAAAATTAGTTTCCGTATTGCCCGGACAAACTGCCAGAAATTTAACACCCGAAGAGCTATATTCCCCTGCAAGGGCTTCAGTAAATTGCAATACGTAAGATTTACTAGCACCATAAACGGCAATATAGGGTAACGGCTGGAATGCACCTGTCGATGAAATATTAATCATGATGCCTTTTTTGTTCGCAAGCATGTGGGGCAAAAATAGATAACATAAAGACGTTACGCTGCTGATATTAAGCGTGATCATTTCTTGATAGATAGATACGGACTGATCTAGAAATTTAGTCCATTTCCCAAATCCTGCGTTGTTAATTAAAATCTCTACCGATAAGTTTCTAGCTTGTACTTCATCAAATAAGGTTTGAGCTGAATTGGCTTGAGCTAAATCTAAAACGATCACCTCAACATTCACGTTATATTTTTTTCTGAGTTCATCGGCTAAATCATTCAGTTTCTGTTCAGAGCGCGCCGTTAAAATTAAATGAATTCCTAAAGATGCAAGTTCTTGAGCATAGGCTTTGCCTATTCCTGAAGATGCGCCTGTAATTAATGCTGTTGAATTTTTAAATAAAGAAAGATGAGCACTCATTTTATTGGTCCGTAATAAAAGAAGTCATTACGATAAACCTTGTCCCTAAGGGTAGAGTCAAGCACTCATTTTGAAAGCTATTTCCACATTTTAATAAGTTGTTTTAGGCAGAAATCTTATTGGTAATATAAGTCTGAATAATCTCATCTTCCAGTTGCTTTAAATCTTCTTGTAAACGATTTAACGCTTTTTTTTGCTCAATAATTTGTTGATTCTTTTTTTGAATAAGTTGCTGTGCAACTTCTACAGGAAAGCGATTATTTTTATATTTTAAAGCTGACAAGTCATAAAGCTCTGAAAGGCTAAACCCAACAGCTTGTGCAAGGCGAATCATTTTGACTGATTGGACGTCAATCTCTTCATAAATACGATAATTGCCTTTTCTTTTTGCGACTGGGAGCAAGCCTAATTTCTCATAATGCCGAATGGCTTTAGGAGTGGCTCCCGTTAAAGACGCTAATTCACCGATATACATATCTGTCTCGCATTTTATTGAAAATCGGTCAGCGTATTGAACCATCTGACCGATTTTTTGAAGTTTTAAATAGGGTCTAAACCTAACCATTGTCTTTGGTGGTAGGCGCTATCCCAAAATAACCATTCCAGTTTTGCACCCATGGTGTACGCGGCATGCATTTTTTCTAAAGTGTCTGCATCACAACGTGCGGCAACTTTATCTACGGTCGCAATCACATTACGCACGGCTATATGAAACTCTTCGCCTGCATAGGTATCAATCCATGCTTGATAAGGGTTATTAGGAATTGATTTGTCTACAATGTCTTTACCAACTTCGGCATAAATCCAGAAGCAAGGTAACAGTGCAGCGAGTACGACAGGGTAGCTTTCAGACCAAGCTGTTGCGGTTAAAAATGAAGTGTAATGATGGCCTGCTAAAGTTAATGGCGTATTTTTAAATTCTTCTTTGGTTACCCCAAAGTTTTTCATGAAGTCATCATGCAAGCTACGTTCAACCACAATTGCAATTTTAGCGGCATCTGAGAATTGCATAATATCGTCGGCCTCGAACGCTTTTGCTGCCGCAACAGCAAGTACACGGCCATAAGCTACTAAATATTGGGCGTCTTGGATGACATAATGACAAAAAGCTTCTTTATCTAAAGTACCGTTAGCAAGTTCCTGATTAAAAGGCAGGTCGAGAATTTTTTGATATAAATTTAAATTACGTTGCCAAAGTTCTTGAGAAAAAAGCATAAAATCATTCCATTTAAAATAAGACAGCTGAACCGGATTTTAAATCAATTTTAAAATACAAAAATAATAATGATGGATATATCGCAAGAAAATATTTAATACGATTAATAAATTAATTAAAAATTATAAATTTCTTTATTAAACATAGAGATAAAGTAACGGGAATAACGGCACAAAACAACATCGTTTTGTGGTTAATTATCGATATAATAGCCGCGGTTTTAAGAAAGATTAAATTTAGTTCTTGGTATAGGTCTGATCCATGAAGCATTTCCGATTTTCGATATTTTTTACGGTGGTGTGTTTAGCACTATCCGCGTATTGGGGTTTTACCCATGGACCTGAAGCTGGCGTGTCTACCATGCTTAAAGCTTTAACGATTACAGCCATTTTAGCTGTAATGGAGGTCTCTTTATCTTTTGACAATGCTGTCGTGAATGCATCGGTTCTACGTAATTGGGATCCGTTCTGGAAAATGATCTTTTTAACGGTAGGTATTTTAATCGCCGTTTTTGGTATGCGTCTGATTTTCCCTGTCGTGATTGTTGCTGTAACCGCTGATATGGGTGTTATTGAAGTGGCAAAATTGGCACTCAATGATCCGAAAACTTATTCTGAGCGCTTAATGGCACACCATGCTGAAATTTCAGCTTTTGGTGGAACATTCCTATTATTGGTTTTCTTAAACTTCTTCTTTGATGATGAAAAAGAAACCCATTGGTTCAGATGGCTTGAATCTAAACTTTCAAGTTTAGCTAGCGTACCAGCAATGTCTGTATTCCTTGCTTTGATCGCTTTAATTGTGATGGCTGGTTATGTAGATGACCACCAACGTTTAGCAGTGACCATGGCCGGTATTTGGGGCATTGTGGTTTATATTGGCGTTGAAGTTTTAAGTCATTTGTTAGGTGGTGAACCTGAAATTGATGAAAATGGTAATGCTGTATTACAAGATGGCTCGGGTGCTGCATCAGGTGTAGTTAAAGCTGGTTTAGGTGGTTTCTTATATCTTGAAGTATTAGATGCATCATTTAGTTTTGATGGTGTGATTGGTGCATTTGCAATTACTAGCGACGTTGTTGTGATTATGCTAGGTCTTGCAATCGGTGCTATTTTTGTCCGTTCAATGACAGTTTACCTTGTTGAAAAAGGCACGCTAGATGCTTACGTGTTCTTGGAACATGGTGCGCATTATGCGATTGGTGCTTTAGCATTCATTATGATTGCAAGTGGTACAGGCGTACATGTACCTGAAGTTGTGACAGGTTTAATTGGTGTAGCGTTTATTGTGTGGGCTATTATTGCTTCAATTCAATATTCGAAGCGCGAGCAACAGTCGCCTTAAGCTAATTTTCAGTAAAGTTCGATACTATAAAGAGGCTAAATGCCTCTTTATTTTTTTAAGCCGAAATCGTTATTTTAAATCATCTCTCCCGTATTTTTAGAAACGAATCGGCTTATAATTTGCCTAGTTTGATAAACGTGTATTGATATGATGAATGCTTTGGAACGCCGCTCAACTTTTGCTTTAAGTAGTATTTTTGCGCTACGCATGTTGGGTTTGTTCATGATTATTCCTGTCTTTTCTGTAGTCGGGCAGTCATATCAATATGCGACTCCAGCACTCATTGGTTTGGCTGTGGGTGTCTATGGTTTAAGTCAGGCTATTTTACAAATTCCATTTAGCTTGCTGGCTGACCGTTTTAGCCGTAAACCTCTCGTGGTGCTTGGCTTATTGCTCTTTGCTATTGGCGGTGCAATTGCGGGTTTATCTGACACGATTTATGGCGTGATTATTGGCCGCGCCATAGCTGGTGCTGGTGCAGTTTCAGCAGTCGTGATGGCGCTTTTAGCTGATGTGACGCGTGAAGAGCAACGTACTAAAGCCATGGCCGCGATGGGTATGAGTATTGGTCTGTCTTTTGTAGTTGCGTTTAGTCTTGGACCTTGGCTTACAAGTCTTGTCGGCATTTCTGGTTTGTTCTTTGTTACGACCATTATGGGCTTAATCGCGATTTCGATGTTATTGCTTGTGCCTAAAGTGACCCGCCATCATCGTAATTATCAGCAAGGCTACATGGCGCAGCTTAAGCAAGTCATTCAAATGGGTGATTTAAACCGTTTACATGTTTCGGTTTTTGCATTGCATTTATTGCTCACTGCCATGTTTATTTATGTGCCTTCACAGCTTATCGAGTTTGCACATATTCCTTTGGCGAGCCATGGTCTGGTGTATCTGCCGTTATTAGTCATTAGCCTGTTTTTTGCATTTCCAAGCATTATTGTGGCTGAAAAATATCGCAAAATGCGAGGCATTTTCTTAACGGCAATTACAGGGATTATTGCAGGTTTGCTGCTCCTCATATTTGGTTATCAATCAAAATATGTATTACTCGCAGGCCTAGGTATTTTCTTCATTGCCTTTAATGTGATGGAAGCTTTATTACCATCGTGGTTATCAAAATGTGCGCCAATCCAGTCAAAAGCAACTGCTATGGGCGTAAATGCCAGTAGCCAGTTTTTAGGTGCTTTTTTCGGCGGCACACTAGGTGGTCAATTATTGATGTTACATAATACTGCGATTGGATGGAGTGTCTTAACAGGGATTGCTATAATATGGTTGCTAATTAGTTTTGGTTTAGCTCAGCCGCGGTATTTGTCATCGATTGTGTTGCCATTGCCGCAAGTGCAACAGGTAAATGAGTGGACCACACAGCTATTGGCAATTCGTGGTATAGAAGAAGTTGTGGTGATGCCTGACCAGCAAGTTGCTTATATTAAAGTCGATAAACAGACTCTTGATGAGGCTGCGCGACGTGATTTAACGCAGTTGTTCGGTAAAGAGGTAGCCATTTAAGCATAACTCTTATAAAGTAAAACATAGAAATGTATAGGATGAAGACAGCTAATGCGTGGTGTAAATAAGGTTATTTTGGTTGGTACTTTGGGTCGTGATCCTGAAACAAAAACTTTTCCAAATGGGGGTTCGTTGACTCAGTTTTCAATCGCGACAAGTGAAGCTTGGACCGATAAAACTTCAGGTGAGCGTAAAGAACAAACTGAATGGCACCGTATTGTTTTGCATAACCGTTTAGGGGAAATTGCTCAGCAGTTCCTACGTAAAGGTTCTAAGGTTTATATTGAAGGTTCATTACGCACGCGTCAGTGGACTGATCAAAATGGCCAAGAGCGCTATACAACAGAAATTCGTGGCGAACAGATGCAAATGTTAGATGGTCGTCAACAAGGTGAACAAGGGTTCGCTGGCGGTAATGATTTTAATCAACCACGTTTTAACGCACCTCAACAAGGTGGTAATGGTTATCAAAACAATAATAACAACCAAGGTGGTGGTTATAACCAAAATAGTGGTGGCGGCTATGGCAGCAACCCAGCTGGTTTTGGTAATGGTGGCAACAGCCCGCAAGGTGGTGGCTTTGCTCCTAAAGCACCACAACAGCCTGCGTCTGCACCAGCAGATTTAGACGATGATTTACCGTTCTAAACAAAATTTTAAAAAAGGCGAGTTTATCTCGCCTTTTTTATTACTCAATTCCAAGCAAACGTATCAGGGCCGTACCAGCCGCTGCTAAGCAAATCACTAATAAAAGCGGTACTTTTTTCCAGACCAAGAAAAGCGCTAGTCCAACACCAAATATACGTGCGAAACCTGCGAAATGTTGGCCTTCAAAAAATGTCGTCGTGACAGCAATTGCGCACAGTAAAACCGTTGCGCCGTTTGAGAGTAAAACTTGGTATTTTTCAGAAAAAGTAAACTTGGCACCTAAGTGAAAACCAGCAAAACGAATCCCATATGTTCCAAGTGCTAGCAAGCCTATGCCCAAAATAATGAGTAATTGTTGATTCATTTTTTTCTACCAAATATTAAGCCAAAAAGTGAAATCAGAATTGGAAGTCCTGAGGCCAAAAAAGGTGTGGTAATCAGTGCCAAAGTTGATCCAGCAAATGCAGCTTTTCGAGTAGATTTATTCTTTAAAGCATTAAAAGTAAGTGCAATTAAAATGGCAGGGAAAATGGCATCTAGACCAAATGTTTTTGGGTCTGGAATGGCACTGCCAATAAAATAACCAGCCGTTACACCAAGTGGCCAAGTCAGCATGATGCCTATACCACATAGCCAGTAAGCGGCTTTTTTTGTCTCGAAATCGGGCTGTGCCATACCAAATAAAACGCTTTCATCGTTCATGATATGAGCACCGAAATATCGAGAGAATTTACCTCTGATTAATTCATTGACCGCAATACCAAAAGGCAGATGTCTTAAATTGACGAGTAGTCCTGCAATCGCAGCAGCAATTGGGCTACCACCTACAGCCAAGAATCCAATAAAAATAAATTCAGCAGTTCCTGCGAGCACAAATACAGATAAGCAAAGCGGGATCCAGAGCGCTAAGCCATAGCTTGCGGCGAGTGAACCTAAAGACATACCGACAACACTGGTTGCTAGACAGACAAAGAAAATCGAGCGGGTGGTGTCTTTACTAAGTTTCTTAATGAGAGAGTATGTAGACATAGCATGATATAACGAACGATTTTCCATTATAATGAATAAGTCTGATTGTTTTGTCAAAACGAACGATCGTTTTTTTTATAGAACGGATGTGGTGAATGTCTCAGCCAATTGAAATTATTGCCAAAGGTTTAAATCGTGAACGTCAAAGAGCAGGGCTTTCTTTGGCAGAGGTTGCTCGTCGTGCAGGCGTTGCAAAGTCTACACTTTCACAATTAGAGGCTGGCCAAGGTAACCCAAGCATTGAAACTTTATGGGCACTTTGTGTAGCTTTAAATATTCCATTTGCACGTTTGATGGAAGAACCGAGCAATCAAGTACAAGTCATTCGCTGTGGCGATGGGCCAACAGTGAGTTCAGAGATTGCTAATTATAAGGCAATTTTGCTGGCGACTTGTCCACCGCATGCACGCCGCGATGTGTATTTATTGATTGTTGAGCCGGGTGAAGACCGTCTTTCAGAACCTCATCCAGTTGGTTCTGTGGAACACATTATTGTGGTCGAAGGTAAAGCTTTGGTGGGTTTAATTGATGAAGCTGTTGAACTCGGTGTTGGAGACTATATTTGTTACCCTGCTGACCAAAAACATATCTTTAGAGCCTTGGAAACAGGCACAAAAGCGTTATTAATCTCTGAACAAAACTAAAGACTTCTAAACTGATTAAATTAAAACTTATTTATTTTCATAATAAAAACTTAAAACCATTTACCCCCATCCAATATAAAAAGAGCCAATTTTGCGTATAAATTTTGCAATTGGCTCTCTCTTTTATTCCAAAAATGGCTCTCGTTTCTTGACTGCCGAAACGACAAATTAAAGCCATTGGAAGTATGCATACGGAAGCGCCGGATAAGCTCAGTGATTTTTCTGTTTTAGGAATTGGGCAGAACGGCTAAATTTTTAGGGGATATTTTTTGGCTTCGGAGGTTTTCCGAGACTAGCCGATATCCTCCATATATTAAGGAAAATGATATGGCAGCTCATCAAAATGGTTCTGAAGCCAATCACTCCCAAAGTTTAAAACATGGACTCAAATCACGCCACTTAACGATGATCTCGATTGCAGGGGTAATTGGTGGCTCTTTATTCGTGGGCTCGGGCAGTATTATTTACAATACGGGACCTGTAGTTTTTCTAACCTATGCTTTGGGTGGTCTACTCGTTTGGTTCATCATGCGTATGTTAGGCGAGATGGCCGTTTTAAACCCTGATAGTGGCTCTTTTTCAACATATGCTGACCGTGCGATTGGTCGTTGGGCAGGTTTCTCAATTGGCTGGTTATACTGGTGTACGCTCGCAATGCTCATGGGATGGGAAGCCTATGTGGCGGGTAAAATTCTAAATAATTGGTTCCCATTTATACCGATCTGGGCCTATATGGTTGTCGTGATTGGTGCATTGGTCGCAGTCAATTTACAAAACGTGAAAAACTATGGCGAGTTTGAGTTCTGGTTTGCACTCATCAAAGTCATTGCGATTGTTATCTTCTTGGTGATTGGCAGTTTAGCCATCATGCATTTGTGGCCTTGGGGCAATCCAGCTGCTTCAGGTATTAGTAATCTAACCTCTCAAGGCTTTATGCCAAATGGAGGATCCTCCGTTATTACCGCCTTGCTTGGGGTCATGTTTGCCTATATTGGTGCTGAAATTGTCACTGTAGCGGCAGCAGAATCGGCAAATCCATCGAAAGAAATTCGTAAAGCATCGAACTCGGTGGTTTGGCGAATTATTTTATTCTATGTAGGCTCAATGTTCGTTGCGGTATGTTTGATTCCTCACAACAATGAACTTTTGAAAGATTCGACTTGGGGAACCTATAGCGTGACTTTGTCAGCGCTTGGTATTCCGGGGGCACGTCATATCGTAAATTTTGTGGTTCTAACTTCGGTATGTAGTTGTTTTAACTCTGCACTTTACACATGTTCACGTATGTTATTTTCGTTGGCTAAACGCGGTGATGCACCAAAAAGTTTTGGCTCTGTAAACAGCAAAAGCAGTCCGTGGATTGGTGTGATTGTGTCATGTTTCTTCTCTGTGATTGCCGTGGTTTTAACTGCAACTAAGAGTATGGATGTTTATGACTTTTTCATGCTAACGACGGGTGCAGCAACATTGTATGTGTACCTGACGATTGCTTATTCTCAGCTCCGTATGCGTAAAAAACTCGAAGCTGAAGGCGTTAAAATTGACTTTAAAATGTGGATGTTCCCTTACTTAACTTATGTAGTGATCTTTGCAATTATTGGTGCAATTCTGACCATGTTGATTGAAGGTACATATTTTAAAGAAGTGATTTACACCACAGCATTGTTCGGCATTATTGTGTTTTTTGGAATATTGTCGGAAAAACTAGGGTGGGGTAAAGAGCGTAGAACAACCCATCTCACTCATACTCAAGAAGAAAATTTAGTTTAGTCTTTTTAGAATAAAAAAAGAGCCTCATTGTGAGGCTCTTTTTTATTGATTGGGGGAAAAACAGACTTAATTAATTGTTTGTACACCCGCTTCACGTAAGCACTGGAGCAACACACCAAAAGCCATCACCATGTCTTTTTCATTTACACAGGCAAAGCCCATGAGTAAGCCGCGCTCTGCATGTGCATGCGACTGCATGTAGTATTGTGAAAGTGGGCGAACTTTGACACCACGTTCGAGTGCGGTTGCTGCAATCGCGACATCATCGCAAGAGTTTGGCAATTTTAAAACTAAGTGTAATCCTGCTGCTTCGTCATATTCATGAATAAATTCGGGGCCAAGATAGCGTTTAATCAGACTGACTAAGTAATCGCGTCTTTTGCCATAAAGTAAACGCATACGACGAATATGCGCTTCGTAATGACCTTCACGAATAAATTCTGCTAGGGCCTTTTGCTCAAGTAAATGTCCACCACGATACAGTTCAGCTGCCACAATACGTAGCGGTGAAAAGAGGGGTTTAGGCACCACTAGATATCCAATTCTTAAAGATGGATAAATGGTTTTACTAAACGTACCCATGTACAGCACAGGTGCATCATTCTCTAAACCTTGTAAGGATGGATAAGGTTGGCCTGAGAAACGGAATTCACTGTCGTAATCATCTTCTACAATCCAGCTATTGTGCTGGCGGGCAATTTCAATCAATTTACGTCGACGATCTAGGCTTAAATGTGAACCTAATGGATATTGGTGTGATGGTGTGACAAAAATTAATTTGGGTGGTTTTGCTGGATTTTCTTCGGGAATAATGCCTTCGGCATCGACTGGCATGGGTTGAATATCTACGCCATTAATACGTAGCATGTTGCGCATTCCCCAATAGCCTGGATCTTCAATCCAGATGCGATCACCAATATCGCTAAGTGCACGCGAAACTAAGTCAATCGCTTGGTGAATACCTTCGGTAATAATAATCTGGTCAGCGTCACACTGAACTGAACGTGCAACGCGTAAGTAATCTGCCAACGCACTTCGAAGCTCAATACAGCCACCAGCATTACTGTAAATTAAACGGTTAATGTCAGGCTCTCGGCTTAAACGCGCCTGAATACGACTAAAAATATGATGTGGAAACTCTGTTACATCGGGTGCGCCTGGCACGAAAGCTCCCCATTGATGTGGCGAGGCTGCGGCATAGCCTAATAAGTTTGAGCCACGGTTGGAGAGCGCATAAGAGTTTTGAACTTTCGGACTTGAAGCTGCTTTTTTCTTATTTTGTGTATTTAAAAAACTCTCTGGTAGTTTTTCAGCAACCCATGTGCCATGACCTGTACGTGCTTCTAAATAGCCTTCAGCCTGTAGCTGTTCGTAGGCAGTAAGAACTGTATTTCTGGAAACATGAATTTCACTAGCTAAGTCACGGGAAGCGGGCAAGCGAGTTTTAGGCTGAACGACGCCATCAATAATGGCACCACGCAGACAACGGAAAAGACGTTGATGTAGTTTACCTTCGGTGTCCTGTTGGAGCCGTTGTAATAAATGATCTCCAAGCAAACTACGCAATTGGCTCTCTCCTACAGTTAAAAAATGGCTCTCGTCAGTTGCCGCCAGACGAGCGAAATTACATGCATAGGCAGTTGTTGTAAAGCACCCTGAAAATTAAGCGCAGGATGTAAGACCAAAGCTGCAACTGATGATGAAAAATATGAGGGAATCAAATGGATAATCAACATTCTGCACTTAACGCACGTAAACAGCAAGCAACTCCACGTGGTGTAGGCGTGATGTGTCAGTGGTATGCGGAAAAAGCTGAAAACGCGACACTTTGGGACAAGGAAGGCAACCAATTTATCGACTTTGCTGGTGGTATTGCGGTTTTAAATACAGGCCATCGCCACCCTAAAGTGATTGCAGCGGTGACTGAACAACTCACTAAATTTACTCATACTGCCTATCAAGTAACACCTTATGAAAGCTATGTGGCCTTAGCTGAGCGTATTAATGAGCGTGCGCCAATTGCTGGTCCTGCGAAGTCAGCTTTTTTCACAACAGGTGCAGAAGCTGTTGAAAATGCAGTAAAGATTGCTCGTTGTTATACAGGCCGTCACGGCATTATCACGTTTGGTAACGGTTTCCACGGTCGTTCATTTATGACCATGGCAATGACAGGTAAAACTGCACCTTACAAACGTGATTTCGGTGTGATGCCAGCGGGTGTGTTCCACGCACGTTACCCTGTACCAGCTAAAGGTATTTCAGTAGACGCGGCAATTGAAAGCGTTGAAGATATCTTCAGTGAAGATATTGCACCACACGATGTTGCAGCAATTGTGCTTGAGCCAGTGCAAGGTGAAGGTGGTTTTCATGTTGTACCAGCCGAATTCTTAAAACGTTTACGTTCAATTTGCGACAAGCACGGCATTTTATTGGTTGCTGACGAAGTGCAATCTGGCTTTGCTCGTACAGGTAAATTGTTTGCGATGAATCATTTTGAGACTAAAGCAGACCTCATCACTATGGCAAAAAGCTTGGGTGGTGGTTTTCCAATTTCAGGTGTTGTTGGCCGTGCAGAAGTCATGGATGCACCAAACCCAGGCGGACTAGGCGGTACTTACGCAGGTAGCCCGATTGCGGTTGCTGCTGCGCACGCGGTTATTGATGCGATTGAAGAAGAAAACTTATGTGAACGTGCAAATGAACTAGGTGCTGAGTTAGTTGTTGCGCTTAAAGATATTCAACAAGCAACAGGCGATATTGTCACTGATATTCGTGCATTAGGTTCAATGGTTGCAGTAGAGCTTGAAACGGCTGAGCAAGCAAAAGTTGTACAAAACTATGCAATGGAAAACGGGTTGTTACTTCTTACTTGTGGTAAATACGGTAATGTAATTCGTTTCCTATATCCATTAACCATTCCTGCTGAGCAATTCCGTCAAGGCCTTGATATCCTGAAACAAGGTTTTGCGACACTCAAAGCAGGTAGTGCAAAAGCGATGGAGCAATCTGCATGATTCAAAATAATTTGCAGTATTTATTAAGACATCCTGATATTTCATTAGAGGCACCTGCATCAAATGATTATATCGAAGTTAATGATGCTGCTACGGGTGAAACTTTGGCATGGGTAAAAACCTATGACCGCGCAGGGGTTGAAGCCGCAATTAATCGTTCAGCAAAAGCGCAGGCTGCTTGGAAAAAGCAAACTGCCTTGGCTCGTGCTGATGTGTTATTGGCATGGTACAACCTCATGCTTGAGCACAAAGAAAATATTGCTCAGATTTTAACGGCTGAGCAAGGTAAACCATTGGCAGAAGCACGTGGTGAAATTGGTTATGCAGCATCATTCATCCGTTGGTTTGCTGAGCAAGCCCGCCGTGTTGATGGTGAAGTGTTGACGCCAACTTTACCAAACCAACGCTTGCTCGTGATTAAACAAGCGATTGGGGTAACTGCTGCAATTACGCCGTGGAACTTCCCCGCTGCTATGATTACGCGTAAAGCGGGTCCGGCAATTGCTGCGGGTTGTTCAATGTTGGTTAAACCAGCAGAGCAAACGCCGTTAACAGCATATGCACTTGAAGTATTGGCGTTACAGGCAGGTTTACCAGCTGATGTTTTAATTAACATTAGTGGTGATGCGGTTGAAGTGGGTAAAACACTATGCGAAAGCGATATTGTTCGTAAGTTAAGCTTCACAGGTTCAACCCAAGTGGGTCGTATCTTGATGCAACAATGTGCGCCAACCATTAAGAAACTTTCACTTGAACTTGGTGGTAACGCGCCAGTTGTGGTATTTGACGATGCCAATCTTGAACAAGCTGTTCAGGGCATTATGGCAAGTAAATACCGCAACAGTGGCCAGACTTGTGTTTGTGCTAACCGTATTTATGTTCAAGACGGTATTTACGATGCGTTGGCAGACCGTTTGGTTGAAGCCGTGTCTAAATTGAAAGTTGGCGATGGCCGTCAAGAAGGTTCAACTCAAGGACCTTTAATTGATGAAGATGCGATTGCAAAAGTTCAGTCTCATATTGCAGATGCAACTGAGAAAGGCGCGACAATTCGTATTGGTGGTCAGCGTTCAGCACTTGGCGGTACATTCTTTGAACCAACTGTGTTAACTGGCGTAACGCAAGACATGAAAGTGTCTAAAGAAGAAACTTTTGGTCCGCTTGCACCACTATTCCGCTTTAAAACTGAAGACGAAGCAGTGGCAATGGCGAACGATACCGAGTTTGGTTTAGCTGCTTATTTATTTACTCAAAGCACAGCTCGTCAATGGCGAGTGGGTGAAGCACTTGAGTACGGTATGGTCGGCATTAACACGGGTGCGATTTCAAATGAAGTTGCTCCGTTTGGTGGCGTAAAACAATCAGGTCTAGGTCGTGAAGGTTCAAAATTCGGCATCGAAGAATATGTTGAAATGAAATACCTATGCGTAGACTTATCTGAGTAAGGAACAAAGCGAGTTCGTTTTGTTCTGAACGAAAACATGCAGTTATGCTGTATGTGATGTTTCACAAAAACCGGTCATGCCCATTCATGACCGGTTTTTTATTTAAGTTGGCAGATATCCTTCATGGCTTTCCGGTAAACGTCTGAGTTCTTCAATCAGTGTTTCAATGAGTTTCTCGACCACAAGGCGTTGGCCTTTTCTAGATACATAAACCAGTTGAAGCATGCCAATATTCGATTTCCAGTCAGGAAGAATATGAACAAGTGTGCCTTTACGAATTTCAGATTCGACAGTTAAAAAGGGAAGGTCGGCAATGCCTAACCCGTCCATCACTGCATAGTAAACACCTGCCAAGTCATTACTTTTTATTCGTGGTTGATAAGGCACATCAACCGATTCACCATTTCGAATATTGCATAAATGCCAAATAGGGTTTTGTTTTTGAGTGCCTAAGCTGATACTTGGAAAGTCTTGTAATTCGGAATAATGCTCAATAGTACGGCCTTGAAGTAATTCGGGCGAAGCCACTAGACAGTGGTCGGTTTTAATCACATCACGAACAATTAAATTCGAATCTTCATTGGGTTCGAAATTGGTTCGAATAGCAAGGTCGATATCATCATGCAAAATATCTACCCGACGGCTTGTCAGCTCGAGTGCAATCTCAACTTTGGGATAGGTTTTTAAAAACTGATTTAAAATTTTTCTAATTTGAAAATGCATCATAAGCGGTGGGCAGCTTATTTTTACTAAACCTTGAGGTTCACTTTTTTGCTTTAACAAAACGTTTTCTGCACATTCAACTTGAGCTATAACTTTGCAGCATTCTTCATAGAACTCTTGACCTAAATCGGTCACTTTAAAATGACGGGTTGTTCTTTGAATGAGGCTGACATTAAATTTACTTTCAAGGTCAATAATGCGTCGGCTGAGCTTGGACTTACTAATATTCTCAGCTTCACTGGCCGCACTAAAACCGCCGTATTTCACGACCAAATAGAAATAATAAAAATCATCAAAAGAACTTATCAATGCCAGATCAATCCATTTAAATTCAAGATTAGAGCGCTTAAGCACTCTAATCTTGGCAATAGAATTTATTTTTGCGATGTATTAAAGCTGTAGCTAGTCATGAGGTTGCGATAATCAGGAATATGATTTGAGAAGAGTGCACCTAGACCTTCCACATCATTACGCCAGTCACGGTGTAACTCACATGCCATACCGAACCAAGTCATAAGCTGAGCGCCTGCTTTAGACATACGGTCCCAAGCAGCATCACGCGTTAATTCATTGAAAGTACCAGAAGCATCAGTAATCACAAACACTTCAAAGCCTTCAGCGAGTGCAGATAAAGCAGGGAATGCCACACAAACTTCAGTGACCACACCCGCAATAATCAGTTGTTTTTTACCTGTCGCTTTTACAGCTTTTACGAAATCTTCATTGTCCCATGCATTGATTTGACCAGGACGTGGAATAAATGGTGCATCTGGAAAAAGTTCTTTTAACTCTGGAACTAAAGGGCCATTTGGACCGTTTTCAAAACTCGTGGTAAGAATAGTCGGCAAATTAAAATACTTCGCCGCATCTGCAAGCGCTAATACATTATTTTTAAATTTATCTGGATCGATATCTCGAACTAAAGAAAGTAAACCTGCTTGGTGGTCAACTAAAAGAACCGCAGCATTATCCTTGTCTAAACGCACGTAATCTTGAGCCATTTTTATTTCCTCGTGTTATCAAAATGAATAATTAAAAATTATTAAGTTAGGTCATCATTGCCTAAAATTATGCTAATTGAGTTTTATGTTGTGATTAAGTCTAAAAAATAGGATTAAGAATTTTAAAAATAGGACGATCTTAAAAAGAGCACCTCAAACTTTATGATTGTCTCATAGATGAAATAATGTGTTGCTAATCCTGATCTATAAACTGCAATTATTGAGGCGTAAAATCAATCCCAGTTCAAGAAAATCCTACATATATAGGAGAGATCAGATGAAGAAATTTCTTGGTGCATATCAAAATAACCAGATGCATTGGGTGGGTGATGGTTTCCCTGTATATAACCTATTCTCTTATGACCGTTTAGGCCAAACCCTAAGCCCATTCTTACTACTAGATTATGCAGCGCCTTATACTTTCTCACCAACCAACGAACAGCAAGGTGTAGGCTCGCATCCACACCGTGGCTTTGAAACAGTGACAATCGCCTACCAAGGTGAAGTGACTCATAAAGACTCGAGCGGTGGCGGCGGAACCATTAAAACTGGTGATGTGCAATGGATGACTGCGGGTGCAGGCGTGTTACATGAAGAGTTCCATTCTCCTGAATTTGCAGAGCATGGCGGTCTTTTTGAAATGGTGCAATTGTGGGTAAATTTACCTGCTCATTCAAAAATGACACCTGGAAAATATCAAGCAATTGAAGCCAAAGATATTCCAGACATTGCACTCGACGAGCATGGTAGCCATTTGCGCGTGATTGCTGGTGAATATGCAGATGCAAAAGGTGCTGCAACGACATTTAGTCCATTAAATGTGTGGGACGGTAAATTGGCTAAAGGTCAAAAACATACCCTCTATGTACCTGAAGGTCACACCACGCTTGTTGTGGTATTAGATGGTGCAGTTGTGGTCAATGATGCGAATCGTCTTGAGGGTAAAACCGTTGCGATTTTGTCTCGTGAAGGTGTTGAGTTTAGCTTAAATGCAGAAGAAGACACTAAATTCTTAGTGTTGACTGGTCAACCACTTAATGAACCAATCGAAGGTTATGGTCCATTCGTAATGAATACCAAAGCCGAAATTATGGAAGCGATTAATGATTTTAATCGTGGAAAATTCGGTTCACTCATGCAATAAGCATAAATTGTTTAATTGCGCTTAATTCGCTATTAAAGCAAAGTAATAAAAAGCCCGCTATCAAGTGTGAATAGCGGGCTTTTTCGCTGTAAAGGTTCTGTTTTTATGATGGTTTTCATTGTTGTTTCGGCATTGTTTTGTGTGATTTGGTTCTCATTATTGTGGCTCTATGATATCTCAAAAAAAGGCAGTTGTAAAACAGATGATATAAATACAGTTAAATTATCTTATTTTATTTAAAAGATTTTTTTTAAATTTATAAAAAATATCAGTTTTTATGAGGCTGTCTTTTTTTGTAAAAAAATATAAAAAATTAGCCGACTCGGTAGTTAAATATTTTCTATATAAATTGATGCAAAAAATAAAAATCTGGTAGTTTTTAATACGGTGTTTTTTGGGGGTATGAGTGATAATCAAAAAAATTCTCTAAAAATGGGACATCATTTTGAATATCGCAATTATTGGCAGTGGAATGGCAGGTCTTGCGGCAGCAAGAATTCTGAAAGATGCAGGACATACGATCACGATATTTGAAGCACTTCCTGGCCGGGGAATGGATAGCCATAGTGTTGAGTTCGATGGTGGAATTATTGATGCACCATTGCGTGTGATGAATCCACATTTGTGGAAAAACACGCTCAGCCTTGCTGCTCATTTAGGTATTAAAACCTTTCCGGTTCGTACTTATATGTCATGTAGCTGGTTATTTGAAGACCGTACTGAAACATGGTTAACCACATCTCGTAGCCGTATTGGTAATTTCCCGATTATCAATAACCGTAAAGGCATCCAGCAATATGGCTGGCGCCTTGTGAAAGGGATGTTGCAATTAAAAACTGCAATCCACCAGTTTTTCAAATCTAAAAATCAAGATATTACCCTTGCTGAATTTATTAATCAGAATGATATAGAAGAAGTATTCTGGCATGGTGTGGTAATGCCAGTGCTCTATACCATTTGTACGTGTAACCCAAAAACAATTGGTGACTGGCCTGCAAAAAATTTACTTGAGTTTTTACGTCACTTAACTGATGGCGACATGCTATTGCGCATGAAAGGTGGCACACCTGCATTTGTAGACAGCTTAATTAAAGATATCGACATTCATAGCGGATCAGCAATTAAGAACGTTGAATTACAAGGCGAGAAAGTACTGGTTGAAAACAGCCAAGGTGAAAAGAACTTATTTGATCGAGTAATTGTTGCAACGCCAACGTCTAAAATTGATGAGTTTTTAAATCCTGAACAATTTGCTGAAGATATGAATTTGCTTAAGCAATTCCGTTTTGAGCAAGGTGATCTTGTCATTCATACAGATGCAACAGTAATGCCGCCGCGCCGTAAAGACTGGTCAGTGCTGAGCTATATGATGGATCGTAAGTTTACGCGTCAGCAATTCACAGTGTGGATGAATGCGGTTGAGCCTACGCTCGTGGGTAAAAATCCAGTGTTCCAGACTTGGCGTCCAGTGACTGATATTGACCCTAAAAAAGTCATTTCAAAAGTGACCTTAACGCGTGCAGTCGTTGACTCACAAACAATTGCTCTAAATAAAGAATTGCAACAACGCCATTTAGACTTAAACCGTAAAGTATTTTACTGTGGTTCATGGTCTTGTGATGGTTTACCAATTTTAGAGTCAGCAGTTACTTCCGCGATGCATATCGCTGAAATTTTAGGTGCTCCTTTACCATTTGTAGGTTTAAAGCCTCAGGTTGAAGTTGCCCCAGAACTCGGTTACTAAAATTGTGAAAATAAAAGTCCGAGCGGCTCTTTCTAGACTCATTCCCCATAAATATGCAATTGATGCATCAAGTTTGGGAGATGACGAAGAGCTTGCTTGGACAAATTTGGGTTTTTGGAAAAATACCCAAAACTACCGTGAAGCTTGTTGCCAATTGGCAGATCATTTGGCACAAGCTGTCAATTTAAATTCAAAAGATCATTTCTTAGATTTAGGTTGTGGGCGAGGCGCAAGTTTATTGCACTGGCTACAGCACTATCAGCCCAAAAGCCTTAGTGCAGTTGACCTACAAGCTGAATGTGTGAATAAAATTCAAAGACTTATCCCCGAGATAAGCCAGATTTTTTGTGGTTCATTTTTAAATTTAAAACAATTTGAATTTAAACAATGCTTCGATGCGGTGTTGTGTATTGATGCGGCTTATCACAGTCATTTAAATTCATTTCTAGATTCAGTCACTCCAGTTTTAAATTCAAAAGGCCGATTAGGTTTTCATTACTTAATGCGTGCCGACTCATGTCAAAACATGACCGTCTTGCAAGAACAAAAGCATCGTTATTTACTCAAAGCAGCAAATGTCGCTTGGGATGCTGTACCAACTGAAAAAATATTAAGAACGACTTTAGAACAACAAGGTTTTGTCGATATTCAAATTGAAGATTTATCCGAGCCTGTATTACTCGGTTTTTCGCAGTATATTCAAAATCAGCGAGGACAAAATCAAAGCCGAGGATTGGCAAATTTTAAAATTCAAATGACTGCAAAGTTATGCCAACAACTCTATCAAAATGGCTATGTACGTTATATTCAAATCACAGCAATAAAAAAATAGGATGAGCCATGTCAGTCAAATATCAAGGATCGTGTTTATGTGGAGCTGTGAGCTACCAAAGCGAAGCGGAGCCACGTTATAGCTTTAATTGCCATTGTCGAGATTGCCAGAAGGCAACAGGTTCAGCATATGCACCAATTGCTTTTTTTCACCAATCTGAATTGAAAGTGAATGGTGAACTTAAATATTTTGAGACTTTAGGATCTTCTGGCCGACCTATTAAAAGAGCATTTTGCCCGACTTGTGGTTCTCAGCTTTTTGGCTTACCTGAAATTGCCCCTGAAATGATTTCAATACGTGCAGGTACGCTTGATGACCCGAGTCTCTATCAGCCTAGAGCAGAGGTGTTTGTGAGCCAAGCCTACGCTTGGGATACGTTGAATCCGAACCTTAGACACTTTGAAAAAATGATAGAGAAGAAGAAAGAAGGATAGAGGCATTCTGACAAGCTCGTAAGCTTTTTCTTACATAGATTCGGGAAATTGGCGTCTTTTTACAACTCTGTAAATTACCTATGATGAACTCATCAGGAACAGGAAGTTCCGAAACGTAAAACAACAACAATAAGTTTAAGCATCAGGATGTGAGGTATTACAGGAAGTGTACCTAGTAACGAAATACGAAAAAAGCCCAACAGGATGTTGGGCTTTTTTCATTTTGTATTAATAAATTTGTTTGCCGCCTAATGCTGTGCAATCAACTGGCGTATTCCATTTCACGGCAGTTCCTGTAAGTACAGGACGAACAATACGCCACGGCCAGAAACCAAATCTTTGGCTTTGATGATAATTAATCACCACATCTGCGCCGTATTTACGAGCAACGATCGCTAATTTAGGTTTTACTTCTTCAAAACCACCATAGGTTCCTTTCGCGGCTTTAATACGTTTAATAGATTTATAGTGCTCTGCTGAAGGAGTACCCTCAATTAAGCAAATAGGTGGGTTTGCAGTAGTTTGCATCTGAGGCTGAGATGTGGTGTCTTGAGCATATGTTGTTAAAGGCAACGTTAGAAATAAAGCAGGTAAAATAAAACAAAGTTTCATACTTTTCCGTATTGGTATCTTAATGAATTAAAGTTTATAAAATAGGTCTTATTCATATGACCTTATTTGGGGGCGCATTATAATCGTATCTTTTTAATATTTCTTATTTTAATTATATATTTTTAATAAATTAGCAGCATCCTATTTTACTTGTTTAAAGAATAAATTCGTTTTATAAATTTATTTTGAAGCTTAAGTTTATAATAAATATTTATCGAATTAAAAAAACATAGTTTTAAACAAGAGCTTTTTATCGAAAAGATATTCTTTAAAATATTCTTAATATGTTTTGCTATAAAACTATAGCGAAAGCAAAAGAGATGATTATTGAATTAGAGAAATATGAAAAATAATTTGAAGGATGTAGATCAATAGGTCTGCACTCAATTTTTTGGTAATAATTATAAATAGTTAAGTATTTCAAAACCTATAGGCAACAAAAAACCCCATAAATCAAATATTCATGAGGTTTAATGATGGTGCCGACACACGGATTCGAACTGTGGACCTACTGATTACAAGTCAGTTGCTCTACCAACTGAGCTATGTCGGCGACGTGGAATGAATTTTACAGTTTCTTTAAAAAAATACAAGCCAAAAAATGACCACTTAAATTTTTTCTATCAATTTTTAAATGTTTATGTGCTTGAGCTTTAGAAATAACCTAAGACTTCAACACATAAATAAAAGAATCAACATGTTCGCCACTATTTAAAGTGACCTGTACAGGTACTCTTTCGTATTCTTCACCTTCAAAGTCATCAAGTAATTTCCAGTTTGCATTTAAATGTTCTGAGCTAAAAACAAAACCTTGAACTTGATTGGTACTTTCATCCAGCTCAATTCCCGGATAGCCTAAATCTGCTCCCCAACCTTCATTATGTAAGGTTCCGTTGACCCAACCTTCTGCCCATTGTCCGCCAATATTTTCAAGTATATGGGCATTAGGACGACCTGGGCCTAAAGTGCCATAAACAAATAAACTCGACATGTGATTTTCCTTTCATTTAAAAATTATTGAGCTTTTGCGTGTGATGTATAAACGACTAAAAATATTCCAAGTAACGACAGTACAACGGTTAAGCCTACAATCGCACTCCAGCCGCCGTGTAACCAGAACCAGCCACCTGCTGAGCCGACAATACTCGAACCCATGTAATAAAACAGTAAGTACAGCGAGCTAGCGTGGGCTTTGGCTTGTTTGCTTTCAGCACCAACGGAACTACTGGTGAGTGAGTGGGTAATAAAAAAACCTGTGGTAATAAATGCAATGCCAATAATAATGCCGAAAAGTGAGCTGAGTAGTGTCATGAGGCTACCCACAATCATTAAGGCAAAGCCGCTCATCATCATGGTTTTTTTACCGAAGCGATCGGCTAGCGTACCCGCCAATGATGAAGATACCATACCAAAGCTATATGACAGAAAAATAAGGCTGATTTGAGTCTGACTCAGCGAATAAGGCGCTCCACTTAAACGGAAAGTAGCGTAGTTAAACAAGGTCACAAACACACTCGTGAGCAAGAAACCAATGGCAAACAGGCGTAATAATTTAGTATTACTTAAATGGGTCCGCCACATTTGCAGGTGAAAATCTAAATTCAAACCTTTTTTCTGTACGAAATTACGCGAAGCAGGAAGTAAATTCAAAAAGGCAATTGAGCAAATAAAACAGATTGCGCCAAGTAAGCCTAAGGCTGTGCGCCAAGAAAAATATTCAATCAAAATGCCCATGCCGACACGGCCCATCATTCCACCAAAGGCCGTACCTGCAATATACAAACCCATGGTTTTACCCAAGTGTTCAGGTGCGATTTCTTCGGCAATCCAAGCCATAGTTACGGCTGGTACACCGCCAAGCAATAGGCCCTCTAGTGCTCGTGCTATGAGTAAGCTATGCCAGTTAGGTGTAAACATAGCCACAATATTAAGAATAGCTGCACACAGCATTGAGCTGAAGATGACACCACGACGACCAATCGCTTGTGAAAAAGCACTAGATAACACAATCGAAATAGCTAAAAAGGCAGTGGTTAAAGACAGGGTAAGAGAGCTGCTCGCAGGGCTAATTTGGAAGCTTTGACTGAATGCTGGCAGGAGTGGCTGTACACAATAAATCAGAGAGAAACTGGCAAATCCTACGAGGAATAAAGCGAAACCTGCATGTTTATAGGCTTTAGTCCCTTTGTGAATCCATTCGCGGGAAAGAACAGAAGTTGCCTCAGTGCTTAAGGTACTGGGTGTAGATGAAGAGTTCATATCATGACCATGACAGAAAGAAATAGCAGTGCTTGTGAGGCATGCTGCATCGAGAAAATTCGATAAATTAAAATTAGCAATTTAGAAGGTATTTTTCTAATATATTTAACAATAGGTCATGATATGTTTTATATATAGCGATGGAACTCAGGCATATACGCTACTTTTTAGCAGTAGCAGAAGAAAAAAACTTTACCAGAGCGGCGCAACGCTTAAACATGAGTCAGCCGCCTTTAAGCATGCAAATAAGGGACTTAGAGGAAGAGCTAGGCGCAGATTTATTTATTCGTTCTCCGCATGGGGTGGAGCTGACCGAAGCTGGGCTTGCCTTTTTAAATGCGATTCAGCCTGTACAGCAGCGTGTAGAAGATGCTGCTAACTTGGTTAAACAGGTGGCAAATGGTGAAGTAGGTCAATTACGATTGGGTTTTACAGGCACCTCAATGTTGAATCCTCTAATTCCAAAATGCGTTCGTTATTTCCAACAGCAATATCCTAAAGTGGATTTAAAACTTGAAGAGGCGAACACCTTATTGCTCATCGATTTATTACTCGAAGACCGTTTAGATGTCGCCATTATTCGGTCACCTCGCAATATTCCAGACAGCTTAATTATTCAAGAGTTATTGGCTGAACCGTTAATTGCTGCTTTGCCTTCTGAGTCTTTAAGTCTAGACGATTCATCACCAGAAATTGATTTAACGGCACTCCGAGAACTTGATTTTATTGTCTCGCCACCTTCAATTAGCGCAGGGCTTTTCGATGCAATTAAACAAGCCTGTCATGAGCGTGGTTTTGAACCAAAAATTGGACAAAATGCCCCGCAAATTGTGTCAATTTTATCGTTAGTCTCTGCAAATTTAGGTGTGTCTTTGGTGCCGGAGTCGACCAAACAATTGCAAATACAGGGCGTGGCTTATCGTTCTTTGAAAGCACCTGTACCTACGGTGGGTTTAGGGCTTGCTTATAAAAAACATGCCCCTTCACAAATGGCAATTAATTTTGCCAGCGTGGTGCAAGTGGCTTGTCACCATGCAGAAGAATATCAATGAAATTGGTTTATGCTTTAGGCGCTTTATTAATTAAAACAATGCCTGAAATAATGAAAATTGCGCCATATAAAAACGATAAGGTCGGCTGTTCATGAATGAAAACCCAAGCCATCAGTGCTGCAAAAATGGGTTCGGAAAGTTCGGTCACTTGTACTTTCGAGGCGGGTAGATATGTTAACGCTTTGGTTGTGCAATAAAATCCAAGAATGGTCGGCAGAACAGCCAAGCCAATTAAACCTAAAATAATATTGGTGTTAAAAGTAATGCTATGGAAGTTAATTAAAAAGGGAACTGCAAGATAAACACTACCAAAAAGTAATAAATACTTAGTTAGAAATAACCCACCGTTTAATCTGAATTTTTTAATTAATACTGAAAATAAGCCATATCCAATACCTGCAATAGAGGCATTGATAAGCATTAATAAACTATTTTCACCTTTCCATGAAATTAAACTAATACCTGCTACAGCTAGTAATGTTCCAGCAATAGAATGAATATAAATACTTTCTTTTAAAACTAATCTACCAAAAAATAAAGCTGAAATAGCGGCTGAAGCCATGAGTACCACAACGACATTGGCTGCTGCACCATGGTTATAGGCAATAGTTTCGAAAAAGAACAGTGAAAAAATACCCAAAAAAGCACATATCGCAATTTGGATAAAAACACTCAGTTTGCTTGGAGTACTGCTAATAAAAGCAATTTTTTGGCTAACAGGGACTTTAAATAAAAACACACTTAAAAAGAAGAACGCGATAATTGTTTTTAGAAAGGCAATGTCTTGTGGGTTTAAACCACTGTGCATAAGTAATTTACTAATGACACCAATAGATGCATTTAAAGCCGCTGCACAAAGTGCAAATAGCGTTCCAATAACTAGATTATTCACTCTTATAATTCTTCCAAATCTTAAACCACATAGAGTCTACATTATTTCTGGAAAAAAATATTCCACCAAAATCATTGTTTAAAGCTCGATACTCTTTATCTTCTAATAAAACTTTATGAGCCTCGTTAAGTCTCCAGAAAGGAATGGCAGGAAATAAATGATGTATTAGATGGTAGTTTTCACTATGCATGCCAGTTAAAAAATGTTCAATTGGATGGCTGAATCGATTTCTACTAGCACTAATATTAACTCGTGCAGATTTAATCATAGGATAGTGTTCAGCAAGTTCAATAAACCAAGTAATGAGTTGAAATGTAGTTAAATAAGGTAATAGCCAATAAAGAAAATAGAATTTATACCCAAAAAAATATGAACCAATACTAATAAAGGTAAAATTTATAAATAGCATTTTAATAAATTCAATTTTAGTGGATGCACTCATTAGTCGATGTTTAATAAGATAAACTAAACTGGATTTTATATTTAAAAATAATAATTTTGACCAAAAGAACTTCCATAAGTAAGATGACTTTGAATAATTTTTAAATATTCCAGATTTCTTATAATAATTAAAATCTGGATCTGCATCACTACCAAGTTTAATGTGATGATCTTTTACATGTGATTTAAAATAACTATCCCAACTTTGGAAAATTAAATAACCTGAAAAGTAAGTCCCTAATATCTTTCCAAATTTTTTATTTTTAGTTAATGCTGAATGGGATGCCTCATGTAAAATTGTTGCTAAAGCTCTTTGTCTACTACCAATGACTAAAATAGTTATTGGTAAAAACCAAGAAGAATATTCACTTAACAGGATAAAAATAATGATAATGAAATAGTCAGTAATTAAGGCAAGGGGGCCATGCCAATTATCATAGCTATATAGCTTCTTTATATCTTGCAATATAGATTTATCAAATTTCTTTTTTTCCATGAGTTTAAAGTTATTGAGATTATAATGGCATGGGATATTAATTTAAACTTATTTGGTTTTGATAAAATAATTGTTATTCAATTGTTAATTATTTTTTTAATATTTCGTTTTATTATTTTAATTAGAATTTCTAAAAAATAAGATAATATTTTTAATTTGTAGGGTGTATTGGAGCATAGTGTTTTTTATCTTAAGTTTAGTTAATAATTATATTAAATATTGCTAAATAATTTTTAATATATAGTTTGCAAAGCGCAATTTGTCAAAATCATCATTCTAATTTGAGTCTGAGTGAATCTTCTTAGTTGAGATTTGGCTAAATTCTAAAAATCAAAAGGCTTGGACTTAAAGTGTTCAGGCCTTTTTAAATGGCGTAATGAAAGTGCCTAATTTAAATAGTATTGTAAGGGACTTTTGTTTCAGAGAATTGTGATTTATAGAACTAACTCATATTATATAATTAGTTAATTATTAAAGAATTTTAAAAATGATTAAATCTATTATTTCAGGTTGCGCGGTTCTGACACTTTCGGCTTTGGCGGTCACGCATGCAGAGTTTTCTTTTGAACAAGAGCTACAGCAAAGCTGTAATAAAGTGAAGCAATACGCGAGCTTGGGTAAGAAAAACTACGACCAAAAACAATATAAAAAGGCGCTCGAAAATTTCCAGAACCAAGCCTCTTGGACTGCATTTTGTAAGGCCAATGCAGATGAAACGACAGTTAAATTTACCGACCGTGATGTGGAAGTTGCCAACAATAATGTGGGCTTAGCCTATGCCAAATTGGGTCAGCCACTTTGGGCAAGGTCGTGGTTTATGCTCGATGAAAAATCAAAATCGAGCCAGTTTAACCTTAAGCAATTACCAACACCTAAAGCCTCAAATGATTTGTCAGGCGAATATGTGCGTTACTCAGGTTTTGGTGAGTGGGATCACATCACGGTAAAACGTGAGAAGGGCCAATATGCAATCAGCTATGCTGGTTTATATATGGGACTTAGAAGCTTAATTTATGGTCCAAATATGGGTGAGTTCGATACCAAAATGCCGAGTAGTAAAAAGCAAACAGTCTATAAAAATGAAGACTGCCGAATTCAGCTCGATTTTAAAACCAACGCGAAATTAGGAAATTATATTCAAGCCAAACAAAATGAAGGTGAGTCAGGTTGTGGCTTTGGACATAACGTTTATGCAGACGGAACTTATTTAAAAGTTGAGTCTGGAAAATAAAACTAAAAAACAGGGAATTGAATGATGAATATATTTGCACGGTTGCTACTCGTTTTTACAATTGCGATTTCATCTCAAATTTACGCCGAGCCAACCAGTACATGCAAAGAAGTGAAATTCCAAAAAGCCGATGAGGCGTGGAGTGGGCACTATTATTTAAATGGCGTGATGGAGGTTGGTTCGGAACTTTTACTTCAGCCAGACGGTAAGTTTAAATGGATGTTGGCTTATGGCGCTTTAGACCAATATGCCGAAGGGACTTGGTGGAAAAATGGTGACTGTATTGGTTTAAAACCAGATCCGAAATTTAAAAAGGATTTAAGTATATTTCCAGAAAGTCTGACGATTTCGGACAAATCGCTGGACGTGACTTGGAATGATGGTCGTCAGCAGGGCAGTTATAGCAAAGACTAAATTAAAAAAGTCCGACACTGAGTCGGACTTTTTTATGACTTATATTTTAGTGATTCACCGCAGCAAGTTGCTCGGCGTTATAGCGCGCACCCATGTTTGGATATCTTGCAATAATCGTGTCGATTTCTGCCAAATCTGCGGCTGTTAATTCAAGGTCTACAGCACCCGCATTTTCAACAAGACGTTCGATTTTACGCGTACCCGGAATTGGAATAATGTCGTCACCTTGCGCCAAGATCCAAGCCAAAGCCAGTTGAGCCGCTGTTGCATTTTTGCTTTGAGCAAAGTCGCTAAATGCTTGCGCCAAGCTTTGGTTATTTTTCCAGTTATCGCCTTGATAGCGTGGTAACTGACGACGGAAATCACTTTCGTCTAGGCTGCTCACATCAAGCGTATTGGTGATTAAACCACGCGATAACGGAGAATACGGCACTAGGCTAATACCTAACTCACGAATGGTTTGAAAGTGAGTATCTTCCAGCTCGCGAGTAAGCAATGAATATTCATGTTGAACCGCTGCAATCGGGTGAATCGCATGCGCTTTACGAATGGTTTCAGCCGATGCTTCACTGAGTCCTAAATAACGAACTTTACCTTGTTTCACCAAGTCAGCCATTGCGCCAATGGTGTCTTCAACTGGAATATTTGGATCAATGCGGTGTGCATAATACAAATCAATTACGTCTGTATTTAAGCGTTTTAAACTGTTTTCGACCGCAACTTTAATCCACTCTGGCGAACCATCGATATAAGACTCTAAAGAGTTTTGTGGGTTAAGGTTGTCTTCTTTATAACGAAAGCCAAATTTGGTCGCCAAGAACACTTTGTCGCGATGTTTTTCTAAAACTTTTGAGAGCAACACTTCATTTGCGCCGTTGCCGTACATGTCGGCGGTGTCCCAAAAGTTAATGCCGAGGTCTAATGACTTTTCTAGAGTGGCAATGCTTTGTGTGTCGTCTGAGGCACCATAGGCAAAGCTCATTCCCATGCAACCTAAACCAAGTGCTGATACTTTTTCGCCTGTTTGTCCTAAAGTTCTATATTTCATTTTTCACACTCTTTTTGCAAAATCACTTGAGTAGAAAAACTATAAAATGCTTTGGCTCAAACTGACGTATAACATTCAAACCAATAATTATAAAATTCAAACAATCTGTTTTTAGGCCACACAATCTTCTCGGAACTTCTTAGGCGAAAAACCCGTATTTTTCTTAAAGAAGTTGGTGAAATACGCTGAATATTCAAAGCCTAAGCTATAGGCAACTTCAGAAATATTCCAACTGGTGTGTTGTAGCAGCGCTTTGGCTTCTTGCGTAATGCGCGAGCTAATATGCTCAGAGGTGGTTTTTCCTGTAGCTTCTTTTACCGCTCGGTTTAAATGGTTTACATGCACTGACAAGCCATAGGCATAGTCATTTGCAGTTTTGAGTTTAAGCTGAAAATGGGGCGAGTCGATGGGGAACTGGCGCTCTAATAATTCAAAGAACAAATGGCAAATCCGAACCGCAGCATTACTATGTTTTTCAAACTGTTGGGTCGGTTGCATTTTCATGGCTTCATGCACAATCAGGTGCAAATAGTTTCTTAAAACATTGTATTTATGAATATAGTCTGAATTTATTTCAGTCATCATCTTTTTGAAAATAAATGAAATTTCTTCAACTTGTTGGTCGTTTAAAAAATATAGCGGGTCGCCGTCGACTTTAAAAAGCGGCGAGTCTTTTAAAAAGCTTTGTCTCGATTCTTGGTTTACAAACTCTTCGGTAAATAGACAAAACCAGCCTGCCTGTTCGGGCGAATTAATTTCCCAAGCGTAGGGAACCATCGGGTTTGAAAACAGTAAAGCAGGGCGGTCTACCCGAATCCAGCGGTTAGCATAATGAAGTTCGCCTGTGCCTAAAACCAGTGAAATTTTATAATAATCGCGGCGGCTATAAGGCGTGAGAAACGAGCAGGCATCACGTTGGAACACGTTAAAATGTCCAAACGAAGTCGATGGAACCGAGTAATCGCTATCTCTGGTTAAAGAAAAGCGTCGATAAAAATCATGTATGATTTCCATGTCTTTGCCTGCATGCGTCATTAATTTGTTTAAAGTTATAAAATTCAAACTTTATTTACTGTAGCTTTTATTTATGGCGGGATCAATCGGGTCATTTAAACAGTTTTGAAAATGAATGATAAATTAATAATGAAATAACCAGACAAACTAAACTTTAAGAAAATATATTCTTTAATCACTATGCCAATGAAAAATAAAAATAATCATTTATGAATGAATAGCCAATATCACATTGACACTCAAAAACGTGCGGATTATCCTTTGCCTGCTGGCCTACATTGCCAGTCGGTCTTAGCAGGCCGCGGTACAGATTACATCAGATTTATTCCTTCTGAGGGAGAGGTCTGTTTGTATTCAACTCGTCTCCCTCACGTTGCGGTAGGGCGGAGGGGGGACACCTTCGGGTGTGCTGGTTCTGTACCCAGTCTGCTAACCCCCTTTCGTTCTGCCACCATCTTTTAGCAGAGATAGGCAGAATCCTTATTTGTACAGGAATCCGTCATATGCGTACTATTTCATCTCTCTCATTGGCAACCATTGCCAAAATCTTTGACTCGATACTCAACTGGTCTTTAAAACGGTTTAACCGACTCTAGGTCTTAAGCCATAGGTCATTACGACTAAAAAATCATAGCAACAATAAAACCTGAGATAGGCGAGCACACCATTTTTGTGCGGCTTTTGCATGCCTGTATTTAGCGCTCAATTTAAGAGTGACGGCATTTCTATCTCTTTTACATACAACAAAAAATTATTTTAAACGGTATAAAAATGCCAAATTTAGAAGCTTCATTTAGAGCATTAAGCGTGCTCCACACAGCAAAAGGTTTATTTAAACAACATGGGTTTCATATCGGTATAGATCGAATTATTGAGGAAGCCAAAATTCCCAAAGCCACTTTTTATAACTATTTTCACTCAAAAGAAAGGCTCATTCAGATGAGCTTAACTTTTCAAATAGATGCCTTAAAACATGAGGTGTTTTCAATTATTCATTCGTACCATGAACTCATGGCATTCGATAAGCTCAAGAAAATTTACCTCTTACATGCAAAATTAGAGGGCTTTTATCGTTTGCCATTTAAAGCCATTTTTGAAATTGAAAAGATCTATCCAGCAGCTTATAAACTCGTCATTGACTATCGAAACTGGTTCATTAAAGAAATTCTTAAACTGCTTTTAACTGTAAAAACGACTGCTACAGTTGAAGACGCACACATGTTTTTATTTGTGATTGATGGGGCCATGGTTCAGCTTTTGGGGACCAATAACACCGATGAAAGGGATGCATTACTCGAATATTTTTTAAGTCGGGTTTGATGGGGGGAAGGCCTGACGGGAGTTAGGCTTTTTTAGTAAAAGATTCATCTGAAAATTGAAATTAAATGATTATTGAATGGAAAGCTTATCCATTGTTCTACATGGACGTATTAAGAAATCAGTCATTCCTTTATTCTTTAAGATTTCTTGCCGAGTATATGGATATATTCTTACGTTAAATTTTATATTTTTACCTTTTAGAGGACATAGTACATAAATTTTATTTGGCTCAGTATTAAACTGAGGTAATTTAAAGGTTATCTCTTCTATTCTAAGGAGATTTATATTTGGTATATAACCTTTAATAATTAATATATAAGTAGTGATATTTTGTTCTCCTGGTAATACTTGAAGCATATATTTGCTACCGAAGGTTGGTACTCTTTCAGCTACTTTTATATTGTTTATTTCAGTAATTTCGGTTTGTCCTACTTTTTTATATGTTTGTGCTGTTTCCATCCAATCAATATAAATTAGTGAAAAATCAGATTCATCTTTATTTTCATTTCCTGAATACATCTTAGTTGGTCTAAATTGAGGTTTAAAACCACACCCACAAAGTAAAACTATTAAAAATATATAGGTTGAAAATTTCATATTTATTAATATCATAATGTTAATATTTTATAGTTTATCAGAGATAATTAAATTATTTTATATTTAAGTTTTTAATTCAGATATTCTATTTTTTATCAAAACTAAGATGATTTATAAGAAATCAAAGACTATCCTTTTTCTGATAGTCTTTGATGCTAATTTTTAGCTTTCACTCAAAACCAACTCTTTAATTTTTACTGCCTTCTCGAAGTGATCTAGCTTATGGTCAATAATCCACCAATGCGCTGCTTCCATCAGTAACTCAGGGTTATCATTTTTATTTTTAAAAAAAGCGTAAAAAGACAGACCAACATTGTCTCCCTTCTTTTCAATTTTATCGTCGCATCCCTTAATAAACATTTCTCTTAATTCATTTCTCATATTTAGTATCACTTCAAGTCTATAAAACTAAGACGATTTATTACGCTCGCCCCAATCGCACATTATATCTAACAATGGAATTAAAGATTGGCCTCTTTCCGAAAGGCGATACTCAACCTTTGGCGGAATTTGAGGATATTCCTTGCGAATAATAAGCTGGTCTCTTTCCAATTCTTTAAGTGTATTGCTGAGTGTTCTAAATGAAATATTGCCAATGCAGCGTTGCATCTCATTAAAACGCATGACATTTTTTTCATACAGCCAATACATAATAATCATTTTATATTTGCCATTAATTAAAGAAAGAGTGTAGCCAAAACCTGTCTCTTCTAATGGCGTATGTGATGGAACGCATTCAGTCATTTTTAAAATCTACACTATCTTTTAGTATAGTATATAACATAAATTACCGTACTTATATTTAGGAAAGCACACTTCTATAATCGATTTATCTACTTTCCGATAAGAGTGTTTTCATAATGAAAAAGACATTAGTCATTGTTACCCATCCCCACATAGACCAGTCTGTTGTAAATAAAAGATGGGTAGAGGAACTAGAAAAATATCCAGACCAATTTACAGTTCACCAAATTTATCAAGCCTACCCAGATGGGGTAATTGATGTTGCCAAAGAGCAAGCACTGGTCGAAGAACACGAAAATTTAGTATTCCAATTCCCTGTGTATTGGTTTAACTGCCCGCCACTTTTGAAACAATGGCTTGATGAGGTTTTGACTTATGGTTGGGCGTATGGCTCAAAAGGCGACAAGCTTAAAAATAAAAAGTTTATATTGGCTGTATCTGCTGGTGTGAAAGAAAAGGTTTATTCAGAGTATGGTGGATATAACCTTTCTTTAGAGCAGATTTTTACTCCATTTAAGCTAACAGCTTTATATGTTGGGGCGGACTATCAACCACTTCATGCATTTTATGGTTTAGACACAAACCCTTCAGAAGATGACGATGTTCCGACTCACCAAGACATAGCGGATAATGCGGTGCAGTATGTTCAGAAGTTATTAGCGTTGTCTGAGTAGGTTTAAAGAAGGAAGGCCTGAACGTAAGGTTTGGGTCTTTAATAATTCTATTTCTAAGAGAAGTTGGACATTTTAGGTAAGAATAGTAGAGTAGATTTTTAACATATTATTTTAGTTATTTATTTAACACAGCATTTTAAAATTAGAAAGGGAGCCAAATGCTAAAGTCTAGAATCTTTATAATTATTGGACTGCTTCTTGCTGGACTATGTTTATTTGCAGCCTTTGAAGCATACGAGAAAAAGGTTAATTCTGAAAAAGAACAGGCTAGGAAAACTGTCATTTCCTTTTTTAATTCACTTTCTAATGGAGATTCAGCCACAGCATATAAATATGTTTGGTCAGGCGAGAAATCAAACATTCGAAGTGATGAAATAGCTTATGTCTATAAAGACTCCAAAGTTCTAGAAGTGCTAAAAGTTCGTTACGACTCACCAAAAAATAGACCTGACTACTATCAACAATTTTATAAAATGATTTCAGTCGCCATAAAGATAAAAACAGTACATGCGGAAGTTGCTGGTGATCCTACGGGAAACTATATTTTGTTTGTAACTGTTGTACAAAAAGATCCGAAATCTAATTGGCTCATTACTGAGTTCGGCAGCGGGCCTTAAGAGGAAATATTTCTAAATCATTTGCAAAAACCAATTTTATCTATAAGTTGAAAATACAATAATACGTCTTTGGAAAAAATTATGAATATCGCGCCTTTTCCATTTCAAATTACAAACTGGGAAGAAGTTGAAGTCACTGAATATAGCGGTGAAACTGGAAAAGCTTATTGGAAAACTCAATTTTTTGGTGAAGAAACAAATAAAATTAGAGTAAGACTTGTCGAGTACTCAGCGAATTACTTAGCGGACCATTGGTGTGAAAAAGGGCACATATTATTTTGCCTAGAAGGGGAGCTAGAAAGTAGATTGAAAGATGGTCGAACATTTACTTTAACTTCAGGAATGAGTTATCAAGTAGGAGATAATTCCGAGCCACATCAGTCTTTTAGCCTAAATGGTGCGAAGTTACTTATAGTTGATTAGATTGATTTTATTTAGATTTGATGTAAGAAACTCAATAAAAGATAGGGATAGAAATTTCTATCCCGAATCCAACACCTTAATTTGCCAAAGTTATCATGGCATTAACTAAACTTTTAATTCCTAAAAAAACATCCTTTAAACCAGCTTGATCATCCATATAGGCAGGCGTAGTAACAAATAAGTTTTGTTTATCGACCACGCAGTTTGAGGTTTGACAAACATGATGAATTGAACCAGTTTTTTCAATTTCTTTAGCAGTGTTAACGTCAGACCCCAAAGTGATATTTGGGTGTAAGTCTCCAAAAGTAAGTGCTAATAGTGCAGGGGATATGCAAATTGCTCCGATCGGTTTCTTACTTTGATGAAAGGCTTTTAAAATTGAGGCAACTGTAGAATGTACTCTTGCTTCTGCTCCTTTAAAGGCAAAAGTTGATAAATTTTTTGCGACTCCGAATCCACCCGGAAGAAGAAGGCCATCAAATTCATTTTCATTAAGTTGATCGAGTGAGGAAATTTCACCTCGGGCAATTCGTCCTGCTTCTTGTAAAATATTTCTCTGCTCAGTCATGTTTATTTCGCCACTCACATGGTCGATAACATGAAACAAAGGCTCATCAGGTGCAAAAATTTGATATTCAATATTGGCTGTATCTAAAGCTAATAGGGTTAAAACTGATTCTCTAATTTCAGAACCATCCAAATAACCACAACCTGATAAAATGACTGCTACTTTTTTCATCTGCTTTCTTAAGTATCTTTTGTAAATGTCCAAAAGATTTTAAGTTCTATTTTAAAAATTCTTTATACGCTGATTTGCCATAAATTCGCCTTAATTAAGCATTTTAGTTTTTCGTAGCTCACGTGGAGTAATACCAAATAAATTTTTAAATTGTTCAGTAAATCTCGATTGAGATTGATAGCCACATTCAAAGGCAATATTGCCAATACTGGCGTTGGTGGTTTGAATTAAATGTAATCCATGCCCCAGCCTTACTCTATTACGAATATCTTGAATGCTATTTCCCTCACTTTTTAGCTTTCTTCTTAGCGTCGATGAACTCATAAAAAGTTGGGATGCTATAAATTCAGCTGTAAGTTCTGTAGATAGATGATCAGAAATTAATGCCTGAACTTTTTCACTCAAGCTTGTAGTCATGTTTAGGCTAGAGATGTCGGTGTAACCAGAATGATAAATAAGCTCTAAAAGCTCTCTTCTTCTAAATTTAAAAATAGAAGACGGGGCAATGAGAGAAAAATCTATAAATTGAGAAAGTGCATTTTCTAGTAAGGCGGTGAGTTGGCCTTGTACAAATTTTTTAGAAGTTCCTGATGGATTTGGGAGGTCTTTAAAATCATCAAAGTCGAACTCGATGAGGAGTGCAAAATATTCTTCTTGATTTGGAATATTGCGCATATCAATGCTGGCGCTATTTGATAAAAATATAAAAGAACCAGCTTCACATACAATATTTTCAGTTCTTCCTAATTCTTTAACGCCACTAAAAATAGCGATGAGTAACGGTTTCGTAATCGGAACATTTCTAATTTTTTGTTCTTTGTAGGCCGAATAAATTGAAAAGGGTAAATTTAAATTGTTATCTAAGTTAATTGCTTGTTTAGCTAAAGAAGTGAGATTTTTCATTGAGTTGAAATGTTTGATTTAATCTATGGCTTAAATAAGATGAAAAAGTTATCGGTTTTTTCGAGGCTGTTTTTTAATATTTGGTTAATAAAAAAGCCTAAACCCATTAGGTTTAAGCCTCTTTAAATTTCAATTCTGGCGGTGAGAGAGGGATTCGAACCCTCGATACGCGCAAACGTATACACACTTTCCAGGCGTGCTCCTTAAGCCACTCGGACACCTCACCAAGGCGTGCGATAGTAACTAAAAAATCTTGTTCTGCCAAGATTTAAGATGAGCTTTACAGAAAAAAAATAATAGAGGTGATAAGATTGCGATAAAAATCATATTGGTTTAATTACACAATGCAAAATACGGCCAAAAAAGCAACCTTGCCTGCCACGGCTTTGGCAGCTCTTGGGGTGGTCTTTGGAGATATTGGAACAAGTCCACTCTACGCCCTAAAAGAGTCCTTCCATGCAGCGCATGGGTTGGGAATTAAGCCTGAAAACGTATTAGGAATTTTATCCATTATTTTTTGGTGCTTAATGCTGATCATCAGCATCAAGTATGTCGCCATCGTTATGCGTGCAGACAACAATGGCGAAGGCGGAATCATGGCCTTACTCGCATTGAACCTACGTAAAGCCAAAATTGCCGATAACAAAAAAATCTACATGATTGCGATTGGCTTTATTGGGGCATCGCTGTTTTTTGGTGACGGTATTATTACCCCAGCCATTTCGGTACTCTCGGCAGTCGAAGGCTTGTCTATTGCAACCGATGTGTTTGACCCATTCATCATGCCAATTGCGATTACCATTATCATCGCGTTGTTTTTGGTACAAAAACACGGTACGGCTTTTGTCGGTAAGTTTTTTGGCCCGATTACGATGGTATGGTTCCTGTCTTTAGGAATGTTAGGTCTTCACAGTGTGATTCAAACCCCTGTGGTATTAGGCATGTTTAGTCCGCATTGGGCGATTCAGTTTATCTACCATCAACCCCTAATGACCTTTTTCGTTATGGGTGCTGTCGTTTTAACAGTGACTGGTGGTGAAGCGCTTTATGCCGATATGGGACATTTCGGACCAGTTCCGATTCGTCTAGCATGGTTCTTTGTGGTGTTGCCATGCTTGGTTTTAAACTACGCAGGTCAGGGTGCATTACTGTTAAGAGATCCAGCGGCGATTGAAAACCCGTTCTATTTATTGGTGCCACAGTGGGCACTTTACCCAATGATTATTATGGCGACCATGGCAACTGTAATTGCCTCTCAAGCTGTAATTTCTGGGGTATTTTCACTTGCTCGCCAAGCGATTCAATTGGGCTATTTACCACGTTTAAGTATTAAACATACCTCTGATTCAGAAGAAGGCCAGATTTATGTTCCTTTCTTAAACTGGTTGCTTTTAATCGCAATTATTATCTTAATCTTGATTTTCAAAACCAGCTCAAACTTGGCAAGTGCGTATGGTCTAGCTGTAACCTTGACGATGCTGTGTGACACGATTTTGGTTGCTGTGTTCATCTATTCAGCTTGGAAGTGGAGCATGCCAAAAGTGCTACTCCTGATTATTCCATTCTTTGTTTTAGAGTCAGTGTTAGTTGCAGCGACTTCACTTAAAGTGTTGTCGGGCGGTTGGGTGCCATTATTGATTGGTGCGATTGCTGTGACCATCTTAATGACATGGAAACGTGGCCGTGAGCTGACGTTTGCCAAGCTTGAACACGATACATTGTCGCTAGATTTGTTTGTAAAAAGTATTGGTAATAGTGTGCATTGGGTGCCAGGTGATGCTGTCTTTATGACGGGTACGCCAAACGTTGTGCCACATGCCATGCTTCATAACATTAAGCACAATAAAGTGCTACATCAGCGCAATATTTTGGTGACTGTAGTCATTGAAGATGTACCGTTTGTTGCAGCAGAAGAGCGTATTTCGACAGAAGCCCTAGCTGAACATTTCTATCGTATTAAAATCTTCTACGGCTTTAAAGATGAAATGAATGTACCCAAAGCACTTATGCAAGCTTATGAGCAGTTAGGTCTTGAATATGACTTGATGCACATCAGCTTCTTTATTTCGCGCGATCGTATTGTTCATTCGGTGGGCGACGGTATGTCTCCATGGAGAGAGAAACTATTTATCTCTATGCAGCGTAATACCAGTCCGGTGAGTGACTTCTATCAGATTCCAACCAACCGTGTGGTTGAGTTAGGAAGTCAAATCGAAATATAAAAATTGATGTAATAAAAAAACCAAGACAGATGTCTTGGTTTTTTTATGGCTCTGATTATTGAGCTTGAACAGGTGCATCTGCTGGCAAACCACCATCTTTTGCCATTGGATCTGCCGACTGAGTTGGATCTTGTGGCGCTGGAGACGCCTGATCTTGTGCAGGTGGCACTGCATCCATTGGTGCAGCCGGAGGTGCCATTTCACCGCCTGCTGGAGGCGCTGGTGGAACGTCTGCCGGAATAGGAGCACCCGTAGGCGCTGCATTTGTCGGTGCAGCAGAAACTTGCTGTACTTGTCCGCTATTGACTAAATCGCTAATAGAGCCGGGTTGGCCATTTACCGTTGTAGTAACTTTCACTTTAGACAAACTTTCTAAAGTATCTCCTGGCTGGACTGCTGGTTCAGCCAAAGCGGCCATACTACATAATCCCGTGATTACGCCAATACCAATAATCTTTGAATGGATCATTAAGTGGACTCCGATTATATTTTTATCCAAATTTGTGGAGCTAACCATGTCATAAGCAATCAGTGTTTTTCAACGAAAGATACGCAATTGGCGTAATTCAATAGCCAAAGCCTCTCATAATTCCAACAGATTGTTACGTAAGGGGAAATGGAGTTACAAAAAAGATGACCATGTTTTAACCATTTGAAAGATAAGAGATATACTTAAAAAAGCAGGATTGTTAAGCTGCGCGTGGACCGTGGTATTGATAGAAATATGGCAAGTAAAAAACGTAGTAAAGGTACAACCTCATTCTCTCTAAGTGAGCATTTTGGCAAGATTATTCTTGCTTGTATTGCTGCGGGAAGTTTTGCGATTGCATTTGGTAGTGAAAAGATTTCGCAGTGGTTTTCCCCTTTAAGTACTAACTCGACTTGTCTTAATCAGTTTTATCGGGAAGTGCCACCCGCTTTAAATAAAGAAAGCTTAAAAAAAGACAGTTATCCGCTGTGCTTTAATGGCTTTAATGTCTTGTATTCAGGCATCTCTAAAACGCCGTTATGGTCGGCTGAACATCTAAGTCCGGAACGTTTAAGCGTTAAAATTAAGCGTGAAGATAGTTTTCATGAAGAAACCCGTATTGATCTAAAGCATCGCTCACTTTTAAGTGATTATCGTGGTTCAGGCTATGACCGTGGTCATATGGCACCGAATGGTGATATGCCAAATAAAAATTCACAGTCAGATAGTTTCTCGCTAAGTAACATGGTGCCGCAAGCGCCTAAAAATAATCAGGAAGTTTGGCGTAAACTTGAAGAAGCGACACGTGCCCTTGCGACTAAGCAGAAACAAGATGTATATGTGGTTACTGGCCCTGTTTTTGAGGGTAAACGCCTTAAAACGATTGGCAAGGGTGTCATTGTTCCAACAGCCGTTTATAAAGCGGTATATATACCAAAAACGGGCGCTATTGGGGCTTACTACGCACCCAACAATAACTCTCTACAAGTGAAAGTGGTGAGTGTTTGCTACCTTGAAGAACGCTTAGGTGTTAACCTGTTCCCGCAGTTAACGGAGCAGCAAAAGCGTAATGTCTATCGTCTCCCTTTAACGGCAACGTCGGTTAAGCCAAATCAGAAGTTAGACTATTTACATTGGGATGGTGAGAGCCAGTGTGAACAGGACTTAAACGTCGATCAAATTAAAGCGTTACAAGATCAGTTTAAAAAGCAAAAAAGTGGTTCATCAGAACCAATGGAAGCAAAAGTTCCAAGCATTGATGAAGAAACTAGAAAAGCGATTGTGAAACAATTGGTTGATGCCTTGGTGAACTATTTCTTGCAAATATTGAAATAAGCAGCTTTTTTTGATTGTTATTGCAACATCGTAAATATTTAAAATAGAATCTGTAGACAGATCTGTCTATGGATTCTATTTTAATAAGGACAATAACAATGTTTGCTTCGATGTTTCTTTTTTCATTTGCAATGTCTATTACCCCAGGCCCAGTGAATACTGTCATTTTATCGACCAGTTTAAATCATGGTTTAAAAAGATCGCTTCCTTACATTTCAGGTGCGACGATTGGCTTTACTTTACTTCTAATTTTTATGGCATTTGGTCTTCAGAGTTTATTAACTCAGTTTCCTGTTGTATTAAAGATTCTTGCGATTTGTGGAACGCTATTTGTTTGTTATATCGGCATAAAAATTATTCTTTCTGCCACCAATATTTCAATTTCAAGTGCTCCTGTAGAACAGATGATCATTCCTAATTTTAAAGATGGTTTCTTGTTACAGTGGCTCAATCCAAAAGCATGGTTGGCTTGTGTGTCGGGCATTACCATGTTTACAAGCATTGAAAACTCGCAGTCGTTGCCGATCTTTATCGTTATTTATTTCTTTACTTGCTATGCATGTTTGTTCTTTTGGGGACTATGTGGCGATAAATTTTCAGTCGTATTGAATCAGGGCAACCGTTTGAAATATTTTAATATCTTGATGGGAGCATTTTTAATTTTATCGGCACTTTTAATTTTGATCGATTTTTTTTAAATTGGTCGTATTACACTGTGAAGATATAACAAAGAGACAAGACCTATGTTTAAGCCATTTGAAAAGGGTACAGAGTCTTCTTCAATTGAAGATTTAACATTAGAAAATGATGTCGATTGCGTCAGCATTTATGGCAACTTGCAAATTACCAAAGACAAAGTCGGATTAGAACAAGCGAAGGCTTTACAGAGCTTTTTAAACGAAGTGGTTGCGGCTTTGGAAAAAGAAGAATTGCCAGAGAAAATTGAACGTCCAGCTGAACAAGAAATTAATAATCCGTTTTTGTAATAAATATTATTTTACTCAATTTGCTATCGTGACGGCGGCACGGATGCCGCCTGTTTCACTGCGTTACATGGAAGTAACGTCAGTGAAACGAATGAGTTTTGTCACTTTTGCTCACTCAAAAGTGAGGCATTACCTACACAACTACTACTTGAGTGAACATGGTACTTGTGGTCGTGCAGTTAATCCTTCTCCCCAGCAACTACCTTATAAATAATCGCCCCAATCACAGCTCCTAAAATCGGCGCTACCCAGAACAACCACAACTGACTTAAAGCAGCAGTTTCAGCAAAGAACGCGACACCTGTACTACGTGCAGGGTTCACCGAAGTGTTGGTTACTGGAATACTGATTAAGTGTATGAGTGTTAAGCCTAAACCAATCGCAATAGGAGCGAAGCCAGCAGGTGCGCGGCGGTCAGTTGCACCTAAAATAATGATTAAGAAGAAAGCTGTAAGTACCACTTCAATTAAGAAAGCTGAACCTAAGCCAAATTTGTTTGGTGATAAATCACCGAAACCATTTGAAGCAAAACCACCAACACCACTAAAGCCCGCTTGGCCTTGAGCAATAATATAGAGAACAAATGCAGCAGCAGTCGCACCGACCACTTGAGCAACGATATAGGGAATTAAATCTTTAGCATCGAAGCGGCCGCCGACCCAAAGGCCAACACTTACCGCGGGATTAAAATGTCCACCTGAGATATGCCCTAGAGCATAAGCGCCTGTGAGTACGGTTAAACCAAAGGCAAGGGCTACACCTGCAAAGCCAATACCAAGTTCAGGGAAAGCTGCGGCTAATACTGCGCTACCACAACCACCAAAGACTAGCCAAAACGTACCTAGAAATTCAGCAAAATATTTATTCATTCTGATTACTCATTTATTTAATCTATTTTAATTAATGTGAAATACGTCACATAAATTTAAAGCATGTGACTATATGAAATTTTTGTTTTCAGTGTTGTTTTAATCAAGAAAAGATTTGTAAGTTTTGGTAGGTTAATTTTTGTCTAAAAAATGTTCTCTCCATTGTTGTGGTGTTTGATCAGTCCAATGTTTAAAAGCTCTTTGAAAAGCACTTTGTTCCGAGTAACAAAGCAAAAGTGCAATCTCTTGTAAGCTTAAATGCGGATCCTTTAAATATTCAGTTGCGAGCATGAACCGCACTTGCTGAACACGTTCTTGAAAGGTGGTGTCTTGTTGTTGCAAGTGGCGTTGGAGTTGTCGGACCGAAAGGCCGAGCTGAGCAGCAATATATTCAATTTGATATTGGTTCTTTTGTAGTCCAGTCAAAATTGAATGCTGTAAACGCTGATCAAGTTGGGTTGAATTTGGTAATTGCTCTAAAAGAGCTTGTGCTTGCTGAACCAATAATTGTTGCAGAGTATGGTCGGCGCTGCTAAGCGGCTTATGAATTTCCGTAATTGGAATGAGTAACTCGGTACGTGGCTGGCTAAAACGAACGGGACATTGAAAGTATTGTTCATAAACCCTAATGTTTTTGGGCGCCGCATTTAAAAAATGTACCTCATGTAAATGCACGTCTTCATGAGACATAAAAAGACGTAAGAACTGAATCACCAGTGCAATCGCGATTTCATCGGTAAGCTGAGTAGGGTGTAACTCAGTCGCTTCCCAGCGAATAGAGCCATATCTTCCTTGTAGCTCAACGACTAAAGGGCTGCCATCATAAATCAGACGATGAAAATCATGATAGCGAATTAAAGCTTCACCTAAGTTATCGCAAGAGAGTGCGAGGTAGGCAATAATCCCTAAGTGTTTTGGTTGTACATATTTGGCAATTTCTAGGCCTAATCCCGGCTTCGGGTCTAGTTTATAAATCACTTCTAATAGATCGCGCCAAACGACGTAGTCAAAGCGTTCCAGATTTTGAATTTGCTCTAATTGTTTTGGAATCGCTAATTGATTGGCTTCACAGTAGGCTTTTAATAGGTGTCCGAGCCCTCCATAGACCGAACCCGTATAGTTTTTTAGTTGTGGCATCCCTAACCACCTCTTTCTTGTCGTGATTTGTCAATGAAACCATAAATTCTGGTCAATACCTAGCATAGCGAATTTTATATTCTGAATAAAAGAAAAAGGAGTTAGGCGATGTTAAAAGGGTTTATTGCAGGAATTGCGGTTGCGAATGCATTTGAATGGGTAGCGCATAAATATATTTTGCATGGTGTACACCGTGCTGGAAAACCGCGCTATAGCCCAGTGCCAAAAAGTATGGAGTCTCATTGGGCACACCATCGTGAAGTCCGTAAGCAGCAATTTCATGATGATTGCTATGTGGAGGGCGTTGGCAACTGGCGAACTAAAAATGAGTTAATTTCTCTTGCTGTAGTGGCAACCGTTTCAAGCGCAATTTTTTACCCGTTTTCAAAAGGCATGGCACTTGCAGCTTGGTACAGTGCTGGTAATTATTATTATATTCATCGCCGTGCACATCTGGAGCCTGACTGGGCAAAGCGTAAAATTCCTTGGCACTACGATCACCATATGAACTCTAATCAAGACGCTAATTGGTGTGTGACCAAACCTTGGTTTGACTATGTGATGGGAACACGTGTGGTGTCTTCGGCAGATTTAAAAGAACAAAATCCTTTGGGTGTTCGTTTACCACCTGCATTTGCTAGACCATTATCTCAAGCTGTAGAAAAAATCTTTCCTGCAAAATGGGTCGAGAAAAAAGAAAAGCCTGAACTTAATACTGAGGTGAATGCAGTAGACGGTGCTGCATAAAAAAAGGGGCATATCGCCCCTTTAAATATCAATAAGCTTACAAGCGCATTTCGATGCCTTGTTCAGCTAAATATTGTTTAGCTTCTGGAATGGTATATTGGCCAAAGTGGAAAATACTTGCCGCCAATACTGCATCAGCACCACCTTGTAAAATACCGTCTGCAAGGTGTTGTAAGTTACCTACACCACCTGATGCAATCGTTGGAATGGTAACGCGGTCATTAATGGCACGCATTAAAGCAATGTCGTAGCCTGCTTTCGTACCATCGGCATCCATACTGGTAATGAGTAACTCACCCGCACCGTAGTCCGCCATCTGTACTGCCCACTCAATGGCATCAATACCCGTTGGTTTACGGCCACCATGAGTAAAGATTTCCCATTTGTTGTCGCCAGTTTTTTTGGCATCAATCGCAACCACAATACATTGTGCGCCAAAGTGCTGAGAAGCTTCTTGAACAAATTCTGGGTTAAATACGGCAGCCGAGTTAATACTCACTTTGTCTGCACCTGCATTTAATAACGCACGAATATCTTCAACCTTACGTACACCACCACCGACAGTTAATGGCACAAATACAGTCTCGGCCATACGTTCAACAGTACGGTAAGTGGTATCGCGTCCATGATGTGTAGCGGTAATGTCTAAGAAAGTAATTTCGTCTGCACCTTGTTCGTTATAGCGACGTGCCACTTCAACAGGGTCGCCAGCATCACGAATATCGAGGAATTGAACGCCTTTAACTACGCGTCCGTTATCAACGTCTAGGCAAGGAATAATACGTTTAGCAAGCATAGCTTTTTCCAAAAATAATCGCCGTTGGTGAAAGTTCCTACACAGGCGCTACACCTTCATGGAGGGAAGAGGTATTCTATCAAACTTCACAGATGTTTTTTGCAGGTTTTCCATGTCGGTTTATACCCCGTTGAGTTTAGATGAAGTTCGCACCTTTGCTGCACCTTATGGATTAGAGGTGTTGGAGCTGAACCCAATTCAGGGAGGTATTCAAAACACCAATTATTTTCTGGTTGATGTAAACCGCAAACAATATGTACTTACCGTGTTTGAAGAGTTAGATGCACAAGGGGCAGGCGAGCTCATTCCTGTTCTTGAACAATTGGGAACTCATGATGTACCTGTTGCTGTGCCGTTAAAACATAACGGACAAGCGGTTCATGTGATTGCAGACAAGCCTGCACAGATTGCACCACGTCTCATGGGTGACCATCCCATGCAAACCACAGTAGCGCAAGTTGCCGCAATTGCAGATGCACAGGCGAAACTGCATGTGGCTTTACAAGATTTTCCGCTTGAGCGTGAATATAGACGTGATCATCAATACTGGACAGGTGTTGCCGAGCAGCTTAAACCCAATATGACTCAAGATGACCAAACGTTACTTGAGCAGGTCTATCAAGCTTTTAATGCTAAAACAGCGCAGTATTCAAACCGACCAACAGGTTTTATTCATTCAGATTTGTTCCGTGACAATACTTTGTTTGAAGGTGAGCAATTACAAGGTATTTTAGATTTTTACGAATTAAATCAAGATGAATTGCTATTTGATATTGCGATTACCATCAATGATTTTTGTACCGAATATCCAGCAGCACATTTAAACTTTGACAAAGTGGCAGCTTACTTAGAGGCATATCAAAAAGTTCGTGTGCTTACTTCTGATGAACTTGAGTGTTTAGATGTATTCTTAGCAATGGCGGCATGTCGTTTTTGGTCAATGCGTTTGCAAGTTGCTCAAAAAAATAAAGAAGAAGGACGTACAGGTGATGACATTTTGCAAAAAGATCCGCAAGAAATGCGAGCAATGATGCAAGATCGTTTGAGCCACGTAAAAGGATAAAGGAATAAAGATGCGAGATCAGGGGCGATTAGTCGAATGGTTCGACGAAAAAGGTTATGGCTTTATTCAGCCAGATGATGCTGAAAAAGAGCGAGTCTTTTTGCATATCAAAGATTTTGCACGCCCTGGTCCTCGGCCAATTATTGGCTGTGCGCTGGAATATCTGATTATTCTCGATGAACAAGGTCGCTTTCGTGCCCAGCAGGTCACTTATTTAAAAGCATCTCAAACTCGTAAAGCCTCAAAGCCAGCGAAAACACAATCTTCATTTCAAGCTAAACCATGGTCTGCAATGCAAATGGGGATCGTGTTTTATTTCGTTTTAATGGGCATCATGAGTTTTATTCATGTTTTACCAGCCTATACCTTATTGCTTGTTTTAATGATGAATGTGCTGAGTTACTGGCTATATTCACAAGATAAAGAAGCTGCACAATTGGGTAATCGCCGTGTGCCTGAGCAAACATTGCACATTGTCAGCTTTTTAGGAGGCTGGCCTGCTGCATGGTGGGCACAACAAAAACTGAGACATAAAACACAAAAACAACCATTCCGTAAGATTTATTTTTGTACCATATTCCTTCATTTACTTTTGATTTTGTGGCTAATTTCTCCCTTAAACGTATTGCGGGGCTCATAAAAGTAAATTGTTTTATTAAACTTGAGAGGTATAAAAATGAATAGTTCTATCGACCAAGATTCAAATCGTACTTTAACGCTTATTTTATATGTACTTTATATTGTCGCTATTTTTACAGGCGGCTTACTTGCGGTTATTGCTTTAATTATTAACTATGTAAAACGTTCAGATGTGCAAGGTTCAATTTTTGCGAGCCACTTTACATGGCAAATCAGAACATTCTGGTGGTATCTCGCTTGGAATATTATTGCCTTTTTGCCGTTTATTTTCTTGTTTTTCACGGGTGAAAATACCGATCTATTTGCAGGCGTTGCAATCTCATCGACCGTATTCTGTGTGGGTGTAATTGGTGCTGCATGGATCTGGATTGTATATCGTGCAATTCGTGGATTGATTGCTTTAAATGATAACCGTCCGATGTATCAATAAATCATGATTATTGAACATGTGCATTTGAGTATAAAGTCTGGGCAAAGTGAAGCATTTCTTGAGGCTTTTGAGCAAGCTAAACATATTGTTTATCCAATGGAGGGCTTCAATGCTGTCCAACTCATTAGACATGCAACTGACCCACATCATTATATTTTAATGATCTCTTGGAATGAGATTGAAAATCATACAGAAGGGTTTAGAAAGTCTGATGCTTATCAGGAATGGAAAGCATTGCTCCATCCCTTTTATGATCCAATGCCAACGGTTGAGTACTATCAGCCTTGTATTTCATTGAAGAAAAAATAATAGCTAAAAAAGAGAGCATTAAGCTCTCTTTTTTTATTCTCGTATACTTTTGACTTTTTTGCTTGGCCACTTAAGTTTTAATTCACTCACTAAAACACCTAATACCACTAAGGCACCACCCAAAAGAGCGATAACTGGTAAACGCTCACCCGCAATTCGACCAATAATTCCTGCCCAAACAGGCTCTCCTGCATAAATAATTGCAGCACGGGAAGGATCAACCATACGTTGAGCCCAGTTCATCACAAATTGTATAAGTGCACTGGCTAAACCTAATGCAACAGCAAGGAGTACAAGTGGCCATGAAAATGCAGGAATTGTATGTTCACCCACCGCAGGCATAATGGCAAAAGAAACCAGAGAGGCTACACCGAGTTGAATGACGGTGACACGACGTAAATTTACTTTTCCAGCAAAGTAACTAATAAAAATAATTTCTAAAGCAATCGCAAGTGATCCGAGTACTGTTACAAGCTGTCCAAAACTTAAAGAGATTTTTTCAAAACCATTACCTGTCAATAAAATAAGACCAGCAAAAGCAAGGACTGCTCCCACCCAAGTCATAATGTGTGGAACTTTTCTAAAGATGAGCCACATTAAAAGTGGAACAAGCGGCACATAAAGTGACGTTAAAAATGCAGATTCACTACTTGGAATAGTCTGAAGACCAATCGTCTGTGTGCCATAACCTGCCGCAATGACTAAGCCAATCACACTGCCAGCGCCTAAGTCTTTTAAAGTAATGCCTTTAATACTCTTTAACGAAATAAGCAGCAAGGTAAGCGCCGCGATAGCAAAGCGGCAGCCCACAAAAAACATAGGCGATGAAAAATTCAGTGCATATTGCACAGTAAGGAATGTTCCACCCCAAATGATCGTAATTAAAACGAGTGCTAACTGGGGGGCTTTGCTTGAACTCAAAGAAATTGGTGACATATTCAAATTAGAAAGAATTGTGCAATATACTGCACATATTGCGCTATTCTTCTATTTTGTGCAATATATTGCTCATATTTTATTTGCTACGTTAATTTATGAGCCAGTCCAGTACCGTTTTACAGCATGTCGGCACAAACATTCGTTCCTTAAGAGATGAACGAGATTTAAGCCAACAGGACTTGGCCGATCAGGCAGGGGTGAGCAGACGGACAATCGCAGCTTTGGAAACAGGGCAGGTCAATATTAGCTTAGCTAAACTCGATGCGATTGCGGCGGTGTTGGGTGTGGATTTTAGAACGATTGTGAGTGCACCTGAGCATAAAGAACAAGCTTTGGTCAATGCACTTGCTTGGCAAGGTAAAAAAGAAGAAAGTAATGCAACTCTATTAGCCTCAGTTCCGTCCCGTTCGCAAGTTGAGCTTTGGACGTGGTCATTAGCAGTAGGGGAGTCTTATGTTGCTGAAGCAGACCCGGAAGGATGGCAAGAGCTTATTTATGTGTTAGAAGGTGAGTTGACCATACAATTTGCAGATAGTTCAAAAACCATTGTTGCTGGTTCTTCATTTATATATGCTAGTTCAGTGACTTACACCTATATCAATAGTGGTAACCAAGTACTTAAGTTTATTCGTAATGTGGTGTATTGATTTTAAAGTCTTTATAAAAATTCTTTTAAAATTATGAGAGTTATTAAATTTTATATAGAGAATTACACTTATTTAAAAAATTATAAGTGTAATTAAGAAAACATGAAGAATAATAAATAAGGCAAGTTATAATATTTCTTGTGTAATGAAATTATTTTTAACTCGTTTTAATAGAAAAAGATACAGAAATGAAATTTTTATTAAGTTCGCAAGATATTCAGAACTATAAATTTATATGGCAGGTTTCTAAAGAAAATTATAAGAAACAGAAGAGTAGTATGTTTCTCATGTTTTTATTAGTAATGTTTGCAGCATTCTTTACAACATTATTGCCATACCTGCTGAAAATTATTATCGATTATTCTGCACATGAATATAACTTTTTTCTTAATATTCAACTCCCATTTAATTTTTTATATCTAATTGTACTTGCTTACGCGACTGCATGGTTGGTGAATGAGTTATGCCATTGGACACAAAATATTTTTGGTGCTTATTTGATGGTTGATTTCAAAGGAGCATTAATTTCTGCAGGCTTAAAAAATTATTTAAATCTTAAAAAAAATGAACAAGATCAAATTGAGGCTGGAACAGTAATCAGTGATCTTGAAAGAGGGAGTTCTGCTTTTGGTGAGATTAATTTAACGTTGCTTCTTCATTTGGGACCGATTATTTTACAATTGGTGATGATTTTTGCAGTTTTATTTACGACCATTAGCCTAGTTTTTAGTATTAGCTTTTTATTAATAGCTATCGTTATTTTTATAGTTTCCTTTCATATAAATAAAACAAGTAGCTCACTATTTGACGCCATGTATGAACAAGATAATCAAGTGAATAGTCATTTGATACATCAAATATCTAACTCCTATGAAATTAAAGTGAAAAATGCAGTACCATTTCAATTGTCAAAATTTAATGACACCCTAGATTTGTATATCACAACAGCAAAAGATAGGAATAAGAAAATAGGACTATTGATGATTTCTCAATTGTTCATGATTTTTTTATTCTTACTTATTTTTATGTTATTTACCGTATTTCTTTCAACTGAAAAGCAATTAACTCCAGGTGCTTTCGTATTGATAAGTACTTATATTATTCAACTCACCAATCCATTTTTGGCTGTTTCCCAAAGCTTGATGCGCTTAAATGGAAACTTTGTGGCCTTAGCAAAATATCGACAGTACTTTAACCTCAAGAAAGAACAATATACACATTCTGCTATTAAAGCTTCGGAAACTCTCTTCCAGTTTATAGATGCTAAATTTTTATTAGGTAAAAGAGCAGTAGATCAATTTAATTTAACAATATTAGCCAATAAAACATATGTCGTGATTGGCCAAACAGGTCTGGGGAAAACTTCTCTGATGAATTATTTAATGGGGGTATATCAGATTCAATCAGGACAGCTTTTGTATAAAAGCATTGATATTAGTCATAACTTTTCTCAGCCTATTTTTGATGAGGTCATTTATCTTGCACAGCAGCCAGTTATTTTTCCTTATTCTTTAAGGGAGAATTTGGTCTATAACTCTCAGCATATATATGAAGATTCTTACTTACTTCAGATGCTTGAGCAGTTTAATTTGTTGCATATTTTGAAAAAACATCAATTAACGCTCGATGATGATCTAACTGAAATTTATAAGAATTTTTCAGGAGGGGAAAAGCAAAGAATTTGTATTCTTCGAGGTCTTTTGGCTCGCCCTCAACTCATAATCTTAGATGAACCGACCGCAGCTTTAGATGTAGGTACTGCAAAAAATATCCTTAAATATATTCAGCAGGTCGTTCCATCCGTAATTATGATTACGCATTCACCTTATGCAATGGAGCTTGCAGATGAGGTTATCGATTTAGAAAAATTATTAAATTAAAGTTAATCAAAAATAAAAAAAGAGCCTAAACAGGCTCTTTTTTTACATCTTAAAAATTAAAGACGGTTTTCATCTAATAAAAGCTGAGCTTCACGAAGGTTTAGAGTACCTTCATAAATTGCACGACCTGTGATTGCACCTAAAATGCCTGGTTGGCCTTTTAAGTTACGAACATCATCAAGGTTAGTTACACCACCCGAAGCAATCACTGGTAAACCTGAGTATTGAGCCAAGTTTACAGTTTGCTCAACGTTTACACCTTGCATCATGCCGTCACGTGCAATATCTGTGTAAACAATGCTAGACACACCTGCATCTGCAAAGCGTTTTGCTAAGTCAGTTGCTTTAACGTCAGTAACGTTTGCCCAGCCGTCAGTTGCAACCATACCATTTATGGCATCAATACCAACAATGATGTGGCCAGCAAAGCGTTTACAAGCTTCTTCTACAAATTCAGGCTCTTGAACTGCTTTAGTACCAATAATGACAAAAGTCACGCCAGCTTCTAAGTAATGTTCAATTGTTTCTAATGAGCGAATACCACCACCAATTTGAATTGGTAATTCTGGCTGAGCTTTAGCAATTGCTTCAACAACAGGCTTATGAATTGGAGTGCCTGCGAAAGCGCCATTCAAATCGACCAAATGCAAACGACGTGCGCCTTCATTTACCCAATGTTGGGCAGTTGCAACCGGATCATCAGAGAAAACGGTATCGTCTTCCATACGTCCTTGTTTTAAACGCACACATTTACCATCTTTCAGGTCAATTGCAGGAATGATTAGCATGCTTCCGCTCCTTGCTTCATCATGATTATGAAATTTTGCACATCTTAGCAAAGTATTGATCAATCGCTAAGCCTTAGAAAAGACTTTTATAACTTTACGCTTGAAGTGCAGTTTGAATAGTTTGAGAAATGTGAGTGGGTAATAGTTTTTGTTTTCTGAGCTCTTCAAATACCAATAAAGCAGCATACGCATCGGCAGCAGCGTAGCTGATTTGCTGGGAGCTAAGCGGCTTTCGTGCCCAATTTGAAGTTCCAATTTTTTTCGACTTTGCAAGATATTGCCCAAATAACAGTGCAACCGCTTTTTGTACACCCATTTGCTGTGTAAAACCGAAGTGGCTAAAGCCTTTAGCAAGATCGACACAACTTTCCAGTTCAATGCCTTTTTTATGAAAAATGTGTTTATCATTTTTAAGGCCAAAGCCGACTTTAATTTGCTGAGGGTTAGACAAAATGGGCTGTAAAAATTTTAAAGTCGATGAATTGACGTGAAATAAATAGGCTTTGTCTTCTGTAGCAAGTTGAATCAGATGTGGACCTGTTGAGACTTCGCCTACTCGAAAAGTCGGTTTAGATTCTGAATCAAAGCCAAAAATACTAATGACTTTTAATTCCTCTTCGATACTTTTGCATTGCTCAATATTTTCAAGGACCACAATATTTTGATGATTAAGATTTTCAAAAGGAGGAAGTTGCTGAATAGAGGCTTTATCAAGGAGGGGGGAGGCTTCGGACATATTTAACAGCATACAAAAGAATTGAGCTATTAGCTTTATATATGAATAAAGCCTAGAGAACTAGGCTTTATGACTGTCTTTAAAATTATTGCGACTGAGAAGGTGTTCCAATTTCAATACTTTCACTTCTTTCGATATAACTTTGATAACTCGGAACCATCATTGCAACAATAACTCCGAAAACAAATGCGAGTGGAATGATCACAATATAAATCCAACCCAAAACACGTTCCCAGCCAAGGGTTGTGCGTTTTGGGCCATAATCATTAGTGCCTTCCGTACCTTTTGCACAGAATAAATAAATGGCAAAGCCAATATTTACGACTGGTACGAGCATGAGTAAAGATAGCCATCCTGTATTATTACGGTCATGCAAACGGCGAATAGTAAATACGAAGCTAATATAAATACCAACGATATAGAGAATTGCAATAGAGACTATGCCCGGCGCAGTAAAGCCTGGAGCGCCCTCATTTTGTGTAAGTCCGAAAGTAAAAATAATAAGTAGAACAACAGCAGCGAGGGTTAGCGTAAATAGGAAGGTCCAAGCAGCGTAAGAGAGTCGACCGAAACGACCATTTGCCTTAAAGGGTGAATCCTGCTGAATAGGCTGATTTTCAAAAGGTGAATTCATTGTGTTTATCCTAATCATTTGGTTTTATTTGAAAGTATAAATATTCAATATTTTGTTGAATAAAATATCATTCTATAAATGTTTGGTTGTTATTATAAATAAAAAAAAAGATCAGGCCATCTAGACCTGATCTTTTTTAGTTTTAAATCAGATTAAATATTCCATTCCACAAAGTTTTTAAGTAACTGCAAACCAGCAGTATGACTTTTCTCTGGGTGGAATTGAGTCGCGAATAAATTATCTTTGTGAATCGCTGTGCAGAAGTTCACGCCATAGTCACAGGTTGCAGCAACTAAGCTTTCATCTTTTGGTTCGACATAGTAACTATGTACAAAGTAGAAGCGGGCATCTTGCTCAATGTTCTTCCACATTGGGTGGTTTGGGTCCAGTTGATGAACTTGATTCCAGCCCATGTGCGGTACTTTTAAGCCTTCCATTTGAGGGAAGTGCTTTACTACACCGTCAAAAATACCGAGTGCGTCTACACCGCCATTTTCTTCAGAACTTTGTAGTAATGCTTGCATGCCTACACAAATCGCAAGAACTGGCTTATTAAAAGCAGCGTTACGTACGACTTCATCAATACCTGCTTCACGCATGCCTTGCATACAGTCACGCATTGCACCAACGCCCGGAAAAACAATTTTGTCGGCTTGTGCAATTAATTTTGGATCATTGGTCACATCGACTGTAGCGCCCACATACTCAAGTGCTTTAGCTGCTGAGTGTAGATTGCCCATGCCATAATCAAGTAACGCGATACGTGTCATTAGAGGCTACCTTTTGTCGATGCAATCGTGTTTTCTGCACGTGGATCAACTTCACATGCCATACGTAAAGCGCGAGCTAGCGCTTTGAACACACTTTCAATTTGATGGTGGCTATTTTTACCTTTCAAATTATCAATGTGTAAGGTCATAAGCGCATGGTTTACAAAACCTTGGAAAAACTCAGAAAATAAATCGACATCAAAGGTACCGATGCGCGCACGAGTAAATGGAATATCCATGAATAAACCCGGACGACCAGATAAATCTACAACAACGCGAGATAAAGCTTCGTCTAATGGTGCATAAAAATGACCGTAGCGTTTTAAACCTTTTTTATCGCCTAAAGCTTGTGCAAAAGCTTGTCCAAGCGTGATTCCACAGTCTTCTACGGTGTGGTGATCATCAATATCGAGGTCTCCGTCACAATGAATATCGATATCAAATAAGCCATGTCGCTTGATTTGATCAATCATATGGTCTAAAAATGGAACTCCAGTGTTTAGTGTGCCTTGACCAGTACCGTCGAGATTTAATCGAACTCGAATTTTGGTTTCATTGGTATTTCTAACCACTTCACTGATACGTTGCGTCATGGACACGTTCCTCAAAAAACGTCAAAAATGATTGGATGTAACGATAATTTCGCTGTGACGAATTCGTGACAGCATCATAGTTTGCTCAGGAGGGTTAATCAATGCCTATTACCGTACATGCTTATAGTTCTCTAGATAATTCAGAGATTCGCGATCAGCTTGAGCGACTGTATGATACAAGTCCGGAGTTTGGTGACGGGCACGATGCGATTGAACAACTTGAACAAGATTTACAACAGTATACCACGCTATACACTGCTGAATTTAACACCAAAATTATAGGTGCAATCTGGTCTTCAGGACAAGGTGAAAGCAAGGTCCTTGAATATATTGTTGTTCACCCTGCTAACCGTGGTCGTGGGGTAGCTGAGCGATTGGTTGAAGAAGCTTGTCGTATAGAAGAGTCAAAAGGCGTTAAAATTTTTGAGCCAGGCTGTGGCGCAATTCATCGTTGTTTGGCTCATATTGGTAAATTACACCATTAAAAGCCCAGTTTGTATTTGATGATGATTTAAAAATAATCACTTGTTACAAAAAACACGGAAGTTGCTTGACGTTGTCATATAAACATTGTTTAATATGCCCACTTTGGCGTGATAGCTCAGTAGGTAGAGCAACGGATTGAAAATCCGTGTGTCCCCAGTTCGATCCTGGGTCTCGCCACCATTATATGTGTTTTCAATCCCTGATCCCATCAGGGATTTTTTTTAAGTATAAAAAATACTCAGTTAAATCAAAAACTCAGGATAATTGTTGACTATTGTTCTGAGATACGGCTTAATACAGGCCAACGGCGTGATAGCTCAGTAGGTAGAGCAACGGATTGAAAATCCGTGTGTCCCCAGTTCGATCCTGGGTCTCGCCACCATATTCGAAAAAGCCTCATACATAACGTATGAGGCTTTTTTCATGCTTGTGATTTTATCTGAACCATTATTTGTTTAGTTGTGGGTAAAATGAGATTTATCCACAAGTACACTCACTTATCCCCAAACTCAGTTTATTTTCTGTGTTATGCCAAAATGACAATAAGTAAGGCTCTAATCATGTGAACTATCGTTAATTAGACGTTTTCCTAAACATACCGCTTCTACTTCGTCATAACCGAGCTGTTCATAAAAATTCAGTACATTCAAATTATCTTTACGCACCAATAATTGAAGTTTTGGGCAGCCTCGCGCAATCAGCCGTTTTTCAAGCTGCTGAACAAGCGCTGTAGCTATTCCTAAGCGTTGTTGGTGGGGATGAACAGCCAAATAATTAATCCAGCCTCTATGGCCGTCATAGCCGCCCATCAGCGTGCCAATGAGTTGCTCATCTTTAATCGCAACTAGAAATAAATCATCTTGTTGTGAGACTTTTCTGAAAATATCGGTTTCAGGATTATTCCAAGGACGAGTTAGACCGCAGCTTTCCCATAAAATGACGACATCTTCCAGATCCGCATTTGTAAATTGACGAATGATAAACATATAGATTTCTACTTTTTGTTTTGATGTGCTCAAAAGATAAAATAAAAATTCGGGCTTGAGCAGTGTTTATTAATAATTTAAACAAATAAAAAAGCACCCCCGTAGGAGTGCTTGAATTTAACCCGTTATTTAAGCTGATTTTGCAACTGGTGCTGCTTGAAGCATTTGACCTGTTTCTTCGAAGTTTGCATGCCAAGACAATGCCTCACGAAGTAAATGAGGAGTGTGTCCACCTTTAGCACAAGCACGATCAAAGTAATCATTTAATGCATCACGATAAAGTGGGTGTACACAATTGTCGATAACAACACGAGCGCGTTCACGAGGTGCTAAACCGCGTAAGTCTGCTAAACCTTGCTCTGTCACTAAAATATCAACATCATGTTCACTGTGGTCAACATGGCTCACCATTGGCACGATAGAAGAGATATCGCCGCCTTTAGCAATTGATTTAGTCACAAAGATCGCCAAGTGAGCGTTACGAGCGAAGTCACCTGAACCACCAATACCGTTCATCATTTTAGTACCACATACGTGAGTTGAGTTCACATTACCGTAAATATCAAACTCAAGCGCAGTGTTAATGCCGATAATACCTAAACGGCGAACCAGTTCAGGGTGGTTAGAAATTTCTTGTGGACGAAGTACTAATTTGTCTTTGTAAGCTTCGATATTGCCAAAAACTTTTTCACCACATTTTGCAGAAAGCGTAATTGAACTACCAGAAGCAAATTTCATTTTGCCTGCATCAATTAATTCAAAAGTACAGTCTTGTAATACTTCTGAGTACATGATGAGGTCTTCAAAGTCAGAATCTTTTAAACCAGTTAATACAGCATTGGCAATAGAACCGATACCCGCTTGTAATGGGCCAAGGCTCTTCGGTAAACGACCTTCAGCAACTTCTTTATTAAAGAAAGCAATAAGGTGGTTCGCAATACCTTGAGTTTCATCATCTGGCGGAGTTACCGTTGATGGTGAGTCATGAGTATCGTTAAATACAATACCGACAATCTTTGCAGGATCAATTTGGATTGCTGATGTACCAATACGCTCATCCACTTTTGTTAATGGAATTGGAGTACGTGTTGGGCGGTAAGTTGGAATGTAGATGTCGTGCAAACCTTCAAAGCTTTCGCTTAAAGATGTGTTGATCTCAACAATAACTTTCTCGGCAAAAATAGCAAAACTTGCAGAGTTACCTACAGAAGTTGTTGGAATAATGCCGCCATCTTCAGTAATTGCAATTGCTTCAATTACTGCAACATCAGGACGTTTAAGTTGTTGGTTGCGCATTTGCTCAACAGTTTCAGATAAATGTTGGTCAATAAACATAACTTCGCCATTGTTAATGGCACGACGTAAAGTGTTGTCCACTTGGAATGGCATACGACGAGATAAAACACCTGCTTCCGTGAGTTGTTTGTCTAAGTCGTTACCTAAGCTTGCACCCGTAATTAACGTGATTTTTAACGGATTTTTCTTTGCAAGTTCTACAAGTGCTTGTGGAACAGCTTTAGCTTCACCAGCACGAGTAAAACCACTCATACCTACAGTCATTCCATCTTCGATGAATTGTGCAGCTTGTTCAGCACTGATGACCTTGTCATGAAGAGAAGCTAGGCGAATACGACTTAAAGACATTGGACATCCTCAGAATTGTCAAAACATAGGCGATTTTAGCTATGAAAAATTGAAAAGTGCATAGGTGTTAGGCTAAGGTCTAATTTTGTAAATAAATGGTGGTATAAATTATATTTATGGTTTTTATTTTATTGATTTTTAATTATTTTATTTGTCTTTAAAATGAGGCCTTTAATAATTAATTGGTTAAATTAAAAGCGCTCACTAAAAGTTTGTTTTATTTTTTCTAATGGATTGATCGAGCTATTTTCTTCAGTAACTGGTTTTGGAATAGGTAAAGAAATAATAACTTCTAAACCACCTTGTTCACGGTTGTGAATTTGAATTTCACCATGATGAATATCGACAATACGTTTGACAATCGCCAGTCCAAGTCCACTACCTTGAATTGTTCTTGCGGCGTCTCCACGGACAAAAGGCTGCATTAAATCTTCAATTTGATCTGGCGGAATACCTTCACCATGATCGGCAACGGTAATTAAAATATTTTCATTTTCAACTTTTGCACTTAGATCTATGGGTTCAGCACCATAGCGTTTTGCATTATTAATCAGGTTGGCAATCAGTCGCTTTAAAGAAAGGCTACGTGCTGGAATGATGGGCACATCCTGCATCTCGAAGTGAATATCAAGCGGCTTGAACTGGACAACAAGTTCTTGCAAAAGCATATTGATATTGGTGTCTTTCAACTCTTCATCTGAGCCATCACGCATATACGAGATAAACTGATTAAGAATTGCATCCATATCGTCTACATCATAGACCAGACCTTCACGTAAGAACTCATCAGGTAGCATTTCTGCTGTTAAGCGGATGCGTGTTAGAGGAGTGCGCAAATCATGTGAAATACCGGCCAACATAATACGTCTTTCACGCTCGGTTTGATCAAGCGTATAGACCATGCGATTAAAGGCTTGGTTTACTTGGCGTATTTCTAGTGGACCGTGATTGGTATCTAAGTAAGGTGCAGTTCCAGACTTACTATATTCATTGGCAGCATTCTGCAAACGACGCAGAGGACGGTTCATTTGTCTGACCAAAATCAAAATAATGATAGCCGACAGTAATGGAACGCCAACGACCCAACCAATTAAGAGTTCAGGACTATAGTTTGCATAGGTTTTTAAAGGCTCGCGGACCCAGTTCCCATGCATTTCAGGTGTTTGAATCCAGATACGTGGGCTAGGCTTAAACTGGAAATAAACCGTAACATCCTTAGCCCCAATCTCATTTGCAAGCTTTTGCTCGATTTGATTGGTAAATAACTCAGCAATTACTTTATCGCGGACACTTGGATATTCTTTAGGGTTGGTAACATATTCAATACCAACACGATTACGTAACCACTCATCAATATCGACTTCATTTCCGCGGTGAAAAATCCGTATATCCGGGTTATTGACGAGCTCAAGTTCAACTGCAAGATAACGAGCGTGTTGTTGAATTTCAGGTAAGTAAAGAGTGCGCCAAAAGAACCATAACGACATAAATAAGCTAAAAAATACTACCAGCAGTACCAGAATAGTGGTACGCATGGCAGCAGAGCGTGGCTTAATTTTGTCGAGGAAACGTTCCCACCGAGTTCGTTTCCGTTCTGAGTAGGTCGCGTAATCAGTAAAGTTTTGTGGCGCTATTGGTTCTAGACTCACTCTATTTTATCTCAAGCTTATTCCGCACCATCTGGAACAAATACATAACCCACGCCCCATACCGTTTGGATATAACGTGCACGTGCAGGATTATCTTCGATTAAACGGCGTAGGCGAGAGACTTGAACGTCAATTGAACGTTCCATTGCACCCCATTCACGGCCACGAGCCAAATTCATGAGTTTGTCGCGTGTTAATGGTTCACGTGGATGTTGTACCAAGGCTTTTAATACTGCAAATTCGCCAGTCGTTAAGGTAACGATTTGTCCTTCGCGTGTCAGTGTGCGAGTAGACAAGTCTAAAGACCATGGACCAAAGCTCACAACTTCAACTTGTTGGCTTGGAGCACCAGGAACTTCACGAACTTGGCGACGTAATACAGCACGGATACGGGCTAAAAGTTCATTTGGATTAAATGGTTTTGGCAAGTAATCATCTGCACCAGCTTCAAGACCTGCAATACGGTCTGAATCGCTACCGCGTGCTGTTAACATGATGATTGGTGTATCAATATTTGATTGGCGTAAACGACGGCAAATACTTAAGCCATCTTCAACTGGCAACATAAAGTCGAGTACGATAAGTGAAAATAACTCACGTTGTAATAGACGGTCCATTTGAGAAGCATCATGGGCAGTTTTTACAACAAAGCCTTTATCTTCCAAAAAACGTTGCAAGAGGGTACGTAAACGCACATCGTCATCGACCACTAAAATACGTTCGACACGATCCGTTTCGTTGTGTACGGTTTCAGGATGTTCAGCAGGTACAACTAAACTCATGATGTACTCCCTTTTAAAGTCATAATTTATATATTATTGGGTCGGTGAGGCTTATTGCCAACAAGCCCTCAGTATAATGCCGATGTTCTTGTTAAGACTATGTATCAATTTGCTCAAAATTACAATTTTCGAGGTGGTTTGAAACCAAAAAACAACATCTTAAGCCCATAATTTAGCAAAGACTGATCTAAAAAAACAAATACTGAAATATTTGATAATTTTTTAATAATTAAATACTAATAACTCATTGTTTAAAATAGGTTATTTTATATGTGTAAACTTGATTGTTGTAGCGTTTTTAAGTATTGAAGTAGGCAAGTCGTTGGGTTCGATAAAAATTTAGAAGAATAAAACCTTGTTGAATCTCTATATTTTTATCTTTTGAGGGCTGTATCAATATGATCATTTTCTCATAAATTATAATAAAAAATTTTCAGCTTCATGACATAAGTTATGCATTGGTAATTTTATGAGCAGTAAAGTTCGGGTCCAGCTTTAAAATTTTTAGACTTAAATATCTGTTTTTATGTGCTCTAGTCGGCTTAAAAAGCATAAATATTCAGAGTCAATACAAAAAAACGTTTTGAATACGCAAACAAGTGTGGATTTTATGGGCTTGGTCTTTATAATCAGTGCTTTTAAACTTTATCCTTGTGGGATCAAACACGATGACTGACTTAGTTCAGCAGTTGGCAAGTGAGCTTGCCGTACGTCCAAACCAAGTAGAAGCTGCCATCCGCTTAATTGATGAAGGTGCCAGTGTTCCATTTATTGCCCGTTACCGTAAAGAAGTAACACAAGGTTTAGATGATACGCAGTTACGCCAATTAGATACTCGTTTAGCGTATTTACGTGATTTATATGAGCGCCGTGAAAAAGTTATTCAGTCATTGCAAGAACAGAATAAATTGAGTGATGACTTGTTGGCACGAGTGAATGCTGCCGAAACAAAAAATGCTTTAGAAGAACTTTATGCACCGTATCGCCCTAAGCGTACAAGTAAATCTTTTAAAGCAAAAGAAGCAGGTTTAGGACCAATTGCTGAAAAAATTATTGCAGAACAAGTTGACCCGACAGAAGCATTGGCTGGATTCAGTCATGAAGACTATCCAGATGTTGAAAGTCAGTTAGATGCGATTCAGCATATTTTGATTGATGACTGGGCACAAAATATTTCACTTACTACAGAATTAAAAACAACTTTTGCAAAAACTGCGGTTTTAAAAAGTGCGGTTGCATCTGAAGAAAAGAAAGAAGTTGGTAAAAAATTCCGTGATTATTTTGAATTTTCTGAAGGTCTAAACAAATTACCTTCTCATCGTTTATTAGCGATGTTACGTGGTCGTCAAGAAAACGTATTGGGTTTGAAAGTAGATGGTGAAGATGACGCTCCATTGGCACGTATTGAAACTGAATATAACCTTGAGCAAATTCAACCTCAAGCACGTCAGGATTTCTTAAAGCAAACTGCAAAATTATTCTGGTTAGGCAAGATTCGTCCTCAAATCGAACATTCATTGCTAACAGAAAAACGTCTTACTGCTGAAGCAGAAGCAATGCAGGTATTTGCTGAAAATCTTCGTCATTTATTATTGTCAGCGCCAGCTGGTAGCCGTACGACTTTGGGTGTTGACCCTGGTATTCGTACTGGTGTGAAACTGGCAGTGATCAGCGATGCAGGTGATGTACTTGCTCACAGCACGATTTATCCATTTGCTCCAAAAGATGATAAAGAAGGCTCAATTGCTGAACTTGCACGTCTATGCCGTGAATATAATGTAGAGCTCATTGCAATTGGTAATGGTACAGCTAGCCGTGAAACAGAAGCTGTTGTTGCTGAAATGATGGCTGCAAATACTGATCTGAATTTAACACGAATTACTGTAAGTGAAGCGGGTGCATCTGTTTACTCTGCAAGTGAACTTGCGTCGGCAGAACTTCCAGAGCTTGACGTTTCAATTCGTGGTGCAGTTTCTATTGCTCGCCGTTTACAAGATCCACTTGCTGAACTTGTGAAGATTGATCCGAAATCAATTGGTGTAGGTCAATATCAACACGATGTGAACCAAACTGGTTTGGCAAAAACACTTGATGCAGTGGTAGAAGACTGTGTGAATGCTGTAGGGGTTGATGTAAATACTGCTTCACCAGCAATCTTGGCTTATATTGCAGGTTTAAACAAAGCAATTGCTCAACAGATTGTTGAATACCGCAAAGAGCATGGCCGTTTTGACAACCGTCAAGCGTTGAAAAGCGTACCACGTTTAGGTGATCGTACTTTTGAACAAGCGGCTGGTTTCTTACGTATTCAAAATGGTTCTGAGCCTTTAGATGCTTCTTCTGTTCACCCTGAAAGTTATGGTCTTGTTGAGAAAATTGTTGCAGCAAAAGCAACAACTGTTAAAGACATCATCGGTAATAGTGAAATCATTCGCCAAGTAAAAGCTGATGAATTTGTTGATGACAAATTTGGTTTACCAACAATCCAAGACGTTTTAGCTGAACTTGAAAAACCAGGTCGTGACCCACGTCCAGAGTTCCGCACTGCTAAATTCCGTGAAGATATTACTGAAGTTGGTCAATTGACAGAAGGTATGCAACTTGAAGGTGTGATCACGAATGTCACAAACTTTGGTGCCTTTGTTGATATTGGTGTACATCAGGATGGTTTAGTTCATATTTCTGAACTTGCAAATGAGTTTGTATCTGATCCGCATAAAGTTGTAAAACCGGGCCAGATCGTACAAGTACGTGTTATGCAGGTTGATGTGGAACGTAACCGCGTTAACTTAAGTATGCGTGCTGAAGGTTCTGCACCTGTAAAAGCTCAGCGTCCACCACGCCGTGAGCAAAGTACAGAACAACGTTTTGAACGTAAACCTCAAGGTAATAAACGTCCTCAACCACGTAAAGATCAAGCTGAACGTCCTCAGCGTGCCAAGCAAGAGAAACCACAAGAGCAAAAAATTGGTGGTTTAGGTGCATTGTTGCTACAAGCAGGGATTAAAGGCTCTAAATAAGCGTCTTTAATTAATAAAAAGGCCTCCAATTGGAGGCTTTTTTATTGGTTAAGAATTTTTCTAAAATTTATTAAATTAAAAAGTAGTGAAGAAAAATGCAGTCCTAAAGATGAGGTGAATCTTAAGATCAACAAAATCGTTGTCAAATCTACAATCAACTATACAACGTTATAGCATAACTAAACTTTAATGATATTCAGTTGTTCGACATCATCAACCCAGCCTTGAAGCATTTACTCACTTTCAGGCTGTAATAGTACAACTTTGCTTATTTCTTTTTATTATAAATGGTTGTTTTATGTCGGTTTTAAACCTGAAAAATAGATTTCATTTAAAAGACCTCTTATCTGGAGTCGTCGTATTCCTTGTGGCATTACCGCTGTGCTTGGGTATCGCTTTAGCCTCAGGTGCTCCCATCATCTCTGGTATTATTGCAGGTATTGTGGGCGGCATTATCGTAGGTTTGCTAAGTGGTTCCCACATTAGCGTTGCAGGCCCAGCGGCAGGTCTGACTGCCGTCATTCTTGTACAGTTGGAACAACTAGGCGGCAATTATGCCGCCTTTTTATTATGTATTATTTTTGCCGGCGTCCTGCAAATTCTATTTGGATTATTCAAGTTAGGTTTTTTTGCGAACTTTATTCCAAATAATGTCATTTTAGGATTACTAGCCGCTATTGGTGTCATCCTGATTGCAACCCAATTACCTTATTTGTTTGGGCTTTCTGATTTTTCATGGAAACAGGTTTGGACATCAACACCTGATGCATTCCTTCAGCGTTTCGATAGCGGAGCAGCGCTCATTGGGTTGCTCAGTTTATTTTTAATTTTAGCGTGGGACAGCAGTCCACTCAAAAAACTAGCTTTACCTTCCGCTCTAATCGCAGTTGTGCTTGCAGCGGGTTTAAATTTTATTTTAGTGAGTATTGGCTCTGCATGGGCAGTGCAAATTGATAACCTCATTCAATTGCCGAATATATTGCAAGCACCTGAAGAGGTCTTAATTTTTCCTGACTTTAGCTATTTAACTGAACCTATGATTTACACAGGAGCAATTACGCTTGCTGTCGTGGCATCTTTAGAAACATTATTGAATCTGGAAGCGGCAGATAAAATTGATCCTCAAAAACGCTCTTCTCCTCCTAACCGTGAACTCTGGGCGCAAGGCACAGGTAACATCATTTCTGGTTTAATTGGTGGAATGCCGGTGACCTCCGTTATTGTGCGTAGTTCAGTGAATGCAAATGCAGGTGCACGTAGCAAATGCTCTACTATTATTCATGGTGTATTGTTGCTGTTAGCGGTTTTGTTCTTCGTGCCATTAATGAACATGATTCCTTTGTCTGCATTGGCTGCCATCTTAATCTTGACAGGCTTTAAGCTTACTCATCCAAAACTATTTAAACAGCTTTATCAAAAAGGCTGGAAACAGTTTTTACCTTTTATTATTACCTTAGTTGCAATTTTATTGACCGATCTTTTAATGGGAATTTTGATTGGTCTGTTTACCAGTAGTGCTTTTATTCTCTATGGTAATTTTAATAAAGGTATTCGTGTTTATAGAGAGAAGCGCTTGCATGGCGTAGTGACTCGTATTGAACTTCCATCACAAGTGACTTTTCTTAATCGTTCTGCGCTTATTTCAGCATTGGAACATGTACATAAACATCAGCAACTCATTATTGATGCAACTCAATGTGATTCGATCGATCCTGATATCTATCAAGTTATTCAAGATTATCAAAGTGAAACGGCTATTAAACGCCAAGTTAATCTTAAACTGGTCGGGTTCAAACAGCACTATCAAGACGTTGATGATGCGGTACTTGATATTGATATTAGTACACATGATTTGCAACAAAAGCTGAGTCCTCAACAGGTTGTCAACTTACTTAAAGAAGGGAACGAACGTTTTGTAAAAAATGAACGTTTACAACGAGATATTTATCGACAAATTCGTGTTACTGCAGATGAAGGGCAGCATCCGATCGCAGCAGTGCTTGGTTGTATGGATTCACGTGCACCTACCGAAATGATTTTTGATGTGGGTATTGGTGATCTGTTTAGCTTACGAATTGCAGGTAATATTGCTGGGCAAAAAGTACTGGGTTCGCTTGAATTTGCTTGTCAGGCTAAAGGCTCTAAAGTAATCGTTGTTTTAGGACATACCGATTGCGGTGCGGTGACGAGCGCATGTCAATTGCGTCTAGAGCAAAAGCAAGTGTCCGATGTGAAGGAAATGCCACACATTCAATATGTACTTGGACCATTAATGCATTCGGTTGATAGCGTATATGACATTATGCAACCACGTGAATTAGGTAATGCTTTTATTAGCCAAGTGACCGCAATGAATGTTCACTACAACATCCAGTACATCATTAATAACAGCAGTGTGCTCAAAGATATGGTTGAGCGAGGTGACATTGTAGTTGTGGGTGCAATTTACGATGTAAAAACAGGGCATGTTCAATTTCTTGATTGATAAATTCTTTAATTAAAAAAAGCGCCTTATTTGAGGCGCTTTTTTTCACTATGGCATCAACTCAAAATTACCAGTGCTCACCTGGGAAAATTCGTGCATATGCTTTTTGTGCCCAGTTTAATTTCTCGGTTTTTTCACCTTTTGCTGCATCCGAACTTGGGAATAAACGGAAACCAATCGACATAAACATATTGTTGATGCCCGGCGCAACCGAATAAGTCATTGAAGCTAAACGACCTAAGTTAGTTGCCATACGTTTCGGGCGTTTCACAATTGCATAAGCAATTAAGTCGGCAGCCTGGTCAGGTGAAAGTGTGGGTACATATTTATAAATTTTAGTTGGTGCAATCATTGGGGTACGAACCAATGGCATATAGATTGAAGTAATTGCGATTTTATGTGCATGAACCTCGGCAGAGAGGCAACGACTAAATGCATCAAGCGCTGCTTTAGATGCGACATAGGCAGAAAAGCGAGTCGCATTTGCCAATACACCAATCGAGCTAATATTAATAATTTGCCCATCTTTACGCTGAATCATATGAGGCAAAATGTTGAGCACTAAGCGCACTGCGCCAAAATAATTTAATTGCATCGTGCGTTCAAAGTCATGGAAACGATCATAAGACTCGTGTACGGCACGGCGAATAGAACGACCTGCGTTATTAATTAGAATATCAATGTGATCAACAGTCGCTAAAATTTCTTTAGATACTTGATCAATCGTATCCATATCATTGAGATCACATGGGAAAATTGTTGCCTTACCGCCACGACTTTCAATATCTGCTTTCACTTCTTCCAACGTTTCTTGAGTACGGGCAACAAGTAAAACATGAGCACCAGCATCAGCAAGTTTGTTTGAAATCGTTAATCCGATTCCACTTGATGCGCCTGTCACTAAAATGACTTTATCTTGTACCTTTTCCTGGAACAGAGCTTCTAATTTTTTATTCACAGCATTTTACCTAAGTAGGGGCAGGGACTATTTATTCCGGTATGTAATTTTTATTTTTTACAACCGTAGGTTCATCCAAATGAACTCATAAATATGGCTATTATCTTAATAGATGTTTAAAAATTGTCTAGTCTGTAAATATATGAAATTTAACAATTTATTTAGAGTAAAAACTCTAAAATAGTATCTTAATCCATTAATTGCTTTTAGCTGTAGAATATGTAAAAAATAAAAAAGCCTCTATTTCCAGAGGCTTGTCGAGTAGTTTAAAATTTATACGGCTGAAAGTGCTTGGTCTAAATCGGCAATTAAGTCATCAATATGCTCAATTCCAATTGAAAGACGAACCATATCTTCGCTTACACCAGCAGATTTAAGTTCTTGTTCATTAAGCTGGCGATGAGTCGTGGTTGCAGGATGACACGCCAAACTTTTTGCATCGCCAATATTTACGAGACGAGTAAATAATTGAAGAGCATCGATGAAGCGAGTCCCCCCTTCGAGACCATCTTGTACACCAAAAGATAAAATTGCAGATGGTTTCCCTTTTACATATTTTTGAGCAAGCTGGTGCTGAGGATGATCTGTGAGACCTGCGTAATTGACCCATTTTACTTTAGAGTGATTTTTTAAATATTCCGCAATTTTTTGCGCATTTTCAGTATGACGCTCCATGCGGAGGTTTAGAGTTTCTAAACCTTGTAAAATCAAGAAAACACTCAGTGGGCTAATTGCCGCACCTGTATTACGCAATGGTACAACGCGAGCTCGTGCTATATAGGCCGCCTCACCTAATGCCTCAACATAATTAACCCCGTGATAACTTGGGTCAGGCGTGTTCAAAACTTTAAAACGCTCTGGATATTTACCCCAAGGGAATTTACCGCTATCTACAATCGCTCCACCAATACTATTACCGTGTCCACCGATATATTTAGTAAGCGAATGAATAACGATATCAGCACCATATTCAAAAGGTTTTAATAAAGCAGGGGTGGCAACGGTGTTATCGACAACGACAGGCACTCCATATTCATGTGCGATTTTTGCAATTTCTTCTAAATCGATGATATTTCCGAGTGGGTTACCAATCGACTCAACAAAAACAAGTTTAGTTTTATCATCAATTAATTCTCGTAAGCTTTCAGGCTTTTGGTAATCAAAAAAGCGAACTTCAATACCTTGTTTTGGTAAGGTATGAGCAAATAGATTATAGGTTCCGCCATATAAAGTTGAGACAGAAGCAATATTGTCTCCTGCTTCGGTAAGGGTCTGAATTGAGTAAGTAATTGCTGCCATACCAGAAGCTAAGGCTAAAGCACCAATTCCGCCTTCGAGTGCAGCAAGGCGTTGCTCAAGCACAGCCGTGGTCGGGTTCATAATGCGAGTATAAATATTACCCTGAACTTTTAAATCAAAAAGATCGGCACCGTGTTGTGTGTTATCAAATGCATAAGAAGTGGTTTGATAAATAGGAACCGCGACAGCTTTTGTGGTTGCCTCTGGTGAGTAGCCAGCATGAATTGCTAGAGTTTCATCTTTATAAGTCATGATTACTTCATCTTCGTGAGTTAAATATTGAGCGAGTCTAGCCTAAAATTCATATTGAAAATTGCAGAAATTCTGGTTTGTTTTCTAATTTTAGGAATAAAGATAGAAAAATATACGCTGAAATGCTGTATAAATCTTATACATAAACATTTTGCAACTTATTGAAAAAGAAAATTGTTTGATAAATCCGTACGATGGAAATCATAACTTCAAGTCAATGAGGTTTTCAGCGTATAATACGCGCGATTATTTATCGCTTTATGCGATGTATTGGTTTTTCAATTGAGGAGTCCTGCGTGGCCCAATATATTTATACGATGAACCGAGTGTCTAAAATGGTTCCGCCAAAGCGCGAAATCTTAAAAGACATCTCTTTATCATTTTTCCCGGGTGCCAAAATTGGTGTGCTCGGTTTGAACGGTGCAGGTAAATCTACCCTGCTTCGTATTATGGCTGGCGTAGATAAAGATTTCTCTGGTGAGGCTCGTGCACAACCTGGAATTAAAATCGGCTATTTAGAGCAAGAACCACCGCTTGATCCGACTAAAGACGTTCGTGGTAACGTTGAAGATGGCGTGCGTGAAGCTTTAGATGCATTAGAGCGTCTTGATCAGGTTTTTGCAGAATATGCAGACCCAGATGCAGATTTTGATGCACTTGCAAAAGAGCAGGAAAAATTAGAATCAATTATCCATGCTTGGGATGCACATAACCTAAACAACCAGCTTGAAATTGCTGCGGATGCGTTGAATCTTCCAGCTTGGGATGCAGACGTATCATTACTTTCTGGTGGTGAGCGCCGTCGTGTTGCACTTTGCCGTTTATTGCTCTCGAAACCAGATATGTTACTTCTGGACGAACCGACGAACCATTTGGATGCAGAATCTGTAACTTGGTTAGAGCGTTTCTTGAAAGATTTCCCGGGCACTATCGTTGCGATTACGCATGACCGTTATTTCTTGGATAACGTGGCTGAGTGGATTCTTGAACTTGACCGTGGTATGGGTATTCCTTATCAAGGTAACTATTCTTCTTGGTTAGAACAAAAGAATGCTCGTTTAGAGCAGGAAAATAAACAAGAAGAATCTTTTGCTAAAGCATTGAAAAAAGAACTTGAATGGGTTCGTTCAAATGCTAAAGGTCAGCAAAAGAAAAACAAAGCGCGTATGGAACGTTTTGAAGAGCTTAACTCTAAAGAATTCCAGCAACGTAATGAAACATCTGAAATCTATATTCCACCTGGCCCACGTTTGGGTAACAAAGTTGTGGAAGTGGAAGGCATCAGTAAATCATTTGACGGCCGCTTACTGTACCAAAACTTAAGCTTTACTGTACCGCCAACAGCGATTGTTGGTATCGTTGGTCCAAACGGTGCAGGTAAAACGACTTTATTCCGTATGATGACCGGCGAACAGCAACCTGATACAGGTACTGTGACCTTAGGTGAGTCAGTTAAAGTTGCTTATGTTGGTCAGATTCGTGACACTCTAGATAATAATAAAACTGTTTGGGAAGAAGTTTCTGGCGGTTTAGATATCTTAAAAATCGGTGATTACGAAATCGCGTCACGTGCTTATATCGGCCGTTTTAACTTTAAAGGTCAAGATCAGCAAAAACGTGTAGGTGAATTATCTGGTGGTGAGCGTAACCGTTTACAACTAGCGAAGATCTTACAGTTAGGTGCAAACGTAATCTTACTGGATGAGCCATCAAACGACTTGGATATTGAAACTTTACGTGCGCTTGAGGATGCAATTCTTGTATTCCCAGGTACGGTAATGGTGGTATCGCATGACCGTTGGTTCCTTGACCGTATTGCGACACATATCTTGTCATTTGAAAATGAACAGCCAGAATTCTACGCGGGTAACTATGCAGAATATGAAGCATATCGCCAGTCACGTTTAGGTGATGACGCTGCTCAAAAACGTACGAAATACAAAAAAATTAGCGGGTAATCTCTGCTAATTGAAAAAACCAGCCTAAGGGCTGGTTTTTTGTTTTCTATCAAAAAATATTAAGAAATAAAAAATTAAAATTCCATAAAGTGATTGAATTTATACTTATATTTTTGATTTATTAAGATTAATATTACGGCTTAATTTATTAAAAGGTAAATAAACCTTTCTGGAAAATCATGAAAAAATTTAAACTTTATACTATTGCTTTAGGGGTAGCTGTTGCTACACAACTTACTGGATGTCTTTCAGTAAAATCTTATGTTGATCCTGCTTATAAGTCTCTTTCCTATTCGGATATTAAAAAACCGGCTCAACCTATTCCAGTGGTTTTAACTACTGAATTTCAGCGAAATGGAGCTGTTGTTCCAAAAGCTGGTAAAGAACTGCAATCAGCAGTTGAGCGTAGTCTAAGAGCAACAGGCGTATTTTCTCCAACAGCCCAGTCGAATGGCGAGAAGCAAGCAAAATTACAATTAACCGCGAATAATGTGGCTGATTTAGGTGAGGCTGCGGGCAAAGGGGTTTTAACTGGTTTGACTTTTGGTGCTGTCGGTAATGCGATTGCTGATAAATATGAGTTTAAATTTAATTATGTTGATGCTCAAGGTAAAGAAATATCTGAGCGTTACCCGCATATGATTTTAACAACAGTTGGAAACAAAAAAGCGCCTATTGAAAATGTGCAACCAATGTCGATTAACGAAGCATTTAATAAAGTTGTTGATGATGTTGTAATTCGTTTTTCTTCTGACTTACAAAAACAGCAATAAACATCTAGTTCAAGTACACAAGCTATTTGTGTGACATATTACCAGTTAAAATAAAAAACCAGCCTAAGGGCTGGTTTTTTATTTTAAGAATGAAAGATCTTATTTATTAAAGTCCCCATGTAAATCTGACCATATTAATGATGGAGCTACCGTAATAACGTCAAAGGTCATTGCTAAGGGATATAAGACCATGCGTGTTGCACGTTTAAATGGGTGTTTCTTGGTTGTCTCATCTTTTTGTTGTAAAGCGACGGGGTAGGGAGTTGGGAGTTGCTGTTGAATCTTTTGATTCTCTGCTTTTTGATAAATCTTCCCTTTAAAGCGAATAATGGTGAAAGGATAAAAAACTTGTTGTTGGTTTTCCATCGCCATGAATTGATTTTTAAAACCTAAGGTCTTTAAAAGTTCCTTTTGCTTCTCATCTATTTTAGACATAGGGATATTATAACGAATCGTCATTTCTCCATGGAAATGGGTGGAATCATCCATCTCTAGTGCAAGAGGTGATGGTGTCTTTATTGTTCTCTGTTCTGCGGGAATGCTTTTGATAATATTTAGAAGGTTTGAGCTGCCATCTGTCATTAAATAGTTATAGTCTTGACCGACAAATACAAAACCTTGTTCTTGCTCATTTTTAACTGCTTGACCTAAGGCAATAATTTGATCGGTTTTTAAAACGGTTGTTTTAATTTCAGTTGTTTCATTTGGTAAAGCGGTGGACAACATATTGGTCGCACAGCCCGTTAAGCCCAGACAAATTGTTAATATAGATGCAGAAAAAAGCTTGTACATAATGATTACTCAAAAGAAATTATTTTTGTCTCGTGTAACGTGAGATAAGTTCTAAATTAAAAAACGGTGATTTATGAATCGAGGTTTTGTAATTTTATTACATGCCTAGAGCCTGTTATAGTGCTTCTGTTCAACTTTTTAGTTTAATGGTGTGCTTTTGCCACGTTCCGCAATTTTTATGTCCGTCTTGTTTAGTTTGCTCATATTCCAGAGTTTATGGAATGTGGCAGCTGCATTTTGTGCGCATGAAAATCAGGAAAAAGCATTGCATCATTTCGGGCATCATGCAGCTTTGAATGTAGATCAAGCTGATACTGAACAGAAAGATGCCGGAAATACTTCTCATAAAGCACCTTTAAATTTGCAAGATCATCATGATCATTTACCTTCATGTTTTCATGTGGTGATGACTGAAGTTACAAAGCAAGCTGAAGCGCCTGTAATCCATGTGCAGGAACTTTCACAAATTTATCACTGGTCTAATTCTTACCAGTCGCCCCATCTTACTGCTTTAAAACCTCCTCCTGTTTTAACCCCGCTATAGGTGGGGTAGCCAAAAAAAAGCCCACCGCATCTCTTATTTATTGCGGGGCAAAACATGTCTTCTATTTTTTCAAATCGAGTGAGTTCTACTTCTCACTTAGAAAGTAACGTTCAGATAACGTTAAAAAAGGCTTTAACCATCTCAAGCCTATCTATTGCCATGCTATTGGCTGGGCAAGTAACGATGGCTCAGTCTGAGATTCAACAAGAACGTTATATTCAAAAAGCAGCGTTTACTTTTGACCAAGCCTTAGAGCAGGTACAAAAATATCAAAGTCAGCAAGGTGTTTGGCAAGCACAGCAGCAAATGGCTGAGGCCAATTTAAAGCAAAGTCGTTTATGGGCCAACCCAAGTCTTTCCATTGAGCAAACGGGCTTCCAAAGTGATCAAGAAAAAGAACTTGCGATAGGTATTTCTCAGCCTTTAGATATTTTTGGACAACGTAAGGCTGCGCAAAACTTGGCAAAAGTGGAAATATCAAAAATTGATTTGGCTGAGCAGCGTTATCAAGCTGAGCTTGGATTAATCGTTAAATATTTCTGGTCACAAGTGGCTTTGCTTGAGCTTGAACAGTCTCTCATTGCAGAGCAGCTAGAGGTGAGCCAAGAAAATTTACTAGCATCAGAAAAGCGTTATCAAGCAGGAAGTATTGCGCAAGTTGATGTAGACCGAGTGCGGATGTCTCACTTGGAAAATCAGCGTTTATATCAACAAGTCGATTTAAAACTACAAGTTGCGAAACAACAATTGGTGAACTTATGGGGAGGTGGCTCAAGTCAGTTTCAGTTATTCCAGAGTCCAAATCAGTTATGGACGCTGGCAGCGAATGTAGAACCAAGCCAAGATGCGCAAAATAATTTGTTAGAGCGTTCTTTCCAGTTAGATGCTCTTGCACAGCAAGCCAATATTCAACAGCTTAAAGCGAAAGCAAGACCACAACCTACTGTAACTTTGGGTGTTAACAACACTCGCTCTCCAGAACAGAGTACTGATAACCAAATCCGTTTAGGTGTGGAAATTCCTTTAAATCTTTTTAATCGCCAGCAATATGGAATCAAGATTGCTCAGGCCAAACAAGAGCTATCTCAACGTCAGCAAACCTTTTATCGACAGCAAAATCAGGTTGATATTGAAACCCTAATATCAGAGTTAAAAGGGCTGCGCATCCAGTTTAAACAACTGAATGATCAGCAAGTTCCTCTTGCTATTCAAGTTCAGCAAAAAACATTGCAAGGTTTCCGTTTGGGTAAGTTCGCCGTTACCGATGTTCAGCAAGCCACTATGCAATTGCAAGACGTGCGCTTACGTAAAGTCGAGCTATTAAAACAGGCTTGGCAAAATTCAATTGAAATTCAAAGTTTGCGTCTAGGGTTAGAACCAGAACAGATCATGGCGAAAGATGCCTTAATGCAGCTCAATCAACGTGCTTGGCAACAAAGTCAAACATTCCCAACTCAGACAGGAGAATAAAAATGTCGGTAAATTTAAAGAAAAATTCTCAATGGCTTTGGGTTGGGGTGATTGCTGCAATCACTGCACTATTAATTGGTTTACTGGTTTTAAATTCAAAAAACAAATCTAATTCTTCTGAAGCATCGGAAGGTCACGGGCATGCTGAAGAAGAGGGTGAAGAACACCATGAAGAAGGTGAAAAACCACTGCTACTCACTGCTCAGCAAATGCAGGAACAAAATTTAAAAATTGAACAAGCTGAACTAGGTGAAGTTCCTCAACTTCAAACTTATCCAGCAAAACTGGTTGTGAATACAGACCGACAAGCCCATGTCTCACCAAGTTTTAGTGGTCGTGTCGAAGCGGTATATGTTGAATTGGGGCAACAGGTTAAAAAAGGGCAAGCTCTCGCAAGCTTATTGGTTCCAGATTTGGTCGATCAACAAGCGAATTTGCAAATTGCACAGTCTAATCTTGATTTAACGCGTCAGGACTATGAACGTGAGCGTAGCTTATGGTCTCAAGGAATTTCTGCCAAACAAGATTATCAACGAGCTTATAACGCCTATCAGCAAGCCCAAATTCAAGTTAAAGCAGCTCGCTCGCGCTTAAGTGCGTTCGGGGCGGGTTCGGGTTCAGGAGGACGCTACACTTTAACAGCGCCAATTGCTGGTATGGTCAGTAATAAAGATATTGTAGTAGGTGAAAACGTACAGTTGGCAGACCAGCTTTTTATTATTAATCAGCTTGATCAATTGTGGCTTGAGTTTATTTTACCAAGCACCGCAAATCTGAATTTACAGCCAAATCAGCAGATTGAATTTAAATCTTTGCAAACAGGGAATGTATTTAACGCTCAAGTCCAAAGCTTAACAACTGAAGCTGATGCTCAAACGGGGCGTTTACAAGTGCGTGCCAAGGTCTTGGCAAATAGTAGTGAATTGCGTCCAAACTTAATGGTTAACGTGGAGTTAAATTCAGGTTCAACACAAAAAGTGACCCGTGTAAAAGCTCAGGCGATTCAACAAGTCGAAGGTAAAGACGTTATCTTTACGCCAAAAATGGTCAAAACAGGCTTTGAATTTGAATCTGTCACTGTGCAGTTGGGGCAACGTTCTAAAGATGGTCAGTGGGTCGAAGTTGTAAAAGGTATTAATCCAAACCAGCGTTATGTTGCAGAAGGCAGCTTCTTGTTGAAATCCGAACTGGAAAAGGGAGAGGCGGAGCATGGACATTAATAAACCTGAGCTACCCAAACCAGAAGGACTGTTTGACAGAATTATTCAGTTTGCTATTCAAAATGCTATTTGGGTGATGTTATTTGTACTGACTTGGATTGGAATTGGGATCTGGAGTTATCAAAAACTTCCTATTGATGCAGTTCCAGACATTACCAATGCTCAGGTCCAGATTAATACTCAAGCAAATGGATATACCGCCTTAGAGGTTGAACAGCGAATTACCTATCCTATTGAAAATGCGATGGCTGGAATTCCTAATCTGGAACAAACCCGTTCTATTTCACGTTATGGCCTTTCTCAAGTAACCATTATTTTTAAAGATGGGACAGATATTTATTGGGCAAGACAACTGATCAACCAGCGTTTACAAGAGGCGGATGGACAACTTCCCGAATCAGTTGATCCAGTCATGTCTCCTGTTTCAACAGGTTTAGGTGAAATTTACCAATGGGTTGTAAAAGCAAAATCTGGTGCTAAAAAAGCAGATGGCACGGCCTATACAGCCATGGATTTACGTGAAATTCAGGACTGGATTGTACGTCCTCAATTGCAGCGTGTGAAAGGCGTAGCCGAAATTAACAGTATTGGTGGCTACAATAAAACTTATATTGTGTCGCCTGATTTAAAACGTTTGCAGCAGCTTCAGATTTCAATCAATGAATTTCAAACTGCTCTGCAAGAAAATAATGAAAATCGCGGTGCAGGTTTTATTGAAGAAAATGGAGAGCAACTCACCGTTCGTGTGCCGGGCATGTTAAGTAGTGTTGAAGATATTCAAAACATTACTGTGAGCACCAAGAATGGGTTACCAATTCGCGTGGCCGATGTGGCAAATGTTTCTATTGGGCATGATTTAAGAACAGGAGCTGCAACTTACAATGGTGAGGAAACGGTTCTTGGCATTGCCATGATGATGATGGGCGAAAATAGCCGTACCGTTGCTCAGGCGGTTGATAGCAAAATTAAGGAAATTCAGCCTACATTACCTAAAGGTGTGGAAATCGAAACGGTTTATGACCGAACAAGTTTAGTAAACAAAGCAATTGCAACCGTACAGAAGAACCTTGTTGAAGGTGCCATTCTAGTTATTGTGATTTTGTTTATTTTTTTAGGAAATTTTAGAGCCGCTTTAATCACAGCCTGCGTTATTCCACTTTCGATGTTATTTACCCTGACAGGGATGGCTGAGCAAAACATTAGTGCCAACCTCATGAGCTTAGGAGCGCTTGATTTCGGGATTATTGTAGATGGTGCAGTTGTTATTGTAGAAAACTGTATTCGACGTCTAGCAGAAGCACAGCATGCTTTACATCGACCACTTACACGAGCTGAGCGATTCAAAGAAGTTTTCCTTGCGGCAAAACAGGCCCGTCGACCGCTTATTTTTGGGCAAATGATTATTTTAGTGGTTTACCTACCTATTTTTGCCTTATCTGGTGTTGAAGCCAAAATGTTCCATCCAATGGCTATGACTGTGGTGATGGCATTATTAGGTGCCATGATTCTTTCTGTGACATTTGTACCAGCGGCAGTTGCTCTTTTTGTTACGGGTGAGGTGAAAGAAAAAGAAACACGTTGGATGTTGCTTTTAAAGCAGAAATACCGAGATGTCCTTGATCAGGCTTATCAACTTAAGATTGTGGTTGTTAGTTTTGCATTAAGTATTTTAGTGCTTACAGGCGTGTTAGCTACCCAAATGGGTAGTGAGTTTGCTCCGCAACTTAGCGAAGGTGACTTCGCCTTACAGCAAATGCGTTCACCGAGTACTGGGCTCGAGCAATCACTGCGAATGCAGGAAAATACTGAAAAACTCATTTTGAAAAACTTTCCCGAGGTAAAAGCTGTTTTTGCTCGAACAGGAACGGCTGAGGTTGCAACGGATGTGATGCCGCCTAATATCTCTGATGCGGTCATTTTACTTAAACCGCATGATCAATGGCCGAACTCTAAAGAGACGCTAGCTGAGCTGCGTTCACGTATGGAAGCTTTTTTAGCGACATTACCCGGTAATAACAGTGAGTTCTCTCAACCGATCGAGCTGCGCTTTAATGAGCTAATTTCAGGGATTAGGAGTGATATTGGTGTCAAGGTTTTTGGCGATGATATGCAAGTACTCAATGAGCAGGCTCAAGCACTCGCTCAGAAAGTACAAAAAATTTCAGGCGCTACCGCGGTTAAGGTAGAACAAACGAGCGGTTTACCGGTGCTAAGTGTTGAAATTAATCGACCTCTAGCTGCGCAATACGGATTATCTGCAAAAGCCATTCAAGATATTGTGGCGGCAAGTGTCGGTGGACAAAATGTTGGGCAGATTTTACAAGGCGATAGACGATTCGATTTTGAAATTCGCCTCGAAGACCAGCAACGTACTATTCAAAACTTAGCTCAACTTCCGATTCAGCTACCAAATGGTGGACTGATCCAGCTTCAAGATGTCGCTAAAGTTGAGCGTACCTCAGGTTTAAATCAGGTGGGACGTGAAAATGGTAAGCGCCGTGTCATTATTACTGCAAACGTAGAAGGCCGTGACTTAGGATCATTTGTTCAAGAGTTAAGAACAACACTCGCAAAGGAACAACTGCCAGCGGGTTATTGGTTGGAATATGGCGGTCAATTTGAAAATCTAGCTTCAGCTGCTGCGCGAATGAAAATTGTTGTTCCGTTGGCGCTTGCTATGATTTTCATTCTACTCATGGCTGTATTCCATAATGTTAAGGAAAGTCTGTTAGTGTTTAGCGGCGTGCCTTTTGCTTTGTCAGGTGGTCTTATTGCCCTTTGGCTAAGAGATATTCCGCTTTCAATGTCTGCGGGAGTCGGGTTTATTGCTTTATCAGGTGTCGCTGTTTTGAATGGTCTGGTGATGCTGAGCTTTATTAAAGAGCTTAGAGAAAAGTTTGATATTCAAACTGCAACATGGAATGGGGCGATCTTGCGTTTAAGACCTGTACTCATGACGGCTTGTGTCGCCTCACTTGGCTTTATTCCAATGGCTTTGGCTACGGGAACTGGTGCAGAAGTGCAACGGCCTTTGGCAACGGTAGTAATTGGTGGCATTATTTCATCTACGATATTAACGCTGGTTTTATTACCAGTCATTTATCGATGGATGAATGAAGGTAAGGTGAAAAGCACTGGGCATTCATAATGTCACCGATTTGAGATATCTTTTTTGATGACAGAATCTAAGTCAAAAAAGTGTTTGAAGAGGTAAAAATAATGATGCATTCATCGTTACTTTTACCTCACCATAAAGATAAATAATAAGGAGTCCGCAAATGGGTGGACATCATGGTCATGATCATAGTCATGCTGTAGTGACTGAAGGTAATGCTAAGAAACTAACGATTGCTTTAGCTCTTACTACAACATTTTTAATTGTGGAAGTAATTGCTGGTTTAATCACGCAAAGTTTGGCATTGCTCTCTGATGCTGCGCATATGTTTACAGATGCAGCTGCTTTAGCAATTGCTTTGGTTGCCATTCAAATTTCCAAACGCCCTGCTGATAATAAACGTACTTTCGGTTATCAGCGCTTTGAAATTCTGGCTGCATTATTTAATGCGCTCATGCTTTTTGTGGTGGCAGTTTATATTTTATATGAGGCTTATATCCGGTTCTCTAAGCCACCTGAAATTCAAAGCGTAGGTATGCTCATTGTGGCGACCATTGGTCTGGTGATTAACCTCATCTCAATGAAAATTCTAATGTCGAATGCCAACTCTAGCCTAAATGTGAAAGGTGCCTATCTAGAAGTTTTAAGCGATGCACTAGGTTCGGTAGGCGTTATTATTGGCGCAATTGTTATTTACTTCACCAACTGGTACTGGGTCGATACGATTATTGCGGTACTGATTGGCTTTTGGGTGTTACCTCGTACATGGATTTTGCTTAAACAGAGCATTAATATTTTGCTCGAAGGTGTACCAGAAGAAGTGGATATTGAGAAGTTGCGTATAGATTTGCTTTCGTTAAATGGTGTGGATAGTATTCACCAACTTAAAGTATGGGCAATTACTTCTAAAAATATCCATTTAACGGTGCACTTATTTGCGCCTCAAGCGGACCGTACCAAGCTCTATCAAGATGCTGTTGAAATGCTTTCTCATGAACATGGGATTGCAGAAGTAACATTGCAAATTGAAGACGATGCCGAGATCAATTGTCAGCATATTGCTCCACATGAACATGCTGACGAAAAACATTCACATCAGCATTAAACTGATGTGAATAATGCATTAGATTTCCCACTCGTTATTGCAGTCACGACATTTCCAGTGTTTTTGTGACTGCATAAACGCTTGCATAGACAGTTTAAAGTCTGGCAAATCACGCCAGAACATAAAACCAGCCCCGACAGTTACAACAAAAACAACTACCGTTGCAATTTGAAGAGAGCTACCTGCACCATTGCCAAAAATCCACATAAAAATGCTAATCACAACCAAGAGTAAAAGCATAAAAATTGCAGGAATTAAGATAACCAGACTTTTAGGAACTGCTGGTTTTACGCTGTTAATGCTTTGGCTTACAGGCATAATTTTAACACTTTGACATTGAGGGCAACGGTATTGCATAGGAACTCCACATTCAGTTTGAATCTATTCTAACGGAAATGTCGAAAAAGAAAAAAATTTGTAAGATATCGCTGAAATGCTTTGAACTAGCAAAAAATTACTTATGAATAAACAAAGAAATATAAAAAACTGATGATTTATGCGTACACATAAAAATTAAAATAATATTGTAGAGCGTGCTAATCTACAGAAAAATGAAGTGTAATTCGCACTATAAATGAGCTTAAATACTCGTAAATAGGACGTGGAATAAATATAAAAAGGAGAGAGGGACTTGGGTCAACAAGATGACAATGAGTCGAAGCCTACAACGACACCATCGGTTGTAGCCACCCCAGATACCGTAAAACCGTCATTATCTCGTCGATTACTGCATAAGACATTGCAACATGCCCAAGATGCGGTCGGGTTTGCTAGTGATACGACACGTAATATTGCAGAGGTCGCGGATGCTGCATTAGATGCGCTCGACCAAGTGACTACCCACACCAGACGTGGAGTTGTTGGAATGACAAATCTGGCAGCAGGCACTGTACGAGATATGGTGTCTGAAACCAGTGAAACAGCGCGCCAAGTTGCGTTGATCATGGCACGTACATTTTTGGGAAAAAGTACCTTAACGCTATATTTGCCTGAAATGCTATTAAACAATCAAATTCGTAAGCGCATAGACCGCTCTGAAATTGATGATATTAAAATCAAGTGCGGCAATGATAGCTTTCAAGTCGAGATAGATGGGCATTACCATCGTTTCATGTATCGTTTAAGTTTAGATTTTAAAGTATTGGAATGTCGTATTGGGCAGGAAAAATTTTTGCGCCTACGTCAAATGGATGAAAGTCTCGATGTCCAGATTCGCCATGGGGGAACACTATCAAACTGGGCTGTACGCCGCATTGGTCGAGTTGGTTTTGAAGTCGTAAATATGTTACCGATTCCATCACTCATTAATCATTTGATTGGTGATATTCCTGGTATCCAACGCGATGGCCACCGTATGTGGTTTATTGACCTAGAGCAAGCAGGATTTATTGACTTTATTAATAACCGTTCATGGATGGTTGAAAAGCTTTTGAGTTTGACGGATTTTAGTATTTTACCAGGTTTGAATATTTTGAGAGAAAGCCGAGAACTGGTCCAGCAATTGGTAGATCAATTTGAAATTAGAGGACTACGGGTACAGTCGGGTCGTCTTGAAGTACAAGTTGGAATTGCGAGCTAATGGAGTATAGGAAAAGCTAGTCATTGATTGGCTTTTTATTTTTTAGGCAAGAAAAAAGCCACTGACATTATGCAGTGGCTTTTTAGAATTTGGCGTCCCTACGGGGATTCGAACCCCGGTTACCGCCGTGAAAGGGCGATGTCCTAGGCCTCTAGACGATAGGGACATATGTGAGGCATACATCTGAAAAAAATTACTGGCGTCCCTACGGGGATTCGAACCCCGGTTACCGCCGTGAAAGGGCGATGTCCTAGGCCTCTAGACGATAGGGACATATGTGAGGCATACATCTGAAAAAAATTACTGGCGTCCCTACGGGGATTCGAACCCCGGTTACCGCCGTGAAAGGGCGATGTCCTAGGCCTCTAGACGATAGGGACGTTTCAGAGGTGGGCGTATATTAGGTCGATTTAATAAAAGTGTCAAATAGTTTTCTGAAGAAATATTAAAAAAAACAGTCAAGCGATTAAAAATAACTCAAATTGTAGAAAATATATACATTTAGCCCTCATTTTTTTGAAAAGGTTCAATAATTGCCTTCATAACGGACGGATGTTGTAAATATCCTAAAATCTCATGTGGCTGGTTGGCGAAGGTGAAAATTTTCTGATTAATAATAGGGGGATCAAAGTTAAATGGAGCCTCACATAAAGGAAATGCAGTCAGAAAATCATCTTGAGAGTAAAAATTAAACCAATCACCGTGAATACATGCTGGCCTGACAATTGGAATCGGAAGCTTACTTTGAATAACCCGAAAAGATAAAGGAGAAGCCAACGTTATAAATCGTTTAATCGAAAACCGGTAGGCAGGGTTTGAAAGTAGGTTAAAAGCAATAACTGAGCCCAGAGAGTGCGCAACGACAATATAATCATCTTCTTCTCGCATTTTCTTTAAAATCCGCTCATTCACTTCCTCCATAAATTCAGGATTAGACAAGTACATATAAGTTTCAATCAGAAACTGCTGTATCAAGCTCTCATGCAATTTAGGGAAGTTATTTAAAAGAACTACCAATTCTTTGAGTACACGGTCCTTTACGAGCTGGGAAGTGAGATAAAGGCGTTCTGAAAAGCTTTTTTCAGCTTGGTCAGTTGCTGGTAGCAATAAAGGAACAAATGGAGTGTGTTCCTTGGTAGGAGGATTGCTGTGATGTAAATGAATGGGTAAATAATTATTTAGAAATGACTTGGGTAATAAAGTATTTAGGTCTAATTGATTGCTTAATTGATATTTAGTCATTAGATCGCCATAAAATGGCATGTGAATATGAAGATCGCGCACGTTAACTTTGCAAGGCATCTGTTTTAGGCCAAGCTTAAATACTTTTAGCCAATGCTCTTTTAAGCGGTGAGCAGTGTAATTCTGTTGATTCATCCCGTGGATAAATATAATTTTCATTCTATACAAGGAATTGTTTTTAATATAAATTTTAATCTACAACGGTATGTTATATAAAACCAGTATATAGACAAAAAAAGTGTAGCTTTTTGCTACACTTTAATTCAATAAAAGGGATTTAGACTTTATTGCGGTAAAAAATAAAATAGCTGACATAACATAAAGCTGTAAAAATTAAACAGCCCACAAAACCAGCACGCATTTCAGGGTCTGCTGCCATACTTAAACAAGTAATAAAGCAGAAAATAAAACCTAAAATCGGCACGATAGGAAATAATGGAGCGGCATATTGTAAGTCTTTAACTGTATGGCCAGATTTGTACCATTGGCGACGGAAATTAAATTGACTTAAACAAATGCTCATCCAGACAATAACCATCGTAAATGCAGCAACGCCAAGCAGATTTTTAAAGATAGTCTCTGGTGCAAATTGCTCTGATAACAAACCAGGAATTGCTCCAAACATTGTTACAACTAGGGCAACAATCGGTGTTCCACTTTTTGAAAGCGTGGCAAATACGCTAGGTAATAATTTTTGTTCTGACAGTGACCACATCATACGCGAAGCGGCGTAAAGTCCTGAGTTTGCTGCTGAAAGTAGGGCGGTAATAATTACAAATCGAATAATGTCATCCGCATATGGAATGCCAATATAATTAAATACGGTAACGAAAGGACTACTACTTACGCTTTCACTGCCTAAACCTGCAAGCTGGAAGGGAAGCAAAGCGCTAATAACAATAATGGTTCCGACAAAGAAAATAAGAAGGCGCCAAATCGCAGCGTTAATTGCTTTGGGTACATTTTGAGCCGGATCTTTGGTTTCACCTGCTGCCACACCAATTAATTCAGTGCCTGAGAAAGCAAAGTTAACAATGAGCATGGTGGTAAAAATAGGAATTAAACCGTGTGGAAACCAGCCTTGAGCTGTAAGATTGCTAAATAGCGGTGCAGTTTGGCTACCATGAAAAGGAATTAGACCAAAAATTGCTAATAGGCCGAGCACAATAAAAGCAATAACGGTAATGACTTTAATAAGAGCTAGCCAAAACTCAGACTCAGCAAAAATGCGAGTTGAACTAATATTTAAACCAAAAATAGTGATTGCAAAAACAATTGTCCAGATCCACATTGAAATATGTGGGAACCATTCCTGCATGAGTAACGCTGCGGCTGTGAATTCAGTTCCAAGCGTTGCAGTCCAAGTTAGCCAGTACATCCAAGAAATCATATAGCCTGTACTAGGACTAATATATTTTTTAGCGTATGCACCAAAAGAACCTGAAACAGGCATGTGTACAGCAAGCTCTCCTAGGCAGAGCATGACCATATACGCAATCGCACCACCAAGAATGTAGGCAATAATTGCGCCAATAGCTCCAGTTTGTGAAATGACTTCCCCTGAACCTAAAAAGAGACCAGTTCCAATAGCTCCGCCGAGTGATAGCATAACAAGATGGCGAGTACTCATGGCTCTTTTTAAAGGTGCAGTACTGTTCTGATGCTGATGAGCATCTAGTTGATTGTCAGATGGCTGCATATTACACATTGAGAGAATTAAGAAAGACGCTATTTTAGATAAAATAGACAAATGTGCAATCTAGAAAGAGATAAAGAATAAACAGTAAGATGACGATAGAGTCTTTTTATAATTTTTAAATCAGAATATGGCGTCCCTACGGGGATTCGAACCCCGGTTACCGCCGTGAAAGGGCGATGTCCTAGGCCTCTAGACGATAGGGACTTGATGAGGCGTACACAAAGGAGCGTGGTGGAGTCAAGCGGGATCGAACCGCTGACCTCTACAATGCCATTGTAGCGCTCTACCAACTGAGCTATGACCCCAGTTTGTGTGAGCGCAATATTAGGGTTAATGCGCTCACACGTCAACAAAAAAGTGAATTAAGCTTCGCTAGTTGCTTCATTTTTCGGCAATTTTAAGCTTTCATTGAGTTTTTCCCAATTTTTAACTTCTTTCTTGCTTGGTCCACCCACAATTTCTAAAGCGCGACGTAAACGAGCGAAAGTTAAATCAGGCCCAAGAGTAACCATCGACTGCATTACAGGTGTTGAGCTGGTTGAACCCGCAATAGCGATAAAGAACGCTGGCATGAAATCGCGTAATTTAATCTCCATCTGGTTCGCAAGATCCATTAGCGTTTGGCTAACAGTGTCGTTATTCCAAGTAAACTGGCCTTCAAGACGCCAAATTGCAAATTGTAAACTTTGACGAACCTGTTCTTGAGTCAATTTTTTACTTTCAAACATTTCCGCAGTAATTTGTGGCATATGGTTAAAATAGAAACCAGCCCAATTCACTGCTTCTGAAAGTAAATTAATACGTGGTTGAATAGCGGCAGCAATATCTTCTAAAGTGCTGCGATCACTTTTCCATGTTAATAAACGGTCTAATAATTGGCCAGGGGTTAAACCTTTGATCCATTGACCGTTAAGCCAGTTTAATTTTTCAACATCAAAAATTGGGCCACCTAGTGAAACACGTTGAATATCAAAGCTATCCATCATGTCTTGTAGCGTAAACACTTCACGCTCATCTGGCATTGACCAACCCATACGGCCTAAATAGTTTAACAAGGCTTCTGGTAATACACCGATGTCACGGTAGTAGTTAATTGATGTCGGGTTTTTACGCTTAGATAATTTTGATTTATCTGGGTTACGCAACAATGGCATGTGACAAAGTGTTGGCATTTCCCAACCAAAATATTGGTAAAGCAACTGATGCTTTGGTGCAGATGGAAGCCATTCTTCACCACGTAATACATGAGTGATTTCCATTAAATGGTCATCAACCACGTTGGCCAAATGATAAGTTGGTAATCCATCATTTTTAAGAAGAACTTGCATGTCGACTTGTACCCAAGGAATTTCAACTTCCCCGCGTAATAAGTCATTAAATTTACAAATACCTTCTTCAGGTACTTTCATACGAATGACATGGGGTTCGCCGGCTTCTAAGCGACGAGTCACTTCTTCTTGAGAAAGTTTTAACCCGCGACCGTCATATTTCGGTGTTTCACCGCGTGCTTGTTGCTCAGCACGCATCTGGTCTAATTCTTCTGCTGTAGCGAAACAATAAAAAGCATGACCTTTTTCAATAAGTTCTAATGCGTATTGCTTATAAATTCCCATACGTTCAGATTGGCGATACGGTGCATGAGGACCACCTACATCTGGACCTTCCGACCAATTTAGACCTAACCAACGCAATGAATCCAAAATCATTTTTTCAGATTCTGGTGTAGAGCGAAGTTGGTCTGTATCTTCAATTCTTAAAATGAATTCTCCGCCATGTTGTTTCGCAAAACACATGTTAAATAAAGCGATGTAGGCAGTGCCGACATGGGGAAAACCGGTAGGAGAAGGTGCAATACGAGTACGAACTTTCATAGGTAATGGGTCAAAATAAAAATTGAAACTATTATAACGAAAAAGCCCAGTATTCTGACGTTTTATTTAACATCAGACTGGGCTAAAACTGAAACGAAGAGGGGGTGTTTCAGGTTTTAAGAGGTGTGCGGCTGAAAGATTGCCTGAACAAAACGTGAAAAACGTTCATGCTGAGCAGCAAGAAAATTTTGAGTCGGTGTAACACGAATAGTATTGAGAACTTTAAGCTCATCATCTGTAGAAGGTAATACAATAGGATTACGTTTCTGTTGATCTAAAGCTTTTTCAATAAGCGAAGTCTGCTTATCTGACCCAGTTTTATTTGGGGTATCTTTAAGTACTGCTGCTGCAGAAAATTGTGATGCTAAACCCAGCACCAAACTTAAGCTTAACGCTTTTCCATAATGAATTTTCATTATTAATCATCCCCTCTGTTCATTACATTTCAACTATTTTTTGAGTTTAACGAAATGTAAAATTACGGTAATGCTACGATTTAAACATAAATCTTAATAAAAAAGTGGAACTGTGTCACACTTTTTACAAAAATTATCTATATTTTAATCTGGTCGACCCCAATGTAGGTCATATATATCCTTTACGCTTCATTATTTAACAAATTAATGTGTAGATAAAGTGAAGGCCCTCATTAAGTTGTAAGAATAATTACAAAAAATTTCAAAAATGAAATGATTTAGGCATCTTAAGCTATATATTTTAAAGAGATTAATAAAAAATATATTAATATAAGTAATTGATTGTAAATTATAAAATTAAAAATATAGTAAAACTAAAACCAATGATGGATTTTGTAAATGAAAAAAATATCAATAATGGCTGTAGCGGTGTACTTGGGAATGGCAACAGCGGCTCAAGCAGCTACTTCTTTTTTAAACGTTTCTTATGATCCGACCCGAGAATTTTATCAAGAATATAATCAGGCTTTTGGGAAGTTCTGGAAACAGCGTACAGGTCAGGAAGTTGAGTTTAAACAGTCGCATGGTGGGTCTGGTAAACAAGCTCGGGCAGTAGCTACGGGCCTTGAAGCCGATGTTGTAACGTTAGCGTTGGCGAATGATATTGATGAGATTGTGAAAGCAGGTTTTATCCAACCGAATTGGCAAAAAGAATTTCCAAACAATTCTGCACCTTATACGTCTACGGTTGTGTTCCTAGTACGAAAAGGTAATCCAAAAAATATACGTGACTGGAATGACTTAACAAAACCAGGTGTGGAAATTATCACCCCTAATCCTAAAACAGGGGGCGCACCGCGTTGGATCTATTTGTCGGCATGGGGTTATGCTTTAAAGCAACCGGGTGGAAATGATGCCAAGGCTCGTGAGTTAGTTAAAAAACTTTATCACAATGTAAAAGTACTTGATTCGGGAGCACGTGGTTCGCTAACAACATTTGCTGAGCGTGGAATTGGTGATGTTTTATTATCATGGGAAAACGAAGCTTTATTGGCAACTAAAGGACCTGATAAAGATAAATATGAAATTGTTTATCCATCAGTTTCAATTTTGGCAGAACCATCCGTCGCAATTGTAGATAAAACCGTAGATAAAGATGGCAACCGAACATTAGCAAAAGGCTATTTGAACTTTTTATATTCACCATTAGGACAAGAGTTGGCTGCTAAACATTATTTCCGACCACGTAATGCTCAAGTGGCCGCTAAATATGCAGCGCAATTTCCAAAAATTAAATTATTTACTATTAATGATGTTTTTGGTGGGTGGGCCAAAGCTCAAAAAACTCACTTTGCTAATGGGGGCGTCTTTGATCAAATTTACGATGGGAAGCAATAATTAATTAAGCTTTTGCTTAGAGCCGCTTATTTAATCATTAAGCGGCTTTTTTGTATTTTTACATCTCATTTTGATTAACTTAGAAATTGCCCAATCTTTTTAATAAAGTGTTGATAAAGATATTAATGTAGTGGTCTATATCATCTTTAAAAATCATATATTGTAAGGCCAGCCCATAACTTAATGATACAAGCTCTACAACAATAGAATCATAGTCATCAGGCTCAGTCATATTCATTAAAGAAAAGAACTGCTTCATAATTTTAGTTACTTCTTGCTGATGAGTTTTCCAAACCTTTTGATACTCCTTAGCGAAGGTAATATCACGTGCAGCAAATAGTTGTAGTTCTATTGATATTTTAAGCCATTCATCGTTTCTAAAAAAAGCGGTCAGCCATTGGCGCAATGAATCAATGAGTTGCTCGGTATTTGAAGGAGCACTGGTAAAGATTTCTTGTAATTGTAAATTCTCTTTAGCGAATTGAAGCTGCATAAGCTCAAGCAAAAACTCTTCTTTATTGTTGAAATTCGAGTAGAAGGCACCTTGAGTATAGCCTGCCTGTTTAGAAAGATTCCTGATTGATACCGCGTTATAACCATATTCAGAAATGAGAGCAAACCCAGCGTCAATGAGATGCTGTCGAGTTTGTATCTGTTTTTCATTGCGAGAAAGAGTCATAAGAGCCAGATAAAAGAATAGTTGAGATATCACTTGATATCTTAATTTTTATAAGATATTTTCGCTACTTATTTATTTCAGATATCAGCTGATATCTGACTGCGCGACAATAAAGGCGATATATGTCTCAAGTCTCTAAACGTATTGTAGTTATTAATGGTCATCCATCTGATACTAGTTTTAATCATGCATTGGCTCACAACTATGTGGAGCACGTAAAAACATTAGGTGTTCACGTAGATCTCATCGAGATTGCGAAGTTGGATTTCGAGCCTAATTTAAAATATGGTTATGAGAAACGGATGGATCTGGAACCTGATTTAATGAATGCGCTTGAAAAAATTCAGGCTGCTGATCATTTGGTATGGTTTTTTCCAGTTTGGTGGGGAGGGCTTCCAGCCATCGCTAAAGGTTTTATTGACCGACTCTTTTTACCAAATCTTGTCTTTAGTTACCGAGAAAATAGTAATCGCGTTATTGGTCATTTACAGTCTAAATCAGCACGACTGATTACGACTTTAGATCAGCCAGGCTGGTTTTATCGTTGGTACTATGGCGAGCCAAGTACGCGTCAACTTAAAAAAGCGACTTTGCAATTTTGTGGGGTTAGTAAAGTCAAAGTTAATTATGTTGGAACAGTGCGTGGAGCAAGTTCAGACCAAAGGCAAAAATGGTTAAATCAAATCGGTAAATATGCCGAGAAAGATTGCCAACGAATCTCTTCCTAAGGCGAATCTGTGAGCGTCTCTAAGGAATAATCGTAAAAGAAAAAGAGAATTTTTTAGGTGAAGCGTTTAATAAAAAGTTTTATAAATTCGTATTTAACGCTAAAAAATTATTCTTAGTTTCTTATTTTGCTTAAAAAGTGCTAACAAAACGGTTTTATCTATGAAAAATTAATATTTTCCTACAAAAAGCCGTTTGGCGTTGGTCATAAACAAGGTGATAATGTGCAGTTACATTTTCACGCTATGATTTAACACCTATGTCGCATATTTCTGTCTTACTTTCCGAGACCATTGAGAGCTTATTGGCAGATCGCACAACTGGGGTGTATATCGATGCAACCTTTGGAAGAGGTGGGCATACCCGTTTATTGCTTTCTAAACTTGATGAAAATGCGCGAGTGTACGCATTTGATAAAGACCCTCAAGCATTGGAAGTTGCTGCTACTTTGGCACAAGAAGATCCAAGATTTACCATTATTCATGCCAGTTTTGCTGATATCAAAGAGAAGATGCAGGAAATTGGCGTGATGAGTGTTGATGGCATTATGGCTGATCTAGGGGTTTCATCTCCTCAACTTGATCAGGCTGAGCGTGGTTTTAGTTTTATGCAAGATGGTCCGTTGGACATGCGAATGGATAATTCTAAGGGTTTAACTGCGGCCGAGTGGTTACTTAAAATTGAAGAAGAACAATTAGCAAATATTATTTATCAATATGGTGAAGAGCGTTATAGTCGACGTATTGCTAAAGCCATTAAAAATGCTGGAAAACTAGAAACGACAGCCCAATTGGCGGAAGTTGTTAAAACTGCTCATCCAAAATGGGAAAAATATAAACATCCAGCGACACGTGCATTTCAGGCTATTCGAATTGCTATTAATAAAGAGCTCGAAGATATTGAAGTGTTTTTGCCGCAAGCTGTAGACTTACTCAAACCGGAAGGACGTTTGTCTGTTATTAGTTTCCATTCTCTTGAAGACCGACTGATTAAGCAGTTTATTCAAAAAGAATCGACGTTAGCAGAAGATTTCGGTTGGGGAATGCCTGAGCAGCGTGTAGATACAAGAAGATTAAAGAAAATTTCACGGGTTCGTGCGAGTGAAGAAGAAGTAAAAGCGAACCCTCGATCACGTAGTGCATGGCTTCGGGTTGCTGAACGCTTGGAAGAAAAAGGCGCGTAATGAAAAGCAGTGATGAAATCGCCACCACAGAAAACAAAGTGGTGAAAAAAGTTGTGGTGTATACAGTATTAGTGGCGCTTGTCTTTATAAGTGCCATGATGGTGGTATTTCAAGTATTTGAATATCGTCATGATTATAGAGAGCTTAGCTCTTATATGCGTGAACGTGATGATCTCAATGCTGAATGGGGGCGTTTGCTCATTGAGCAACAAACCTTTGGTGCAACGGCACAGATTGGTACGCGTGCTGTAACTCAGCTACGGATGTTTTCTCCACCGGCTGCAGAAACGGTGGTAATTTCTTTACCAATGACCTCAGAGCAAAATAAGTAAGGCCTTGCTGTATGGTAGATAAGCGAACAAAACAAACACGGAAAAAACAGCAGTCTATTTCGGAAAAACCAACTCTTGCCTTTGATATGTGGCGGTTTTATCTGCTCTGGGCAGTAGTGTTGCTCTGTTTTGTTGTTTTAATTGCACGTGCATTTTATGTACAAGTAATTAATAAGGATTTTTTACAAAACAAGGCCAATGCCAATATTTTGCGTACTGAGCGTGTGGAAGCCATGCGTGGCGTGATTAGTGACCGCCATGGTGTACCTTTGGCAATTAGTACACCAATCATGAAAATCGTAATGGATCCACGTGATTATTTCGATACCAAGCATTTATATGACCAAATTACAGCGGAATTAAAGAAAGATCCGAATAATCGTAAATTAAAAAGACAATTACCCGATAAAAACTTGAATCTTGATGAGTTAGCAGACGTTGTTGGTTTAGATCGTACCGATCTTAAAAAACAGATGAATGCACGACCGCGTTCTCGATATTTGGTTTTGAAAAAAGAAATACCGCCGCAACAAGCAGAACTGATTACGAAGGGTAACTTTCAAGGCGTATATGCCGAGAAAACGTATAAACGTTATTATCCTCAACCACAGCCAAATGCCCAGATCATTGGTTTAACTAACAGTGAAGGCCAAGGGATTGAAGGCTTAGAAATGCAGCTCAATAAACAGCTGTCGGGTGTGGATGGTGAGCAAAAAATTATTCGTGATAAGCGCGGAAATCGCTTAAAAGTTTCAGAGGTTATCCGTGAGGGTGAGCCGGGCGAAAACATCACTTTAAGTATCGACTCTCGTTTGCAATACATTATGTATAGAGAGCTGACAGCAGCTGGTGTTGCAAATAATGCGCGTTCGGCAACTGCAATTGCTGTAGATGTTAAGACTGGTGAAATTCTGGCAATGACCAGTTGGCCGTCATATAACCCGAATGATAAAAATGGTTTGTCTAATAAAGATGCCATGCGTAACCGCGGTGCGATCGATATGTTCGAACCGGGTTCAACCATGAAACCGTTTACAATTTCTTCCGCATTAGAAACTGGCCAATATACGCCTAACACGATTGTAAATACGTCTCCGGGTTCAATGCGTTTAGGTTGGCATACGATTCGTGATACTCATAACTATGGTGCTTTAACTGTAAGTGGCGTCATTATTAAGTCTTCAAACGTGGGTTCTGCAAAAATTGCATTGTCACTTCCAAAAGAAACACTACCAAGCTTCTTTAATCGTGCCGGTTTTGGTAAGCGCTCGGCTGTGAAATTTCCGGGTGAAAGCTCAGGTTTAGTGCTCCCAGTAAGTAAATTGAACTCTTCTCAAATTGGTACCATGGCTTATGGTTATGGTCTAAATGCGACTATTCTTCAGTTGGCCCAAGGCTATGCAATGCTTGCAAATCATGGCGAGAAAATGCCTTTAAGCCTACATAAGTTAGATCAGGCGCCTAAAGGTGAACAAGTTCTTGCTCCAAAAATTGCCGATCAGGTTTTGCTCATGTTAGAGCAGGTTACGATGCCTGGTGGTACTGCAAAGCAAGCTAATATTCCGGGTTATCGCGTTGGTGGTAAAACTGGTACGGCTCATAAACTTCGTGCAGACCGTAAAGGTTATTCAAATAATGAATACCGTGCTTTATTTGCTGGTGTTGCTCCAATTAGTGACCCACGTTTAGCCGTTATTGTCGTTGTTGAAAACCCACAAGGTCGTTATTACGGTGGTTTGGTTGCGGCACCTGTTTTTGCACGCATTATGCAAGAATCATTACGTCTAATGAATGTGCCGCTTGATAAGCCCCTTGATACTTCAGTAAATCCTATTCGCAGGTAAGCTATGTCTGTTTCTTTTCAAGAAATTAATCCAGTCGAGATTAATGCACAGTGGTCTAAACAGCCCTTTCATGGCTTTAGTCTAGATAGCCGTAAGGTTGAATCGGGCCAAATTTTTATTGCTTTGACCAGTTATAGCCAACCTGAAAAAACACGTACTTTTGCTGAGTCAGCTTTAGCGAATGGCGCACTTGGGATCATTAGCGAGACTGAGCTGGGTGTGGCAAATGAGTGGGTATGCCCTGATGTACGTCAGCGTATGGGCGAATGGCAAGAGCGTTATTTGCAACATATTGCCCCTGTTACACCAGCACGTATTGTTGCAGTAACAGGCACAAATGGTAAAACGACAATTTCGCGTCTAGTTGCTGAATTAATTAGTTCACAACAACAGTCCTGTGCAGTGATGGGTACAACTGGTAATGGTATTTTGCCTGATCTGACGCCATCAACTCATACTACGCTCGATGCTTTACAACTACAAAATGCATTGCATGATTATGCTAAACAAGGTGCAACTTTCGCTTCTTTAGAGGCAAGCTCACATGGTTTAGAGCAAGGCCGTTTAAATGGTTGTGCGATTGAAATTGCTGTTTATAGTAATTTGAGTCGTGACCATTTGGATTACCATGGCACTTTAGAAGCCTATGCAGAAGCAAAGGCTCTCTTATTCCGTTTTAATTCATTGAAAGTAGCTGTTATTAATCTTGATGATGAACATGCTGCTCTTATGATCAATGCAGCAAAACAAAATCCTGCTCAGCCAAAGATTCTGACGTATTCACTTACCCAAAATACGGCTGATTATTATATTAGTGACTTAAGTTACAGTTTGGCAGGCGCGACTTTTAATTTAGTCAGCTCGCAAGGTTCTTTTGCTGTGCAAAGTCCATTATTGGGACATTTCAATGTTGAAAACCTGATCGCAGCACTTATTGCTGCTGAGCAAGCAGGTTTTGATTTAGAGGCTTTAGTCGCTTTTGTTCCTAAGCTTATTGGTGCGCCGGGACGGATGCAGGTCATTCGCGACGGTGAGCGTTTATTTGTTGTGGATTATGCACACACACCCGATGCTTTGATCCAGGTGCTTAAGACTTTAAAACGTCATGTATCTAATCAGCTTTGGGCCGTATTTGGGTGTGGTGGAGATCGTGACCGTGGTAAACGTCCACTCATGACTCAAGCAGCATTGGATGGAGCGAATCCGATTATTCTGACTTCGGATAATCCAAGAACCGAAGATCCTGAACAAATTTTTGCTGATATGAAGCAAGGGATTGATTTCTCTGGGCATCGCATGCAGGAAATTCATGATCGCCGTGAAGCAATTAAGTTCGTTGCACAGCAAGCTCAAGCTGGTGATATTGTGGTTATTGCTGGTAAAGGTCATGAAAATTATCAAGAAATTAATGGTGTGCGCCACTGGTTTGATGATGTTGTCGAAGTACAATCAGCAATTGCTGCACAGCACCATACTGTAGACGCTGCTTACCCTGCACAATAGGATTATTTATGCATACTTCAACCACCAGTACCGTGCCTTTGGAACCGTGGACAGCTCAACAATTACAACAGGCAACGCAGGGCTATTGGCATAAAGACCAGATCCCTCAAACTGAAATTAAACGTATTTTGACGGATTCTCGTCATGCAGAAACTGGGGACGCCTTTTTAGCACTTAAGGGTGAGCGTTTTGATGCACACGACTTTATAGCTCAGGTTGCAGCGAATGGTTGTCAAATCGCTATTGTTGACCGCCCCTTAGATGTAGATATTGCACAATTGGTTGTGGCCGATACTCGTTTGGCTTTGGGGCAACTTGGAGCTTATCGTCGTGAGCAAAATACACAATTAAAAGTGATTGCTTTAACAGGCAGTAGCGGTAAAACCACAACTAAAGAAATGTTGGGAAGTATATTATCGCGCTTAGCTCCGACATTAATCACCCGTGGTAATTTAAACAATGACCTTGGTGTACCAATGATGCTGCTAGAGCTTCGCAAGGAACATCAATATGCTGTGATGGAGTTGGGTGCAAGTCATCAAGGTGAAATTGACTATACTTCTAAATTAGTTCAGCCCCATGTTGCAGGCATTTTGAATATTGGTACAGCTCATCTGGGCGAATTTGGTGGTCGTGAAGGTATTTGCCGAGCTAAATCGGAAATTTATCGTCATATTTTGCCAAATGGCGTAGCAATCGTACCGCAACAAGATGACTTCACTACTGAGATTCTTGACGCTGCAAAAGCGCATCGTATTTCTACATTTGGTGTCGGTGGCGATATTTATGCAACTGATATTGAGTTATTGCCTCAATCAACAAATTTTACCCTACATACGCCGCAAGGAATGAGTGCCGTTAAACTCCCTTTTGCAGGTGAGCATAATGTGCAAAATGCCACTGCGGCCGTAGCCTTTGCTTTAGCAATTGGTATTGGACTTGAAGATATTGTTCAAGGTTTAGAGCAAGCTCAGGGTGCTAAAGGTCGTCTGAACTTTATTCAAAAATCTCCTTACTTATTTATTGATGATACCTATAATGCCAATCCGAATTCTATGCGTGCTGCTGCACAAGTATTGTTGCAACAACAAGGCGTAAAAGTGATGGTCATGGGGGATATTGGTGAGTTAGGTGATAGCAGTTGGCAAGAACACCATGATTTAGGCCGTGATCTTGCCGAGCTTCCTTTAGATCATATTATTGCAGTTGGGCAGTTTGCTTCAGCTGCTCTCGAGGGTGCAGACTCTCATTCCAATAAAGTGAAAGCATTTCAGACACAAGCTGAGGCGCTTCCATTTCTAATCAATCTAATCCAAACACATCAACCACAGTCCATGAGTTTCCTGTTTAAAGGTTCTCGCTTTACTCATATGGAAACGTTGATGGCTGATTTGATGGAGAAACTTTAAATGCTGTTATGGTTGTTTGAACAACTTGCGGGCTATCACAGTTCGTTTCAGGTCGTTCGTTATTTAACATTACGTTCTTTACTCAGTGTATTAACTTCACTGACCATTGGTTTGGTCCTCGGACCGATCATGATTCGTAAATTACAAGCGTTAAAATACGGTCAGGCAGTAAGTTCATTTGCTCCTGAGAATCATGCTAAAAAGATGGGTACACCAACCATGGGCGGGATTTTAATTCTGCTTTCAATTGGTATTAGTACCTTACTCTGGGCTGATTTATCTAACCCTTATGTCTGGATTGTGCTTGGTGTAATGGTTGTGTTCGGTGCTGTGGGCTGGGCAGATGACTGGATTAAAATTCGCTATAAAGACAATGCAGGTTTACCTGCACGTAAGAAGTTTTTCTGGACTTCAGTTGCATCCCTTGGAGCTGGTATTGCTTTATATTTAATTGCAACCCAACAATCGAATGCTGATCATACTGCAAACATGCTGGATTTATTGATTCCATTCTTTAAGAATCTTTCAATTCCACTCTCTATGGTTCCTTTAGGCTTGGCATTTATTGTATTTACCTATCTGGTTATTAATGGCGCCTCTAACGCCGTTAATTTAACTGATGGTTTAGATGGTCTGGCAATCATGCCTGTTGTAATGGTAGCTACTGGCTTAGGTGTATTTGCTTATTTGTCAGGTGACATCCGTTTCGCTAACTATTTGCATATTCCATATGTGAAATATACCTCTGAGCTTGTTGTAATCTGTTCTGCCATGATTGGTGCAGGTTTGGCATTTCTTTGGTATAACGCACACCCTGCTCAAATCTTTATGGGCGATGTTGGTGCTTTAGCTTTAGGTGCGATGCTTGGAACGATTGCTGTTATGGTACGCCAAGAAATCGTATTTGCGATTATGGGTGGTGTGTTTGTAATGGAGGCAGTATCTGTATTCTTGCAAATTGGATCGCTGCGGATGCGTAATAAACGCGTGTTCTTAATGGCACCGTTGCATCATCATTATGAAAAGCAGGGCTGGAAAGAAACCCAAGTCGTGATTCGTTTTTGGATTATTACAATTATATTAGTAGTTTTAGGTCTAATGACTTTAAAATTGCGTTAAGAAAGGTTTTCACAAGAGCCGGCATTGCCGGCTTTTTTATTGAGAGAAAAACATGAGCGTATTGATGTGTCCTGTTTGCCGTCAACCTTTAGATCTACTGGATAGAACTTGGCGTTGTGAAAGAGGACATAGTTATGACATCGCAAAACAAGGTTATGTCAATTTACATGTTGTGCAACATAAGCATAGTAAGAACCCTGGAGATACGCCAGAGTCGGTTGATGCGCGACGAGCTTTTTTACAAAGTGGTTATTATCAACCTTTACAACATGCTGTAGTCGCTTTATTAAAACAATTAGGTGTAAAAACCGTACTTGATATAGGGTGTGGTGAAGGCTATTACACAAGTGCCATGCAGCAAGTCGTTGAGCAATGTGTTGGTGTTGATATTGCAAAAAATGCGGTACAGCGTGCAGCAAAGCTCAATGCTGAAGTAACTTGGGTTGTGGGAACTGGTGCGACCTTACCTGTGCTTGATCAAAGCATGGATGCGTGTACCAGTTTGTTTAGCCCAATTCCACAAGCCGAAATTGCACGTATTTTAAAAGATGATGGGTATTTAATTGTTGTCACACCTGCATCTGAACATTTGTATGCAATGCGTGAGGCTCTATTTGAGCAGGTTAACCCTCACACACCAGAGAAGTTTATAGAGCAGTTGCAAGATTTGTTTGAGCTTAAGCAAGAGCAAATTATTGATGCCCCTTTTGTGCTTGATCAACAGGCTTTAAAAAATCTGATTGCTATGACACCTTATGCTTATAAAGCATCCCCTGAGCGTCGTTTGCAGTTAGAGCAGCAGTCGCAATTAGAGTTAACGGCATCTTTTCAAATTTATGTCTTTCAGAAACGTAATAAAACAGCTAGCTAACAGTCCATTTTTAAAAGCGCAAAAAAGAAGCCATCTGATGATGGCTTCTTTTTTCTATTCAATCTGATTAATCAGATTTTCTAGTTCATCTTTCTCACGCTTCGGTGCTGCTCCCTGTGAAGGCTTCATAGCAGGAGGCGCTGCTTTTGATGGAATAACAATTTCTTCGCCTGGTAAATCGGAAAAGTCATTGTCATTGCTCAGTTTTGGTTGTGGTGGTGCTGGGCGATAAAGTGGGCGTGCTAATGGTGGAGCTGCACGATAAGTTTTCTTATCTCCTACCTCAGTAACAGTTTGTTGTTTGTCACGTGAAATAGGACCTTGAGCATCTTTATCTAAACGAACCCAAGATGCTGGCGTACCTTGCAATGCTTGACCCATAAAGTTAATCCAGATCGGTAATGCAGCAATACCACCATACTCACGACGACCTAATGTAGTCGGCTGGTCAAATCCAACCCACGTTACAGTCACTAACTTGCCGTTAAAGCCTGCAAACCATGCATCTTTTGCATCGTTGGTTGTACCTGTTTTACCACCTAAATCACTACGACCAATTTTAAGTGCTGCACGACCTGTACCATGTTCAATAACGTCTCGTAAGATGTTCGCCATATCGTAAGCAGAGCTTGATTTTAAAATACGTTGAGCTTGGCGGTACTCGCTATTCGCTTTATCACTCTGTTTAAGGTTAAGTTGTTTAGCAGCTTTTTCTTTCTGCTCTACATCTTTGTTCGTAACCTCAATGACTTCATCATCTGTTGTCGTAGTTTTCTGCTCGTCATTAGTTGTGTCAGGCGCATTAATGCATGAAATACATGCATATTCTGGCTTAGCTTCATAAATTACTTTACCGTATGCATCTTCAATACGCTGAATAAAATGTGGTTGAACACGATAACCACCATTTGCAAACGTTGCATATCCAGTTGCCATTTGAATTGGTAAGACTTGAGGAGTACCTAAGGCAATGGTGTAGTTACGTGGAATTTGATCTTCTTGTAAACCAAAATCCATGAATAACTGGCGCGTACGTTCAATTCCCACAGTTTGTAAAAGGCGTACCGACACGGTATTACGAGACAAATACAAAGCACGGCGTAAAGGAATCATCCCTAAATAACGACCGTCTGAGTTTCTAGGTGTCCACTTACCAATCGTGATAGGGCTATCATTCACCATGCTGTATGGCGTCATACCGCGTTCTAATGCCAATGCATAGACAAACGGTTTGATCGTTGAACCGGGTTGGCGCCAGCCTTGTAAGGCACGGTTAAATTTCGATTGATAGAAGTTATAACCACCTACAATTGCTTCAATTGAACCATCATTCGGGTTAATCGCAATAAGTTGACCTTGAACTTTTGGAACCTGAACTAAAGACCATGCTGTTTTTGCATCATTTGGACGTAAGCGAATAATATCTTTAACTTGAACAATTTGAGAGGCACGGGAAGGAGCACCACCTACACTATTTGCATTGCGATAGGGGCGAGCCCATGCCATACCTGACCACTGTACAGTAACGGTTGTGCCATCTTGCATGAGTGCTTCAAAAGAGCTGCTATTTACCTTGGTGACTTGTGCAGGGTAGGTATTAGCATATGCTCTAAATTCATTTAACGGTTTATCGTGTGCTTCCGCACCACGCCAGCCATGACGACGGTCATAAGCTTCAAGGCCATCTTGCACAGATTTCTCTGCAATCGCTTGGCGTTTAGCATCGATGGTTGTGTAGACTTTATAGCCAGAATCAATCGCTTGTTCACCAAAATGCTTTACAAGCTCTGAACGAACCATTTCGCCAGCATAAGGATGAATATTATTTAAATCCCGATTGGGCATGTTGAGGTTAATCGGTTCAGCTACGGCTTTTTGATATTCTGCTTGAGAGATATAACCCAGCTGTAACATGCGACCTAAAATCCAGTTACGTCTTTCAAGTGCACGCTCAGGATTAACCACAGGGTTGTATTTAGAAGGTGCTTTTGGCAAACCTGCGATCATTGCCATTTGGGCAATGCTCAGATCATTAATACTTTTGTTGTAATAAATTTTGGCTGCCGCTGCGATACCGTAGGCATTTTTTCCTAGGAAGATTTTATTCACATAAAGACTGAGAATTTCTTCTTTAGATAAGTTTTGCTCAATTTTTCGAGCTAAAAAGATCTCGGTTATTTTGCGTTTTAAGGTTCTTTCTGGGCTCAAATAATAGTTCTTTGCAACCTGCATGGTAATGGTTGAACCACCAGTTTGCACATCAGAACCAGTCACACTTTCACTTAAAGCACGCCCTAAACCCTTAAAACTGATCCCGCTATGTTCAAAGAAAGAAGAGTCTTCTGCTGCTAAAAATGCATGAATAAAAGCAGGAGGAATTTGTTTGTATTCAACTGGAATAGAAAGCTTACCACCATACTCGGCAATCAGTTGGTTATCTGATGTGTAGACCTGTAGAGGTTTTAAAAGCGGAGCTTTTTTTAGTGAACTCATTTCAGGGAGCGATGGGGCAATATAGAGATACATGCCATAAAAGCCCATCGGAAGTGAGACTAAGATAATAATAATGATCAAAAAAATTGGACGCACGAAGCCCAAACTGGATAGCTTTTTCATGATAAGTAAGCTTTAATAAGATCGAATACAAACTAATTGTGGTCAGTATAGCCTTTAGACATGCGGATTGTTAGATGAGATATTGTATCCGTGTAAAAATAAAGACCTAGATTATTGGTTTGTAATTTTTTTTTGGGGATAAAAAAATAATAGGACAATAGTGTGCTCAGGTTATATCGTAAACCGAATAAGGGGTTAATGGGTGTCGATATTAGTTCGACTTCTGTTAAGTTGTTAGAGCTCTCTGTTAAGAACGGTAAATATTGGGTGGAAAGCTATGCTTTGATGCCTTTACCCGAGAACAGTGTAGTTGAAAAAAATATCTTGAATCCAGAGGCAGTTGCAGAAGCTTTGGAACGGGCGATGAATTTAGCAAATCCCCAAACCAGTAACGCTGCAATTGCTGTTCCAACATCGACGGTTATTCATAAAACCATCGAAATGGATGCAGAGATGAATGATGATGAGCGAGAAGTTCAGATTCGATTAGATGCGGAGCAGTATATACCGTTCCCTTTGGACGAAGTGAGCCTTGATTTTGAGGTTTTACCGGATCGCCTGCCTAATCCAAACCGTGTGAATGTACTTTTAGTTGCAACAAGAACAGAAAATGTTGAAACACGTGTAGAAGTACTCGAACTGGTGGATTTAACGCCTAAGCTTGCTGATGTCGAAAGTTACGCCGTTGAGCGTGCTTTTAGTGTATTTGCTGATAGCTTGCCAATGGGTGCAAATACCATTGGTATTTTAGATATCGGCCATACCATGACAACATTATCGGTGATGCAAAGTGGCAAAATCATTTATACCCGTGAACAAGTCTTCGGTGGCAAACAGCTTACTTTGGAAATTCAAAGCCGTTATGGTTTGTCTTTAGAAGAAGCAGGACGAGCTAAAAAAGAACGTTCTTTACCCGATGACTATGACATTGAAGTTTTAGAGCCATTTTTAGATGCGGTCGTACAACAAGCAGCTAGGTCTCTACAATTTTTCTTCTCTTCGTCACAGTTCAATGAAATAGACCATATTTTACTAGCGGGTGGGAATGCCAATATTCCTGGGCTTGCCAAATTGTTGCAACAAAAACTTGGTTACCGTGTGACCATTGCCAATCCATTTTTACAAATGGGTTTTTCTCCTCAAGTCGACATTCAAAAACTTGAAAATGATGCTTCATCATTAATGGTGGCATGTGGCTTGGCTTTAAGGAGTTTTGATTAATGGCGACAATTAATTTACTCCCTTGGCGTGATGGGCTTAGGGAGCAACGTAAAAAACAATTTATTATTTTCTGTTTTGGGGTCGTTGTTCTGGGGATCACCACTGTATTTTCTGGGTGGTTTTATTTGAATCAAAAATTAAATGATCAAGAGCAAGCTAATCAACTCATCACTAGTACAAACCAGAGTCTAGATCAACAGCTTAAAACCTTAAATGGTCTGCAAGAACAGCGTGATGCCATTATCGAGCGTATGAAACTTATTCAGGGATTGCAAAGTCAGCGCCCTGTTGTCGTGCGTTTGGTAGATGAATTGGTACGTGTGACGCCTACAGCGATGTATTTAACTAAATTTAGCCGAACTGGAGATAAATTTACCATTGAAGGTAAAGCTGAAAGTCCAAATACGGTTGCGGAGTTATTACGTAATCTTGAAGCATCACAATGGTATCGCAACGCTTTCATGAATTCTTTCTTGGCGGCTGAAGAGAAAAAAGATAAGACTGCGAGTTCGCTGCTTCCTAGAGTGGAAGATGGCTATGGCAGTTTTGTTGTGACTGTTGATTTGGGCGAAGCGGGGGTGACTACAACAGATGATACCGCCAATACGTCTGTAAGTACGGATAAGGGGGCGCCTAAATGAGTCCGGATGAACTTCATGAGTTGTCGTTAGAACAAGCTCCATCTAAGAAAAAACAGATCACTTTAGAAAAGTTTCTTCAGCAATTTAACACACTAGATATGAACAGTTATGGTAGCTGGCCATTATCTGTGAAAATTACTTGTTGGATTTTTATTTTCTTTGCTGTGTTGGCTTTGGGATATTTTGTTGTTATTCAGCCAAAGCTACAAGCAATTGATAATGCGCAGGCACAAGAAAGTAATTTGTTGAATGAATTTCGAGAAAAAGATTCCAAATTACGTAACTTGCAGCAATATCAGCTTCAACTTCAAGAGATGCAAGCAAACTTTAATCAGCAGTTAGAGCAATTGCCAAAAGAAACCGAAATTCCAAGCTTGGTTGAGGATATTAACTTAACTGGAGTGAATTCTGGTCTGAAGTTTAAAAATATCCGTTTAGAAGATGAAGTGAAGCAGGAAATCTTTATTGAACAGCCTATTACGATGGAAGCAACTGGCGATTATCACGCTTTTGGGGCTTTTGTTAGTAGTATCGCGGCATTACCCCGCATTGTAACGATGCATGACTTTGTTGTAGAAGCTGCGCCTGTTAAAGATAGTAAGTCAGATATTCCTGTACTTAATTATTCTATTAAGGCAAAAACTTATCGCTATATGGGCGCCGTAGAAAATGCTGAACATCCGGAAAACAACGCTTCGGCTTCAGTAGCACCTGTTTCCTCTACTGCTAATACACAGTCGAAATAGGAGCATTACAATGAAACTTAAGCAAATTTCTTTTTCTATTTTGGCATGTTTAGTTTTAGTCGGATGTGACTCGAGAATTGATGCTGTAAATCAGCAAATGGCAAATATACGTAACCAGCCACCACAGCCGATAGACCCAGCCCCTGTTTTTACACCTGTACCACAATTTAATTATGCGGCTCATCAGCTAAAGAGTCCATTTTTACCAAGCTCACTTGCTGCTGAGCTCAAAATTATGGCAGGAAAACGAGTCTATCCGAACTTCTCACGAGCACCTCAGCCTCTAGAAAGTTATGCATTAGAATCCTTAAACATGAAAGGAAGCATTCGTAACAACCGTGGGCAAGTGCTGGCTCTTATCCAGTCACCTGATCAGCAAATTGAGCGAGTACAGGTGGGGAACTATATGGGGATGAATCAAGGGCGTATTACCCATATTGGTCCAACCCAAATTGATCTGGTGGAAATTGTCCCTGATGGGCGCGAAGGCTATGTGGAGAGACCAAGAACCTTAGTGTTAATTGGGCCCGCGCCCTAAAATTTAGGGAATAACAAAGAAAAAGTATTTTTAAAGATTATTTAATTGGGGATGGTCAGACAATGAATCACGTATTCCGTCAGTTTTCTATGGGGGCTGTAGCCATTGCAGTTATGCAGGTTGCCTCTGCGCAGGTCAGCATGACGAATATTGTACCGACACAAATTGCAGGTCAAGGTACAGAAATTAGAGTTATGTTTAATGGTTTGCCACCGCAACCACAAGCATATCAACTTGAAAATCCTTCACGTTTGATTTTGGATTTTAATAAAGCTCAGCAGACTTTAACACAGTCAAAAGTAGCGATTGGTACAAATGAAGCGAGCTCGGTCGATGTAAGTTCTGACGATCAACGCTCACGTTTAACCGTAAATTTAAAAGAGGCAGGTGCGTTTACAACACGTATTGAAGGTAATACTTTTATTCTAAAGATTAATTCAGCTCAAGCAGCTATTAAGCCTTTACCAACTACTACGGTACAACCGCAAGGCGTTTCAAATATTGGTTTTCAGCGTGGAAGTCAAGGTGAAGGATTAATTGTTATTGATTTACTAGGAAGTAATACGCCTGTTGATGTTCAACAACAAGGCAGCAAAGTTGTAGTGAGAACACTTGGCTCTAAAATTCCTACCCATTTAGCCAAACGTTTAAATGTAAACGATTTTGCGACCCCTGTTTCTAGCATCGAGTCTTATAACGAAAAAGGTAATGGCGTTATTACGATCCAATCTACTGGTAGCTATGAATATATGGCTTATCAGGCGGAAAATAAACTCACCATTAGCTTAAAACGTCCTCAGGACAAAAGTGTAAGTACTGCATCTAAGCCATCTTATTCTGGTAATAAGCTTTCTCTGGATTTTCAAGATATTGAAGTTCGTAGAGTTCTACAGCTACTTGCCGATTTTACTGGCATTAATATGGTGGCTGCCGATAGTGTTCAGGGTAATATTACTTTGCGCTTGAAAGATGTTCCGTGGGATCAGGCACTTGATATTATTTTAAAAACTAAAAACTTGGATAAGCGTAGAAATGGCAATGTTATTTGGATTGCTCCAGTTGCAGAGCTGATTAAAGCAGAAGATGATGAAGCAAAAGCTTTAGCGCAAACGATTAAGTTAGCACCGATCCAAACAGATTATATTCATTTGAGTTATGCCAAAGCCATCGATTTACTTAAGTTAATCGAGGATTCTCGTGATGGTAAGGGGGCAGTTGCGAATCGTACTGCAAACTCGGATTCTCTTGCGTTGGAGAGCTTGCTAAGTTCACGCGGTAGTGCTGTGGCTGATACGCGGACCAATACTTTAATTATTAATGATACAGCACAAAATATTGATAAAATCCGTAAAATGGTTGATTTACTTGATGTACAAGTGAAGCAGGTCATGGTTGAGGCGCGTATTGTAAGAGCCTCTACTTCTTTTACCAAAGAACTGGGTGTCAAATGGGGAATATTGTCACAAGGAATCACCAATAATAAGAATTTGTTGGTTGGTGGTAGTGAAACAACTTTATGGAATTTACGAGAACCCAAAAAAGATGAGACTACGGGTGGCTATAAATATACGATTGAACGGCCAGATAACCTAAATGTCGATTTAGGGGTTTCTAATCCTGCGGGTAGTATTGCCTTTGGTTTAATTAGCATGTCTGATTTTATGCTTGATCTTGAACTTTCCGCATTACAAGCCGATGGCTATGGTGAAGTTATTTCGACACCTAAAGTCATGACAGCAGATAAACAATCTGCAAAAGTCGCTACTGGTCAGCAAGTTCCTTATCTGATGACGACTACTTCAGGTGCAGGTTCCACAGCAACTACTTCATTTAAAGATGCACTCCTAAGCTTGGATGTTACTCCAAGTATTACGCCTGATGGGAAAATTCAAATGAAATTAGATATTTCTAAGGATTCTGTAGCAGGTGAAGCCCCTAATGGTGAATTAATTTTAAATAAAAATAATATTAACACCAATGTATTGGTTAATAACGGTGAAACGGTCATTTTGGGAGGGGTATTTGAGCAGACTACATCTAACTCACAAACCAAGGTTCCTTTCTTCGGTGATATTCCTGTACTTGGGCATTTATTCAGAAAAGATGTGAAATCTGATGATAAACAAGAGTTACTGATTTTCGTTACGCCACGAATTGTTAATGACACTTTGGTGAGAAATCATTAATATATTTTTCAATGAAAGCAATTGAAATAGGTGGCGCCTTGCCAAGCAAAGCGTTTGAAACCCTGCCAAATATTTATTTGGTAGGGCCCATGGGGGCAGGAAAAACAACCGTTGGACGTCATTTAGCCGAAATATTAGGGCGTGAATTTTTAGATAGTGATCATGAAATTGAACGCAAAACGGGTGCTACTATTCCTTGGATTTTTGAAAAAGAAGGGGAATTTGGATTTCGTGCTCGTGAAACCATGGTGTTGAATGAGTTGACTTCCCGTAAGGCTTTGGTTTTAGCAACAGGCGGTGGTGCGATTACTCAAGCACCTAATCGTGAGTTTCTAAAGCAGCGTGGTATTGTTGTTTATCTTTACACTCCAGTGGAACTACAATTACAACGAACTTATCGCGATAAAAACAGACCTCTATTACAAGTTGAAAATCCTGAACAAAAATTGCGAGATTTATTAAAAACACGTGATCCTTTGTATCGTGAAGTTGCTCATTACACGATTGAAACCAATCAGGGTGCTGCACGCGATCTTGCACAAAAGATTTTGCAACTTATTTTGTCTAACACGCTAAAATAGCCAAACTTACTCGTGGTTTAATAAACTCATGCAAACTTTACATGTTGAATTAGGCGAACGCCGTTATCCTATTTTTATTGGCAGTCAACTTGATCCTAAACAGTTGCTTGAGCCTTATATTCATGGTCAGCAGGTCATGATTGTGAGTAACGAAACGGTTGCTCCTTTATATTTATCTCACTATCAAGAAGCACTAAAAAGTTTGGGTAAAACGATAGCTACTTGTATTTTGCCCGATGGTGAAAAATATAAAGATATTCAACATTTAAATTTAATTTTTGATGCACTACTTGAAGCTGGTTTTAACCGAGATTGTACGGTTCTAGCTTTAGGTGGCGGTGTGATTGGTGATATGGCTGGCTTTGCCTCAGCATGTTTCCAGCGTGGGGTGTATTTTATTCAGGTTCCTACCACACTTCTTTCACAGGTCGACTCAAGTGTAGGTGGTAAAACTGGAATTAATCACCCACTGGGTAAAAACATGCTTGGCGCATTTCAGCAACCTCAAGTTGTTTTGGCTGATATGGCTCAACTCAACACTTTACCAGATCGAGAGTTGTCTGCTGGATTATCAGAAGTTATTAAATATGCTTTGTTAGGTGATGCTGAGTTTCTGGTGTGGTTAGAGCAGAATATGGATGGGTTGGTTGGGCGCGATGCTGATCTTTTAGCAGAAGCTGTTTATCGTTCATGTGCCCATAAAGCTCGTATTGTTGCAAATGATGAAAAAGAACAGGGCGAGAGAGCTTTACTCAACCTAGGTCATACCTTTGGTCATGCGATTGAATCTTATCTTGGGTATGGTACTTGGTTACATGGCGAAGCAGTAGCTACTGGCATGGTCATGGCGGCTGATTTATCACAGCGTTTAGGCTGGATTTCAAGCGATGATGTAGAGCGTACAAAAAAAATTATTAAACGCGCCAATTTGCCGATATCATGTCCAAAAATTCCATTGGATGAATTCCTTGGATATATGGCACATGATAAAAAAGTCCTCAATGGTCAATTACGTTTAGTGTTGTTAAAGCAACTTGGACAAGCTGTAATTACTAAAGACTTTGATGTTGAACTCATGAAACAAGCTATTTTGGCAAATCAACACGGATAATAAATTAAGGTAACACATGACTGTATCACGTACACTTTGGCAGAATGTTCAACAATATATCTGGTTGGTGGGTGGTATCGTCTGCTTGTTTCTGGCTTTTCTTTTCTGGGTAATGACTGATAGTAAGAAGCTTGTAGAAGTTGAAAAAGCAGCCGATTCAGAAACACCCGTGCAAATTCAGCCAGAAAAAGTGGCAACAACGGCTAACTTAGGGGCTTTAGCTGATGAAGTTAGGCCTCTTGATTTAACGACTCGGACTGTTGTATCTGGTCAGCATGAGGCGGAGTTCCGCGGTACAAAGTTTATTAACGAAAACAAGAAACAGTGGACGCTTGAGCTATTCCGCGCATCTGATGAAGATATTGTTAAAAACTTTTTAAAGAATCGTTCAGACCGAAATAAATTCATCTACTTCAGATTAAGTGGTGATAAGCAATCTGAACAATATGTTTTGACATATGGTGTATTTAAACGTTCTGAAGATGCAATTCAACAGTTAACACAGCTGAATCTTGATTTGCCTGAATCAATTAAGCCGCAACCTCAACAATTTTCGACCTATGTACCACTAGTCAATGACTTGGGTGCAGATGAAATGAAAGGTGGGATTAGTCAAACTTATGAAGTGCGTTTACGTCCAGCTGCATTGCCTAGAATTGATGAGTCTTTGCTTATGGGTACAGGTGCAAATAATGCTATAAGTGCGCAACCTAAAGTAGCTGCTCCAGCAACAAACTCCACAACTCGGACAACCATTATTCGCAGAGATGCTGAAGGAAATGTTGTGGATGTACATCAGTCGAATTCTGCTGCTGATACTGCTAAAAAGGCTCAACAAAATCGTGCAACTGAAGCTCCTCCTAAAAATGCAACAAATGAGGGCACAAGAGGGAACTAAGGATAAGAATAATGTGCACAAATATAGTGCAATAACAAAAGACATATATAATTTTTGATCAAGTGTGGTGCATATTTGGTCATTTATTAAAATGATAACCTGAATAAAACCGATCTATTTTTAATAAATATAAACACTTAAGCTTTGAAAATTATATTGGCATAGTTTTTGCTTTATTCTTGTGCTTATTAATGTACTGCTAACTATTTTGGCGCTCTAAAGAGTGAAGTCTATGCAGAGTCGTGGGGTCGAGCTGCTTTAAAAGAGTGCGAAATAAGTCAAAACATTTTTCTAGCAAAAACCAGTGTACGTAAAAATGGAACAGCGTATATTGGCTTATCAGCCCAAAATTTTTTTTGCGAAACATTGAGCTAACTATCGTCCATAGGCAATATCGCAGAAATAAGTTGTTTGTTTGACGCTCGAAAGAGCCTTATTGAAAGAAGGGTACGCTATGCACATGCCATCGCCTAATACTGTAGCTCCCGCTCAAGGTTTATATCAACCTGATGAGTTTAAGGATAACTGTGGTTTTGGACTGATTGCCCATATGAAGGGTGAATCAAGTCATCATCTTGTAGAAACCGCGATTCACAGTTTAAGTTGCATGACGCACCGTGGTGGTATTGCCGCAGATGGCAAGACGGGAGATGGTTGCGGCTTATTATTGGCGATGCCAAAGCAATTTTTTCGTGATGAAGCAAAAAAACTGAGTGACATTACACTTAGCGAAGTTTTTGCTGTCGGTACTGTATTTTTAAATGTTGATCCGGCATTAGCGCAGCACTCTAAAAATATTTTAACTAAAGAAATTGAGGCTGATGGCTTACGCGTACTAGCTTGGCGTGTTGTCCCTACAAATAACGATGCACTAGGTGAAATTGCACTTCAATCTTTACCAGCTTTTGAACAGGTCATTGTGAACTGTCCAATGGGTGTAACGGAAGTTGAGTTTAACCGTAAACTATTTTTGGCACGTCGTCGTGCAGAACAACAATTACTAAATGATTCATCGTTCTATGTGAACACGCTTTGTTCGACAGTAATCAGCTATAAAGGCTTGATGATGCCAGCTGCGATTGCTGAGTTCTATACAGATTTAGCAGATGAGCGTTTAAAATCTCATATTGTGGTATTCCACCAACGTTTCTCGACTAACACGTTACCGCGTTGGCCCTTGGCTCAGCCTTTCCGTTACCTTGCGCATAATGGTGAAATTAACACTATTACAGCAAACCGTAACTGGGCATTGGCACGTACGCCTAAATTTGAAAATCCATTGTTGCCGGGCTTAACTGATCTTAATCCAATCGTGAACCGTACAGGTTCAGATTCTTCAAGCTTAGATAACATGCTGGAAATCTTGGTTGGTGGTGGTATGGATTTATTCCGTGCATTGCGTATGCTCGTGCCACCAGCTTGGCAGAACGTTGAAACTTTAGATGCAGACTTACGTGCATTCTATGAGTTTAACTCTAAGCATATGGAAGCTTGGGATGGTCCAGCGGGCTTGGTTATTCAAGATGGTCGTCATGCGATTTGTATGCTTGACCGTAATGGTTTGCGTCCTGCACGTTGGGTCGTTACCAAAAATGATTACATTACCTTAGCATCTGAAATTGGTGTTTGGGGTTATGAGCCTGAAGATGTGGTTTCTAAAGGTCGTGTTGGACCAGGCCAAATTTTGGTAGTTGATACTTTAACGGGCAAAGTACTTGATACAAAAGATGTAAATACACATCTTAAAAACATGCGTCCGTATCGTGAATGGTTGCGTGACCATGCAATTCGCTTAAATGCCAACCCTGAACTTGAAGAACAATTAGTTGATAAGGGCTTAACTGGCGATGCTTTAAAAGCAGCTCAAAAAATGTTTATGGTGACATTTGAAGAGCGCGACCAGTTGTTACGTCCTATTGCTGAAAGTGGTCAGGAAGCTGTTGGTTCTATGGGTGATGATACGCCAATGGCTGTATTGTCTCGTCAAGTACGCCATGTGACTGATTATTTCCGTCAACAATTTGCACAAGTAACGAACCCTCCAATTGATCCATTACGTGAATCGATTGTAATGTCGCTCGAAACCTGTTTAGGTCGTGAGCAGAATGTATTTGAGCAAGGTCCAGAGCACGCAGATCGAATCATTATTTCGAGCCCTGTTCTGTCTAACTCAAAAATACAGCAAATCCGTAGTATTGATCGTGCAGGCTATGAGTCTGTTGACATCAACTTGAACTATGCCGAAGAAGAAGGTTTGCAAGCTGCGATTACTCGTATTTGTGAAGAAGCGGCTCAAGCGGTTCGTGATGGTAAAACTTTAATTGTTTTAACTGATAAAAATATTCGCCAAGGTTTCTTGCCTGCAAACGCAGCGCTTGCAACAGGTGCGGTACACCATTACCTCATTAAAACTGGTTTACGTACTGATGCGAACATCATGGTTGAAACTGGTTTTGCACGTGATCCGCACCAATTTGCGGTATTGCTTGGTTTCGGTGCAACCGCTGTTTACCCGTACCTTGCATATGACGTGATTAATGATTTGATTGCTAAAGGTGAGCTTTTAGGTGATCCAATCCATGCTCAAGCGAACTTCCGTAAAGGTATTGAGAAAGGCTTATTAAAAGTTCTTTCAAAAATGGGTATCTCTACAGTTGCGTCGTATCGTGGCGGTCAGCTTTTCGAAGCAGTGGGTTTATCATCTGAAGTTGTAGATCAGTGCTTCTTGGGTGTCCCAAGTCGTATTCAGGGTGCAACATTTGCTGATCTTGAAAAAGACCAGAAAAAATTAGCTGCTACAGCATGGTCAAATCGCAAACCAATTGATCAAGGTGGTCTGCTTAAATTCGTATTTGATAAAGAGTATCACGCGTTCAACCCAGATGTGATTAACTCATTACACAAAGCAGTTCGCTCTGGTAAATACGAACACTTTAAAGAATATGCTGAGCTGGTTAATAACCGTCCAGTGGCGACTATTCGTGACTTATTTAAGTTAAAAACAACGAATCCAATTCCAGTTGAGCAAGTTGAATCAGTTAAAGATATCTTGCCTCGTTTTGACTCGGCAGGGATGTCTTTGGGGGCTCTTTCTCCAGAAGCACATGAAGCGATTGCAATTGCGATGAATACAATTGGTGGTCGTTCAAACTCTGGTGAAGGTGGCGAAGATCCTGTTCGCTACGGCACAATTCGTAACTCGAAAATCAAACAGATCGCATCTGGTCGTTTTGGTGTAACTCCTGCATACCTGACTTCTGCTGAAGTATTGCAAATTAAAGTTGCTCAAGGTGCAAAACCGGGTGAAGGCGGTCAGTTACCGGGCGGTAAAGTAAATGGTTTAATTGCACGTTTACGTTACTCAGTGCCAGGTGTAACACTGATTTCACCTCCACCGCACCACGATATTTACTCAATTGAAGATTTGTCTCAGTTAATTTTTGACTTGAAACAAGTTAACCCACAAGCAATGGTTTCGGTAAAACTGGTATCTGAGCCGGGTGTAGGAACAATTGCTGCTGGTGTTGCCAAGGCATATGCAGACTTCATTACCATTTCTGGTTATGACGGTGGTACTGCTGCATCTCCACTTTCATCAATCCACCATGCGGGTTCTCCATGGGAATTAGGTCTAAGTGAGGCGCATCAAGCACTACGCGTTAATGACTTACGTGGCAAAGTACGCGTACAAACAGATGGTGGTTTAAAAACTGGTCTTGATGTGATCAAAGCAGCAATTTTAGGTGCTGAGAGCTTTGGTTTCGGTTCAACACCAATGATTGCGTTAGGTTGTAAATATCTACGTATTTGCCACTTAAACAACTGTGCGACTGGTGTTGCAACTCAACAAGATCACTTACGTCAAGAGCACTATATTGGCGAGCCAGAAATGCTCATCAATTTCTTCCACTTTATCGCGGAAGAAACGCGTGAGTGGTTGGCAGCACTAGGTGTTTCTTCATTGAAAGACTTAATCGGTCGTGTTGATTTACTCGAAGTATTGCCGGGTGAAACTGAAAAACATGCTCATCTTGATTTAAGTCCATTGTTAACTTCTCATCCATCTGCTGACGGTAAAGCGCAGTATTGTGAAGTACAAGGAAATGCGCCATTTGATAAAGGTGTGTTAGCTGAGAAAATGGTTGCTGAAATGCTTCCTGCAATTGAATCAAGTGCAGGTGGTCAGTACAACTTTACTGTTGTGAACTGTGACCGTTCGATTGGTGCTCGTGTGTCAGGTGAAATTGCTCGTCGCTATGGCAACTTAGGCATGGAAGTGCATCCAGTTGTGATGAACTTAACGGGTACAGCGGGTCAGTCACTTGGTGTATGGAACGCTGGTGGTTTACACATCCGTCTTGAAGGTGATGCTAATGACTATGTGGGTAAAGGTATGGCAGGTGGTCGTATCTCAATCTTCCCACCAAAAGGTTCACCTTTCCAAACTCAAAATACAGCAATTATTGGTAATACCTGTTTGTATGGTGCAACTGGCGGTAAGCTTTTTGCAGCGGGTACAGCGGGTGAGCGTTTTGCAGTTCGTAACTCGGGTGCATTCGCTGTAATTGAAGGTGCTGGCGATCACTGCTGTGAATATATGACAGGTGGTGTTGTGACTGTACTTGGTAAAGTAGGCCATAACTTTGGCGCGGGCATGACCGGTGGTTTTGCTTATGTACTTGACCTTGATAATGATTTCGTAGATTACTACAACCACGAATTGATTGATTTAAATCGTATTTCAACAGAATCTATGGAAGATCATAAAGAGTTCTTGTTGCGTATTATCGATGAGCATATTAAAGAAACAGGTAGTGCCTGGGCTTATAAAATCCGCAATGAGTTCGATTTCTACAGCCGTAAATTCTGGCTTGTGAAACCAAAGGCTGCTAATTTGCTAACGCTTTTGAAAACAACACAAGCTGATCCACAATAATTCCACGACTGCAACGACATAGGCAGGTGCGGGCAACAGTGAAAACCGCGCCTACCCACGGAGAGAGACATGGCAGAACGCCTAAATAATGACTTTCAATTTCTGGATGTAGCACGCCAAGATCCAGAGAAAAAAGATATTACTGTCCGCAAAGCAGAATTTGTGGAAATTTATAAACCTTTTACATCGGAAACTGTTACTAATCAGACTCACCGTTGTTTAGGTTGTGGTAACCCATATTGCGAATGGAAATGTCCTGTACATAACTACATTCCAAACTGGTTAAAACTCATCGCTGAAGGCCAAATTTTCCAAGCTGCTGAGCTTTGCCATCAAACCAACACACTACCTGAGGTATGTGGTCGTGTATGCCCACAAGACCGTTTATGTGAAGGTGCTTGTACCTTAAATGATGGTTTTGGTGCCGTAACGATTGGTAATGCTGAAAAATATATCAACGATACAGCCTTTGCTTTGGGCTGGCGTCCAGATATGTCAGGCGTAAAATGGACTGACAAAAAAGTTGCAATTATTGGTGCTGGCCCTGCAGGTTTAGGTTGTGCAGATATTCTAGCTCGCGGTGGTGTTAAACCCGTTGTATTCGATAAGCGCCCTGAAATTGGTGGCTTACTTACATTCGGTATTCCAGAATTTAAAATGGAAAAAGATGTAATGAAACGCCGTCGTGAAATCTTCACGGGTATGGGCATCGAATTCCGTTTGAATACTGAAATTGGCACTGATGTAACTATTGATGAATTACTAGCAGAATATGATGCGGTGTTCATGGGTATGGGAACTTATACCTACATGAAGGGTGGTTTCCCAGGTGAAGATCTTAATGGCGTTTATGATGCTCTTGATTTCCTCATCTCTAACGTGAACCGTTGCCAAGGTTGGGAAAAAGACCCAAGTGAATACATCAGCTTAGATGGTAAAAAGGTGATTGTATTGGGTGGTGGTGATACAGCGATGGACTGTAACCGTACTTCATTACGTCAAGGCGCTCATGATGTAACGTGTGCATACCGCCGTGATGAAAGCAACATGCCAGGTTCTGCACGTGAAGTAAAAAATGCCTATGAAGAAGGTGTGAAATTCCTATTCAATCGTCAACCGATCGAAATCGTTGGTGAAAATGGCAAAGTAACAGGCGTAAAAGTGGTAACGACACAAATGGGTGCACCAGATAGTCGTGGCCGTCGTAGCCCTGAACCAGTTCCAGGTTCTGAAGAAGTATTACCAGCCGATGCTGTTCTACTTGCATTCGGTTTCCGCCCAAGTCCAGCTGACTGGTTTGGTAATGCGAATATTAGTCTTGATGGTTCGGGCCGTGTTGTCGCAGTTGAAAAGCAAGAATTCAAATTCCAGACATCAAACCCGAAAATCTTTGCGGGTGGTGATATGGTACGTGGTTCAGACCTTGTCGTGACTGCGATTTGGGAAGGCCGTCAAGCTGCTGAAGGCATTTTGGATTACCTAGGTGTTTAATAAATTAATGTGTTAAAACACTCAAGAAAGCCTACTTCAAGTAGGCTTTTTTATTGTCTACCATTAGTCACTTTGATGTTTTTGGCAAATATAATAAGCTTTTTTGCCCTTTTTAGCTTTTTAAGCTCGCGACATACTCAAAACTTCCTTCTTCAATACAATAGGTGTTGAGTATGAACATCGCAGATATGACGGCAGAAAAATCATATTTAAATCGTCGAAAAGCGTTGGGTATTACAGTGCGTCGTCTTGAATTTAATCCAAAGGCGATCAAGCGGCACTATTTTGCAAATTCACCCCTCATGTCTCATTTTTTAACTGCACTTTCATCAACGTTTCCGGTGGGTGAGCAATTTTTTGTAAATAGCGTACGTAATGTGCGTGATAAAGTCTCAGACCCTCAACTACAAGCACAAATTGCAGCTTTTATTGGACAAGAGGCTATGCACTCCAAAGCACATAGTGAGTTTAATGAAGCTTGGCGACGTGATGATTATAATTTGGACAGTTTTCAAAACTGGTTAAATGAGCGTGATAAATATTTAAGAACGATTCCACCTAAACTTCAATTGGCTCTTACCTGTGCTTTTGAGCATTTTACAGCTCTACTTGGAGCATATGTTTTACAGCATCCAGAGTTATTAAAAACCTTAGATCAAGATGCATTAAAACTTTGGGTATGGCATGCGATTGAAGAAATTGAGCATCGTTCAGTCGCATTCGATGTCTATCAGCATATATATGGAGATGACCGTATCCGCCGTTTACTCATGCGTAGTGTCACTACTGGGTTTGCGAGTCTCGCTTTTTATGGGACAACTCGTTTATTTTGGCAAGATAAATGGAATAGCCTACCTAAAATTGGAGGCAATTTATTTGGCTCATATTTGCTGATTAAGATGCTTGTCCAATTAATGCCTGAATACTTCGCATATTACAAGAAAGATTTTCATCCGAGTCAAAAGGATTACGACAGAATGGTCGATTACTGGAAAAGCTCTTTAGCTGAAGACTATCAAATGGCAAGTTTTCAACAAGAAAAAGATCAAAGATTAAGTTAATTGATAACCGGATTTAAAAATCCGGTTTTTTAAAAATCAATAAAATAAAAGCAACACAATAATGCCAAATTCATCATACAATCGGATAAAGAGGTCAAAAATATAAAGAAAAACTTGAGGATAATGTGACGATGAAAACATTGAAACAATTTGCAATCGCAACGACACTTGCCAGTACCTTACTGTTTTCGGGATGTGGCTATAACACTCTGCAAGTAAAAGATGAGGCTGTGACAGCAGCGTGGTCTGAAGTACAAAACCAATATCAACGTCGTTCAGATTTGGTGCCAAACCTTGTCAATGTGGTAAAAGGTTATGCTAAACATGAAGAGCAAGTATTAACAGAAGTAACACAAGCACGCTCGAATGTTGCAGGTTTAAAAGTTGATAAAGAAGTTCTTGAAGATCCAGCTTTACTTGAAAAATATCAACAGGCTCAAAGTCAATTAACAGGTGCATTATCTCGACTGATTGCTGTGTCTGAAAACTACCCAGATTTGAAGGCCAACACTCAATTCCAAGAATTACAAGTTCAGCTTGAGGGTACAGAAAACCGTATTGCAGTTGCCCGTAATCGTTATATTACAACGGTACAAGACTATAACTCGTATGTACGCCAGTTCCCGCAAGCAGTGACTGCAAAAGTAATTGGCATGCATCCAAAAGCCAATTTCTCAGCAGAAGCTTCTGCACAACAGGCTCCAAAAGTTTCTTTTGATTAATTTAATAAATCAAAGGAGGGCCGTATGAGAAATATTATATTGCTTCAGTCTAAGCAAATTAAGGTCTTTATTACGACCTTAATTTTGCTCTGTTGTGGTGTTCTTTTTCAGAATACGGCATGGAGTGAAAGTAATATTGCAACTGCTACTGATGAGACTGACACAATAGTATCGGGCAAAATTATTCAAAAGCAGCAAAATCAAGCTACGCTGTCTAAATCGGGGGAACAACCAGCTTCGAGTGTTGCTGCTTCGCCTAAAGTCTCTAATGATATGGCAGATGGTGAGTCAATTCGTGGTTTGCCAACTTTAAACCAACCTGTTATTGATCAAGCCAATATCCTAAGCGAGACAGAAAAGCAGCAGCTCAACCAAAAAATTCTAAGTTTATACCAACAAGGCAAAGCGCAAATTGGTATCGTTATTGTTCCAACGACGGGCCAAGAAGATATTTTTGATTATGCATTACGAGTGGGCGAGCAGTGGCAATTAGGCTCAGCTAAACGTGACAATGGATTACTCATTGCGGTAGCGGTAAATGATCGCCGTATACAAATTTTAACTGGATATGGTTTAGAAGGCGTGTTGCCTGATATTGTCGCAAGTCGGATTATTCGAAATCAAATTACACCTTATTTTAAACAAGCCCAATATGCACAGGGTTTAAATGCGGGTCTTGATGAAATTGGAAGGATTTTAAATCTTGATCCAGAAGTTGCTCAGCAAGCTGCTCAAGATTTAAAAGAAAGACAACACCAAGCCGCAGAAGAGCAACAGGCCAAACAAACAACGCTGACAATGGCTCTATTTATTCTTGTTGCTGGAATTGTGGGTTCATTTATTGTAGGGCGACCTCTTAGTGCTTCTACTGCTGGTGTTGCTGCCGCCGTAGCAGGTTTTGTAAATGGCGCAGGTCTAGTGACTAGTTTATTACTTGGTGTTGGAATCTTCTTTTTACTCATTACTTCTATTGCCCAACTTATTTTACAGGCCATTCTAAGTGGTTCTGGAGGCGGTGGACGTGGAGGAGGCTTCGGCGGTGGTGGCGGAGGCTATGGCGGTGGTGGAGGTCGTTTTGGCGGTGGAGGTGCTTCAGGCTCATGGTAACAACATCAGAAACAACACAAATTATTACTCAGCCAAAAATTGAGGAATCTGTAGAGCCAAGCTTAAAACGTTGGTTTAAACATTTATGTTATTTTCCGGCCAGTAGTCGTTATTTTTCAAAACAAGATAAGCAAATTATTGCCGATGCTGTACAGCAAGCAGAACATGGACATGTTGGCGAAATACAGGTGGTAATTGAAGGCCATATTCCATGTTCACAAGCCTATAGACAAAACACACGTTTACGAGCACAGCAGTTATTTGCAGAATTAGGCGTTTGGGATACTGCATTAAATAGCGGCGTATTGTTATACCTAAATTTATGTGAACGTACTGTAGAAGTTATATTTGACCGCGGTATTAGAAATGGGACTACTGATCAGATCTGGCAACAGATTTGTGAGTCTATCGTTCAACAGCTTAAACAAAAACAATATCAACAAGCTGTAGTGATTGGTGTACAGCAAATTGGAGAGGTGATGTCACGTTTTTATGATGAAAACATGCCAGATCAATCCAATGAATTGGGAAATGCTCCAATTATTATAAATTAAGTTATTTTCTAGAAGTTCTATATCTCATAATTTTTAAGTTTTTATTTCTTAAGGTAGCTGACAAAAAATGTCACCTATTTATTTATTTTTAAAGAGAATTTGTTCACAAAAGCAAATAAAAAGTTTGATGGATTTTATTTACTTTTTTTTATGTGTGATGTGTTGTAGTAAAAGTTATATGACGTTTTTTGTCAGTTATTTACAGTGATTTTATATTCAATAAATTGAAAAATTAATATAAGTTTTTGTTTTATAAATAAAATAAAAGTTGGCACGAATGCTGCTATATAGTTGAGAGCTGAAAAAGCTTATATAAAAACATACATACAATCTTTGGGGAAAAAGGCTATGAATGCACAAAAAGGTTTTACATTAATTGAACTCATGATCGTGGTTGCGATTATCGGTATTTTGGCAGCAATTGCGATTCCTGCTTATTCAGATTATACCGTGCGTACACGTATTTCTGAGGGATTAAATTTAGCGGATAGTGCAAAACAAATGATTGCATCAGACGCTGCTTCAGTAAATGATTTAAAGTCAGTATCTACTACTTGGAATGCGCAAGCTCAAGGCAGTGGTGCAAACTCTAAGTATGTTAACTCTGTACAGATTAATCAATCTACAGGCGAAATTGAAGTTGTCTATAATGCATCAGCCGTTGGTATTGGTACAGCAGCAAACAAACTCTATCTTAAGCCTTATGTTCGTTCTAAGAAAGCAGGTGACCCAGGCGTAGAATTAGATGCTGCATTAAAAGCGGGAGAGACTGGAGCAATTGATTGGGGTTGTTCATCTGCTACACATAATGCTGCTACAGATGCAAAACTAGAGACTGGTTTAAGTACTGGTACATTAGAAGCAAAATTTGCTCCAGCTGCTTGCCGTTAATTACTAGATTAATAAAAAAGACCGTTTTTTCGGTCTTTTTTATTAAGTGCAGAATAGTTAAGAGTATTAAGATGTCTAAGCGCTTTAAGTTCTTTCTAAGCCACTTATCTATTTCGATGATAGTAGCTTTAATTATTCTTATTTGTTTTTTTCTTGTTTGGTATCCAGAACCTTTAGCCAAAGCTGTAGGAGCTATTCATCTCTTTATAATGATAATAGCTATAGATGTTATATTAGGCCCTGCCTTAAGCTTCTTTGTATATAAAGAAGCAAAAAAAACACTTAAATTTGATTTAACAGTAATTATCCTAATTCAAATTTTAGCTTTAGGATATGGTTTATATAGCATTGTTCAAGGTCGACCTGCTTGGGTGATCTATAATGTTGATCGTTTTGAGCTTGTACGTAATAATGAAATTACTAATACCAATCTTCAAACAGTTCGGCCACAATTCCGTTATCCTTCTTGGTTTAAACCAAGCTTTGCCGCTGTTGAAGTGCCAAAAAATAAGGAAGAGCGCAATAAAAGTATGTTTGATGAAATATTTAGTGGTATTTCTTCTGCTCAACGGCCAGAACTTTATGTAGATTTAGTACAAATAAAGCCTTTTATACAACATAGAGTCCAAAACTTAAATGAGCTTGAAAAATATAATTCTAAGCAGCAAGTAAAAGAAATACTAAAAAAATATCCATCAGCTGATGCTTGGGTTCCTTTAAAAGCCAATGCTGTAGATATGGTTGTGTTGATGAATAAGAGTTCTGCTCAGGTTGTTAAAATTGTAGATTTAAGACCTTGGAAGTAAAAGTAAGAGATAGGATGAGGGAATACAAACAGGACTTAATTCTTATCATCCTCTTCCATGTATAATTCTCTCAAGTTTTGGTCTCTAACCTTTCACTATGCAAGTATTCTTCCTATTCTTCGCTGCAATCCTATTAGGTTTTGCATGGTTGTCTCCATTTCACTATAGCCCTTGGGTCATGTTCTCGAGTGAAGTGAGTACTTTTGGGGCGGGATTATGCGTATTAGCCGCTCTATTTCAGCAAAATATTAAAATTCCTAGAGCGCAACTATTGTTGCTGCCATTTACTTTAATTCCAATAGTGCAGTGGGGTTTTGGTCTAGTTTTTGATTTGAGCACAGCCTTATTGAGTTCATTTTACTTGTTTGGTTTTTGGTTTATGGTCTTGGCTGGCTACAACCTGTCTTTAGATCAACAAAAGCGAGATCAAATCTTTTCTGGTTTTAGCTTACTTGTAATTATTGTATCGCTTATTACTAGTTTCATTGCAATTTGCCAATGGTTGAATATTGAGTCTCATATTCCGTATGTGCTTAAGTTACTGGGTAATCGTCCTTACGGTAATTTTGGTCAACCCAATAATATGGCAACCTTTTTAATTATTGGATTATTAGGGTGTTTGTATTTATATGAAAAGAATAAAGTAACAATCTGGTTGTTACTGCCTTCAACGCTCATTATTTTATTTACGGTCGCATTGAGTCAGTCAAGAACCTCATGGATAGTTTTTCCATTCTTACTAATTTATTGGATGATTAAGCAGTTTAGAAAGCAAAAAAGATTTGGATTTGCTCAAGGCTTCTTGTGGTGCTTAACATTTTTCTTAATTGCTGGATTCATCTTACCGTATATTACTCAATTCATTGAGTTCTCTACAAATACACAGATTACTGAAACAAGTACATTTGTTGCTCGTGCAGGTTCGGGGCATGAGCGTGTAGGCATGTGGATACAAATATTACATGCCATAGCACAGCAGCCATGGGCAGGGTATGGATGGAGTCAAACAAGTGTCGCTGTAGTCGATAGTATTCAATATGGAACTGTACATGTATGGTTTAATAGTGCCCATAATGTACTGCTTGATTTAATTGTTTGGAATGGTATTCCATTAGCAGCTGTAATTATTGCTTACTTTGCGTGTTGGTTCCTTTGGTTAAATCAACAGGCTAAAGAAACCATCTCAATTATAGCGATTATGATGGTGTGTGCAGTGTTTATTCATGCCATGTTCGAGTTCCCACAGCGCTATGCTTATTTCTTGCTTACCTGTGGTTTCTTGCTCGGTATTGTTCAAGCGCAGACTCCAGTACTCAAGGGAGTTGTACTTAATAAGCAACTTTTTCGCTTAATATGGGTAGGCAGTTTACTGCTTATTATTGCGATTTTACGTGATTACAATGTGTATGTTCTGAATAGTAATTTACTTTATAAGAATAAAAAGCCAAATGCAGAGTTCATGGGAAGCAGCAAAATTTTTGTTTTAACGCAGTTTGAAGAGCGTTTAAAATGGATTGAGCTTAATCCAAAAACTAAATTACCTGAAGCTGATTTAGTCCAGTGGGGAAACTCGGTAAAGAATAAAGCAACTCCATATAATCTACGTAAATATGCAAAATTGCTGGCTTATAATGGGAAACCAGAGCAAGCAGAGCAGCAATTATTAATTTTAAAGCATCTCTATAAGCAAAAAATAACGCTACCAGAGTTATTAAAAGAAAAGTAATAAAAAAAATCCCCTTGTATGCAAGGGGATTTTTTTTATGAGAAATTACATTTGACTCTGGATGTAATTTTCAATGCCAACGTTCCCAATAAGGTCAATCTGAGTATCTAACCAGTCCCAATATTCTTCTTCTTTTTCTAAAATTTCTTGAACGAGATCACGAGTCACATAGTCTTGTTCTGTTTCAGCGAGAGCAACTGTTTTTTGAATCGCCTCTATATTTTCTTTCACTTTACGAATGTCACATTGCAGAACTTCTTCTGTGTGTTGGCCGATATAAAGTTTGCCTAAATGCTGAAGATTAGGCAGACCTTCTAAAAACAAAATACGTTCAATAATTTTGTCTGCATGCTTCATTTGACGAATTGATTCTTTATATTCGGCCGAACCAAGCTGCTCAATTCCCCAATCATTAAACATGCGTGAATGTAAAAAGTATTGATTAATTGCAGTTAAATGATGATACAGCACTTGGTTGAGCTGATTAATGACATCACGATTGCCTTTCATTGTAGCTACTCCAAAACAATTTCTGCCTCAATTCAATTAAGGCAATCTATAAAACCATTTTAGTGAACAAACACTGATATGGCGAGTAATTTATAGAACAGCAAATGAAAATCGCAATCAAAAACAACACAATATTAGGAAAGGAGAGTTTCCAGCCAAAAAAAACCGCTTGAATGAGGAACTATTAACGTTCCGCAAAAAGCGGTGGAGGAGCTAATAAATACTGTTAAATGTTTATAATTCTTTTACGCAGCTACGGAAATACGAGCAGCGATTTCTGCTAATTCTTCATTAATAATAGCACGTGCTTCAGGTGCACAGCGTCCACAGCAAGTACCAAGATCAAGCAATTCACGAATTTCGCGATAGCTTTCGGCGCCATTTTCAACAGCGTCTTTGATATCTTGATCGGTAATGCCACGACACAAGCAAACGTACATGGGAGTGATCCCCAAATATAAATGCGATAATTGATATTATTGATAATTATTATCGTTTGTCAATGAAATTCATTTAAAATCTCATTTATTATTATTGGGAATTTGGATAAAAAAATACCACCTGAGCGGAAATCTGAGTTGTGTTCAGATTTTATACAAAGGTGGTTCATGATTTAGAGCTAAGAATTTAACGGAAAATACTCAATATATTTTTATATCTTATTGATTAATAATGACAATACCGTCCATTTCAACTAATGCACCTTTTGGTAAACTTGCTACACCAAGTGCTGCACGTGCAGGATACGGTTGTGCAAAATATTCACCCATAATTTGGTTTACGAGTTGGAAGTTTGATAAATCAGTTAGAAAAATATTGAGCTTAGCAATGTCTGCTAGAGAGCCGCCAGCAGCTTCACAAACCGCTTTTAAATTATCAAATACACGACGAATTTGAGCTTCGATACCTTCTACAAGTTCCATACTGTATGGGTCTAAACCAATTTGCCCTGAAAGATATAACGTATTATCTACTAAAATTGCTTGAGAGTATGTGCCGATAGCAGCAGGGGCATTTTCAGTATGAATCACTTGGCGGGACATTTGGTTCTCCTTGATTAAATCTCATTCCATCATAATCGATGATAGGTTTTGACAAAAGTATCATCGATTTAACTGATTGAGTGAATTTGGAAAGTTTGATTTTGTTAAGGAAACATAAACCTGACCAATAGCCCTTGTAAAGACTTAGCTCACTTTTGAAATTTCCATTTGTGGATTAGGAGCATCCAAGCGTTCAATACGTGGGAAACTATAATGCATACGTAAGTCACGGATGACTTTTGCAATATGTTTGCGGTTGTTCACCACAATATTTACAAATGTTCTTTGCTCATTTGAGTGAACCATTTCTACCCCTGCATTATTTTTACGGCATTGATAGATCAGGTCTGATACCTGCTCATCATTCATTGCCATATCTATGGCGAGGTAAGCTGTAAAACGAACATCATCTACGTCATCTGCTTTCCATTGAAGCGGCATGATATTTTCAGGATGGAGATGTTGCTCATGCAGTAGGTTATGGCAGCGTATGCGATGCACAATCAATCCACGACGTGTTAAATGTCCTTGAATTGGGTCACCTAGAATTGGATTGCAGCAATGCGCATATTTAACGTCGATACCTTCAGTGCTTTGAATGAGTCGATCTGAATTTTCTACTTGTGGATGCTTATCATGAGCAAATAAGTGATTAGCTACGAGTTGAGGTAGTAAGTCACCAACAGCAATTTGTTCATACAATGTATTTTTATTATCGATGTGGCGCCATTGAAGTAAATCTAACCAGTCTGCTTCAGAAAGATCGTTAATCGAACGATTGAAGAGTTTCAGTGCTCGAGAAAGTGCTTGTGCACCGACTAAACGCTGTTCTTCAATGTCTTGATCTTTAAGGACATGCTGTAATGCACGGCGAGCTTTTTGCGTATTAATAAAACTTAACCAGTCTGGATTTGGTGTTGCTAAAACATCCGTAATAACTTCGATAACCTGACCGCTAATTAATGGTGTCGACAGTGGTTTAATTTCACCATCTACTTTTGCACCAACGGCATGGTTACCTAGAAATAAACTAGCTGAATAAGCAAAATCAACTACGGTAGCACCTTGTGGTAACTCGTGGAGCTGGCCATGTGGAGTGTAAACCCAAATTTTTTCTTGATGTAAGTAATCTAATAAATCATTGAAGGTCGTTTTTGCACATTCGCCATCGATAAGCGTATTCAGGTTTTGCATAGAGGCCTGAATAGCCGAGCGACAAGTTTGTGGTGCATTTTCACCAAGCACTACCCCAAAACGGGCAGCTTTACGCATAAGCTCGGTTTGAATGGTAAGAGATAGTGTGGTTTTTTCGCCTTTGAGCTTAATTAATAAAGACTGGTTACCACCCGGTAGCGGACGACGGATATGGTCCTGATATTGAATGACCTGAAAGTTTTCTCTTAAAGCATCAACTAGGCGGTCACAGTCAGCAATTGATTGTAAAACGATCTCAAAAGCATGACTATGGGTAAGTTCTTGTAAGTCCATTTCATTTTTGACGAAATGGCGTAATAATTCGATATTGTTATTTTTCTTTTTAATGCGGCCTTGAATATGATAATTATGAAGAAGTTCAGTGAGGTTTTGTTCCCAGATACTTTGATATTTACATCGCTCTGGTTTAGTTAGACGTAGTGCATTTTGCACATTATCAAACATATCAAGATCAAGATTTTGATAACAAAGATTTTCTAGATTATCACCCATTTCATTCATGCCGACTAATCTTGCCATTGGCACAAAGATATCAAGCGTTTCTTGAGCAATGCGGGCGCGTTTATCTGGGCGTAAAGCACCTAGAGTTGTCATATTATGATAGCGATCAGCTAATTTAATAATAATGACACGCGGGTCCTGTAGGGTCGCTTGCAAGATTTTTCGGAATGAGGCGGCTTTGTTATATTCCTTATCACTGGACTGGCTAAGTTTGGTTACGCCGTCAACTAGCTCGGCAACTGTCAGTCCGAACTTTTCAGTAATATCTTCTTTTGTATATTGAGTGTCTTCAATAACATCATGCAAAAGGGCTGCCATTAATGTTTCGGCATCTAAACGCATGTTCGCAAGAATACAGCTAACAGCAATTGGATGCAGAATGTAGGGTTCACCACTTTTACGTGTAATGCCACTATGCGCTAGATCGGCAAAATCACAGGCAGCAAGCACTTTCTCGACCTCACTTACCGATAAGTAAGGGTCGACAATCAATTTAAGCTGTTGCTTGGCTTGGCTGACCTCTTCGCCTGGCATAAATCACCCTTTTTCCTAATGCTGAGAAACTAAATCTATCTACTTCTTAATGAAAAGCATATTGCGGAACTTGTCAATTTTTTCATTTGAAAAAGTGTGTTTTTTTTTCAATGAAAATAATTGCTTTTTTCAATATCTTTAAATTCAAGGCAAAGCCAAATAAAAAACCACCGCAGAAAAACGATGGTTTTTTTATTAAACAAAAAGAATTAGAAAGAAAAACCTTCTAAATTCAAGCTGTTTGTAGAAAGAGCAAGATCAAGACTAGAAGTTTGATAATCTTGTTCACGTTGCTTAAGAATTTCCTTAGTAACGTGACCTGCCGCGATTTCGCGCAAAGAAACTACAGTCGGTTTGTCGTTATCCCATTCTACAGTTGGCTCCATGCCTTGACGTGCCAATTGACGAGCACGCTTACTTGCAACGAGCACAAGCTCAAAACGGTTGTCTACATGATCTAAACAATCTTCAACGGTGACGCGTGCCATAAAAGTTCTCGTTTTGGAATGGTGAATTTGAACAGACTAAACAGTATAAAAGGCTTTCGATCTAGACTCAAGTTATTCCTGTTTTGGTTGAGGAGTAATCAAGTCTTGAATTAATGTTTGATAACGTTTCGCTTGCTGAGAGAGCACTAGACGGTTTGCTGTAATCACAGCTTCAATCTCATGTAAGGCTTTATTAAAGTCATCATTAATAATGATGTAATCAAAGTTTGTATAATGCTGCATATCTTCAACTGCACAGCTTAAACGATGTTCAATGACTTCAACTGAGTCTGTACCGCGGTTAGATAAACGCTGACGGAGGTCAAACTGTGTTGGCGGTAAAATAAATATTTGCTTGGATTCAGGAAAAAGTTTGCGAACTTGCTCTGCACCTTGCCAATCAATTTCAAGTAGAACATCGTGTCCCTGAGCTAACTGTTGTTTTACAGTTGCTTGAGAAGTGCCATAGTAATTACCAAATACTTCAGCGTATTCAATAAAACCGTCATGGTTGACCTGGTCTAGAAACTCATCTTTTGTAGTGAAGTGATAGTGAACACCATCTAACTCACCGGGACGTTGACCGCGGGTAGTATGTGAGACTGAAACATGTAAATTGCTCACACGGTCAAGCAGGGCTTTCACCAAAGATGTTTTGCCCGTTCCTGATGCAGCAGAAACGACAAACAATAGACCCGACATGATATTTTTCCTGATATGATAAAATATCTTCGCTATTGTAGTGTACCGTGCGTTTAAACTGAATAGTTTTAATTGCAAATATTCAAGAGAAATTCCCCTGTTTTATTAATTTTGAGGCTGTTATGGAAATTGTGTTAGCTAATCCGCGTGGTTTTTGTGCCGGTGTTGATCGAGCCATAGCAATCGTCAATCGGGCTTTAGAATGTTTTAATCCGCCTATTTATGTACGTCATGAAGTTGTACACAATAAATTTGTGGTAGATGACTTGCGTCAAAGAGGGGCGGTTTTTGTTGATGAACTAGATCAGGTTCCGGATGACTCAATTGTAATTTTCAGTGCGCATGGTGTTTCAAAAGCAGTTCAGCAAGAAGCGGAGCGCCGAGGCTTAAAAGTTTTTGATGCGACTTGTCCTTTGGTTACTAAAGTTCATATTGAAGTGACTAAATATGCACGAGAAGGGACTGAAGCCATTTTAATTGGTCATGAAGGGCACCCAGAAGTTGAAGGAACCATGGGCCAATATGACAAATTGAAAGGTGGTGAGATTTATCTGGTTGAAGATGAAGCTGATGTTGCTGCATTGGCAGTAAGACATCCTGAAAAACTTGCATTTGTAACTCAAACAACTTTATCTATTGATGATACAGCTAAAGTTATTGATGCTTTGCGTGCAAAATTTCCTCATATTCAGGGTCCGCGTAAGGATGATATTTGCTACGCAACTCAAAACAGACAAGATGCTGTACGTGACTTGGCAGAACAGTGTGATGTGGTCTTGGTTGTAGGTTCACCTAACTCATCAAATTCAAATCGTTTACGTGAGCTTGCAGAGCGTATGGGTAAAGCTGCTTACCTTGTAGATAATGCTGATCAGTTAGAACGGTCATGGTTCAATGATACGTGCAAAATTGGTGTGACAGCGGGTGCTTCAGCGCCAGAAATTCTAATTAAGCAAGTAATTCAACGTTTACAAGATTGGGGCGCGCAAGCACCTAAAGAGTTAGATGGACGTGAAGAGAATATAACTTTTAGTCTTCCTAAAGAATTACGCATTCACGTGACTCAAGCATAAAGTGTGACTTATTTAACATACTGATTTTAAAATAGTAAAACAGATAATTGTTGATATGACGATTATCTGTTTTTTTATACCCTTTATCTGTTTTGTATTTGTTTTGTAAATATAAACCGTAAAATTTAAATAATAAATAAAAAATTCTTAAGTTTATTTGGGGTTTAAGGGGATGAGGGGAATTATTCCGCAAGAAGGGTTCACCTTGGTTGAGCTCATGGTAACGATTGCAGTAATGGCTATTATTGCGATGATGGCTGCGCCACTATTTGAGGATATGTTGGTTAAACAAAACTTGAATAAGAGTGCGGAAGATCTGATTTCAAATATCAATCAGGCACGCATGAAAGCTGTATTAGAACGTAGACAAATAAAAGTGCAATTAAATTCTACTTATACTGCAGATACTGACAATCAAATTAATTGGGTACCAAGTGGAAAAGCTCAATTAAAGACAGGATCTGATACCTCCATAATATTTTTGATGTCCGGTTTAGTAAAAGATGCTACTGGAGATACTACATTTGAAATTTGTAATAAGGCAGATGGTAAAAAATCAAAAATTATTAGTATTTCTAAAATGGGAATAATTCAGTCAACCACAGAAGGATCATGTTCATGAAAAATATTGAACACCAACGTGGCATGGGTATGATTGAAATTTTAGTTGCTTTGCTGATTTTAGCAATTGGTATTTTGGGATTTATTGCTTTGCAATACAGGGCACTAGAAGCAAGTTCAGAAAGCACATCACGAGTACAAGCAATTACGATCGCGCGTGATATTGCTGAGCGCATTAGAGTTAATCGTAATTCTTTATCTATTTATACACAACAACTTCAAGATCCTAGTAAACAGAAAGACTTTGTTAAAAATTGCTTTCAAGATAATTGTAGCGATACAGATTTAGCTGATTTTGATGTTGCACAGGTTGTTAAAAGTTCATCATCCCTAGGTATGACTATGAATATGATTGCTTGTCCAAAAACTAACAATCGTCAATGTATTTATATTGCATGGGGTGATACGAGCGCAACGAATGGTACCAGTGCGGGAGATTGTACCCAGGACACTTCATATAGCGATAATTCAACATGTGTGATTATGGAGACCTATTAAAATGATAAGAAATCAGGGTTTTACATTAATTGAACTCATACTTTCTTTAGCACTAGGACTTATAATTAGTGCAGCTGCCATACTATTATTTTTAACAAGCCAAAAAAGTTTATCTATGCAACTTGGTGTTTCTGATGTACAGGATAATGCTAATTTTGGTCTTAATTATTTAACTCAAGATATTCGTCTTGCCAACTTAAATAACCCCAAAGCAGTTATTAATGATCAAACTGCTTATGGAGGTATTGTTTTAACCTCTGCAATTATTTCAGCTAAAGATGCTGCAAACGAACCTCTTAGTAATCTTTATAAAACTATTGTTGGTGTGACGGCTAATGCAAATTTACTTTCACGCAGTCAGGGGGATACGGTTGGTAGTGGTAATACTTGGACTGGTGTATCAAACGTCCAAAGTAATGGGAGTGATATTGCTAGTGATCAGCTTGTTATTCAATACGTACCGCAATATATCGTTGATACAAAAGGTACGGCAACTCAAGATGATGATGAATATAAAGGTGGTCTAGATTGTGAAGGAAATAATCTGAATTTTCCTCTTGCTAGTGGTCGTCAAGTTGTTGTTCAGCGTTATTTTTTACGTAAAGACGCCAAAAATAATAGTGATGAGCCGAACCAACCTTTAGCACTTGCTTGTGATGCTGGCTATTACCCATTAACGGGTAATCCAACTGCTATAACTCGTTATGGAGATGCAGGCGAGATCGTAATGAAACGTGTGGATTATTTTCGGGTTTTACTTAATGTTCAAGGGGGAACTGGACGACGCTATATTTCAATACATGATTATTTGAATTTAACAGCTCCTCGTCCACGTATTGTTTCAGTACAAATTGGATTATTAACCCGTTCATTGCAACCTGTAGGTCCAGAAGTAGCAATTAAAGATGACCAGAAATTTTCAGTATTGGACCAAACTATAACAGTCAAAAAGCCAGAGAATTCGACAAAAAAATATGTACGTCAAGTGATATCACAAACCATTGCCTTGCGTAATGTAATCGGGGAGCGTGGTAAATGAAACTGAAGCAGGGTGGCTCAGCATTAATTATGGTACTAATTTTTTTAGTCGCAATTATGATTATTGGCACAATAGCGATTCGTAAAGGTTTGATTGGTTTGAATATAGCAACTACTAGTCAAGTGCAACAATTGGTATTACAAAATTCAGATGCTTCTTTCTTTCAAATAGAGAATCCAACTAATCTGATTCAGAGTTTAAGTGCAACTGGTCTCTTTGGTTATATCAGCAATGCAAATGACAAAAATAAGGAATTAGTATTTTGTTATCGCGGAGATAAAAGTGACTTTTTTAATATTGGACGTGCCAGTCTAATGCAGTGGGTAGACGGAAATAGTGCACCTACCAATAACGCATTAGGTACAGATGGATATTGCGATGCAGTTGATACAAATAATAACTGGTTTACAAGTGGTCGTAAGGCAGTCATGACTCAGGTCGCAGTTAAGTTTTCGACTGTAGGAGAGGATGACCCATTTTATGCTCGAACCCGTGGTCTCGATGACAAAAAAGGACAAGTCCAAGAGGCTAAACGAGTCAAGGTATTTGCTGTGTCATTGATGCCAAGCTTAAGTAATGTTAACCGTGCGGATATCAACAAATGCCTACAACAACACATGAGTGAAGTTACACTTCCAGATGGAACAGCAGCGCCAGACGTTACCAATAAATCCGACTTAGATAATCCTTTAAAGTCAGTAGCTGAGTGCTTAAGCAGCTTAAATGTTCCATTTACTACCAATGTCACTGAATACACTATTGCACAAGATTTTAATTAATTGGGGAAAATAATAATGGATAAGAAAGACTTAAGGTTTTCATGTCATCCAAAGCTTCTAACAAGTGCGGTAGCCGCGTTATGCACAGGCTTAGTAGCGAGTAGCGTAAGTCAGGCCAGTGATATTGATATTTATCAAAAAGCAAAGGCTGGTGATATTTCTTTAATGTTTGTATTAGATATTTCTGGTTCTATGGGGTATCCACAGCTTCAAAATGATGCTGGTGCATGCGATATTCCAAGCAATGTTGTGCAAACTGGTTATAGTAATGTGTTATCTAATAATGGAATCGCAGAATATAAACGTTATTACTGCACTGCAACTGCTCCAACTTATTATTATATGAAGTCTGGGACATCTTGGTATAGCTGTGGTAATTCTAACTCGAAAAGTGATTGTATAACTAAGTTGAAGAGTCAACCATCTACAAGTGGCCTGACCTCAATATCTTCAAACTATAATACTTATTACTATAAAGCAGGCCCAGATACTCAATATCCTGACCGTATTACTCGTGTAAAAGATGGCATGATTGATTTGCTGAACGGTAACACTAGTAAAGGAATTTTACCAATTTCAGATGATAAATTGATTGGTCTTACAACTTTCTCTCGTCCAACACAATTTAATACTGCTGGTGAGCCGACCTCAGCAGACAATTTAAGAGGTCAAGTCCGTATTCCTGCTCGCCGTTTGGATACAGTAATAAATGGTAAAACCCAAAGAAGAATACTAATAGAAGAAATTGCAAAACTTGGTGCCAGAGGTGGTACCCCAACGGCTAATGCTTATGCGGAGGCAGCAGCCTCTTTAATGGGTACGACTACTCAAGGGTTAACTAATAGTGGCTTTGACTATGCTGGTGCAGGTGCAACCAGTGGAGGAGGCTATGTACGTCCCGATAGTATTACTAAGCAAATGACAGGAACCACTACACAGTGTAGTGGCCAAGGTATTTATGTTTTAACTGATGGAGATCCAAATGGTAACTCTTCTGCATCAGGATTAATGACGAAAGCTTTAAGCGGTAAATCATTTGCTTGTACAGATAGCGACACAGGCTGGAATTGTATTCAGCAGTTTTCACAATTTTTACTAAATAATGGCAGTAATCCTGTTGGATTAAAGATTAAAACTGCTGTGGTCGGTTTTGGGAGTGATTTTAATATTATTCCATCTTTTAATAGGTCACTTTCTTTAGCAGAAAATTTAGCAAATATTAATAACTCTACTGCATCAGCAAATCAAAAAGAAGCTGCAAAATGGGGTGTCAATGCCAGTGGTGGTTGGTATTCTGGTTCAAGCTCTCAAGATGTTGTAAGTAGTGTAAATGCATTTCTTGGAGATTTAGGGTCTGAGATTCCAGCTGTAACTACTGGTTCACCTACGATTCCTAAAGATAGTCTTAACCCTGCTGTATTACAAAAGCAAGCTTATTTTCCTCAGTTTCAACCTACCCCAGATAAAAACTATCAACTTTGGGCGGGTAACCTCAAAAAGTATGCAGTGGTTAATGGGGTTTTAAAAGACCGAGATAATAATTCCTTAATTAGTACGGCAACTAGTACAAAGGGGCAAATACTTCCAAATCGCGATTTTTGGGCATATACCGATAATGACAGTACGAATGATAATGCTGATTTTAATACACCTGGAAGTAATAGTTATACCTTTAAAGGGGGCGCATGGTCACAACTACTATTAACAATGAATCAAACAACACAAGAGAATCGTAAACTTTTTACGAATCGGAGTTCAGATGGTTCAACGACAACAACTCTAAGACAAATTAAAAAGACAGATCTAACAGATGCGACCTACCAAACTGATGGAAAACGTGGTTATTTAATGGCGTTGCTCGGGTATCCTATGACCGTGACTCAAGCAAAGGATCCTGATCATTTAGTTTTAAATGCAACAGCAACCACTGCTTTACGTCAAGTTGGTGCGTTAATGCATTCCTCACCACTATTAATTACTAACAGTGGCCAAATTACATATACAAATGGCGGAATTGATACTCAAAATCGTGAAGACTATGTGTTATTTGGTACAACACAAGGGCTTTTACATATAGCCAAAGCCGGCAAAAATGATAGTACTTCTGTGGATAGTAATGGTGGAAAAGAGGTATTCACCTTTGTACCAAATGAGATGGTTGAAAAACAACCCGAAGCATTTCTGAAAAATGATGCCATGAATGGGGGCGTCGATAATTTATATTATGGTATTGATGGACCTTGGGCTAGTTATACTCAGTATGTGTTAGATAGTAGTCGAACAGGACTTACTGTCGGTAAAGGTTATGGTTCTGAAGAAGGTAAACAGATCGTATATGGTGGTTTGCGAATGGGTGGGCGTAGTTACTATGCACTCAATTTGCAAGATATGAGCAATCCAAAGTTACTATTCCAAATATCCCCTGATGAACAAAAAACCTATTATAACGGTTCAAGTAACACTTATGCTGCATTAGATAACATGGGCCAAAGTTGGTCTAAACCGAGTATTGGATGGGTAAATTGGAAAAAAAGTGATGGTAAAACTACTGAACGTAAACGAGTAATCTTTGTTGGTGGTGGTTATGACGCGGGCTATGAGAGTGATACATATAACCCTAGTATTAGTCAGGGTGCAGGTGTATACATGTTTGACGCTGATAACGGTAAGTTACTTTGGTGGGCCAGTGCTAAAGCGACCACAGCTCAAGGTGCTGAAACTTATACTCAATCTGATAATTTAAAATATAGTGTAGTCAGTGAGATTCGTACTGAAGACCGAAATGGCGATGGATTGATTGATCATCTTTATTTTGGTGATCTAGGTGGACAATTATTCCGTATTGATTTAGATAATACTGCAGCAACAAACGCAAATTTTGCCAAGCCCCCAAAATTGTTATTGAATTTAAATAATGGTGCTGCTAGTCCACGTTTTTATGAAATGCCGGCATTTTCAGTATATGACTATAATGGCACCACGTTTGCTGTTGTTTCTATTGGTAGTGGTAATCGTAGTAAACCCCTAGCTCAGTATGCATCGGGCCAAGGTTATAATTATGATGCGGTATATAATATTTATGATAAAGATGTAGCGGATAGAAATTTATACAAAGCCGATTTCGTATATCAAGCTCCAATCATAAATACTAATCAATTTGGCGAAATTACTAATTCAAACTGGAATACTTATGATGATGGTGCAGTTGCTTTGCTTTCTGCTACCCGTGGATGGATCTATCGATTTAAGTCAACCAATATTCAAGATGCTAAAGTATTTTCAACACCAATTGTATTAAATCACCGTATTTTCGTTTCTACTTTTGATGGCGGAAAAGCTGGGATGTCTGGAGATTGTGGAGCAGGGGTAAAAGGAGAAAGCTTTTTAACTCAGTTCTGTATGCCTTTTGGACAATGTAGTAAATCGACCCTAACCGCTGAAAATGGTAGTGTTCAGTGTGCGCCTGGTGCAGATTGTTCACAGGGGGCAGGTATTCAAGATACTACTGTGGTAGATGATGGTAGTGGTGGTGGTGGTGGTGGTGGTGGTGGTGGTGACGGAAGTACTAATAATAAGAACTATTGTGTAAATATGGGGAACCGTGGTGTTACCACTATTGGCGGTATTATTGCATCGAGTAGTAGTAAAATGTGTTTAATACCACAACGCTGGTATGTCCGTTAGAAAGGAATAAGAGATGAAACGTAAATTCACGTATTCTTTAGGCTTCACTCTTATTGAGCTAATGGTTGTGGTAGTGATTGTTGCTATTTTTGCGGCAGTTGCAATCCCTTCATATCAAGCCTATGTTTTGCGTGCTGATGCTTCACGTGCACAACAGCAAATACAACAAATTGCAGTACAGCTCGCGCGTCATAAATCCAGAAATTTTAATTATAAAGGTTTTTCTACTGGTGCTACCGCACCAGTACTTTTGCCTGTGGGTGCGACTGGCAGTACTATCAAATATCAAATAACGGTACGGGATGGTGACGATACAACTAAACTCTTAACAGATCCTGCGGCTTTAGGGCAAAATTGGGTTGTTCGAGCAGAGGCTTCCGATCCTAATAATTTTACTTTTTTATTTAATAGTAGAGGGTTACGTTGTAAGAACAAAACCACTAACAATGTTACCTATACAACTTGTGGTACTGGGGGGGAGTTGTGGTAATTAAAACAAAAGGCTTTACCTTAATTGAGCTAATGGTTGTTGTTGCGATTATTGCGATTTTAGCAGCGATAGCTTATCCCTCTTATCAGGAACATATTCGTCGTACCAAACGTGTGGAAATGCAAACTACATTGCAACAAATTGCTATGCAGATTCAACGCTACAAAATTGCAAATTTTAAAGTAATAGGTGCAACAAGTACTGATTTAAATATAGCAGAATCTTATCCAGTACAGGGCACTCCTCTATATACAGTCAATTTAGCACCCGTTACCTCTGCTACTTTAACTGCTGAAACATGGGTGTTAACTGCAACACCGATTGTCAAAACTTCACAGTCTGGTGATGGAGATATTGTTTTAAATTATCGTGGTGAGCGTTGTTGGACAAAGGGGACCGATATTAACAGTGGTACGGCTTGTGTTCCTTCTGGAACTTCAAATTGGGATGGGCACTAATTTAAATTCAAAACTGCGGATAACTCAAAATTTAATCTTTCTTTCAGGGCAAAAATCACGTAGAATGTTGCCCTCTATGAAAGGGGTTTGAAGTGTTGCCGATGGTCGGCGCAGGGATAATCCGTAAGAATTATAAGGCTTTTATCATGGTTGTTATTCGTTTAGCACGTGGCGGCGCAAAAAAACGTCCATTCTATCAAATCGTTGTGACTGATAGCCGCAATGCACGTGATGGTCGTTTCATCGAGCGTATCGGTTTCTTTAACCCGACTGCACAAGGTCAAGCAGAAAAACTTCGTTTAGATGCAGACCGTTTTGCTCACTGGGTTTCTCAAGGTGCTCAACCTTCTGAACGTGTTGCTTCTTTAGCTGCTCAAGCTAAAAAAGTTACTGCATAATTTTTTTGTAGTAGGTAGCCCATGACATCGACACAGAATGTTCCCGAAGATCGTATTCAGATTGGACAGTTACGTTCAGCTTATGGATTGAATGGGTGGCTCTGGGTGTATTCAAATACAGAACCTATGAGCAACATGTTTGACTACCTGCCTTGGTACATTGAGACCAAGGCCGGTTGGCAAACAATAGATGTAAAACGTTGGAAACCACATGGCAAAGGCCTAGTTGTTGCTTTGAAGGATGTGAGTGATCGCACTGGAGCAGAAAACTTGGTTGGCGCTAATATCTGGATTGCTAAGTCTCAACTGCCAAAAGCAGATGTAGATGAGTACTACTGGTCAGATTTAAAAGGCTTAACAGTGTTTGGTCTTGATGATGAAGAGCAGGAAGTAAACTTAGGTAAAATTCATGAGTTGTTTGAAACTGGAGCCAATGATGTGATGGTGGTACATGCTACCCCAGACAGCATTGATTCAGAAGAACGCATGATTCCTTGGCATAAAGATGTAGTACAACGTGTTGATCTTGAAGCTGGTCGTATTTACGTCAATTGGGGCGTAGATTATTAATCCTTTTAGGATTAATACAGCAGGAAAATAGAGGAGTCTGTGATGTTCTTTGCAGTCATTACGCTTTTTCCTGAAATGTTTGAAGCGATTACAGCCTACGGCATCAGCGGACGTGCGGCAAAACGGGATATCGTACAAGTTACTTGTATTAACCCTCGTGATTTTGCTGAGGGAAACTACAAAAGAGTGGATGAACGTCCATTTGGTGGTGGCCCTGGGATGGTGATGATGGCTGAGCCTTTAGCGAAAGCAATAGCGCATGCCAAACAGCTTGCCTCACAAGCAGGACATGTTCATGTTCCTGTGGTGTATATGTCTCCACAAGGCAAAACCTTAAATGAACAGGCAGTACAGCAGTTTGTTGATTACGACGGCTTAATTGTACTGTGTGGACGTTATGAGGGAGTGGATGAACGTTTGATCCAGCATTATGTTGATCAGGAATGGTCAATTGGTGATTACGTTTTATCAGGTGGTGAATTGCCCGCTATGGTGTTACTTGACAGTATTATTCGCCGTTTGCCGAATGTAATGTCAGATGAACAGTCAGCAGTACAAGATTCTTTTGTTGATGGTCTTTTAGATTGTCCACAATATACAAAGCCAGACCATTTTGAGGGGCTGGATGTACCAGAAGTTTTAAAATCTGGACATCATGGCAATATCGAAAAGTGGCGTTTTGTGCAGCGGTATCAACGAACTTTAGAACGTCGACCAGAGTTGGCTGAAAAAGTAGAGTTGAATAAGCAGCAGAAAAAATGGCTAAAAGATGCTAAAGGGGATGGTGGTAATTCTTAACCGCTATTCTCGGGAACGAAAGTTCTGCAACAAAACGAGAAGCAATGCTTCGAGTTAAAGCATGATTCTATTTAATGAATAGTTTTATGTATATTCTAAGGCTCTTTATAGACATATTGTCATAAAGGGAAAGATAAACGGGTCGATATGCGTTTTAGCCTCTATCCCCAGCGGAACCTCAGACCTCTTCTGACTCCGCACATATTGGAGATTCCCACAATGAGTGGTAAACATCCTTTAGTTCAAATTATTGAAAATGCACAGTTAAAAACTGATATCCCTGCTTTTGCTCCTGGTGACACTGTTATTGTCCAAGTTAAAGTAAAAGAAGGTGAGCGTGAGCGTCTTCAGGCATTTGAAGGTGTTGTAATCGCGAAGAAAAACCGTGGTTTAAACTCTGCATTTACAGTTCGTAAAATTTCTAGCGGTGTTGGTGTTGAGCGTGTATTCCAAACTCACTCACCAGTTGTTGCTAAAATCGAAGTGAAACGTCGTGGTGACGTTCGTCGTGCTAAACTTTACTACCTCCGTGACTTGTCTGGTAAAGCTGCACGTATTCGTGAAAAATTACCAGCTCGTAAAGCGTAAGCTTATACCGAGTAAAAAAATGCGCCTTTTGGCGCATTTTTTTGTTTAAAAATTATAGTCCTTGTAGTTTTAAACGGTTTGCATGTTGACGGTAAACCGAGACAGGATCTGAGGCAAAAATAGAACGTATCCCCAGCACTTGATTGACTTCATCTAAATGATTCCAGTTGTAATCATCACGAATTGTTTTACCAAATTTGGCGCTGCATCGGGAAACAAGACCATCATTATCACCAAATGGATCGACCACTAAACTACTGCCTGTAAGGGCGATATCAAATGGATCTAATGGATTAGTCAGAGCTTTATTTCCAGAGAAAGAATACATATAAATACCTTTCTCTTGGTATGTTCCTTCTCCACAAGAAGTGGTGGGTACACCCATAGGGAATTGAGCACTAAACTGAGCTGAACCTTTAGTTGATAAGCTATGGGCGCCTGCTAAAGAGTCATGCGGATAGCTAGTCGGATCTAGGCCTCCTGCCCAAGTAATTGCTGCTGAAAACCAGTTTACTAACGTTGCCAAGCCTGAAAGAGGAGTACCCTCAACGTTCAGAATGACATCTGCCATTGGTGAACCCTTATGAGGTGCACCAATCGTGGTAAGTGAGGCAACTTTTTCTGGCATGATACCGGCTACATAGCGAATTGTTGGACCCCCATGGCTATGACCGATTAAGTTGACTTTAGGCTTACCAGTAATGGCAATAATCTCTTCTACTTGCTGTGCAAGTTGTTCCCCACGCACTTCTGTTGAGTTAAATGGTGAAACTCTTGTAGCCCAGACATTTCCTCCATTACGAGCAAGATCAGGAAGAATTTGGTACCAGTAATCGAGACCAAGTGTATCTGTTCCAACTCGGCTAAAGCCTGCCATACCGTGGTTAAAAACCATTGGATATTTTGTTTGTGCGTAAGATGAATATACGAACGAGCTTTTAACTTGTTCAGCATTTGTTGCATGGGCCGCTGAAATACTCAGTCCTGAGAGCATTGCAGCGCAGAAAAACATTAACTTCCTTTTCATTTTTTACTCACTATTTTTATTTTGTATGAAAAGCAGCTTTCTACTGCTAGTGAATGTTTAGCCAGTTCCCAAAAAGGAAAGGCTTAGTAATTAAATGGCAGTTCACCTCCCTGATCATGGACCGTTTCAAAAGTTCGAAGTCTTAGTTGTTCTTGTGATGAGTTAAACTGTTGTTGGCGTAATTGTTGTATGGCCTGGTTTTTAGCACTATCACTCATATTGCTTTTAAGAATTTCATCTCTTCCACCCAGATAACTGTTGACCCTTTGTTGCCAAGCATTCCGCTCTGTATCTAAAGTTTCTAATCTTTGAGTCGCTTCGGCTCCCACAAGTGCTGTACGCATTTGCCGAAGTTCTTCTGCTGAACCCTTGCGAGCTTTAATTTGTTTGGTCAATGTATGTAAATCATCAAGTTTAGAAAGTTCTTGCAGGTTTTGCTGCCAGTCTTCTGGAAGTTCTTCAAAACGTTCTTTAAGCTTTCGTGCTTTTTCAATTTCGCTTAGAGAAGAGTCTTCAAGTATCTGCATTCGATCTAGCGTATAGTTCTGATAGATATCTTCGTTAGAGAAGAGCCCTTCAATTTCAGAGGTCGAAAAGAAGCGTTTTCTTATATCCTGAATTGAATTAAAGATCTTTTGAAAATAATTTTTATCTTGTTGTTTTGCTGACGGCGTTTGGATCTGAGCAAGTTGTTCACGATATTTTAAATAACGGGTCCATAAGTCCATAATCTGTGAACGAGCTGGCTCTAAATATTGTCCTTGAACAAATTTCCCAAAGTGATTTTTGATTTGTTCTAAATCATTTTCTCCATATTGGGTAATAAAATATTCAAAACAGTCGCGGGTTTGACTATTTACGACCAAATATTGAGAACTATCAATTTTTAACTGGCAGTTAACTTCGGTGTCTTGCTGACTTTTACTGTGATACACATCTTCATTTCGTGATGAATGATCTGTCTGAGGAACCGATGCTAAATTTTTAGCTTTATTTTCACTGATCTGAGCTGATGTGTTTTTTGAGTCAGGACTTAACCAATAGACACATGCAATGAGGCTCAAAATAAAAAATCCGAGCACGCACCACAATACCTTCTTCTGCATCCCTTGCATAAAGATATCTTCCTTAAGTTTTAATTTGTTGTTTTTTTACTCGATCATTAATGTGCCATAAAATAAGTGAAAAGGCACCTAAATATTGTGAAAATATCTTGCCGAATTTGCTAACATGTCGGCACTTTTTTCTAGCTTTGTGTTCCAATAAAAATGACGACAAAAAATCAAAAAATTTCTCGTCGCCATATTAGTGGTGTATTTCTATTAAATAAACCATTAGGGCTTAGTTCAAATGCGGCTTTGCAAAAAGTGCGTTGGTTATACCGCGCCCAAAAAGCAGGTCATACTGGAGCTTTAGACCCATTGGCGACAGGTTTACTCCCGATTTGTTTAGGAGAGGCCACCAAGTTCTCACACTATTTGCTGGACTCAACAAAGCGCTACCAAACCACCGTTCGATTGGGACAAACCACAACGACAGGTGATGTGGAAGGGGAAATTCTACAGGAGCGCTCTGTTCCTGTGCTCAGCCAAGAGCTTATTGAACAAGCCTTAGAAAAATTTAGAGGTGATATTCAACAAATTCCGCCAATGTACTCGGCTTTGAAAAAAGAAGGCAGGCCGTTATATGAGCTTGCCCGAAAAGGTATCGAGATTGAGCGTGAAGCACGTCCAATCACAATTTATGCCTTAGAGTTAATTGAATTTACTGAAAATAGTCTCACTTTGGATGTAACTTGTTCTAAAGGAACATATATTCGTGTACTGGGCGAAGATATTGGTGAGGCACTTGGCTGTGGTGGGCATTTAACGATGCTAAACCGGACTCAAACAGGACATTTTGAGCTCATTCCGAGTTATACCATTGAATATCTGGAAAGTCTTACAGAAGAGCAAAGAGAAGCTTTGCTACTTCCAGTTTATGCTCCAGTTGATCATTTCTTAAAAATTCAGGTGCCTGAAGGGCGTGAAAAGTATTTTTGCAATGGTTTAGAAAGCAATATTGAGCATTCTGCAGAAGCAGAAGTTTTAGTTTTTTCAGATGAGCGCTGTCTAGGTTTAGCTGAGATTACTGATAGAAAACGGTTGGTACCTAAGCGTATCTTAAATTTGTAGTATATGTAGAGTATAGAGCATGGGCATGGAATGGGATGTTATCCTGAGTTTGATCTTTTTTGCGTTTACTGCTGGAGCAATTGATGCTGCTGTGGGTGGCGGTGGACTCATCCAGATTCCCGGGATCATGAGCACTTTTCCTAATATGTCTACTGCTACCGTAATTGGTACCAATAAAGTCTCATCCATTTTTGGTACTGCATCGGCTGCTTATACTTTTGCAAAAAGAGTAAAGTTGCAATGGAAGCTTTTAGCAGTCATTGCTGTTTGTGCGCTAATTAGTTCATTTGCTGGTGCTGCTTGTTTATCGTTAATTCCTCAATCTGTATTACGACCTTTCGTATTCGTAATGTTGATTGTGATTGCAATTTATACGCTAGTTAAAAAGAACTTCGGACAGGTTCATACTGAGCAAAAAATTACTAATAAAATGCTGATTTTGGCTGCTATTGGTAGTTTGGCGATCGGTTTTTATGACGGTATTTTTGGTCCGGGTACGGGCAGTTTCTTTATTTTCTTCTTTATTCGTTTTTTACAAGTCGATTTTTTACATGCTTCAGCTTTGTCAAAAATCGGTAACTTTATGACGAATTTAGCTGCCCTGAGTTTCCTCATTCCGACAGGTCACGCTATTTTGCACATTGGTTTAATGATGGCAGTTGCAAATGTGCTTGGTTCTGTTGTTGGGGTACGTACCGCGCTTAAATACGGAAGTGGATTTGTTCGTATTATCTTTTTAATTTTGGTGAGTATTTTGATTTGCCGTTTGGGCTATCAAATGTTTGTTACGGGTTAAATAAGATTGAAAGTATGAGCTGTCCATAAAATGCAGTTCATACTTTTACGTATCATTTAAAGCTAGAAATATAAAAATCATTACAGAAGTTTACTAGAAAGAAAACTGTGTAAAAAATAGTCTCATTTTAAGCTACTTAAACATTATAAATTTCAACGTATGATAAACCTTGAAATAAAAAAGATTTTTTAGCTAAAAATGAGGAAGAGAATGAATATTTTCGAAGCATTAAGAGAAAGCCATGAAAATCAACGTAGCCTTTCTGAACAACTTATTCAGACACATGGTTTAACCGAAGAAAGAAAAGAATTATTTGATGCATTAAAAAATGAATTGTATGCCCATTCAGTTGCCGAAGACCGTTATTTATATATTCCTTTAATGTTTGATGATGTTGGTTTAGATATTACAAGACATGCTTTATCTGAGCATCATGAAATGGATGAGTTGGTCGAGCAGCTCGAAAAAACCGATATGAGTAGCCCAAGCTGGTTAGCAATCGCCAAACAGTTGAGTGAAACAGTCCATCACCATTTAAAAGAAGAAGAGCATAAATTTTTCCAACAAGCAGGAAAAATTCTTAAAGACAGTGAAAAAGAAACGCTGGGTAATAAATATTTAAAGGAATATAAAAAGTATAAAAAGCAGCAATAGTATTTAACTATGCTACTTTTTTAGTACTTCTTAAAGTCACGCCAATTGATGCCAGCATTACACAAGCTAAAGCCACCCATTGCAGCATGCTGATTTCTTCGTGAAGTAATAAGAAACCCGTTAATGCTGCCAATGCTGGTGCTAAACTCGTTAGGGTACCGTAAGTTAATTTAGTGAGCTGTTTGAGTGCCATTAAATCAAGTGCATATGGAATAGCGGTCGCTAAGACAGCAATAAGTAAAGCTTTACCCCAATACTGCGTTTCAAGTAATGCAGGAGCATTATGCCAGATGCCTATTGGTAGTAAGGTTAGGGCAGATAATCCAATCCCAATGGATAAAGCATGCATCCCTATATTTTGGGTCACAACTTTCTGACCAAAATAAATATAGAAGGCCCAGCAAAATCCAGCACCTAGCGCACAGGCAGCACCGACATAGGAAAAGTGGTGTTGTGTTGGGTCTTGCCAAGGAACCATGAGAGCAATACCTAACATCGCAAATGCTACCCAAATGTAGTCACTCTTTTGTTTAATCGAAAGTAGAGCAAGACCTAATGGACCAATAAATTCTAAGCCGACGGCAATCCCTTGAGGTAACTTTCCAAGCGACGTATAAAATAAAATATTCATGAGACCCAAAGACGCAGAGTACATCAATAAATCACGCCATTTTAAATAGGGTAAGCGCGACCAGATTTTCCATGAACGGAACATGATCGCGACAATAATCGTTGCAAAGCTCAACCTTAAAGCTGTAACGGTGAGAGGGTCTAATATGGCAATAAGCTGCTTGGCAAATGAAGCACTGATTTGATATGAGACCATCGACAGAATCATATATAGCACAGCAATAATGGGAAGATTCTGCATGGAAATACCCTAGGGCCTCATCTAATATTATTTAAAAATAACAATGGTCAATTATAGCGAATGCCATGTTTTAACTCGCAGTTTTAGTTGATTTAACTTACTATTTTTTCACGTTCCAGACGTGCTTTTTGGGTAGTTATGGTACAACCGACAGAAGCTACAATAATTGTTGCAAGTGCCAACCATTGGTTCCATAACAAATATTCACCTAAAAAGATAAAACCAGAAAGTGCAGCAACTGCGGGTTCTAGGCTCATCAAGGTTCCGAAACTTAAGGGTGTTAAATTACGTAGGGCTAGCATTTCTAAAGAGAACGGTAATGCGCTGGCTAAAATTGCCAAACCAATAAAATAAAAAAGAGAGGGGAGTTCTATAACTTGCCCTATTGAGCCTGAGAAAAAAGTAATGGGTAATAAGATGCATGCGCCCACACTCATTCCTAAACACACAGTGTGATTGCCTGAAATACCTGAAGGTTTTTGTCCAGCAATAATATAAAGTGCCCAACACGCACCTGCACTAACTGCAAATAATACTCCGATCCAATCTAGACTATGAGCTTGATTGAAAGGGAAAAGTAAAATGAGACCAACAATCGCTAAACTGACCCAGACAAAATCATATTTTTGGCGTGCGTGATATAAAGCCACACTTAAGGGACCAATAAATTCAAAAGCAACTGCAATACCAATGGGTAACCGTTCAATTGACAGATAAAAAAGTGCGTTCATTCCTGCAAGAGCAAAGCCATACGCTAAAATAGCTTTCCAACGGACCTGACTAAAATTAATTCGCCAAATTCTAAAAATAAAGGCAAGAATAATTGCACCTAAACATAAGCGCATTGCTGAAACGGTAAGGGTAGGAAAGCTTTGGAACAGAAATTTAGCCAAAGATGCACTACTTTGAACGCTTAACATGGCAAGAATGAGAAAGCCCAAAGCGTGTAGCTGAGTTTTTTGGCTTGAAATGGACATTTTATTATTAGATCGATTGGTATACTTTTCACATGATAATGTAAATGTCCATAAAAAAGCCACAGACAATGCTGTGGCTTTTAAATTTACAGTTCGTATTAGAACAATACGCGCACGCGAATTGTACCTTCAACTTCATGCAACATATCTAAAGCTTCGTGAGAAGCAGAAGCGTCAACGTCCATTACGAGGTAACCGATGTCACCTTTAGTCATGAGTGTTTGACCAGAAATGTTGATGCCTTGTTCAGCAAACAAGTTGTTGATTTTAGACAATACGCCCGGTACGTTTTTGTGGATGTGCAATAAACGGTGTTGACCAGCAGTCAATGGTAACGCGATTTCTGGGAAGTTCACTGCAGAAAGCGTCATACCCTTGTCAGAGTAAGCAACAAATTTCTCTGCAACTTCTAAACCGATGTTTGCTTGCGCTTCCATGGTTGAACCACCAACGTGAGGAGTTAAAATCACATTGTCTAAGCCACGAAGTGGAGAAACAAACTCTTCACCATTTGCTTTTGGTTCTTTAGGGAATACGTCAACCGCTGCGCCAGCAATATGACCAGATTTGATTGCATCTGCTAAATCTTCAATTACTACACATGTACCACGTGCAGCATTTAGGAAGATTGCACCTTCTTTCATTTTTGCAAATTGTGCTTTAGTGAAGAAGTTGCGTGTAGATGGAACATCAGGCACATGTAATGTAACTACATCAGCAGTCGCTAGAAGTTCGTCTAACGAACCAACTTGGCGAGCATTACCCATTGGTAATTTAGTCACTGCATCGTAATAAATCACATGCATACCTAAGCTTTCAGCAAGAACAGAAAGCTGAGAACCGATAGAACCGTAACCTACAATACCTAAAGTTTTGCCACGAGTTTCGAAAGAACCGACAGCAGACTTATCCCAACCACCACGATGACAAGCCGCCGATTTTTCAGGAACACGGCGAAGAAGAAGAATCGTTTGAGCAAGTACAAGTTCTGCAACCGAACGCGTATTTGAATACGGTGCGTTAAATACAGGAATACCACGTGCCATTGCTGCTTTAAGATCAACTTGGTTTGTTCCGATACAGAAACAGCCCACTGCGATCAATTTATTTGCAGCTTCGAAAATTTCTTCAGTCAATTGGGTACGCGAACGAATACCAATAAAGTGAGCATCTTTAACAGCTTCTTTTAGCGCTTCGCCTTCAAGAGCAGTTTTGCGATAGTCAATATTGGTGTAACCCGCAGCGTTTAGAGTATCGACTGCGTTTTGGTGAACGCCTTCTAACAAAAGGAAACGGATTTTATCTTTAGGTAGTGAAAGATGTTGGCTCATTACGGCTCCGCTACAAAGGCCAAATTTGGTGGCGCTATCATAACATAATGGTCGGTACTATAGATATTTCGTTTGCGCCATCGTCTTATGGCAATTTTATCTATGTCTAATCACTTCTATTTATGGCTTGTGAGTCATTTAGAATAGGTTTGGCATGAGATTTAAATGCGATTTTTCTCTGAAAGTCTTATAGAAAAGCATTTATTTACGTTAAACATGTTTTGTAGTGACAGTATCTCTATTCTGAACTTTATCGCTTGGGCTGTTGCATGTAGAATATAGGAGTTCCTTGAACATTATGGCTTTGCTCAGGTGAAAACCCTGAAAATATGAAGTCATAGTCCCACCATAGTTTACTTCTTGCTAGGTCTGCAAACGATGAATGCTCCAGTCGCTTTAACACCTGAGTTACTCACCCAATTAACAGCAATCGTTGGTGAAAACCGTATTAAAACCGATGCTGATAGTCTCGAAAACTGGGGTAAAGATCATACCAAGCATTTTAATCCGAACCCATCGGTCATCGTTTTTCCATCGACCACTGAACAAGTTCAGGCAGTTGTAAAGCTTGCGAACCAGTTTAATATTGCGATTACACCGTCAGGCGGTCGTACTGGTCTCTCTGCGGGTGCGGTAGCAACTAATGGTGAAATTGTCATTAGCATGGACAAAATGAACCAAATTCTTGAGTTCTTCCCAGCAGATCGTATGGTACGAGTACAAGCTGGTGTTGTGACTGAACAATTGCAAAATTATGCTGAAGAACAAGGGATGTATTATCCGGTTGACTTCGCATCAACGGGTTCTAGCCAGATTGGCGGTAATATCGGTACCAATGCTGGTGGTATTAAAGTCATTAAATACGGTATGACACGTAATTGGGTGCTTGGTTTAACCGTTGTCACTGGTAAAGGTGATATTTTACGTTTAAACAAAGGTATGGTTAAAAATGCAACTGGTTATGCATTGCAGCATTTGTTTATTGGTGGTGAAGGTACATTAGGTTTAGTGACTGAAGCAGAAATTAAACTTGAGCGCCAACCACAAAACTTACAAGTTTTAGTTTTAGGTGTTCCTGATTTTGATGCAGTGATGCCTGTATTACATGCATTCCAAAAAGATATCGATTTAACTGCATTTGAGTTCTTTGGTGAACTTGCAATGCAAAAAGTTTTAGATCATGGACATGTACAACGCCCATTTGAAACTCAATGTCCGTTCTATGTATTGCTTGAGTTTGAAGCGCCATATGAGCCGATTATCGATAAAGCGATGGAAATCTTCGAGCATTGTATGGAGCAGGGGTGGGTACTTGATGGCGTAATGAGCCAGAGCCTTGACCAAGTCGAAAGTTTATGGCGTTTACGTGAAGATATCTCTGAATCAATCGCGCCGTTTATTCCATACAAAAACGATATTTCAGTATTAATTACTCACGTGCCTGCATTTATTCGTGAGATTGATGCAATTGTTCAAGAGAACTATCCTGATTTTGAAATTTGCTGGTTCGGTCATATCGGTGACGGTAACTTGCATTTAAATATTTTAAAACCTGAAAACTTAACCAAAGATGAGTTCTTTGCGAAGTGTCAGGTTGTGAATAAATATGTGTTTGATACCGTGAAAAAATACGATGGTTCAATCTCTGCCGAACATGGCGTAGGTATGACGAAAAAACCGTATTTGGAATATTCACGTTCGCCTGAAGAAATTGAATATATGAAAGCTTTGAAGTTGACGTTTGACCCGAACGGGATTATGAACCCAGGCAAATTATTTGATCTTTAATGCTTGATTGAATAAAAGAATTTCTGTTAAAAGCGTATCGAAAGATGCGCTTTTTTTATTATGAGAATTTTATAACAATGAATATTCTAATTGTCGGCAATGGCTTTGATTTATCACATTACTTACCTACGAAATATGATCATTTCATGGTCGCAATGGGAGCTATAGAAAGCTGGGAGGAGCAGAAAGGTGAGATGGGATTTGATGACTTATTTGGTTCTCTATATGAAAAAGAAAATTACTTCTTTAAATATACAAAAGCAATGTACCAAACCGATGAGATAAAAATTTCGACTGAACAAGTTAAAGAGTTAAAACAAAAATTAAAAGAAAATATTTGGTATCAGTATTTTTCTGATCATGTTAGAGAGATTAAAACATGGATTGACTTTGAGCAAAAAATTGAGGAAGCATTAATTTATACTACTAATTTTCTGGATAAAATTAATGAAGTATCTTTAAATGAAAATAAATTAGAACGAGTAATACGAACTTCTGGTTATAAGGCTTCTGATTATGATAATAAATTTATTTATTTAGGTGAGAAGATGTGCCATGTGCTTTGTTCTATAGGATTGTTGAATAAAGATTATTATAATGTGGGATATGATGAGAGTGGTAGATTTCGAAAAGAAATTGCTACAGAAGAAACGAATTCTCATGAATATGTTATTTCATCAAAATTTATTAGAATTTTTTCAAATTACGATATATATAGTAACGAAGGAAGTTTGAGTTTTCTTAATAATCAACTTGATAATTTTATTTTAATTTTCAATTTATATTTAGAGTTATTTGTAAAGACACTTTCCCCTATTATTAATTTGAGTGAAGATTTTAGCTTTGGTTTTGTGAATAAGATTTTTTCTTTCAATTATACAAATACATACATTAATTTTTATGATGCTAGCTTAGATACTGATTTTCTCCATGGAAGTTGTGGGGAAGATCAAAATATAGTATTAGGTATTTCTGAGTTAAAAGGAGATTTGCTAAGAAGTTTAAAAGCTTACGGTTTTACTAAATATCATCAAAAGTTATTTAAGAATACAGATTACCAATTTTTAAGTGAAGATCAGTACATAAAAAACATACAAAAATTTTGGGAGGTAATCAAAAAAAGGAATCTTGCAATTACATTGGATGAAAAATATAGAAATAGCATCAATATCTTTATTTGGGGGCATTCTTTAGATATTTCTGATGAAGTGTATATTAATGAAATTTTTTCATTAAATAATGAAGACCATATTAATGTAATAATTTATTATTATGATAACTATTCAAAATTTAATTTACTTACAAATCTTTTACATATTTTAGGCAAAGAAAAAGTTGAAAGATGGATGAAAAAAAGTGGTTAAGATTTGAACCCAATCCTAATATTGTAAAAATTAATAATATTGAACCTGTTGATTTATCTAAGTTGGAATAAATTCTTAATAAAATTTATTTTTTATGAATAGCTTTTTTTAAACTATTTCTTATATGCTTTCCAACCCGTCAGAATATGATAAATCAACGGTAAAAGACTAAGAGCAAAAAAGCTACAAAGCCCAATGGCCCACAGAGGTAAATCCCTTGGATTACCTAAAAAGAAATAGGCAAAAATAGAATATGACAACATCGCAAACATCGCCATTGTTCCAAGTGGAAGCGTGACTTTAAAAATTAAAGTGCTAGCAAATGTTTTGTAGGGTTCCATGTCGCGCTTTAGACTATAGGCAATAATCATGAGCAACACATAACCTAAAATAAACAACATAAATAAAGCGGCTGCAAACAATAGAATTGTTCGCCAGCTCTTTTCTTGCGCGGTGTGATCACCAGATTCATAAACAACAGTAATATGTTCACCAACTACAGGCACATCACCAGAGCGAACTGAGTTGTCTAAAGTTAGAGTTCTGTTTTGATTATCTTTAAATTGAACCTGAGCAGTATGCATGAGAGTCTTAGTTTTATATTTACGTCCATTTGAGTCGGTACGTTCAGTATCTACCCATTCAGAAGTATAACTCACCATAGTTGCATCGTAAGTTGGTTTGGTTACTAAGCCGTAGACTGCCTGAGAAACCCAATAAGTAAATGGGAAAAATAAAGCACTAATACTAAAAACCACGGCAAATAAATAAGCAAATTCAAACTTACTACTTTCTCGATTTTTAGCTAAACGCTTGACCCAAAGCTTGGTGAGTACAAATGACCAAATCATCAAAACTGCAACGACCACCAAGAAAACTTGTCCCGCATAAGTCAGTTGCATAATGATCCTATTTGTTATGTGTAATAGAAATTAATTTTATCAAACGATTGTCATTAAAGTTGCGTGAGCAAGAACAATTATTTGGTCTGAAAAAGAGTAGCCGTCTTTAGAACTACATAGTTTCTACAGAGTAACCGACCAAGGCATAGCATCATAAAGCTATGCCTTTTGTTTTTGGTGATAAAAATGCAACGTTTATTTTTAATTTCAGCGCTCTGTGCTGGACTTTTCACTGGGTGTGCGACGACCAGTAAATTAATTCCTTTTGTGGGCTCAGAAACCCCAATGCAACAAGTAATTAAAGCTCAATCTGAGATTGTAAAAGAGCACAATAACACCTCAGTTCAGCAAGTGTTTAACCGAGTAGAATCTCCAACTGTTTCCCGTATTGTTGTCATTCAAACAGGTTTAATGGATGACTCTGTCTCTGCCATTCGAACAGAATATGCATTTAAATTAGTCGATGAAAAATGGCAATTGCAGAATAAGCAAAAAAGCTATCAGTGCGCGAGAGGGAAAGGCTCTAGAGGTTTCCAAACACAGCTTTGTTCTTAAAAACTAAAAAAGACGATAAATATATCGTCTTTTTTTATGGGCTAAATTATACGCCGCTTTCTAAAATTTTAATTTTGACATCAATGACATCATCTTTAACTGCTTCATGATGTGCTTGCATATGAGGTGTAGCCAAATGTGCTTCAAGATGAGCAACACTTGCCCATTTTTCTAACATCACAATCGTATCGGGCTCTTTAGTTTGAAAACTGGCATCCGATATATGATCAACTAAAGGTTCATAACCATGACAACCATCTTCTGCTAAAACTATTGGAATAATTTTTTGGAATGCATCCAATACGTTTTGACGATGCTGTCCAGCTGATTTGGTACGAATTTCTGCAATAATGGTTAGCATGGATTTTTCCTTATTAAGCTGCTGCAAATACAGTGTTCAAGTGTGCTTTATATTCTTCAACATAACTATCAACGTCAGGCATTTTAATCACGTCGTTTACAATAAAAGTCGGTAATGTGCTCATGCCTAAAAATTGATTAGCTTTATGAAATGGTAAATAAACACCATCTACGCCTACGCCGTGGAAGAACTGATCTGCATCATCAAATGCTTCCATTGGTGCATTCCAAGTCAATGACAGCATATATTTTTTGTCATGAATTAAACCACCTGAACCATATTTTTTTGATGCATCAGAACGGCTACGACCATCATTTGCGTAAAGTGAACCATGACCTACAGTAAATACATCATCAATATATTTTTTAACTGTCCAAGGCGCGCCCATCCACCAACCTGGCATTTGGTAAATAACGACATCTGCCCATAAGAATTTTTCAACTTCATTTTCGGCATCATAATCGCTATCGGCACGGGTCATTTGAACTTCATGGCCAAGTTCCGTGAGATGGGTCGTTGCGAGTGTAGTTAATGTGTCATTTAATTCACCATTTGAATGTGCAAATTGTTTGGCACCATTAATCACTAAAATCTTACTCATGGGAGTCACTCTAATTAAATTCCTAAATTTGATGTGTACTTTACGGAATTTACTCTTGTTGAAAAATGCATGAATTTGAAAAATATTGTTGATTAAAAATCAATAATATTGGGTTGCTATCTCATTCTGAGTTATTTGTTTTGAAGAAAAGCTTTATATTTATAAATCCGTTTACAATGTTGAACGGAAAAAAGTATTTGTAGTCTTTAGCATTAAGTTTGGGTAAATCTAAGAGATCACGTATGAGAAAAATGAGTTTGCTGATTGCTTGTAGCCTTGTAACGCTAACGGCGTGTACTCCAGCGAAAAATTCTTCTGCCCAACTTGCGGATAGTCCGATACAAGCGGTATTACTTGATCAGCCGGATCTTTTAAACGATGCAAACAATTTGGATATTTCACAGCAAATGAATGCTGCCGATGATCCCTCTAATGCTCAAGTCACTATTTTACAGACAGATTCTAGCGAAGATGCGATAACAAAAGTCCGCACAGAATATTTATTAAAACGAGACCAGCAAGTCTGGAAAATTGTGAATAAAAAGCAAAGCTATCAATGTACACAAGGACAAGATGCCCCAGACTTTCAAGTTAATCCTTGTCCTTAATGCTTAATTTTTTATCGAATATGTGGATAACTTTGAGTTTGTGCACAACAGGAATTTGTGGATCTTTTAGTGCAAAAAACTGAAATTTAAGCTTCTTGAAATTGCGTGATTGCTGATCAATTTAAAAAGTGCTATTGTTGCGCTCGGCAATTGTGCCAATTGGTAAAAAATTACCGAATCTCACGTCATACATTTTTTCTCGTTTTAGACACCTTGTGAATACGGTGTTTCACCTTCTAAACATGCACTCTCACGGCATATAAAAACTTATCTAAAGATTGATAGACCATACTGTCATCGTCATGACTACATTATTTATTTCAATATGTAGTTGCTGAGACATTTTGGCCGCTATTTTGAAGTGTACAACTCATGAAAAATATTCAAACGACAACGTTGAACCGTACAACGTTGATGTTTCCTTTGGCCTTAGTGCTATTTGAATTTGCGGTTTATATTGGCAATGACCTTATTCAGCCAGCAATGTTGGCAATTACTCAAGATTTTGGTGTAAGCGCAACTTGGGCGCCGTCTTCAATGTCATTTTATTTATTAGGTGGTGCCACGGTTGCATGGTTACTTGGGCCGTTGTCAGATCGTCTCGGACGTAAAAAAGTACTGCTAGCAGGGGTTTTGTTTTTTGCTCTCTGCTGCTTCTTAATTTTACTAACACGGCAAATAGAACAGTTTTTGGCATTAAGATTTTTGCAGGGAATTGGCTTAACCGTAATCTCCGCAGTCGGTTATGCCGCTATTCAAGAGAGTTTTGCTGAGCGTGATGCCATTAAAGTCATGGCTCTCATGGCCAATATTTCCTTACTTGCTCCGTTGCTTGGACCAGTGTTGGGTGCTTTTCTTATCGACTATGTGTCTTGGCATTGGGGATTTGTCGCCATTGCTGTGTTGGCATTACTCAGTTGGGTCGGTTTGAAAAAACAAATGCCAAGTCAGCAGGCCAGTGTAACTCGACAACCTTTTAGTTATCTTTTTGATGATTTTAAAAAGGTGTTTACTAACCGCCGTTTTTTAGGCTTAAGTCTTGCTTTACCGTTGGTGGGCATGCCTTTAATGCTATGGATTGCTTTATCTCCAATCATTTTGGTAGATGAGTTAAAGCTCACCAGTGTGCAATATGGCTTGGCTCAATTTCCAGTGTTTCTTGGTCTCATTCTCGGGAATATTGTTTTAATTAAAATTATTGACCGTCTCGCTTTAGGTAAGACCATTCTGATTGGTTTACCGATTATGCTGATTGGGACATTTATTTTAATATTGGGTGTAGTTTGGCAAACCTATTTAATTCCTTGTTTGCTTACAGGCATGACGCTCATCTGTTTTGGTGAGGGAATTAGCTTTTCAGTCTTATATCGCTTTGCACTCATGTCATCTGAAGTGTCAAAAGGAACGGTAGCGGCTGCAGTCTCGATGCTATTGATGATGAGCTTTTTTGCAATGATTGAGTTGGTGCGTTATCTCTATACACAATTTCATTTATGGGCCTTTGTATTATCTGCATTTACTTTTATTGCTCTTTGGTTTACTCAACCACGAAGTGCTTTAAAGCAAGAAATGCAAGAAAGAAAGCTCGAAGGAAATGATTAAATTAAAAAAACCGGAATCGATATTCCGGTTTTTTTAGCTATTCTTTTAACATTTTTTCCATTTCCTCGCGGTCTGTTTCATAAGTACAACCTAATAATGTCATCGGACTTTTTCCGGTCATTTCTGATAAGTTGAGATTATGATAAACAGTAAAAGAATCTGCTGTTGCAGGTTCTGTCTTGACAGTGCGAACACCTCTAAAAAAAGGTAATGTTTTAAAGTCTGGATGCTGAGGAATATTAAATTTCTTTGAAAGTTGTTGAACATTTACATTACGAAAAACGGCAGTTATACCTTGGCCAGCTAGGGCAATTTCGTTTGTCTTTAAACCAAACAGTTCAATGGGTTGATTAGTTTTATATAAATAAATGAAAGATTGGTCTGAATCTTCAATTCTTTTAAAGCCAAGCGCTGATAAATTTTCATCATATTCAGAAGCAAAACTGGTATAAGTTTCTTGATCTGATTGACACTCTATAATCTTTTTTAAATCATTTATTTCAAATGCATATGATGTGCTACTTAGCAATAAAAAAGTGGCAGAAAGAAATTTATATATCTTTGGAAAGTCCATTTTTTATCCTCAATAAAGTGTTATAGCTATTTAATCTCTTGTTCTAAAAGCTGACCTTTTAAAGTTAAGAGTTCAGGTAGGGTTTCTAATAGTAAACTCATTTGTTTTAAGACTAGAGTATAGCTTTCTGAAAAGTGCTCATGCGTTGTTAGATTTTGAATTTGTTTTAAAGTTCGCTCAAGAAAATTAAAGTCAATAGAAGCTTGTTCAAATAAACTCTGATTAAGAATGTGCTGACAATCCAGTAAGAGCTGTAATACCTGTTGATCCTCAATTTTCTGCCGTTGGCTACCTAACGCTGCCACATAACTCAGCTGGCTGTGGCTATAAACCAAATAGCGAAAAGCGTAATGAATGAGTTGAGGATTTGGATTTGGTTCAGCACTTAAACTCGAGATCATGTTAGATAGCTCGATTTGAGCATTATGGGCAGCACGACGAATTCGGCGGTACTCTATATCCTGATTTTTGCCATATTGATATTGCTCAACAATCACATTGAAATAATCTAATGTTGCTTTGCTGCTTTTCTTAATATTGTTGGGAATATTGCGGAAGTTCCAATCAGGCCAAATAAAGTTTACGGCAAGCCATGCAATAAAACAGCCTAACAGCGTATCTATCAGGCGAGGTAAAATAATGCTGTAGCCTGCACCTTTTAAGTTGAAAATTAACAGCACCATGAGGGTGGCCATAAGCGTAGCCAATGCATATTTCTTTTGCCGTAAGTAGAAAAAACAGACTCCGCAAATAATCGTAATGATGAGCTGACCTTCAATACTCGGTACAAAATATAGAATAGGTATTCCTAGTAGAACACCGAGTAAGGTGCCAATAGTTCTTAGTTTAAGACGGCTTTTAGTCGCAAAATAAGTGATCTGGCAGACAAACAAACTAGTCAGTAAAATCCAATAGCCATGCTGTGCAAAGGGCAATAACGAAATCGCATAACCTGCGGCGAAAACAACTGCAATTCGTATGGCATGTCTAAACAATGCTGACTGCGGTGTAAGCTGTTGCCGGAGTTTTAAGATCAGATCTGAAAACCCTTGAATATCATCATCAAGTAAATTTAAGTGTTCTTGTCTTGTTTGGGTATTATTTTCAGGGAAGGGCTGTGCATATTGTAGTTGTTCAAACTGTTCATGCATGCCTTTTAAATTATCAAAAATAAGTCTTAAATTTTTAACTTCAAAGTTTTGTGGATGCTGCTGTATCCAGTCCTTTAAAGAACTTTCCAAATGGTTCAATACCGTCCGACTTTCTTGCGAAGGCTGAGATGGCCGATTATGCAAAATACACTGAGCTAGATCTTGGCACGCTTGTGCTTGTAGGCGCAGGTTTTTTTGGAAACGGAAAATAAGATCACTACGGCTAAAGTTCTGTTGAATATGTTCGTAATGTAAATAATTAGAGGTCGCTTGCTCGTGAATGTCCCGCGCAAAAAAATACAGATTTAGCCAATAAATACTTTTATTGCTTACCCTAGAAGCTTTGAGTCTAGTGAGTAGGGAGCTACGTATTTGATTGAGACTTTGAGCAACTTGCGTATTTTGTAAAGATAATTCATATAAGAGTTGTTCTACGTTTTCTTTATTGTCGGGATCGAACAAGCGTGCTTTGGCTTGCAGTAGAACAGAAATTTCTTTAAAAATTTGTGAGAGCTTATCTTGTAAGGGAAGTGTTGGTTTAATAATAAAAAACAAAATAGATGTAAAGCCATACCACAAAGCACCATAAACAAAGTAGGTAGGCTGTTGGTACCAGTGCGTATATTCGCCTAAACCGAACATGCTATAAATGGAAAGCAAAATAGTGCCAAACGAAATTGTGGCATAACGTTGCCCTAAAGCACCTAATAAAATGAAAAAAGCACTAGAAAGAGAAAGATATAAAATAAAGAAAATTTTGTAGGGAGCTAAAAAGCCAAGAATACTACTGACTGTAAAAAAGAGGAGGCAGACGTAAACCAAGTTACGTAGTCGAATACTTAAGCGATCATCAAAGTCGGTTAACGCTGCTGCAATCGCGCCTAAAGTCACAGGAACAATGAGCTCGTTATGGCCTAGCCAAAGTAAACCTAAAGTTGTGCCTGTGAGTACAATCAAAATTTGCAGGCAATAAATTAAAATCGAGTTTGTCTTAAAACTATTAAATATTTGGATCAGATAGTTCACGGCTTTTGTTCTAAATTAGAGAATACGTGAGAAAGCAGTATGTAACTTTAAATTTTTATTACTTCAAAAATATTATTCTTTTTATCTACAAAAGTCAGTCATTTTTTAAGATTTTATTAGGCTTAAACCAAGTTGTAACGATCAATAAATTAACAAAATTGTGGATATCTTTTTAGATACCCACAATTTGAAAAAGACATAAATTATTTAATCACACCACATGCAATTCGAGCTCCGCCACCGCCGAGAGGCAGAGGTGAGTCTGAGTAGTTGTCGCCACCCGCATGAATCATGATAGCTCGACCTTGAAGATCAGCAAGTTTCAATCGAGGTGCGATTACAGCAGTCGTTGCAACACCAGTATTATCGACCACTAAAGCAGGTAAATCACCTAAATGGCCAGTGGTTGGCGTACCGTGATGAGGGGCTTGGTTCGGGTTATAGTGACTACCAGCAGCTAAAGCAGCACCAGCTTTCCCATCTTTTACAGCTGGTTCACAAGATGCATTTTCATGAATATGGAAGCCGCGTGTACCACTTGGTAAATCAGCTAGAGCAGGGGTAATAATTAAACCTTTGTCGCTATCTTGAAAGCTAATCGTACCTAATTTTTTACCAATACCAGCGGCTGTCACTTCATTTACATCGACCACTTTTTTCGTATGCATTGTGGTTAATGCTTGAGTTGTATCTGATACAGTTTTTGTGACTGAACTACAGCCAACCGTAAAAAAAGCTGTAAGCGCACAGACTGCGCCAATTTTATTAAACATCTGCATGATTGGATGTCCTTATAAATATATATGATTGTTTGATTCAAACAAACGAAGGTTTAACCTACAAGTTAATTTAAATAGTTAATTTGTATCTAGAAACATTTTTAAATTAAATAAATACTTCACTCTTTATCGTTAGAAGATTCATTTTCAGAATCATAAATCATAGTCGTTTTAGGCATCGGTTCAGGCTCAATGGTTTCATGTAACCATTCACGCCAAATTGCCAGTAAAATAGCCAGAATTACAGGTCCAATAAATAAACCTACCAATCCGAAGCTCGCAATACCACCTAACACACCAAACATAATTAATAAGAATGGAATTTTTGTGGCACCAGAAATCACAAGTGGTCGAATCACATTATCTGAGCTGCTAACAATCACCACACCCCAAACTACTACACCAATTGCTTCCATTGTTTGTCCTTGAGAGAACAACCATAGACCGACGCCTAAATAGGAAATTGGTGTACCAAATGGAATTAAAGCTAATAAGAAAGTAGCAATGGTAAGTACCATTGGGTTTGGAACGCCTGCTACGAAATAACTTAATCCAGCTAAAACAGCTTGAGCAATTGCAGTTAAACCCACACCATAGACTACAGCACGAGTCGTTTCAGAAATCGTATCGAGATAATGATGAATACGAGGGCCGATGACCATTTCTAAGGCTTTACTCACCTGAGATAAAATCATTTGACCATCACGATAAAAGAAAAAGAGAGTAAATACGGCAAAGCCAAATTTGACAACATTTTTACTAATTTCACCGAGCAGCATTCGGCCATAACTTAAATGGCTTTGAACCCAAGCTGCAATATTCTGAATGGTGCTATTAGGATCGTTATTTAACTCATTGAGTGTGCGAGAAATTTCTTTTCCAACAAAAGGAAGCTCGCGAATAAAATCAGGAACACTTAAATGACCTGAAAAAACCTGACGTTGTAAGTCAAAATATAAGTTGCGGCCTTCATGCTGCAAAATAAAAATAGCACATGTAAATGGTACGCCAACAACCAAAACGACCAGGCTAATCATTAGAGTTGCATTTAAAGTATTACGGGTTTCTCCAAAAAAACGTTGAATTCTTAAATAAATAGGCCAAGTCATATAAGCAATGATGGCAGCCCAAAGTACAGGAACAATAAAGTATTTCAGGATATTAAATCCTAAAAAAATCAAAATAAAAAACAGCCCAAACAATAAAACGCGCTGTAAATTAGGAGCGTATGGATGCACGAACAATATTTCTCTAATTTTCTACATAGAATAAAGTCATATTAACTGAAAAATAACCTGAGGCAAATTTTAAGGCCGTAATGTAAAGAACCTTATACATCTCTTTTTAGAGACTAAAAGTGATTTAAAACCACTCAGCTTTATCTTCAACTAACTTGTTTAGAACAGGTTGCCATTGATTTTGAATCGTAATAAAGTTTTTTTGAGGTTTATCAAAAATGCTTAAGCCTTGCATCGCTAAGCTACCATAAGCCGTACGTTCAGCAATCCACGCAACAGGTTCCTGTTCAATTTTTTCAAAAAACTGTTGAATATCTTTTGAGCTAGCACTATTCGGTTTTACACGATTAGCAAGAAGTAAAATCTGTACTTTGCCTTTACGAATGCGCTTAATATCTTGTAGATGCTTCAAAAAGCGACGAGTACTGTCTATATCGAAAAATGAAGGCTGAAGTGGGGTGATAATCGCATGAGCTTCACTGATGAGTTGCTCAGCATGTTCACCTGAAAGTGCACCAGGTGCATCAATAATTAGATAATCCAAATTTTTAGGTGCATCACCAATTGATTTCTCGTGACGCCAGTCGAGGCTTTGAATGGTTGCGACCGTGTTGGGGCGCTGTTTTAACCACTGTAAAGCCGATTTTTGATTGTCTGAATCTGCTAATGCTACTTTATATCCTTTTTGTGCCAATGCTGTTGCCAACGTAATGGCCGTCATGGTTTTTCCCACACTACACTTGAGCATATGGAATTTAATTTCTTTACAAAAAATAATAAAGAAAAAAGGAATTTTGTGTAATTTTTAGACAATATCAGATTTCTTGAGGTGATCAAGAATGTCAAATCAAAACAAATTGAACTCAAAAGCACGAATTATTTATATTGCGAATTATAAAATTCTCGACATAAGTTGGGATCTTGAGAGGAATTTATCTTCGTTTGAAAATAGACGAGATATTTTCACAATTTCTTTTCCAGTAATTTTAAAAAGCTCAGGTGAGGTGTGGGAACTTGCATCATTGTATTTTAATAGTTATTTAATAAAATACAACGACATAGTGGGTGATAATTTGAAGTCAATTGCAGTAGACTTATTACATTATTATCGTTTTATAGAAGATAGGGAATTAGATGAATTATATTTTCCTAAATTACTGAATAAAAGAATTACATATTTATTTAGAAGGCATTTAATTGAACAAATTGAAAAAGGTGACATGAGCCTGAATACGGCTAAACAGAGAATAAATCGCGTAGTTAATTTTTATGAAAGTTGTCTAGAAAATGGTTATTTGAACTCTTCTTTATTTGAGAATCAACCTTATCAGTTAATAAAGAAAATAATAACGATCAATGGTAAATTGGGTTTTGAATTTAATAAAGAAATTGTTTCATCAAGCCTTTCTATAAAAAAGCCATATAGTGTTAAGGATTCTACTGCTATATATGATGGCGGAAAATTAAGACCATTAATAAATGAAGAACAAGAAATTTTGAGTGAATATTTAGATAGATATGGGTCTAGAACATTACAGCTTATGTGCAGTATAGCTTTCCATTCAGGAGCGAGACTTCAAAGTATATGTACAATAAAAGTGAAAAATATAAATGATTTAATAACAAAAGATAAAATTACTTCGAATAAGACCTATACTTTAAGAATCGGTGCGGGAAGTGGAATAGATTCTAAAGGTGATATACCATACATATTAGAACTACCTAAATGGCTAGTTGAAAGATTACATGAGTATATAAATTCTGATACTTGGAAAGAAAGAGCTAGAAAAAGCTATTATAAAGATTCAGATGAAAATTATATATTTCTAACAGGAATAGGATCACCATTTTATACTAGTAAATCTAATATGAATGATATTAAAGATAGTATACTTAAAGAAAATAAAAGAATAGATATTCAAATATATAAAGGGAATGCAGTAAGAAAGAATTTTGATGATCTTGTAAAAAAAATACAAGAAGATTATCCATGGTTCGGAAATATCAGATTTCATGATCTACGAGCAACTTTTGGAATGAATATAGTAATTAATTTACAAAGTAGAGGAATAAATAATCAAAAATGTGTCGATTATATAAGAAAAAGAATGGGACATAAAAATATTCAAACGACTTGGTCGTATCTTGATCATAAAGAAATATTAGCTAAAAATATTGATACTCAAAATATTTTTGAAAATAATTTATTTAATTTTTTATAGGAATAATATGGAAATATATAAATTAAGAACAACACAAATTTTAAATATTACTAATTTTGACGATTTGGAGAGTTTGGATGATCAACAAGTAATTAATTTAATTATTAAGTTTGGTTTAAATCATAGAGAGATTACTTTTGATGTTGGGTCGTGGTGTTTTAGTGAAGTTGATAAAAAATCTCGTATTAATAAAATTAAACCGGTGAAATTGGATTCATTAAAAAAAGATAGAATTTTACCAATTAAGAAAATAATTTTAAAGTTTGTTGAGGAATCTCAATCTAATAATACATTAAAAGGTCAGCTTAAAAACTTTAATTATATCATTAATTACATAAATGAAAATTATGGTAATGCAGATGTGTCTAATGTAGAGGATGCTCTTGAAATTTATAAAAATTTCACAATTTTTTTATTGGATAAAATAAAGCAATTTACTAAAGGAGGAAATACTTCTGATTTTGGCGGATACTCATTGAAGCAAAAATTATTAAGAATCTTTTTAGAATTTTCTACTAATTTAACTTCAGAGTACTTTTTATCATCAATTAAAAGAATTAAATCAGATCGAATCAATAGACCAATAACTCAATATAATAGTGAAGATGTTAATATTTTTTTAGAAAAGCAAATTTATATATTTGAAACTTTAGCTAGATATATTTTGAATAAAGAACCTCTGCCATATATAGTTGATTTAATTAAGTTTGGAGGGGAAAAATATTTTTTTGAATTTAATAAATCTAAAAAAATAAATTTAATTAAAGATGATATGTTTTATGATGAGGATAATAAGATTGTACCAATAAATATATTTTTGGATAAGGTTGTAAAAGATAAAAGATTTATTGAATCAAATTCATCAATTACACAATTAAAAGCATCTTATTATTTTAAGGTAAAAAGCCTAAAAGATTTAAATTTAATGAATTTTCGAAATTGTAATATAAAAGTAAATTTAGCAAATATTGCAATAATGGCTTTTGCAAAAGCATTTATCGCTGTCACAGGAGTTAATGAAGCAGTTCTATGTGAGTTAAAAGTAGAAAAATTTGAAATGCTATCATCAAAAAAAGGTATGAGAGGTTATGGTAGTAAAATACGTGCAGGGGGGAAAACAGTTCCAATTGAGTTTGGTTTGAAATTTTTAAAATTTTATAAATTATTTCTAGATTTTCGTAGTTATTTATTAAGTGAGTTTGATAAAGATACAAAAAATGGAATAGATGATAAATTATTCTTTTATATGCCCACAATGACATTATCTAAAATAAATAAATTTACTAAATTAGATAATGTTTATTTTACTAAATATCATAGATTTTTAAAAGATGTTTTTCAGATTGTACCAGTGCATAATAGAATTTTAAGAAAAAATGTTAGTAATAATTATCTGGCTATTAGTAATGATCCTTTACTTACAGCTGAAAAATTAGGTAACACCCCAAAAACTATATTAAAAAACTATACAAATATTTCTTTTGAGGAAATGGCATTGCAAATGTCGGAATTTTATAAAGCTCAAATTGAATCTACTGTTCTAAGGTATAGATTTAATAGTGAAATTATTGGAGTCAATATTAAAAATTCACAAGAAAAAAATAAACAAAAATCTACACCTATTGGTCATTGTGAAGAAAGGAGTCCTGCTTTAAAAAAAGAATTTAACGATAATTCTATACAGCCTAATTGCAGTAACTTAGAGACTTGTCTTTTTTGTGATAAATATGCAATCCATGCTGATGTTGTTGATATTAAAAAAATTATTTCAGTAAAAATGATTATTGCTAATTTGAAAAATAAAACAAAAGAGTCTGAACAAATTATCTATCGTATAAATGAGATTTTAAAATTTATGACTAACAAATTTCCAACCACAAGTTTGATAATTAAAAAAACTGAAGAGAATGTCGAGGAAGGCTTTCTTGATGATTTTTGGTTACAACATTTACAACTTCTTGTTAGTTTAGAGGAGATTTAAATGGAAAATAATTTTTTATTCTTAAGTTATGTATTACCCGTTGAGTATCAAAAAAATTATCCGACAAATAAGACTGGTATAACTTTTAATAGTAATGGTACAATTTTATCTTATTTTAAAGATAATATTTGGGATTTTACTCCTTATTTGTATAGACCAACTATTGCAAATAAAATTGATTTTAATAATATTATACTGGAAGATTCAAATAAAAATCTTAAGAATTTATTAATATTTCAAGCAAAGTTATTAGTGTATGGTCTTATGTTTTGTAATACTAATAGTAGATCTATAAGTGCTTCATCTATTTTTAGTTATTACTTTAATATTAGGATTTTAGTAAGAATAGCATATCAGAATAAATTTTCATTGGATAATTTATCAAGTAATAATAAATTTACTTCATATGTTTTTAAATATTTTCGAAATAAAAAAAGACGGGTCTTTTCTTTTTTTATAACTACATTAAAAAAAATTTCAAGATTATCAGTGACTTTTACTGAGCATAATTTTTCTATTAGCCCATCACAATTTAATGAGTTAACTTCTTTTAAAGATAAATTATTGAGTAATGAAATTAAACAACATTTAGTAATTCCAACGAGAATTTATGCAATTTTAATAAAAAAACAAGAACAAATATTTAATGAGTACCTTAAATATAGATATAAATTTTTACATATTTTTAGGATTGTATTTGATAATGATTTTAGACAAACATTAAAATTATCATATAGAAATATTTGGAGTTATGTATTTGATAGAATTAAATTTTTTGGATTAGAAGAAATAGCAAAAAAATATAAAATTAATAATATGTTTAATCTAAAGAAATATTACTATAGCCTTATGGAGCTAACAAAATTATCAATTTTGCTGTTTTCTGGAATGCGTATGTCTGAGTGTTTACTTTTGCCATTTAATGCATTAAATAAAATATTAATTAAAAATACACAAGTATTCATTTTAAATGGATATACATCTAAATTTACAAAAATTGGTCCAATGAAGACAGTATGGATTTGTTCATCTGCTGTGGAAATTGCAATTAAAGTAGCTCAAGAAATGGTAAAAATCTCTACCTTTATCTCAAAAATTCAAACTAAAGATTATTCTCAATTTCCTATTTTTTATGCGCCTAAAGGAGGAACAAAAACTAATATTTACAAGTATTCCGTACAAAATAAAATAGATTTTATTCCAACTATTAAATTTTTTAATCTCGACTTAAATATATGTGAATATGATCTAGAAGAAATGAAAAGAATTGAGCTGCTGAGTGATTTACATGAACGTAAGGTCAAGATTAATCAGCCTTTTCCTCTGTCAGCACATCAATTTAGAAGAAGTTTAACTGTTTATGCTTCTAGGAGTGGACTAGTTCAAACGCCAGCTTTGAAAGGTCAATTAAAGCATATTACAGAGGAAATGACCTATTATTATGGTAATAACTCTCATTTAATACCTAATTATATTTTTGATCAGACGCTAATTGATACTTTTAATGAAGAAAAATTTATGGAAAGTCTTCTAAGCTTTAAGGAGGACATTATTGATACAGAAATTCCTCTATTTGGGGCTGAAGGAACTCGTTTACAAAATGCTAAAGAAACTGGAAATGTTCCCTTATTTTTAACTGATTTTAAGCATACTGAACAAGCTATAAGAGATGGAAGATTATCTTATAGAAGAACTCCTTTAGGCGGATGTGCGAGAAAAGAACATTGTGACAAAACAGCTTTTATAAGTATAACCGCATGCATATCATGTAAAGATGCAGTTTTTTCATCAAAATCGATTAAGGCTTTAGAGAAAACAAAATATCACTTTATGAGTCGATCTTTTCCGTTGAATCATGATGATCCTTATAAAAAACAACTACTTTGCGAAGTAAGGGAAATTGACTCTATTTTACTTAAGTACAAAAACAGAATTGGAGTAAAAAATGTCACAGAAATCGATGAATGAATACTATTCTGCATTAGAAAGACTTATAAAAGATGAGCCCATAAACTTGGAGAAAGGGACAAAAATTAATTTTGATACAGTGGCATTAGAAGCAGGACGAGGAAGAGGAGCTATAAAAGGTGATTCTGAAGAAATTAGAAATTTAAAACTTAAGATTAATGAAGCTCAAACTTTAAAGAAGAAAAAGAATAGTGCTAAAGAAATTGCCAAAGAAACTAAAGATTGGAAGGCTAAATATTTAAAAATTAAGGAGAAATATGAGAATTTAGAAAGAGAGCAAAAAATTCAGGCTGAACAGTTAGTTAGTGTTATATTTCAATTAGCTGAAACCAAAAAAGAACTCACTAATTTTATGTCGAAAAATGATAATTTAATAAGATTTAATAAAAATAATTAAATTTTCCCTTCAATATAAGTAACAGTTTACCTTCCTAAAAAAGCCCTTAATGTTTTGAATCGATTTGGCCTATTTTTTTTCTCCTGCAAGTGGATCTAAAGTTGTAGTTCGAAAGTACTTACCAAGCCTATTTGAATTATCAATTTTAACTTTATATATTTGATTTTTAGATATTTTATCTTTAGTTAGAGATATATTTGCTTCTTTAAAAATATGTCGAATATAAACATTTTCATAAATTTTTAGATTAAAAATATTATCAATTTCAATAAGTGTGTTCTGCTCAATAGTAATTTCATTACTATTCTGAATAAAAATTATAGATAAGTTTTTATCTTCAAATAAAGTACAGTCGCATGAAAAATCATCAACAATTTCTATAGTTTTTAGTGCTTCTACCGTCTCAAAAATATCTTGATGTTCTTCTGCAGTAAAAGTGATTTCACTTTGAAATGGGATCTCAATTTTTAAAATATTACATAGTAGTGAAGAGTAGTAAGTGTATGATAATAATGAATTTAATCCATAAAATGTTGTTTGGGGTATATTGGATGTTGTTGAAAATACAAGTAATCCTTCTATATAAATTTTTATAGAAAATTTATTAAGATTAGATAAAGTCTTATAAAGTTTAAAAATTTGTTCAAAATAATTTAATTGCGATAAAAGTTTATTATCCCAGAGATGAACATTTAAATTTAAGTTCATTGCATCTTTTATAGAACCACCTTTGTAAGGGATTTGGTTGATATTAAAAGTCAGCAATCCTTCAAATTTTTGACTAAAAAACGAAAAAGTAGTACGACCAAGAATCAGCACATCTTCAAAGGTTACTAAACTATTTCCCTCTTCATTTTCTATCTCAACGACAGCTTTTCTTTTATTATTAGGTTCAATTGTTAAGGTCGCATCTTCCGAATCTGTTGGTAAGAGCACATTTAAACCAGAAGAATTAGTCATAATTTTTGAAATATCACATGAAAAGCGATGACCATGGTCAAGAAGGTCTTGGAATTTCTGTGTATATTCTTTAGGACTGACAGGAGTAAATTTTACCGTGATAGCTTCTTCAGTATTCTCTTTAATATTTATATTAAAATAATCATGCCCATTTATAAAAGAATAATGTACATCTAAACGAGGATCTAAGTGGTTAATATGTTGATTAATAGCTTTTGCAATTTCAGATAGGGAGCTCTGGATCCTCCTAGGTACACTTATACCTGAAGCTTGTAATAAAGAATGGTTTACTTGGTACTCAGCTTCACTTTGTGTGTAAAGTTTTTGATTTAAATTTTGTTTTATTCTCTGTTCAGCTAAATTTTTCCATCGATGCAATAATGGAGTAGGATACAAATCTGGTTCTCTGTCAATTTTAGTTGCACAAGTAGAACAAAGCCAAATTCCATTATTTATATGCTTTCTTTCTTCCTGTGTCATTGTGGAATTATAGCGTGGTCCCCCAATCGCTGCTGCACAAATATGAGCAGCAATACCCGTCTCATTTACCTTTGAAGTATCAGTAAGTTGTGGTTCGGATGTTTGTACATAACAATCAGGATTAGAACAAATACCAGACACTCTACGTTTAAGTAAATTAATTGTTGCTTGGGTAAAGTTATCTCTATTTGTAGTAGCCATATATCTAACAATAAAATATTATTAGTATGATTTTTAAAGTATTACAAAGATATGTCAATAAATTACTTTTAAATTGACGATTAATATTAATAATTTTATAGGCTAGTTATCAACACTTGATATTTTTAATTTTCATCGAATAGATGAAGTAATTTTTTTTGTGTCCTCAGGTGGGTACTTAAGCTAAAAAGGCAAGATGAACACAAGTAAACTTCGTTTTCTTCACTTTTCTCTTGAGTTGCTTTTTGAGTAACCGTTTTTAAAATTCCATAACTATCTAAACAAACTCTATCACAGATATCACAAGTGATTTTTTTATCTATATTTTGAGGAGCATTATTCACTTCCATTTAGTTAAACCCATTATATCTTCTTTAGATAAAAAATTGATATTTATAGCTTCTTCAACTTTCTTTAGTTAAATACTTTAAAGATTGCATCAAGAGCATTCATATTTGATTCTAATGCAAGATACTCACGTTCTTTTTCATGAATTAACGATTCAATTTCAAATTGAATTTTAGGAAATTCTCTACTGTATTCTTTTAAAAATTCAATTTCTAACTCTTTTTGTTTAATAGCTTTTTTTAGCGTTTGCACCTTTTGATAAATCGACTCATAAGATGGTCGAAGCTCCTTTGCTAAATTTTCTTTCATTAATTGGTGCTTTGTATAGGCAGAACTATATCTATGAGGAACAGTTGATGTATCCAAGATAAAATACTCCTTTACTAAAGACTTTTTAAAAAATTTATAAATGAAATGGAAGTTCTCTTCAGTATTTAAGCCACTTGATCGTTCTTGTACAAAGATAGTCCAGATTTGCTGAAATTCATGATTCTGAAAGTTTTTGTTTAGCAGAAAGCGAACAAATGATCTTTGAAGAATTTCTCCTTTTGTCATACAGATCACTACATTTAAAAAGAAATTATCCTATTTTGGGATAATTGTTGGGATAGTACACCATCTCTGGTTATGAGCTCAATACATGACCCGAGATATATTGGTCTAATACATTGTTTAATATCGATACGTGAGGAAAGAAATATTACTCAGGTACAGATAGCCTCATCGTTGAAAAAGCCCCAATCCTACGTAGCTAAAGTTGAAAACTTAGATAGAAGATTGGATATCATTGAATTAAAAGATTGGTTGAATGTACTTGGTGTAAAATTCGCAGAATTTATTAGTATTTCAAATATAGAAAATATTTAATAATTTTTTAATTTCTTATAAGCTCAATAATAACTAAGCAAGTTATAACTACTAAATTGGACCTATTTCCTACTAAATTATTAATTGAAACCTATGATGCATCTCATGTAAGCCGACTTTTTGTTGTCGGTGATATTCATGGATGTTATGAGGAATTAATGAATAAACTCCTCGAAGTAAATTTTGATTTTGAGGCGGATATGCTTATATCAGTCGGAGACCTAGTTGATAGAGGTAAAGACAGTCTCAAATGTATTGAACTTGTCAAAAAACCTTGGTTTAAAGCTATACGTGGCAATCATGAACAAATGTGTTTAGAAGCATCAATAGCACCTGAAATGAGAGGGTTTCATTGTAAACATGGGGGAGAGTGGTTATATGGACTTACAATGGAAAACTATAAAGAAGTTTTGGATGTCTGCTTAAATTTACCTATTGTGTTAGAAGTTGCTTTTAGGGGGGGAAAGTATGGGTTTGTGCATGCAGATATTAAGCAAAATGATTGGTTAGATTTTAAAAATGATATCTTAAAGAAAGACTATTTTTCTGAATCAAACTCTTCTACATTACAAAGTGCGCTATGGGGAAGGAGTAGAATATTGGGGAAGCACCCGCTGAAATATCAAGAAATAATAGGTATTCATGAAGTGTACTTAGGACATACAGTAGTGGATTCTCCAGTTTATAAAGACAATTGTATTTATATTGACACAGGGGTAGTTTTTGGTAAACAACTAACGTTTCTAGAAATTAAATAATAATATGTAAATTTTATAAAAGTCTTTGTCTTCATGGGAGTGGCAATGAAAAAATATAGTCAAAAACATATCTATAATTTATTATTAAAAATTAATCAATATGAAAAAAACTTTAAACTAAAGAAAAGCTCTAGAAATAGGGCTCTAAGGCAGGGTTTTTTTTGGTTGAATATGACATGTTTAATGTTTTCAATTATATTATTTATTTTAGGGGTTTATCTTTCTCTACAAATATTAATAGTCATATCTTTGATATTGTTGTTGATATGTGAAGGGTTGTTATTGGTTGATGTAATTATAGATATTGTATACTCAAGAAAAGATATTAAGTATTTTTTTAATGAGCCTGTAGGTATACTTTTACGGAATGCTAATATATCAGCAAGATCTGCTATTGAGTATTTACCAGAACTAATAGCTTTTGAATATGATGACCTAGAATTAGCTAGAAGAGAAATTGCTTATGAGAAAGATCATTTTGATAAAAGAACATCTATCCTTACGGGTTCTTTAGACAAAATTGGAATATTTCCATCAATTTTAGCAACAATGGTATTGTTACTCACTCATTTAAGTAATAATAAAACTTTCGAATTTTTACAAGAACATCCAGAGTTCCAATTTCTATTCTATGTATTAATTGCTGTTGTTGTAATCTTTCAACTATTTTCAATATTTACAAATTTTATTTCATTAAAGTTATCTTATTTAATTCAAGTTATTGAATATGCTATTAATTTAAAAGAAAATAAGAATAATTAATATTATTTGATTTTTTTAATATAAATATTGATTTTTGATCCATTTTTAATGGCGATAGAATATATATTGTTAGCATGAAGAACAACCTTGTGGTTGTGATCAATATCTGGGTAATTATTTAATTTATGATAATCAGCATAGTAGGCCGTATATTTTATTGGTGTATAAAATTTACTTTCACTTTTTGCAAGAGCAACTATTGAAAATGCTAGGAATAAAATAAAAAGCATAAATCCAGAAAAATGTAATGGATTAAAATCATTACTTTTTTTCCTAATATGAGGTTCATTTTTTATAAAAATATAAAGAAGAGGTTTAATTAGAACATATAATGTCTCAAGAGAAATTTTAAGTGACCATATCAAGATAGTTGGTACATATATTATTAATCCAATTATAAGTACAATAATTAAGAGTGCTGGAACGTAGCAAAAAAAAGTCCATAAACCAAGTGTTAAATAGAAGTCTGTAGCAGGTAAGCCTAAACTTGCAGTAATTAAATTTTGTGAAATGACGTTGGAAAGCCAAATAATAAAAATATTTATTAACCAAAACGATGAGTTGTATATTTTAATACCTTTGATTCTTTTTTTGTAAATAATATAAATCCAACTAATAAAGCCAAGCTCAATAACCGAAAATGACACCATTAGAAAAAAATTAGAAAATATATTGTCTCTAAAAGGAAGGAATATAATAAATAAAAAGAAACCAATAAAGTAGAATTTTTTATATAATTCTAGTTTGTTAAAATATTTGAAAGAATCATTAATAATACATTTAATTAAAAAGGATTCAATGTCCATTAGATTTCTCTCATATTATTAATATACATAAATTTATGGTGTTAATAGAAAGTAATTTATAGGAATGAGATTGTTTTTAAAATTTTATATCCCATTTTTCCATTATAAATCGCAATCCAATCTTTATGAATATCTCCCATACTGAGTATTAAAAGTAGAAAGGGTTGGCTTCCCATTTGAGAATCCATTTTCAAGGCTAAATTACGCCAACTTTCTATATCTATTAAAGATGGACTTGGCTTCTCTTGCGGATGAGAATGCCATTCACCTAAATATTGCATAGTTCCATTAGACTTCATGTGCCATTCATCAACTATTTCTTGATGTTTAGGATCTTGTCTAATAAATCTAATTCTTGATGAAACATCATTTCGGCCTGGGAATGTCACATCTTTAATCCAAAATCCATTGTTTCCGTATACTTCACCTATTAGAACTCCACCAGCTTCGGGCATATTTTGTTTAACCTGCCGGAAAGAATCCAATTTAGACAAAATATCTAAATTAAAGCGTATATAAAAATCGGATTTTTCATCTATAAATGTGACATACGCCATTTTAGTTAACCACTTGTCACTGAAGGTAAAACTTTCGCTGTTTGAGAGCTGCTCAAAGACTGCCTAAATATATCTTGTTCAGTAGTTGGCACTTTAGATATTTCAATGTAGTCCTCATTATAAGGGTAACGATGGCCAAAGGCTTCAATATGGAATTTTAGACAATATTTTTTCTCTTTTGCATTTAAACTATCATTAATTAAATTTAAAAACTCTGTAGCTTTATTAGAGCAATATTGGCGTTTTTCTTGTTTAATTCGATTAAAATCTTCATTTTCATGGTCTGGAATCGAGCTTTCATATACTGGATTTTTAAGAGCCTCAGGTAAAATACTCAAAATATTTAAAAGTGTAAGGTCATCACGTTTCTCAATAAACTCATAATTTTGACATGCTATAACCATGAGTAGAATTGAACTTGGTCCCCCACCTTGAATCCAATGATAATCACGCCATGCTTTTAGGTACCTACAAATAAATCTTAGCTGATTTCCTTCATCTTCTTGTTTGGCAATAAAGTTTAAAAACCATTGTCTCACTTGTTCGCAATCACTCTCGCGAAAACTACCATCGCGTTGAGCCATTGTAATCCGTTTAATATTTTCAAGTTCAATATGATCTTTGAACTTTTCTTCATAAAGTAACCCATGGCTTTCGAATTCAAAACTCTCAGATATAGAAGCAGAATCCATAGTGATAGAGTCATATAAATTAAAATCTTCCAAGCCTATCTGTTTTTTGCGTAAACCAACTTGAAGCTCACTATACTCTTCAAGTGAATCAAACATATCTTTAGGGACTATATAAACTGGCACATCTAGATGTGTATACGAATTTACAAGTAATCGGATACAATTCATATTATCTGTAGAATCTAACTGCCAGCCTTCTTCACTTGCCAATTCGTCTAAAAGATTTTCGACTGTTGAAAAATAACTTTTCAAAGTTTCTTTAGAATATTCATCACATTCATTAAAAACTTCAGCTGATAAATAAACTCCATAATCAAGATCGAGTTCTTGTCCCCTATGAGCAGGTAAATTACATAACCCATAAGCCCAAGAACCTTGTATACGGAACTTTGGATTTGGCCCCTCTGGATTGTAATCTTCAATAAAATCACGTAATCCAGATTTCAAGCAAGATCTAATTTTTTTACGACATTCATTAAGTTCCTTAATAGTATCTTGGGAAGGTATTAATGCCCTTAAAAAACCGTCTTCTAGAGCTCGATAACCCCGATGAGCATTAAAAATAGTAGAATTAGTCATAAAATATTCCTAAAAAATGAAAATAATATTAAGTTATCAATAGTTTTAACTATTTGAAAATACATTTAATATTTTGGGTTCATATTAAAATAGTCAAGCTAAAATCAAAAAATATATTTACTTACAAAAAGGACAACTTTTTTGTTTAAAGACCTCAGCCTTCAGGTTCATATTTTTATCTTTAGATAAAGTCGAAGCATAGTGAGTAAAGTAATTAGATTTAAGTGTATTTCCAGCCCAAGCTAAGAGTACCTCAATTCCCATACTAGCCACATTTAGGCTTGAACTAATTGTATATGGTGTATAGTTAGCACAAGGACGATTTATTCTTATAGTTGATTCTCTATTCATATCAGGAAGCGGGTAAAAATCATCTGGAGCATTATACCAAAGTGTGGATAGACAATAATGACAACCACCTTTATTATCCAATGATGTAGGACTATTCCAGAATGCTTGTACACACTCGCCATTTGCAAAGATCCATAAATGTAATATAGGTACTTGTTTTTCTGGACAGCGTTGTTTATTTAATTCATTTAGATATTCTGCGATTTCGAACTTACCTGTAGCATCTATAATTACATCAAATTCTTCATAAAAATCAGTTGATAAGTATTTTATATCTGAATTTTCAAATGAAATATTTAATTTGTCATTTACTAAGTATTTTTGATAATTACATTCTAGATAGATTTTTAATGCTTCAGCTTTATTTATACCGAGATAAGTAGCATTTAAAAAATGTCGACCTAGATTGTCCCTACTTAATTTATCAGAATCAACGAGAGTTAATTTTGAGTTTTCACCAAAACCTGCACCGACTTTAAATAGTGAATCAGTTAGGTACCCCCCTATAGCACCACAACCTATTTGGAGTATTTTTAAATCATTAAGATTTTCTATATTATTTAAGCTTTGCAAATTTCTTTTAACTAATTTTTCAAGACTAAAATGATGGCCTATACCGAAGCCTAAATTTTGATTGTTATTAAATTTAAAGTTTTTTAAATTATTATATCTAGCCATTCTAGCTATAGTTTGTGAATCTAATTTTATTGAGAAATATAAAATAGCTTCTCTATAAACAAATCCAAAAAAGAAATTTTTTTCAAAATCTTTATATAATTTCAATGAAATCAATAAGATATTATACCCTGATTGATCCCAAGATTTAATCCAATGAAAGAATTTATCTAATGATTTTATTGAAAAGTCTGCATTCAGGAATGAACTTAATTTTGGAACATTTTGTGAATCAGGGATAAATATTAATTTTCCATTAAAATTTATATTTTCATCTTTATTAATTACAGTAAAATTTATTGATTTATTTTGTTGTGTAGGAAGTTCTCCAAAAGATAGGGTTTGAAAAGCTGCTTTATTGATTCTACTGAGGGCAACCCAAGTAGGTTCAATTTCATTATTTAATTGCTCAGAAATAGAGGTTGGGCTAATTATTTTTTTTAAAGTTGTTTTTGTTTGATTAACTACAAAATCTATAAATTTAGAGCAGTTATAACGTGGAATAGTAATATCATCTGCAAATGCATAGCAGATAGAATGCAATATTTTATTGTTTAATTTAAGTTCTGGCTTGGGAGTTATATGAGGTAGAGGGAGTTTTAATATTTTTTCACTGGGATTAACAATATAGACAATAGGTAAAGAAATAAGCTTTAGATCATATATTCTAATAACTATATCAAAGACATAGTTTTTATCATCAGTATTGATATTTAGCTCTCCTCTGAAAATGATATCATCACCAGTGAAAAGTATGGAAGCATTATATTTTGTGTCTTTATACATTAACTCATCTAAAGACAAACGGTTGAAATTTTGTTCATGGAGCGATTGAATTAACTGTTTTCTTCTTAATGAATCGAGCATATCTTTAATATTTCCTTTATTCTACCAATCTGGAATGGTAGAAATAAAATCCTAAATTTTAATAAGAGATATACTAATAATATTTTATTAATATACCTCTTATTTATATACTTATATCTTAGTTCTTACAAAGGGCTTAGCTTTATTTTCAAAAAAGGTCCGTAAATGAGCTTCTTGAGCAAATTTTTCTGTTGCCATTTGCTTACCTTGACCTAAGAGGTGCTTCAGACTACTACTTGATGCATTATCAAGAGTAATATCTTTTGATGCTTCATTAGGAATAGTGCCATCTATTTCAATAAAGTTGGTTTTATCAAGTCCATATGGTCTATATTCCCTAATTAACATAAATCTATGAAGATTTTGATTCGCAGTCATTGTACTTAAAACTAATCTTTCACCTGTACCCCATAAACTCAAATATCCCTTTTTACATTTTTTTTCTAATAATTTAGGTCTGAGACAATAATGTTCATTTAATGTGCCAACATTTAAAATTTTTATGTCTTCAATGCTTATATCAGGAAAATCAAATTTCATATTATGGAGTACTTCTTTTAATCCGATGAAACTTGGATTATTTGCAACTAAGCCACCATCTGCAAAGTAAGCTTCTTTATCTGCACAATAATGCGGACTAAAATAAGTAGGTGCAGCAGAAGTGGCCAGAGCAGCATCTATCAGTTTTAATACACCATCACGCGTAAAAGAAGGATCATGTGGAGTTTTAAAGAAAAAAGGATTTCCACTTGATAAATTAACTGTAGGAATCATAACTCTTCGATTGAGATCGTTAAAAACTAAGTTTTCATCAATCATACTAAGTATGGTTTTACGCAAAGGAGCGCTGTTATAAATAGGAAGGAATGGCAAAAGAAACTTCTTTATAAAATATCTATATTTTGGAAAAATTTGAGCAGCATTTTCTTTGAAGACAATTTCTAGATCTCTCGCACTTTTTCCTGAGGCTAAGCCGAGTGCAAGTATCCCACCAATAGAGGTTCCTGTTATTAAATCAAAATAGTCTCCAATTTTTACGTTTTGTAGATTATTTTTAGACTCAATTATCCTTTCAATTTCTGCGAGGAAGCTAATAGTAAATAGTCCTCTAACTCCACCACCATTTAGGCTCAGGACTTTGGCTATCTTCTGATTATTTTGTGTAAGCATAAAGTTCTCAAAATTTAATATTTGTACTTTAATTGAGCTTTATTTGTTTTTTTCAAGGCCAATATTTAAGTATATAAAAACAATACTTACTAAAAATTTTTTAATTACTTTATTTTTACTTTAAAATTTTAATTGTTAACTGCTAGGTTTAATAAAAAGAAACATCCTTTTCCACACAGCTTCCTGTTTGTATAAATCTAATTCGCCCAGTAGTTTTACGATCTGTATAATAATATCCTGAAAGTTCTAAAGTATTTTTACCATCTATATCGACTTTACGTATGTCAAAAATAGTAGAGCCAGTATATGAGTTCCAATTAGGATTTTTGGGTAATGAGCGATAAATGTAATAAAGTTTTGGTTCACCACTTTCGACCGTAGGAGTTGTTTCAAGGGTTAATGACTTTGAGGTTTCAGTATGAATATTGATTTGTGTTTCAAGTAAAGTTTGTTTAATCAATACACGTACAGGTATTTTCTTATCATTTTCAGTTGTTATCTCACCCTCCCATGTGCCATTTAAGTCAGGATATAAAGAAGGTTTAATTTTTTTCAACAGCTTCCAAAGTGCACGAGCAGTCATGCTAGTTGTTAAAGCTATAATTACTAATAATGAAATCCACGGTGCAATACTTAAAATTTTAATTATTTGGAAATCATTTAGCCAGTAACTTCTGACCAACTCATATGCACCAATACTTAAGATAGTCGTCATTGTTGCGACATATCGTAATAGCGATTTAAAATCAATAATTCTAAACATTTGAACTTATTTGTGAAAAATCATGGATACAACGTTTCCCACTACTTTTCGCAGAAAGTAGCGCTATATATGCTTCTTGTAAGGTTGAGCCAATTCCGGCAGAGAAGTGCAACTCAGGCTCAGCTAAGGACTCAATAGAATCAAAAATAAATTTCTTATCTATAGCAGATCGATCAATATAACCCGCAACCCCATCAGCTGCGCAGAATATAATATTAAATCCTTGCTCTCTTAAAAAAATTGAAATTAAATGCGTTTTCTCATTAACAACACGATTGATTCTAGAAAGTTCATAAATGTCATTTTTTAGATATGATGAGGTGATCATTTGACCAATATCATCACCATCAATTGTTAAATAAAGCATACCCATTCACTAATCATTGTAATGCTAAGTTAGAGTGGAAGAATAACAAAATGCTCTAGGCTTGCCTAATACTTCAATAACCAGAAGATAATTTATATATCTTTAAATCAATAATACTGAATAAGTTTCAATTAATAGATCGTATCAATACTTTCTATGAAATTAACTTAATAAGTCTTAGAACCACTCTGCTTTATCATCAATTACCATATTAAGAAGTGGTTGCCATTGTTTTTGAATATCAATATAGATTTTCTGTGTTTTATCAAAAATACTTAGACCCTGCATAGCTAGTTGTCCATAGGCACTTCTTTCTGAAATCCAAGCGGTAGGTTTATGATCAATTTTATTGAAGAAGTCCTGAATATCTCGGGAACCAGAACTGTTTGCTTTAACTCGATTAGCTATAAGGTGAATTTCAACTTTGCCTTTACGTACTCTTTTAATATCTTGAAGATGTTTTAAAAACCTCTTTGTACTATCAATATCAAAAAAAGATGGTTGTAATGGGATGATGATTGAATGGCTTTCACTAATGAGTTGTTCTGCATGATCACCAGATAAAGCTCCAGGAGCATCAATAATTAAATAATCTATATTCTTTGGTGCATCACCAATAGATTTATCATTTCTCCAATCTAAGGTCTCAATTTTTACACTTTCCGTAGGGCGGTGTTTTAGCCATTGTAACGATGATTTTTGGACATCTGCATCGGCTAAAGCAACCCGGTAACCTTTAATAGCTAGAGCTGTTGCAAGAGTGATTGCTGTATTTGTTTTACCTACACCGCCTTTCATGTTTGCAACGAGAAGAGTTTTCATAGTTATACGCTGTGGTTCTTAAATTCTAATCTTCAACACATTCTATTATTAAAAAAGTAAAAATTGTCGAATTCAAAAAAATTTAATCTAAAGTAGTAGAATTCAAAAACTAGTGTATCTGTTCTGTTATGGTTAGCATCTAAAAATTCCATATTTCTTAAAATCTACTATGGTTTTGAAAATTATTATAAGTTATTAATTATAAATAAATTCCATATTTTTTTGTGTAGTGTGTTTTCCGCATCCACCCTTTTGATTTGCTATAAGTATCGTTTTCATAAATCCAATTATTTTCAGCAGCACATTTGTTTATGTTTTATACCTTAGCATCTTTTTATGTGAAGGAGATGACCACATTTGACAAAAGTTTAAGCTGTTTCGTTATTTTAGATATGATTAGATCTGTAATCTTGATTCGCTTTTTTTTAAGGAAAATTTATGTCTGTATGGCTTGCCATGCTTATTGGTGCTGGAATTGGCATCATTATCACTACTCTTATTTTATCAAACACTCGTAATGGCCGAATTAAGGCTGAATATGAACAATATATTGCTGAACTTGAACTCGAGCACCAGCAAGCTCTCACTCAAGCACAAAAGAGAAGTGTAAATACAAGCCGTGCAGTGTTGAAAGGAAAAATGGCAGAACAGTTTGCCCCTATTTTGCCAGAATTTCAGTATCTACCCAGCGACGCAAAATTCATGGGTGATCCGGTGGACTATATTATTTTTGATGGATACACCGATTTTCGGGATGGTGACGGTACGGCAGAAGACATCAATATTATTTTACTTGATGTAAAAAGTGGCGGTGCAAGACTCACGAAAGGCCAGCAGGCCATTGCGCAAGCTGTACAGCAAGGAAACGTTCGTTTTGAAACTTTAAGAATTCAATTGGACGATTAAATAGGAAATTTGAATGCACAAAAATAGACGAAATTAAGCTGTATTGTTACTAAATTCCGATATTTTTTTCATCACTTAAGGCTACTATAAATTGAAGATCTTTTTAATTTGATCTAGCAATATTCGAGGTGTAACGCGATGAAAAAACAACGTTTAATGATGGGCTTATTAGCTGCTATTAGCATGAGTTCAGCATTTGCATCGACCTCAAGTGAATATAATATTGCCAAAGGTTTGAGCCCCGTTGAAAAAGACCAGTCAATTTCTGTATTGCAACCTTTTCAAGGGAATTTCAGAATACTAGGTTCAAAAATATATCACAGTGATGAGCAAGCTAAGTTTTCACCTATTGACTATGCGGTAAGTTGGGGACTGTTTGCACAGCCTGAAATTGCACGCCATATTTCAGTAAAACAGTATGACCGTTATTTAAACTGGAAAATTCCTAAATTACCTGTTCCAGCAGAGCAAGCCATGCAGATGGTGTCTAACATGCACATCATTCCTGCAAACCCTGAAATTGCTCAGCAGATTAAACAGGTTAAACGTGGTGATCTGGTCTATTTAAAAGGTGATCTTGTTGAGATTAAAGACAAAGACTTAGTCTGGAAATCTTCACTTACGCCAACTGATACAGGCGATGGTGCTTGTGAACTATTCCGTGTGCAATCTATTCATTGGGTTGAAAAGCAAAATATATAATTTTAAAAAAGCCTTCATAAATATGAAGGCTTTTTAGTAAGCAATATCATTTTTATTTCTGTTGTGATGCTTTCCAATATTTTAATTGGTTTTGTGCTTGTAAATAGTCGGCAAGATCATTGATCTGCTCATCTTTAGTCGCGTGCTTATCACTATAGTGTTTTTCTTGATTTTCCCAATATTGATACAGTAGGCCTTGTACATAACGGCCTTGTTCAGTTTTTAAATCTAAATCTTTTAACATGGTAAGTGCAGAGCGCACATTATCAAGCGTACGTTGTTGCTCAAACTCTGTGGTTAGTGTTCCTGCTTCATGCATTTTTGCTAATTCAATTTCCATCTCATCGCTCATTTCTGTAAAGCGTCGGTCATAGTCCTCTAAGAGCGCAATATCGTGTGCATCATCAGCAGTCGCTGGAAAAGTCTTAACAGGTCTTTCATTCAGTTTTTCTAAAACCTGATCGGTAGATGATGTCGCTGAGTTTTGCTCAGTCTTTGCAGGCTCATCCGCTTTTTTACAAGCAGTAAGTAATAGGCTAGAGCAAAGCAAAGACATTAATATGACCTGAGGTGTTTTCTTCTTCATAACTTTCAACCAAACCTATTCACTAATTATTTAACGGGTAACGTACTTTTCTGAAAGTGATATGCATATGTGACATATGGAAAATCAATCTGATCTTGAGGACCCAGTCCGGTAAAATCATAAACAATTTTTTCAAACTGTGCTTTGAGTTGTAGTTGATGTTTTTCGGTCATTGCGGCAATAAAACTTGTTGAGAGTAAACGTTTACTCACTACTTGTTCGACAGAGCCGCGTTGTGACTGTGTAAAAGTTTGTAGGCTATCAAACAGAAATAAATCTTGCTGTTCAAACACACGTTTCCACTTTTCACTATGGTAACGAGGCGTGTCTCCTTCTAGTGGAAGCAGAAAATCAGCTAAAGCTTTGACCCAATCTGTACGTTCATCGCGTTGATTCCAAACGAGCCCTAAATGCCCGTGTGGTTTTAATATCCGATACATTTCTGTTAGGGTGTCTATGTTGTCAAACCAGTGGAAAGATTGCGCACAAATAATGGCATCAATTTTATGGTCCGCTACAGGAATTGAATGACTAAAAGCCTGTAATGTTTTGATATCCGGATAAACTTGTTGCAGCTGCTGTAACATCTCGCCAATTGGCTCAACTGCAATAACATCTGCATGTGTTTGTTTTAAGTAGGGTAAGAATTTGCCAGTACCTGCTCCAAGATCGATAACAGTAGAGTTTTCCTGTATTTGTAGGCAATTTTGCAGCCAACTTACTATTTCTGCGGGATAATTAGGTCTAACTTGCTGATAAAGTTCAGCAGCTGAGCTGAAGCCTTTTTGAGCGGCAGGATGTAAGGATTGTGTCATATTTTGCGCTTTTTAATCTGACTGGCATCTATAAAATAAGATACTCCGCAATCATAAATTGGCAAAACACCTATTTTGTTTCATTTTTGACGTTGTATGTGGGAGTAAATTTTCTTTCGGTGTGAGCATGGATAAGCAAATTATTTTTGAAGACGAACACATTAGAGCCATTTTTTTACCAGGCGATTCTAATACATTGGTTCTCTCTTTTGGCGATTTGATTACCCGAGCGAGTGGCTTATCTATCAATGCTGAAAAGTCCCTAATTAAATACCAATACAATGTTATTGGAATAATGCCAAAACAAAAATCATGGTTTCCTCAAGCGAGCATGATTGAGCTGGCGAAAACAATTTCGCCTGTTCTTCAGGGTTTTAAAAATATTGTGGGTTATGGCGGTTCGATGGGCGGCTATGCAGCAATCAAATATTCTAATTTATTGAATATGAACCGTGTGATTGCATTTGTACCTCAATATTCAATTGATCCTGATCAAGTTGAAGATCGACGCTATGCTGAGTTTTTCGATGCTGTGTCAAATAAAGAGATGCAGATCCAGCCACAAGATGTGGACGCAGCACGTGAATACGTCATTGTTTATGACCCTTATTTTGCGACTGACCGCGAACATTACCTAAAAATAAAAGCGTTGTTGCCAAGCTTACATACGATTCATTTGCCATTTACTGGTCATGAAGCATTGTCTGTATTGGCAAGTTCAAGTTTATTGCATGATTTTATTGAACATGACTTTGATGAAATTTATTTTTATCAACAAGTTCGCAAGGTCAAAAAGCAAAGTAAATTTTATTTCCGTAATGTACTTGCACATGTTATTTCGCATCATGACGACATGCTGTTAAAAATATTACGCCAAAATGATTTTCAGCTTGATGAGCGTTATTTTGATAACCCACTTAAACATGCTATTACTCGTAGCCTCATAAAAGCAAAGCAGGCAACTGAGCTAGACTTTCAAAAACTGGGTATTAAGATACAACAAACTCAGCAAGAGGCGAGTTATACAGAAGGGTTACAAAATAGCTTTGGTTCAATTTTGGTCTTCAACCTCATTAATTCAAAGTTTGAGAGTTATGCTCTAGATGTTCTGTTGGTAAATAAGTCTTATTTGATTCCAATTGTGGCTGAACACACTGGTGTAGTTCACATTGAATTAAATAACGAAACTTATTTGTTGGGAATGAATGATCGCAAAGTCATTAAATTGTTCAAGCGCGAGGAGCCTTTAACATCTGACATGAGTCCATTTGTAATCAAAAAATATTCCGACTTTTTTGCAATCAGCTATAAACAATTGAATTTATCTTGTGATGAACACGGGGTGTGTGAATTTATAGAAGGTTCAATACAGCCTACTGAACAACTGATCTCAATCAGCTATTAAAACGTTATAGCGGTTAAATAAAGCTCAAACCTTTAGGTTTGAGCTTTATTTTTTGCTTAAAAAATATTTTTTCATAAACTTATTTGTATATTAATTTAAAAGTCATTATTTAAATAAATAGTACATTTGATCTGCGAATATTTAGCGTATTAAATGTAGATATAAGCAGGGGTGTCTATAAATAGTATATTTTAAAATAAATGGGTTGTTCTTATATATAAATTATAGAAATAGTATAAGGTTAATTAAAATACATAAATAACGATATTTTTCTATAAGAATCTGTTTTTGTTATCTATTTTATTTAAAGAGAAAAGGGTTGCTTAAAATAAGTTCACTATTCAAAGATAATTGCATATTTATTTTTTTATCCTAAAATGATTTTTTACTAAATTGTCGTTACAGTTTTTTATATGCAATCATTAAATTATCGGAATAATGATGCATCGCAACATGGAAGTTCTGCACCTTTGAAACGAGCAATGAGTACTCGACATTTGGTGATGATCTCCCTTGGCGGTGCCATAGGTACAGGTCTTTTTTTAGGGTCGGGTGATGTAATTTCCCAAGCTGGCCCGATTGGCGCAATTATTTCTTATTTTTTAGGCGGTTTAATTGCCTATACCGTGATGTTATGTCTGGGTGAACTTGCAGTACATGTACCAGAATCAGGATCATTTGGTGAGTATGCTCGTCGCTATATTGGTCCGGGCACAGGGTATATGATTACTTGGCTCTATTGGTTAACTTGGACAGCAACTTTAGGAACCGAGTTTACCGCCGCAGCTTTACTGGTTCGAGAGTGGTTTCCCTCTACGTCTGTTTGGGCTTGGACACTATGTTTTGGTGCCTTGGTTTTTTTCCTAAATGTTAGTTCAACACGATTATTTGCCGAGTCAGAGTTTTGGTTGGCACTTGTCAAAGTTGTTACGATTATCTGTTTTATTGGTTTGGGTTTGTTGGCCATTTTTGGTTTTATTCCTTACCACGGACATGAAACTGCACCGTTATTTAGTAATCTAACCGCTCAAGGTTGGTTTCCGCATGGATTATTTCCAATCTTTGCAACCATGCTGATTGTTAATTTTGCTTTTTCGGGTACCGAATTAATCGGAGTAGCTGCGGGTGAAACTGAAAATCCTGAAAAAACTGTTCCAAAGGCGATTAATGCAGCCATTTGGCGTCTATTAATTTTCTTTGTTGGCACAATTGTTGTGATTAGTTCACTGTTGCCATTTCATCTTGCTGGCTTGAGTGGTAATGAAGTAAGTAATAGTCCATTTGTGACTGTGTTTAATTATATTGGTATTCCATATGCAGAAGATATTATTCGCTTTGTAATTATTACGGCTTTACTCTCTGCTGCAAATTCAGGTTTGTTTGCTGCTTCACGTATGATGTGGTCGCTTTCAGTAAAAAACCAATTACCAAAAATATTTTCAAAACTTACACCTTCAGGAACACCTATTGTGGCTATTGTGGTCACAATGCTGGGCGCTATTCCAGGTTTACTTTCAGAACAGTTTGCACCGGAAACTATTTTTAAAAATTTATTAGGTGTTGCTGCTTTTACAATGGTTGTCGTGTGGATTGCAATTTGCGTATCTCAATTCAATTTCCGTAGACAGTGGTATAAATCTGGTAAAACTGCAAAAGATTTACGTTTTGCTGCTCCTTTGTTTCCTTTGACACCAATTGTGGGCGGTCTGTTCTGTGCTATTACGTGTATTAGTATGGTGGTGGATCCTTCGATGCGGGTCGGCTTTATCTGTTGTGTTATTTTTATTATTTTATGTTATGCGAGCTACTTCATTTTTTATCACAAGAAAGATGTGGTGCAGAGCTAAGCAAATTATGCTTTTACAAGCGTCGTCGAAAGGTCCCATTTGGGGCCTTTTTTGTGGTCTGTAGGAAATTAAAAGAAAGGGATTTTATATATTTTTTTTAAAAATGAATTTTTATTTTTAATCATGGAAACAAATGTTGTTTTATAAATTTACCATTGATCGGATTTTTATTAATATTTATTTATTATAAATATTAGATTAAGTCTATGTTTAGTCTTGTTATTTAATAAAGAGCAGTTTTTGGTTTTTTAGAATGGAGGAGTGGAATAGGCTTAATATGGATTTAATGTGGAGAATAGATATTTTTTTGATAGTTTTTTAAAAAATTAAAATTATTAAGTTACTGTTATATAACATTAAAAAGATTTACATTTTTTATATTTATGGAAGTTTATTTTCTATAATTTTTTTTTATTAGAGTTAAGGGTTTTTTAATATTTGTTGTTTTTTTATTATAAAATTCAGTGCGATTTGATTATTTTTTCTCTGCTTATTTATTTTAAAATGTTCTAAATGAGCGTGCTCTATGCTATATTTATTGCAAGGTTTTATATCTATGTTGCGGCTTAATTTTAAGCAGTATGTGTAGAAATAATTAATCTGTAGGATTATTGAACAAAGTTTATTTTTAAAAAGACTAATGGAGGGATCTATCGATTAGTCAAAAAGAATTTTATGGACTCATGATTTTTGTGAATCATGGTTCTTTTTAACTCCCAAACGGTTATGTCACTTCTTTTGTATTCATATTTCAGCCGGCTGGTTTTAGTGGGTTGTGGTTAGTTTTTGCTTTTATAGAGCTTTCTTTATAAGCAGCAATTTAGACAAAAGAAAACTTGTAAAAGATATCGATATATAAAAGTAGATCGTACTTTTAGTATCAACAAATGGAATTTAAAGAGTCTGATGCTTTAGAAGGGCAAAAGATTTAGTAAATAAACTAAAGCATTGTTATTTCAAGGTTTTGGTTGCTAAATAATAAAGATTGCAGATTTATCAAATCTGAATCTATGAAGGTATATAGGAAAAAAGATGGCAGATCTTTCATACGTTAACGACCATAGCGATGCATGGCACACTTACTTGGCACAGATTGACCGTGTTGCTCCGTACTTAGACCACTTGTCAGAGTTTATCGACACTTTAAAACGTCCAAAACGTGCGCTTATTGTAGACGTGCCAATTGTAATGGACGACGGTTCTATCCAGCACTTTGAAGGCTACCGTGTACAACACAACTTGTCTCGTGGTCCTGGTAAAGGCGGTGTTCGTTACCATCCAAATGTTGATTTGAACGAAGTTATGGCGTTGTCTGCATGGATGACAATTAAAACTGCTGTTTTGAACTTGCCATTTGGCGGTGCGAAAGGTGGTATCCGTGTTGATCCGCGTAAATTGTCAAATCGTGAATTAGAGCGTTTGACTCGTCGTTATACGACTGAAATCGGTCACATTATCGGGCCTCAAAAAGATATCCCTGCTCCAGACGTTGGTACAAATGCCAATATCATGGGTTGGATGATGGATACTTACTCTACAAGCCAAGGTTACACAGTAACTGGTGTTGTAACTGGTAAACCAGTTCACTTAGGTGGTTCTTTAGGTCGTGTAAAAGCGACTGGTCGTGGTGTATTTGTTACAGGCCGTGAAGTAGCTGCAAAAATCAATTTACCAATTGAAGGCGCGAAAGTCGCTATTCAAGGTTTTGGTAATGTAGGTAGTGAAGCTGCTTTCTTGTTTGTTGAATCAAAAGCGAAAGTTACACACGTTCAAGATCATACAGGCACTATTTTCAATGCTGATGGTATTGATCTTGATGCGTTACGTGATCACGTAAATGCAAATCAAGGTGGTATTGGCGGCTTCGCTGGCGCGCAATCAATTGCTGATGAAGATTTCTGGACAGCAGAAGTTGACATTATTGTTCCTGCTGCATTGGAAGGTCAAATCACTGTTGAACGTGCTGAAAAACTTAAAGCTAAGTTGATTTTAGAAGGCGCAAACGGTCCGACTTATCCTAAAGCTGAAGATGTGTTAGTTGAGCGTGGCATTGTTGTAGTACCTGACGTTGTATGTAACGCCGGCGGTGTAACTGTAAGTTACTTCGAATGGGTTCAAGACATGGCGAGCTACTTCTGGACTGAAGAAGAAATCAATGAGCGTTTAGACAAGTTGATGGTTCAAGCTATGGATGACGTTTGGAACACAGCGAACAGCAACGCTTGTACTTTACGTACAGCAGCTTACATCTTGGCATGTGAGCGTATTTTAAAAGCTCGTAAAGAGCGCGGTATTTTCCCAGGCTAATCTGCGGAAATTGCTTTTAGAAAAAGTGGTCTGAACAAATATTAAGGATGTTATAGGGTTATTTGTTCAGCCCCTTTTCTTAATTATTAAAATTCAAGTGATATCGAATATATTAAATAAATACTGAGGTAAGCATGGAACAGCCAATTTCTGTAACTCGAAGCAACTTTAACGACTGGATGGTTCCAGTTTTTGCACCGGCAAATTTCATTCCGGTACGTGGCGAAGGTTCACGTATTTGGGATCAAGAAAATAAAGAATATATTGATTTTGCAGGCGGGATTGCAGTAAACGCATTAGGTCATGCGCATCCAGTGGCAGTGAATGCTTTAACAGAACAAGCAACAAAACTTTGGCATGTAGGCAATGGTTATACCAATGAACCAGTTCTACGCCTTGCAAAACAACTCACAGAAAATACATTTGCAGATAAGGTTTTCTTCTGTAACTCAGGTGCAGAAGCCAATGAAGCAGCACTCAAACTAGCTCGTAAAGTTGGTCTAGATAGTGGTGTTGCTGGAAAAAGCGGCATTGTGGCATTTAATAATGCTTTCCATGGCCGTACTTTATTTACCGTTTCAGCAGGTGGTCAACCTAAATATTCACAAGACTTTGCACCACTTCCAAACGGAATTAACCACGTTGCCTTTAATGATTTAGAAGCTGCAAAAGCAGTGATTAATGAGCAAACGTGTGCAGTCATTGTTGAGCCGATTCAAGGTGAAGGTGGTGTTATTCCAGCTGACATCGAATTTTTAAAAGGTTTGCGTGCGCTGTGTGATGAGTTTGGTGCCTTACTTATTTTTGATGAAGTACAAACGGGTGTTGGCCGTACAGGTGCGCTTTATGCCTACATGAACTCTGGCGTTATTCCAGATGTGTTAACGACTGCAAAAGCATTAGGCGGTGGTTTCCCAGTCGGTGCAATGTTAACAACTGATAAATTTGCTCCGCATTTTTCAGTGGGTACGCACGGTACGACTTACGGTGGTAACCCATTAGCAAGTGCGGTTGCAGGTGCAGTATTCGAATTTATTAATACGCCTGAAGTACTTGAAGGCGTGAAACATCGTTATCAATATTTCCTTGATGCACTAAATGCATTAAACGCTGAATATCAGATTTTTGAAGAAATTCGTGGTCAAGGTTTGCTGATTGGTTGTGAATTAAAAGCTGAGTATGCAGGGAAAGCTAAAGATATTACGACTTGGGCTGGTGAAGAAGGTTTGCTTGCTTTAATTGCAGGCCCGAATGTGGTTCGTTTTACTCCGTCGCTTATCATTCCTGAACAAGATATCGATGAAGGAATTGCTCGTTTAAAAAGAGCATTGGCAAAATTGGCTAAATAAAAAAAAGGAAAGCTAGCCATGATGATCGTCCGTCATGCCGAGTTTCGAGACCTTGAAGATATTTATAAATTAGCGGGTAAGTCGGGTGTAGGCCTGACTTCCTTGCCACAAAATATGGATACACTTTCGGCTCGAATTTCACGTACTCGCAATACTTTAAATGGCAATGTCCATAAAAGTGAACAAGGCTATCTGTTTGTTCTTGAAGACACAGAAGCTCAACGTGTTATTGGTTTAAGTGCAATTGAAGTTGCTGTAGGACTCATTGAACCTTGGTACAACTTTCATGTTGGTACTCAAGTACACGCTTCAAAAGCCTTAAACGTTTATAAGTCATTACCTACCTTATTTTTGAGTAATGACAGAACAGGTAGTAGCGAACTCTGTACATTATTTTTAGATCCAGAGCGTCGTGAAAACCAAAACGGTAAATTCTTATCGAAAATCCGTTTTATGTTTATTGCTGCTTTTAAACAATATTTTGAGAAAAAGTTAATTGCTGAAATGCGTGGTTTCTCAGACGAAAATGGATGTTCTCCATTTTGGGATGCGATTGGTCACCACTTCTTTAATATGGATTTCTCAACAGCAGACTATTTGAGTGGAATTGGGCAAAAAGTATTTATTGCAGAGCTTATGCCACGTTTTCCAGTCTATGTAGATCTCTTGCCAAAAGACGCGCAAGAGGTAATTGGGAAAATGCATCCACATACTCTGCCTGCTTATCATGTGCTTGAGTCGGAAGGCTTACGTTATCAAGGATATGTCGATATTTTTGATGCGGGCCCAACTATTGAAGCCAATATTGATGAGTTACGCGCAGTAAAAGAAAGCCAATTTTTAACTGTCAAAATTACAAGTGAAGCTGCGGTCGGTAAGACCCAATATCTCGTTGCCAATGATAACTATCATGACTATAAGGCAATGTTAATGAAGCTTGATCTTGTTGATAAAACTATAAATTTAACAGATGAACAAGCTGAAAAACTCGGTGTACAAGAAGGTCACGTTGTTCGTGTGTTATCACTAAATCCAATGGAAGTATCCTGATGTCAAACTCTTTATTTATAAACGGTGTCTGGTTACAAGGCAGCGGCATAACATTTGAAAAAACAAATCCAGTTGATAACCAAACTGTATGGTCGGGTGCTGAGGCAACTGCTGCTGATGTAGAGCAAGCTTGTCAGGCAGCGCGTACTGCATTTCCAGCATGGGCACGTTTACCACTTGTAGAACGTGTAGCGATTGTTGAAAAATTTGCGGCTTTGCTTGAAGAAAATAAAAAGCATTTGGCAGAAGTTATTAGCCAAGAAACCAGTAAGCCATTTTGGGAAACATTAACTGAAGTTCAATCAATGATTGGCAAAGTTGCAATTTCAATCCGTGCTTATCATCAGCGTACAGGTGAAAGCTCAACTGAAATGGCCGATGGCGTAGCATCTTTACGTCACCGTCCACATGGTGTGCTTGCAGTTTTCGGTCCATATAACTTCCCTGGCCATTTACCAAATGGGCATATTGTTCCTGCATTACTTGCAGGGAATGCTGTGGTATTTAAACCAAGCGAATTAACGCCTTGGACTGCTGAAGAAACTGTAAAACTTTGGCAGCAAGTTGGTTTGCCAAATGGTGTGATGAATTTGGTGCAAGGTGGTCGTACCACTGGTGAAGCGCTAGCTGCTTCACATGAAATTGATGGTTTATTGTTTACCGGAAGTGCAAACACAGGCTATCACTTGCATAAGCAAATGGCGGGTGCTCCTGAGAAAATCCTTGCGCTTGAAATGGGCGGCAATAATGCATTGATTATTGATGAAATTATTGATGTCGATGCTGTGGTTAATCTTACTATTCAATCTGCATTTGTTTCGGCAGGTCAGCGTTGTACATGTGCACGCCGTATCTTGGTAAAAAATGGCGCAGAAGGTGATGCATTTATTCAACGTTTTGTTGAAGTTGCTAAAAACCTAAAAGTTGGTCGTTGGAACGATGAACAACAACCATTTATGGGTGGCGTTATTTCGTCAGTTGCCGCATCAAACATGATGCTTGCTCAGCAAAAATTACTTGAGCTTGGTGCAAAAAGCTTGTTGCTAATGACACGTCCACAAGAAGACAGCTCACTACTTACACCAGGCATTGTTGACATAACAGGCGTAACAAATATTCCAGATGAAGAATATTTTGGTCCACTTACGACAATTCAGCGTTATGACAACTTTGAAGAAGCATTAAAAATTGCGAATGCAACTCGCTTTGGTTTGTCTGTTGGTCTGGTTTCACCAAAACGTGAATTGTTTGATCAAGTACTTATTGAAGCGCGTGCTGGTATTGTGAACTGGAATAAGCCATTAACAGGTGCTTCAAGTGCTGCACCATTTGGTGGTGTCGGAGCATCTGGTAACCACCGCGCAAGTGCTTTTTATGCAGCTGATTATTGTGCTTGGCCAATGGCTTCACTTGAAAGTGACAGCTTAACCTTACCAGAAAAATTATCTCCAGGGATTGTGTTGCCTTAAACACTAGGGAAAGAAAAATGAAAGGATATGAAGTAAATTTCGATGGTTTAGTGGGTCCAACACATCACTACGCGGGCTTGTCGTTTGGTAATGAAGCATCGACAAAAAACCGTAATAATGCCTCGAATCCAAAATTAGCAGCCAAACAAGGCTTGTTAAAGATGAAAGCCTTGGCTGATCTGGGCATGAAACAAGGTGTACTTGTTCCGCATGAGCGTCCACATGTTCCAATGTTACGCCGTTTAGGTTTTACAGGAGATGACATCAGCGTTGTTGCTCAAGCAATGCGTCATTCACCTGAACTATTATCATCGCTAAGTTCAGCTTCGCCAATGTGGACTGCAAATGCAGCAACAGTTTCACCTTCGGCAGATAGCCAAGATGAGCGCGTGCATTTTACCGCAGCGAACCTGAACAATAAGTTTCACCGTTCAATTGAAGCTGAAACTACAAGTCAGGTCCTACAAGCGATTTTTAAAAATGAACGTCATTTTGTTCATCATGAAGCATTGCCACAAGTGGCCTTGTTTGGTGATGAAGGTGCAGCAAATCACAATCGTTTAGGTGGTGATTATGCCAAGCGCGGTGTTCAAGTATTTGTGTATGGTCAACAGCATTTAAATAATGGGTTACCGGGACCAAAACGCTATCCAGCTCGTCAGACGCGTGAAGCAAGTGAAGCAATTGCACGTTTGCATCGTTTAGATGATGCACATACCGTTTTTGTTCAACAAAATCCGGATGTAATTGATCAAGGCGTTTTCCATAACGATGTGATTGCGGTAAGTAACCAACAGGTTTTATTCCATCATCAACATGCCTTTTTAAATCAAGATCAAGCTTTTGCTGAAATTCGTCAAAAAATGGCAAGCATCGGTGAAGATTTTATCTCGATAGAAGTTCCTGAAAACCGCGTTACCGTGGATGATGCAGTAGCGACCTATTTATTTAATAGCCAGATTTTGACTCGTCCAGATGGCGGAATGACCATTGTTGTGCCAGAAGAGTCTCGCCAGAATAAGGCAGTTTGGGGTTATCTGAACGATATGGTTCAGATGGGTACACCAATTGATGCTATTCAGGTATATGACTTACGTGAAAGTATGCGTAATGGTGGTGGTCCGGCATGTTTACGTTTACGCGTAGCTTTAAACGAAACTGAGTTAAATGCTGTAAATCCAAAAGTATTAATGAATGATCAGTTGTTTGGCACACTTAATCAATGGGTAGATAAACACTATCGTGATCGTTTAGCACAAGAAGATTTAGCAGATCCGCATTTACTCATGGAAAGCCGTATGGCACTCGATGAACTGACCAAAATTTTAGGTTTAGGTTCGGTTTATCCTTTCCAGAAATAATGAGGAGGTGACATGCAAGATTTTCTAGCATTAACCTTACAAGGTGAGCAACCTAAAACCCGTGAAGGAAAACAAAATAATTTTTCTTGGCGTTGGTTAGGTGAGGGACTTCTTGAATGTACGCCAAATGCACAGTACGACAAAGCCGTCGTACTGTCAGCTGGTGTACATGGTAATGAAACAGCACCAATTGAATTGTTATCTCATCTTTGCACAGATTTATTTGCGGGACGTTTAAACCTTGCTGTGAGATTACTCTTTGTACTGGGTAATCCCTATGCAATGCGTCAAGGTAAACGCTATGTGCATGATGATGTAAACCGAATGTTTTGTGGTGGATATAAAAATCTACCCGTAACTGAGGAATCTAAGCGAGCTGAGGTTTTAGAACACGCTGTTGCTACTTTCTTTCAGGAAAGTGCGAGTGAAGCTAAGCGTTATCACTATGATTTGCATACAGCAATTCGTGCTTCATTATTACCAACATTTGCTTTATTTCCCTATCAAACGCATGCTTATGATGCAGATTTGACAGCGAGCCTTGAAGCAGCTGACTTGGATGCTTTGGTTTACCACAATGCAGTAGGTAAAACCTTTACGCATTTTACCAGTGAAAATTTTAAAGCTGCGAGCGCAACTTTAGAGTTAGGCAAAGCCTTACCATTTGGACAAAATGACTTGAGCCAGTTTGCTGCAATTGATGAAGTGATTCGTCATGTGGTTTCTGAGCAAGCCTTGCCTCCACGAAATAAAACAAAAATTCGGGTCTTTAAAGTATCGGACTCTTTAATTAAAAAAGATGAAGATTTTCAGATGAATTTATCGGCTGAGGCTCCAAATTTTTCGACTTTTACCAAAGGTGAAATCATTGCGACTCAACCTTCTGGTAATTATGTAGTGGAGCCAGATCAGGTCTGGATTTTATTTCCAAATCCAAATGTGAAACTTGGTTTACGTGCAGGTTTGGTTTTAACTGAAACCAGCTGAATATGTGATTTTAAGAAATAAAAAAGGGCAATTAATTGCCCTTTTTTATTTTTAAGATATTAGTTGGTACCGAAAAGACCTTTAATCCAAGATTTCTTTTCTGCTTTTTGAGTAGACGATTGTGCACCAGCGTTTATATTTGCGTTTGTGTTAACTCCAACAGGACCAACGTTAACACCAACATTTACGTCTGTTTGAGCATTAATTGCATGCGCTGGTTGAGCTGCATTTAACTGTGCCTGAGCATCTGCTTTAGTGTCTGCAACAAATTCTTTTTGCTCAGCTTGGTTTTGAGCTACACGAGTTTTTACTGCATCTACATGCGCTTGAGCATTAGCTTGTTTTTCAGCAGTAAATTCTTTTTGGTCAGCTTGGTTTCCAGCAACTTTAGTTTTTACAGCATCAAAACCTGCTTTTGTATCAGCTTTAGCTTTAGTTGCTACATTTTTAGTACCGTTTGCAGCTTTAGTCGCTACATTTTTAGTACCTGTTACTGCTTCAGTAGCAAAATGTTTAGTACCCGTTGCAGCTTTAGTTGCTACATTTTTAGTACCTATCGCAGCTTCGGTAGCAAAGTGTTTGGTACCTGTTGCAGCTTCAGTTGCTAAGTGTTTAGTACCTGTCGCAGCTTTAGAAGAAAGTTCAGTCACTTTTCCTGTTGTTTTTTTAGTTGCTTTAACCGTAGTGTCAGCAGCAACATGACCAGCATGCTTTGCTGTGCTACCTACAGTGTGTGCAGTATTTTTGACTGTGTTGGCTACGCCACTAACAAGACCGCCCGGTTGTACATTTACTTGAGCAGAAGCATCTGCATTAACGCCCGCACTTTGTGCAAAAATAGAAGCAGAAGCAAGAACACTTGCAGTAACGATAGCTGTTTTCATCATTTTCATTGCGATATCCTTCAAAGAATATACCTTTTTAGTGAGGTATTTCATAAACGCAAACGAATCATAGCCAAGAGAATATGGATTTGGGAACTGACTTCATCAAAACGTTACAACAGTGTTACGTTGAGTAAACAGACTAGGGATGAATTGTGGAGATTAATAAAAATTAATAATAAAGTGAAAAAGAACATTTATTTATTAGAAAATCTAATTAAGCAAAATGAGTTCTTATTATTTAGTTTTTAAAAAAATATCTTTTAATTTTTTCATTTCGTTTTTTCGAATTTATTCTCTATATCTTTAAATGTGATGTAAATCTCATTATTTATTGGAGTAAACGGCATAGTAATTGCTTATTATGAGAATAAGGCGCTTTTTAGCACTCTTTTGAACCATCTTCTGCCAGAAATATAAACGTACAGGGCAGAACTGTATTTTTGCTTATTCGGGATAAAGTTATTTTAACTTTTTAGTGGTTATGTATTTCATTAAATAGACTTTTCACATGAAAAATATATTAAGAAATGCTGCTTTATTTCAAATAATCAAAAATAAAAATAGATATCTATAAACAAAAAAACAGAGATATGACAGATGAAAATTATTGCTTCCCTTCTTGTAATCGTCGGCTTGATCGCCGTTGTTCTCTATTTAAAGCCCATAAGTGGTGCATCTGATGTGTTTAATTCTGCTTTACATGAGTCGAATTCGCCACAACCAGACACATCGTCTTTTCTTTCTAAACTTAAGGAGCCTACTCAACCTCAACATTCAACTCATCCACAATCGGTATCAGCTGATACTGTTCCTTTTTATGACACAAAAAGTGATCTTTCTATTCAACCGATTGATCCAGAAAAAGATCCAGCAAATGAAATAAAAGCGAAATAAGTAAATTGTTAGTTGAAAAACTACGGAGAAAAATAATGCAAAGTAAAACGTTATTTCTATTAGGTCTATGTACGATTTTAAGTACAACTGCATCAGCTCTTCCTTTAGATTCTAAAGGTGCTAAACAGCGATTAAATCAGGCAGCAAAACAAAAAGTATTTCAGGGTAAAATCGATTTAGATGCCTTGGTGAATAATGATTCGAATGATTTAATTGTTGAATACAATATTGCTTCGGTGAGCGTGCCTTCTGGGTTAGAACGGCGAAGTTATATTGCAACAAATAAGAAAAATTTACAGGCAAGGTTTAACCGTGCTGGTGGTGTTCAAGTACTTCGGGACTACAATAATTTGCCTTTAGCTTTTTATCGGATTAGTAACCGCGAAGCTTTGGTCTCTTTACTCAATGATCCGAATGTTAAAGCGGTTTATCCAAATCGTATTAATCAAACCACGACCAATGAAAGTTTACCTTTAATTAATCAACCACAAGCAAATACCAATGGTTTCACTGGTGAAGGTTCAAGTGTGGCAGTGATTGATACAGGGGTGAATTATCTTCATTCTGATTTTGGTTGTACGGCAGTAAACACACCATCAAATACTTGTCGCGTTGTTTACTCATTTGATAGTGCACCAGATGACGGCACTTTAGATGATGATGGGCATGGTAGTAATGTTTCAGGCATTGTGTCCAAGGTTGCCACCAAGACTAAAATTATTGGTATTGATACCTTCCGACGTGTTCGGGTGAATGGTCAGTGGGGTAGTACTGCTTATGACAGCGATATTCTGGCGGCTTTAAACTGGACTGCAAATAATGCCCAGACTTATAACATTAAAGCGGTGAATTTAAGCCTTGGTGTGCCAGGTGTTAAATACACTTCAGAATGTAGTAATAGCAGTTATGCAACAGCATTTGCTAATGCACGAGCTGCTGGTGTGGTTCCAGTTGTAGCTTCAGGCAATGATGCATTTTCAGATGGAATTTCATCTCCTGCCTGTGTTGCTGGTGCAGTAAGAGTTGGTGCTGTTTATGACAGCAATATTGGAGGAGTGTCATGGGGGAATCCTGTGAAATGTTCTGACCCAACAACAGCAGCAGACAAAGTAGCGTGCTTCAGTAATGGTGGTAGTCTTGTGACTTTATTGGCACCGGGAGCAATGATTACGGCAGGTGGTTACACCATGGGTGGTACATCTCAAGCGACACCGCATGTGGCAGGTGCGATTGCTTTATTACGAGCGAATAGCGTGAGCCCAACAGAAAGTATTGATCAAACCATTAGCCGTTTAAAAACGACAGGTAAACCAATTACTGACTCAAGAACGGGCTTGGTTTTCCCGCGTATTGATTTACTGGCAGCAACAAATGGTTTAACCATTAATTAAATAGCTTATTTATAATTTTTTAAATTAGGTCCAAGAAATTTTTAAAATAGCTATAACCCGTTGCAGAAGGTAGCTTCTGCAACGGGTTTTCTATGGAAGAGTATTACTTACACTTTGCTAAATTTGCAGGATTAAAGTTATTTTGGAGTTTTTTGAAATTATTCTGAATTTCTGGATCTTGAATGTTAAAAGTGGTCGAGCTTTTGGTCGTAGAGTTTGTTGCCTGATTTAATATGCCTGACTCATCAGGGTATTGTTGTGTAAATGATGTGGCTGAAATCAGACCCTTATCATTAAATACCCAGTGTTCAGTAACATGTCCGCCCCCTAAATATCCCGTAAATTCAATCAGACAAGCTTGCTTATCTTGTTTAATGAGTTTGGCTACGTTACCTGTAGTCGATGGATAAGCTTCGATATTGGTATCTTGCTCTAAAACTTGTGCCGGAGAATAAGACGAAGACGGAGGTGCAGAGGTTGCACATGCAGTTAATGCTAAGCCACATAGTGTTGAAAAGAGAAGTTTTTGACTATTCATAAGGCAGATTCCTAGCTCTTTATAGTTGATGATCATTAGTTCTAGTTAAATATCTGTATTTATAAAAGCGCGAATTTATCGCGCTGTCCAAGCAAATTAGTTCGTTGTTGTGCTCGATTTACTTAACTGACCTTGCTCTATCGGAATGCTTTCACCATTTCGGCTACTGGTAATATTTTGCTTCGCTTGATCTATTTTATTTTCTGTAAACGCTTTAGCTGTATCTGCTTTTTGCTGAACGACTTCTGCTTTTTCAGCCGTAAATTCTTTGGTGTTTTGCCATTTTTCACTAATTTTATTTGAGGTCTTTTCAGAAGCTCCTTGAATAGAGTCTCCTAAATTTTGTATGCCTTTTCCTGTTTTGTATAGCAATACACGACCTAAACTTGGGTTGTCACCATAAGGTTGTGCTTTAGAGGTTGTTTCACCCACTTGTTGTGGTTGCGTTGTTTCTGCAAATAAGGTTGATGAAGCCAACATAGAGGTCGCAATACATAAAATGTGTATGGTTTTCATTTTGGATAAATCTCCCCAACCAGAATCAAAAGATGAAGTGGTGATCTTACTGTTAAAAATAAAGCTTGTACTGCAATGAGATAAAACCCATACGATTTGATTACGATAAATCATCACTTGATCGCAATAAAGTAATTATCCCAATGACTCATAAACAAAATTCAGACTTAATTAAGTCTAAAAACATATCTCGAGCTTTATGATTGCTGACATTTTTGTGCCAAAAAATTGATTCTGCATAAAGGCAAGGTGTTCAAATTTATAGCCTCGAATATTGGTTAAATTTTTATATTGTTCATAAATACTCTTCGGTACCAAAGACACACCAGAGCCTGCACTGACGCAACCAATAATGGTGGCGTAACTGGTAATGCTAGTAATTGGAAGTGAAATATTTTTGAGCTTAAGCCATTCTTCAAGAGCTGCTCGGTAAGGACAGCCTTCAGTCCACATAAAAATTTCTTTACCAATCAGGTCTTCTTGATTGTGGATCTCTCCCAAAGAATGAGATGCAATCAAGACCATTTCTTCTTGGTAAATACTAAGTTTATTTAGCAGAGGAAACTCAATATTGCCCGCGACAATTGCACCATCAAGTTTGTGCTGAGAAATATCGACTAATAGCTGTTTCCATGTGCCTGTAATAATTTGAATGGAAACCTCTGGAAAACGTTGATGATATTTCGCCAGTAAATTGGGTAGGCGAGTTGTAGCAGAAGATTCAATCGCCCCAATTTTTAATGGACCAGAGGGCGGTGCATCAGGGTGAATACTTCGTTTTGCTTCATCGCATAGCGCTAAAATTTTATGGCAATAATTAAGGAAAATCTCACCAGCAGGAGTGAGTTTTAAACTTTTTCCTTCCCGATAAAACAGCGGTGCGCCTAGTTCTTCTTCGAGTTGTTTAATGCGCGTTGTGATATTGGATGGTACACAATGTAGTTGCATTGATGCCTTAGCCATTGTTCCGCATTCAACCACGGTCTGAAACATTTTTAACTGTGCGATATCCATGTTTTATCATTCACTTTTAATGAATATTTGACTCAATATAAGTTAATTTTATTCAACTATCCATGCGCATATGATGAAAGAGTTCCATTTCATTAGTGCAGATTTAACATGGCAATATCTCTTGCTGCCGAAACTCAGCCTCCCGCATTTAAACTCTATGTATGTATTGCTGTGACTGTTTTTTGTTGGGGTTATTCACCTATTGGTGTGCATAGTGCTTTGCATTCATATACACCGCAGCATATTGCCTTGCTTCGCTTTTTGATTGCATCGTTTTTTTTACTGCTTTTGGTCATGAAAAAAGGCATTCAACCTTTAAAGTGGAAAGATGCTCCTGCACTTGCTGTATTAGGATTTTTCTCTGTAACTCTGCATCATTTGCTTATAAATACAGGGCAGCAATATGTAACTGCGGTCGCATCCAGTATTCTAAGTCAATCTATTCCGTTATTTACCTTTATTATTTCAGCTTTGCTTTTTAAGGAGCAAATCAGTTTCAAACATTGGTTATGTATTTTGCTGGGACTTTGTGGCGCCGTGTTGGTGGTTAGTGGAGATCATGGTTTTGGTGTGCCAAGTCCTTATAGTTTATTAATTGTTTTAGCCGCAATTGCATGGGGGCTGTATTTTAATTTATATAAAAAATTTGCTTTAAATTACGATGCCTTGAGCATGATGTGCTACATCATCTGGTTCGGAACGCTTCCTTTACTGTTTTATAGCGCCAATTTACCTAATGAAATTTTACATGCCATTTGGCAAGCCAATATGTCGGTTGTCTTATTGGGTATTTTCCCAAGTGCAATGGCTTATGTACTTTGGGGATATGTACTTAAAAATATGCCGTTAACGATTGCATCGAATTTTTTGTATTGTTCGCCAATTGTTGCCATGAGTTTAGCCGTTGTTTTCTTAAATGAAAAACCGTCAATGATGGTGCTGTTAGGTGGAGTAATTATTGTGGGGAGTTTGGTGTGGATGAATTGGAAAAAATAATTTTTGTACTAAGCTGAGTAGATAATAATGTGGCAGTTATTGAATGCTGATTTAAAAATGAGAATATTAATTTCATTAAAAAGTCACTTAAATCAGCATGCCTCAATAGTTTTTAGAATTTACTTTAATTAATTTCACCATGAAAAGTTTGATCATAGCCAAAAATAAAGATTTAAAATTGAATTATTCTACTCTTTCGACTTTTTCAATATGACTAGAGGAATCATACGTAATCTCAATTACTACTTTCTCTTTGTTAAGTGCGGAGTCTGAGATTGATACTGTTTCGTCCACTGAATCGAGCGATAACTCACTCGGCATTACATTGTGTAAGGTCGACACGATTGTATTCGCTATTAAGCCGTTATATAAAGCCATTCCATATGCTTTTGGTTTATTGTTAATTTTATAATAAGTGATCGTATCTATCCTTTTATCTCCAATGAGCCTACTTACTACGGGCGGATGGAATTTATTTAGAAATTCATTTCGAGACATTCCAACCACATTAATCTTTTCTATAGCAGGTGGGTTTGTAGTGTCAGGTAAAGTGATCCGATGAGGATTTATAGAACAGGCTATTTGTCCAATGGATAAGATAGAAATAACAAGTAATAAAATATTCTTTTTCATTTATATAATCTTAATTAATAAAAGCTGCTAATTTATAACGATATTTTTTGAAAATATCAAATTATTATAAAGACTTATCTATGAAAAATACTTACACCAATAAACGTCGTAAACAAGTTAGGTAATTGAATCAATTATTGCGCTACTGTGTAGGGTCATTATTATAAAAAGTTTTAATATGGATGAATTGGGGGAATAGGCGTACCATCGAATAAGCTATAGATCATTAAACTATCTGTAGATTAATGCTATGTCATACGCTACTTGCTTTAAGAGAATGAGATGATTGTTGTTACCTTGACCTATAAAAAAACATTAGCCGAAGTTAATGCTGTACTTAAAGAGCATATTGCATTTTTAGATCACTACTATGAGCAAAAGAAGTTTTTGGCATCGGGTCGCCGAGAAAATAGAGTAGGTGGGGTGATTTTAGTTTTAAGCTCTTCGATTCCACAAGCTGAAGAGATCATGAAAAATGATCCGTTTTATATTCATGATGTGGCTGATTATGATTTTATGTGGTTTGAGCCATCGAAAAGTTTAGAAGAAATTAAAGCATTTGTTTAACGTAAAAAATAAAGGGATCTATAGAAGATCCCTTTATTTAGTCATAAGCTAATTAACCCTGCAACACACTCACATCAGCAATAGCAGTAAACAAGTTACGCAACTGAGCCAATAAACGTAAACGGTTTGCCTTCAGGTCAGCATCATCTGCCATTACCATTACGCTATCAAAGAATGCATCAATCGGTGCGCGAAGTGCTGCAAGCTTAGAAAGGGCAGCAGTGTAGTCTTTTGCTGCGAGTAATGGTTCAACCACAGGTGTAACTGCTTGAAGCTCAGCAAATAATGCTTTTTCAGCATCTTCAACCAAGTTCACTTCCACTACAGAACCTTCTGGTGCAGCTTCTTTTGCAAGAATGTTAGCAACACGTTTGTTTGCAGCAGCAAGTGCGGCAGCTTCAGGTAATGCGCGGAAGTGGTTTACAGCATTTACGCGCTTGTCAAAATCAAGTGGAGATTTTGGTGCAAGTGCTTGAACTGCTTGAAGTACGTCAACAGCAACACCTTGGTCTTCGTACTTAGCACGGTAACGACCCTCCAAGAATGCAACAGCATCAGCACGAGTTTTGTCGTGGTCTTTAACGATGTCGCCATAACCTTGAAGTGCAAGGTTAATTAACTCTTCAATCGTTACGTCTAATTCATTTTCAATGATTAAACGTAAGATACCAATTGCTGAACGACGAAGAGCAAATGGGTCTTTAGAACCTGTAGGCGCTTGTCCAATTCCGAAAATACCAACGAGCGTATCTAAACGGTCAGCAAGAGCAATGGTTGTACCTGTTTTTGTTTTTGGTAAAACATCACCAGCAAATTTTGGTAAATATTGCTCGCCTAAAGCTTCTGAAACTTCAGTGTTTTCGCCTTCAATGCGTGCATAGTAAGTACCAGCAATACCTTGAAGTTCTGGGAACTCACCAACAAGCTCTGAAGTTAAGTCGCATTTAGCAAGTAATGCAGCTTTTTCAGCATCTGCTGGGTTTGCGCCAGTGATTGGAGACAACGCAACAGCAAGTTTTGCAATACGTGTTGATTTGTCCCAAAGCGTACCAAGTTGTGCTTGGAATACCATGTTTGCTAGTTTTTCTTTACGAGATGCAAGCGGTTGCTTTTGATCTTGTAAGAAGAAGAATTCAGCATCAGATAAACGCGGGCGAACAACTTTTTCGTTACCTTCAATAATTTGAATCGGATCTTTAGACTCAATATTTGAAACAGTAATGAAGTAAGGCTGTAATTTACCTTCGCTATTGATCAAGCAGAAATACTTCTGGTTGTCTTGCATAGTCGTAATAAGGGCTTCTTGAGGAACAGCAAGAAAGCGCTCTTCAAAGTTTGCACGAAGAGCAACTGGCCATTCAACGAGGCTTGTTACTTCATCAAGTAAATCACTTGGAACAATAGCAGTTGCGTTAACTTCATCAGCCAATTTCTTTACTTGTTCTTGAATGGTTGCTTGACGTTTTTCAAAGTTCGCAACAACGTAAGCTTTTTCTAAAGCAGTTAAATATTCATTTGCATGCGCTAAAGTCACAGCTTCAGGTGCATGGAAACGGTGACCATAAGTCACATTACCAGCTTTGTGATCTTGAATAGTTGCGTCAACAATTTGGTCATCTTTAAGTAAAAGAACCCATTTCACTGGACGTACAAATTCGGTACGGCTTGCAGCAGAACGCATGCGCTTAGCAATCGGTAAGTTATCTAGCGCAGTTTGTAAAATCTGTGGAAGTAAAGCATCAAGGCTTTGACCTTTCACATCTTTTAAATAGCAAACTTTTTCAACTTTACCTGCTTGGAAAGTAGAAAGCTGATCAACAGTAATCCCTTGACCACGCATAAAGCCTTCGAGTGCTTTAGTTGGTTTGCCTTCTGCATCGTAAGCTGCTTGAACAGCAGGGCCGTCAAAACGTTTTTGTGTATCAGCTTGAGCAGCATCGATATCAACAATTTTAAGCGCTAAACGACGTGGAGCTGCATAAGCTTCAATAGATGCGAAGTTTAAGCCTGCATCTTTTAAGCCTTTTACCGTTTCGGCTTGTAATGCATCACGTAAGTTTTTTAAGCTTTTTGGTGGAAGTTCTTCGCAGCCAAGTTCGAATAAAACAGTATGTTTGCTCATTAGTTTTTCTCCGCCTTTGCTGCTTCACTTTCAGCTTGTGCTTTCAACTGTGCCAATACTTCATCACGTAAGTGTGGTTCTGCCATTGGGAAGCCAAGCTCTGCACGTGCTTGTACATAACTTTGTGCAATAGCACGCGCTAAAGTACGTACACGTAAAATGTAACGTTGACGCTCAGTCACAGAAATTGCGCCACGTGCATCAAGTAAGTTAAAGGTATGAGACGCTTTAACAACTTGCTCATAAGCAGGAAGAGAAAGTTTTGCTTCAATTAAACGGTTTGCTTCTGATTCGTAAAAATCAAACAGTTCAAATAGTTTTTCAACTGGAGCGTATTCAAAGTTGTAAGTCGATTGCTCAACTTCATTTTGATGGAATACGTCGCCGTAAGTCACAGTACCGAATTGGCCTTTGGTCCAAACAAGGTCATAAACCGAGTCAACACCTTGAAGGTACATTGCAAGACGTTCTAAACCGTAAGTGATTTCGCCTGTTACTGGGTAACATTCAACACCACCGACTTGTTGGAAGTAAGTGAACTGAGTCACTTCCATACCATTCAGCCAAACTTCCCAACCTAAGCCCCAAGCACCTAGCGTCGGAGATTCCCAGTTGTCTTCTACGAAACGAATATCGTGAGTAAGCGTATCAATCCCGATTGCTTTTAAAGAATCAAGATAGAGCTGTTGGATGTTGTCTGGATTTGGCTTAAGTACCACTTGGAACTGGTAGTAGTGTTGCAAACGGTTCGGGTTTTCACCATAGCGGCCATCTTTTGGACGACGTGAAGGTTGAACGTATGCAGCATTCCAAGTTTCAGGCCCTAAAGCACGTAAGAATGTTGCGGTGTGGAATGTTCCAGCGCCCATTTCCATGTCGTAAGGTTGTAGTACGACGCAGCCTTGTTCGGCCCAATAGTTTTGTAGGGCAAGAATTAAGCCCTGAAATGTATCAATGTGCGAGATGGCGCGACTCATGTAGCATCCACGAATTTATGAGAAAAATTGCCCCTAAGTATAAGGATTTTGTGGGGGAGTGGCAAAGGCTAGTTTGGGAATTTCAGATTTGATTGTTTAGCTGCTTTTTTCATACTTTTGAGTAGTAATATCCAATAAGTGATAGCAAAAATTAAAGAAAAACAACTGAAGAAAAATAAGCCCTCTAATGGCATTAGTTCCCATGAGTCTCGAAAAAAAATTATTAAGATATTGGGTATTAAAAAGGTGAGAATAATTGCACTAGCAAGGATAGAGAAGAAATTAAGGAAATTGAATTTCAATAAGAATAATTGTAAAAAATATGCAGGTATAAAAACTAATATGTAATAAATGGCTGCAATAGCCAGCAGTCCGACAGGGGGATTTAGTAGATTCTCAAAAGAAAAATCTTTATGGATGATTGAAGAATTTAAAAATATGAATAAAGTAACTATGTATAAATATATTGGTGTCATGATTAGACAATGCCAAATTTGATCTTTATCTAGATCTAAATTTTGAGTGAAGATTTTTAAAAAATTAAAAGGCATTTTTGCACCCTGTAATAAAGACTTTCTAACGGATCTAAGAGAAATTTTGGTTTTGAGATTCTTCTGCTTTTTTTATACTTCTGAGTAGTAAAACCCAATATGTAATAGCGAAAGTTATAGAAAAATAACTAAAGAAAATGATCATTTCTATTGGTGCGAATTCTAAACACATTAAACTAAGAATTAACGTAGTAAGTATGACCGCACTAGTAATAATTGAGAAAAAATTTATGAAATTATACTTTTGCAAGAAAAGTTGACATAGATAAGCAGGTATAAACGCGAGTATGTAATAAGTCATTACAACCATAAAGAGTATCAATGGCATATTCGCAGCAGTTTTTAGAATTTCTAAAGTGAACCCTTCATATAGCATCATGGTAAAGATCCATAGAAGCCAAGCAGGTATAAATAAGTAGAGTGGGACTTTTAAAAGGCTATATAAAATTTGGCTTTGATTGGGATCTAAATTTTGAATGAAAATTTTAAAATTAGATTTTTTCATATAAATCAATATGAGTTTGATTCTTATCACTATGTATAGCATGAATAAAAGTTAATGTATTTGAAAATGTGATCAAATCAAAATGTTTAATTAATATAGTTCTGCTTATAAGGATTTTATATTCAATTAGCAGAGCGTTCATTCAATGTTGATGTTCTGCTCTTTGAACTTGGATTATAGGCAACCGTTACAGAATTTTTGTTATATTGAGACATATTAAAAATTATAGAATCGAGAATTAATTATGCTGAAATTTTGCTGCAAACTCATTGTTTTATCCAGCCTTTTTTGTAGTACATGGCTTTATGCACAGACCGATGCTGATCAGCAAGATGAATACAACCAATGTGTAGACCAGACCATTAAAGAAATGCAGCTTGAAAGTATTAATAACATGGTCGTGCATAGCTGTTCTGAACAAGCTAAAAAGACTTATGAAGAAAAAATTGTGGCTCTTATTGATCAAATTCGAACACAAAGCGAAGAATACAAACAGCCAGAACGTTACCAAGATATTTTAAAATCTCAACGACTTTGGAAAGCCTATGTAGATCAGGAGTGTAATAATGCAGGCTCATACATTGGCTCACCGATGTATTCATATTGCCCAATGCAAGAGTATGCAGCGCGTGTAAAGCAGCTAGAAGAATACGTTAATTAAGACGAATCATTTTAAACGTCAGCTCATGACGCCGAGCGTACTTCACTGGATTAAATTTAAGAATGCAAAATGATATTTTTTAAACGATGCCATAAATGAGTCGTTTGATATGTCTGATCGCATTCGAGAAAAACTACAGATTCTTGCTGATGCTGCTAAATATGATGTGTCTTGTTCATCAAGTGGCAGTGACCGTAAAAACAAAGATAAAGGTCTAGGTGATGCCAGCCATTCAGGAATTTGCCATAGCTATACTGAAGATGGCCGCTGTGTATCTCTCTTAAAAATTCTATTTAGTAATGTGTGTATTTTTGACTGCGCCTATTGCGTTTCACGTCGTTCTAATGATGTCCAGCGTGCAGCATTTACGGTACAAGAGGTTGTAGACTTAACCATTAATTTTTACCGCCGTAATTATATCGAAGGCTTATTTTTAAGCTCGGGCATTTTTAAATCTGCGGATCATACGATGGAACGTATGCTTCAAGTCGTAAAGAAGTTGCGTCTTGAAGAAAACTTTAATGGCTATATTCATCTAAAAACTATTCCAGGGGCATCGCCTGAACTGATTCATGAAGCAGGTTTATATGCTGACCGTATGAGTATTAATTTAGAGATGCCGACCGAGGTAGGCCTAAAAACTTTTGCACCAGAAAAATCACATCAGGAAGTGCAGAAAGATTTAGGTTTAGTCCGTGACAGACTGATTCAGCTTAAAGATGAGCGACAAATCATTAAGCATGTGCCGAAATATGTACCAGCAGGGCAGACTACTCAAATGGTAGTGGGAGCACATCAAGAGTCAGATCAAGATGTCTTGTTTATGGCAGACAAGCACTATAAAGAATTTAAGCTCAAACGCGTTTATTTTTCGGGTTATATTCCAATTAATACCGAAAATAACTACTTGCCAGCAGTGGGCTCTGCACCGCCATTACTACGGGAAAACCGACTCTATCAAAGTGATTGGCTGATGCGTTTTTACGGTTTTCAAGTCAATGAAATCGTCAATGAAAAACACCCAAACTTAGACCTTGATGTAGATCCGAAATTAAGCTGGGCTTTAAGGCATCCTGAACACTTTCCTGTAGATTTAAATCGTGCCGATTATCAAATGATTTTGCGTGTGCCGGGCATTGGGGTTAAATCGGCTAAAAAAATTGTGCAGGCTCGCCGTTTTGGAAAAATCCATATCGATTTACTTAAAAAATTAGGTGTGGCTTACCAACGTGCTAAATACTTTATTCGCTGTGAAGACAGTCCGAAATTCCAAAAGGAACTATCTTCTGGCTACATTCGGCAGCAGATTTTAACGCAGGGTGCCTCGAAATATGTGCAGCAGCTTTCGCCACAACTAAGCCTTGGGTTTTAGCGATGTTTAATGATGAGGTGGCTTACTATTTTGATGGCTCAATGGTGGGGCTACTGAGCTGTGTTTTTCGCGCATTTCAATTTAAAGAATTACAGGTCAGGCTCTGTTTGAATGATGCGGCTCAACATGGTTTATTTGCCGATAAAATTGAGATTTCAAATAACGAGGAACATGCTGACCGTGTTTGGTCTGCGCTACAAAAAAAACTTTCATCCTCTTCTTTAAAACAATTTTATTTTGCTTATTTATCTGAATCGTTAGATGCCTATCAGCATTTATTTAACTACTGTATTTATGTGTTTACTAGCCATGTTTCCATAGAAAAAGATTATTCACATCCAAGTGTTTTAGCAATTGCGCAGTGGACGAAAAAGGTCGGGCGAGAGAAGCATCGAATGGAAGCTTTTATTCGTTTTAAGAAAACCAAAGATGAGCTTTTTCTGAGTTTAGTTCGTCCCGATTTTAATGTATTACCGCTTATTCAGCCCCATTTTAAAAGACGGTATCAAGATCAACGTTGGCTGATTTATGATGAAAAACGTAAGTTTGGAATTTATTATGATTTACGTGAAATACATGAAGTTTCACTCGAAGCGTCAAAAGTTGACCGTAATTTAAAAAATGGAATGAGTCAAAGCTTTCAGCTTGAGTTAGACGAGAAAGAAGTTTTGTATGACCAACTTTGGAAAGATTATTTTAACAGCGTTAATATTACTGAACGCCAAAATATAAAACTTCATGTGCAATATTTACCAAAACGTTACTGGCGTTACTTAAATGAAAAATTGATGGAATATTAAAGTTTTAAAATCAAAAAAAATAGTTCAGCAAGTTTTCTTGTTGTTTAAAGATATAATTTAAATGCACTTTATGTGGCTTTGCGCGTATACTTTTGCCCGTTATAAATAACGGCATATCCCCAAAGGTGTACTGTGAGTGTTATACAGCGAGAATGGTTACAGATTTTAAAGCCGAATTTTAAGGTTTTACCTTTAAAAGAGCGGTTGCTTTGCGGCATTGGAGCGTTGTGTGGTTTAGCAATTTCTTCCTTAATTAGCTGGTATGTTCTGGGTGGAATTAATGCTTGGTACATCGCCCCAATGGGCGCCTCATCTGTTCTATTGTTTGCTGTGCCGACCAGTCCCTTGGCTCAACCATGGAATGTGATTGTTGGTAATACCTTAGCTGGAATTATTGGTGTTGCCTGTGCGCAGTGGATTCCTGATTTAACTACAGCTTTTAGTGTGGCTGTTGGACTTGCCATATTTTTAATGATGACCACCGACTCTTTGCATCCACCGAGTGGCGCTGTAGCCATAACGGCGGTATTAGGTGGGGCGGCAATTCATAAATTAGGCTTTTATTTTATTTTTTATCCAGTTTTACTCAACTCGCTTCTTTTACTCGGTTTCGCCGTCTTTTTTAATAGATTAATTGGGCGGCATTATCCGGTTACTGCTCATCTTAATGACCGTAGTAAAGATCCTACACCGACTCAAAAAGTATCAATTCAGCCGAAAGATATTGAGTACGCATTAGGGCATCACACTGAACTTTTAGATATTAGTCAGTACGACTTAGAAAAGATCATTTTAGAAGCTCAAGAACATGCCAATGAACGAATAGTCAATCAATATACCTGTCAGGATATTATGAGTCGTGATGTCATCAAACTACATGAAGATGATGATATTCATCAGGCACTCGATAAGTTTAAACAAGTGAACTTGATGAGCCTACCTGTGGTTAATGCTGAAAATCATTTGGTAGGAACTTTAGCGTTATATGAAGTCGTAGAGTGGTTTAAAGGTGCAGCCGACCCACGAAACTCTTGGCAGCACTATGTAAAACAAATTATGAGTCGTCGAGTGGTCACGGTACTGCCAACACAGCCTATTCAAGATCTGGTGCCGTATTTTGTGGAAAAATCGTTTAACTATATTCCAGTGGTTGAAGAGCGGAAACTTATTGGAATGATTAGCCGTGCAGATATGATTGCTGCATTACAACAACAGTTAAATCGAAAGCTATAATTTTTAGAATAAAAAAAAGCTACGGTTGATTAGGGGATGCAACCGTAGCGACCAAAGTTATTAATTAACGTACTCGTTCTTCATTTACTGTTCGAACGGAGGAGCTATAGCCTTCAATATGTTCTGGCTGTTTTTTCGGAATGACTAACCATAAAACTAAGTAAACTAAAATTCCTGGAAAGGCCGCACTCATAACTGAGATAACAACAAAAATGATGCGTAATAAAGTCACGTTCCAACCAAAACGTTCAGCAATACCACCCATTACACCGGCGATCATGCTGTGTCGGTTCGAGCGATATAAACCAGAACTGGCCATCTAATTCTCCTTAAAGATAAATAATTACAAGAAGCTATTGCGCTCCTGCTTAATAAAAATATGGAGGCGAAATAAAAGGTTTAAAGTCCTCGCAGAAGTAAAATGGTTAAAATATGTAAAGGATTAGAATGAAGGAAACCAACATCAACTAAAATGCACCTTTTCAGGGCTTAAAGGTTTCTTGCAGCATTTGATTAGGCCTGAAAAATGAATATAAACATGGCTATTGCTGTTATCTGTGAATAATGTATATGTCTTTGAAGCGGTCTAGGTTTTTAGTTAAGCATTTAGTTTTAGGGGCTATGATGTGCCTGACACTTGGTGCTTGCGACATCAGCCATACCAACTCAAAAGATCACTCTAGTACAAGCTCTAATTCGACACATGAAGAAAATTTAATAAAAAATAGTACATCTACAAAAACATTAGATTATGTAGCAGGACGTACTTTTTTACCTGAAGAAAACTTAGATCAAACCAAAAAGTTAAGTGGAACTTTATTGCAATATGTCGGGCGATATCACACCCGCATTTCATGTGAGGATGCTTTTGCCGATTGTGAGTCGGGCGAAGCTGAGTACATTTTAAATCTATTACCCAATGGATCGGCTTATTGGAATGTTATTCATTTTGGTCGTGTGGGAAGTAAAGATGGGGCGAAAAGTGCCGCTGTAAATGAATTGTGTCCTTCTTTAAATTGGAAGGTAGATGAAAAAGAGCATGAGTTAACGATTCAATGTCCCTTATCTAAAGTTAATTTTTATTTTAATTTTGATTCAAACAAAAGATTGGTTATGAATCTGGAAAAACTGTTTTATAGCGATTATGGAAAAAATCGTGAATTTTTAGAGCAAAATTATTTTGTTCCAAACAAGGCTTATGTATTAACTAAAGAATAAATATTTAATCTTACTTGAATAAAAAAGAGCGCAATATGAATTGCGCTCTTTTCATTTCTCTATTTAAAAATCATTAGTAGTCGAAGCTGAAGTGTTCAACTGGTAATGATGTTAATGTGCGAGAGGTTGTCACCATTGACTCTGCATGACCTTGAGTACGAGGCAACATACGGTCAAAGTAGAAGTCTGCAACTTTGATTTTTGCTTTATAGAATTCAGGTGTTTCTGCACCGTCACCGGCTTCAAGTTTCTCAGAAGCAATGACTGCTTGTTGAGCCCAGAAGTAAGCCATCATCACGTAACCAGAGAACATTAAAAAGTCTACAGAAGCAGAAGATACGATGTCACGGTCTTTACGTGCAGCAAGCATGATACGAACAGTTAAAGTGTTCCATTGAGCACAAAGCTTAGTTAAGTCCCAAGCAAAACGACGTAAGTATTTATTACGTGCGTGCGCAGCACAGAATTTTAAAATTTCAGCAGTGTAGTCACGAACCACTTTGCCTTTTGAGCTAAGCAATACTTTACGACCGATCAAGTCAAGTGCTTGAATGCCTGTTGTACCTTCGTATAGCGTTGAGATACGAGCATCACGAGCGATTTGTTCCATGCCCCATTCTTTAATGTAGCCATGACCGCCGTAAACTTGCATGCCGTTGTTTGCAGCTTCTAAACCAAGTTCAGTCAAGAAACCTTTTAAAATTGGTGTGTAGAAACCAAGTTTGTCATCGTAGTCTTCGTAAGCAGCTTGGTCGCCACGTGTTAATGCATCTGTCATTTTGTCTGCAAGTTTTGCAGCATGATAGATCATTGAACGACCACCTTCAGCAATTGCTTTTTGAGTCAACAACAGGCGACGTACGTCAGCATGATGAATGATTGCATCAGCAACTTTGTCTGGATCTTTCTTGCCTGAAAGCGCACGCATAGACATACGATCTTTCGCATAAGGTAACGCACCTTGGAAAGATAACTCGGCATGTGCAATACCTTGAACAGCAGTACCAATACGTGCTGTATTCATGAAGGTAAACATTGCATGTAGGCCTTTGTTAACTTCACCGATTAAATAACCAGTTGCATTATCAAAGTTGAGTACAGCAGTTGCAGAAGCTCGGATACCCATCTTGTGTTCGATTGAACCACAAGTCACAGCATTACGTTCACCGATACCGCTATCAGCAGTAGGGATGAATTTAGGCACGATAAATAATGAAATACCACGAGTACCAGCAGGAGCATCTGGAAGACGTGCAAGTACGATGTGAATAATATTTTCAGTTAAGTCATGTTCACCGGCAGAAATGAAGATTTTTGTACCAGAGATTTTATAAGTGCCATCTGCTTGAGGTTCAGCTTTAGTTTTAACTTGTCCTAAATCTGTACCACATTGAGGTTCGGTTAAGCACATTGTGCCGCTCCAAGTTCCTTCAACAAGTTTAGGCATATAGGTTTGTTTTTGCTCATCGGTACCGAATTGCAAGATGGTGTTCATACAACCTGAACTTAAGCCAGGGTACATCGTAAATGACCAGTTTGCAGTACCCATCATTTCCGATTTAATCAGATTTAATGACATTGGCAGACCTTGACCACCAAATTCTTCTGGGTAAGAAAGACCTTGCCAACCGCCCATTACGAATTGGTCATAAGCTTCTTTAAAGCCTTTTGGCGTAGTGACTTCGCCGTTGTCAAAATGGCAACCTTCTTCATCACCAGACTGGTTAAGTGGCGACAATACGTTTTCACAATAATCTGCCGCACCTTCAAGAATCATATCAACGGTATCTGGGTCTGCATTTTCACCATTTGATAAAGTTTTATAGTGAGCAGGGTAATCTAATACTTCATTCATTAAGAAACGAATATCATGTAGCGGGGCTTTATATGCTGGCATGGCTTTAATCCTAATTTTGAATCATTGTGGGATTATCTGAATCGATGATTTGATTATTCACTCACTTGATAAAAATACAATGATAATCACATCCGAAAGAAATGTCAGAAAAGCGAATTTTGTCGAAAATAAATACACCTGAAAATACATTTTCTGCTACATTCAGGACTTATACTTTTATGTGAAAAAACAACTATTTTTTATTTTTAGCAAGTTTTGCTAAAAAGATAAAGCTATAAGGTTTTAAAAAAGGTTATGCATTTAAAATATCTCAGTTTATGTTTATTTAGTTTGGGTTTGACCGCATGTGCGCAGCATAACCTACGTCCATCAGCGGCATCTACCAACTTAGATCAAAAAGTCATTCAGGGTATGAATGCATTGTATGAATACCCAAGCTATGATTACCGCGGGCATTTTAAAGTTAATGTTGATCCAAATCAGCCCAAGAAAAATAGCACTGTAGAGAAAACGGCTCAGCTTGATACTGAAGTGCAAAAAAAAGTAGATCAATATTTACGTGAACAAAAAACTAATTTGAATAAAAAACAGAAGCAGGCGCTTTATGCCGCAATTGCAAATGAGCAATCTGTTTCGGGTGTATCTGACGAATCACGTTCAGAAAAAGTAAATGCCGTATTAATTAATTTATTAAATGATCTCCAATTTAGTTACGATGGTTCAGTTCATTATCGTCAAAAAATGGGGTCTTTCAATCTCACTGCAAGATATGAGAAACCGACCTTATTGGTGCAGGCAAAATTGCCAATGGTCATTGATCTGAAAGATTATAAATTTTACGTTAATTATTTCGGATTAATGCCTTATTTGGTCAATAAAGACAATCAAAATAACTTAGCTTATGTCGATTTTTCAAAGTATAAAAATCTGTTTACAAACGTCGATATGAAGAAGTTTATTGAATATGCGAAAGCTTCTAGCGCGGTATCTTACCGTTTGGCTGAACCACAAAATTTACAACGTTTATCCGTTAGTGATGCTGAGCGTAAAGCCGGAATTGTAGAGAAAATTCGATTAAAAGATACGGTTGAAGAGTTATTGCTGCAATCGGAACTCTATGGTCAAGTCAATGAAAAATATTTGCAAAAAAGTGTTTTAGGATTTGACGATCAAAAGATTGCTGAATCTATAGCAACTGAATTAGCTGCTTCGGAAGCGAAGAAAAAAGAGGGCAGTGCTGAGGGACAGAAGGTTTCTTCTGAAGATGCAGCGGCAGTCAGCCAGCAACTTTATTCACTCATTAATGCTCATTTTGGCAATACATTGACTTCTGAGGAAGGCGATGAAGAACAAGCGAGTGCAGCTCAAGAAGAAGTGGCAGACGAGGCATCTGATTCAGCTCAAGCTGAGGATACTGCTGTAGCAGATGCGGCGGAGCCAACTGCACAAGATGAAGAAGTTGCTACACTTACAGAAGAGCAGTGTGTTGAATTACAGACTCTTAATAAACCAGTTGCATTAGGTGATATTAATTACTGTCAAATTTACGGTATTGATGTGCTTGATCGAAGCGCTGTAAATACTGAAAAAACTCAGATTAAAGCTCGTCGAGCTGCACTAAAACAAACTTTTGCTGCTTATGATCAGAACCAGTTTGTGAATGATGATGCATTCAAAGCTTTATGGTTAAAACATAAAGCCGAGATTGAACAAGCTTTACCAAAACAAAGAAATCCAATTACGATTGATGTTGGACTTGATGAAAAAGGCCGTTTAGTCAACGCTGATTACGATGTTGCATATACACCAGCTGAATTTAACCATCGCTTTAATATTAAAGCAGACATGCAAATTCTAAATTATGGTAAAGCAACTTCAATTGACCAGCAGCAGCTTAAACAAGCTAAATCAGTTGCTGAAGCAAGCAAAGGTTCTTTATTTGAAAACTTCGTAAAAGGCTTTAGTGAAAAACTTGGGCAGAGTGATGTTTCTGAACATCCAGTTGGTTCACATAGCGATGTACAAGATTTAGATTCGAGCCTAGCGCTGTTGGCTAACCAAACTTATGATGCAACACATGCCTATGACAAAACATATAAGGCTGTGTTTATTGCAAAATTGACTGCCGAAAAACCGTCATATATTAATTATTATTCAGTTCAACAGTTGCAAGAAATTGCTGAAGTTTATGCTTACTGGTTCTCAGAAGAAGAAACCTATAATCCTCAAGGTAAGGCTTTAGAGCGTATTGAGGCATTGCAGAAAAAGCATCATCTTGAGCAAGAAGAGCAATTTGATAATGATTTAGGTCGTGCTGTAGATCATATTGTGATTACGACAGTACAAGGTGAGACAGGGCGTGAAGCATGGCAAAAATTACAGAAACAATATAAGCAGCCTGAGCAGCTTTTCTCGAAACAATATCAATTAAAATTTGAACAACAAAATGGTGCTTCTGCTGAAGAAAAGCCATTGTTGTCACAAACAGCTGATATTTTAGGTAAGGCTTATGCTGCTGCACGTAAACAGCAACTTACGGAAAAAACAATTCAGAATTTAAAACCTGAACATAATGAATTTATTGATTATGAGATTTTCCGCGATGTTTACCAGCAAATGGTTGCGACCAAAAAATAATAAATAATGCAGTCAAAAAAGAACCTACTTAAAGTAGGTTCTTTTTTGTTTTATAGAAAATCTTTTAATTCAGGTTTCACACCATTCCATATATAGAAGGCTTCAATGGCCTGACCCACTAACATCCCAAAACCTTCTGAATATGGCACATTGCGTTGTTTAGCTTGCTCAATGAAGCTAGAAGGCTTGCCATAAGCCATTTCATAGGCATATTTGAACTCTAAACTTTCAGGTAATTGTAGTGTGTCACCTGAAAGGCTTGCAGAAGTTGCATTAATTACAATATCAAATTTCCCTTCTAACTCACTTAGAGAAATTGCTTGTAATTGAGCTTGGGGAACTGCTGCTTTTAAGTCATCTACCAGCTGTTCAGCACGCACTAGAGTGCGGTTTGCAATCACAATTTTTTTAGCGCAGGCCTGTACCAGTGGGTAAATAACACCACGAGTTGCACCACCAGCTCCTAAAATTAAAATATTTGTATTTTCTAGGTTCCAGTCTAAGGCTTGAATTGCGGCCACTAAGCCTTGGCCATCAGTATTATCGCCGTGCAATTTGCCATTCTGCATCCATAATGTATTTACCGCTTTCGCAATTTGAGCGCGTTCGGTTAGCACATCACACAAAGCAAAAGCTTGTTCTTTAAACGGTACGGTAACGTTCATACCACTTCCACCATTTGCAAAGAAACTACGCATACTCGGTTCAAAACCATCAAGAGGGGCAAGACGTTTTTGATAGTCGAGATCAACACCTGTTTTTTCAGCGAAAGCATGATGCAATTCAGGAGAGCGTGATTGTTCGATTGGGTTGCCAATTACTGCAAACTGTTTGGTCATTCTTATATCCAAAATTTTAAAATGGCATGAAGCAGTTAAAAACGTGTGCTGAATATTCAGCAGGCCTCACTATAAGCCAAATTGGAATAAGAAAAAATATTTGAATGAGGTTCAGAAAAGTGAAAATAAAAAAGGAGATTCTCTAGGGTGGAAGCCAAAGAATCTCCAAAAAGCAAAAAATTAAGCGACTTTTTCTTTTAGATTTAGCCAGTCTCGTGGTTTTAGGTAATAGTCAGTTAAACGTTTCTCTGGAGAGTCTTCATCCCATTCAGGGCGATACGACCAACCTGCAAGGTTAGGGAGGCTGACTAAAATAGATTCGATACGTCCACCTGTTTGTAAGCCAAACAATGTTCCGCGGTCATACACTAAGTTATATTCGACATATCTACCGCGACGGTAAATTTGGAACTCACGTTGAGCTTCGGTGTAAGGCTGTTCACGATGTTTTTCAAAAATTGGCAGAATGGCATTTAAATAGCCATTACCTACAGCTTGAATATATTTAAAGCAAGTTTCGAAATCCCAACCATTGAGATCATCAAAGAATAAACCACCAACGCCACGTTGTTCATCACGATGTTTTAAATAGAAATAATCATCACACCATTTTTTATGTTCAGCATAGACATAGTCACCAAAAGGCTGACATAAGTCATAAGCAGCTTGATGCCAATCGATAACATCTTGCTCATCTGGATAAAAAGGAGTTAAGTCAAAACCACCGCCAAACCACCAAATTGGATCTTGTCCTTCAGGTTCCGCAACGAATAAACGTACATTGGCATGAGAAGTTGGAATATTCGGGTTTTTAGGGTGAATCACTAAGGAAACGCCAAGCGCTTGTGCTTTAGCACCAGCAATTTGAGGGTGTCTTTCTGTAGCGGAAGCGGGCAGTTTACTAATGTTGATGTGAGAGAACATCACACCACCTTTTTCAATCACTGTACCATTTTGCAGTACGCGTGAACGTCCACCGCCACCTTCAGGACGTTCCCAATCATCAATAATAAATTCACTCGTACCGCCACCAGCTTTTTCTTGTTGTTCTAAACCAGTACATATACGGGCTTGTAAATCGAGGAGAAATTCGCGGACACGTTGAATATCTGTGGAAGTCGGATGTTGCATAGTGACCCTCAAAGATGATTGAGATAGGAGATAGGTACATCAAAACACAAAACCATAAAAAAAGTAAGGGATTTTTAAGAAATGTCTCAAAAAGCCCTTATGATTGTTTTTTAAATTTTTATGTTTTTTTAAAAATCATCTTTTTGGTAAAGGTGATCCATACGTTCACGTTTGGTTTTTAAATATTGTTCATTAAAAGGGTTGCGTCCAACAGTTAATGGAACACGGTCAACAACATTAATTCCTTGATCCTTGAGTGCCTGAATTTTCAAAGGATTATTGGTAATTAATTTAACTTCTTTTACTTCTAAATGATCTAGCATGATGCTGCACATGTCGTAACGACGTGCATCGGCAGGTAAATTTAAAAGTAAATTAGCATCTACGGTGTCATGACCCTGATCTTGTAAAGCATAGGCGCGAATTTTATTTGTAAGCCCAATACCACGGCCTTCTTGACGTAAATATAAAATAACGCCTTGGCCTGCTTCGTTGATGAGCTTTTGAGTTGCCTGCAATTGAGGACCACAGTCGCATTTTAATGATGCAAAAGCATCACCTGTTAAACATTCTGAATGTACACGAACCAAAACAGGGCCTGTAGGTGGATTTTCTAACCCTTTAGAAAGTGCCACATGTTCTTCACCTGATACTGGATCTTGAAACACAGAAATATTGAATTCACCAAAAGCGGTCGGGAGTTTTGATGTTGCAATGAACTCTATAGGCACAGATTAACTCATCTTTTAACCGAAAACGGTTTAAAGTATAGCGTAATGCTGGGAGATTGGTCGAATTGTCATAATCATTTTGCACACTAAGGTTTTCTTTTTTGTATAAACATGACGATAATAGTTGATAAATAGTCAGATTATTCAGGATAATCTGCCAACCATACCCATGATGTATGAGAGACTGCTTTGCATGACCTCGTTCGCAAATGTGGCTGATTGAAGGTGACTTCATTCGATTGTATGATCGACCCATTTTGACCCAGCTTAGGATTTGCCAGGCTTATAAAGGCTTTGCCACATATGTTGTATACCGAAATTCCAACTCAACGCCCTGTTACGCCATTGTTAGATGCAATTGATCATCCTCAACAATTACGTCAGCTCGAGCATAGCCAATTGGTTCAAGTGGCTGATGAGTTGCGTCAATATATTTTATATGCAGCAGGCCAGAGTGGTGGCCATTTCGGTGCTAATCTCGGCGTGGTTGAGCTGACGGTTGCGCTGCATTATTGCTTTAATACACCAAATGACCGATTAGTTTGGGATGTAGGACATCAGGCATATCCGCATAAAGTGCTGACAGGTCGCCGTGAACAAATGACGACGATTCGTTCTAAAAATGGTTTAGCAGCATTTCCAGCCAGAGAAGAATCAGTTTTCGATACATTTGGCGTAGGACATTCATCAACAGCAATTTCAGCTGGTTTAGGAATGTCGTTAGCACGTCGCTATCAAAACGACCCGTGCGAAGTGGTTTGTATTGTTGGTGATGGTGCAATGACAGCAGGTATGGCATTTGAAGCCATGAACGATGCTGTTGCACATAATGCTGATTTAATTGTTGTGCTGAATGACAATGACATGTCAATTTCTTGTAGCACAGGCGGCTTTGCTAAACATTTGGCTGCAATTTGGGAAAAAGGCCATTTAGTTAACGTTAACGAAGATGGCGAAGCCTATATACAGCCACATCCAAAATGGACTTATAACTCTCGTTTGCATCAATCAGCAACAGATGCGGCAGATAATTTATTTAAAGCAATTGGTTTTGATTATTTTGGCCCATTCGATGGCCACGACGTAAATCAACTGGCCCAAGTATTTAATGCTCTCAAGAAGCGTAAAGGCCCACGTTTAGTCCACGTCTATACTAAAAAAGGTAAAGGTTTCACTCCCGCAGAAGCGGATCCGATTACCTACCATGCCATTAGCAAAATTAATGCAGTCTCAGCAGGTAAAACACCACCTAAATATTCTGATGTATTTGGTCAGTGGTTATGTGATGAAGCGGCACAAGATGAGCGTCTACTCGCGATTACACCTGCGATGTGTGAAGGCTCAGGCATGGTTCAGTTTGCTAAAGAATTTCCACAGAGATTTTTTGATGTTGCAATTGCTGAACAGCATGCAGTAACTCTTGCAGCAGGAATGGCTTGTGAAGGCTTAAAACCCGTTGTTGCAATTTATTCTACGTTTTTGCAGCGCGGCTACGATCAGCTTATTCATGATGTTGCATTACAAAATCTTGACGTAACTTTCGGCATTGACCGTGCCGGTTTGGTTGGTGAAGATGGTCCAACTCACGCAGGTGCATATGATTATGCATACATGCGTACAGTTCCAAACTTAGTTATCATGGCGCCAAAAGATGAAAACGAATGCCGTCAGATGCTTCATACAGCCTATGCTTATAATGGACCAGCTGCGGTGCGTTACCCACGTGGTGCAGGTGTAGGTGTTGAAATTCAGCAAGAGTTGACCGCTATTGAATTGGGTAAAGCTGAAATCGTTGCTGAAATTAAATCTGCTTGTGATGAACAGATTACAATTTTGGCATTTGGTAGTCGTGTTATGGTTGCCATAGAAGCTGCCGAACAATTTGCACAAAAACATGATGTGGCTGTGCGTGTTGTAAATATGCGTTTTGTGAAACCACTTGATGAAAAAATGATTCGTGATTTAGCTGAACACACTCATTTATTTGTCACTGTTGAAGAGCATGCTGTTATGGGTGGTGCGGGTAGCGCTGTCAATGAGTTCATGGCGCAAGAACAAATTGTTAAACCTATCATTAATTTAGGCTTGCCAGATTTGTTCTTACAACAGGCTTCACATGGGCAAATGCTACAAGATTGTGGGTTGGATGCTAAAGGTATTCTGAGCTCAATTGAGAAAGTTTGGCTTAAGCTAAATCAGGTAGTTTAACCCTCAATAAAATTTTTGAAATATTTTCCCCCTAAAAGCGCATATATTTGCTAAAATATCTGCGCTTTTATGCATATTCTTTGTCAAAATCTTTTCAAATTTGTCTAGTGGGTGTTCAATGGAACCTATGGTGGTTATGGCTGCGCGTGCGGCTCAAACAGTTGGTCAAGAGCTTTTAAAAGCGCATCAAAATCGTCATAAACTCGATTTACAAGTTGAAGAGAAAGGCATTGATGGCCCGGTAACACGCCTAGATCGTTATTTAGAACAGTTAGCGATTGATACGTTACGTAAAAGTTATAAGAATCATAGCTTCTTAGGTGAGGAGTTTGGTTTGCAAGAAGGCAAAGGCCATGATGCAGAGTGGTGCTGGGTAATTGACCCGCTTGATGGCACACAAAACTTTATTAATGGTTTCCCTCATTTCTGTATTTCAATTGCAGTTCAGCATAAAGGTGTTACTCAACACGGCGTAATCTACGATCCAGTACGTGATGAGTTATTCTCTGCTAGCCGTGGTCGCGGTGCAGTCATGAATCAACGCCGTATTCGTGCCAATGTAAAAGATACTTTAGAAAATACATTCTTGGCAGTAGGCCATCCTTACCGTGCTAAACGTGCTGGCGAAATCGTATCTTATGCAGAGCAGCATTTCGCATCTTTATTAGCGGTTACCGAAGCTGGTGCGCAAATCCGTCGTGGCGGTTCAGCTGCTCTAGATTTAGCATATGTAGCTGCTGGTCGTTTTGATGGTTTCTTTGAGCTTGGTTTAAAACCATGGGATATTGCTGCTGGTGAGCTTATTCTTAAAGAAGCGGGCGGTGTGGTTGTTGACGCGCGTGGCGGTAATAACTCATTTGAAAATGGTCAAGTACTTGCATGTTCGCTTAAAATGTTAAAACCTTTAATGCAAACTGTTGTCCCAGCTTGGGATAAAGCTGCAAAATAATTTAGCTTATTATAAATAAAACCCTCTTTAATCAGAGGGTTTTGTGTTTTAAATGAAGAGTAAATTAAATTAATTTAAGAAATATGAACAAAGTTGATTAAAACAGGTGACTTTTAATTTATTTCTGCTATAATCCGCCAACGCACTTAAATTTCCGTTCATTACCTGAACATTCTGTTCTATTCATTGTAAGCGCACGCCGTCCATAGAGAGGACCATTTCTTGCGCCCCGATCGCTCAGCGATTCTTCAGGTTCGGCCGTAATCAAGCATGCGTTTAGTCCACATCGTCGTTACTCGGATTGCCGCTGAATAAAAGTTTCAGCTAATTTTGCTTTGCCGCTTTTTGCCGATGTCTATTTTTTTGTATTTATTAAAAATGGAGCACCCACAAGGGTGAAACTCTCTATGAGCAAAACTTTTGCCGAATTTTCTTTGCATGAAACCTTACAACAAGCGCTTGAAGGTTTAGGTTTTACTGCCCCGACTCCTGTGCAAGAACAAGCAATTCCTGCTGCCTTAGAAGGTAAAGACCTTCTCGTATCAAGCCAAACTGGCTCTGGTAAAACTGCTGCATTCTTACTCCCAACATTAAATGCTTTAGCTGGTGAAGAAGCGGTTGTACCGTTCAAAGACCGTATGAAAGCAGTAACTCAACCGAATATCTTGGTAATTTCGCCGACTCGTGAATTGGCACAGCAAGTAAGTCAAGATGCAATTGCACTTGTACGTCACATGAAAGGTGTTCGTATTGCTGCCATTATGGGCGGTATGCCATTTGCAAAACAAATTCAACAATTAAAAGGCGCGCAAGTTGTTGTTGCAACACCTGGTCGTTTACTTGACTTGGTGAATCGTCGTCAAATTAAATTAGATCAAGTAGATGCTTTAATCGTTGATGAAGCTGACCGTATGCTTGACCTAGGTTTCTCTGAAGACTTAGAAGCAATTAGCGAATTAGCGGCTAACCGTAAACAAACATTAATGTTCTCTGCAACATTTGCTGATCGTATTATTCGTCTTGCATCATGCATGATGAAAGATCCTATGCGTATCGCAATTGAAACAGGTCATTCAACCAATACAGATATTACGCAAACATTGCATTGGACTGATGGCTTTGAACATAAGAAAAAATTACTTACACATTGGTTAAGTGATGAAAGCTTAGATCAAGCTGTAGTTTTTGCTAGCACGCAAGAAGATACAGATATGTTGGCAGAAGAACTTGCTGAAGCAGGTCACTCTGTTGTTGCACTTCATGGTGCAATGCCACAAACAGTTCGTAACCGTCGTTTACGTAGTATTCGTGAAGGTCGTGCAAAAATCTTAGTTGCAACTGACGTTGCTGCTCGTGGTCTTGACGTTCCGACTATTTCTCACGTAATTAACTTCGGTCTTCCGATGAAGCATGAAGATTATGTACACCGTATTGGTCGTACTGGTCGTGCTGGTCGTACTGGTCAAGCAATTACTTTAGCGACTTATCGTGAACGCGGTAAGATTCGTGCACTTGAAGAATATTTAGAAGCGCGTTTAAGTGTTTCTGAAATTGAAGGCTTAGAACCATCTCCACCTCCTGCTCGTTCAGGTCGTGGTGATGGCGGTGGTCGCGGTCGTAGTGGTAATGGCGGTAGCCGTGATGGTCGTCGTAGTAGTGGTGGCGGTTTCGGTGGTGGTCGTCGTTTTGAAGGCGAAAGCAACTTCAAGCGCCGTGAAGGTGGTCGTGATGACCGTCCACGTCGTAGCTTTGATGACAAACCACGTGGTGAGCGTCCAGCATTTGGTGGTGAAGATCGTCCACGTCGCGAGTTCACTTCAGATCGTCCACGTCGTGAAGGTGGTTTTGAAGATCGTCCACGTCGTGAGTTCACTTCAGATCGTCCACGTCGCGAAGGTGGTTTCAATGATAAACCGCGTTTTGAATCGAATGATGACAACCGTGGTAACCGCGTAGATTATAAACCACGTCGTGAAGGTAGTTTTGCTGATCGTCCAAAACGTAGCTTTGGCGGTGAAGATCGTCCACGTCGTAGTTTTGATGACAAACCACGTGG
>NZ_KB976986.1:3446937-3555055 GCF_000399665.1 Acinetobacter calcoaceticus ANC 3811
AAACCACGTGGTGAACGTCCAGCGTTCGGCGGTGGTGATGATCGTCCAAAACGTAGCTTTGGTGGTGAAGATCGTCCGCGTCGTAGCTTCGATGATAAACCGCCGCGTCGTAAATTCGACCGCTAATCAATATTTAGTTTGAAAAAAAGGCCAGTAAAAATACTGGCCTTTTTTATTTTTCAGTTTTGTTATAAACTAACAAAATGTGAATTGGTTCAATTTTTTATTAAATAATGCGTAAAAGTAAGCGAAAAGAAACAATAATGGCACAATTGAAGAACCTTTTGGTTCAGCGTGGTTTGCCTTATCTTTTTATTGCACTCGTTTTGTGTAATGGTGTTTACTTCGCCTACGCTTTTATAAATGGAAGTTCTGTTGAGCAATTCCAAGCTTCTGAATTGACCTCTTTTTACGAACATACCTCTTCTATTTCTATAAAATAAGTTAGATTTGCTTTTGTTAAAATTACAACAAGTTTGCTAATTTTCAGTGTTATAGTATGCGTGCATAAAAGTGCAGGAACGATTGCCATTATGAATAATAAAACTCCTCTCTCGACTCAACCGCTTATTGAAGTGAAAAACTTGAGTTTTAATCGAGGGGAACGCGTCATTTATGACAATATTAGTTTAAATATACGTCGAGGCCAGATTACGGCCATTATGGGACCTTCTGGTACAGGTAAAACAACTTTATTACGTCTGATTGGTGGACAGTTAGTTCCAGATCAGGGGGAAGTTTTACTTGACTCTAAAGATATTGCCAAAATGTCTCGTCAGGAACTGTTTTCAGCCCGTGCACGTATGGGAATGTTATTTCAGAGTGGCGCTTTATTTACGGATATGTCCGTTTATGAAAATGTGGCGTTTCCAATCCGAGCGCACACAAAGCTTCCTGAAAATCTCATTGCTGAACTGGTTGCATTAAAACTTGAATCAGTAGGTCTACGTGGTTCTGAACAATTAATGCCGACAGAACTTTCAGGTGGTATGAATCGTCGTGTGGCATTGGCTCGCGCGATAGCACTTGATCCCGATTTAATCATGTACGATGAACCTTTTGCTGGTCAAGACCCAATTGTGAAAGGTGTTTTGACACGTTTAATTCGTTCACTACGTGAAGCGTTAGATTTAACAACAATTATTGTTTCGCATGATGTCGCAGAAACATTATCGATTGCTGACTACATCTATGTGGTAGCTGAAGGAAAAATTCAGGGAGAGGGTACACCTGAAGAGTTGCAAAAATATGCTTCTCCATTTGTACACCAATTCTTAACAGGTTCGGCAGAAGGACCAGTTGAATACCAGTTTAGTCATCAAACTTATTTAAATAACGAGGTTCGTCCATGAATACGATTGCCTGGTTAGGTAGACTCGTTATTGAGCGGATTCGAGGCATTGGTGCTGCGGCACATATGCTCTTGCAGATTATTTTTTCATTTCCTACCAAGGGTGGTTTTGGTCGTTTTGGTTACCAAATGCACCGCGTAGGTGTGATGTCCTTACTTATTATTACTGTTTCTGGTTTGTTTATTGGTGCGGTTCTTGGCTTGCAGATGTATAGCATTTTGGTCACTTTCGGTGCTGAGTCGATGTTGGGTACAGCGATTTCGTTAACACTACTCCGTGAGCTTGCTTCTGTGGTTGCTGCATTGCTATTTGCAGGACGAGCAGGTTCTGCATTGACTGCCGAAATTGGTTCAATGAAGCAAAGCGAACAGCTTGCCAGTATGGAAATGATTGGTGTTGACCCTTTAAAGCAAATCGTATCACCACGTCTTTGGGCAGGTATTGTCAGTTTGCCAATGTTAACTGTGATATTTGCAGCCATTGGTATTATTGGTGGCAAGATGGTCGGTGTTGACTTTTTAGGTGCTGATGAAGGCTCCTTCTGGAGTGGTATGCAAAATACAGTGCGTTTCTGGCATGACATTTTCAATGGCACGATTATTAAAAGTATTGTTTTTGCTTTGATTTGTACATGGGTTGCCGTATATCAAGGATATGCGTGTGATCCGACACCAGAAGGCATTGCAACGGCAATGACCCGGACGGTTGTGTATTCTTCATTATGTGTTTTAGGTTTTGATTTCGTGTTGACTGCGGTCATGTTCGGAGGGATTTAATGAAATCACGTAGTAGTGAACTGGCCGTTGGTGTCTTTGTTATTATCTTCGGTATTGCATTGTTTTTTTTAGCGATGAAAGTCAGTGGTCTTGTTGGTACGAACTTAAGTGATAGTTATACCATGAAGGCTCAGTTTGATAACGTCAATGGGCTAAAGCCGCGCGCTAAAGTAACGATGAGTGGTGTTACAATTGGTCGTGTTGATTCAATTACGCTTGATCCGGTTACGCGTTTGGCTACCGTAACATTTGGTTTAGATGGAAAGTTGACAAGTTTCAATCCTGAACAATTAAAAGAAGTTCAGAAGAATGCGCTGGAAGAGTTGCGTTATAGTTCAGATTATACGCAGGCTTCTCCAGAGCAACAAAAAGCAATGGAACAGCAACTGACCAGTAACATGACCTCCATCACCAGTATTGATGAAGATGCTTATATAATGGTAGCAACCAATGGTTTGTTGGGTGAGAAATATTTGAAAGTTGTACCTGGTGGTGGTGTGAACTACCTCAAACGAGGCGACACAATTTCAAACACTCAAGGAACTATGGATTTAGAAGATTTAATTAGTAAATTTATTACTGGTGGCGGGGCTGGTAAAGTTGCTGCCGGTTCAAGCTCAACAGAAGCAAGTGCTCCTGCAAGCACTAATAAAGATAGTGCTCAAGCATCATTTGTTGAGTAAAAGATTATTTGAAGGAGTGGTTCCTGGTGAATACGTTGTTTAAACAAACCCTGACAGCAAGTCTTTTGTCTACCATGATTGTCGGTTCAGCATTTGCTGCGCCTTCAGAAGCACCACCTGATTTTATCAAGCGTGTTGCTGATGGTTTGATTACTCGTTTAAAAGCTGATCATGCAAAATTGCAAAGTAATCCAGCATTGGTGAAGTCTATCGTTCGTCAGAATTTAGACCCTTATGTTGATTCACAAGCATTTACACGCATTGTAATGGGTACTTATGCAACAAATCAGTATAGTACAGCAGCGCAACGTGCTCAGTTTGAAACGAACTTCCGTAATACATTAATTGAAAATTACGGTACTGCATTTGCTAAATATACGAACCAAAGCTATACCATGCGTCCTTACAAGGCAACTGCGGGTAAAAACCCAGTAGTGACATTGGACTTTAGTCACAACGGTGACAAAATTCCTGTGTCTTTCCAGTTGGCTGATAAGGGTACTCAGTGGAAAATCCGTAATATCAATGTTTCTGGTATTGATTTAGGACTACAGTTCCGTAATCAGTTTGCTGCAACAGTGAAACGTAATGGCGGCGATTTGAATAAAGCAATTGCAACCTTCCAACCGGATGCAGATGCTGCTGTTAATCAGAACAAACAAAAATAGTAGGTGACGAGTGATTCAGTATCTCAACCAACAATTGGTTGTTTCGGGAAAAATTGATTTTGAAAATGCGGAACAGCAGTATCAAGCAGGTTTAGCTATCATCAAGAAGCAGCAAAGCTTTCCTCTGGTGGTAGATTTAACAGAGCTTGAGCATGGCAGTACCTTGGCATTGGCTGTTTTAGTTCAATGGTTACGAGTGACTCCACAAAAAGCTGGTTTGCATTTTAAAAATGTACCCGAAAAAATGCTGAAGATCATTCAAGCCTGCCATTTGCAGGAAGATCTACATTTGATCTGATATGCAAGATATAAAAAAAGCACCTATATTTAGGTGCTTTTTTATGCTTTGGACTAGCATTTTATTACAAAGCTTAAATCCATTTTTTCCAGCGGAAATAAATAATAGGGCCAATAAAGAAACCGATAATAATTAGTAAAACGATGATGAAACTAGTCGTACCGTGCGCAAAAGGTAATACATCTGTATTCATCCCATAGATGCTGGCAATAAGCATTGGAGGCGCCAACATACTTGGCAAGATCGAGAATCGACGGATCGTGTCATTCTGCTCGGTATTAATGAACCCAGACGTCGTATCAAGTAAGAATCGTACTTTTTGGAATAAGAAAGCATCATGTTCTACGAGTGAGCGAACATCTTCACTCAGTTCTCGAATATCAGCATCGTAAATATGACTGCCTAATGCGCGCGGACGTGATAAAAAAGTAAGTACACGTCGCAAATCAATTAAACAGAGCTGCGCTTTTCCTAGCATATCTTCTTGTTGAGCTAGGCGCGTAATCATGTCATCAAGATCTAGAATTTGCTCACGTTGGTGATTGTTAAGAACCTCTGTCGAGTATTTTTCTAAATCTTTGTGGATATCTTCTAAGATATCCGCAAGCTCATCAAGTTTTGCCTCAAGAAGGCCCAATAAAATCCATGTTGGATCTTTATAGTCCATATCATAGTCATTTCGGCGAGCGCGCGCACGAAAGGCACGAAAAGCAACTAACTTTTCTCCCCGCATCGTAAAGAGACGGTCTTTATGTAAAATAAATGCAACCGTTTGCACCATCGCTAAAATATGTGATGAGTCTTCTGCGTCACCATCCACTTGATAGTTTTTATTTTTCGTTAAAAAATAAGTACTGATATGCAAAATACCATCATCATCACGGTAGAATCGTGCTGAGGATGAAATATCTTCAAGCGATTTTAGTGTAGGTAAATTTTGGTCATAGGCATCTAGTACCCATTGTTGCTCTTCTTGCGAGGGTGCAATAAGATCAAGCCAGACTAATTCGGGATGTAGATCAAATCCACCATTGATGGTGGCATCTTCCAGACTTCCGCGTTCTGTGGCATAAAAGGCTTCAAGCATGTGTCTTTTTTCCTCACGCAGTCTGATGGAAATGGATGGGTGTATTTTAGACAAGGATTTGCCGAAAAACACTTGCTAATACGCTATTTTGCAAAAAAAAACTCTATCGATAGTTTAGTTTGTCAGCATGACAGTTCAATAAAACGGTTTTTTACACTATGAATTCAATTTGTATTTTCTGTGGTTCATCTCTTGGTTCAAACCCAATTTTCCAACAAGTTGCCAAAATTACTGGTGAGGCTATCGCAAAACAAGGTAAGACCTTGGTTTATGGCGGTGGTCGCTCAGGCTTAATGGGCGTTGTCGCTGACAGTGCTTTGCAAGCAGGTGGGCAAGTCATTGGCGTGATTCCTCGTGCTTTGGTCGATCGTGAGTTAGCTCATCCGGGCTTAACCAAATTATATGTGGTCGAAAATATGCATGAGCGTAAAACCAAAATGGCAGACCTCTCCGATGGTTTCATTGCTTTACCTGGTGGTGCGGGTACATTGGAAGAAATCTTTGAACAATGGACGTGGGCGCAATTAGGTATTCATCAAAAGCCATGTGCTTTCTTAAATGTAGCTGGCTTTTATGAAGATTTACTTAAAATGATTCAAGGGACGGTAGATAATGGATTTAGCCAAGCACGGTTCGTTGATAAATTGATCGCATCAGACAAAATTGAAGATATTCTTCAACAATTTGAGCAATACCAGGCTCCTGCTCCCAAATGGATAAATGCAGATGTTCAACCATAAACGAGGTTAAATAAGTGAAAACAATTACGGTCGCTGCTGCAGTGATCTTGAACGAGCAAAATCAGTTGTTGCTCGTGAGAAAGCGTAATACTCATGCTTTTATGCAAGTGGGTGGCAAACTGGAACCCAACGAGGCACCAGATGTCACAATGCAGCGAGAAATTTTAGAAGAAGTTGGAAGTTCTTGTGTAATTGAACAATTTCTTGGTCGTTTCGAAACAGCAGCGGCGAATGAGCCAGATCATATTCTGGTCAGTCATTTATATCTTGTTCAGCTTGATCAGGCACCTAAAATTGCAGCCGAAATTGCAGAAATGAAATGGGTAGACTTGAATGATTCAGAAACGCACCTCGCACCATTAACCCGTGAAATTGTTATTCCTTGGTGTGAGCAGCATCTATCTACGGTTTAATCATTTTAACTGGTCAAAGTTGCCGCTAGACAAGCGGCATGGATGGATGTGCAGCCTAATTGTTTAAGTGCTTGACTGAGCGCATGAATAGAGCTTCCAGTGGTTATTACGTCATCAATAATAAGAACACGGCGATAACGCCGTTTTTCTTGAGTAAGCGCAATAAACTGTTGTTCAATGTTCTCAAAGCGTTCCAGTCGAGAAAGCCCTTTTTGCGAATGCTCAGCAAGACGCTGAACTGGCTGCCAAACAGGTATTTTTAATTGTTTGCTTAAAAGATTTGCCAGTAGCAACGACTGATTAAAGCCACGCTCGATTAAACGTTGATTGGAAATAGGCATAGGCACAATAGCCTGTACTTTGGGAAATTTTAACTGCTGTAAAATTTCACCTAACAAGATTTCATAATGTAATTTTTGTTCATACTTAAACTGCTGAATGATTCGGCTAACTGGATAAGCATAATCACAAGCCACAAGAACTAATTGATCATTGCGTTGAATTGTTTGTTTAAGCCAAGGTAACTGCTTCCAACAATCCTTACAGAGCGAATATTTTTCTCGTACGCCTGACTCACATAACAAACAAGGTGAGAGTAATTGAATAAGATGCTGTGGATTTAAGAAACTAAACATATGCGTAGCGAGGCGCTTCTGGAAGCCAGCGTTTTAATAATGCATCTGCTTGTTCTGGATAATCTTTTAAGACTTGCTGAGCTACATAATGAGCTTGACTGAGTAAGTGATCATCTCGCTCTAAACGAGCAACTCTAAACCCCATATCCCCAGTTTGTTTAGTACCTAGTAATTCACCTGGTCCGCGTAACTCAAGATCTTTTTCTGCGATCACAAAGCCATCGTTACTTTCTCTTAATATAGAAAGTCTCTCTTGCCCATTTTGTGAAAGAGGTGTTTTGTATAAAAGTACGCAAAAGCTGGCTTGAGCACCTCGACCTACGCGACCGCGTAACTGATGTAGCTGAGAAAGTCCTAAACGTTCGGCATTTTCAATGACCATAATAGAAGAGTTGGGAACATCTACCCCAACTTCAATTACCGTGGTTGCAATAAGAAGCTGTAACTCATTATTTTTAAACGCTTGCATGACCGACTGTTTTTCGTCAGCTTTCATTTTGCCATGCACTAAGCCAATATTAAGTTCAGGAAAGCGCTCTTTCATTTCTTGATAGGTGGCTTCGGCGGCTTGAGCATCTAAAGTTTCAGACTGTTCGACCAGTGTACATACCCAATATGCCTGTTTTCCATCTCTACAATTCGAAGCAATTCGTTGAAGTACTTCTTCGCGACGATCAAGTGGAATCGTAACGGTTTGAATTGGAGTACGGCCCGGTGGTAACTCATCAATAATTGAGGTGTCTAAATCACCATAGGCACTCATTGCCAGTGTTCTTGGAATAGGAGTGGCTGTCATAACGAGTTGGTGCGGGGTGAACTGCTCAGCACCTTTATTACGTAGAGCTAAACGCTGATCTACGCCAAAACGATGCTGTTCATCAATAATTACCAGACCTAATTTTGCAAATCCAACGCTATCTTGAAATAAAGCATGTGTACCAATAATAAGTTCAGCGTGACCTTCTTTAATTTGCTGCTCTGCTTGAGCACGGGCTTTACCTTTTTGTTTGCCAGACAACCATGCGACAGTAATGCCTAAAGGTTCAAACCAGCGCTTAAAATTCAGATAATGCTGTTCTGCAAGAATCTCAGTCGGGGCCATTAATGCAACCTGCCAATCAGCTTCTAGAGCATGGCAAGCCGCTACAGCAGCAACTAAGGTCTTTCCAGCGCCTACATCGCCTTGCACTAATCGAAGCATCGGTTGGTTCTGCTTCAAATCATTTAAAATTTCTTTAGATACACGCTTTTGTGCATTGGTCATTTGAAAAGGTAAAGCTTCTAAAAGCTTTTTAGCTAATATTTTACTACTTGAAAAAGCTGGAGATGCAATTTGACGAATATAAGCACGGCGATTAAGTAAACTAATTTGGTGTGCAACCAGTTCTTCAAAAATAAGTCGTTGTTGGGCTGGGTGTGAACCTTGGGCCAACTGGAGCATATTGGCATCAACAGGAGGCTCATGAATGTAATACAGAGCCTCTTTAAGTGCATAGCCATTGGTGTATTGCTTAGGAAGTAGCTCTGGTAAGGCATCACTATGATGCTTTAAAGCTTGTTTTACATATTCACGTAATTTGGGTTGAGTCAGCCCATCCGTACTTGGGTAAATTGCTGTAAGCTGAGTTTTTGGTAGAGGTGTATGTTCATGAATGAGCTGAATTTCGGGATGATACATCTCAAGGCCGCGAGCGCCGACACGAACTTCACCAAAAATACGTAAGCGATGACCCGGTTTTATTTTGTCGGTTAGGTTTTTATAAATATGATAAAAGCGTAAGGTAACTTTACCGAATTCATCTTGAACCAAGGCCGCCATAGATTTTCGTTTTCCCGGAGGGAAGTCAATTGATCTGACCTCACCTTCGAGTAAATAACTACGCCCAACCACAAGTTGATTCATTGCAATAATTGTACTGCGGTCTTCATAATCACGTGGCAGATGAAACAGTAAATCATCTGTGGTAAAAATATTTAGTTTTTCGAGCAGGGCTGCTGAAGCCGATCCAACGCCTTGTAACTGATGGACTGAAGTCATGTCCCCTCAACGAGTATTCTATGCATATATTATTTATCGGTTATGGTAAAACATCTCAGCGTGTTGCTAAACAACTATTTGAGAAAGAACATCAAATTACCACAATCAGTCGTAGTGTAAAAACGGATAGTTACGCAACACATCTTGTTCAAGATATCTTTAAACTTGATTTAAGTAAAATTGAACCTGTGGATGTCGTATATATTTTACTTTCTCCAAACGAGAGTACGGTTGAGGGCTACCAACATACTTATGTCGATAGTATTGAACCGATTCGAGATGCATTAAAAATACATCCAGTAAAAAAAATAATCGTAGTGTCGTCTACACGGGTATATGGTGAAAATGCAGGGGAGATCATTGATGATTTTAGTGAAATTCAGCCAAATGACGCACAAGGCCATATATTGCGTAATATGGAACTCCTTTGGCAAAAACACTATCCAGCACAATGTGTAATTGTTCGCCCAACTGGGATTTACGGAACCTCAGTTGCCCGTTTAAAGAAAATGGCTGAAAATAGTCAAAGTTATCCAAATATACATTTTAGCAATCGAATACATATTGATGATTTAGCAAGATTTTTGGCTTTTATGGCCGACTATGAAACTCATCAAGCGAGCTATATTGTAACTAATAACCAGCCATTGCCATTGCATGAAGTTCTAGTCTGGTTTCAAAAACAATTGGGATTACCAGAGTTAACTTTAGAATCGAACCAAACTTCAGGTAAACGAATTTATGCGAAACATTTGCCTGCAACGGGTTTTCAGTTAGAGCATCCAATTTGCTTTAATGACTATTTATTATGTTTAAATGTTCATAGCACTAAATAAAATTTTGATTAAACTTTAAATAAGAACATAAATACCTGATGAGGCAGTCAAATTGCCGATAAAGATAAAAAGGTTGAAAGTGAAAAAAATCTGTTTAGCTCTTATTTTGAGTGTAACAGCTGTTGCGAGTTGGGCCGAGGATCAAGTGTGGTGTGCATATGATCCGATTGGTTCCCAAGGGGATATCACACGTCGTTTAAATGACATTCGGTTATATGCTGCACAGCAATATCAAGTCAACTTTAAAGTGGTGACCTATCAAAAAGAACAACAGGCCATCCAAGCTTTTGATGATGGAAAATGTTCAGGTTTAGCGGCATCTAATTTTAATACTTATCGTTATAACCAGTTTATGGGAAGTACCGCTGGTATCGGGCTTATTCCTAATAATCGTACTGCGAAAAGCTTATTACAGCTTTTGAATCATCCAACAGTCGAAAAAAGATTAATTTCTAAGGACTATGAAGCGGTAGGGATGATTCCTATTGGCACAGCCTATATGGTCCTAAAAAATAAGAAAATCTCTAAAGTTGCTCAATTAAGAAATCAGCGTATTGGCGTGTTACCAAATAACCCACCACAACAAGCATTGGTACGAAGTGTGGGTGGTCAGCCCGTTTATGTTGATTTATCTAATGCGATTGTGCAGTTTAAGCAAGACAAAATCGATATTGTTCCAGCTCCCATATATGGACTATTACCATATAACTTACAAAAAGAATTTGGACCCGATGTTCAAGTGATTAACTTTCCTTTGGCATATTTTGGCGTCAATTTAATTATTAAGCCGCAAGCATATCCTGCTAATTTTGGCCGAAAAATTCGAGGATGGTTTGTTCAAAATAGTCAATTACTGACTAATCGTGCAACCCAATGGGAAAATCATTTACCAGCCTATTACTGGGTAGACGTTTCTTTTTATGAAAAGCAGAGCTATGACGTGATGGTTGCAAAAATACGTAATCAGTACGTTCTTTCAGGTTATTACGATGCTTATTTTGTTCAACTTATGAAGCGTCTACGTTGTATGGATGATCCACGCTATTTTGAATGCCCAATTCGCTAATAAAATAAAAGGCAACCGAAGTTGCCTTTTATTTTGAATAAAAATCTTAAGATTTTTTACGTTTCAAACGTCGTTTTGCTTGTTGAGATGCCATAGCTTCAAGAGCATCTTTCAATTCTTCGTCGGTAAAGGTCGTGATGTGCTGCAACATTTGTAAGGTTACTTCATCAAGTACCAACTTTGCGCCAGCAGCCATTTGACGGAAATTATCATCAAACTCAATTTGGCCTTGGTCATTGGTACGAATATAATTTTGCTGTGTAAGTACTTTTAAAAAGCTTTGGAATAAAGATTTGTCGAAGAACTCTGGCGAATTAAATTCATATAGAACTGATAAACGTTGTCCGAGTAAATGACTTAATTCTTCAACCTGTTTAGCAGAAATATTACCTGAACCACGTTGAGTAATGAGCGCAAGCGTCATGTAGTAACGCTCAAGACTTTGCTTAACAGGCATAGCTAAAACAACAAGCTGATTATGCTCTTCAGTATTTGGTGCAGAGCTAATCAAGTTACCTTCATCATCTTGCTGAATAAGGTTTGATTGAACCAATGCATTTGCATATTGCTCAATTTGTTCCTTAAGTTCGCTACTCTTCCATTTAAGGAATAATTCTGCTTTCAAGAATGGGTAGAGCGTATAGATGACATTGGTTAAATCTGAACGGCTGATTTTTCCATTGTGTTCAACCAATGATGCAACCAATGACGGTAAAACAAAGGCGTGTAAAATGTTATTACGGAAATAGGTCAGAAGAACAGCTTGGTTATCTTCAATCGCAATAATATCGCCGAGTGCATGCTGAACTCGTTTAATAAGTTTAAGCTTTAAACCATAAGCAATAATTTCTTTACCAGAAAGTGGCGTTACTTCCATACGTTGGTCATATGGGAAGTTTGATGCTAGATCGCGGTAAGCTTCAAGCTGCTTAATACAGATTTCTTCATCAAGCGTATGCTTTGGAGTTGCAAGCAAAATAATAGAAAGTAAAGAGACAGGATTAATCACCACAGCTCGGTTAATATTTTCTAAAATTGCATGTGCAGAGCTATTTACGGCATCTGAAACTGCTTGAGGAATTGGGTCGTCATTTTTCTCAATAAAAACATTTTCTGCATTATGTTGCTTAAGCAGATCATCAAGGAAAACAGGTTCCCCAAAGTTCACGTGGACTTTACCGAAAATACGTTCAATTTTTCGTAAGGTTTTCACAATACCAAAAATTGATTCAGCTTCTTTCGGTTTACCTTGCATTTCGCCTACGTAGGTCGAGCCTTCCATCAGGCGTTCATAACCAATGTAGGTTGGTACAAATACAATTGGCTTTGTACGGCCACGTAAATGACTATGAACCGTCATAGCAAGCATGCCAGTCTTAGGCGGTAATAGGCGTCCTGTACGTGAACGTCCACCTTCAATAAAGTACTCAAGTGGTGTGTTACGTGACAAAATACTATATAAATATTCTTTAAATACCGTTGTGTAAAGGCCATTGCCACGGAAAGAACGGCGGATAAAGAAGGCACCACCACCACGTAAAAGCTGACCAACGAAAGGCAAGTTTAGGTTATCACCCGCAGCAATATACGGAACCATAAGGCCACGTCTATAAATCACATAAGACAATAATAAATAGTCGATGTGACTGCGGTGACAAGGTGTGTAAACCACTTCATAATCTTTTGCCAGTTCACGAACGGTACTGAAGTTATGCACATCTACGCCGTCATAAAGCTGGGTCCATAAGCGCGTTAAAGCAAGATCGGCAAAGCGGACTGCTGAGTGTGAATAATCCGATACGATTTCATTGACATAACCAATCGCACGACGTTCAGCTTCGAGCATACTGACTTTCCCGCGAATACTTTCACGGCGGATTGCTTCTTGCACATCGCGAGATTTTACAACCGACTGCATGACATTACGACGATCCGATAAATCGGGACCTAAGACCACTTCGCGTTGACGATCTAAGTAATCATTTAACGTACTTACAATATAAGTGGCAGGTGAAAGGTTTGGATAATGCTGTTGCGCATATTCAACCAATTCACGCAGCGATTGTGGTTCATGAAACTCTAAATAAGATTGGCGACCATGTAAGCCAATGTTGACCAATTGCTTAACAGTGCTTGGTGTAGCCCATGTATCTGAAAATAATAGCTTAAACCAAGAGTCTTCTTTGTCTGGTGAGCGGCCCCATAAAACGGTAACTGGAACAAGCTCTATATCAAGTTCAGGATTTTCTTGTAAGACTTCAATTAATTTTAATAAGCGTGGTGGAAAAGCATGAGGAGGCGGATTCAGTAAATTATTTTCATCATTGTGCTGTAAAAATAAAACTGATGCTTTTTCCTGATGAGTGCCAACAACTAATGGGTCTAACGCAGGTTTTAAATTTAAACGACGCGTTTCACCATCTACCACCAAAGCATTGCTTCGAGAATGGTTTTGTAAGACATAGCACACCACTTTTTGGCGGTCAGTCTTTGCTTCTGTTTCTATTGTTTCTGATACTGGTTCAGTAGGAACTTCCCCAAGAACATGTGGTGTTACCACGAGGTCAAGTAACTTACTCGAAAGCCGACGATACATTTGACCAAACCCACTCTTGGACATAAGAACTCCTACTTCTTAAAGACAAATCCCAGCACCAAATGCGGAGGGTAATTATTTTGAGGCATTTATTGAAAAAAACAATATGCTAATAGCTTATAAATTATAATGCTTTTGGCATATTTTATCGTTAAAAATCGTATTTTTAGCTGTTATATAAGCAATGTTCGTCAGAAGTTGACTGATTGTTCCATGTTCAAATAGTTTTTTATGGCACAATACATTATACACATCTGTCCTTTAATACGATTTTTTACCTGAAATATGAAGGTATCTCTCATGAATGCGTTAACCCAAGAACTAGTCGAGCTGCTCACTTTAGAAAAGCTAGAAGAAAATATTTACCGTGGCATGAGTCGTAATCTTGTTGGTAAACGTGTCTTTGGTGGACAGGTTTTGGGTCAGGCTTTACGTGCAGCATCTTATACAACTGATCGCCCAGCGCATTCTTTACATGCATATTTTTTGTATGGTGGTGATATTAATGCCCCAATTATCTATGAAGTAGACCGTTTAAGGGATGGAAAAAGCTTTGTAAGTCGTCAAGTTCGTGCGATTCAGCATGGACGAGTCATATTTTCAGCGATGGTTTCTTTTGCCAATCCAGAAGAAGGTTTGAACTATCAACATCAAGAACCTGAGTATCCAGCACCAGAAACGCTTAAATCTGAAAATGAGTTGAAACAAGGTATTCTAAACTTTGTACCTGAAAATGTACGTGCTAGTTTCATGCGTGAGCGTCATGTGGAAATTCGTCCAATTGATCCGGTAAACCCGTTTCAGCCGCAACCTGAAGCTCCCTATAATGCGCACTATATCCGCACCCATGACCGTATTCCAAAACAATTAGATGATATTGCCTTGCATCAAGCAATTGTTGCGTTTTATTCAGATTTTACTTTAATGACAACGGCTTTAAGACCGCATGGCTTGAGTTATATTTCTCCAAGTTTACAGTGTGCAAGTATTGATCATGCAATTTATTTCCACCGCCCATTGCGTGCGGATGAGTGGATGCTTTATGACATGGAAGCCACAGTGAGTGCGGCTTCAAGAGGTCTTAATTTTGGTCGTATGTGGCAAAATGGCCAACTTGTATGCAGTACGGTGCAAGAGGGTTTAATTCGTTTGCGGGAAATTGAAACCCAATAGACCTATTGAAGAGCTATCTAACCAGATGGCTTTTTTATTTTTAATGGGAACGATGTGACAAAAAATTGCTCGAATGAAAAGCAACCTCATGTCATATTGTAAATAGGTATGCCGACTGAAAAAAATAATGCTGATATGAACTTAAATACACAAATTCTGATTGCCGCCATTTTAGGTTTAGCCTTTGGTTTCCTACTCACAATATATCCAGATACAGCTTTTGTAAAACATAGTTTATATGGGCTTGGAATATTAAGTAGTGTTTTTATCGGGCTCCTTAAAATGCTTTTGGTGCCTTTAATTTTTAGTTCGATTGTTGTAGGTGTATCAAACCTACAAGCGGGTGGGCAGTTAGGGCCAGTCTGGAAAATCACATTTTTATGCTGTTTAACTACAACGACTTTAGCCTTAATTTTAGGCATTAGTTGTGCTCATTTATTTGAGGTTGGACGTGGCATAGATATTTCTATTTTCCAGACATCTATGCAAAATTATCAAGCACCAGATAGTTTAAACCCAGCAAGTTTTTTCACTAATTTTATTCAAAATACTTTAATCAATCCATTTAAAGCATTTAGTGATGGTAACGTTTTAGCCGTTGTGGTCTTTGCTTTATTTGTCGGTGTTGCTTTAGTGCAGGGTGGGGAACGTTTCAAAAGTATTCGTGTATTGAGTCACCAGTTCTTTGAAATGATGATGCTGCTCGTTGGCTGGGTCATGAAATTAGCGCCTTTAGGTATTTTCGCTTTATTAGCAAAGTTAATGGCAACGGAAGATATTTCAGTATTGAGTCGCTTGGCTGAGTTTGCAGTTGTTGTAACAGGTACAACCATTTTCCATGGTGCTGTTGTTTTACCGCTCTTACTTTGGATTTTTGGTCGCATGAGCCCTTGGACTTTTTTCAAAGGGACACGTACAGCGCTAATTACAGCATTTGCAACCAGTTCTAGCTCTGCCACGATGCCGCTTAGTATGAAGTGTGCGCAAGAAAACTTAGGTGTACGTCCTCAAACAGCGGGATTTGTTATTCCACTTGGTACTCAGTTAAACATGGATGGTACCGCTTTATATGAGGCGGCAGCTGCACTGTTTGTGGCAAATTTGGTGGGGCTAGATTTAAACCTGACACAGCAAATTATTGTGTGTTTAACAGCAATGATTGCATCACTTGGCGCACCTGGAATACCTAGTGCGGGCATGGTGACTATGATTATGGTTTTACAGTCGGTGGGTTTGCCAGCTGAAGCAATTGCTATTCTACTGCCAATTGACCGCTTACTAGATACGGTAAGAACGGTGGTAAATGTGCAAGGGGATATGATGATTAGTGTGGTTGTAGATCGCTATACGAAAGATAAAGATATCAGTGTCTAATATCTCGAAATAAAAAAAGCAGGATTTAAAATCCTGCTTTTTTTATTTTTAAGCAGCTTGAAGCTCTGCTCTTTTTGCTGCTGGAGATTGCGATAAATAGCTAACCGCATCTTCAGTGCTACCTTCTTTGACTGGATCATACCAAGGCATGAGGTAATCAATTTGCTGTGAAATAAGCCAAATTGGATTTGGTAGAACCTGATTATCTTTTCGGCTAATTTTGTACCATTCTAAGGCAACCCACACTGGGAAAAATCTAGATTTAGCCGCTTCTGAAAAGCGTGGATCTTGTTTCATGATGTGTGCAGCGCCATCTACCCATAAACCAAGTACCAGCACAATCACTGCAAGGCTTAAATAGTAGCGCGGAATATAGCCACCACCAAGATGACGATATAAATCAAAGGCTACGGTACGGTGTTCAATTTCTTCTGAACCATGCCATTTAACCAGATCGACCATTTCAGGGTCAGCGCCTAATTCTTCCCAGCGCTTGTTATATAGAGCATATTTACCTAACACACAGGTCATATGTTCAACAGTGGCAACAACACCTAAACGGAATAAATCCCATTGGCCTTGTAAGAAATTTGGAACTTCTTTATCAAAAGGTTTATCTGCCAAAGCTGTCGTAAATAAATAGTTCATAATGTCCAGATTTCTCTGGATATCAATATTACGTACGTTTAAATATTCTTTATTTGCAGAAGTGTGTGCATTGGCATGCATAGCTTCCTGACGGATAAATGCTTGTACATCCTGCTTGAGTTTTTCATCTGTGATTTGCGGTAAAACCTTGTTATACAAACGGCAAAACCAGAACTCACCAGCAGGCAAGATGTTATTAATTTCATTAATAAAATAACTTGCGAAAGGCTGATTAGGAATCCAGTCGACAGGGGTATCTTTCCAGTCAAATTTAACTTTACGTGGAAGAATTTTATAATCAATAGAAGAACCTAAAGCCTTGTTCTTCAAAAAAGATAACAATTTCATCATTTAGTCCTGATTTTTAACTCGATGAAGTTATAACGAGTATAAAAAAAGCCCCTACATTTGTGTTTAGCAATAGGGGACAATTGAGTATAAATTTAATGAAGAAATTGTATCTGTGAGGATAATTTAGCTTTCAGCATCCTCATCTGTCGCTTCAGGGATTGAATCGACATCAAATTCTGGCTGTTGATCTAGTGTGAAATGTAGACGCCCTGCCATAACACTTGCTAGCTCTTCTAAGCCTATTTTGTGAAGTGAAGAGAAAAGCTGAATAGAAAAATCAAGCTTCATTTTTTTAAGCTGTTGCTTAACTTCAAGCAATACTTTATTTGCAGGCCCGCGATTAAGTTTATCTGCTTTTGTTAATAGAATATGAACAAATAGATGACGTGAATAAGCCCACTCTAGCATCATCAGGTCGAAATGCTGTAGAGGGTGGCGAATATCCATAAGTAAAACTAAGCCTTGTAAGCTTTGGCGGTGGATTAGATAGTTTTCTAATTCTTTTTGCCACACCTTTTTCATATCTTCAGGTACAGCTGCATAACCGTAACCTGGAAGATCGACTAAACGCTGATCGGGATTGCCTAGACTGAAGAAGTTAATCATCTGAGTACGGCCAGGTTTTTTAGAGGCGCGTGCTAGTTGTTTCTGATTGGTTAATGCATTAATCGCACTAGACTTACCAGCATTTGAGCGTCCTGCAAAAGCAATCTCGTAGCCAGTATCTTCAACACAAAGTGCCAATTTAGGTGCACTCATTAGAAACTCAGCTTGGCGCAACCAGTTTAATGATTGCACAGCATAGGCTGTGATCGCCGGATCTGGTGCTTTTTCATAGCTGATCTTTTGCTTGGGTGCGAGTCTGGCTTTGGTGTCTTTCGATTTTTCACTACGACGCATAAAAAATAACTTTTTAAATGAGAGGGCTCGCGCCTAGTATAAAGGAGCTTGGTTATTCTTGCTAATTTTCAATAAATTTACCCCATAAGGGATATTTATTAAATTTGCAAAAAAGCGATAGGAGAGTCAGACGGGGTAGACTTTGACTGCTGCAAAACCTCTCCGAGTGTGTATTGATCTAGGCTTTGATAAAAGCTTTCTAGAGCTTGGTCAAGAATACCTTTTAGACCACAATGAGCACGCAGCACACAAGGCGGTGTATTGCATTCAACAATTTGATTGTCACCCTGCAATATTCGAACAATTGAGCCTAAATTTGAATTAAGTGCATCTGGATTTAAGCGAATTCCGCCACCTTTACCGCGAATGGTAATAATCCATTCTTGTTTGCCCATAAAGTGAACAACTTTAACCAGATGGTTTTGTGAAACATGCAAATCTTTCGCGATTTCTGCAATCGTGTAGGGTGCATCACTTGGGCGTGCAACATACATTAATAGTCGTAATGCATAATCGGTAAATTTATTAAGCTGCATGATCACCAAAAATGGAAGAGAACAAAAGGATGATCATCTTAGCCTGAAAGTCTAAATAAGAAAACTTTCAGGCAAGAGGTTTTTATATTAGAGCGTTAAAGGAGCTGAAACCTGTACTTGATCGCCAACTCTATAATGTTCAAGCAAGATATTCGAAACTGAGAATTCAGTATGGTTTTCTTCAGGCTGAACTTCAAAATGATATGAGTTGTTTTCTTGAGCTTCTGTAAATTTAAAAGCTTTCGGCTGTTCAAGCTGTTGCTCTGGAACTTGTACTTTAACTGAAATAAAAGCATTTGCAGGACCAGTTAGTACGTCCTCATGATCAGTTGCTTTTAAAGTGAAGCGTTTGCCAGATTCAAGAGGGTCAATTTGTGTAATTTCAAATGGACGCCAGCCAGCCCATCCACCTTTTAAGCTTTCAAGTTGTTCATATTTTTGTTTTTCAACGCCAATCAAGATATCTGCCAATTGTAGGTAAGCTTGTTTCCACGCTTCAATAAGCTCTGATTCAAATGGCACATTGAGTACTTCACTAATTGAATGAAGTAGGTTGTCACCAACAATTGCATATTGATCTGGCTGAATATCCAAGCTCACATGTTTAGTGGTGATGCGTTCAACAGCTTTGGCTAGAACTGTAGGATTTTCAATATTTTCAGCATATGCGAGTACCGCTGCTGCAAGTGCGCGAGGCTGACGTAAGCTGGTTTGGTCATCTAAGTTAAAAACATTTTTTAATTCAGGATTGTTATTCAGCATACGCTTATAAAAGTATGTAGTCAGCGTAACGCCGTGTTCACGTAAAACAGGTACAGTAGATTTAACGAGTTCAATTTGTTGTGGAGTCATGGCTAGACCTTATTTATCTGGCTATATAAGATGTATTTAAAATACATCTTTAAAAAAATAATCGCAATAGCTTTTGTATTAAAAAACCATAAAAAAATTAGGGAATATATAATTCCCTAATTTAAAATTGATATATCTCTAAGAAAGTTACTTGCCAAATAGTGAACCAAGCAGACCTCTCACTAATTTTTGGCCTGTACTTCCTCCTAAACTTCGTGCAGCACTTTTTGCAAAAGTACCAACAATATCTTGTGTTAGCTTGGCTCGTTCACGTGCTGCTCGTTCTTCTTCTTTTAGTTGCTCGCGTGCCAATCGTTCTTGTTCCTTTGCTTGTTGTTTTGCTAAAGTTTCTTGCTCTTTTTGCTGCTGCTTGGCAAGTTCAGTATTTTGTTGTTGCTGTTCTCGTTCAGCGACTTTACTTTGTAGCATCTCATAGGCGCTATCACGGTCTACAGCCTGTTCATAAATGCCAGCAATAATACTTTGTGAGATTAAAGCTTGACGCTCTTCTGGAGTAATGGGTGTAAATGAAGAGTAAGGCGGCATTACCCAGCCACGTTCTACAATTTGTGGTGTTCCTTGTTCATCAAGACAGCTAATGAGTGCTTCACCGACACCAAGTTCGGTAATTGCTTCATCAACTTTAAATCCTGGATTAGCACGGAAAGTATCAGCTGCAGTTTTTACTGCTTTTTGGTCTTTAGGCGTAAATGCGCGTAGGGCATGTTGAACGCGGTTACCAAGCTGACCAAGAACACTTTCTGGTAAATCGAGTGGGTTCTGAGTAATAAAATAGATGCCAATACCTTTAGAACGAATTAAACGTACAACTTGTTCAATTTTGTCTTGGAGTGCTTGGCTGGCATTGTCAAAAAGCAAGTGTGCTTCATCAAAGAAAAACACAAGTTTAGGTTTATCCATATCACCGACTTCTGGTAGCTGTTCAAATAGTTCTGAAAGCATCCATAAAAGGAAAGTGGCATATAGCTTAGGTGTGTTCATGAGCTTGTCAGCCGCAAGAATATTAATGTAGCCATGCCCATTTGCATCGGTTTGAATAAAATCTAAAATATTTAAAGCAGGTTCACCAAAAAATTGCTCTCCACCTTGGTCGGCAAGGGCTAGTAAATTGCGTTGAATAGCGCCTAAGCTCGCTGGAGATAAATTGCCATATTCCGCTTTAAACTCAGCTGCATGTTCACTAACAAATGTGATCATGGCTTTTAAGTCTTTAAAGTCGACTAACAGCAAACCTTGATCATCGGCAATACGGAAAACTGCTGCCAAAACGCCTTCTTGTGTATCGTTTAAGTTGAGCATGCGAGCCAGCAAAATTGGCCCAATCTCAGAAATGGTGGTACGAATAGGGTGGCCTTGTTGGCCGAATAGATCCCAAAAAATGATGGGATTGGCTGCGAAAGGAACGCTATCAATCTGCAAAAGCTTTAGTCGTTCATTAAATTTATCTGAAGCTTCTCCCGCTTTTGCGAGACTTGAAACATCACCTTTAGCATCGGCAAGAAATACCGGTACACCAATTCGAGAGAAACTCTCTGCTAGAACTTTTAACGTAACTGTTTTACCTGTACCCGTGGCGCCTGCAATAAGTCCGTGGCGGTTGGCAAACTGGGAAAGTAAAACAATTTCTTTTGACGTGTCATTAATATTTTTAGCAATAACAATCGGTGTACCCATATATTTTTATCCTTTGGTTCGAGTCACTATAATGTTGTCGTTTTACAGATGTTTTAGTGCATTTTCGATATCTTGTATTAAATCTTGCGGATCTTCTAGTCCTATACAGAAGCGAACCAATAATCCTTGTTGTAAATGTGTATTCTCAAGTTTTCTCATCATTTTTAAATCATAAAGCATGATTAAGCTAACTGGTCCTCCCCAGCTAAAACCGAGCTTAAATAATGCTAATGCATCGCAGAAACGACGTACTGCTGTAATGTCATATTCAGGTTTGAAAATAACACTGACTAGACCAGCACTTTGACCATCTGTGCAGATTTCTTGCCAATATTGATGGCCAGGGCCAGTGCTGTCACTTGGGTGTAGCACTTGTGCAAATTGAGGTTGGTCTTTTAGCCACTGAAGTAAAGTTTGGGCATTGGCTGACTGTTGTTCGTAGCGTAAAGACATATGAGCAAGACTGCGTTGAATTTGAGCTGCATCATCTCCAGAAACTGCAATACCTAAAGTGGCATGCGTACGGAATAGGCGGTGATGAAGTTTGTCATCACGAGTTACAATGCTACCCATTAAGATGTCACCGCCGCCACTCGGATATTTGGTGAGCGCATGAACGGTTAAATCGACTGATAGATGTTCATCAGAAAAATGAAAAGCATTAAACGCAAGCCCAGCGCCCCAAGTATTATCTAGGGCTGTCAATACACCATGTTTTTTAGCTTTTTTGACAAGATTTTTAAGATCAGGGAATTCCAAAGTAACTGAACCCGCGGCCTCTAACCATAACAGTTTACTTCTTTCAGTTGGTTGAAAGCTTGAGGCATCAATAGGGTTGTACACTTTGACAATAACGCCATATTGATTTTGCAGATGATTTAAATGCTCTAGGTTGGGTCCATAGATATTGTCTGGTACCCATACTTCATCATGAGTGCTTAAAAAGGCTGAGTTCACAACATTAATTGCTGATAAGCCACTCGGTGCAAGCAAACAATGCAATCCACCTTCAATCTGCGCAATATTGTCGCCTAAGGTGAAGGTGGTAGGGGTGCCATGTGTTCCATAACTATAGTCGTAATCATCCGTCCAATGGCGGTCAAAAAGGTGCGAAGTCGATTTAAAAATAATAGTGGATGCACGAAATAAGGGTGGTTGGACTGTTTCAATAAATTGCGGAGCCTTTCTTGGGGCATGAATGAGGCGAGTCTGGAAGTCGTTATGCTTTTTCATAGTGCGTTGCATTTTAGATAATAAAGTTAGATTAAGAGAAATTTAGATTCTTCGCTAGATTTACGAAGTTTTATAAGACGTTTCGTTACAGTAGACTCATAAAATAAAAACTTGGCTTTATTTTTGCAAAGACCACTACAACATTCTAACAACAATAGGTTTAAGCGCATGAAGTCGCATTTACGTGTTCACTATTTTCAACATATTGCGGGTGAGGGTTTTGGGAGTTGTTACTCATTTTTAAAAGCTCACCACGCGACAATTAGCTCTACAGAGTTTTTTGCACTTCCGGTTGATCGGTCCCTAGAAATAGAAGCTTTGCCCCAAATTGAAGAGGTTGATTTGTTATTGGTCATGGGTGGAACCATGAGTGTAAATGATGAGGCGAATTTTCCATGGCTCAAAATAGAAAAGAGGTGGTTGCGCCGTTATTTAGCAGCAGGAAAACCAGCTATTGGACTTTGCTTGGGAGGGCAGTTAATTGCTAATGCGTTGGGTGCAGCGGTGAGTCGTAATCGCTATCAGGAGCTTGGATGGTCAACTGTTCAGCGAGTGGCAAATTTACCTCAAGAAAGCTTCCCATTACCAGAGAAGATAAAGGTTATGCAGTGGCATAGCGAGACCTTTGAAATACCTAAAGGCGCTATACACTTGGCTCAAAGTCCGGCTTGCCGCAATCAGATGTATCAGATTGGAAAAAATGTGCTGGGTTTTCAGTTCCATCCAGAGATGACGCCAGCAACTTTAGCGCTTTTACTTGAAGATGAAGAAGAGTTGTCTATTTTTGAGGGAGAATATGTTCAATCTACGCGTGAATTACACTATTCCGAAGCACAAAAATTTGAGCAAGGTAATCAACTCCTAAATAAAGCGATTGAATTTGTAATAAGTGCTTAGATGACGCCTCAATGCTCGATTACAGCGGGTTTTGTGCAGAAAATAGAAAAAGATAATTGCATAAGACTTAAACAATCGTTATAATGGGCGACCCTCAATAGGAGGGGCATTTGCTGCGAAGAAAGTGGTAAATGTGCATTACAGTCGTGGCATCGATCATGACCTTAGTGATTTTCACTGCCTTTGACACTTACCGATAGGTGAGATGCGTCAAGGGTGATTCTTTATATATTTGGCTTGGAGTTTACTGGTATGTCTAACCAGAGAATTCGTATCCGTTTGAAGTCTTTTGATCATCGTCTGATTGATCAATCTTCTCAAGAGATCGTAGAAACCGCTAAGCGTACTGGAGCACAAGTTTGTGGTCCAATCCCGATGCCTACTCGCATCGAACGCTTCAACGTTCTTACTTCACCGCACGTTAACAAAGATGCGCGTGACCAGTACGAAATCCGCACCTACAAACGTTTGATCGACATCGTTCAACCTACAGATAAAACTGTTGATGCATTGATGAAATTAGATCTTGCGGCTGGTGTTGATGTTCAGATCGCTTTGGGTTAAGGCTTTCGGTTAATTAACTTTTAAGTTAATTAGGCCGCTTTTTTAGAGGTTTATGCACATGGCTATTGGTTTAGTCGGTCGCAAATGTGGTATGACTCGCATCTTTACAGATGCAGGTGTTTCTGTACCTGTTACAGTCATCGAAGTCGATCCAAACCGCATTACGCAAATCAAAACACTTGAAACTGATGGTTATCAAGCTGTTCAAGTAACTACTGGTGAACGTCGCGAATCTCGCGTAACTAACGCTCAGAAAGGTCACTTTGCGAAAGCTGGTGTTGCTGCTGGTCGTTTGGTTAAAGAGTTCCGTGTTACTGAAGCTGAGCTTGAAGGTCGTGAAGTTGGCGGTACTGTTGGTGTTGATTTGTTCACAGTTGGTCAAGTTGTTGACGTAACTGGTCAATCAAAAGGTAAAGGTTTCCAAGGTGGTGTTAAGCGTTGGAACTTCCGTACCCAAGACGCTACTCACGGTAACTCACTTTCTCACCGTGTATTAGGTTCTACAGGTCAAAACCAAACTCCTGGTCGCGTGTTCAAAGGCAAAAAAATGGCCGGTCACTTAGGTGATGAACGCGTAACAGTACAAGGTCTTGAAATCGTATCTATTGACGCTGAACGTTCTGTTTTAGTTGTTAAAGGTGCAATTCCTGGTTCAACTGGCGGTGACGTGATTGTACGTCCTACCATCAAGGCCTGAGGGGAAATACCGTGAATTTAAAAACTGTTTCCGGCTCTGCTGTTGAATTGTCTGAAGTTGCTTTCGGACGTGAATTTAACGAAGCTCTTGTACACCAAGTTGTTACTGCTTACTTAGCAGGTGGTCGTCAAGGTACTCGTGCTCAGAAGTCACGTGCAGACGTTTCTGGTGGTGGTAAAAAACCATTCCGTCAAAAAGGTACTGGTCGTGCTCGTGCGGGTTCTACTCGTAGCCCTATCTGGGTTGGTGGCGGTAAAACTTTTGCTGCTCGTCCACAAGATTGGTCTCAAAAAGTAAACCGCAAAATGTACCGCGGTGCAATGCAATGTATCTTAGCTGAACTTGTTCGCCAAGATCGTCTTGTATTAGTTGAAGAGTTTGCTATTGCAGCTCCAAAAACTAAAGAATTGCTTGCTAAGCTTGGCGATTTAAATGCCGCTCGTGCATTGATCGTTACTGAAGCTGTAGATGAGAACTTATATCTTGCAGCACGCAACCTTCCGCATGTAGATGTGGTGGATGCAACTGCAATCGATCCTGTAAGCTTGATCGCGTTTGATAAAGTTGTTATGTCTGTAGCTGCTGCTAAGAAAATTGAGGTAGAACTCGGATGAACAACGAACGTATCTATCAAGTCCTTAAAGGACCAGTCTTCTCAGAAAAGGCACAAGTTTTAGGTGATACTGTTGGCGTTCAAGTGTTTAAAGTAGATATTAATGCTACTAAACTTGAAGTTAAAAAAGCAGTTGAAAAACTTTTTGGTGTAGAAGTTGTTAAAGTTAACACTACTATTACTAAAGGTAAAACTAAGCGCTTTGGTAAAACATTAGGACGTCGTTCTGATGTTAAAAAAGCATACGTCACCCTGAAAGCCGGCCAAGATGTTGAAATGGCTGACTTGGGCGATACCGCTGAAAGCGCAGCGGAATAAGGACGAAAATTATGCCGATTCAAAAATGTAAGCCAACGTCTCCAGGGCGTCGCTTTGTAGAGAAAGTGGTTCATGATCACCTTCACAAAGGCGCGCCTTACTCACCGTTGGTTGAAGCAAAAAAACGTACTGGTGGTCGTAATAATAACGGTCACATTACAACTCGTCACGTTGGTGGTGGTCATAAGCAACACTATCGTATCGTTGACTTTAAGCGTAATAAAGACAGCATCCCAGCTGTTGTAGAGCGCATTGAATACGATCCTAACCGTACAGCACATATTGCTTTATTGAAATATGCTGATGGTGAACGTCGTTATATCATTGCACCTAAAGGCTTGCGTGCTGGCGATAAAGTACAATCTGGTAACGATGCTCCAATTCGTCCAGGTAACTGCTTGCCACTTCGTAACATGCCGATCGGTTCTACACTTCATAACGTTGAACTTAAAATTGGTAAGGGTGCGCAATTAGCGCGTTCTGCTGGTGCTTCTGTTCAGTTATTGGGTCGTGATGGTTCTTACGCGATTGTTCGTCTTCGTTCAGGCGAAATGCGTAAAATTCATGTTGAATGCCGCGCTGTAATTGGTGAAGTTTCTAACCAAGAAAACAACCTTCGTTCATTGGGTAAAGCTGGTGCTGCGCGCTGGCGTGGTGTTCGTCCTACCGTACGTGGTATGGCGATGAACCCAGTTGATCACCCGCACGGTGGTGGTGAAGGGCGTAATAAAGGTATTCAACCTGTAAGCCCATGGGGTCAAAAAGCTAAAGGGTACAAGACACGTACCAATAAGCGTACGACTAAGATGATTATTCGCGACCGTCGCGTCAAGTAAAGGAATCTGACTAATGCCTCGTTCTCTGAAAAAAGGCCCATTCGTCGATGCGCACTTGTTCGCTAAGGTTGAAGCGGCTGTTGCTAGTAACTCTCGCAAGCCGATTAAAACTTGGTCTCGTCGTTCGATGATCCTTCCGGATTTTGTTGGTTTAACAATTTCTGTTCATAATGGTCGTAATCACGTTCCAGTAATTGTTACTGAGCATATGGTTGGTCATAAACTCGGTGAATTCGCGCCAACTCGTACCTATCGTGGTCACGGTGTTGACAAGAAGTCTAAACGTTAATAGGTGTCATGATGGAAGTAACTGCTAAATTACGCGGTGCCGCTATCTCGGCACAAAAGGCACGTTTGGTTGCAGATCTTATTCGCGGCAAATCTGTTGCGCATGCTTTAAATATCTTAAACTTCAGCAATAAAAAAGCTGCTGTTTTAGTAAAAAAAGCATTGGAATCTGCGATTGCAAACGCTGAACACAATAACAGTTTAGATGTTGATGATCTTAAAGTTTCTACGATTTACGTTGATGAAGGTGTTAGCCTTAAACGTATTATGCCACGTGCTAAAGGCCGTGCAGATCGTATTACGAAGCGTACTTGTCACATCACCGTTAAGGTAGGGGTTTGATATGGGTCAGAAGGTTCATCCAATCGGTATCCGCCTAGGTGTTGTGAAACGTCATAACGCTAACTGGTATGCGAGTCCGAAACAATACGCTGAATACTTGCTTAAAGATCTTCAAGTTCGTGAGTTTTTAAATAAAAAACTTAAGAATGCGATGATCAGCAACATTCTTATCGAACGTCCATCAGGCGCTGCTAAAGTAACTATTAGCACAGCTCGTCCTGGTATCGTAATCGGTAAAAAAGGCGAAGATATTGAGAAATTACAGCGCGAACTTACCAGCATTATGGGTGTTCCTGCGCAAGTAAGTATCAATGAAATTGATCGCCCAGACTTAGATGCGCGTTTAGTTGCTGAAGCAATCGCTTCTCAATTAGAAAAGCGTGTAATGTTCCGTCGTGCTATGAAGCGTGCGGTTCAAAACACTATGCGTGCTGGTGCTAAAGGTATCAAAGTTGAAGTGTCTGGCCGTTTAGGTGGTGCAGAGATTGCTCGTACAGAATGGTATCGTGAAGGTCGTGTACCTTTACATACATTACGTGCAGACATTGACTATGCTACTGTGCGTGCAGAAACAACTTACGGTACGATTGGTGTTAAAGTTTGGATTTTCCGTGGTGAGATTTTAGGTGGCATGAAACAAGTCATGAACCCTGCTCCTGCTGAAGATCGTCCAGCTAAACGTGGTCGTGGTCGTGGTGAAGGTCAAGAGCGTCGTGGTCGTCGCGGTGACCGTGCTGCTGACAAGGGAGAATAATCCATGTTGCAACCTAAACGTACCAAATTCCGTAAGGTGCACAAAGGCCGTAATACTGGTCTAGCGCATCGTGGTAGTACAGTATCATTTGGTTCGATTGCAATTAAAGCAACTGAACGTGGTCGTATGACTGCGCGTCAGATTGAAGCTGCACGTCGTACTATTAGCCGCCGTATTAAGCGTGGTGGTAAAATCTTTATTCGCGTATTCCCGGATAAGCCGATTACTCAAAAGCCTCTTGAAGTGCGTATGGGTAAAGGTAAGGGTAGCGTGGAATACTGGGTTTGCCAGATCCAACCAGGCAAGATCCTGTACGAAATTGAAGGTGTGAACGAAGAATTAGCGCGTGAAGCATTTGCTTTAGCTGCTGCTAAACTTCCGTTTAAAACCACTATCGTGACTCGGACGGTAATGTAATGAAAACTAAAGATTTACGTGAAAAGTCGGTAGAAGAGTTGAAAGCTTTGCTTGATGAGCAACAGCTTAACCAATTCCGTCTTCGTATGGCGAAAGCAACTGGTCAGTTGGGTAAATCGCACGAAGTGCAAGTTGCTCGTAAGACAATTGCTCGTATTAAGACACTCCTTACCGAAAAACAGGGGAACGGACAATGAGTGAAAAAACAGTCCGCACGTTAACCGGCAAAGTCGTAAGTGACAAAATGGATAAATCTATTGTTGTTCTTATTGAACGCCGCGTTCAACACCCGTTGTATGGCAAGTCAATTCGCCGTTCAACTAAGTTACACGCTCATGATGAGAATAACGTCGCTAAAATTGGTGATGTTGTGACAATCAAAGAAAGCCGCCCAATTTCTAAAACTAAAGCTTGGACTTTAGTGGAAGTAGTTGAAGCAGCTGCTGAGTAATTCGACGTTCTTGTTGCATCATCGGTCAATTTCGAGTACTCTTTGAGCCTTTCGAAATTGTGACCGGTGATGCTCGGTTTTGGAGTAGGGCAATGATTCAAACCGAAACTATGCTCGACGTAGCAGACAACAGTGGTGCTCGCCGCGTACAATGTATTAAAGTACTTGGTGGTTCACATCGTCGTTATGCTTCTGTTGGCGACATTATTAAAGTTACTGTAAAAGAAGCAATCCCACGCGCACGTGTTAAAAAAGGTGACGTGATGAATGCGGTTGTAGTTCGTACTAAATTCGGCATTCGTCGTCCAGATGGTTCTGTGATCCGTTTTGATGATAATGCTGCAGTTATCCTGAACAACAACAAAGCTCCGATTGCTACTCGTATCTTCGGACCAGTGACTCGTGAACTTCGTACTGAACAGTTCATGAAAATCATTTCATTGGCTCCTGAAGTTCTATAAGAGGCAATCATGGCTAAGATTAAAAAAGGCGATCAGGTTATCGTGATCGCAGGTAAAGAAAAAGGCAAACAGGGTACTGTATTGTCTGTTTCTGAAGACCGCGTTAAGGTTGAAGGCCTTAACTTAGTGAAGAAGCATCAAAAGCCGAATCGTGTAACTGGCGCCGAAGGCGGTATTGTTACTCAAGAAGCTTCGCTTCATATTTCAAACGTGGCAATTTTAAATGCTACAACCCAGAAGGCTGACCGTGTTGGTTACCAAGTGATTGATGGCGTGAAAACTCGCGTTTATAAATCAAATGGTGAATCAGTGGCGGTAGCGAAGTAATAGGTTGAATAGGCGATGGCCAGACTTAAAGCACGTTACAATGATGAACTTAAAGCAAAGTTAAAAGAAGAACTTAGCGTTAAGAACGTGATGGAAATTCCACGCATCACAAAAATCACCCTAAACATGGGTGTAGGCGCAGCTGCAACTGATAAGAAATTATTAGATGGTGCTGTAGTCGACATGCAGTTAATTGCTGGTCAAAAACCAGTAATTACACTTGCTCGTAAATCTATCGCAGGTTTTAAAATCCGTGATGGATGGCCGATTGGTTGTAAAGTTACTTTACGTGGCGACCAAATGTACGAGTTCTTGGATCGTTTGATCTCAATCGCAATCCCTCGTATCCGTGACTTCCGTGGTTTCTCTTCGAAATCATTTGATGGTCGTGGTAACTACTCAATGGGTTTGAAAGAGCAAATCGTTTTCCCTGAAATCGATTTCGATAAGATTGATCGTATTCGTGGTATGGATATTACTATTACTACGACTGCTCGCACCGATGACGAAGGCCGTGCGCTTATGCGTGCATTCGGCTTCCCGTTCAAATAAGAGGTCGATATGGCTAAGAAAGGTATGATTAATCGCGAATTGAAACGCGAAAAAACAGTTGCGAAATACGCTGCAAAACGTGCTGAATTAAAAGCTACTATTGCAAACGTAAACGCAAGTGAAGAAGAGCGTTTCGAAGCGACGTTAAAGTTACAGGCATTGCCACGTAATGCATCTCCGGTGCGTCTTCGTAACCGTTGTGGTTTAACTGGTCGTCCTCATGGTTACTTCCGTAAGTTCGGTTTAAGCCGTAACAAACTACGTGAAACAGTAATGCAGGGTGATGTACCAGGCGTTGTTAAGGCAAGCTGGTAAGGAGCGACTAAATGAGTATGCAAGATACCGTTGCCGACATGCTAACACGTGTTCGTAACGCACAAATGGCTAAGAAACAAACTGTTTCTATGCCTTCTTCTAAGTTGAAAGTTGCAATTGCAAACGTTCTTCAACAAGAAGGTTATATTTCAAATGTAGAAGTTGCTCAAGAAGAGACAAAATCTACTTTGACAATTACTTTAAAATATTTCGAAGGCAAACCAGTTATCGAAGTGGTTAAGCGCGTAAGCCGTCCAGGTCTTCGCCAATACCGCGGTAAAGATAAACTTCCAAGCGTTAAGCAAGGTTTAGGTATTGCAATTGTTTCTACAAGCAAAGGCATCATGACTGATCGCGCTGCACGTGCTGCAGGCGTTGGTGGTGAAGTTATTGCTTTTGTTTCTTAATAGGTGATTCCTCATGTCTCGTGTGGCTAAAGCCCCAGTAACTGTACCGAATGGTGTAACAGTTACTCAGAACGGCCGGCAGGTCGAAGTGAAAGGCAGCAAAGGTACGTTGTCTTTCAACCTGCATGCGCTGGTCGAGCTAAAACAGGAAGAAGGTAAACTTCAACTTGCTCCAGTTAAAGAATCGAAAGATGCTTGGATGCAAGCTGGTACTGCTCGCGCTGTATTGAATAACCTTGTAAAAGGGGTTAGCGAAGGCTTTGAACGTAAGTTACAGCTAGTTGGTGTTGGTTATAAAGCTGCGGTTAAGGGTACTGTTGTAAACCTTAACCTTGGTTTTTCACACCCAATTGACTACGCTTTACCTGAAAGTGTAACAGCGGAAACTCCAACTGCAACTGAAATCATTTTGAAATCAGCAAACAAGCAGTTGTTAGGTCAAGTAGCGGCAGAAATCCGTGCGTATCGTTCTCCTGAACCATATAAAGGTAAAGGTGTTCGTTATTCGGATGAAGTCATTCTTCGTAAAGAAGCTAAGAAGAAATAAGGCGCGAGGTTCTTATGAACGAAAAGAAACAAACCCGTTTGCGTCGTGCGAAAAGCACACGCTTGCACATCCGTGCATTGGGTGCGACTCGTTTGTGTGTAAACCGCACTCCGCGTCACATCTATGCTCAAGTTATTTCAGCAGATGGTGGCAAAGTTTTAGCACAAGCTTCAACTTTGGATGCATCTTTACGTAGCGGTACTACAGGTAATGTAGATGCTGCTACTAAAGTAGGTGCTTTAATCGCAGAGCGCGCGAAAGCAGCTGGTGTAACTAAAGTTGCATTTGACCGTTCTGGTTTTAAATATCATGGTCGTATCAAAGCCTTGGCTGATGCTGCTCGTGAAAACGGCTTGGAGTTCTAATCATGGCTAAAGTTGAACAAAACGAAGGTCTTGTTGAAAAGCTGGTTGCCGTTGATCGTGTAGCCAAAGTTGTTAAGGGCGGTCGTATCTTCTCTTTCACAGCATTAACTGTTGTGGGTGATGGTAATGGTCGTGTTGGTTTTGGTCGTGGTAAAGCACGTGAAGTTCCAGCTGCTATTTCTAAAGCACTTGAAGCTGCACGTCGCAACATGATTACTGTAGACCTTGCTGGTACTACTTTACAACACCCTGTGAATGCTCGTCATGGTGCAAGCCGTGTATACATGCAACCTGCTTCTGAAGGTACTGGCGTAATCGCTGGTGGCGCAATGCGTGCTGTTCTAGAAGCTGCAGGCGTGCATAACGTACTTGCTAAATGTTATGGTTCTACTAATGCTGCAAACGTAGTAAACGCAACTTTCAAAGGTTTGCGTGATATGACTTCTCCTGAGAAAGTCGCTGCGAAACGTGGTAAATCAGTAGCAGAAATTCAAGGGTAATCAATCATGAAAACGATTAAAGTTACCCAGACTAAATCTTCTTCACATCGCTTGAAAAATCACAAGCTTTGCTTACAAGGTTTAGGTCTGCGTCGTATTGGTCATACTGTAGAAGTGCAAGATACGCCTTCTAACCGTGGTATGGTCAACAAAGTCTACTATATGGTTAGTGTAGAGGAATAAGCCATGACTCTGCGTTTAAATGAGCTTGCGCCTGCAGAAGGTGCAAAACGTGAAAACCGTCGTTTAGGCCGTGGTATCGGTTCTGGCGTTGGTAAGACCGGTGGCCGTGGTGTCAAAGGTCAGAAATCACGTAAAAGTGGTGGCGTTCGTCCAGGCTTTGAAGGCGGTCAAACTGCGATTTATCGTCGTTTACCTAAATTCGGTTTCACTAGCCAAATCGCTTTAAAAACTGCTGAAGTACGTTTATCTGAGTTAAACAAAGTTGAAGGCGACATCGTTAGCCTAGAGACTTTGAAAGCTGCGAATGTTGTTCGTCGTGACCAAATTCGTGCTCGTATCGTACTTTCTGGTGAAATCACTCGTGTATTCACTGTTCAAGGTGTTGCATTGACTAAAGGCGCTAAAGCTGCGATTGAAGCAGCTGGCGGCAAAGTCGAGGAGTAATCTCGAGTGTCTATGTCTCCTAGTTCTTCAGGTCATGTCAACATGATGAAAGGTCAGCCATTTCACGTGAAATATCGTGAAATTATTCGCCGGATGAGTTTTCTAATCGGTGCATTGCTGGTCTTTCGACTAGGAGCGCATATTCCAGTACCAGGCATTAATAATGCTGCGTTAGAAAATTTATTTCATGCGAACCAAGGAACTATTCTTGGGCTATTCAATATGTTTTCTGGCGGTGCTTTAGAGCGAATGTCTATTCTTGCTTTAGGAATTATGCCTTACATTTCTGCATCAATTATTGTGCAGTTAATGTCTACGGTAATTCCTTCACTAGAAGCCTTGAAAAAGGAAGGTGAGCAAGGTAAGCGTAAAATTAATCAATATACGCGTCAGGGTACATTATTGCTTGCAGTGGTTCAGGCAGTTGGTATGTGTGCAGGTTTGATTGGTCAGGGTATTACTCTGTCAGTTGGTCTTGAGTTTTATATACCAGCAGTTACATCACTTGTCGCTGGAACTATGTTCTTAATGTGGCTAGGTGAACAAATCACTGAAAGAGGTATTGGTAACGGTATCTCAATGATTATTTTTGCTGGTATTGTTTCTGGTTTGCCTAAATTAATTATGCAATCAGTTTCATCAGTAGATAATGGTCAGACAAGCTTAATTGGTCTTGTGATCTTTGGTCTTTTGTCTGTAGGTGTGTTGGCTGCGATTGTGTTTATTGAAAAAGCACAACGTCGCATTCCAGTAAACTATGCACAAAAGCAGCAAGGTCGTCGTATATTTACAGCACAGCAGACACATTTGCCATTGAAAATTAATATGGCTGGTGTGATTCCTGCGATTTTTGCAAGTTCTTTACTATTGTTCCCAGCGAGTCTTGGTCAATGGGTAGGAAGTGCAGATGCAAATGCTGGATTAATTAAGCGTAGCTTACAAGATTTAGCTTTAGTATTGTCGCCTGGACAGCCTTTGTATTTGGTGCTCTTTGGTGCGTTAATTATCTTTTTCTGTTACTTTTATACGGCTTTAGTATTTAGCCCTAAGGAAGTATCAGAAAATCTAAAACGCAGCGGAGCTTATGTGCCTGGTATTCGCCCAGGTGAGCAAACTGCTCGTTACTTAGATCATATTCTTAATCGTTTGACGTTTATTGGTGCGATTTATATTACGGTCATTTGTTTAATGCCAATGATTCTACAGAGTTCTTTTGGAATCCCATTCTCTTTGGGTGGTACATCATTACTAATCGTAGTTGTCGTTGTTATGGACTTTATGGCTCAGCTACAAGCGCACTTAACATCTCATCAATATGATAATCAAACATTAATGAGAAAAACGACTGCTCATCCTAAGGGATAAGCGCACTTAGAGGTTTCATCATGAAAGTACAAGCTTCTGTAAAGAAAATTTGTGGTAGCTGTAAAGTTATCCGTCGTAATGGGGTTATTCGCGTAATTTGTAGCGCAGAACCTCGTCATAAGCAGCGTCAAGGTTAATCTAATCAAGACCTGTTGATTTCAGTAGGCGAATTGGGTTAATATCCGCCCCTCAAGATTTTGTGGGGCGGTTGATTATCTCTACTGCCTTTTTGGAGAAAGTGAATGGCTCGTATTGCCGGTGTAAACATTCCGGATAACAAGCATGCTGTTATCTCCCTCACTTACATCTTTGGTGTCGGTCGCCATACTGCTAAGAATATCTTAACAGCAGTTGGTATTACTGAAACTACTAAGATCCGTGAGTTGGACGATGCTCAGCTTGATGCGATTCGTGCAGAAGTTGCTAAGGTTCCTACCGAAGGTGACTTACGTCGCGAAATTTCCATGAACATTAAACGTTTAATGGATTTGGGTTGCTATCGCGGCCTTCGCCATCGTCGCAGCTTGCCTGTCCGTGGTCAACGCACCAAAACTAACGCACGTACCCGTAAAGGTCCGCGCAAACCGATTAAAAAGTAAGATTTCTGGAAGCTAAAAGATGGCTAAAGATACTCGCACACGCAAGAAGGTCACCCGTACCGTCTCTGAAGGTGTTGCACACATTCACGCTTCTTTTAATAACACCATTGTTACGATTACTGATCGTCAAGGTAATGCATTGGCTTGGGCTACCTCTGGTGGACAAGGCTTCCGTGGTTCACGTAAATCAACTCCGTTTGCTGCTCAGGTAGCTGCTGAAGTTGCTGGTAAAGCAGCTTTAGATTACGGTTTGAAAAATCTGGATGTCCTTGTAAAAGGTCCTGGTCCAGGTCGTGAGTCTGCGGTTCGTGCATTAGGCGCAGTGGGTTATAAAATTAACAGCATTACCGATGTGACGCCAATTCCTCACAACGGTTGCCGTCCACCTAAAAAACGTCGCGTGTAAGGAGAAACATTCATGGCTCGTTATATTGGTCCAAAATGCAAACTCTCTCGCCGCGAAGGGACAGACCTGCAACTTAAATCTGGCGTTAAACCTTTTGACGTCAAAACTAAAAAAGCTAACAAAGCACCTGGTCAACATGGTCAGGCACGCGGTGGTAAGCAATCTGAGTATTCACTACAATTACGTGAAAAACAAAAAGTCCGTCGTATTTACGGTGTGTTAGAACGTCAATTTAGTAACTACTATAAAGAAGCAGCTCGTGTTAAAGGCGCAACAGGTGAGAACTTGTTGAAATTGCTTGAAAGCCGTCTTGATAACGTTGTTTATCGCATGGGTTTTGGTTCTACACGTGCAGAAGCTCGTCAGTTAGTAAGTCACCGTAGCATTACTTTGAATGGTCGTCGTGTAAACATCGCATCTATTCAAGTTAAAGCTGGTGATGTAATTGCGGTTCACGAAGGTGCTAAACAACAATTGCGTATTAAAAACGCGATTGAGTTAGCTGCACAACGTGGTATTCCAGCTTGGATCGATGTTGATCATTCTAAGCTTGAAGGTACGTTTAAAGCTGCACCAGATCGTGCTGATTTACCTGCTGAAATCAATGAAAGCTTGATTGTAGAATTGTATTCTAAATAATCCTTGAGGTAGCAATAATGACGCGTACTGCAAACGAGTTTCTAACTCCGCAAGCGATCAAGGTCGAAGCGGTTAGCGGGACCTCGGCAAAAGTGATTCTAGAACCTTTAGAGCGTGGTTTTGGCCATACTCTAGGTAATGCTTTACGTCGCATTCTATTGTCTTCTTTACCTGGCGCTGCTGTGGTTGAAGTGGAAATAGAAGGTGTCGAGCACGAGTACAGTACTTTAGAAGGCTTGCAGCAGGACATCGTCGAGCTCTTGCTGAACCTAAAAGGATTGTCTATTAAGCTGTTCGATCAAAATGAAGCATATTTAACATTAGAGAAACAAGGTCCAGGCGAAATTACTGCTGCTGATCTTCGTTTACCTCATAATGTTGAAGTGGTTAATCCAGAACATCTAATTGGTACTTTGAGTGCTTCAGGCTCATTAAAAATGCGCTTGAAGGTTGCTCAAGGCCGTGGTTATGAAACATCTGATTCTCGTTTCCCTGAAGGGGAAACACGCCCTGTTGGTCGTTTGCAATTAGATGCTTCTTATAGCCCGATTAAGCGTGTTTCTTACACCGTTGAAAATGCGCGTGTAGAACAACGTACCGATTTAGATAAACTGGTAATCGATCTCGAGACAAATGGAACGGTTGATCCTGAAGAAGCAATCCGCAAAGCGGCAACAATCTTGCAACAACAAATTGCAATTTTTGTTGATCTTCAGAAAGACCAAACTCCAGTTGCTCAAGAGCCTCGTGAAGAAGTTGACCCAATCTTGCTTCGCCCAGTAGATGATCTAGAGCTTACTGTTCGTTCTGCTAACTGTTTGAAAGCAGAAAATATTTACTACATTGGTGATCTTGTTCAACGTACTGAAGTTGAGTTGTTAAAAACTCCTAACCTTGGTAAAAAATCGTTAACAGAGATCAAAGATGTTTTGGCATCGAAAGGCTTACAACTCGGTATGCGTCTTGAAAACTGGCCACCAGCTAGTCTTCGTATGGACGACCGTTTTGCCTATCGTAGCCGTTAATTAAGTAGGACTATCACCATGCGTCATCGTAATAGTGGTGTGAAATTAGGCCGTACAAGCAGCCATCGTAAAGCGATGTTCCAAAACATGGCTAATTCTTTATTTGAACACGAGTTGATTAAAACAACTGTGCCTAAAGCTAAAGAATTACGTCGTGTTGCTGAGCCTTTAATCACTCTAGCAAAAAACGATACTGTAGCAAATCGTCGTTTAGCATTTGCTCGTACTCGTAATGCTGCAACTGTAGGTAAATTATTTACAGTACTTGGCCCTCGTTACAAAGAACGTAACGGCGGTTATCTACGTGTTCTTAAAGCGGGCTTCCGTGCTGGTGATGCAGCACCGATGGCTTACGTTGAGCTTGTAGATCGTGAAGTGACAACTTCAGCTGAATAATTGATTTTATTCAAAAAAGACCGGTTTTATACCGGTCTTTTTTATTTTTGTTAATTAGTAAAATTATAAAAATGTCCTCAAGTGACATAAAAAAACGGATAAACGGTCAAACTTGACATTGTGTATTGTCAAAATTGTGCTTTAATAAACTCATATTCTCAACAATGGGTATAAAAATAAAATGGAAAAGCAAGTTGATATTTTAATTATTGGCGCAGGTATTTCAGGAATTGGAATTGCTGCCCATTTGTCAAAAAATTCTCCACAACGCCAATTTGAAATTTTAGAGCGTCGTGAATCTTTTGGCGGAACATGGGATCTTTTCCGTTATCCAGGTATTCGTTCAGACTCAGATATGTCGACATTTGGTTTTAATTTTAAGCCGTGGTGTAAAGCGAATGTATTAGCTGATGGTGCTTCTATTAAAGGCTACTTAGGCGAAGTAATTGATGAATATAATTTAAAAGAAAAAATTCACTTTGGTCATCGTGTGCTTTCTGCTAATTACGATTCTGAATCAAAGAAATGGCAGGTTGTAATTGAAGATGGTAAGAAAAAACAACAGACTTGGAATGCTAATTTTGTTGTAGGCTGTACTGGTTATTATAATTATGATCAAGGATATGCGCCTTCTTTCCCAAATCAAGAAGCATTTAAAGGGCAACTTATTCACCCACAGCATTGGCCTGAGAATTTAGATTATACAGGTAAAAAAGTCGTTATTATTGGTAGTGGCGCAACTGCAATTACTTTAGTACCAGCAATGGCGAAAGGTGGAGCGGGTCATGTAACCATGTTGCAGCGTTCGCCTACGTATATTGCTAGTGTGCCGTCTATCGATTTCATCTATGAAAAAACACGTAGATTTATGTCTGAAGAAGCAGCTTATAAATTTACTCGTGCACGTAATATTGGTATGCAGCGCGCGATTTATGCATTATCACAGAAACATCCAAAAACTGTACGTCGTTTACTCTTAAAAGCAATTGAAGTGCAGTTAAAGGGTAAAGTTGATATGAAGCATTTTACACCTTCATATAATCCTTGGGATCAACGTCTATGCGTAGTGCCTGATGGTGACTTATTTAAGATTTTGCGTGAAGGCAAAGCGAGTGTAGAAACAGATCAAGTTGAGAAATTTACTGAAAAAGGTATTTTACTTAAATCTGGTAAACATCTTGATGCGGATATCGTGATTTCTGCAACTGGTTTGCAAGTTCAGATTATGGGGGGTGTTCAGGCTACTATTGATGGCAAAGCTCTTAATTCATCTGAACATATGCTTTATAACGGTGTTATGTTGAGTGACGTACCAAATATGGCCATGATTATTGGCTATGTAAATGCATCATGGACGCTTAAGGTTGATATCGCTGCGGAATATATTTGTCGCTTGTTAAACTATATGGACAAAAATAGTTATGATGAAGTGGTTCCATCTGGTGATAAAACTGAAATGGAAGAAGATACTGTAATGGGTAAATTATCTTCAGGTTATATCAGCCGTGCGGCACATGAGCTTCCAAAACAAGGTAAGCATGCTCCATGGCAAGTCACTAATAACTATTTAGAAGATAGAAAGTCGCTAAAAAATTCAAAATTTGAAGATGGTGTTCTACATTTTCATAAACGTTCAGAAACGAATGAGCGTAAGCCAAAATTAGTATCTTAATAGATATTAGATAAATAAAAGGGGCGTAATGCCCCTTTTATATTGAATTTATTAAAGTGTTCTAGAGATTAATTCTTTCATAATTTCATTGGTACCTGCATAAATTCGATTTGCTCGGTGATCTATATAGGCACGTGCAATTGGATATTCAAGCATGTAACCATAACCGCCATGTAATTGAAGACAATCATCTACAACTTTTGAGAACATGTCTGAAATTTTGTATTTAGCAGCTGCGGCAGCTTCCACACTCAATTTTTCTTCAAGTTGTAATTCCATACAACGATCTAGATAAGTACGACAGAAATCTATTTCTGTTCTCAGTTCAGCAAGTTTAAAACGCGTATTTTGAAATGCACTAACAGGTTTGCCAAATGCTTTACGGTCTTTTGTGTATTGGACAGTATGTGCAAATGCAGCTTCAGCGCCTGCCTGACAAATAATAGCCACTAGCATTCGTTCCCAAGCCAACTCTTTCATGAGCATGATAAAGCCCATGCCTTCCATACCTAAGAGATTCTCTTTAGGAACACGAACGTTATCAAAAAATAATTCGCATGTATCTTGGCCTTTCATTCCAATTTTATTAAGAGGTTTACCTTTGCTAAAGCCAGCTCGGTCTGCTTCAACAATAATAAGTGATAAATTCGCTGAGCTTTTGTCGTTATTGCCAGTTTTACAAACGACTACGACCATGTCACATAAGTAGCCATTCGTAATGAAAATTTTAGAACCATTAATGACATAATCATCACCATCAGGTACGGCGGTGGTTCTCACTGCTTGTAAATCAGAACCAGTACCAGGCTCAGTCATGGCAATAGCTGTAACTACTTCTCCTGTTGCCATTTTCGGTAGCCACTTTTGTTTTTGTTCTTCATTACCAAAGTTATTTACATAATTGGCAACGATATCTGAATGCAAAGAGAAGCCTGTACTAGAGTCCATAGCATAAGCTTGTTCTTCAATTAAGATCATGCTGTACAAACGGTCTACTCCAGACCCACCATATTGCTCTGGCATTGTGGTGCACAAGAGGCCTAGGTCTCCGGCCTTATTCCAAAGATCTCGATCAACATGTTGTTGTTTTTCATATTTTTCAATATTGGGAACGACTTCTTTTTCATAGAATTTACGTACTGTTTCTCGAAAAGCCTCATGCTCTTCATTGAATAATTGTCTCGGTAACATATTTGGAATAGGACGGATGGCACCAGATTGCATTTGTATTTCTTCCTTGGTTCAGGTGTGATGTTATTTCCTTAAACATACGGAAGCATTTCATGGCGAACAATGTGATGAATGCTCAATTATGAGTACAAGATGATAAATTTGGTCAATTTGATATTTTTAGCGATCTTTGGAATGTGATCAGGTAAACTAGACGCACTATCAACGCAGATGGGGAAATAAATGTCTGACGAAATGACCTTGGAAGAACGTAAAGTAATTTATCGAGCACGCCGCGGCTTAAAAGAAATTGACGTCTATTTTGACCCTTATGTAAAAAACTATTATTTACAAGCAGATCCGGCAGAGAAGGCTTTATTTGCAGAGTTAGTTGAACAGGAAGATCCAGATTTACTAGATTGGTTCATGGAAGTTTCTGAACCTCCACGTACAGAGTTACGTGAATTTATTTATAAATTAAAACAGTACGTGCATGGCTAAACTGTTTTGATAAAAGAATTGAATTTTGAGCTGAAATATAGTCGTTTCTCGATAATATTTCAGCTTTTTATTGGCTTGAGTTTAGCAATCCTACTTTATCAATTGTTATCACCCATTTGGTGGTTGATAGCTCTCATCCTTTTCTCTATTAGTTTTCTATTGTTTTTAAAACAATCACGAATTTCTCAAATTTTATATTTAGACCAAAAATCTTGGTCAGTGGCTTACTCTTCACCAAAGATTATTTCACGTGTAGAAATTACTAAAATAATTGATTATCAAATGTTTATAGTTATGTATTTTGATGGAGCACCCATGAAAGTAGCCATAATTTGGTTTGATCAACTTCCTTTGCAGTATTGGAAAAAGTTAAAAGTCCTACAGAAACTTCATTAATTGTTAGACAATTCTACATTTGTATATTTATTTAAAAATTATAAAAAACAATAATTTAATCTTTATTTTTTTGCTTGAGTTCAGGATTGTCTAATTAAAATATAGAAAAAAGCTAAGGAAATACAATTGTCTGACAATTTCACCTATGGGTATCTATTTGATCGGTTAAAGTACAAACACCAACGTAAAGTGTGTCGGAGGTCTCAAAATGGAGATGCCAACATGGTCGTTCTTGGTCATTGCCATCATTTTGGCAGTGGTGATAGGAAGAGCAGGAACTTTACTCAGGGAGCATCTTAACAGAGTTAATTTTAACAAAGTTAAGAGACAGAGGATGCAAGGTCGTCGATCAGTCAATTATTAAATTGTTTAGTCGATTAATTCCATCAAGTGTCCAGTTTATAACTGGGTGCGATTGTAGTAAGGAGGTCTCTCATGGAGATTTCAATGTGGATGTTTCTGTTAATTGCAGTCGTTATGGCTGTGGTAGTAGGAAGAGCAGGAACTTTACTTAAGGATTATATAGAACAAAAATAATATAAGCCGTTAAAAGCTTATCTCAGTTAATAAGTAGCATGTGCTGAACCGTCGCAATGCTACTTTTTTTTGCCTAAAATTTCTTTTTCCCTGAAAAACTGTCAATTTTATCTGCTGTGAAGTGTGTCAAAGTATAAGCGCTACAATTAGAGTAATTACTCTTTTATTCAAGATATGCATCTGCTAATGTACATCTGAAAAGGAAAAAACAAATTACATAGAGGACAGGAAGATGTCTAAAGTCCAAAAAATAAGCCAAGGTTTGGCGATGAGTTTTCTTGCAGCTTCAGTTTTATCAGGTTGTTCATACGTCGTGAAAACCGGAGCAAATGTTGCTTTAGGTTTTACGGAAAAGCACGTCGTTCCACCTATTCTAGCAATGCAAGATGCCGAAATGGTTTGTAATACTGGTAGTGCTTTAACACCAGCAATCATGTCTACTAAAGGTATGGGTGCAGATCCAACGCGTGTTGCGGTATTAATGTATGCAGCGTCAGGCGTATGTGCGGAAAACCAAGCGTTAGAACAAGAATTACGTTATTTGCGTGCATCAAAAGCAGGGCAGGTAACTGAAGCTCAAGATGCACGTATTGCTCAAAAGCGTTGGGCAGCAATTGCTGCTGAGCGTCAATATACAGGCTATAAGTTGTTCGCTGATCGTTGGGAATCTAAATATAAATACCATTTAGGTGATTCTTGTCCAACGATGCGTAGTGATACTGATCAAACAGTTTATTTACTTGGAATGATTAGTGGCCTTCAGGCTGTAACCAATGATATTAACTCTGGTGGCGCAGTCAATGTTCCAAAAGATATTGCTGCTATTGTAGAGCGCGGCATGGTCTGTCTAGATAATGAAAAATTTTGGGGTGCACCTAACGCAACGCGTGCTGTTATCTGGACTTTATTGCCAGGGGCAGATGAAGGGAAACCTGATCCATACCAAACGTTAAAGCAATCAGTCCAAATTGGTGAGCAAAAAGGTGTTCGCTTATCTCATGCGTTATATGCGGTAGCTGCTCAAGCAAGTGGTGATGATGCAAAAATCCGTGATGCATTAAGATCCTATGCGGCATCTCAAGCTGACGATAAGCCTGTCAATCCAAACTTTAAGTTAATTGATAGTATGGCTGGTCTGATTGTACGCGGTATCTCTGACCGTTACTGGACTGAGCATACAGGTGTGCGTACCGGAGATGATGGTATGTCACATTTCTGGGATGATAAGAATGAAGGTGCAGCAGAGCTAGATGAGTTATTTGATGGCGGAGCAGCATCTGAAGCTCCTGCGGATTCATCTGCTCCACCAGCAGCGCAGTAAACATATTTGAAAGGTTAACTTCTTGCGAGACTGTTGTTAAGTTTTACAATGGTAGCAAGAAGTTTAATTTCAAGGAGTGTGCCATGAAGGATCATGTACTGAATCATAAAGTGCTTTTGGTCGCAGTGTGCATTTCTGTGTCTGCTTGTCTACAGGTGTTTCCTGATACTTTTATTTATTGGCGCGAAAGTTTACTCGGTGAATTCTGGCGTTTATGGACCGCACATTGGGTGCACGTTGGATGGATTCATTTCCTTTTAAACATGATGGCATTCGCCTGTTTACCGTTTATCTTTCCGCATACCAAAGCGTGGCATATCTTAAGTCTGCTTTTTCTTTTGCCACCGTTCATTAGTTTGGTCTTCTATTTTTATTTACCTTATATCGAGGCATATGCTGGTTTGTCAGGTGTTTTACATGGGCTATATACAGCAGTTGCTTTAGTTTATTTGCAATATCGTAAAGAACGGAATTTTGCTTTTCTAGTTTTAGGATTAATTATTGCAAAACTGACATGGGAAAATACCTTTGGGCAAACAGGAACGGCCCAGTTAATAGGGAGTCCAGTTTTAACTGAAGCTCATTTATATGGAGCAATTGGTGGCGCAATCTTTGGAGGATGCTATTGGCTTGCTCAAAGATTAAAAAAGAAAAATTGACAATACGAACTGTTAAAAAAGTGATTTTAGTCATTCTTTATTAATAAAGTTTGATGCAAATTTGATCGTTGAATAAAGGGATTGGTAGAAGGGGGATGGAATTAACCCCTGACCAAGAAAATTGCATGACTCAAGCTCCTGTTTACAGGTTTTTGAGAGAACAAAATTGGAATATTTATGCAAGGACATCAAGAAAAAAGATCTGGATTAGGTCTGCTGGGTTATATATGGAACGAATGGATCTCAACATTCGTCATCCTCACTCTACTATTAATGACTCTAATCATTGGTACCGGGGAAATGATCCACGGACAATTATTACGTATCGGGGAACGTCTTTATGGTGATCCTGCGATAGGCATGCAATATTCATTTTTGCGTGCTGAACCTGAAAAGCCGACTTGTGATCGACATCCAAATATCGATGCACAAGTAAAAGAACAAATGAAAGCCAATGCATCTGATGATTTTTCGAGTTTCTTTGGTGCAGCATCGGAAAGTGATGTCCGTGCATCACTACTCGCTGCACAGCAACAATGTGATGAGAAATATCAGGCATATGACAAGACAATTAAATATATTGAAGCTAACCCTGGAGTGCGTACTTACCGTGCCATCGAGACAGGTTTCTTTGGTATTTTTAAATTTGGTACAGAAAATCGCGCAATTTTACTGATTTTTATGGTTCTAATTTCGGCGATTACAGCATCGTTAAAATTTCACCATATTGGCTTACGTAATCCAGCAACAAAAATAGATTACAAAGTCTATTCCATCTTTATGGTGGTAGCTAATGCTCTACTCAGTTTCTCTGTCATTAGCCAGTATCGTTCAGTTATCAATTCTGGGGTAACACCTACCTATGAAACAGTAACTATTTACTGGATATGGATGATTCTGTTTGTTGTTCTGACTTTAATTAGTCTTTATCAACTCTTTGTTTCACCACCAGCAAAACGTGAAGGCGGAAATATTGGCTTAGCACTACTATGTGTGCCTTTATATGCTTATATGGGTTTGATTACGGGCATAGTATTTACATTCTTTATGGATTATCCAATGGGGCAAGGGATTTACCTTGGTTTATTGGTTGAGTTCTCAGGTATTTTCTTAAACCTTGCCTTGTTTATTTGGGCAGGTATGCTTCTAACTCAAACACGCGTTATGGACTTGTTCCTTAATGTGCTTCGTCCATGGAATTTGGCACCAGAAACCTTAACATGGTTAATTCTAATTGCAGCTGCGGTACCGACGGCTTATACAGGCGCGTCAGGTATTTTCGTTATTGCAGCGGGTGCAATTATTTATAAAGAAGTCTGGAATGCGGGTGCTCGCCGTCAATATGCGTTGGCTGTATCTGCAATGTCAGGTTCTTTAGGTGTGGTGGTACGTCCATGTCTATTGGTCGTTTTAATTGCAATGCTTGATAGCCGTCATGTAACGTCCGATGAGCTGTTTGGGCATGGTGTTTATGTATTTTGGTTAACTGCATTTATTTTCTTGGGTGTTTCATTACTCTTGGCTGAAGAGAAATTCCGTGTGAATTCACCAAAAGTAGCGATTCCGGGCATGATGCGCGCCTTTGTACCTGTAATTCCATACATTTTGATTACAGCTGTTGTTCTTGCGATCTATAAATATGCGTTAGACACAGGAATGAATGAATTTACTGCACCAGTAATTTTACCATTAGTCCTGATAGCAATGATCTTGTATGACAAAATGGTGGCGCCAAAAGAAGCTCCTGCAATTAATATTCATGAGGCGATTGTTCGTGAGCATGAACAGAAATCACCATTCCTTCGAGCGCATGATCCACATAGTTCTCAATTCCGTCTAGGTTTTGGTGGGGCACTTCGTTTTGCAACTTCAGAAACTGTAGGCCATATTGGTGCACTAATTATCTTGATGGCATTGTCTGCAAGCGTTGGTGGTTTAATTGAACGTTCTGAAGTGGTTGAATTATTGCCGACTCATTTAGGCAGTATCTATATATCACTGGCATGTATTGCACTGCTACTTGCTATTATTGGTATGTGTACAGATCCATTTGGTGCTGTAATTTTAGTTGCTGCAACCATTGCGCCTGTGGCATACGAAAATGGTATTCATCCAATTCACTTCTGGATGATTGTGTTAGTTGCATTCGAATTTGGTTATGTAACCCCGCCAGTTGCGTTGAACCATCTACTCACGCGGTTGTCCGTCGGAGATGATGAAGTGAACGCTGCTGATGCTGAAGCGAAAGAGAAGTATACAAGTTTCTACTTCCGTTATGAGCGCTGGTTGCTACCAATTATTGTCTTGTTCTCATCATTGGTATTGGTGACGTATGTGCCATATGTATTTAAGTTATTCGGTTGGTATCATTAACTTAAATTAAAGTATCGGTTATACAAAAAGCCTTCCTAAATGGAGGGCTTTTTTAGTCAGAGAATTCAGTAAATTTAGGAAAAAGATGACTAGAGTTATTTTAGTTAAAATAAAAAAAGCTAAAGTTATCTATCTTTAGCTTTTTAAGTTCCCATTGAAAAACTATTGCTGTTTGAGCTGAGCTTCAAGCAATTTAACTTGTTCTTCTTTGAGTTTGGTTAATTGATCTGCATCTGCATGCTGAGCTTTTAACGAACTTTCCTGATCTTGCAACTGACGATGGATGTCATCGAGTTTAGACACTTCCTCTTTTGCTAACGACTCTTGAGCAGGGACAGGCTGTTTAAGTACATCTTCATTCACAAGTTGTTGTGAACTGGCAGCCTCTGCTACTGGTTCGGAACCTGATGATGGATCAGGGATTTTAGCAGGAGCGGGTGTCGAAACAGGTTGAGGATCAACCATTGGTGCAGATGACTCGGTTTTTTTGAAAAACCATTGTGCAGCGAAAAAAAGCACTACAAGAATGCTTAAGCCCCCAATTAAAATCCACAATAGTTTTGAGTTTTGTTTTCTTTGTAGTGGCATCTTTAAGACCTTTAGTCAGGACGACGAGGCTTGAACTGTATTACTCCAACTTCATCAGGTACAGCAGGTGTTTCAGGCTCATCAATATGAGTCGGACGATTTTCGCTATAACCGCATTCGATACATTCAATCCATTCGTCTTCAGCGGTGGTTAGCATGACAATCCGATCTGTTGCTTCACATTTTGGACATTTAGCCCCAGCAATGAAACGTTTTTTCATCTTTATCACCCTAACCACACGATCAATTTAGGCCCATAGTTTAAGCGGTTTTGCTGTCATTCGTCCAACCTTGATGACGTAACAATGCATCAATTTTAGGTTCACGGCCACGGAAACTTACAAATGCTTCAAGTGCAGTGTCTTTACCACCCACTGCTAAAATTGCCTGACGGAATTCTTTGCCAGTTTGAGTGTTGAAAATACCTTCATGTTCAAAACGATCAAATGCATCACTCGCTAAAACTTCTGCCCATTTGTAAGAGTAATAGCCAGCCGCATAACCACCAGCAAAAATATGACTGAAGCTATGTTGAAAGCGATTGTATTCAACAGCTGGAACGACTGCATATTGTTTACGAATGTCGTTTAAAGTTTGCTGAATTTGCTCACTGTTCAGTGCAGGTGTTTTTGTATGGATGGTCAGGTCAAACAATGCAAATTCAAGCTGACGTAAAGTTTGCATACCAGACTGGAAGAAACGAGCATTTAATAAAGCATCAAGTAATTCTTGCGGTAAAGTTTGTTTGCTCTCAGTGTGCTCACTTAAAACATCTAAACTTTCTTTATCCCAAGACCAGAATTCCATGAACTGGCTTGGCAGCTCAACCGCATCCCAAGCAACACCATGAGTTCCTGCAACTGAAATATTATCTACTTCAGTTAGCATGTGATGTAAACCATGTCCAAACTCATGGAATAAAGTGATTACTTCATCATGGGTGAGTAAAGCAGGCTGATCACCTACTGGAGGAGTGAAGTTACATACCATGTAGCAAATTGGTTTTTGTAAACCATGAACAGTTTGCATGCGTGAGCGGAAACCACTCATCCATGCGCCGCCTCTTTTACCAGTACGCGCGTATAAATCAAAAAAGAAACCACCAACCACTTGACCTTGGTCTTCTAACTCAAAATAACGTGCATCTGGATGCCAAACTGGAGCTTCACGCTCAACGATGTTAATACCGTATAAGCGCTGCACGATCTGGAATAAGCCCTGAATGACTTTAGGTGCAGGGAAATAAGGTTTTAATGCTTCTTGCGATAAGTTGAATTGTTGCTGTTTAAGCTTTTCAGAGTAGTAAGTGCTATCCCAAGGTTTAAGTTCATCAACTCCATCTTGTTTGGCAATCTCTTGTAGTTCAGCAATCTCTTGAAGAGCAGGAGTACGCGCATGCTCAGCGAGATCAACCAAAAACTCATGTACTGTTTTTATATCTGGCGCCATCTTGCTTGCAAGAGAATATTCAGCATAGTTATTGAAACCAAGTAGTTTCGCCATTTCCTGACGAAGACTTAAAATTTCTTCCATAATTTTGCTGTTATCAAACTCAGTTTGTTCCGACTGATCAGATGCACGAGTGACATAGGCTCTATAAAGCTCTTCACGCAAAGCGCGGTCATCTGCATAGGTCATGATTGCAAAATAAGCGGGGAAATCTAGAGTTGCTACAGCTTGATCGAGTTCACGTTGTTTCCCGTACTGTTTTAATAACTCAACATTACTTTCTGGGAGACCTTTTAGCTCAGCTTCTGTAAGTGGTTTAAAGTAAGCTTGGGTGGCATCAAGTACATGGTTAGAAAAATCAGAAGAAAGCTGTGAAAGACGGGCAGAAATATCTGCATAGCGTTTTTTCTCTTCGCCCTCTAAAGCCACACTAGAAAGTTTAAAATCACGTAAAGCGAGTCGAATAGCACTTTGTTGGGCTGGACTAAGAGATGTATAACCCTGACCATCATGAATATGCTGATAAGTTTGATAGAGAGCGGTGTGTTGACCAAGTTGAGTGTAATATTCACTCAAAGCGGGTAATAATGATTGATAAACCTCTCTGGTTTCAGCATTGCTCATTACTGCATTTAAATGTGATAAAACACCCCATGATTCACTGAGGTTGTTTTCAAGAGTATCGACTTGTTCAAGTACTGCAAGTTGTTGAGCGGTATCGCTAGGTACAACTGTAAGTGTATTTAAAAATTCTTGGCCTGCTTGAATCGCTTGTTGGATGTCTTGTTTTAAATTTTCTAATTCAATTTGATCAAAACGCGGTGTTGGTAAGGTCGCTTGTTGGAAAGTCATTGCTGTGAGCCACATTATTTTTTAAACATGTTATTAGATGTAGGTCCTCTCAAGCCAGAAATCAAGTTTAATGTGCAAAATAACCTTTTTAAAAAGAAATAAGCCTCACATTGGAGGCTTATTTCTGAATTAGCTACATCTATTGTTTAATTATTCAGCCTTTGATTTCGCATTGGCCTTTTTCTTTTTAGGCTTAGACTTTTTCTTTACTTTTTCTGGTTTACTTTCTGCTTTTGGAGTAGTTTTTTTACCAGGCTTTTTAGTATAAGAATTAGACTTAGCTTTTTCCTTCTTTTTGTGAACTGGTTTTTCGCCATCACTACTTGTTGGTTTGCTGAAAACTTCTTCAGTTGCCTGTGGAGATGTTTTCGTTGTGCGTGGAGCTCGGCTACGAACGACTCGTCCCGCATGCGTGACTTGTTGAAGAAGCTGGAAGTCAATTTTACGTTCTTCCAGATTTACACCAGCAACCTGAATTTTAACTTCATCACCCAAACCAAAAACTTGACCACGATTTTGACCTACAAGATTTTGGCTCGCTTGGTCATAAATAAAGAAGTCATCACCAAGTTGGCTAATATGAATCATGCCATCGACATATAAATCTTTAAGTGTCACGAATAAACCAAATTCGGTCACTGCACTTACGATACCAATAAACTCTTCACCCAAATGCTGTTGCATATAGTGACATTTCAACCAAGTCGTTACGCTACGAGAAGCTTCATCTGCACGGCGTTCAGTTTTAGAAAAATGTTCACCAGCAGCATCTAGTGCGGCACCAGAGAGAGGAGAAGGTTTTTGTTTTAAGTGTGCCTTAATAGCACGGTGTAACAATAAATCTGGGTAACGACGGATTGGCGAAGTGAAATGAGTATAAGCTTCATACGCTAAACCATAGTGTCCCGCATTTTTTGCACCATAATAAGCTTGCATCATTGAGCGTAATAAAACGGCATGAATGCTTGGTGCATCAATACGGTCTTTGGTTGCTTCAATAACTCTTTGATAATCTGCTTGAGTTGGCTGGTCAGAGAAGGGTAGACCAAGTAATTTCACAAAGTCTTTTACTTTCTGAATACGTGAAAACTCAGGAGCTTCATGCACGCGATATAACATTGGAATATCATGTTCTAATGCATATTCAGCCGCAGCAACGTTAGCAAGCAACATACATTCTTCAATAAGCTTATGTGCTTCATTACGTGTACGTGGCAAAATTTCTTTAATCCCGCCAAGCTCATCAAAAGTCATGTACGTTTCAATGGTTTCAAATTCCATTGCATGACGGTCAGCACGCAAGTTTTTCAAAATTTGATAAAGCTGGAAAAGCGTATTTAAAGATTTATGAACATCACGATCTTTTGGAATCGCATCTGTTGCACCTTCAAAATATTGCGCTACCTGTGTATAGGTCAAACGCGCTTTTGAGTGCATAACTGACGGATAAAACTCATAGCTAGTTACACGGCCTGTACGGGAGAGTTTAAGGTCACAAACCATACATAGGCGGTCTACGTGAGGGTTCAGAGAACACAAGCCGTTTGACAAAGCCTCTGGTAGCATCGGTAATACAAAGTGTGGAAAGTATACCGAAGTGCCTCGTTCCTCAGCTTCTTCATTGAGGGCTGAATTTAAGCGAACATAATGGCTTACATCGGCAATTGCAACTACAACGCGGTAACCACCACCCGGACGTTTCTCTGCATAAACGGCATCGTCAAAATCTCGAGCGTCTTCACCATCAATCGTAACTAATGCTAAATCTCTTAAATCAATGCGGCCTTCACGATCTTGAGCAGATGGCTCTTTAAAACTTTCTGCTTCTTTTAATACCTGATCTGGAAACTCATATGGCAAACCAAATTCAAGAATGGTTTGTGGAATAATAATTTCTGTATCAGCTTTGTCCGCCATAGACTGAATAATATGCGCCGTTGAAAACTCTTCGCGGGTCGGATAAGTATCAATTGCAACACGCAGCATATCGCCAACATTCGCTTCAGCATGTTTTACGAGTTCTTTTTCCAAAGGAATAGGCTGGTGCTGATTAGGATTATTGGGTTGAATAAAATATTCGCCATCGTGAACGGACAATTTACCGATCAATTGTTTGACGCGATGTTGTAAAACTTCTGTGATAAAACCCCAAGGTTTACCTTTGCGGTCTACTGAAGTCTGGCGCACTCTAACTCGATCGCCATTAAAGACTAAACGTAATTCACGTTCAGGAAGTAAAAGGTCAGTTTGACCATCAATATGTGCTGTACCTAAACCTTTACTATTAATATAGACAGTTGCTTCATATGTTGGTTGATCTGCCACCAACTGAAATTTAAAACCGTCTTTCATGATTTGACCATCACGAACCATAGCACTTAAACGATGACTTAACGCTTCGATACTTTTTTGGTCATGAATATTAAAATGATCGACAAGCTCTGCATGAGATTGTGGTGTTTGAACCTGCTCCAATGTATCTAAAATAAGAGTACGGCTTGGAATAGGATTGTCATAACGTTCAGCTTCAGCTTTCGCTTCAGGGTCAGCCCAGTTTTTTGTCATGTCGTTTGGTTTCACGCTTGGCAGATAAGTTTAGCATAAGCCATGCAGACCCGAACTGCACGTTTAGGTTTGCAATAATGTGTTATGCACTACAGTATTTTGATGAAGAAATAATATCTATCTTAACAAGCGTTTGATCGAAAAAGACGAAAATAATGAGTAAATTGCTTAAAAAGTAATTCATTGAACTAAAAAACAAGAAAATTTCAGTATGATGACTTGATCAATGTGGTTTTAGTTTGTATTATGGCGGCTCGTTCCGGTGAGGTGGATGAGTGGCTGAAATCACTTCCCTGCTAAGGAAGCATACCTATTACTGGTATCGAGGGTTCGAATCCCTCTCTCACCGCCATTACTTAATGCGCTCATAGCTCAGCTGGATAGAGCACTTGGCTACGAACTAAGGGGTCGGGAGTTCGAATCTCTCTGAGCGCACCAAGTAAAATAGAACGAATCGCTGAAAGGCACACAAGTTACGCGCTCATAGCTCAGCTGGATAGAGCACTTGGCTACGAACTAAGGGGTCGGGAGTTCGAATCTCTCTGAGCGCACCAACTTGAAGAATTAACCGCTTTTATAGCGGTTTTTTTGTGCTTGTTTTTTGGTAATTTTAAAAAAATCTAAATTTATAACTTTTTAATTATATTAGAGATAATCATAAATGAATCTAGCTTTATTTGATTTTGATGGCACCATCACTCACAACGACACATTCAGCTTATTTCTTAAATTTTCTTTAGACAGAAAAACCCAACTCGTCGGTGGTATTCGACTTGCACCCTATATCGCTGGCTATAAACTTGGTTGGGTAACGGATAAAACTATTCGAACTAAGCTCTGCCAAATAGGATATGTAGGCTATGACGCGAACTCACTAAAAGATATGGGACAAGAGTTTGCTAAAAAGGTACTTCCTACATGTGTTCGTGAAAATGCTTTGGAGCGTATTCTCTGGCATAAAGAGCAAGGCGATCAGATTGTTGTTGTATCAGCATCATTAGGTGTTTATTTAGAAAGTTGGTGTCATTCTTTAGGTTTAGATGTTATATGCAATCAACTTGAAATACATAATGGTATTTTAACAGGTCATTTTATTGATGGTGATTGTGGTTATTTAGAAAAAGTAAATAGAATAAAAAATAAATATGATTTAACCCAATATCCTACAATTTATGCTTATGGTGATACTCCTAATGATTATGCAATGTTGGAGTTAGCACATAAAAAATATTATAGATGGCAAGAGATTGATTAGTACTAATTAATATTAGGAACTATATTAAATAAGGAAGCCACTTTTATAAGTGGCTTCCTTTTAATGATATTAAACCGTATGGAAAGAATTATCTAAGAAGTTATCAGTAAGTAATGACTGAGGTACGATAGTGTGCGTTGTATTCGTTACGCTAGATACTGTTGAAGTCACTCCACCGAGTAAGCTACCACCAGTTAATCCACCAAGTAAATTAGAAATGACATCTAAGCCACCTTGACCAGTCACGCCGCCAGTTAAGCTACCAACGATATCCGTTACGATGCCGATAGGGTTTTCGGTGCCGCCTGTTACACCCCCAGTTAGGCTACCTAGAAGGTCAGTCACTACACCGAGTGGGCTATCGCCACCTACACTTCCAGTTAAACCACCTAGAAGATCAGTGACTACACCAAGAGGACTATCACCACCAGTAACTCCACCAATAGTGCCTGTTACACCGCCAAGGATTTCTGTTACCAAACCAGTTGCAGTAGAACCATTAGTAATAAGCGTACCGATAATGCCAGTTGCTGATTCAGTTGCACCTTGAATATCACCACCAACTAAATCAGAAACAACTTCAAGTGCACCATTTACTGTGTCGCGAGAAGTTTCGAAAGTTAATGTGCCGAGGTCTGCAATTTCAGAAACAGGATGTTCTACTTGTGGAAGAATACCGATAATTGTATCTGCTACTGTATCAATACCAGTGTTGATAATTTCAGTTTTTAAGCTTTCTACACCCTGAAGAATATCGATACCACCTTGAACGACATCAATCACTGGAGAGATCGGAGATGTTCCACCACCAATACCACCTGTTACGCCGCCGATGATGTCGGTTACGACTTCAAGAGGGTTGCCGCCACCGATACCGCCAGTTATGCCGCCGATGATGTCAGTCACAACTTCAAGAGGGTTACCACCAACACCGCCTGTTACACCGCCGATGATGTCAGTTACGACCTCAAGAGGGTTACCACCAACGCCGCCAGTTACACCACCAATAATGTCAGTCACGACTTCAAGAGGGTTGCCGCCAACACCACCCGTTACTCCACCAACCACATCTGTAACACTTCCAACCACACCAGTGATAATACCAGCAGCAGTTGTACCATTATTGATAAGCGTACCTAGAATACCAGTTGCTGATTCAGTCGCGCCTGAGATATCTCCACCTACTAAATCAGAAACAACTTCAAGTGCGCCGTTTACCATGTCGCGAGAAGTTTCGAAGGTTAATGTGCCGAGGTCAGCAATTTCAGAAACAGGATGTTCAGTTTGTGGAAGGATGCCAATGATTGTGTCGGCAACAGTGTCGATACCTGTATTAATAATTTCAGTTTTTAGGCTTTCGACACCTTGAAGAATATCGATGCCGCCTTGAACTACGTTGATCACTGGAGAAATTGGAGAGGTGCCGCCACCGATACCACCAGTTACGCCGCCGATGATGTCAGTTACGACTTCAAGGGGATTGCCACCAACGCCACTGGTTACACCACCAATAGCGCCCGTTACACCGCCAATGATGTCAGTTACGACACCCACTGGATTACCGCCAGTAGCACCACCGGTTACACCACCAATAGCGCCTGTTACACCGCTAATGATGTCAGTTACGACACCCACTGGATTACCGCCAGTAGCACCACCGGTTACACCACCAATAGCGCCTGTTACACCGCCAATGATGTCAGTTACGACACCCACTGGATTACCGCCAGTAGCACCACCGGTTACACCACCAATAGCGCCTGTTACACCGCTAATGATGTCAGTTACGACACCCACTGGATTACCGCCAGTAGCACCACCGGTTACACCACCAATAGCGCCTGTTACACCGCCAATGATGTCAGTTACGACACCTACTGGGTTGCCGCCAGTAGCACCACCGGTTACACCACCGATGACACCTGTTACACCGCCAATGATGTCAGTTACAACACCCACTGGATTACCGCCAGTAGCACCACCAGTTACACCACCGATGGCACCTGTTACACCGCCAATGATGTCAGTTACGACACCTACTGGATTACCACCAGTACCACCGGTTACACCACCGAGCAAACCACCTGTTACGCCACTCACAACATTGGTTACTGTTTCTATGGGATTTGTCGAGCCGACAGTACCTGTTACAGTGCCAACGACATTAGAAACCAAGCCTGTTGTTGTGTGGGTAACTGTATTAGTAACTGTTGAAATAACATTTGAAAGTAAGCCTGATGTTGAAACGTGTGCATCAACAGAAGAACCCGTGTTTACAGTGGTATTTACCGATACAACATTACCTAAGTCTTGAGTAACTTTTGAGATCGAAGATACGAGATTTTTGATTAAAAACATTTTGGTCTATTTCCTATATAATTATGTATTTTTAAGTAAGTATTATTTATTGCGCTACATAATTAATGAGATGTGTATCTCAATAATTAGAATTTAGTATTGGTTAGATATCAGAAGCTGTCAATGTGTATTTCTAGTCACATTTTTTGGTATTAAATGGTATTTAAAGAAATAATAATTCATTTAATTTAGACGTAAAAATAATAATGGTTTTTATATAATGTTTTTTTAATTAATTATATTTTTACTTATATTTTCACTTGCTTGACGCATTATATTAGTTGAATTTTTCTTACTCTTATAATGTTAAAGTGCGACTAGAAATATTTTATTTCTATAATGTTGACTAAAATGGTCGCCTTTAACTTCACGGTATATGGCCAAATACTTCAAAAAGCCTATAAAACTTATTTGAAAAAAAATATTTCAAATACACCTTAGGTGAGGGAAACATCAATAATTTTAGCTACTATATTTATGTGAAATAGGGTGCTGGCTAAGAACTAGACGGTTGGTGGCAGAAAGATGAAAAAAGGCTTCCTAAGCTTTAAAAAATGCGTATAATGCGCAACATCAAGTACGCGCTCATAGCTCAGCTGGATAGAGCACTTGGCTACGAACTAAGGGGTCGGGAGTTCGAATCTCTCTGAGCGCACCACTTGAAGAATTAACCGCTATATATAGCGGTTTTTTTGTGTCTGTTTTTTATCATTTCTATTAAAAGCCGGTGCTCATAGCAACCAGCTTTGAAAAGAATTAAAAGTAGAAAAATTAGTCAAATGTTTTAAAGCGGCTTTCATCTTCAATAAAAGCTTTTTCTCCTGCTTCGCCTTCGATTGAACCAAATACTAATTGAGCTCTTAATTTCCAATGAGCGGGAACATTAAACGCAGCATTAATTTTTTCATCAATGATTGGATTATAGTGTTGCAACGAAGCACCAATACCTTGTTCCGCAAGTACGTTCCATACTGCAAATTGTGCAATTGCTGTTGAATGCTCAGACCAGATTGGAAAATTATCTGCGTACGTTTCAAATTGCTCTTGTAGACCTTTAATCACATGTTGGTCTTCAAAAAATAGAACTGTACCTGCGCCTGCCGCAAAACTTTGAATTTTCTGTTCAGTTCCAGTTAGGGCTTCTGTTGGAATAATCGTTTTTAATACATCTAAAACAATATTCCAGAAGTTTTGGTGGGATTGATCAAATAAAATCACAACGCGAGAAGATTGAGAGTTAAAAGCTGATGGGCTATGTTTTACAGCTTCTTGAATTAATTTTTCAATTTCAGATGAGGTCTGTTTTAAGTTATTTCCTATTGAATAAATAGAACGGCGTTTTTTAATTAATTCTAAAAAGCTTGGTTCATTGGAAATATTCGTCTCTTGAGTGGTTTGCGTAACCACATCTTTTGAGACTGTTGCTTTTTGATTTAAACCAAATAATTTTGCAAAAAAAGACATGAGACATTCCACTAAGAAGGTGATGCTCTTATTGTAGAAATTTTAAAAAGTGAAATAAGCTCAATAAATATGAATCTACGTTCTATATATGCAACGAAAAATATTTCGCAACCGAACCGTAACTGTTCATTTTGAACAAAACAAAAAATAGCCTTTGATTCATTTTAAAGCTGAAATGAATATGCTCTAATAGTTTCGATTTATTGAGTATTGATGCATTGCAATGACTGAGCAAAAAACAGCTTTATCTTTACGTTACTATTTGAATTTAGAAGAATCACAAGATGGATTTTCATTGGTAACATTTGGGAAAAAACAATTTACCCGTTTTCTCACACCTGCGATTAGTATCGCAATTATTATTTGGGGACTTTATTTAGGTTTCTCTGGTGTAGGCCGATATTATGTCGGGTTAGGTTTGTTTTTTCTGGTGATGCAAGGGTTAATGCGTTACTGGCTTTTACCGATGTTATTTAAACGTCAATTTGTTCGTTACCAGTTTGGAAAGAGCGAGCAGGGAATCGACCTCTATCAAGATTATTTTGAGCTTTATTCCAGTGAGCGTAAGCAAGTGGTGCAATATGCGGATGTGCAAACCTTTGCTAAAGGTAAGTTGACTTACATGCTTGAGTTGAAAAATAAAACTGTAATTATTGTGCCAAAGCGCGCATTTGCACAGGATTCAGATCAAACGATATTTGAAAATACATTTAAGAAATAAATTATTGGAATTATTAGTCGCAACAACAAAGGAAGCCTCATGAATACACGTCCTTCAAAAATCGTTTGCGTAGGCAGAAGCTATGCCGATCATGTCAAAGAACTAAATAATGCTATGCCTGACAAGCCTATATTATTTATTAAACCACCTAGTAGTTTGATTGGTTTAAATGACGGTATTTCTTGGAATCCAGCTTGGGGCAGTTGTCATTTTGAGTGTGAATTAGTTTTACGCATTGACCAGCCTTTAAAAGGTGAAACAGATCCTACAAAAGCATTGAAAGCGATTGGTGCTGTGACATTAGGTCTTGATTTAACAATGCGTGATTTACAGAATGATCTGAAAAGTAAAGGTCACCCATGGGAACGTGCAAAAGCTTTTGATGGTGCTTGTGTATTGGCTGATTGGGTAGATACAAAAGAAATTACAAACTGGCAAGAGACCAAATTTACTTTCCATATTAATGATGAGTTACGTCAAGATGGAAATACTGAACTATTAATGTTTACCATTGGTGATCTATTAACAGATATTAATCAGGTCTTTTCACTAGAGCCGGGTGATGTGATTATGACAGGTTCACCTGCTGGTGTTGGGCCATTATATTCGGGCGATCAGTTAAAAATGACATTAAAAGGTGCAACGCAAGATTTTGTATGGAAAACTTTTGTAAAGGCATAATCCATTCTTAAATTTGCCAATTTTTAACCCTATTATTTTTCAATAATAGGGTTTTTTAGTGTTTAGAAGTGGAAGACATTTATATTAATAAATCGTCTTATTTTTCTATTTCTCTTCAAAAACTGTTGAAAGAGGAATAGAAAGTTTTGCAGCCAAATAATCATTAGACTCAATGAGTGCTGGTCCAATTTTTTCCATCCACTCATCGTCATCATGCACATTTTGGACATCTTGACGTAAAGGTAGTGGGTATGGAAGGGCGGTGAAAAAACTCCAGAAATCAACTTGGGATAAATTACGCGCTAGAACATATTCATCTTTATCAGTACGTTTAACCAAATTTTGTTCTTCTAGTAAAAGCACATAAGCAGGCCAGCGACCAATTTCTCCACGGCCTAAAATTTCTAAGGCTTCTTTATCACTTACACTTTCACCTAGTTTTTGCTTTTTATAAAACAACTCAAGAATATCTAATAGCATTAGAACAGGATGTCGTTTTTGCTCTTTACCAGAGTGAAAAGCAGTTAAAGCAAAACTGACTTCTACGCCCAGTAAAATAATATTCCATGAAAGGAATATCCATAATAGGAAAATAGGTACCGCTGCAAATGCACCGTAGATCAGTTCATAGCTAGTGAAATTTGACATTACGAAGCTGAATAAGTTTTTGAGTATTTCAAAAAGTACAGCACTTAAGCAGGCCGCTATACCAGCTGCATAAACTGGAACTGTTCGATTCGGAATAGTCCAATACAAAATAAAAAAGCCAACAATGGTCAATAAGAAAGAAATTAACCAGAGTATGAAAGATCCATCAAGTTGATATCCTGCAAAATTATTGCTGAGAATATTCATAGAAGCGACAGTCGAAGAAATGACGAATGCACTTCCTAAGATAATCGGACCTAAAGAGATGATGGTCCAGTAACGCATAAAACCCATAATGCCACTACGAGTTTCTTTTACGCGCCAAATACGATTAAAGACTGTTTCAATTGAGGTCAGCATTAAAACGGTAGTGACGAATAAAAACAGCACACCAATAACGGTCAGATTGCTCGATTTCTCTGTGAAAGCATTTAGAGCTTTATCAAACGCAATAGTGCTCTTGGGTAAAAAGTTACTATAGATTAAATGTTGGAGCTGTTGTCTTGCAGGCTCTAACGCCTTAATTGAAGAAATAATAACTAAAAAAACCGTTAACATCGGTACAACTGCGAATAGTGTTGTATAGGTGAGGGAGCCAGCTTGTTCACGGCACCGATCAGCTTCAAAACGTTTAAATACATATAAAACGAATTGAAACCAGGTTTTATTATAAAAAGGAAGCTTACTTAAGAAACGTTGTAACATGCGTTGTCTATCCCGATTTTTTTAATCATCATGTTGGGCGATTAATAGCTTATCAAAGTATGAGCTGAAGAACTCAAATCGTAGATTAAAGCAAAATAATAACTTATAGAATTAAAGTCGTTCTGTAAGTTTACTATGCGCTATAGAAAAAATTGTAGCCATAATCTTTTCAAAAAAGTTGGCTTTCTGTTGTGTGATCATAAGATTCATCAAAAGTTGGTGAACCTTTTACTCAACGATTTTGAGAAATTTGCTCGTGTTACCTTTAACGCTAAACAATTAATCACCTCTAGAATTTCATAAAATTGGTTTCGCCAAAAAAATAAAAAATACCGTATAGTGTTCTTTTTAACAAAATTTATGAAACCGATGCAACCTTACATTCTTGTACTCTATTACAGTAAATATGGTTCTACTAAAGAAATGGCGCATTTAATTGCCAATGGTGTTGAGTCTGCGGGTATGTCAGTGAAAATTCGGACAGTGCCAAATATTGCTCCGGTCATCACGGTAGCTGAACCAAGTATTCCAGCAGAAGGCGATATCTACTGTACGTTAGATGATCTCGCGAATTGTGCTGGTCTGGCGTTAGGTTCCCCAACTCGCTTCGGCAATATGGCAAGTGAAATGAAGTATTTTTGGGATCAAACGACGAGTCTTTGGCTTAATGGGGCATTACATAATAAACCTGCTTGTGTTTTTACTTCTTCTGGATCAATGCATGGTGGGCAGGAGAGTACTTTACTCACGATGTTACCGCCATTATTTCATCACGGGATGATGATTTTGGGATTACCAAATGCAATTCCAGCTTTATCTAACACTAAAACAGGTGGAACACCGTATGGGGCAAGTCATGTAAGCGGACCCCGCCATGACCAGAGCCTAAGTCAGGATGAAAAGATTTTGTGTGAAGCTCAAGGTAAACGTTTGGGTGAAGTTGTTAAAAAGCTTGTAGATTCTCTTTAAACAGTCAAGAAAAAGAGCGGATATCCGCTCTTTTTTATTTGCACAATTTATTCTTTTACAAAGGTAACTTTACCATCTGTAAGAGAAAGAACACGTGCTAATGACTCAACTCGGTAGCCTTTTTCAAGCAATAAATCACGGCCCGATTGGAATGATTTTTCAATCACAATACCAACACCGACAACTTCTGCATTTGCTTGGTGAATTAAATCAATTAGTCCTAATGCTGCTTGACCATTTGCCAAGAAGTCATCAATAACTAATGCTTTATCAGTTGAATGAAGGTGTTTGTTTGAAATCGCAATCGTGCTTTCAGTTTGTTTAGTAAAACTAAATACTTTAGAGCGATATAAGTCATCTTTTAACGTCAATGACTGATATTTACGAGCGAAAATTACAGGTACACCAAGTTCCAAACCTGCCATGATTGCAGGTGCAATACCTGATGCTTCAATGGTAATAATCTTGGTAATCCCTGCATCTTTAAAGCGAGCGGCAAATTCTTTACCAATCTGCTGCATTAATACAGGATCAATTTGGTGGTTTAAGAAAGCGTCGACTTTCAAGACTTGATCAGATAGAACGATACCTTCTGTTAAGATTTTCTGTTCTAGTGCTTGCACGGGAGAATCCTCTAGACGGATGCTTTTAAAGCAAAGGCGTATTTTAAAAAGCATCCGAAAAAATGCAAGCTTTAATTCGTTTTACCTGTATAACTTGTTAATAACAGGCCATAAGAAGTTTTACCATCAACATGGCTCACTTTAACCGGTAAATAGTCCAGTTTAGGTGCTAACCAGAAAATAGTATTACGGTCTGGTCTGCCATGTTCTAAAACAACTTTTACGGTATCAAAGGTGCCATAAGAGGTTTTAATTTTCTCAGTGCCTTGTTTTACAAAACGACGATTTTCAACTTCTTTTGCATCGGCAAGAGGGTATGAAGTTTTAAGTGAACCATTTTTTAAATCTTCACGAACTTGTAATTCTGCATTTAACTCATCAAGTACGCCAGGCTGCCAAGCAAATGAACGCGCTTTATCATCTTTCTTGGTAGAAATAGTTTTGCTGTTTGGATTAAAGTTAATATTCATAGTGTTGTTATGAATCAAAATTTTGCTGGTACGGCTAAAACTTTGAGATCCAATTTTACCATTAGCAAAACTAAATTTACTTGTTTCACTTGCAGAAGCAATTCCACCTGCTTTTGCAGTGAAATTATAAGTCCAATTATTTCCTTGCTGGCTTAAGGCACGTGTAGCTGAACCCATACCTTTATTATTATAAGTGAACTGATAATTTGCCTGAAATGGGCTCATGGCAAGTGCATGGCTTGAGAAACCTGCAAAAAGCAAAGTTGTTGAAATACCTGTTGCGATGCCAAACGATTTCAGAAATTTTGTTGCCATAAGTAAATATCCTTGTACAGACTGAAAAGTCAGTGCTGATGCATCTATAACTTAAACATATTATGCCTGCTGATCATGGAGAAAAAATCAGGATTTATGCTAAATGTGTAATCTATTTGTGTTTTTTGGCATTTAATTCATTTTTATTCATAACAGCTATATATCTTTTTGCTGGATTGGTGTGATTTCAGAATCTTCTAATTCATCTTCAAAATCATCGTCCTGATCACGGTAAAGTAGCGCTGCTAAATTCACATTTCCAAATACGACTAACTCAGCCTCACGAACTCGTGCGTAATTTACATGCACTTTACTTAATGTCTCAATGATGCTGGCCTTTTTACCAAACCAACGATTGAGATCAAGAAATATGAGTTCATCACGTTCCTCTGCTACATTAAAACGTTCTAGAATCATTCCTAAAGGATCTTTTTTCAAAATTTTATGGTAGTAAAAAACAGCGGCTTTTACGGCAATCTTCTGCCAAAAGTTTTTATATTTCGCTTCAATAATTTGTGTATTACTAATTTGTTCAAAAACTAAAAGCTGTTGCTCTTGATTAAATTCCATCTGAATCAGTTTTAAATCAACAGATAATGTGGTCTCTAGACCTTTTACATGCATGGTTGCATATAACCTTAACCAGTCATGATAAAGATCAGCATGGAGGTCATCTAAAAACTCAACATTATTGGTGACATAACGTTGTAAAGTCGCATTCAGAAAGGTTTGTGATAACGTAAAATCTCTTTCTTCTTCAATGAATGCTTCTGCTTTTTGGTAGACTTTTTTAAGGCGTCTGACTAATGATGAAAATAGCGTTTGCATAAAAGAACTTCCAGAAGATAATTTACTTAAGAACCAACACAATCTTTATTATGATAAAAAACGAGTTTTGATATTGCAGTGTAACAAATTTAATTGATACATTTTGACAAAATGAAAATGGATAAAACTCTATATTTGAAGTGAATCACACTTTTATCCAGATTTGAATATCAGTTTATATTTTATTCGGTATTAAACCGTGGGGATAAGGCATTTATATGCTTTTAAGATTATGTTGAACAAAAGAAGTCTATCCATAGAGCCTTTTTACCATTGGTGGCAAGACCGAGTCTTTATTGCTGCAACAATATTGGCAGTCTTACTGCATATTTTTGTGTTGCTCATTCACTTTGCCATGCCGAGCCCGTCAGAGCAATCTACTAAAGAAATTGCAATTTCAATTCGATCAAGCAATGAGCCCGTTCAGCAGGCAGACTTTTTGGCACAAGCGGACCAGCAAGGTTCGGGCGCATTTCGTGAAGCTCACCGTGCCTCTAGTGATACACCAAATCCGATGCCTAATGATGCGTCAACTGGAGATGCACAGTTAGAAAGTTTGCAAAAGGTTCAGCAGCAAAGAGAGCTTAAATTTGAAGAAAAAGTCTTAATGACTGTTTTGAGTTGGCAAAAACAAGCTGATGCGAGTCAAAGGAAAAAAGAATTAGAACAATTACAAAGTCAGTTTCAGGCAAAAGCTGCGATGGTTGCGAGCCTTGAAGCACAATATTTACAACGTAGACAAGATTTTAGCCGGCAACAAAAAATCAAAACAGTAGATGGAATTCAAGCGAAGAAAGATGCTTCAGCTGCTTATTTAGATAAGTTCCGTGAAAAAGTGGAGTTGTATGGTAATCGCTATTATCCAGAAGAGGCCAAACAGCAACAGCTAAGAGGTGAGGTCCGTTTAATGGTGATTTTGAATGCTCAAGGCGGAATTCGTGCAATTCGATTGCTTGAAAGTTCAGGACATTCAGTATTGGATGAAGCCGCGAAGTCTTCAGTACGTCGCGGTGCACCATTTGGGCATTTTGATGCCAATATGAAAGATATTTCTGAATTACGTATTGTGCGTACGTGGCGTTTCGATCCAGCTCAAGCAGAATTTGAAGTACATTAATAAAAAATGTGGATAAGTTTTAGCTTATCCACATTGATTTTAGTTAATTAGAAAAAATCCCATTTGAAGACAGATTAGATTTTTATCTAATTAAGAATGATTAGATCTGTTCTTGGTAAGGATTTTCTATATTCAGCTTTGCTAGAATTTCAACTTCAATCCCTTCCATTTCTTCTGCATCTTCATCACTGGTTTCATGGTCATAACCAAGCAAATGTAAAACACCATGTACTAATAAATGCGCAAAGTGTTCTTGAGCAGTTTTCTTTTGTTCAACCGCTTCTTGCAATACCACTGGAATACAAATGACTAAGTCACCCAGAGGAAAGGCATCGAGCATTGGTAAAACTTCTTCGGGAATATCACTTGGAAATGATAAAACATTGGTTGGTTTATCTTTCTCTCGATATTGCAGATTAAGTTGTTGGCTTTCTGCTAAATCGACACAAGCAACGCCAATTTCGCAGTCTTCTTTATAACCAACGTGGCGTAAAGTTGTCTCAATAATTTTTTTGAGTTGAGCTCGTTTGAGCTCTAACTCAGGTAATTGAAGGTCTTGTTGTAAACTTAAACTGATTTTCAAAATGAATCCTTAAGCATCCTGATGTTGCAAGTCTGCTGCTGTATCGTTTTCAGCGACTAATGCTTCCTGACGGGCTTTACGTTCAGCACGTGCTTCGGCATTAAGACGATGTTGTTCACCATCCCAACCTTCATAAGCCTCAACGATTTTTTGAACCAGTTGATGACGTACAACGTCGCGAGAATGGAAACGGGTAATATGAATTTCTGTAATATTCTCGAGTACACGAAGTGCGTGTGCCAGACCAGATTGTTGACCTTTAGGTAAATCGACTTGAGTAATGTCACCTGTAATCACTGCACGAGAGCCAAAACCTAAACGGGTCAAGAACATTTTCATTTGTTCAGGTGTTGTGTTTTGAGCTTCATCCAGAATTACAAATGAATGGTTAAGTGTGCGACCACGCATATATGCAAGAGGCGCAACTTCAATCACTTGACGCTCGATTAACTTGGCAACTTTTTCAAAGCCAAGCATTTCGTAAAGGGCATCGTAAAGAGGGCGTAGATATGGGTCAATTTTCTGGGTTAAATCACCAGGTAAGAAACCCAGCTTTTCTCCAGCTTCTACAGCAGGACGTACAAGTAAAATCCGTTGGATTTCGTTACGTTCTAGCATGTCTACTGCGGCAGCAACTGCTAAATAGGTTTTACCCGTACCAGCAGGGCCTACACCAAAAGAAATATCGCTTTGTAAAATACGTTGTACATAACGTTTTTGATTGGCACCACGTGGATTAATACGGCCTTTTCGGGTCTGGAAATAGACATCGAGTGGCGCATCGTGTTCATCCATTTCGTCACCAACTAACTCGAAATTGCGTTCAGTTTGTGACGATTGAATGAGGAGGTGTAATAGATCAGCACTGATTTGCTGGGATACCTCAGACTCTTCGTAGAGTCGTTGCAATAATGCTTCGGCTCTCCCAACAGCATCTATTTCACCATCTATGTGAAAAACATCTCCACGATGAGTAATTTTGACATCTAAACGCTGTTCAATTTGCTTCAAGTGCCCATTATAGGCACCTAGAATGCTCTTTAAACGTTCCATTGAAATTTCAGGAAATGTTACGGTACGTCGAATTGCTGCAGTCAAGAGAAAACCTTTCAGTAGACTTTAGAATACCTCTACATTACGCCACGTCAGGTTCAAGATTCAAGAGCTCACCGTAAACAAAATTTAAAGTTTTAATTTCAGTAATCTCGATCTCTGCAAAACGACCAACCCAAGTCGCATCACCAACGAAAGTGACTAGACGTGTATTGTCAGCAGTACCAATTAAAACATTAGGATCTTGATCAGATACTTTTTCAATAAGTACGCGTTCAATTTTACCTAACATGGCATCTGTTTTTTCAATACTAGACTGCTTAATTACTTTTTGAACTTGAGCTAAACGTTCTTTTTTAACTTGCTCAGGTGTGGTGTCTGGCAAGTCAGATGCAGGTGTACCTGGGCGTTTTGAATAAACAAAACTATACGAATGGTCGAAGTCTAAATCTTTGATAAATTGCAATGTTTCTGCAAAGTTTTCATCGGTTTCACCAGGGAAGCCAATAATAAAATCACTTGATAAATGCATATCTGGACGAATTTTACGTAGCTTCGCAATTTTATCGATATAAACATCAATCGTATGATTTCGCTTCATTGCCTGTAAAACATCATTAGATCCACTTTGTACAGGCAAGTGTAAATGTGACACCATTTGAGGTAGATCTTCATAACACTGAATAAGCTCATCAGAGAATTCTAGTGGGTGCGATGTTGTATAGCGTAAGCGTCCAATACCCGGAATTTCTGCAACGAGTCGTAACAATTCAGGGAAGGTGCAGATGCCACCTTCGAAGGTTTCACCTCGGTAACCATTTACATTTTGACCAAGAAGTGAAATTTCACGAACACCTTTTTCAGCAAGACCTGCAATTTCTGCAAGTACATCGTCTAAAGGTCGCGAAACCTCTTCACCGCGTGTATATGGAACTACACAGAAAGAACAGTATTTAGAACAGCCTTCCATAATAGAAACAAATGCTTTAAAGCCTTCTACACGTGGTTCTGGTAAAAAGTCGAACTTTTCAATATCTGGAAAAGAAATATCAACGAGTTTGATTTTGTCTTTTTTCGGTTTTTCTACTTGAGCATTATGTTGATCAAGCATTTGTGGTAAACGGTGTAATGTTTGAGGGCCAAAAATCATGTCTACATAAGGCGCACGTTTTTGAATATTGTCACCTTCTTGAGAGGCAACACACCCACCGACACCAATCACAAGATCTGGATTTTTGTCTTTTAGTTTGCGCCAGCGCCCTAATTCACTAAATACTTTTTCCTGCGCTTTTTCGCGAATAGAACACGTATTCATGAGCAGAATGTCTGCTTCATTAGGGTTGCTCGTTAAAATGTAACCGTGAGAGTCCCCTAAAAGGTCTGCCATACGGTGACTGTCATACTCATTCATCTGACACCCTTGAGTTTCAATATAAAGTTTTTTTATTAAAACATCAGTGGTGTGCGTTGGCTGGGTAACAGTGTTTTCTGAGGCAGCTTTGGCACCATTGGGAATGAAGGTTTGAACCGTCATGCAGGCTCCTAACAGATCGATCTAAAAAAGAATAAATTTGCCCAAAATGGGTCAAACCATTCATTATAGCAGCATTTGGACCGAACCGATAACAGTAAACCTTTAGAACATGACACGGTTTTTTTGAAGTAAATTATGTGAATTTTAATGATGTTGAATCATAGAGTTACATAACACAACAAAAGAAAGCACGAAGACTAATTAAACTATGCTTTGAAGGTGAATAGTCAGGGTTTAACACATTTATGAGACCAAGTAGAAAGAGCTCATCAATCCATAGTCGTGTAATGGAAAATAAATATATGCATCGTAGCTGGTTAGGAGCTATGTGTTTACTTGGTTGTTCATTTACCTATGCTGCCGAAGAGCAGTTCAATGACGCATTAAATGCTGCAAATAGTGGCAATACAGCGTTATTAGACCAATATCAGCTTGCTATGCAAAATGATGTATTGGGGTACTATCCAGAATATTGGAAACTTAATACCAATCTTGGCTTTCAACCTTCAGCTTCGATTGTAAGTTTTGCTCAGCGCTATCCTCAATCAGCAATGGCTGAGAAATTAGCTGCCGACTATGTTGAAGAAAAAGTTAAACAAGCTGACTTCGTATCTGCACAACCTTTACTATCTTATGTAACTAACCCAGATCAGGCCGAAAATTGCGCATTGGCACAGGTGAGAGCGAAAACTGGTGATTCATTAGTTTTTGCTGAATATAAAGATGTATGGTTAGCCACCGAATCACAACCTGAATCTTGTGTGGGTTTAGGACGCTTGATGTTATCTAGTCCATTAATGAGTCAGCAAGATAAACAACAGCGCCTTTGGGTCCAGTTACGTTCTGGTTTAACAGGGCAGGCACTTGCTAGTGCACAGACTTTAGGTATGAATTTATCTTTAGCTCAGCTTAATCAAATTCAGGCGAATCCTCTTAATTATTTGTGGACTGCGCCTAAAACCAATGATACAGACTATGCTTATTTGATTTTTGCATTAGGTCGTTTGGCTAATAATGACTTAAGTAACGCTTTTTCGAACGTCCAACGTGTCGCTCAAGGTACACCAGAGAATATACAAAAGTATTTATATCGTACTGTGGCTTATATTGGTGGTACTACGGTCATGAAAAATAACTTCAATCGTGAAGTTCTTCAATATTTTGATGCAAGTTATGGTTATCCTCTAAGCCCTGAAGAAGCTGAAATTTATGCGCGTCAGGCAATTCGATTTGGTGCGTGGGAAAGTTTAATTCGTGCCATTGATGCTATGAGCGTGACACAAAAACAAGAAGATCGCTGGCAATATTGGCTTGCTCGTGCAACAGAGCAGCGCAATGACAGTAATTCAAAAAATACTGCGCAACGTATTTATAAGAAGTTAGCTGAAAGTGGCGATGACTATCACAACCTTTTAGCTAAAGATCGTTTGGGCGAACGTTATAATCACCAACCTTATGATGATCAGCCAACTGCAAGTGATTTAAGACGTTTAGACCAGAATGTTCACTTTAATCGCGCTTTTACTTTAAGACGTATTAATGCAAATCCGACTTATACCAACCGAGAATGGAACTGGGCAGTTCGACAAGCTTATCTTCAACACGATGATGGTGTGTTGTTAGCTGCTGCAAAACGTGCTCATGACATGGGTTGGTATGACCGTGCGATTTACGCAGCAGATCGTACAACCAATAAACATAATGATACGTATCGCTATGTGACACCCCATAAGACTAATGTCGTAAGTCATAGTTACAATGCAGGAATTGATCCAGCGTGGGCTTATGGTTTAATGCGACAAGAAAGCCGATTTGTTACCTCTGCACGTTCACATGTTGGAGCGGGTGGTCTTATGCAAATTATGCCCGATACGGCGAAGTTGATTGCACGTCAAATGGGCGAAACCTATAATCCAGCGGCATTAAATGAAATGAATACCAACATCCGTTATGGTACATTTTATCTGTCGATGATTCAGGGACAATTAAGCAATAATCCAGTTTTGGCAACGGCAGGTTATAATGCTGGGCCTAATCGGGCAAGACGTTGGCAACCGGACTTTCAATCAATTTCGGCTGACCAATATACAGAGACAATTCCATTGTTAGAAACCAGAGACTATGTCAAGCATGTTATGACGAATGCTACACATTATGGTGTGATATTGGGGCAAGGGGCTCAATCATTATCACAACGTATGAAAGTCATTCCAATGCGTACATCGCCTTAAGTTTAGGTGCTTGATGATGGATCTTCTTTTAATTGGCATATTCAAGTTTTAATTAAATGAAATATAGATATTTGGAACTTCGTTCAATTTTGCAACTTGCATGGTGGCTTATCTGTGCAGGAGTAGGATTGATGAGTTCCGTTTTGCATGCCGAGCCTGTTAATTTACAGGGGTATGTTATGCACGTACAAATGACACCTGCCGCATGTGCGTTAGATCCCTCTAAACAAAAACAACGTAAATGTCTTGAAGGATATTCACTGACAATTACGGGCCTTATGCCAGAAACAAATCAAACTGATTGTTCAACAGAAAGTTCGGCCGCTCTTTCTCCATTGCAAGCCAAAGTCGTAGCTCGGGTCATGCCTGACAACAATGCACGCGTACAGCTTTGGAAAAGTGTAGGGGGGTGCGTTCCTATGAATGCAAGTCAATATTTCCGGACAGTCATTAACTTTGCTGAGCGTTTAAAAATTCCAGCTAGCCTTACAAGTTCGACAAATGTTGAAATTCAACAGTCCGCCTTAAAACAGCAATTTACTCGTCTTAATCCGAGCCTGCCTCAAAATGGTATTCGTTTGACTTGTCAGTTATCGCGTTCAGATGTTGTTTTAACGGAAGTGAAGGTGTGTTACACGGTAAAAGGTCAATATAAACAATGTGCAAATCATGTGGTATCGAATTGCCCAGGTGAAATTACAATTAAAGGTAGTTACTAAAGATGACGATCATTTCGTAAAAAAATGCTGACCATGCATTGAATCTTTTTGTAAATATTAATTTGTATTTTCTATCAGACTTTTGGTGAAAATGAGTCGCTTTTACATGCATCTGCCACATCTTTAGAGTACAATCTTTGCCGTTTATGATGATTTAGTTAGATGGAATTCCTATTTAGCTAGATTAAGGACACTCATTGGAGACAATTACATGAAGCAACCCGTTCGTGTTGCCGTGACTGGCGCTGCAGGTCAAATTGGTTACAGCTTATTATTCCGTATCGCAAGCGGTGAAATGTTAGGTAAAGATCAACCTGTTATTTTACAATTGCTTGAAGTTCCAGTTGAAAAAGCTCAACAAGCGCTTAAAGGCGTAATGATGGAACTTGATGACTGTGCTTTCCCTTTATTGGCTGGCATGATCGGGACTGATGATCCGAAAGTTGCATTTAAAGATGCTGACTACGCTTTATTGGTAGGTTCTCGTCCACGTGGTCCTGGTATGGAACGTGCTGACTTGTTAAAAGTTAACGGTGAAATTTTCATCGGTCAAGGTCAAGCATTAAACGAAGTTGCTAGTCGTGACGTTAAAGTATTAGTTGTGGGTAACCCTGCAAACACTAACGCTTACATCGCTATGAACTCTGCTCCAGACCTTCCAGCGAAAAACTTTACTGCAATGTTGCGTCTTGATCACAACCGTGCGTTGACTCAAGTTGCTCAAAAAGCTGGTGTTGCCGTTGCTGATATCGAACACTTAACAGTTTGGGGTAACCACTCTCCAACAATGTATGCTGATTACCGTTTTGCAACTGTAAATGGCGAAAGCTTAAAAGACAAAATCAACGATGCTGCATGGAACAAAGATGTGTTCCTTCCAACTGTTGGTAAACGTGGTGCTGCGATTATCGAAGCACGTGGTTTGTCTTCTGCTGCTTCTGCTGCTAACGCTGCAATTGACCATATGCGCGACTGGGCACTTGGTACAAACGGCAAATGGGTAACTATGGGTATTCCATCTGATGGTTCTTATGGTATTCCAGAAGGCGTTATGTTTGGTTTCCCTGTAACAACTGAGAATGGTGAATACAAAATCGTTCAAGGTTTAGAAATTGATGAATTCAGCCGTGAACGTATTAACTTTACGTTAAATGAGCTTGAAGAAGAACGTGCAGCAATTGCTGACATGTTGAAATAATTTATCTTTTTGATAAGTTAAAAAAAGCACTCTTTTTAGAGTGCTTTTTTATATTCAATCATTTGAAACAAAACACAAAAAACAACAAGAAAATATAAACATTATCATGCATATAAAAAGGTTTTATTGTTAGATTAGTTAATAGATGATTTAAAACAATTTATAGGAGAAGAACAATGTTTGAGCAGCAACCTACTTTAGAGCTTTTATTTGATCAGCTGGGTTTAGATTCAGATGAAGCCAGCATTGAAAGCTTTATCAAAACACATCAATTGCCTGCTGAACAGAAATTACATGAAGCTTCTTTTTGGTCAAAAGGTCAAAGTGATTTTTTAAAAAGCCATTGGGAAAAAGATGATGAATGGATTGTGGTGATTGATGAGCTTAACGAACAACTACATGAAGACAGTCTGAATAAATAAAACGAAGGCCTGTTTTAAATTCAATAAATAAAACAGGCCTAATACATTAAGTGTTTAATGCGTCTTTAGTTTTAAATGATCTTTATACCAAGGCTCATGACGTATAAGGTCAAATGCAGGTTGGCCATGAAGCAATTCAAGGTCACACGTGTTTGTTGATAAATATTTAGTTAACCAATGCCGTGTTAATGCTGACTCTTGTCGAGCGGCTGACGCATAAGCCAAGAAGAAATATATATCTGCATGTTCATTGTGGGCTAATGGCTTCAAAATTTGTTGAGTAATGAGAGCAAAACGTTTTTCTTTATTTAATTCAAAATAAAGCATATATGCCTTAGCCAAATGTAAAGATAAATTAAGATATAAGCTCAATGGCATTTCTTCATATTCCATACGAGCTTGTTCAAGCAAAACAATCGCTTCTTGTAAAAAGTGAAGTTGCTCTTGGCGAACACGGCTTAATACGACAAGTTGCATGCGTAATTCAGCACGCTCCAAAGCAAGCTCAGGCGTATTTTCAGTCAAATAAAGTTGGTCTGTTTCACCAATTCGGTTCACAATTGTTTTACTTTCAATAGACATACGCCATTACCTTCTTTAATCAATAGCTTTTATATCGGGTTCATTTACCAAATTTAAAGAGTAACTATTAAACCCAAATGGAATTTCCACTACGAAGCCAAGCTGTAATGGAGAGTCTTTGTTGTTTAGAGGGTAATACTTCATGTAATAAATTGCTTTGAAATATTACAAGTCGATTTGGCTCGGGATTAACGACATGCCACTTCTCATTTTTATCTTGTAGTCGTAATTGACCACCCCAATCTTCTTGCCATTCTGGATGTAAATAATAAACGGTTGAGATAATACGATCATTTTTTTGCTGAGGGTTATCTCGGTGTAAAGCATAAAACTCACCCAAACCATAACGGGCGAAATGAGCTTCAACCTCTTTAATTCCTAAATAGAATGCTTGATTTAGATTTTGTGAGAAAGAACTTAAGGTTTCAATATGCTGTTGAGCAATAGGAAGTTGATCATTAATCCAGAGAATATGATCGCTACGAATATTACTCACCACGCCGTTTTGAATACCAGCTTCTCTAAATTCATCAATATGATGGCTACATTCTTTGGCGACTTGAGCGCGATATTGATCCGAATAGGTGCGATTAATAATCGCAAAGCCATGCGTATTTAAATCATCTAGAATTTGATCCAGATCCCATGAGTCCGGAAGCAGGTGAGAGAGCATATAACCTCGAGTAGATCGTAAAAATATCAAGCTGCTCTATTTTAGATGATCACAACCTTACGAAAGAATATTTTTTTCATGTTAAACTATTTGTTGAATTGAGGAATTAAAGTCAACATGAATTACCGTCACCATTTCCATGCGGGCAACTTTGCAGATGTTATGAAGCATGTGCTTTTGCTACAGCTTCTCAACCGCTTAAATGCTAAAGATAAACCTTATCGTTATATCGATACGCATGGAGGTGCAGGAAAATATAATTTATCTCTGGCACCTTCACAAAAGTCTGGAGAGTTTCTTACAGGCATTCACCGTCTAGTTCAGATATCTGACATGGAAAAGCGTCAGGCACCTGAAGCAATCCAGCAATATTTGAAGTTAGTAGAAGAACTACGCTCTCAAGAAGGTAAAGGAAGTTATCCAGGATCACCATGGTTTGCTTTGCAAGGCATGCGTGAAATTGATAAAGCAACCGTTTTTGAAATGCAACGCGATGTTTTTGAGCAATTGCGACATAACATTTATGATAAACGTGCAGGTTTACATGAGCGTGATGCATACGAAGGCTTGCTCGGCGTTATTCCACCGAAAGAAAAACGTGGTTTGGTCATGATTGACCCGCCTTACGAATTAGAACGTAAAGACTTTCCGCAATTAGTTGAACTTTTACAACAAGCTTATAAAAAATGGCCAACAGGTGTCTTTGCAGTTTGGTATCCAATTAAAGACCGACCGATGATTGAGCGTTTTGAAAAGAAAATGTTTAAAACGGGAATTCGTCGTCAATTAATCTGTGAAATTTGTGTATGGCCAGACGATACACCTATAGGTTTGAATGGTTGTGGTCTATTAGTGATTAACCCACCTTGGCAGTTCTCAGAACAAGCAGACCAAGCACTACAGTGGTTATTCCCGCATCTACGCATGCAAGAAACTGGTGGTCACGCTGCTGTTCGCTGGTTAGTAGGTGAGTAACAGTTAACTTAAATCAATGCACATGTTTGGAATAGAAAATAATGACAAATGCGCCTAAACCAGAGCAAGATTTAACTCATAATGAACATTCATTTGATGGGATTACATTCGAAGTGGTTGAAGAAGAGGATAATCCGGAAGGACAAAAAGTGAAGCGCCGAGGAATCTATCTTTGGCCTAACTTAATTACGACAGCCGCTTTGTTGTCTGGTTTCTATTCCATCATTGCAAGCATGAACGGGGATTTTACCCAAGCTATCTATGCTATTTTTATTGCAGCGCTACTTGATGGTCTAGATGGTCGAGTTGCTCGCGCGATTGGTGCACAAAGTGCTTTTGGCGAGCAATATGATTCTCTCTCCGACTTGTTAGCTTTTGGTGTAGCTCCGGCAATGCTAATGTATAGCTGGAGTTTGCATGATTTAGGTCGTATTGGCTTAGCATGTTGTTTTGTATATACAGCATGTGCAGCTTTCCGCTTAGCGCGTTTTAATGTGCAAATTGGTGTTGTTGATAAGCGCTATTTTATCGGAATTGCGAGCCCACTCGCTGCCATTATCATTATTTCCCTTGTCTGGGTTGCTCGCGATTATCCTTTCATTTTTGATTTACGCGATATTGCGATTAAAAGCATCAATGCTGTGATTATGGTTGTTGTGGGATTGCTCATGATTTCCAATATTAAATATTACTCTTTCAAACAAATGGATCGTAAACGCGTTCCCTTTGTAGTTATGTTGCCAGTAGTACTGATTTTTGCAGCAATCACTTATAATATTCCAATGGGCATTTTGACTGTTTCAATTATCTATGCTCTCTCTGGTTTTGTTACGACATTATTTGCACGCAAAAGTAATGAAACAATAAAAACATAAAATAGAAGAGGTTCAGTATGCCTAAGTTGATAAGTCAAATTAATCAATTACAGCAGCTGGGCCTTAATGCTAAAGAGAGGGTTGTATATCAACCTTCTCGTGGTTTTTTTAAAATCGTTTATCAAGGCTTAATCCTTCCAAATCTTCCTGCTCCACTGCGCTATTTTAATTACATTAGTCTAGTTGGACAGCCACGCATTCCTCTTTGCTATAACGCTCACACAATTACAACTTCGGCAATCGATACGGCAACTGTGCTTGTCAGTAATAGCCAACATAGTGTGGGACATTTAAAAACTTATTCTATTCGGCGGCAATGCCAGTTTGACTCAGAACAATATCAATTTGATAAAATAGATTTGATTGAGTGGGAAATTCCAAAGATCCATCTTCAGCGCTTAGACCTAGAAATGGGTTGCAATCTTACTATTCAAATTCCAGACAATATTTCTAATACGTCTGCATTGCAGTGGGGTGTTTCAGACTATTGGTCAACACTATGCTTATGTGAAGGTGAAGTTTTTTATAAAGGACAAAAGTATCAAGTCGAAGGGTTGGGGCGATTTAAACACGCAAGAGCTCTGCATTTACCGTTTTTATCTTTATGTTTTTATACATGCCAAATCATTAATTTAAATGAAACGACTCAGCTTACATTTTCACAAATCAGAAATCAGTGGAATATCATCTTATGTTCAAGATTAGATATTCAAGAATTTGGTAAGCCTGTTGAAAGCTTTACTGAAGATGTAAATTTAAATATCCATCGCGTTTATCCAAAAGTTAGAACACCGAATGGTAAAGAGATGTATTTGCCCAGAGAATTTTCTTGGCAGTGTAAGAAAAATGGAAAAATTATTTTTGAACTTTATGCACAAAGTCGTGGTGACTACAAATTTGGATTGGCTGCTGGATATGTTGGAAGCTTTCAGTACCAACTAAGTTGGAATGAACAATGTCTACAAGGTGAAGGCGGATATTGTGAATATATTGATTGTCGCCCACTTAGGTGGCAAGAAAAGAATCAAGACGAGAAAATTTTAGATAAATTGATGCTTTTACAACCATGTTTATATAAGAAATGACTATTTTTATCATTTTTGATTAAAAATCGAACTGTTGTTGCAGTAATATTAAAAAAGGGGTTGCCAACGAGATTTAATGGTCTATAATGCACATCCATCGGCGGTGATGCAGATAAGAACTTGTTGAAAAACAGTTACTTGGAATTGAGTTGATTACTTTAGGTAGTGAATTTGATAAGAAGTTGGTTTTGAGAATAAGTTTTAAAAATATCGAAATTACCTGTTGACTTTTAAGAGATTAAGAGTAATATAGCCGACCTAGCTTGCTGGTGACGAACCAGGAAGAAGATCATTAAGAGATTATGAAGAACAACTTGTGTGGATTTTTACTGATTGATTGATCGAAATATTATCATTGATTGATTGGTTTAAATTACTCGAAGTTTATTTGAGCGAAATTTAAGTCAGAAAATTGATGAGCCAGAATTGGCACCTTGTCTTTAATAAGGTGCAAAATGATTTTTAACTGAAGAGTTTGATCATGGCTCAGATTGAACGCTGGCGGCAGGCTTAACACATGCAAGTCGAGCGGAGTGATGGTGCTTGCACTATCACTTAGCGGCGGACGGGTGAGTAATGCTTAGGAATCTGCCTATTAGTGGGGGACAACATTTCGAAAGGAATGCTAATACCGCATACGTCCTACGGGAGAAAGCAGGGGATCTTCGGACCTTGCGCTAATAGATGAGCCTAAGTCGGATTAGCTAGTTGGTGGGGTAAAGGCCTACCAAGGCGACGATCTGTAGCGGGTCTGAGAGGATGATCCGCCACACTGGGACTGAGACACGGCCCAGACTCCTACGGGAGGCAGCAGTGGGGAATATTGGACAATGGGCGCAAGCCTGATCCAGCCATGCCGCGTGTGTGAAGAAGGCCTTATGGTTGTAAAGCACTTTAAGCGAGGAGGAGGCTACTGAAGTTAATACCTTCAGATAGTGGACGTTACTCGCAGAATAAGCACCGGCTAACTCTGTGCCAGCAGCCGCGGTAATACAGAGGGTGCAAGCGTTAATCGGATTTACTGGGCGTAAAGCGCGCGTAGGCGGCTAATTAAGTCAAATGTGAAATCCCCGAGCTTAACTTGGGAATTGCATTCGATACTGGTTAGCTAGAGTGTGGGAGAGGATGGTAGAATTCCAGGTGTAGCGGTGAAATGCGTAGAGATCTGGAGGAATACCGATGGCGAAGGCAGCCATCTGGCCTAACACTGACGCTGAGGTGCGAAAGCATGGGGAGCAAACAGGATTAGATACCCTGGTAGTCCATGCCGTAAACGATGTCTACTAGCCGTTGGGGCCTTTGAGGCTTTAGTGGCGCAGCTAACGCGATAAGTAGACCGCCTGGGGAGTACGGTCGCAAGACTAAAACTCAAATGAATTGACGGGGGCCCGCACAAGCGGTGGAGCATGTGGTTTAATTCGATGCAACGCGAAGAACCTTACCTGGCCTTGACATAGTAAGAACTTTCCAGAGATGGATTGGTGCCTTCGGGAACTTACATACAGGTGCTGCATGGCTGTCGTCAGCTCGTGTCGTGAGATGTTGGGTTAAGTCCCGCAACGAGCGCAACCCTTTTCCTTATTTGCCAGCGAGTAATGTCGGGAACTTTAAGGATACTGCCAGTGACAAACTGGAGGAAGGCGGGGACGACGTCAAGTCATCATGGCCCTTACGGCCAGGGCTACACACGTGCTACAATGGTCGGTACAAAGGGTTGCTACCTAGCGATAGGATGCTAATCTCAAAAAGCCGATCGTAGTCCGGATTGGAGTCTGCAACTCGACTCCATGAAGTCGGAATCGCTAGTAATCGCGGATCAGAATGCCGCGGTGAATACGTTCCCGGGCCTTGTACACACCGCCCGTCACACCATGGGAGTTTGTTGCACCAGAAGTAGGTAGTCTAACCGCAAGGAGGACGCTTACCACGGTGTGGCCGATGACTGGGGTGAAGTCGTAACAAGGTAGCCGTAGGGGAACCTGCGGCTGGATCACCTCCTTAACGAAAGATTGACGATTAGTAAGAATCCACAACAAGTTGTTCTTCATAGATGTATCTGAGGGTCTGTAGCTCAGTTGGTTAGAGCACACGCTTGATAAGCGTGGGGTCACAAGTTCAAGTCTTGTCAGACCCACCATGACTTTGACTGGTTGAAGTTATAGAAAAGAAGATACAGAACTGATGATGTAAGCTGGGGACTTAGCTTAGTTGGTAGAGCGCCTGCTTTGCACGCAGGAGGTCAGGAGTTCGACTCTCCTAGTCTCCACCAGAACTTAAGAGAAGTTCAGATTACAGAAATTAGTAAATAGGGATTAGATCTTAGTTTATTAACTTCTGTGATTTAAGTATCACGGTATTAAGCATGACCTGACGAAGGCATGTTTATTCATTAACAGATTGGCAAAATTGAGTCTGAAATAAATTGTTCACTCAAGAGTTTAGATTAAGCAATTGATCTAAATGAATTGAGAACTAGCAAATTAACTGAATCAAGCGTTTTGGTATATGAATTAGATTGAAGCTGTACAGTGTTTAAATACACAGTACTTCAAACTGTAAGAGATTGATGAGAAATCATTGATCATGTCTTATTACTCCTTGTAGGTAATAACGACTGTTTGGGGTTGTATAGTCAAGTAATTAAGTGCATGTGGTGGATGCCTTGGCAGTCAGAGGCGATGAAAGACGTAATAGCCTGCGATAAGCTCCGGGGAGGCGGCAAATATCCTGTGATCCGGAGATTTCTGAATGGGGGAACCCACCTACTTTAAGGTAGGTATTGCAACATGAATACATAGTGTTGCAAGGCGAACGAGGGGAAGTGAAACATCTCAGTACCCTTAGGAAAAGAAATCAATTGAGATTCCCTTAGTAGCGGCGAGCGAACGGGGATCAGCCCATTAAGTTATGTGTGTTTTAGTGGAACGCTCTGGGAAGTGCGAACGTAGAGGGTGATATTCCCGTACACGAAAGGGCACACATAATGATGACGAGTAGGGCGAGGCACGTGAAACCTTGTCTGAATATGGGGGGACCATCCTCCAAGGCTAAATACTCCTGACTGACCGATAGTGAACCAGTACCGTGAGGGAAAGGCGAAAAGAACCCCTGTGAGGGGAGTGAAATAGATCCTGAAACCGCATGCATACAAGCAGTGGGAGCCGACTTGTTCGGTGACTGCGTACCTTTTGTATAATGGGTCAGCGACTTATATTCAGTAGCGAGGTTAACCGTATAGGGGAGCCGTAGAGAAATCGAGTCTTAATAGGGCGTTTAGTTGCTGGGTATAGACCCGAAACCAGGCGATCTATCCATGAGCAGGTTGAAGGTTGGGTAACACTAACTGGAGGACCGAACCCACTGTCGTTGAAAAGCCAGGGGATGACTTGTGGATAGGGGTGAAAGGCTAATCAAGCCTGGTGATAGCTGGTTCTCCCCGAAAGCTATTTAGGTAGCGCCTCGGACGAATACCATAGGGGGTAGAGCACTGTTTCGGCTAGGGGGTCATCCCGACTTACCAAACCGATGCAAACTCCGAATACCTATGAGTACTATCCGGGAGACAGACTGCGGGTGCTAACGTCCGTAGTCAAGAGGAAAACAATCCAGACCGCCAGCTAAGGCCCCAAAATCATAGTTAAGTGGGAAACGATGTGGGAAGGCATAGACAGCTAGGAGGTTGGCTTAGAAGCAGCCACCCTTTAAAGAAAGCGTAATAGCTCACTAGTCGAGTCGGCCTGCGCGGAAGATGTAACGGGGCTAAAACTATGTGCCGAAGCTGCGGATTTGACTTTTAAGTCAAGTGGTAGGGGAGCGTTCTGTAAGCCGATGAAGGTGTATTGAGAAGTATGCTGGAGGTATCAGAAGTGCGAATGCTGACGTGAGTAACGACAAAACGGGTGAAAAACCCGTTCGCCGAAAGACCAAGGGTTCCAGTCCAACGTTAATCGGGGCTGGGTGAGTCGACCCCTAAGGCGAGGCCGAAAGGCGTAGTCGATGGGAAATTGGTTAATATTCCAATACTTCTGTGTAATGCGATGAGAGGACGGAGAAGGTTAAGTCAGCCTGGCGTTGGTTGTCCAGGTGAAAGGAAGTAGGCATGCATCTTAGGCAAATCCGGGGTGCTCTATGCTGAGATCTGATAGCAAGCTGTACTTGTACAGCGAAGTGGCTGATACCATGCTTCCAGGAAAAGTCTCTAAGCTTCAGTTACACAGGAATCGTACCCTAAACCGACACAGGTGGTCAGGTCGAGTAGACCAAGGCGCTTGAGAGAACTCTGCTGAAGGAACTAGGCAAAATGGTACCGTAACTTCGGGAGAAGGTACGCTGTTGTTGGTGATGGAACTTGCTTCCTGAGCTGATGACAGCCACAGAAACCAGGCCGCTGCAACTGTTTATTAAAAACATAGCACTCTGCAAACACGAAAGTGGACGTATAGGGTGTGATGCCTGCCCGGTGCTGGAAGGTTAATTGATGGGGTTAGCGTAAGCGAAGCTCTTGATCGAAGCCCCAGTAAACGGCGGCCGTAACTATAACGGTCCTAAGGTAGCGAAATTCCTTGTCGGGTAAGTTCCGACCTGCACGAATGGCATAATGATGGCGGCGCTGTCTCCAGCAGAGGCTCAGTGAAATCGAAATCGCTGTGAAGATGCAGTGTACCCGCGGCTAGACGGAAAGACCCCGTGAACCTTTACTGCAGCTTGACATTGAACTTTGACCTTACTTGTGTAGGATAGGTGGGAGGCTTTGAAGTTGGAACGCTAGTTCCAATGGAGCCGTCCTTGAAATACCACCCTGGTAATGTTGAGGTTCTAACTCTGCCCCGTAATCCGGGGCGAGGACCATGTCTGGTGGGTAGTTTGACTGGGGCGGTCTCCTCCTAAAGAGTAACGGAGGAGTACGAAGGTGCGCTCAGCGTGGTCGGAAATCACGCGTAGAGTATAAAGGCAAAAGCGCGCTTAACTGCGAGACCCACAAGTCGAGCAGGTACGAAAGTAGGTCTTAGTGATCCGGTGGTTCTGTATGGAAGGGCCATCGCTCAACGGATAAAAGGTACTCTGGGGATAACAGGCTGATACCGCCCAAGAGTTCATATCGACGGCGGTGTTTGGCACCTCGATGTCGGCTCATCTCATCCTGGGGCTGAAGCAGGTCCCAAGGGTATGGCTGTTCGCCATTTAAAGAGGTACGCGAGCTGGGTTTAGAACGTCGTGAGACAGTTCGGTCCCTATCTACCGTGGGCGCTGGAAATTTGAGAGGATCTGCTCCTAGTACGAGAGGACCAGAGTGGACGAACCTCTGGTGTACCGGTTGTGACGCCAGTCGCATCGCCGGGTAGCTATGTTCGGAAGGGATAACCGCTGAAAGCATCTAAGCGGGAAGCCTACCTCAAGATAAGATTTCCCTAGGACTTTATGTCCTCTAAAGAGCCGTTCGAGACTAGGACGTTGATAGGTTGGATGTGGAAGCATAGTGATATGTGAAGCTGACCAATACTAATTGCTCGTGAGGCTTGACTATACAACACCCAAGCAGTTGTATATATAGCATCAATCGATTCATTAATGTACAAATCAACTTGATTTAGTTATACGCTTAGCTAAAATGAACAAAATATCAAGACTCAATCAGCCCATCTGTAAAGATTTGGAAAACGCATCGGCATATTAAGACCAATGCTAGTATCCATACCAGTTGTGCTGGCGACCATAGCAAGAGTGAACCACCTGATCCCTTCCCGAACTCAGAAGTGAAACCTCTTAGCGCTGATGGTAGTGTGGGGTTTCCCATGTGAGAGTAAGTCATCGCCAGCTCATTATTCTAAACACCCCCAACCTAAGTTGGGGGTGTTTTTTTATGCAAAAATAAAATGATATTGAAGATTTAATCAATTTTAGGCAATAAAAAAGACTCCAGAAGAGTCCTTTTTTATATGGGAGGGAAATTTCGAGTTCATTCTGATTTAAAAATGAGCTTCCAGTCCTACATACGGGCCCTTAAATTCAAACTTAAGATCATTATTATCGTAGTCTTCTAAATCAATATTGATTAATTAGATTACATTTTTATATGGAAACTTATTCTTTAAACTGGAAAAGTAAGTAGCATGAAAATTATAAAGAGTAAGACAAATGAAATATCAAGGAAGTTGTCATTGCGGTCAGATTAAATTTGTAGTGGAAGGAGAATTGTGGGATCCATCCTTATGCTCAAGGTATAGATGCAGAAGGTAATTCTATTTTTGCTATTAATGTTAGATGCATAGATGACATAGACTTAGAAAAAATAACAATAAATTATTTTGATGGGCGTTCAGCTTAATAAATATAAGGATTTATTTAATGACAGCAAAACAGCAACTAGCTCCAAAGCAGATAGAAATTTTAATTGAAATATTAAAAGATAGATTCGAAAAGAATTTACATCGTCATAAAGAAATAAGATGGACTAAGGCGCAAACTAAACTCATTAAATCTCCTGAAAAATTATGGTCATTGCAAGAAATGGAGAATACCGGAGGAGAGCCAGACATTGTGGCTTATGACCCAAAGAGCGATGAATATTTATTTGTAGATTGTTCTCCTGAGACACCGAAAGGTCGTAGAAGTCTTTGTTATGATCGAGAAGCTTTGGTGGCTAGAAAAGATCATCCTCCTAAGAATAGTGCAATCGAGGCGGCTAAAGAAATGGGAGCCGAGCTTCTCACAGAGGAGCAATATCATGAATTACAAAATTTAGGGGAGTTTGATCTTAAAACATCAAGTTGGCTCAAAACCCCAGATGAGATTCGACAGTTAGATGGAGCAATTTTTGCAGATCGTCGTTATGGTCGGGTCTTTATTTATCATAATGGGGCGCAATCTTATTATGCTGCTCGTGGATTTCGGTGCTGTCTAAGAATATAGATTTTACAGTTTGATAAGAATTATTAGGTTTGATGTTTTATGCCAAGAAATTGGAGGTTCTTGCAACTTTTGATTGATGGTAAACATGACAAGATATGCTCTGGAATTAAATAAAAACACCAGGATATCTCTAAAAATGCAACCCAATCCAATTTACTATAATGAACAACATATTGCTTTTGCTGATAATGTTCGCCGATTTGTACAAAAAGAAATAGCACCTTTCGTTAATGAATGGGATGAAGCTGAGACATTTCCTAGAGATCTTTATAAAAAAGCTGCTGAGATTGGTTTATTGGGGTTAGGGTTCTCTGATGAATATGGTGGCATTCCCGATGCTGATCCATTCTATTCATTATTGGCTGGTATAGAAATGGCGAAGGCTGGGTCGGGTGGAGTGCATATCTCCTTGATGGTACACACAATTGGTGCTCCGCCAATTCAGCACTTTGGAAGTGAGGAGTTAAAAGCAAAAGTCCTTCCGAGTATTATTTCTGGTGAAAAAATTTCTGCTTTAGCTATTACAGAACCTGGTGGTGGTTCTGATGTTGCTGCATTACAAACGAAAGCCGTTCGTGATGGTGATTACTATATTGTCTCAGGTGAAAAGACATTTATCACATCGGGAATTCGTGCAGATTACTATACTGTTGCGGTGCGTACAGATCCAACTAAAACAGGTGCAGAAGGTATTTCAATGTTGTTAGTTGATGCACATAGCGACGGAATTACTAAAACACCTTTAAAGAAAATGGGATGGTGGGCTTCTGATACAGCTCATTTGCATTTTGACCAAGTACGAGTACCTGTATCAAATCTGCTCGGCAAAGAAAATGCCGGTTTTAAAGTCATTATGAATAACTTTAATATGGAGCGCTTTTTCTTAGGTGTAGTAGCTTATGGGTATGCATTAGTCTGTTACGAAGAAGCCGTAGACTGGGCACAGCAACGCAAAACTTTTGGTAAGCGATTAATTGATCATCAAGTGATTCGTCATAAATTGGTAGATATGGCAACGCAATTAACTTCAACACGGGCATTACTTGAAGAAACTGCATGGAAAATGACTCAGCCAAAATTACAAGGACCTGAGTTGGTGGCTCAAATTTCAATGCTAAAAAATGTTGCGACTCGTACTATGCAATTTTGCGCTGATGCAGCGGTACAAACGTTGGGCGGCATGGGCTTTATGCGAGGTACCAAGTCTGAACGTATTTACCGTGAAGTGAAGGTCAATATGATAGGTGGCGGTGCTGAAGAAATTATGAAAGATTTGATTAGTAAACAGTTAAGGTATTGATTGTATTCTATCTTATATAGTGCCTAAATTTTTCCTTAGATCGTCAAATATTATTGTTAGTACTTGACGATTTGTTAAGTTTTATCCTGATTGAATATGGTGTTCATAGACTTTCAATTCACTATCTAACAATAAAATTTTATCGTCACAGCTATAAATATATTTATGAGAATTTAATAAGAGTTTAGTATTCACTAAAGCCACTAACTTTTTATCAGCGATGAAACTGATTTCGTTACAAGGCTCATTCTTAGCAATTATAAAAGCTTTTTTAGTTATAGGTATTAATATTTCAATATTGGGCGTATTCAGCCCGAAAGAAAAGTTTTGCTCATCTTCCAGTGGATGAGTTAATACAAATGGATTGTCACTAGTAATAATATATAAATCTGGCTCATTGATGACAAATAACTGGAAATATTTAGTTGTTAGATAGTTTTGTATTCTACTAAGAAGTTTTGTTTCAATTCTAATCAGATCTGTTTGATTAAAATTGAATTCATCCTTATTAGATATGGAGACATCTTTTTCCATACTCGTAATAATTTCTTTCATTTGCTCTAAAGGTTTTTGGACTAGTTGTCGAAAAAATGGTACTCGTAAATACAAAGCAGCCATAAGTAAAACTAGGTTTTGTCTTTCATTTCTTTGTGGGATTGACGCATATTTATTTATGTAATTAATGGCGAGGCTGATTTTAGGTTCAACTTGATTTGCATAGAAATCTTCAATAATTAATGGATCTATATGGTCTATTGTATAATAGTCACGTTGGGCACATGAGTCATTTGGACTTGTTTGAAAAGATTTGGTGTTATTGTTTGGAATACACCAAAATAATGATGTAGTTTTTCTATCCTTAGTAAATTCTTTTAAATAACATTTAGGAATATAGTGGTGTTTTGATTTTCTTCCCATAGATACCTTTAAGATTTAAAAAAATTGATTGTAATGATTTTATTTGTCTATCCATTCTTCATTTAAAATTGCCAAACGTTCATGTTCTTTCCATATTTTTCCTCAAATTCTAAGATATTACAGAACTCATTTCAAAGCCATCTCCCAGACCATTTCGGTTAACTCATCAATTTTGACTTTACCCTCAGCTTTATACCAAGTTACGGTCCACGAAATTGCACCACCAACTAATCTTCGCCAAATAAAGGCATCATGTTTTATCGTGCCCTGAGTACATAATTTTTCAATCACATCTAACCAGATTTGCTCATATTCATTACGCATTTTTAGAAGATAATCTTGTTTTTCTTTTGACAGGGTAAACCATTCATAAACCAAAACAGCCATGGCTGCACCTGTATCTCCAGTAATTGAAATGAGTTCAGCTTTAATAAGGGCACGTAATTGTTGTTCTGGATCAGTAGATTGAGCTGCTGCATCTTCTAAACGAGCAAGATTGTAAATAATAGTTTCCTCCATCACATGAGCGAGGATGTCATCTTTACTTTTGAAGTGATGAAATAAGCTACCTGATTGAATTCCAATAAATTGAGCAAGTTCGCGTACAGTGGTTTTATCGTAGCCTTGCTTGTGAAATAAATAAGCGGCTCCCTGTAATAAACGACCACGTGGGCTGTCGTCAAAGCAAGAAATATTTGGAATCTGTTCAATTGAAGTAGCAATCATGCGAAAGCTGAGTCCTTTATATAAAAATACTTAACAGGAAAGTTTGTCAAATCTCATTTTGTTTTAGCTGAGCTGTCGAGTTTGGCAGTTTTGGTCAATTTAACAATAACATTTTGCTCTTTACAAACCAAGCGCTTGCTTGGTAATGTTGAGTGTAATTTTTAAACAAAATAATGAGAAATAGGATGGCAAGTAATCAACAGGATGATGAACGTGTCGTAAAAATAGGTTGTGCCTCTGGATTCTGGGGAGATACCAATACTGCCGCTTTCCAATTGGTACATCTAACCGATATTAATTATTTGGTTTTTGATTATTTGTCAGAGATCACCATGTCGATTATGGCAAAAGCGAAGATGATAGAACCAAAGCATGGTTATGCTTTGGATTTTGTCAGTCGAGTGATGGCACCTCTACTTAAAAAAATTGCAGAAAAAAAAATTAAGGTGATTAGTAATGCTGGTGGTGTTAATCCACTGGCGTGTCGAGATGCCTTGCAAAAAATAATTAAAGAATATGGTCTAGATCTGAAAGTTGCCGTGATTTTAGGCGATGATCTTTTAGCGGAGCATGAACAACTCAAACAGCAAAATATTCAGGAAATGTTTAGCGGTGAAGCTTTGCCAGAACAAGTGGCGAGCAGTAATGCTTATTTAGGTGCGGTGGCTATTCGTGATGCTTTGAATTTAGGCGCAGATATTGTGCTTACTGGCCGTGTTGTTGACTCTGCTGTGGTCCTTGCACCGTTGCTCCATGAATATCAATGGTCGGTCGATGACTATGACAAATTGGCACAAGGTTCATTAGCAGGCCATGTGATTGAGTGTGGTGCGCAGTGTACGGGTGGTAACTTTACTGATTGGCAATTGGTACAAGGCTTTGACAATATGGGGTTCCCTGTAGTTGAAGTGAGTGAAGATGGTTCATTTGTTGTGACTAAACCGCAGGGAACAGGTGGTCTGGTATCTACCGCAACGGTTGCTGAGCAAATTGTCTATGAAATTGGTAATCCTCAAGCGTATTTACTACCAGATGTAATTGCTGATTTTAGTCAGGTGCATTTAGAACAAGTCGGGGAAAATCGAGTTCGTGTGATGGGGGCAAAAGGACAAGCACCGACTGCACAATATAAAGTCAGTGCAACTTATCCTGATGGCTATCGGGTTTTAGTCAGTTTCTTAATTGCAGGACGTGAGGCACCACAAAAAGCGCAAGTGATTGCTGATGCGATTTTGACTAAATGTGAGCGTGTTTTAGCAATGCGCTCAGTGCCACCGTTTAGTGAAAAATCGGTTGAAATCTTAGGTATTGAAAGTACTTATGGCGAACATGCCCAAGCAATAAATAGTCGCGAAGTTGTGGTCAAAATAGCTGTAAAACACATGTTTAAAGAAGCATGTATGTTCTTTGCATCAGAAATTGCACAGGCCTCTACAGGCATGGCTCCAGCCTTGGCGGGAATTGTTGGAGGCCGACCAAAAGCATCGCCAGTCATTAAGTTATTTTCATTTTTAATTGATAAAGATCAGGTCAATGTCGAAATCGATTTTGAGGGGAACCGTTATCCGGTTGAGATTCCTCGGGACACTTCTACAGAGCAATTCAATACTTTAGCAACGGGTGAAAATGCAGTTTATCAAGGGAATGAAATTGAAGTTCCTTTGATTGAAATTGCGCATGCTCGCAGTGGTGATAAAGGCAATCATAGCAATATCGGTGTGATTGCGCGGAAAGCAAAATATTTACCATGGATTCGTGCAGCACTGACTGAACAAGCTGTTGCAAGTTATATGCAGCATGTCTTGGATGCTGAAAAGGGAAGTGTAATTCGTTACGAGTTACCGGGTTTAAATGCACTGAATTTTATGTTGGAGAATGCCTTGGGTGGTGGTGGTGTTGCAAGCCTACGTATCGATCCGCAAGGTAAAGCATTTGCTCAACAATTATTGGATATGCCTGTAAAAGTTCCGGCAAATCTTTTAGAAAAATAAAATGAATGGATGAAACAAAGATGAGTTATCAATCAATTTTTAGACCAGATGCTTTTGCTAATAAAGTCATTATTGTGACAGGTGGGGGCTCAGGAATTGGCCGTTGTACGTCACATGAGCTTGCAGCCCTTGGCGCTCAAGTGGTGATTACAGGACGAAAAATTGAAAAATTAGAGAAAGTAAGCCAAGAAATTACAGAAGATGGCGGACTGGTTCATTGCATTGTCTGTGATAACCGTGAAGAAGAACAAGTGAAAAATATGATTGCCGACGTGATTGAGAAATTCGGCAAATTGGACGGTTTGGTGAACAATGCAGGCGGTCAGTTCCCGTCAGCATTAGAGAATATTTCTGCGAATGGCTTTGATGCCGTAGTACGTAATAACTTGCATGCAACTTTCTATTTAATGCGTGAAGCTTATAACCAATGGATGGCAAAACATGGCGGTAGTATTGTCAACATGACTGCCGATATGTGGGGTGGAATGCCGGGAATGGGGCATTCAGGTGCTGCACGTTCAGGAGTAGATAACTTAACCAAAACTGCATCAGTTGAATGGGGTAAATCTGGAGTTCGTGTAAATGCGGTTGCTCCGGGGTGGATCGTATCATCTGGTATGGATAATTATAGTGGTGATTTTGCCAAAGTAATTATTCCAAGTCTTGCTGGCAATGTACCATTAAAACGCATGGGAACTGAGTCGGAAGTATCATCGGCGATTTGTTATTTACTGTCCGATGCTGCGGCTTTTGTGTCAGGTGTAACTTTACGTATCGATGGTGCCGCATCGCAAGGTACGCGTATGTATCCACTAACTGAGGCGACAAATAGTCAGTCTTATAATGGTTTTCACCGTGCATTTATTCCTGAAATCTTTCAGAAAAAGACTGAGGCTGAGGAGGAATAACAATGACAATTCTTCTCTCAGAGATCGCTGTTGGCAGTGAACAGTATCAAAAGAATAAAGAGGCACTGCTTGCTCAGCTGAGTGAAGTCCGTGCAATTCAGCAAAAAAGCATTGATAAATCATATGCTGCCAAACCTAAGTTCGATAAAAAAGGCAAAATTTTGCCGCATGAACGTGTGCGATTGTTACTCGATGCTGATTCACCTTTTGTTGAGCTATGTGGCTTAGTTGGCTACAACATGCATGATGATAAGGATGGTTCAGAAGCTGGTGGTGGGGTAATTGCTGGCATTGGTTTTGTAAGTGGTGTGCGTTGTCTGGTCTCTGCAAGTAATAGTGCAATCAAAGGCGGAACCATGTCACCTATGGGTGTGCAGAAAACCTTACGCCTGCAAAAAATTGCCTTAGAACAAAAACTCCCATTGATTACGCTGACCGAAAGTGGCGGTGCCAACTTAAATTATGCAGCAGAAGTATTTACCTATGGCGGTATGACCTTTGCCAATCAGGCACGTCTTTCAGCGGCTGGTATTCCTCAACTTGCAGTGGTACATGGGAATGCAACGGCAGGAGGGGCTTATCAACCCGGTCTTTCGGATTATGTGATTGCTGTACGCAAACAAACTGAAATGCTTCTTGCAGGCCCACCTTTACTTTTAGCAGCAACTGGTGAAGTTGCAACAGCTGAAGAGTTGGGCGGAGCAGAAATGCATGCGCAGGTTGCTGGAACAGCAGAATACTTAGCAGAAAATGATGCTGATGGTATTCGACTTGCACGTGAAATTTTTGAACACCTGAACTGGAAAGAGCAAATCAAACCAGTTGATCTGACTTATAAAGAGCCTCGTTACGATGCCGAGGAACTGTTGGGTGTAATTCCAAATGATCCTAAACAACCATTCAATATGAAAGAAGTGGTTGCCCGCATTATTGATGATTCAGATTTTCTAGAATTTAAACAGGAATATGATGATTTAACGGTGTGTGGTTGGGCAAAAATTGGTGGATTACATATAGGCATTATTACCAATAATGGCCCGATTACTCCTCAAGGAGCGGCGAAAGCAGCTCAGTTTATTCATCTGTGTGAACAGACCAAGCGTCCGTTATTATTCTTGCATAACACCACAGGTTTTATGGTGGGAACCGACGCCGAACAAAATGGCATTATCAAACATGGCTCGAAACTGATTCAGGCGGTTGCGAATTGTACCATACCTAAAATTTCGATCATTGTGGCAGGCTCATATGGTGCTGGTAACTACGCGATGTGTGGTCGAAGCCTATCACCAGATTTTATTTTTGCTTGGCCGAACTCGCATGTTGCTGTAATGGGCGCTGCTCAAGCCGGAAAGGTGCTACGCATTGTGGCTGAAGGAAAGCAAAAAGCTTCCGGTCAGGAGCCTAATTCGCAAATACTTGATTTTCTTGAGCAAAGTACGGCCATGAAATTAGAGCAGCAATCTACCGCGCTTTTCAATACGGCCATGCTACATGACGACGGCATTATCGATCCGCGAGATACTCGAAAATTATTAATTTTCCTTTTACAAACCATTTATGAAGCACAGCAACGAGAGTTGAATCCAACTCGTTTTGGTGTGTCTCGTTTTTAATCAACCTTTACCGCAATTAAAAAAATTAATAGGAATAACACAATGAAATTTACTACCGAACATGAAGCATTGCGCCGTACAGCTCGTCAATTTGTTCAAAATGAGCTGAATCCACATATTCCAGAATGGGAAGCTGCGGGGAAATTTCCAATCCACGACGTATTTAAAAAAATGGGTGATCTTGGTTTATTAGGGATTTGTAAGCCAGAAGAAAATGGTGGTTTAGCTTTAGATTATTCTTATAACCTTGTAGTTGCAGAAGAAATTGGATATGCGGCTTGTGGCGGGGTGCCTTTAGCTATTGGTGTACAAACCGATATGGCTACACCTGCTTTGGCACGTTTTGGCAGTAAAGAATTACGCGATGAGTTTTTAACACCAGCGATTGCTGGGGACTATGTTGCATCCATTGCAGTATCAGAAGTGCATGCTGGTTCGGATGTTGCTGCTATTAAAACGACTGCTAAAAAAGATGGCGATGACTATGTCATTAACGGCAGCAAAATGTGGATTACCAACTCATTGCAAGCCGACTTCTTTTGTCTTTTAGCCAACACGTCTGATGATAAACCACACGTCAATAAGTCGATGATTATTGTGCCCGCAAAAACTAAAGGGATTAGTTTTTCAGAGCCACTTAATAAATTAGGGATGCGTTCAACCACTACAGCGCAGGTTTATTTAGACAATGTACGTGTACCGCAGCGTAACTTGGTGGGTGTTGAAGGCATGGGCTTCATGATGCAAATGATGCAATTTCAGGAAGAGCGTTTATGGGCTTGTGCCAATGCTATTGGTGGGTTGGAAAATTTAATCCAAAAGACCATCGACTATACCAAAGAGCGTACGACGTTTGGTCAACCACTCATTAATAACCAATATATCCATTTTCGTTTTGCCGAGCTTATGACCGAAGTGGAAGCACTTAAAGCATTAACTTACCAAGCGTGTGAACAGCATATTGGGGGTGAAGATGTGACCAAACTGGCATCTATGGCAAAACTAAAAGCAGGTCGCTTAAGCCGTGAAGTGGCCGATAGCTGTCTGCAATATTGGGGGGGCAATGGCTTTATGTGGGATAACCCTGCATCACAGTTATATCGTGATGGTCGTTTAGGCTCTATTGGTGGTGGTGCAGATGAGATTATGTTGGGGATTATCTGCAAGTTGATGGACATCCTACCTAAAAAACAGAAATAAAAATAAGGAATACACCATGACACTTTCAGCATCGCTTCAAGCTTTAGATATTGATGACAGTATTCAATTAGAACAAGACGGCAGTATTTTATATCTCTGGTTAAATCGACCAGAGAGCCGTAATGCCATGAACTTGAAGATGGTCAATGCCATTCAACAAGTCTTTAATGCTATTCGCGATGACCTTTCAATTCGTGCGGTAATTATCCGTGGGGAAGGCGGAACCTTTTGTGCAGGTGGTGATATTAAAGACATGGCTGCTTTACGCGTTGAAGCGACCAATGTCGGCAGTCTACAACCTTACGCTGACTTTAACCGCCGTTTTGGTGCCATGCTTGAGCAAGTTGAAGCTGCACCGCAAACGGTTGTGGTGATTTTAGAAGGTGCAGTTTTAGGTGGTGGTTTTGGTTTGGCATGTGTTTCCGATGTTGCCATCAGCCGTGATAATGCTCAGTTTGGTTTGCCTGAAACGGGACTTGGTGTGATTCCTGCACAAATTGCTCCTTTTGTAGTGAAGCGTATTGGCCTGACTCAGGCTCGTCGATTGGCTTTATTGGGCATGCGTTTTGAAGGACAGACTGCTTTGAGTGTCGGAGTGGTTCATCAAATTGCACATAATGAAATAGAACTCGAGCAATCTTTACAAGAAACGATTCAACACATTAAACGAGCAGCTCCCCAAGCTTCACGTGTGACTAAAGCACTGTTACATCGAACACTCAATGAGCCTTTGAGTGATTTGCTCAATGACGCAGCTCATCAGTTTGCTCAAGCAGTTGGTGGTGCCGAAGGACAGGAAGGAACAATGGCTTTTATCCAGAAACGGTTGCCGAATTGGGCCGATGAGTCATAAGCGATAAGGATAAAAATAATGAAATTTTCAAAAGTACTGGTTGCTAATCGTGGTGAAATTGCAGTTCGAGTCATGCAAACGGCTAAGGCAATGGGCTATCAAACTGTCGCAGTTTATTCTGATGCTGACCGTAATGCTCGTCATGTGCAAGAGGCTGATGAAGCTGTCTATATTGGTCTTTCAAAAGTATCGGAGTCTTATCTTTCAATTGCAAAAATTATAGATGCTTGTAAAAAAACTGGGGCGGATGCGGTCCATCCTGGATATGGTTTTTTGTCAGAAAATACTGATTTTGCACGGGCCTGTATCGACAACAAGATTACGTTTATTGGGCCAACAGCTTCTGCAATTGAGTTAATGGGTAGTAAACGCCTTTCAAAAATTGCCATGATTGAAGCAGGCGTACCTTGTGTACCTGGTTATGAAGGCGATCGGCAAGACCTTGAATATTTAGCAATACAAGCTGAGCAAATTGGTTTTCCAATTATGGTCAAAGCTTCTGCGGGCGGTGGTGGCCGCGGTATGCGCTTGGTACAGCAGTCGTCCGAATTGGTTGAGGCATTGCAAACCGCACGTTCAGAAGCTGAAAATGCATTCGGTTCAGGTGAGCTTATTTTAGAAAAAGCGGTCATTGCTCCACGCCATGTCGAAATTCAGGTTTTTGGGGATACGCATGGTAATTATGTTTATTTGTTTGAGCGTGATTGTTCGATTCAACGCCGTCACCAAAAGGTCGTTGAAGAAGCACCATGTCCAGTCATGACTCTCGAACTGCGTCAGAAAATGGGCGAGGCGGCTGTAGCAGCGGCTAAAGCATGTGCTTATGTCGGTGCTGGTACAGTTGAGTTTTTACTTGATGCATCGGGTGCATTTTATTTTTTAGAAATGAATACTCGTTTGCAAGTGGAGCACCCCGTCACTGAGCTTATTACTGGATTAGACTTGGTTGAATGGCAGTTACGTGTCGCGAATGGTGAACAATTGCCTTTGCAACAACATGAATTGACGTTAAACGGCCATGCAATCGAAGTGCGTTTGTATGCCGAAGATCCACGTCAGGATTTCTTGCCACAAACAGGTCAAGTGTTACGTTGGCAGCCTGCAACTTTGCCAAATGTGCGAATAGATCATGGTATGTTGGCAATCGATGAAGTCAGCCCTTTCTATGATCCGATGGTGGCGAAGGTGATCGCATACGGTAAAACCCGTGAGGATGCGATTCGCTTACTTACTCGGGCTGTAGATGACTGTGTTTTGCTAGGTGTAAATAGTAATAAGCAGTTCTTGGTCAATTTATTACGCCATCCGGTTGTTGTTACAGGGGGTACCAATACTGCGTTTATTCAACAGCATTTTCAAGATGACGGCAGTCTACATAAGCAGGTTCTATCTTTAGAAAATTTAGCGATTGCTGCTGCATTATTTAGTCAAAGTAAAGTGACTGCGGTGTGGCAAACTGGGCTTGGCGTACCATTACCATTAAAACTTAAATATGATGAGCAGCAAATTCAATTGCAGCTTTCCTCTGTAAATAACACGTTTAAGGCACAGCTCTGCGATCAAACAGTTTGTATTGAAGTGCTTGAGAGAACGACAGAGCAATTAGTTTATTTAATTGATGGCGTACGTCGCCGTGTCCAATATGTATTAGATGGTGATCAGCTTTATCTAGATAAAGATAATGGCAATGTTGCGATACGCAATGTGACCTATGCTGCCCCAGAAATAGCGGATGTAGCTGGTGATGGCAAAATTCGTGCACCGATGGACGGTGCTGTAGTGAATATTTTGGTCAATAAAGGCGATCAAGTTGTGAAAGGGCAAACCTTATTGGTGCTTGAAGCGATGAAAATCCAGCAACAGATTAAATCTGATGTAGATGGAGTGGTCGATGATGTTTTAGGGCAACAAGGGCAGCAAGTAAAAAAACGACAAATGTTATTTAGTATTGTAGTCTAATAAAAAATGCCACCTTTTATGGGTGGCATTTAATTGATTGTATAGGTAAATTTTTAAGCAATTAATTGTGTATAAGCACAGTACAAATAGCCCAAAATTGCTAAAGCAACGACAGGGGCAATAATCTTTGACCATGTAGGTACAGAAACCTCGGCAGCTTGTTCTTCAATATGCAAGTCATCATGATGAGGTTGGGCTTGGTGAACCATTTGGTTGAACTCCTTCATTGTTATATCCAATGATAGCTCTTCTTGTTCCACAGGTTTAGAACCAATTAATTCATTTAGGTGGTTTGTTGACCAAACCCAATCTTCTGCCTGACCTGATAAATGTTCTACTTGACCTAAAATTAATTCTTTTAAACCATTATGCCCAAAACCACCTGTTTCATCGAGTTGGTTAAGTTCTGCTAACTGCAAAGTTAAAATTTCAGAAATACTCTGTTCTAGTTCTGCATTTTTTAAAGTCGACTGATTATGCTTAGAAGTTGTTAAATGGCGAGCAACTTCCTGAATATAAAGTGGATCTGCAGCTTTGATTTCTTGATAAATCTTATTGTCATCTTGGCGCCATAAACTAATCAGTTTTCCAAGCGCAAGAATATTCACTTCATCAATCAGTTTATTTTTTTCATTAACTGGATATTGATTTAAAAGCTGAGGCTTTTGAATTTTTATCTGCTCAGCAAAGTATTGGACTAAATCAAATGCCATGCTTTCTTCCTCTAAATTTAATCTAAAATTCTTAACGTTGGTTTTTTCTTGGACGATGTTGTTTCAATTGCTTCTTGTACTTCTGACTCTACTGTATTTTCTACAGGCGTGACATTGGCATATTCTTCAGGATCAAAGAATAAACCTTGTCCATTTTCACGTGCATAAATACCTAAAACAGCCTGAATAGGTACATAAATGTCTTTTGATGCTCCCCCGAAACGAGCAGAAAAAGTAATGGCTTCATTTCCGATAATAAGTTGATGAACAGCATGAGGCACGATATTTAAAATGATTTGGCCATCTTTAACAAATTGCTGTGGAACATCGGTATGTGGCTGAGTCGCATCCACTAATAGATAAGGAGTAAGTTGGTTATCACAAATCCATTCATAGATTGCACGAGCAAGATAAGGACGTGTAGGGGTTAAATCAATAGTTTGCTCAGACATATCACACTATTCCATATTTAATAGTTCATTGTAACGGTTTTTCTCTTGAGCCGTCATTGATTTAGCAAAAGAAGGCCTCTCAAAGATACGTTTACAATACAAAAGTATCGGTCGGCAGTGCTGTTTGGGTAAATCGATTCCCATGCTATTTAATCTTAAAAAGATAGGGGCAAGCATACAGTCCAAGATTGTAAAATGCTCAGACATAAAATAAGGAAAATGCTGAAATAGGGGAGTAAGTGAAATTAAAGTTTCACGTAATTCTTTTTGGGCTTTTTGCTTTTGTTCGACATTTAAAGAATCAGCATGTTTTAACATGTGATCTGCTAACTTGAACCAGTCATTTTCAAGTCTCCATATATATTGACGCTGCTCTGCACGCATCATTGGAGCATCTGCATAAAGCTTACTTTGGCGATAACGATCATCTAAATATTCAGCAATAATAGGTGCTGAAAATAATTTAAGATTTTGCTCGACCAACATCGGCAATTGGTTATATGGATTTAAACTTGCCAAATCTTCGTCTTCATGGTCAGTTACGATCAATTGATATTTGATTTGTTTTTCTGCTAATAAGAAACGAATCCAGTGAGAACGGAAATCATCAGCATGACTGTAAAGGGTAATCCCCTGAATAGAGGTGTTTTCGACCGACATATCACAAGACGACGTGGTTGAGTGAATCGATTAGGATACTAAAAATGCTCTAGGAAATCACGGTTCTAACGAGATAGTTTGTTTATATTTATAAGTTTGCATTTTATTGTTCTATTTTCATAATAAAAAAGCCTTGGAAAAATCCAAGGCTTTTTGTCCAACTCGATAAACGAATTAACGTTTAGAGAATTGAGGACGCTTACGAGCTTTACGTAAACCAAGTTTCTTACGTTCAACTTCACGAGCATCACGAGTAACGAAACCAGCTTGACGAAGAACAGGTTTTAAAGTTTCATCAGCAGCGATAAGCGCACGAGTAATACCGTGACGGATTGCGCCAGCTTGACCACCCATACCACCACCTTTAACAGTGATGTAAAGGTCAAACTTTTCAGTAACTTCTAAAAGTTCTAAAGGTTGACGAACAACCATACGAGCAGTTTCACGACCGAAATATTGCTCTAAAGTACGGTTGTTAATAACGAGTTTGCCTGTACCAGCTGACAAGAAAACACGTGCAGTTGCGGTCTTACGGCGACCTGTACCATAATTAGTAGCCATGTGCTGTATCCCTTAGATGTCCAAAACTTGTGGCTGTTGAGCAGCATGCGGATGCTCAGTACCAGCGTACACTTTCATTTTTTTGATCATTGCATAACCAAGAGGACCTTTTGGTAACATACCTTTAACTGCTTTTTCAAGAACAGCTTCAGGCTTGTGAGCAATTAACTTCTCGAAGTTAGTCTCACGGATACCACCAGGGAAACCAGTATGGCGATAATATTTCTTATCAAGCGCTTTTTTACCAGTCACTTGAACTTGTTCAGCATTAATCACAACGATGTAATCGCCAGTGTCAACGTGAGGAGTATAAGAAGTCTTGTGCTTACCGCGTAAACGACGAGCGATTTCAGTCGCAAGGCGACCTAAAGTTTTGCCAGAAGCATCAACAACATACCAGTCATGTTGAACTTCAGCTGGCTTAGCGCTGAGAGTTTTCATTAAACCACTACCTATTATAGTTGGTTTGGACTATGGAATCTGTCCAAACAAAAGGAGCCAGCATTCTAAACGAGTTTGTTTAAAGTCACAAGAAAAATCCAGTTTAAGCAGCATAATTTAATCCATAAACTGATGAATGCGGGATATGTTAAAATCAAACAAATTTTCGTTATGTGTCTGGGGTGATTGTGCTGCCTTTATATGTCACTTCCGGTGAGCCGGCTGGTATTGGTCCAGATATTTGCTTGAGCTTGGCTAAGCGAGTTGATGAACGCCCTGTTGTTGTTTTGGGTGACCGAAATTTATTAGAACAACGTGCCCAAAAACTAGGGAGATATGTTCAACTTGTAGAATATACGGGACAAGCTGAATCATCATCTATAGGTGAGCTTTATATAGAGCATGTGCCTTTAGAAACAGCGGTTGTTGATGGGCAATTAAATTCAGCTAATGCGGCTTATGTATTAGAACAATTACGCCGTTCAGCTGATTATGCGTTATCTGGTAAAAGTGTCGGGGTGGCCACTGCTCCTGTACAAAAGTCAGTCATTAATGACGCAGGTATTTTGTTTAGTGGTCACACTGAATATTATCAAGAGATTGCAGGTGTAGAGCGCGTCGTCATGATGCTTGCAACCAAAACTTTGCGTGTTGCCTTAGCGACTACACATTTGCCTTTAAGAGATGTTGCTGATGCAATTACCAAAGAGCGGTTACATCAAGTCATTGATATTTTAATACATGACTTAAAAACTAAATTTAAAATTATAGATCCGCGCATATTAGTGTGTGGCTTAAATCCTCACGCGGGTGAAGATGGCTATTTAGGACGTGAAGAGATTGATACCATTAATCCGGTACTCGAAACTTATCGGACGCAAGGAATTAAAATGAGCCTAAGCTTGCCTGCGGATACCTTATTTACCCCTGAGCATCTTAAAAATGCTGATGCTGTACTCGCTATGTACCATGATCAAGGTTTACCTGTGTTAAAATCACAAGGGTTTGGTGAGGCCATCAATATTACATTGGGTTTGCCATTCATCCGAACCTCGGTCGATCATGGCACTGCATTGTCTTTGGCTGGGACTGGTTTGGCAAAAAGCTCAAGTTTAAATGTCGCTGTCGATTTAGCGTTATCTTTGGCAGCGAGCTAAATTTTTCATGTTGGAAATGTTATATGTATCAAATTAATGCCCTAAACCCGAAAGATGAAGGGCATAAAGCTCGTAAACGTTTTGGTCAAAACTTCTTACATGATCAGCGAGTCATTGCCAAAATCGTGCGCTCGGTGAATCCGCGTGCGGGTGAAAATGTTGTCGAAATTGGTCCTGGTTTGGCCGCTTTAACTTCTCCTTTAATTGGAGAGTGTGATGCATTAACAGTGGTTGAGCTAGATCGTGATTTAGCGGCAGGCTTACCAGAACGCGTTCCACATCCTGAACGTTTAACTATTATAGAAGCTGACGCATTAAAATATGATTTTAACGAGCTGGTAAAAGATGGTCGACCATTACGTGTGGTTGGTAATTTACCTTATAACATTTCAACTCCATTACTTTTTCATCTCTTGGAATTTGGCAGTAAAGTTAAAGACATGCACTTTATGCTGCAAAAAGAGGTGGTTGAACGTATTACTGCCGAACCAAATACAAAAGAATATGGTCGCTTGTCGGTAATGATTCAGTATTATTGCCAACCTACGTTTTTATTTGAAGTGCCAGCTGGCGCATTTAACCCGCCACCTAAAGTAACGAGTGCTGTTTTCCGTCTTGTTCCATATGAACAGAAACCAATTATTGCAAAAGATGAAAAAGCTTTAGCTCGCTTGGTTGGTCATGTATTTACCCAACGTCGTAAAACCCTAAGAAATAGTCTTAAAGGTATGATCGCTGAAGATGGTTTTGAAAAAGCAGGCGTTGACCCGATGGCTCGTCCTGAAACTTTAACACTTGCTCAATTTGTTGCTTTAGCCGATCAAATGGTGGGATAAATGACTAAACGTTTTAATTATGTGATTGGCGATGTACAAGGGTGTTTTGAAGCTCTGAAAGCCTTACTTAAAGAAATACGTTTTGATCCAGACCAAGATTTTTTATGGTTTGCAGGTGATTTGGTCGCTCGTGGCGAAAACTCAGTAGGTGCCTTACGTTTTGTTAAAAAACTTGCTGATCGCGGTGCTGCTGCAACTGTACTCGGAAATCATGATCTAACTTTAGTTGCTGGTGCGCGTGGTTTAAAAGAGATTAAAGCAAAAGATCGCACACAGGATGTTATTGATGCAATTGATGGCGATGAGTTAATCGACTGGTTGCGTAAACAACCTTTATGCTTATTCCCGAACGAGCACACAATTCTTACTCATGCAGGTATACCTTGCATTTGGGATGCCCAAAAAACTGCAACGCTTGCAAAAGAGGTTGAATCTGTACTCTCACATCCAGATTTATCTGTATTAGATGCCTTTTTGGCAGAAATGTATGGCTCAAAACCAGATTTGTGGGAAGATGACTTAACGGGTTCAGCTCGTTTACGTTGTATTACCAACTATTTGACCCGCATGCGTTTAACCAATGTAGAAGGGGCTTTAGAGTTCAGTTTTAAAGATGCTCTAGATGCTCCAATGCCAGAAGGCTATTTACCTTGGTTCGAATTTCCAAGTAAAGCTGCAGAGACTCATCAGATTATTTTTGGTCATTGGGCTGCGCTAGAAGGTAGAAGCATCAATGAGCAAATCCAGAATATTGATGGCGGCTGTGTTTGGGGCAGAAAGTTAATGGCTTATCGTCTTGAAGATAAAGAAGTCTTTGCTGTCGATAATCCAGTGCAAATATAGGAAAAGCAATTCTTTTCATGAGTGAAAATAAAAAAGCCGCATAAGCGGCTTTTTTTAACTATTCAACACGTATCCATATTTGGTTACGGCCTAATGCTGAAACCCCAAGGTATCCACGCAGATGGAGAAGTTTACCACTTGCGTTAAGTTTTGCTTTAAGTCCATAAACTTTACCAGTGTTAGGATCTAAAATTCTCCCACCTGTGTAATTAGAACCATCTGTTCGCTTTAAACCCGTTGCAATATCCAATCCTAAAATTGGTTTATTGGTATAGGGTGCTGGGCAATTGTCACAAATCTCTTTAGGGGTATAACCCGGACGAGGTGTAACTTTAACAACTTTTCCAGCATAGGTCCCATTGGCTTCTTTTCGTATTTCTACCTGTGCTTTTGGAGCACTTGTCTTATCATCAATTGTTTGCCAAAGACCTGTAATATCTGCTGCAAATGTAGCAGTATTAATCCCCAGTAAGAGCATAGCTCCAATAAAAATTTTCCCCATAATTAAAAATCCTTTTAACTTTGAAAGATCATCTTATTTCTAATTGTTAACTGGTTCAATGTTTATTTAAACTACTTTTTAATCAATGTATTCCAAAAGATAACATGAATGTCGGCAGCCAAATCGCAGTAAATACACCATTTAAAGCCATACCAAATGCAGCGTAGCGACCTGCAACTGGTCCGCGTTGCCAAGCTTGAGCTGTTCCTATGGCATGCGCAGCTAAACCTAAGGCTAAACCTGATGCTCTTTCATCATGAATATGTTTAAGTAAAAATGGTGAAAACGCTGCTCCAATAACGCCAGATAAGATAACAATAAGAGTCACCAGCGTTTCCGGAGCATGCAATAACGTTGCGATATTCAGAGCGATTGGAGTGGTTACCGCACGGGTCGCAAATGCAAGAACGGTAGGTTCCGACATATGCAATAAATAAGCGAGACCCATAGGCAAAGCGACGGCGCTAATACTTGCAAAAAGTAAAATACCAATGACTGATTTAATTGGAAGATCATCGTAACGCATTGCAGCCAAGGGAATGGCTAAAGCTACAGTCACATACCCTAATAAATGACTAAATAACTCATTCACATAAAGGCGGTACTGTTCATAAGGAACTTGTAAAACTGAAAGTAATGCAATGACAATGAACATGCCAAAAACTAAAAGTGGAACTTGTGGAAAGCGTCGGTTTAAAGGTTTTGCACATAGATAACCAATGAGTGTGATCAAAAAACCATAGAAAATCGTAAACATTTTATTCTCCTTATAACCAACGTTTTGCCATTTTTGCATAGACCCACAAAGGTATAAGGGTGCTGACCACTAAAACAAAAAGGAATAGTGGAATTTCTTTACCCATATGCACCAACATAATTAAGGAGCCAGCACAAACAGGTAAAAAAGCAAAACCACTTTCTTTCATGATTTTATTATTGGTATCGACTATTCGGAGAGGAATTTTTTTGAACTTTCTCCAGATAATCAAAACAGTGAGTAAGCTGATTAAGCCGACCAGATTACCTAATTCTGGATGACCAAAAGCACGCATGACAATGACAGAGCCTTCACGAAAACCAATAATGAGTAGTAAAGTTGCTACCCATGCTGTCCAGTCTATACTTTTGATCTTATCCATATTTTTTATCTCTAAAAGTTTACTTATCGAGTTTTAACTGATCTCGCCCTTGATTTCAAACTCTTCCAATGGGCGCTTAAATTGACTAGCGCGTTCTCCTAAGATTTCTTCTAAGGGCAATTTTGCTTGGCGAATAAGCTTTTCTAACTTATGTGGCGCAATGCGTACATCAATATGTAATAAGCCTGCATCGTCATAGTGTTCAGACTCAATCACATTTAAGGCATAAAGCTGTGTGCGAAATTTGCCATAAGCAGGTTTAAGAATCAGAGAAAACTTTTGAATTTGACCCATTAAACATTCTTGTACTGCTTTTTGAAGTAACTCTAGGCCAAGGCCAGCATGAGCTGAAACATAAACTCGATCTGGTACATGTGGCTCGGCATAAACAATTTTGGCTTCTTCACCACTCAGGTCAATTTTGTTGTACACCCGAAGTACTGGAGCATCTGCACCAATCTCTTTTAATACGCCTTCAACTGCTTCAATTTGATCAAGCATGTCGTGGCTATTACTATCAATTACATGTAGTAAAAGTGTGGCTTCTAGGGTTTCTTCAAGTGTTGCTTTGAATGATTCAATTAAATCATGCTGTAAGTTTCGTACAAAACCTACTGTATCTGCTAACACGACAGTACCAATACCATCCCATTCCAAACGGCGTAATGTCGGGTCGAGTGTTGCAAACAGTTGATCGGCTGCGTAGACATCACTTTTTGCTAAAATATTAAATAGAGTCGATTTTCCAGCATTGGTATAGCCTACTAACGACACAGTTGGAATGGCTGCCTTTTGTCTTGCAGCACGTCCCTGTATACGTGTTTGATGTACCTTTTCTAATTTATCTTTTAATTGGGCAATACGTACACGAATGAGACGACGATCTGTTTCTAGTTGCGTTTCACCGGGACCACGTAAGCCAATACCACCTTTTTGTTGTTCAAAGTCTGCTGACCAGCCACGAATAAGGCGGGTGGATAAATGCTTAAGCTGTGCAAGTTCGACTTGTAATTTACCTTCATGCGTACGGGCACGCAGCGCAAAAATATCTAAAATTAATCCTGTACGATCAATGACTCGGCATTTTAATATTCTTTCTAAATTTCGTTCTTGAGCGGGTGACAAAGCATGGTCAAAAATCACCAGACTTACTTCTAGTTCCTGAACTCGCTCTGCAATTTCTTCGACTTTTCCTGAACCAATAAAAAATTTAGGATTGGGTTTGTTTCGCTGAACCTTAATATGTTCAAGGATATCTGCACCAGCAGACTGTGCAAGTAGAGCAAACTCTTCGGCATCCAGATCATCTAATAATTGTACTGAAACACTCACTAAAATTGTGCGTTCACCGCCTTGATGCCGATCAACATATTCCACGTGGTTGTAAATCCTGAAAATGGGAAAACTTTATTCTAGATGAAACTTATGCAAAAGGGGAAAGCGTTTGTTCTTATCCTTTAGATTAGTTAAATGCTATTAGAGGTGTCTGAATTTATTTTTTCCCCGTTCTCTATCATCAATGCAAGTTTATTCTGAAACGTATAGAATGCTTGAGATGGGTATAACAATGATTGATCGTTAGTGAAATTTTATGGCTCAAACGCAAAGTATAGTTAATTCAACGTTAAAGAAATTATCAAAAATAGGTTTGTACGGAAAAAAAGTCACTTCGGCTACCGCTGCAATTAGTGAAGGTTTTTATTTAGTTTATCGACATGGCCTTTATAAAGATCCTAATAATCCGGTCAATACACGCTATGTTCAATTTTTTTGCCGCCGTTTATGTCAGGTTTTTAACTTAGATGTCGAAGTACACGGAACAATTCCTCGAGAACCTGCTTTATGGGTAAGTAATCATATTTCTTGGCTCGATGTTGCTGTTTTAGGTTCAGGCGCTCGTGTTTTCTTTCTTGCCAAAGCTGAAATTGAAAATTGGCCCATTTTAGGCAATCTAGCTAAAGGTGGTGGAACTTTATTTATTAAGCGTGGGTCTGGTGATTCCATTAAAATTCGTGAGCAAATTACCGAATTTTTAAAACAAAATATTCCTGTACTATTTTTCCCTGAAGCAACGACCACAGATGGACATTCTGTTAAGAAAGTACATGGTCGTTTGCTTGGGGCTGCTATTGAGGCTCAACGCCCAGTACAGGTATGTTTAATTTGTTATGTAAACCGTGATGGACAATTAGATACAGTTGCTCCATTCATTGGCGAGATGTCGTTTGCCGAACATATTCAACGTGTACTTGAAATGCCGAGAGTAACTGCTCATCTGTTAACTTTGCCACCAATTTCCGTGGAAGGGCATGATGTGAAGAGTTTAACGCGTGAAGTTCAAGAAAAAATGGTAGAAGGCTTGGCTCAACTACATCAAAAAGTACTTAAGCCAAAAAATTAATTACATAAATCCTTCAAGTGGCAGCCATGAAAGAAATTTCATGCCTGCTTTTTGCCACCATTTCATCTCGGGTTCTTGTCTATAAATTAAGGGACCATTGGGCGTTTCTTGCTGCCAATAAATATGATTATTCGAGTCAAGCTTTAGCTTATAAGCATATTTATTTAAATTTTCATCCATCGTATGGTGAATTGTCTTAGCCAACGACGGGCTATCTAAAATTACGCCAATTTCAGTATTCAAATAAGCTGAGCGTGGATCAAAATTAAATGAACCAATAAAAACCTGTTCATCTAATGCCATCAGTTTAGTATGCAAACTTGAGCGGCTTAATCCCTTCATATTTACTTTCGCTTTAGTGGCAAGCTCATCAGTATTTTTATTTAAATCTCTTTTATCAGGGGTAGGTAAAAACTCATAAAGTTGTACGCCGTTTTTAAGAAGTTCTTTACGGTATTTTCCATAAAAGGCATGTACAACGGCAACGTCATTCGCTTTAAACGAGTTAGTTAAAACTCGCACCTCAACGCCTTCTTTAGCAAGCGTGCTTAAAATTTTAGCGCCTTGTTTTTCAGGAATAAAATAAGCTGAAATTAAATCAACATTACTTTCCGGTTTTTCTAGATGGTTAATTAACTGGAAATTCAGGTGCTCTTCTTTTTTTGCCTTTGATTTGATTTTATCAGGCGAGTCTTTTACGACTTCTGCTTTGACCCAGTCGAATTGGATGCTGCGATTTAACCATTGATCAAATGCATGTGATTTTGCGGTTAAGTTTAAAAAGTTTTGAACAGTTGCTAGTTGGTAGTGAGCTTCGAGTTGCTCTTTTAATCCTTCATAACGTAGACGGTGCTGCTCAGGACTTACGATGCTTTGAACTGAATAGGCATATTCATGATTCCAGTAATCATCAAACGAATTCACAATGTCATCAACAGCAGCACCAACTAACATCACATCGACATCAGAAAATTGATAGCTATCGCTTACATTGTAATATTGATTTGTCATGTTCCGTCCGCCAATAAGAGCAACCTCATTGTCGGCAATAAAACTTTTATTATGCATGCGACGATTGATACGTTTTAAATCAAGCACCATATCCATCGCACGATATTTACGAAAACGGTATGGGTTAAAAAGCTTCACTTCAATATTTTTATGTTGAGAGAGAGCGAGTAAAATCCCTTCTATTTTTTTTGCATTATTGTCATCAATAAGAAGTCGAACTTTTACACCACGATCAGCTGCCCGAATAATCGCGTGCAAGGCTAAGGCACCAACTTTGTCATTGTCCCAAATGTAATATTGTAAATCTAAAGTCTTTTCGGCTTTATCAATTAATCTTAGGCGGGCTGCTAGAGCCTCCAATGGATCATTTAAGACGTGGTAACCGGTTAGCTTGGGGTTTTGCTGACGTAATGGAGTAACAATTTGAGCAAGTGAAGTCTCCGATGTGTCGATATCATTTGCATATTCTAATGGTTCAGCCCTATGTTTTGGCAGAGTACTACATCCTGTCAAACCCACAGCAAAACTAGAACATAGGACTATAGAGACTTTTATCAAAAAGCCTTTAGCTTGTTGATTCGTTTGAAGCTGTTTGGAATGAGAGGATTGTGCCATAATCAGTACATACGATAACGTGAGCTAGAGTATAATTCGTGCATATTGAAAGATAAATATTGAATTTGATTACTAGCAATCAATATAAGATAAGTCGAGAGTCGTAATGTGGAATCCAAATTCAATTATTTTTTGTTTTTACTTTATATTTTCAATACTTGCTTTATGGGCGATTTCTGAAGCTTGGATTCACCAATCTCGGACCGAGACGATTCATCCATTTAAAGCTTTTGTTCATTTACTCGCATTTTATCTCTCTTATCTACTTATTCCTCTCTGGTTTTTTAATTTATACGCTGCTTGGATTGGTTATTATTCAATTCACCAAGGTATTTTCATCTTTTTCTTAAGTGGTGTTTTAATCTACGCCCGATTTATTGAACCTCATCTTGTACGTGTCGATACTCATCAATATCGCTTAAATCCAGATCGTAGTTTTACTAAACCTGTAAAAGTAGCGTTAATTGCAGATTTACATATCGGTTTATTTTCAGGGCATGAACGTCAGCTAAAAACAATAGTTAAAAAACTAAATGAGCAGCAACCAGATTTAGTAGTTGTGGCAGGTGACTGGACCTATGAACCAGAAGATAGGCTGATTCAAGAATTGAGTGTTTTAAAAGAAATTCAGGCGCCTGTTTACTCGGTTCCTGGCAATCATGATGAGCAATATCCTGGGCCACCAATTCAACAATTATTAAAAGATGCCTTGTTTTATAATGAAGTTGTTGATATCGAAGGAAAAATTGTTGATTTTGAAGAATTCCGTTTGATTGGTATTGGCGATCTTTGGGCTGGGAAAACTGATATGCGTTCTATGCCAGATTTACCCCAAGACAAACCTTGGTTAATTTTGTCCCATAATCCCGATACGGTTGATATGGTGCCTAAATTACCGAATCGTCCATTAATGTTATCTGGACATACACATGGAGGGCAAGTGGAGCTTCCGTGGTTAACTAACTATATTATGAAAAAAGTATCAATTTTAGGGCATAAAAGAGGACTTTATTCCCACGAACATGCGGATGTCTTTGTTACCGTTGGCACAGGAATGGTCGGAATTCCTTTACGTTTTAGAGTGCCGCCAACCATTGATATTATTGAGTTAGTTTAAAATAAAAAAGCCAATCACAAAGGATTGGCTTTTTTATGAATTGAAAAATTATGGAATAACGACAATAGCAACACGTCGGTTAATCGCACGATTTTCATTGGTTGTATTTGGAACATAAGGTTGCGTTGAACCACGACCAATCACATAGATATTTTCTTTCTTAAACCCGCGAGCTAAGAAAAGATTTGCCACACTTTGCGCACGTTCTTCAGACAGCTTTTGATTATAGGCAGCATCACCAACATCATCAGTATGACCAACAATTTTCAATTTATTTAGATCATATTTATTCAATTGATTTGCTAGACGCACTAACTCAGCTTCATGGCTCTGTTTTAACTCTGCATTATTAAAGTCAAATAACAAACGTTCAGGTAAACCCAGAGTCCATCCTTCATTAGTAAGAACAAAACCTTCTTTCTTAAGCAATTTTACCTGACGATATTTTAATGGACCAAAACTCAGGCACCCTGCAAGAGTAATGCATAGCAATGCAATAAAGGAGAGTTTCAAAGATCTTGTATTCATAGATTAGCCTAAATTTAATTTTCAGGTTTATAGATAAACCAGTGTTCATCCGAAGTTTTAGCCTTATACATTGCCTGATCTGCTTGCATAATGAAATCTTCGGGGCTAGATGCAAATTGTGATAAAGCAATACCCACACTAAAACTGAAGTAAATGGTTTGACCATTCAGATGCAAAGGTTCTTTACAGCTTTCGAGTAAATTTTCAGCAATAGATATTAAATGATCAGCATGACTAATGGAATGCAAAATGACAGCAAATTCGTCGCCGCCTAATCGGGCAATAAAATCTTGATGACGTAGACGAGTTTGTAGACGATTTGCCATTTCTTTTAAAACTTCATCTCCAGCCAAATGTCCAAATTGGTCATTAATCGCTTTGAAGTTATTGTTATCTATAAATAATAAAGCAGACTTGTTATCAAAACCCTTATCTTCAAACATGTCTAAGAGAATCTGATAAAAATAATGTCTATTAGGCAATAAGGTGAGTTGGTCATGATGAGCCTGAAAGGATAATTTACGATTTTCCTTTTGTAGCTGGTTATCCCATATCTGAATTTCTTCAAGTAACTCGTTAAAAACGGTATTTAAATCTTGAAATTCTTTAATACGATTATAAGGAAAACGAAGATTATAAGCTTTTTGCTCACTTACAATTTGAGCAATATTGGTAAGTGGATAAATAGCCTGCATAATTTGACGATAAGTTAAGTTTACTGACCACCACAAAGCGCAAACAATAAACAACATCGCAATTGCAAGCCCTACCATAATCATTTTAAGGAACTGCAATATTTTTTCAGAACTACCAAAAAGTGTTAATTCACCTACATTTTGTTCATGATGGTAAATTGTAAGATGAACAGGTTCATTTAAAAACCAATGATCAAACCAGCCCTCTAGAATTGAAGTCTGACTTGATAATTTAAAACTTTGTGCAATTAAATGATGCTCTGAATCATAAATATGAATAGTACGAATTGAATGATCATTCGTATATTCATTCAAAATTTGCTCTATCGTAATTTTATCATTAAATACAACTGCGGGCTGAATACGCTCTAGCAGAGTATGGCTAAGCAATTGCAAGTTTTGTTTGGCGTAAGTTTCCATTGTAAAAACAGAAATTGATACAAACGTAAAAGAGCAGATAAAGAAAGTAATTGCGAAAATAGTAAATTGAGATTTTCTAAATAAAGCATGTAATGAAGTGGACTGATACAACTTTGATATCATGACCCTTACTCCGCATTCTTAGCCAAGAGTAATACTCTCGGATCAATATGAACTTTGGAGTGACTTAAAGCATCTAAGTTAACTTTAAAGGTAGTGTAATTATTTTGGTTATATAAACAAAAGATACTTCCTATTTCACATTCTGAATTATTAATGCTTAAAGAAAGTAAAGAACGATAAGGATAGTTCTGAATAAGACTTTGTTGTTGTTGGGGCGTAGTAGTAGAGAAATAAACAGCCTGACAATGTGACCGAGCAAAATCTTTCGCGTTTACAGTTTGAACACGATAATTATAAGACATTTGCTGGATATAAGATTGAAAGGTAGATGTAATGGAGGGATTATCAATAACACAAAGAGTAGGAGTATTCACATTCTCCCACTTACTGTAGCTTAGAATAGATAAAGTAAGCACATAGAAGTTATGTTTTGAATTGGCATAACAAGGCCCACTCGTAGCAAACACTACAAGTATGCAAACAAATACTTTTTTAGCGAACTGCCACATGGTGAGTTAATGCCAAACTATTGCACGAATAATCTATTCTACATGAAGTTGATAAAGTAAAAAAAGTTTAATATCTCATCTAAAGTTGACTGAAGTGCCTAAAAAAAAGGCATATATATGACTTTTTTCACAAAATAGAAGAAAAAATCGGCACTCGATAGAAAAAGGCAGAAATACCCCTTGCCAAGGG